>NZ_NWTD01000001.1:0-2015258 GCF_002532005.1 Sinorhizobium sp. NG07B | reverse complement strand
GCAAGCCGAAGTCCCTGGATGACGTTCAAACCGATGCCGCCGAGACCGAAGACGATCGCGGTCGAGCCCATCTCCACCTTGGCGGTGTTGATCACCGCACCGATGCCGGTGGTGACGCCGCAGCCGATATAGCAGATCTTGTCGAACGGAGCGTCCGGATTGACCTTGGCGAGCGCGATCTCTGGCAGCACGGTGAAGTTGGCGAAGGTCGAGCAGCCCATATAGTGGTGGATCTTGTCCTTGCCGATCGAGAACCGCGAGGTGCCGTCCGGCATGACGCCTTGCCCCTGGGTGGCGCGGATGGCGGTGCAGAGATTGGTCTTGCGGCTGAGGCAGGAGGGGCAGGACCGGCATTCTGGCGTATAGAGCGGAATGACATGGTCGCCCTTCTTCACGCTCGTGACGCCGGGGCCGACATCGACGACGATGCCGGCACCCTCATGGCCGAGGATCGCCGGGAACAGCCCTTCCGGGTCGGCACCCGAGAGGGTGAAATCGTCGGTGTGGCAGATGCCGGTGGCCTTGACCTCGATCAGCACCTCGCCGGCCTTCGGGCCCTCGAGCTGAACCGTCATGATTTCCAGAGGCTTGCCGGCCTGAACGGCTACAGCGGCGCGTACGTCCATTTTTCTTCTCCCTCGAATTTCCGCAACTGTTCGGCGATCGTCCTGCAATCGTCAATACAACGGCAGGCGATGCGCGTAAGCTGAAAATACATGACCTATCGGAAATTTTCCTCGATCCGTTCCAGTTCGCTCTCGAGCGCCGCGATCGCTTCGCCCGTTTGCTCGTGGAGCCTTTTGACGAGCTCGAGTTGCTCGCGAAGCGCGGCATGCGAATGAGACGGCCCGTCGTCAGGGGCACGGCCGATCCCGGCAATCAGCCAGGCTGGCGTGACGCCGAGGATGGAGGCGAGCATGAAGAGCCGGTTTGTGCGGGGCTCGGCACGATCGCGCTCCCAGGCGGATATCGTTTCGCTGCGCACGCCGAGCCTGCTTGCCAGTTCCTTGATCGAAAGCCTTGCCGCGTCGCGCGCTCTCCAGATACGGCCGCCCAGCGTGTCGCAGTCTCCTGTTTGGCGCAGGCGCGCGATCACGGTTTCGGTGGATAAGCGCATGGTTCGCTCTCCTCTTCACCTGACATCTCTACCGCCCGCACGGTGACGGAATGCCTGCGGGGCGAAGCTGGGCCGAGCTTATCGGTATTCCTTCCCGTGCGGAGCACCTCGGAGCGGCATAAACACAGCCAAATGCGGCTCGTTCCGGGCCTGGCGATTCTCCGCTGCCGGGCGTTGAAACCGCGATGAAACAGGTTAGGCTCAGGTCCGACCTTCAGCATCGCACTGGAATCGCCCTTGAACGGATTCGCACAAACGGCCGCCGCTCCGCGCAGCGCGGTGACGCAAGGCGTGACGATCATGCTGTTCGCCATGCTCGTCCTGCCCTGCATGGATGCCATCGCGAAGTACATGGCGGTTTACGAGGGCATGTCGCCGGGGCAGGTGACCTTCTACCGCTTCTTCTTTCAGCTCGTCTCGGTCGTGCCGCTGCTGCTGACGGCGGGCGGGCTGCGGGCGATCTATCCGAAGCGGCTTTGGCCGAACCTTTTGCGCGGCGTGCTGCTTGCCGCGGCCGCCCTGCTGTTCTTCGTATCCGTGAAATACATGCCGCTTGCCGATGCCTTCGCGATCTATTTCGTCGAGCCCTTCATCCTCACCTGTCTGTCAGCACTGATCCTGCGCGAGAGGGTCGGCTGGCGGCGATGGACCGCGATCGCCGTCGGCTTCGGCGGTGCGATGATCGTCATCCAGCCGAGTTTCGCCGTCTTCGGCCCGACCGCGCTGCTGCCGATGGTCTGCGCCTTCCTGTTCGCCTGTTACCTCTTCCTCAACCGGGCGGTCGGCAGCGCCGATTCGCCGCTCGCCATGCAGACGACCGCCGGAATCGGCGGGACGCTCTTCATGGTGGCGGTCATCGCGGTCGGCAATGGCATGGGTGCAGTCGATTTCGAGCCGGCGCTGCCGCGATCGGGTCTCGGCTGGATACTCGGGATCGCTCTCGGCACGATTTCGGGCTACGGCCATCTGCTCGTCGTGAAGGCCTTCCGCCTGGCGCCGCTGTCGCTGCTGGCGCCGTTCCACTATTTCGAGATCGTTTCGGCGACGGCGCTCGGATATCTTGTGTTCGGTGATTTTCCGACGCCGTCCAGATGGCTCGGCATTGCCGTCATCGTCGGCTCCGGGCTTTTCATCATCTGGCGCGAGAGAGAAGGACGGAAGCCCGATTAACAGGAGTTCGGTTATTGGTTATCGCTGCGGGTCGGTCCGAAAACCGCCTCGAAGGCCTTCCTGATCCGTATGTCCACGTCGGGCATCATAACCGGAAGACCCAGATCGACGAGGCTGGTCACGCCATAGTCGCGAATGCCGCAGGGTACGATGCCGTCGAAATGGTCGAGATCGGGATCGACGTTCAGCGAGAAGCCGTGGAAGCTTACCCACCTGCGCAGCCGGATGCCGATGGCGGCGATCTTGTCCTCGGCCATCGACCCGTCGGGAAGCGGCGGCTTTTCCGGCCGGCGAACCCAGACGCCGACACGATCCTCCCGGCGCTCACCCTTGACGTTCATCGAATCGAGCGTCCCGATGACGACGCTTTCAAGGGCGGCGACGAAACCGCGCACGTCCTGGCGGCGGCGCTTCAGGTCGAGCATCACATAGACGACCCGCTGACCCGGGCCGTGATAGGTGTATTCGCCGCCGCGACCGGTTGCAAACACGGGAAAGCGTCCCGGCGTTACCAAGTCGATGTCGTTCGCACTTGTCCCGGCAGTGTAGAGGGGCGGGTGCTCGACCAGCCAGACCAGCTCGTCGGCCGCCCCGTCCGCTATCGCGGCCGCCTCCCGCTCCATCGTCGCGACCGCCTGTGGATAGTCGACGAGGGAAGACGCGATGCGCCAGCGCACCGGCGGCGATTCCGGTGCCGCAAACATGGTATGGCTGAGATTTTCGCGCTGCATGGCAAAGCCCGTTTGGTGATTTTCCGGCCTGTACATGGGGCCGCGCACGGCAAGAGTCCAGCGTTTCCAGTGCTTCGCGGAGGGGGCGCGTAAATAGTTCCGTTTCCAGTCAAATTTCTGTCGTCATACCCTTGTGCACCCCGAATCCTTTTGCTACATGCAGCCCCGCCGACGCAATCGGCACCTACCACGATGCGGTCGTGGCGGAATTGGTAGACGCGCAGCGTTGAGGTCGCTGTGGGGCAACCCGTGGAAGTTCGAGTCTTCTCGACCGCACCATTTAGATTAAGAAGGCCCCGTAACCTAATGGTTGAACGGGGTTTTTATTTTTCAGTCACCCGCCGCCCGGACGCAATCGACAGGCTCGGCGGCCAAATCGCCGCAGCGCGTCTTCCTCCCTACGGGCGTCGGTTCTCTCCCGGAATCGTTAGACAGCGCCCGGCCAGGCTACTCACGATGTCACCGTCCCTACACAACATTGTTTACCGCTAAATTCGTGAAATCCTAAAAAAAAAGTCGGCGAAAGGCCGGGTTTTGGTTATGCTCCTATTGTCATGGACGGATTCGCGAGAAGCGCCGGCATGATGGGGTGACAGAGCGACGAGTCTTGCGGAATGGCGTCCTCGATCCTTGGATTAAGGCGCCGATCGATCGGTCCCGAACTGATGTGCGGATGTCGTCGTGAGCTGCTGCTTCGGCATCCGCTTGTAGTGCCGGTTAAGAAGGAACTTTGAAGTCAGGAAACCGTTCACTTGAAGCAATAGCCGATTGGCAGCGATCCCGGTTCAACCAAGCGGCTTGCCGCGGGAGAGCACGATGCAAAGGAGTGAATCTGACGTCTTCGACCTCTTTTCGGAGATCTATTCGAGTGCAGCGCAAGAAGAGATAAGTCTACAGGAATATCTCCTCGCATGTCGCGACGACAAGAGCATGTATGCCACCGCGCAGGAGCGGATGGTGGATGCCATTGGAGAGCCGGTTCTCGTCGATACCAGTGCTGACGAGCGTCTCGGCCGAATCTTCGCCAACCGAACCATCAAAATTTATCCGGCCTTCTCCGATTTCTTCGGCATGGAAGACACGATCGAGCGGATCGTCGGTTACTTCCGCTACGCTGCCCAGGGTCTCGAGGAGCGCAAGCAGATTCTCTATCTGCTCGGTCCGGTCGGCGGCGGTAAGTCGTCGCTTGCGGAGCGGCTGAAGAAGCTCATGGAGCAGCGGCCGATCTATACGCTCATGGTTGACGGCAAGATCAGCCCGGTCTTTGAGTCTCCCCTGGGCCTGTTTCACCCCGAGCGCATGGCCGACCTGCTCGAGGACAAATACGGTATCGCAAGGCGACGGCTGACCGGCCTGATTTCGCCCTGGGCGGCAAAGCGCCTCGACGAGGTCGGGGGCGACATATCGAAATTCAGCGTCGTCAAGCTGACCCCTTCGCGCCTGCGTCAGATCGGCATCGCCAAGACGGAGCCCGGAGACGAAAACAACCAGGACGTGTCCTCGCTGGTCGGCAAGGTCGACATCCGCCAGCTGGAAAATTACAGCCAGGCGGACCCGGATGCCTATTCCTATAGCGGCGGCCTCAACCGCACCACGCAGGGCCTGCTGGAATTCGTGGAGATGTTCAAGGCCCCGATCAAGGTCCTGCACCCGCTGCTGACGGCGACCCAGGAGGGCAGCTACAACGGCACGGAAAACTTCGGTGCCTTCCCCTATCAGGGCACGATCCTGGCGCACTCCAACGAATCGGAGTGGCTGCAGTTCAAGAACAATCGCAACAACGAGGCGTTCCTCGACCGCATTCTGGTGGTCAAGGTTCCCTATTGCCTGCGCGTCACCGAAGAGAAGATGATCTATGAGAAGCTTCTCCGCGAGAGCGAACTCTTCAACAATCCGTGCGCGCCCGAGGTGCTGGAGATCCTGAGCCGCTTCACGGTTTCCACCCGGCTCGTCCCCCATGAGAACTCGTCGCTCTACACGAAGATGCGTGTCTATGACGGCGAGAACCTCAAGGATGTCGATCCGAAGGCGCGCTCGGTCCAGGAATATCGCGATGCCGCCGGCGTCGACGAAGCAATGACCGGTGTCAGCACGCGCTTCGCCTTCAAGGTCCTGTCGGAAACCTTCAACTACGATACGAAGGAAGTCTCGGCCGATCCCGTCCACCTGATGTACATCATGGAACAGGCCATCAAGCGCGAGCAGTTCGCGAAGGAGACGGAAGCGGCCTATCTCGACTTCATCAAGTCGGAACTCGCCAGCCGCTATGCCGAGTTCATCGGCCATGAAATCCAGAAAGCCTATCTGGAATCCTACAGCGAGTACGGCCAGAACCTCTTCGACCGCTACATCGCCTATGCCGACGCGTGGCTCGAGGACCAGGACTTCAAGGACCCCGACACGGGGCAGATCCTTAACCGCAAAATCCTCGACAGCGAGCTGTCGCAGATCGAAAAGCCGGCGGGCATTGCCAACCCGAAGGACTTCCGCAACGAGGTCGTCAAGTTCACCCTACGGGCTCGCGCCAAGAATCATGGGCGCAACCCCTCCTGGACGAGCTACGAGAAGCTCAGGGAAGTCATCGAGAAGCGCATGTTCGGTCAGGTCGAGGACCTGCTGCCGGTGATCAGCTTCGGTTCCAAGAAGGACAGTGCGACCGAGAAGCAGCATGCCGAATTCGTCCAGCGCATGAAGGAGCGCGGCTACACCGAACGGCAGGTGCGTCGATTGGTCGACTGGTACATGCGCGTCAACAAGGCGGGCTGAGGTGCGGTTAGCAGGGGGCAGCATATGCCGAACTTTATCGACCGCCGCCTTAACCCGAAGGACAAGAGTCTCGGTAACAGGCAGCGCTTCCTGAAGCGCGCGCGCGAGGAACTGAAGCGGGCCATCAAGGAACAGGTCAAGTCGGGCAAGATCGCCGACGTCGATGCTGATCACAACGTTTCGATGCCCGCCCGCGGCGTCAGCGAGCCGACCTTCCAGCCGGCCGGCGATACCGGCGAAAGGAAATATGTCCTGCCCGGCAATCGAGAGTTCGCGGCGGGCGATCGTCTGCCGAAGCGGGCTTCCGGCGGCGGTGCCACCGGCGCCGGCGCCGGAACCGGGCGGAGCGAGGACGAATTTCAATTCGTCCTGTCGCGCGAGGAGGTGCTCGATCTCTTCTTCGAGGACCTGGAACTTCCCGACATGGTGAAGCTCAACCTCAAGGAGTCCGTCGCCTTCAAACGGCGCCGCGCCGGTTTTGCCGCGACCGGTTCCCCCACGAATATCAACGTCGGCCGTACGATGCGCAACAGCTTCGGCCGCCGCATCGCCCTGCACCGGCCGGGGCGAAAGGAAATGGAGGCGATCGCGGCGGAGATCGCCAGGTTGGAGGCGGAGCCGAAGGCAAGTACGAAAGACCAGCAGCGCCTCGGGGAACTGCGTGAGGCGCTGGAAAAGCTGGAGCGCCGGCGCCGGCGCATTCCCTATGTCGATCCGGTCGACATCCGCTTCAACCGCTTCGAGCCGCAGCCGCTGCCGAATGCCAGCGCCGTGATGTTCTGCCTTATGGATGTTTCCGCTTCCATGGGCGAACGCGAGAAGGACCTTGCGAAGCGCTTCTTCGTGCTGCTGCACCTTTTCCTGAAGCGGCGCTACGACAGGATCGACATCGTCTTCATTCGCCACACGGACGAGGCGGGCGAGGTGGATGAGAACACCTTCTTCTACAGCAAGCAGAGCGGCGGCACGATTGTCTCGACGGCGCTCGAGGAGATGCTCCGGGTGATTCGAGAGCGCTATCCGGCCCGCGAATGGAACATCTATGCCGCGCAGGCTTCGGACGGCGAGAACATCTCGGGCGACTCGGAGCGGTGCGCGTCGCTGCTGCACGATGAATTAATGCGGCTCTGCCAGTATTACGCCTATGTCGAGATCATCGACGAGCGCGAGACGGAGATTTTCGGCACCACCGACAACGGCACCTCGCTCTGGCGCGCCTATCGCACGGTCGATGGCGAATGGCCGAATTTCCAGATGACCCGCATCGCCAAGCCAGCGGACATTTATCCCGTCTTCCGGAAACTCTTCGGCAAACAGCCGGCTGTGCAAGCGCGTTAGGGAGGGGCGACCGGGATGCCAAAAAAGGGTGCGGCTTCAAACCTGCTGTTTCAGGGCTCCGACTGGAATTTCGAGACGCTTTCGCGCACCTACGATGCGATCGAGACCGTCGCGCTCGATGATCTCGGGCTCGACGTTTATCCTAACCAGCTCGAGATCATCTCTTCCGAACAGATGCTCGACGCCTATTCTTCCGTCGGCATGCCGCTGATGTACCAGCACTGGTCCTTCGGAAAGCGCTTCGTCTTCGAGGACCACCTTTATCGCAGGGGCAGGCGTGGCCTTGCCTATGAGCTGGTCATCAACTCCAATCCCTGCATCACCTACCTGATGGAAGAAAACACCATGGCCATGCAGGCCCTGGTGACGGCGCACGCGGCCTTCGGCCACAACCATTTCTTCAAGAACAATTACCTGTTCCGGCAATGGACCGATGCCAGCGCCATACTGAGCTACATGGAGTTCGCCAAGAAATACATCACCAAATGCGAGGAGCGCTACGGAACCACCGCCGTGGAGGCCATCCTCGACTCCGCCCATGCGCTCATGGATCAGGGCGTCTTCCGCTACCGCCGGCCGCCGAGGCTGTCTTCCGAAAAGGAGCGGGAGCGGATGCGCGAAAGGCTGGAATACGAGGAGCAGACCTATAGCGACCTGTGGCGGACGCTGCCGACGACAAGCGAGAGCAGTGATCCGGACGCCGTCGAGCGGGACGTTTCGGAGCGCAAGAAGGCGCTCAACCTGCCGGATGAGAATCTGCTCTACTTTCTCGAGAAGACCAGCCTGATTCTCGAACCGTGGCAGCGCGAAATCCTGCGGATCGTCCGCGTCATCGCCCAGTATTTCTATCCGCAGCGGCAGACCAAGGTGATGAACGAGGGATGCGCGACCTTTGTTCACTACACGATCATGAACACTCTCTTCGACCAGGGGAGAATAACCGAAGGCGCGATGCTGGAGATCCTCCAGAGCCACACCAATGTCGTCTTCCAGCCCTCCTTCGACGATCCGCGCTTTCCCGGGATCAACCCCTATGCGCTCGGCTTCGCCATGATGCAGGACATCGAGCGGATCTGCGTCGATCCGACGTCCGAAGACCGCGACTGGTTTCCCGACATCGCAGGCAGCGGCAACTGGCGCGAGACGCTGCTGGATGCCTGGGCAAACCACCGCGACGAGTCCTTCATCCTGCAATATCTGAGCCCGGCGCTGATCCGCAAATTCAGGCTGTTCCTGCTGTCGGACGAGGCGGACGAGAAGTATTGCGAGGTCGCCTCGATCCACAACGAGCGCGGTTACGAGGCAATCCGGGCGGCGCTTGCGCGAAGCTACGACATTGGCGCCAACCAGCCGGACATTCAGGTCATGGACGTCGACCTTTTGGGTGATCGCCACCTCCGGCTGCAGCACAATGTCAAGAACGGCATCCTTCTCGAGGAGTCCAGCCGCGATGCGACCCTGCGGCATGTTCGCCATCTGTGGGGTTATGAGGTTAGCCTCGCCGGCGTCGAGGCCGAAACCGGCGAGACGCTCTACGAGTGCTCGACAGCGGATATAGAGGAAGATTAGCCGACGCGTTGCCCGCAAAGCGCATTCGCGACGATCTTGGATGAGATCGTCGCGAATGCCGGCCGATCTGCGGTCACTTCTCGGTGCCGTCGGGCGCGACTTGCTGCACTTCTCCGCCGGTCCCGGTTTGCGCGGTCGGGTCCCGGTCGGTCGGCGCCGGTATCGCCGGCGTGGACTGATCCTGATTGACGCTGCCCGTTTGCTCGGTGGAAGGTCCGGGCTGCATCTGTTCCGTTTCCGCCGCCTGATCGCTGTCGATGGCTTCGCCCCAGATTGCGACCGCACCCCAGGCGACGAAGGCTAGCAGGAGCCCGCCGAGGAGTACTGCCAATATCGCCGTGCCGCTGCGGCCCTGCTTTGCCTCCGCAGCCGAAAATCTCTTTCTCTCGGGGTCGTGCGTAGCACTTGTCGGATCGCCGCGTTCATCGAGATATTTAGCCATGGCATCTCTCCTTGGTTTTGTCCCTGGAGAACGGGCTTGGCATCGCAATGTTCCGAGAGGATCAGTCGCCGAGGGAATCGACCACGCTGCGGCGGATGAGCTTGTAGGTGTGGTCGGGCTGGACCTCGTAGGTCTCGTAAACCGTTCTGCCCTCGTGCAGGAACCGGTTCTGGATCTTCGTGCCCGGTGCCGCCTGGGTCTTCCGCGACGAGGCCGACTCCCCATAGGTGAGGCTTCCGGGGAGCGGCTCGAGATCGGGCGTGGCGGTGCAGCCTGCAAGCGCCGCGGCGCAGAGGAGGGTGAGACGCAGATATTTCATCGCATGTCCTTCGGTTTCAATTTCGCTGTCGTTTCGGCTCTTGTTTCCGATTTGCGGGATAGGGCAGGTTTCGGGCGTGAGCGACCCTATTGAAGCGTAGGCTTTCGCGCAACCGCAGGGCGCGGCCAGATCTCAGCGCAGTTTCTCGAACCGCTTCACCGCGCGATCCCGCTTCAGCCTCGACAGCCGACGGAGCCAGAAGATGCCGTCGAGCTGGTCGATCTCGTGCTGCAGGCAGACGGCCATCAATCCGCTGGCCTCCTCCTCGCGCGTCTCGCCCGCCATCGTCTGGTAACGGACGCGAACGCCCATCGGCCGCTCCACGTCCTCGGAAATGCCGGGCATCGAAACGCTGCCCTCGCTGTGGCGCGCCGTGGCTTCCGAGTGCCAGACGATCTCAGGATTGACGAAGCAACGCGGACCCGTCTGGCGGTCCAGCTCGATCACCGTCACCCGTTTGAGGACGCCGATATGCGGGGCGGTGATGCCGATTCCGGGAGCCGCGCGCATCGTCTCGGTGAGATCGTCGACGAGGGCGCGAAGGTCATCGTCGAAACGGGTGACGATTTCGGCGCTGATCCCGAGCGTCGGATGTGGAAACCGGATGATAGGTCGAAGTGCCATGCGGATGCTCTCTTGCGTGAATGACTGCCTCGTTCTGCGTCGGAGCCGGCAGCCTTACTCGTTTCACTTTTTTCATGTGCATTTGCAACAGCTTGGAGAAAAGGTCCGCGGCCCCGCGTCGACAGGTGGACCTTGGCGGAGCTTTGCGCTAGCAGGGCAATGGGCTGCTTATAGCGCAGGTTTAGGCGGCGTGTACTTCTGGAGGCGGGTCCATGAGCGATACAGGCGACGACGACCGCGGTTCTGAAGAACTCGCTGCCTTTGAGGGTTCGGACATCTATGCCGACGACGGTTCGGTCCGTTCGGATTTCCTGATGCATGTCGGTGCCGCGATCGCTGATCGCGACACGATCTATCTCCGCAAGCACGTCGCCGGCCTTCACGCGTCCGAATTGGGCGATCTGCTCGAGGCGATCCAGCCGGAACAGCGCCTGGCGCTTGTTTCCTTGCTCGGAAAGGAGTTCGACCTTGCCGCGCTGACCGAGGTCGATGAGGCGATCCGCCTAGATATCGTCGAGCACCTGCCGAACGAGCAGATCGCTGAAGCGATCGGCGAGATGGATTCCGACGACGCAGTCTACATCCTCGAGGATCTCGATCAGGAGGATCAGGAGGAGATCCTTGCCAAGCTGCCCTTCACCGAGCGCGTCCGTTTGCGGCGTTCGCTCGACTATCCGGAAAGCACCGCCGGCCGCCGCATGCAGACCGAATTCGTGGCCGTGCCGCCCTTTTGGACGGTTGGCCAGACCATCGACTACATGCGCGAGGACGACGATCTGCCCGAGAGTTTTACGCAGATCTTCGTGATCGACCCGACCTTCAAGCTGCTCGGCACCGTCGATCTGGACCGGGTGTTGCGCACCAAGCGATCGGTGAAGATCGATGCCATCATGCGCGACACCAGTCACTCGGTCCCGGCCGAAATGGACCAGGAGGAGGCGGCCCAGCTTTTCGAGCAGTACGACCTCCTGTCGGCGGCCGTCGTCGACGACAACGGACGGCTGGTCGGGGTTCTGACGATCGACGACGTCGTGGACGTCATCCAGGAGGAAGCCGAGGAGGACCTGCTGCGCCTTTCCGGCGTCGGTGACGAGGAACTGTCGGACTCGGTCGCGGAGGCGTCCCGCTCGCGCGTCCCCTGGCTGTTTGTCAATTCCATGACCGCCTGCATCTCCGCGTCCGTGATCGGCCTCTTCGATGCCACGATCCAGCAGATCGTCGCACTCGCGATTCTCATGCCGATCGTCGCCGGCATGGGCGGCAATGCCGGCTCGCAGACGATGACGGTCACAGTGCGGGCGCTCGCCACGCGCGGCCTCGACATCCACAACGCGCCCAGGATCATCCGCCGCGAGGCGGGCGTCGGCCTGTTGAACGGCATGATCTTCGGCAGCTTCATCGGCCTTGTCGCGGGATTCTGGTTTCAGGACGTCCATATCGGCGGCATCATTGCAACGGCCATGTTGATCAATATGATGGCCGCGGCGCTGGCCGGAATCCTGATCCCGCTGCTCCTCGACAAATCCGGTGCCGATCCGGCGGTCTCCTCCGCCGTCTTCGTCACGGCCGTCACGGACATCACCGGCTTCTTCAGCTTCCTCGGGATCGCCACCTGGTGGTTCCACGTCACGTGAGCCCGTTTGACTTTTACGTCAAAGTCAATGATAGTGGGTTCTGTAGTTTATGGAATGGCGGGCGTGAACAAGTACTATAGCATTACGGAATTGACGCGGGAATTCGGTATCTCCACCCGGACGCTGCGTTTCTACGAGGATGAGGGCCTCATCCATCCGGAACGCCGCGGACGCACGCGCCTGTTTCGCCCAGCCGATCGGCATCTGATCAAGGAAATTCTGCGCGGCCGGCGCATCGGCTTCACGATCGCCGAGATCCGCGAGATCATTCAGATCTACAAGGATCCGCCCGGCGAGATGGGCCAATTGCAGCTCCTGATGAAGCGCGTCGAGGAGAAGCGCGAGGAGCTACGGCAGAAGCGCAAGGATATCGACGATACGCTTGCCGAACTCGACAATGTGGAGGAATCCTGCCTGACGCGTCTCGCCGAAATCGGGGTCGGGACGTAGGAAACGCGCAGACGGTTTTGCAATCTTTCGAAAGGTGGCCGCGAGCCGCCTTTTTTCGTTCCGCCGTTCAGATCCACCGTGTCGTGTGGCGGCAATAGCGTTCGAATTCGAAGCCGAAACGCGAGAGCAGGTGCCGCTCCTCGTTGCGTACGGCGACCAGCGTCGTCAGGGCGACGGCCACGATTCCCAGCACGAAGAACCAGGGATTGAGGGTGATCAGGCCGAGGCCGACCATCGCAAAGGTATAGCCGAGATAGATCGGATTGCGGGTGAAGCGGAAAGGTCCGCCGGTGACGAGGCAGGTTGCACAGCGGTGGGGAAGCACGGCAGTGCGGCGTTCGAGGAGGGCCTTGACGGCCCAGAGATCGAGCAAGGCCGCAAGCAGGATCAGGGCGCAGCCCGCCAGCCAAGGAAGCCAGCCATGCGCGTGGGCGACCGGAATGGGGAAAACGCGGCCGACCGCCACCGCGGCCAGGGCTGCCGCGCCGTAAATCAGCGGTGGCCATGGAAAATTCAGCGGCTTGGCACGATAGGCGTTCATGTCCTAGTCCCCCGACTGCGCTTCCATTGTGCACTGAGTGGCGATTCGCGCAATGCGTTCATCCGTTCTCAAGTCGATCTTCCCCTGGTTTAGACCCTCGAACAGGTTCTGCTCCCTCAGCTGGTCGAGCGTGCAGCCGCAAAAGACGCTGCACGAGATGCCCGATCCGTCACGGCTGCAGGCCTGCTCGCAGCTCAGCCGATAGGCCTGTGCCGGATCCGGGACGGGGGCAGGGGCGACGAGAGAATAGGCGTAGACGAGCCCGATGAGCAGCGGCTGGTGGATGAGGTATATGGCCAGACTGTGGCGCCCGGCAATGGCGAGCGGCTTGATCCACAGCTTGCCGTTGCCCTCGTCGCTTTTCGCGGTCCGCCATCGGGCGATGAGCATTGCGTGGAACAGCTTCGCCGTGCCGAGCCCGATGAGAAAGGGGGCCAGCCACGGCAGAAGCGGAACGTAATCATTGGAGCGCGGGATCGTTTCGGACAGCCCGACCCACCAGAGCGCCGGAGCGTCGAAGAAGGCCGAGCGCAGATAGAGCGGCGCGGCGAAGGCGGCAGCGGCGGCGAGGAACGAGGCCGGCGCCGGGAGCCGCAGGAAGAGAATGCCTACGAGGCTTGCCGCCGCGATCGCATGGAGAATGCCGAAAAAGATGAAGGACTGGGGAATGGCGAAAAGGGTGGCAATGCTGATCAGCGCCGCCGCCCCGGCGATTTTGGCGAAACGCTTAAGAAACGGGCGCGCGCGGAATTTCGGACTGTGGCCGAGCACCAGGCTGTAGCCGGCGAGAAACAGGAAGCTGCTGGCGATCAGCCTGGCAAACAGCCTCCAGCCGCCCGTGCCCGCCGTGCCCGCCGCCACATAGCCGAAGAATTCCAGATCCCAAGTGAAGTGGTAGATCGCCATGGCGACGAGCGCCAGCCCGCGCAGCGCATCGAGGAGATCAATTCGGCCCCTCCGCATCACCTCCGGCTGTTCGGCGGGTGTTTCGTCGATGGTCGTCGCAGAAGTCTCAGGCATGGCGTTGCCGTTCCGTTGAGAAAGGAGGCGTTCGGCAGATCGCAGACGCGTCGCGATTATGCTGAGAAGAAGACCGATTCTCGTCTTTGTCCAGCGTCGATCGTCGCTTCGCAGGCGCGAGTGAGGGCGATCTATTGCGTGTCGGCGAGCAAGGCATCGCGTGCTTCGGAGAAGAACTGCCTGCGCGTCAGCACGAAAATCACGAGGCACGTCAGTACGATGAAGACATAGGGACTGATGAACCAGCCGAGATAGCCGATCGATAGGAAGATCGCCCTCAACCCGGCATTGAAATGCTTGCCGGCGAGGATGTTCATTCTTATGGCGCGCTCGGCCGCCTGTTCTGCTATTCGACGGTCGCGCGACATATCGGCCGTCATCGGGATACCGCCCATCAGGATGGAGCAGTAGTTGAACAGCCGGTAGGACCAGCCGAACTTGAAGAAGGAGTAACCGAAGAGGCACGTCAGGCCGCCGACCTTCAGTTCGAACCCGGCCCGGCCGCCGCGAAAAATCTGCGGCAGGTCGTTGAAGATCATCTGCACCTGCTCGGTCGCCCCGAGCAGCGCAAAGCAGCCGCCGAGCGCGAAAATGGTCGTCGAGGCAAAGAAGGCGGTGCCGGCCTGCAGGCCTGCGATGATCTGCGTGTCGATCATCTTCAGGTCGCGATTGAGAGAATTGCGGATCCACCGCGCCCTGTTTTCGTTCATCAGGCGGGTCAGGCTGACGCGCTTGAAATTGCGTCTTCCATCGGTCGCCCAATTGAAGCTGCCCCATAGCAGGATGAAGATTGAAAGCGCGATGTAATCTTCGATTGTCATGCAGGTCTTTTGGCATGACCGTTCGAAAATGCAAGATCGCTGCGGCGCACTCAGCGGGCTCGGCGATGTCGCACGGGCAAAATCCGATGTCGGTCGGTCGCCTGACCGATTGGCATAGGATCGCTTAGGCTTTCGCCCTATATATAAGGACGATCGGGCCGCTTTCGGAAAGATTCGAGACGGTATCGATCCAATCATTACAGGGTTTTGGCCCGCACAGGCGGGGTGCTCTGTCAGGCGCTGGGGCAGGCAATTTCATGTTTCTTTCCGTCTTCGACGTTTTCAAGATCGGTATCGGTCCCTCGAGTTCGCATACGATGGGACCCATGTCGGCCGCGAACCGCTTCCTCGATCTTATCCTGTCGGACGAATGGCCGCGGCCGTCGCATGCTGCCGTCGCCGCCATCAAGGTCAGCCTGCATGGTTCGCTAGCCCATACGGGCATCGGGCACGGGACGGGGAGGGCGGTGATCCTGGGGCTGATGGGCGAGCGGCCCGATCTGGTCGACCCCGACCGGATGGATGCCATTATCGACGAGGTGGATCGGACGGGCCGCATCACTCCGCCCGGCCATCCTGCCTATCTGTTTCAGCCGAAGACCGACTTGGTTTTCGATAAGAAAGTGCCGCTGCCGGGCCACGCCAACGGCATGGCATTCACCGCCTTCGACCGTGACGGCCGGCTGCTGCTGAAGCGGATCTATTATTCGATCGGCGGCGGTTTCGTGGTCACCGACACGGAGCTCGAAGCGATGCGGGCGACCAAGAACAAGCCAACCGGCACCAAAATCCCCTATCCCTTCGCGACTGCCCAGCAGATGCTCGATATGGCGGCGCGCTCCGGACTGACGATTGCCCAGATGAAACGGGCGAACGAGGAATGTTCGATGTCGCGGGACGAACTCGATGCCGGCCTCGACCGCGTCTGGTCGGCGATGAGCGCCTGCATCGATCGCGGCCTCAGCCAGGAAGGGATCATGCCGGGTGGCCTGAAGGTCCGCCGGCGGGCCCGGGCAATTCACGACAAGTTGCAGGAGGAATGGCGCTCCAACAAGACCAACCCGCTGCTCGCCAATGATTGGCTGAGCGTCTATGCGATGGCCGTCAACGAGGAGAATGCCGCCGGCGGTCGGGTGGTCACCTCGCCGACGAATGGTGCGGCCGGCGTCGTGCCGGCGACCATCCGCTATTACCTGCATTTCCATGAGGATGCGGACCAGGCGGGCATTCGCGACTACCTGCTCACGGCGGCCGCGGTCGGCGGCATCATCAAGCACAACGCCTCGATCTCCGGTGCCGAGGTCGGCTGTCAGGGCGAGGTCGGGTCGGCTTCTGCCATGGCGGCGGCGGGACTGGCGGCCGTGATGGGCGGCACGCCGGAGCAGGTCGAGAATGCGGCCGAGATTGCCCTGGAGCACCATCTCGGCATGACCTGCGACCCGGTTGCCGGCCTCGTTCAAGTGCCGTGTATCGAGCGCAATGCGCTCGGCGCGGTGAAGGCGGTGACCGCCGCGTCGCTGGCGCTCAAGGGCGACGGCAAGCATTTCGTGCCGCTCGACGCCTGCATAGAGACGATGCGGCAGACCGGCGTCGATATGAACGACAAGTACAAGGAAACCTCAACCGGCGGTCTTGCGGTCAACGTCGTCGAGTGCTGAGGCCGAAGCGTCTTTTGTGGACGAAACGGCTCAATCCGCTTGACCACGAGCCGCGGACGGGTGTTCAAGCATTGCCATGGCTTTGCATCTCATAAAGCTCTGCGTCGGCGCAGAATCCGTCGAAGACTTGCGCGAGTGGGTCGCCCGCAAGGCTCTCGCGGCCGTCGCCGCGGGGCAGGAGCCGCACTCCTTCCATACGACCCGGATGGTGCCGAAGCGCACAGAGGACCTTCTCGCCGGAGGTTCGCTCTACTGGGTGATCAAGGGATATGTACAGGCACGCCAGCCGCTGATCGGCATCGAGACCTTCACCGACGGCGAGGGCGTTGGCCGCTGCAATCTTCTCCTCGGGGCGCAAGTGATCGAAACCGAGCTTCAGCCGCGCCGCGCTTTCCAAGGCTGGCGTTATCTGGAGCAGAAGGAGGCCCCGCGCGATCTGGCGTCGCTTTCCTCGGACGGCGGCGAAATGCCGCTCGAATTGCGCCGTGAACTGGCGGAACTCGGCCTCTTGTAACAGGCGGCCCGCAATCAAAGCGCTGTCTAAGTGTCAGCCGATCCGGATTCGCAAGGGATGCCGGCGACCGGCTGCGGTGACGTGCAGGTGTATTCCCGCACGCGGCTGGGTCGAGCGCCAGGCGCGGGCGCCATGCGTCAGCAGCATGGCCACCAGATCACGCGTTTTCCCTTTGGAGCGGTTGAGACCGGCATCGGCTATGCGCATGGCCGCCTCGTGCAGCGGATGCAGACCGGTGCGCGAGGGCTTTCCCTTACTTCCCGGTATCGCAGTGATGCCGGGGACATTCTCGTTCACTGCCATGACAAACCTCGTTACGCTAAACAATTTCCGAGGAGATCGGCCGGAAAAACATCCGGCCGTGTCTGTCACTGCTGGCTGGCCCAGCAGGCGAAGCCCTTCTTCTTCAAGATCTTGCAGGCGTTGATTGCCTTGTTCTGGTCATCGAAACCACCGAAGCGTGCCCGGTAGACCTGTGCCGAACCGTCGCCGAATGCGACGGTGAACGGTGTTGCATCCCGCAGCACCTTGCCGCCTTTTTCCTTGGCATTGCCAAGGAGGGTCATGGCTTGTGCCTTGTCGGCCGTGGCACCGATCTGAATGACCCAGCCCTGCGGCTGGATGTCGGCTTGCATCCTTGCCTCTGCGCCGGCCGAAGCCTCTGCCTTGGCGACCGAATTGGTGATCTGCGTATCGACGTCGGCGGAGACGGCTGCCTGGCGGGTGAGCTTCGCGCTTTGGCCGTCGAGCGTGTTCGGCGCAACCTTGGCCGCGAAGACCGGATTGTCGGAAGCGGGCTTCTCGGCTGCATAGGCCATTTCGACGCTGCCGGCGCTTTCGCCGTCGTAACGGAAATCCGGTACCGGACCGGTGTTCGGCAGGTCCGAAGCGGCGGCGACCGATGCAGCTGCCGCGACGGCTTGCACTTCGGCCTCGGCGACGGCCGTTTCCGTAACGCTCTCGACCGGTGCGGCCGGCGCTTCGGCGATCAGGTTGCCGTTGCCGCGGCGGGAGGCGGCCGGCATGTACTTGGCGACCAGCTTGCGCATCTGCGCGTCGCGAGAGCCGCCGGAGGTTCCGCCCATGACCACGGCGACGATACTGCGGCCATCGACTTGGGCGGAAGTTACCAGGTTGAAACCGGAAGCGCGCGTATAGCCGGTCTTGATGCCGTCGACGCCCCGCACATTGCCGAGGAGGCGGTTGTGGTTGCCGATGGTCTGCTTGCCAAAGCGGAAGCTGCGGGTCGAAAAGTAATCGTAATATTGCGGGAAATGCTGGCGCAGGGCGAGACCGAGCCGGGCCTGATCGCGCGCCGTGGTCTTCTGTTCCGCGTTCGGCAGACCGTTGGCGTTGCGATAGGTCGTACGCGTCATGCCGAGGGCGCGCGCCTTGTTCGTCATCATGCGGGCGAAGCGCTGTTCCGATCCGCCGAGGAGCTCGCCAAGAGCCGTCGCCGCGTCGTTGGCCGATCGGGTGACCAGCGAAAGGATCGCCTGTTCGACAGTGATCGATTTGCCGGCGCGGACGCCGAGTTTCGAGGGCGGCTCCGCCGAGGCCTTCTTGGAGAAGGGCACCGGAGTGGATTTGCTGATCCGGCCGGCCTCGAGCGCCTCGAAGGTCAGGTACAGCGTCATCATCTTGGTGAGCGAGGCCGGATAGCGCAGCTGATCCGCATCCTCGCCATAGAGCACCTTGCCGGTCTTCGCGTCGACGACGATGCCGGCATATTTCGGATTGGCGAATGCCGGCGCCGAGAGGGCCAAACTGGCGACGACGCCAGCGAGGACGAGCCGTCCTACCACTTTTGCGAAGCCGCCGAGCGGACGTTTGGCGAGATCAAAAAAAACGGATCGAGACACTGCGTTGCTCTTCATTCTTATGTCATGGGTGTCGTCCGGACGACGTCTCCGGATACGACCGTTCCCGAGACAGTATCGGGATAGCGTTACCAATCGGTTTATGATGAATGATTGGTTTCCGGGGCAGGTTGTCTTGTTCGGCTATGGCACCGCTGGCCGCATTGGCGAGCAGGCTGCCTCGACCACGACTCTTTGACAAATTCACGGCACGAGTCGGTCTCGGATGAAACTTTCCATCGAAGCATCGATTGCCTGCCATTCCGGCAGCAACTTTGCGGAGAAACGGTAGAGAATGCTGAGATCCTTGCCCGCATGAAAGTCGCGCTGGCAATCGGCGCTCGTCGAGGTCGCGGGGTTTTGCGGCAGGAGGCAGCGCAGGACAAAGGGCGGGCGTCCAGTTCGAGTGGCGGTGAAAAAGGCCTCGCCGGCATAGCTGGAACTCGGCTTGGCGTCGTATCTGGTGAGGCCCGCCGGGGCGGGCTGAGCGGTCTCCTCCAGGACGTGCCTATAGATCGGCTCGAACCGCCCCGACATATCGCGTGACATGGTGCTTTGTGCGATCTGCAGGAAGATCAGCCTTTCCGGCCGGTCGACATCGTTGAACACCTGACGGGTCTCGTCGCTGTAGCCCTCGAGCGCCGGCCAGGTGAGATAGAGGTCGACCCGCTCGACGATTCCTGTTGCCCGTTGGCTGTCGAAGCGGATGACATTTGCCGGCAGACGCAGATGATCCTGTCCGATGAAGATATCGAAGCTTTCGCGGCTGGAGGTATGTCCGGCGCGCGCCAGCTTCTCGCCGAGCCACGGCGTCGACACGGAAATGGCCAGCACGAGCGCCGCCAGAAGCCCGACGGCCGCGGTGACCTTGTAGGCGAGGCGTGGCGAAAGAAGCGGGGCAAGTTCCGGTTGGGGACTCAAGGGCTTGTTCACGAGAGGCGCCGTCCGTGGCGATGGCGTGGCCGTTTGGAGATGCACGCCCTCCATCCTTCGTCTTGCCGACTCCGGCGGTGGTCGCTTCCTGACGCTCGCGCAGCATGGTTAATTTTCGATGAAGCGCGTGCTGCGTCTCGCGCAATGAAAGAGGGCCGGGGGGCTTGGTCTAGACGGGGACGCTGACCCAAGCCCGTGTCGCATTCATGATGGCGGCCGATTGCGGCCGGACTACTCGGTACGGATCGTGCCCACGGCAACCGCGCGGCCATCCTGCAGTTTCACCCACCGTCCGGCATTCTCCAAGGATTGGCGCTTCAGGAAGGTGTATTCGGTCTCGGACCACAGCAGGACCTTGCTGCGCATGTTGTCGAGGATGAAATCGCCTCGATCGGTACGCACCGTGAGCACAGCATGGCCGTCGCCGTTCGGCTGCAGCACGACCGTGATCAAGAGATCGGCGGGAGAAAAGCCGCTTTCGATCAGCTTGCGGCGCTTCAGGAGCACGTAGTCCTCGCAATCGCCGACGACATCCGGATAGGACCACTTCTCTTCCACGCCATTGATCTCCATGTCGGTCAGCGGGGTGATCGCTTGGTTCACTTCGTAATTGACCTCGAGGATTTTCTTCCACCCTTCGCGCGTCAACACGGCCGGGCCGCGGTCGGGACCTGTCGGCGAACATTCGGAGGAATGGCTCTTGCAGAACTCGTAGTGGCCCACGGGCGGGTTGGTCGAGCCACCCACGCTCATGTTTGCCGGAAGGGCAAGGGCAGGGCCTGCCAGAAAGCCTGTTATCAGCGCCGCAGCGGCGAACGTCTTGGCGATTATCTTGTGCATGTTTGTCTCCCCGTTGTGGTTCGACAATGGCACAAGGCTTTTTATCGCCGGCGAATATCCGAGGTAAAAACAAGTACAAATAAGAATAGTATAAGAATAAAACTAGAATAGAATTCGAGTTGAATAAGAATAAAATACTGCTAAATTTTTATCGAGTTTTTCCCCGAGTAAACCCTGGGCACTTGGCATGTGGTTGAAAAACCGGGGCTTTTGATCCTTGAGGCGGCTTGGCGGAGAGGTGCGGCCGGTGCGCACCATTCAGCCATCCGCGCGAGGGGATAGGCGAGATGATAGCTATAGAGTTAATCAGCGGCAGACTTGTCGTAACTGACAATTAACCAAAGAATATTTCCGCCTCAGCTTAGGTGCGTCAGTGGCAATTTCTAAAGGATCGAAGCGGAGGTCCACGGGCGAGCGCCCATGGCAGCAACCGGTGGCGGAGTACGCAGGCAAGGCGAGACCTTGGCTCGGCGCTGAGCAGCTTCGGGATGTCGGCGAAGTCTAGCGCTTTGGCGCGCTGTGTCTTGGCCTTACGGCGCCGTGCGTCCCTTCAGGACGCGCAAAGGAAGCTGGAAATCTTTGAAGCTACGCATCGTGCTTTCCGAAAATCGGGTCCGATTTTCGGGCCGATACGCTAGAGGAATTCGGTCAGCGCCTCGCGCGCCTGGATCCCGGAAAACTCGATCGCCACGCCCTCCTGGAAATGGCGCACGATCCTGCCCTTCATGCCGTGGCCGAGCTTGACCGCCGTTCCTATGGCGGGGCGGACGTCGATGTCGACCGCCGCACCCGAGAGCGAAAGGTCGATGATGCGGCAGGCATATTTCTCACCAGTGTCGACGGTGAGCTCGGTGACCGTCTTGCGCGGCGCAAGCCGGTCGTGGCGCCGATCCTCCGGCAGTCCCAGTTCGTGCTTGTTGGCAATCCAGGTGAGCTGCGCGGCGAGCTTCTCGCGCTTGCGCTCGGTGGCGTTCAACTGGATGACGAAGGCATCCTCGCCGAGTCTCGATACGGTGCCTTCGAGGCGGCCGACGTGATCGATATAGGCGATGATGCGCTCGCCGGTGCGCGGCCGCGCCGCGGTCGTGAAAAGCACGTCCCCCGGCGACATGTCGACCGCGGTGCATTCATATTCGTCACGATTGGCAAGCATCAGCCGCCCCGCAAGATTTACCGAAACACGCTGAAAGGCGTTCTCCTGGTGTGGCCTCGGGCCGCTATTTTGGGCGTGCTGAAACGAGAACATGGTCACTCTGCGATCGACATATGCTTGCACGCGGAAGTATAGGCGTGGCCGGTTAATAGAAGGTTCGCCGCAGGGTTGGTTTCATGCCTCGTCAGTCACGCCTGCCGCCGTCAAGGATGCGCAAATGCGACACCTTGCGATTGTTGCGTCCGATCCATCCTGCAACGTTTGATTTTGTCGTCGCCGGTTGCCGATAGGCGTGATCGAGCGGCAGGTTTGGGGAAGCATCGGGAAGGCTGAGGCCGGTTGAGACAAGATGCGTGAGCGGCGTCATGTGCAGCCAGACCGGGCGGGCGAGGGGAGAGAGCGCGCCGAGCAGACGGTCGTTCGTGCCGTCGGACGATGCGAGGGGCGCAAGCAGCAGTTCAACGTCGAGTTCGTCACCGGCCCCCGTGGCGCCGCGGGCATAGAGCAGCATGGGCGTCATTTGCGTCATCACCTCTTCGGCAATACGGGCGGTTCCGTCCGCTTCCGAGTCGAGCCAGAGGTCGCCGAATTGCCCGTCGCGCAATTCTCGGCCGAACAGGGCGCAGACTCCAGTCCCCGCAAGACGAAAGCGAACGTCACGGCTTGCCTGCCTTTGAAGAATGAAAAGATCGGGCAGCAGCGAACGGATATGCGCCGGATCGATTTCGTCCCGGCGCGGAAGGTCGCGATTGCCGCGGACTGCATTCCAATACTGGAACAGCTCCATTGTCGTTCTGCTGTGCATAGGGGCGATACACTCCCTGACTAGATGGCCCTGAATGGGTGGGCGGCTGTACCGGAGTGATACAGGTGGCCGCCTCTCGCTCGGTTCTGAAATGGACGGAGCGATTTCCGTGCCACGCCGAAATTAAGGTTAACGGTCGGTTTCCCTTGCTGGCGAGGCTGCCGGCTGGCATTTCCTCCCCATCACTTCACGAAGGGTTGCCTTCGGCACATCGACTGGAGCACCGGAATTTGGGCTCGACGGCCGTTCAGTTTTTACTGGACGGCCTTTTTTTGTTTGCTTATCCCTTCGCGTGTCGTCGGTACTGCCGGACGACGGAGACACGGCCGTCATAGGCGCGTGAGCAGGAAGAGAGTGATGGAACAGGATCAGCCGGCGACACCGGTCGATGGCGAAAGCACGGTAAGCCGCAGCCGGGAACCCGCCTTCAATCTTCCGCAGGGCCTGAACTTCGTTCTCCTGTTCCTCGTGGCGATCCACGCGATCCGAACCTATGTTCTGCCGGAGACGCTGGACCAGGAAGTCATTCTCAACTTTGCTTTTCTGCCGGCGCGCTACACGATCCCGCTCGGCGAGCAGGGTCTCGTCTGGCTGTGGTCTCCCGTTACCTATTCCTTTCTCCACGGCAGTTGGGAGCATCTGATTTTCAATGTCTTCTGGATGGTTGCGTTCGGCGCGCCGGTGGTGCGGCGCATCGGCGTCGCGCGGCTCGCCCTCTTCTGGTGTCTCTCGGCTGCAGCGGCCGTCGCCCTGCACGTCGTCTTCCATTGGGGCGAGATGGCGGTGGTTGTCGGTGCCTCAGGCGTTGTCTCCGGTTTCATGGGAGCGGCGGCGCGCTTCGTCTTTTCGCCGAGCGGCCGCATCAGCCGCCAATTCGCCCATCTCAACCGCCGGCTTTCGCTCACGGAAACGCTGGGAAACCGGTCAGTATTGGTGTTCACCGGGATATGGTTCCTGACCAACTTCCTGATCGGGCTCGGCCTCTTCTCCATGGGAGGCGCGGGAAGCGTCGCCTGGGAGGCGCATATCGGCGGCTTTCTCTTCGGCTTCCTTCTGTTCGGCCTGTTCGATCCGCGCAATTGAGTCGATGGAGTGCCGCATCCTCCATCGCAGCACGATGAAGGATTGTTTCATATTCAGGACCATCGTTATGCTCTTCGCCCGGAAGAGAGTGAAGGACGTCGCGCGAAGGCTTGATTTCATTGGAGCCCTGACGCACCATTCACCACGGTCGCCGATCACCTAACGTTAGGCGGCCGCTGAAATGACCGGGTGGGTGCGGTTCGTGTGGTGGCACGAGCGCCTTACCGGGTCGGGTTCCTGCGGCCGACTGTCCGTAAAGCATCCCCACTCGGGATGCGTGCGTAGCAGCTGATACGGCGAGAACCTCTTCCCGCGAGCCCGGTATTTGTCGCAACGGGAGATGTGTGCATGTCAGTCAAAGCAATTCTCAATGAAAAGGGCCGCAGCGTCGTAACCGTGACGCCTCAGGTGACGGTGCAGCAGGCGGCGACATTGCTCCATGACAATCATATCGGTGCCGTGGTCATCGTCGATGTCGATGATCATATCGTCGGCATTCTCACCGAACGCGACGTCGTCGCCTCCATTGCCAAATATGGTGCCGGCTGTCTCGACAAACCGGTCTCCTCGGTCATGTGGCAGAACGTCTATTGCTGCGGCGAGGAAATGACGGTGCAGAGCCTGATGGAGATGATGAGCAAATTCCGCGCGCGCCATCTCCCGGTCGAAAGCGAGGGCCGCCTGGCGGGTATCATATCGATCGGCGACGTGGTGAAATACCATATTCGCGCCATCGAGCGGGAGACCGAAGAAATCAAGGCATACATCGCCGGCTAGAGGCGAGAGGGTCACCTCCTTCGCGCGTCCTTAAGGGCGCGCGAAACAGGCTGCGGGAGCGTCTCAAAGCACTGACGGGTTTTGGATGCGCCTGGTTATCAGCTATCGGGTAAGCGCTTCCTGCATTCGCTTGATCTCGGCAAGCTTGGCTTTCGCCTCCAGGTAGCCGCGTTCGATCGCTTCGCCGGCGCGGTGAAACTCCGACAGTCCGATATCGTTGAGCTTGGGATGGAGCGCCAGATCCGGCGGGTCACCGGCCAGGCGTGCGCGCGATATGCGGTCCTGGATGATGTTGAAGGCCTGAACCATGACGCTCGTCATGCCGAGACGCGCCGAATAGGCACTGCCCGGCTTGGCGGGAGCGTCGGGGGCTTCCATGCCGGCGTTGTGCTTGACGACGGCGGAACGGCCGTAGAGATCGTAGTTGAGGTTGACGGCGACGACGAGTTGCTGCTCGTAGGCGCGGCAAACGGAGACGGGAACGGGATTGACGAGGGCGCCGTCGATGAGGGTGCGTCCATTCGCATGGATCGGTTCAAAAATCCCCGGCAGCGCATATGAAGCGCGTATCGAGGTGATCAGCGATCCCTTTTCCAGCCACACCTCGTGACCGCTGTGGACTTCCGTGGCGACTGCGATGAAGGGACGGTCGAGATCCTCGATGCTGATGTTCTCGAGGTGCTCCTGCATGCGTTTGGTGAGCCGCAGGCCACCGAACAGGCCACCGCCGCCGATGGCGAAATCGAGCAGGCTGGCGATGCGGCGGACGGTGAGGGAACGGGCGAAGTCTTCGAGCTCGTCAAGCTTGCCGGAGAGATAGCAGCCACCGACAAGCGCGCCGATCGACGTGCCCGCGATCATGCCGACCTCGACTCCCTCTTCGTCGAGCGCTCTCAAGACGCCGATATGGGCCCAGCCGCGCGCCGCGCCGCCGCCAAGTGCTATGGCGATCTTCGGCTTCGCCGGGAGTGGGACGGGTTCAGAAGGTGTGGTCGTCAGCGATGTGCCATTGGGGCCGGACAGGTCGGCTATTTGAGTATTGCGCGTGAACGTCCAGTTCAACATCCGGCACCTCCAACACCGCCGAACCGATTAATCTGAAGCGCGCGTCTTGTAGGAGACCCCTGCCAAGCCGGCGTGGTGTCGGCCTTGTCACATTCATGGCTGAAAGACTGGCACCAGAATTGAAATTTAGCACCGAACCTGTCGCCAATGCGGCTGGCCCAGTAAACATTGGATACAATCTGCAACACAGCTCGGAACGCCGCAGTTACCGCAGGAACCGATTGTATGATAAATGATTAAGCGCCCGTTTAGTTTCTAAAGTATGAATATAACATGGGGGTGCCCCAGGAAAATCCAGATGATTTCAGCCAGGCGCTATTTTTCGGCGTAGACAAGCTTCGGATCAAAGTATCTGCGTTCATCCGAAATGGTTACTTTCGGCTCACCGCCCTCGACCCCAACCGTGCGGTAGAAGCAGGAGCGGCGTCCCGTGTGACAGGTGGCATCATGGCCTGCAACGGTAACCTTCAGCCAGACGGCGTCCTGATCGCAATCGGTCCTGATTTCCTGGACGGCCTGCACGTTGCCGGAACTCTCGCCCTTCTTCCACAGGCTGTTGCGCGAGCGGCTGAAATAGTGGGCAATACCGGTTTCGATCGTCAGTGCCAGTGCCTCGGCATTCATATGCGCGACCATCAGCAATTCGCCGTCGCGGGCGTCGGTCACTACAGCGGTGACCAGGCCCTTCTCGTCGAAGCGGGGCGTGAAGGCCGAGCCAATCTCAAGCTCGGCCTTGTCGTTCGAGGGAGCAGCAAAAGTCAGCGTCATCGCGAAAGCGCCTTGCTGGAGCTTACTTGAAGCCCCTCAACATGGTCATGAAGCGGGCCTGCTCGGCCGGCTCCGTCTTGAAGGCACCGGTAAAGGTGGTCGTCAGCGTCGTCGCGCCCTGCTTCTTGATGCCGCGCATCGCCATGCACAGATGCTCCGCCTCGATCAGCACGGCGACGCCGCGCGGAGCGAGCGTCTCGTCGATCGCTTTGGCGATTTGCGCCGTCATCGACTCCTGCGTCTGCAGGCGGCGCGCATAGATGTCGACGACACGGGCGATCTTCGACAAGCCGAGGACGCGGCCGCTTGGCAGATAGGCGACATGTGCCTTGCCGATGATCGGCACCATGTGGTGTTCGCAATGCGAATAGAACGGAATGTCCTTCTCAAGCACGATATCGTCGTAGCCCGAAACCTCCTCGAAGGTGCGTCCAAGCACGTCTTCGGCAACCAGGTCGTAGCCGCCAAAGATTTCCCGATAGGATTTGACGACACGCGCGGGCGTGTCCTTCAGGCCCTCCCGGGTCGGGTCTTCGCCGGCCCAGCGCAGCAGTACGCGAACGGCTTCCTCGGCTTCTTTCTGCGTCGGACGACCACTGGTGTCATCGAGCACGGGGAAATTCTTTACTATGGCGTCCATATGGCCTCTTGATGCGCGAGCGGAATCGCTGACGTTTTATCTTTCGGACAACTCGCCATTGGCCATTCGCCTAACCCTGCAGGCTTGGGTTCCGTTGGCGGGCTCCGGGGCTTTCGGGTCCTGGCTTAGCAGTGCACTGGACCGTCCGGCACGGTTTCCCAAACAACAGGCGACACTTATCCTCTTGCGGAACTGTCGCCCCAACACGACATAGCATATAGTATGGCGCCACATGGATGAAAGAGGCCCAGGCGAGCGCGCCGTGCTTTTTTCCCCTGTACCGGAGAAAATCATGCGCCGATCACTCAAAACCGCGAAAAAACAGCCGGATCGCGTCAAATGATGGATGACATTTACAACAGCAGGATTCTTGAATTTGCCGGCAACATTCCGAGGGTCGGCATGCTCGCCGATGCCGATGCGGAAGCTGCGGCGCATTCGAAGCTCTGCGGGTCGAAAGTCAGAATTTGGCTGAAGATGGATGGGGATGTCGTCACGGACTTCGCCCATGATGTGAAGGCCTGCGCCCTCGGCCAGGCCTCGTCCTCGATCATGGCCCGCCATGTCGTTGGCGCGCATGCGGCGGAAATCCGCCAGGCGCGCCAGGACATGCTGAGCATGCTGAAAGCGGACGGAGAGGGGCCTTGCGGCCGCTTCGAGGACATGCGCTTTCTGCTGCCCGTTCGCGACTACAAGGCGCGCCATGCCTCGACGATGCTGACCTTCGACGCGGTCGTCGATGCGATCGGCCAGATCGAGGCCAAGCGCCTCGCAACTGCAGTATGAACGATGTGCGGAAAGCCGCAGTCAGACCGCCTTCTTCGAGGTAGCCGAAGAGTCATCGCCGGCCGCGGCCGCAACTGGTCGGGGCCGTTTCGCAAGACTCCTGGCCGTCTCTTCGGCATGGCGGCCATCCGCACCTATCAGCTGACGCTGTCGAGCTTCATCGGCAATTCCTGCCGGCATCTGCCCACCTGTTCGGAATATGGCTATGAGGCGATCGCTCGGCACGGCCTCTGGGCCGGCGGATGGCTGGCGCTGTTCCGCGTTCTGCGCTGCGGTCCCGGCGGAACGCACGGCTTCGATCCGGTGCCGGAGCGGCTGGCGCCGCGCCAGCGCTGGTATGCGCCATGGCGCTTTTGGCAGCGCCGGCAAAAGGATGCGTGATCATCATGACGATCCCGATGGAATACCGGCAGGCGTCCGCCGATTTTGACCACTTCATCCTCGATGCGCGCGACACGGCCGGCCTGCAGACGACCAATCAGGCCTATACGATGGTGCAGGCGGTGCTTCAGGCCTTTCGACGCCGGCTCGACATTTCCGAGGCGCTGCTCTTCGCCAGCGTCCTGCCCCCGGTGCTGCGGGCGATCTTCGTTACGGATTGGGATCTCGAGGAGCCGACCGTGCCTTTCTCCGGTCGGCTCGCCATGACCCGTGAGGTGCAGGCTTTCCGCGGCGACCACAATGTCTCGCCGGCTTCGGCCATCGCGGACGTCGCCGCGGCCCTTCGGCGAAACGTTGACGAAGCAAAGCTCGATCGCGTGCTCGCGCGGTTGCCCCAGGGTGCCGTCGATTTCTGGCGGGCGTGATTCGGAGGGGAAATGACGCGTTACGTCGCGCTGCTCCACAGCATCGTACTGGGCGAGGGCCGGCGTGTCGTCATGAGCGATCTGAGGCAGATGGCCGAGCGGCTCGGCTATCGCTTGCCGCGCACCCTTGTCGCCACCGGCAATCTCATCTTCGAGGCGCCCGAGCAGCCGCTCGCAGAAATCGAATCGGCGCTCGAAAAGGCGTTCCTGGAGACGTTCGGCCGACATGTGGACATCATCGCGCGTTCGGCCGATGACTGGCTAAGCCTTGCCGCCGCCAATCCGTTCCTCTCGGCGGGCGAGGAGGATGCGGCGCGCGTCCATATTCGCGTCATGCGTTCTGCGCTTCGCCCGGAGGTGCTCGACGGACTTCGGAGCTATTGTACGAGAGGCGAACGTGTCGCCGTCGTCGGTGGCGATCTCTGGGCGGATTTCAGCGGCAAGGCGAGCGGGTCGAGACTGCTCGGCGCCTCGACGACGAAACGGCTCGGCATCGGCACGTGGCGCAACTGGAACACGGTCAAGGGTTTGCGCGTCATGCTTGCCGGTTGAGCGGCCGGCGCGCCTTTACTCGTCCGCCAAAAACCTTTATCAGGCCCGCGTCAATTCACCGGCCCCGCCGGCAACCATACCACCCGCATTCGTTGGCGGGACTGGATAGGAGATCACGATGTCGCATTCCGTTTCCCTTACATTCCCTGATGGTTCCGTCCGTGAGTTTGCCGCGGGCACGACCGGCCGTGACGTGGCCGAGTCGATCTCGAAGTCGCTCGCCAAGAAGGCTGTCGCCATCGCTCTCGACGGCGACCTGCGCGACCTTTCCGATCCGGTCGCCGACGGCAAGATCGAGATCGTCACGCGTGAAGACAAGCGGGCGCTGGAACTGATCCGCCACGACGCGGCCCATGTGATGGCCGAGGCCGTGCAGGAATTGTGGCCGGGAACGCAGGTGACGATCGGTCCCGTCATCGACAACGGCTTCTACTACGACTTCGCCAAGAACGAGCCCTTCACGCCCGATGACCTGCCGGTCATCGAGAAGAAGATGAAGGAGATCATCGCACGCAACAATCCCTTCACCAAGGAGGTCTGGTCGCGTGAGAAGGCAAAGGAGGTCTTCGCCGCCAAGGGCGAGAGCTACAAGGTCGAGCTCGTCGACGCGATCCCGGAAGGCCAGGATCTGAAGATCTACTACCAGGGCGACTGGTTCGACCTCTGCCGTGGCCCGCACATGGCCTCGACGGGCCAGATCGGCACGGCCTTCAAGCTGATGAAGGTGGCCGGCGCCTATTGGCGTGGCGACAGCAACAATCCGATGCTGACCCGCATTTACGGCACGGCCTGGCACACGCAGGAGGAACTGGATCAGTACCTGCACGTGCTCGCCGAAGCCGAGAAGCGCGACCATCGCCGCCTCGGCCGCGAGATGGACCTGTTCCATTTCCAGGAAGAAGGACCGGGCGTCGTCTTCTGGCATGGCAAGGGCTGGCGCATATTCCAGAGCCTCGTCGCCTATATGCGCCGCAGGCTCGAGATCGACTACCAGGAAGTCAACGCGCCCCAGGTTCTCGACAAGTCACTCTGGGAGACCTCCGGCCACTGGGGCTGGTATCGCGACAACATGTTCAAGGTGACGGTCGCCGGCGACGAGACGGACGACGATCGGGTCTTCGCGTTGAAGCCGATGAACTGCCCCGGCCATATCCAGATCTTCAAGCATGGTCTGAAGTCTTACCGCGAACTGCCTGTCCGCATGGCCGAATTCGGCGCCGTGCATCGCTACGAGCCGTCCGGCGCGCTGCACGGACTGATGCGTGTGCGCGGCTTCACGCAGGACGACGCGCACATCTTCTGCACCGACGAGCAGATGGCGGCCGAATGCCTGAAGATCAACGATCTGATCCTCTCGGTCTATGAAGACTTCGGCTTCGAGGAGATCGTCGTCAAGCTTTCGACGCGGCCGGACAAGCGCGTCGGCTCCGACGCGCTCTGGGACCGTGCCGAGGCGGTGATGACTGAGGTGCTGAAGACGATCGAGGCGCAATCCGGGGGCCGCATCAAGACCGGCATCCTGCCGGGCGAGGGCGCCTTTTATGGGCCGAAATTCGAATACACGCTGCGGGACGCGATCGGCCGCGAATGGCAGTGCGGAACGACTCAGGTCGACTTCAACCTGCCGGAGCGTTTCGGTGCCTTCTACATCGATAAGGATTCGGAGAAGCGCCAGCCGGTGATGATCCATCGCGCCATCTGCGGTTCGATGGAGCGGTTCCTCGGCATCCTGCTCGAAAACTATGCCGGCCATATGCCGCTGTGGATCTCGCCGCTGCAGGTGGTGGTCGCCACCATCACCTCGGACGCCGACGATTACGGCCGGGAAGTCGCGGCGCGGCTGCGCGAGGCCGGGCTTACCGTCGAAACCGACTTCCGCAACGAGAAGATCAATTACAAGGTACGCGAGCACTCGGTGACGAAGGTTCCGGTGATCGTCGTCTGCGGCAAGCGCGAGGCGGAGGAACGTTCGGTCAACATCCGTCGGCTCGGCTCCCAGGCGCAGACGGCAATGTCTCTGGACGAGGCGGTCGCTGCGCTCTCGAGCGAAGCCATGGCGCCCGACCTCAAGCGCAAGGCCGAACGGAGCGCCAGGGCTGCCTGAGCGCGGTTAGCTGTAGAGAGTGGCGGCGCGCGCCTGAAGGGGCGCGTGCCACCATCCGAATGCAGGTTTCGCGCGAGCAGCTGTTAACCATGGCTCTTAATCTCGCTTACATGATCGGACGCTAAAGAAGGAAGTGCAGCGCATTGCGCGGACATGAAGTCTCCTGCAGTCCGAAAGGGATGGCCCTTCAATTCTCATCCGCAGACTGCTTCATGTCGCTCAATTCCGCCGACCGGCGCATGCGCGCCCAGACATCCGCCATCGTCGCAGCAACAATCTGCTTTCTTGTGATCGCCCTGTTGCTGACAGGCCTCATGAGCTATGTCGTGGCGGAGATGACGCGCTCGGCAAACGAGATCGATGATGCCAGGGCCAATGGCGCCGCACAGACTGCACTTGCTGCTTTTTCTGCCCGCCTGAGCGCGACTGTCACGGACAATGCAGTCTGGGATCAAGCCTACGAGGCACTTGTTTCCGCGGACGCCAAAGACTGGGCCTATGACAATTGGGGATCCACGTCGGCGGACTACCCGCTTTACGATGGCGCCATTGTCGTCGGGCCCGACGGAAGCGCGGTTTCTGCCTACAAAAAGGGCGAGCCGTTCGAGCCGCGCGCCTATTTCGGCGAAGCATTCGACCGCCAGGTCCAAGCCGCCGGACATCCCGGTCAGCCCCCTTTGCCCAACTTCTTCGAGACCGAGGATGGCATCGCGCTGGTCGTGTCGCAGGCGATTCAACCGTATCAGGCGGCCGCCAAGCTCCCGAGGCTGAGTATCCTGACCTTTTATAAGCTGTTGACGCCCGATGTTATCGCCGCGATGGCGAGCGAACACGGGCTCGACGGGCTGAGCCTCGAAGATGCGCTCCAGCCGGGCCGCCTCAACATTCCGGTCAAAGATATGGACGGTATCGCAATAGCCGATCTCGCCTGGCCGAGCACGAATCCGGGAAGCGTTGCCTTCAACGAAGTTTACCCTTACGTGGCCTCGGCAGCCGCCATCCTGATCATATTTCTGGGAGGCGTTCTTCTCGCCGGTGCATCCGAGGCCCGGCGCCTGCACCGCTTGGCGGAAGCCGCGCGCTTCGACGCGAACCACGACAGCCTGAGCGGTCTGCTCAACAGGCACGGACTGCTGGATGTGCTGGAACGATCGGAGAGCCCGGCTTCGACGACTTCGCTTTACCTGGTCGATCTCGATGGTTTCAAGGCCGTCAACGACGCCTGGGGCCATGCGACCGGCGATGCGCTGATCCGCCTGGTCGCGAAGTCGCTGCCGGCCTGTCATCCGGAAATCGCCGCCGCGGCGAGACTGGGCGGCGACGAATTCGCCCTGGTGCAGGTCGGAACGGCGCCGCATGCCGAAATCGAGCGTGCGATCCTTTCGCTTCTCGTCGAGCCTTTCAAGATAGACGACCGCACCATCGAAGTGGGCGCGAGTATCGGGGCAGCGGCCCGAACCGAAGGACTGGCACCGCTGGAACTGCTGCGCCGCGCCGATGTGGCGCTCTACCGCGCCAAGGAAAACGGCAAAGGCCAGGCCGTCCAATACGTCGAGGAACTGGACCGAGAACGCCAGCGGGTTGCGGAACTCGAAGGGAAATTGAGGAGCGCCATAAGCAATGGCGCCATCGAGCCGGCCTTTCAGCCGCTTGTGTCCGCGGCGACGGGAGAGATCATCGGCGTGGAAGCACTGGCCCGCTGGCCGAGCGCGGCGGGAAACATCAGTCCCGAAATATTCATTCCTCTCGCCGAGCGGTCCGGTCTCATCGACGCTCTCGGCGTTCACATGCTGCGGACATCGCTTCGGCATGCGAAAAGCTGGCCCGACCTGGCGCTGTCGGTCAATGTCTCGCCAATCCAGCTATGCAACCCCGACTTCGCCGCACAGGTGATTGCCGTGCTCAAGGAGTTCGATTTCGATCCGGGCCGCCTTACCCTGGAAATAACCGAAGGTGTGTTGATGATGAACCCCGACCAGGCGCGCCGCTCGATCGATCAGCTGAAGGGCTTCGGCATAAAATTCGCCCTCGACGATTTCGGCTGCGGTTACGCGAGCATCGGTGCCTTGCGGCAGTTTGGCTTCGATCGCATGAAGATCGACCGCTCGCTCGTGTCTGGCGTGGAGAATGCGGCCAACGGCGTCGAAGTCCTTCGCGCAACGATCTCTCTGGCGACGGCGCTGGACATCCCCGTCACGGCAGAAGGGATTGAGAACGCCCGCCAAGCGGCGATACTTCGAGAAACTGGCTGTGATCAGCTGCAGGGATATCTCGTCGGCAAGCCCATGTCGGCCCGCGACATTTCCGACAAACTGCTGGGTGAGACCTCGGCGGCCTGAGCCTTCCCTATCGTGATTGCCTGACGCTGCGTCAGGCCAACGCGATGACATCAGTCGAGCGCGTCGGCATTGGCGGTCTCGCCGGGAGCGCTGCTGCCGTCCAGCAGCACTTCCACATCGGTATTCACGCCGGCCTTCACGGCAAAGTCGCGTTGGTAGATCTTGTCCTTGTTGCGCGCCACGGCCGTATAGCTGCCCTCGGCAAGCACGAGCGTCGGAAACGCGCCGACGCTTTCGCTGACGACGTCGCCCGAGGACGTCAGGATCGACCAGGCGGTGTCGGCGATCGCCTCGCCGCCGGGTTCCGAGACGAGCTTCAATGTCAGCTTCGCGGCGCGGTGCTGGATCGTTGCTTCGGTCAGTTTGCCGGCTTCCACCTGGATGTCGGCGCGGATCACCGCATTGACCGCGCCATAGTCGGAGACCACGTGATACGTGCCGGCGCCAAGCCGGACCACCGTGTTCGGCTTCACGTCGGCGACGATAAGGGCGCGTTCGCCATCCTCCTTCACGTCGGATGAGAAGATCGAAAAGCTGAGCTCGTTCGGTGGAATACGCACATCGCTGCCGGAGACGGCGTTCAGCATGACGCCGCCGGCATCCAGCACCAGCACCTGCTTGTCCAATTCGCCTTGCTCGGGCACGCGAATCTTGCGGGTGGCTGCCGCGCGACCGAAGGCGACATTGACGAAATATTCGCCGGGCACGAGATTGAAGGCCGTGGAGCCGCCTTCGGAAGTGGCCAGCAGCGGGAGCTTGCCGTCGCCTCCGGGGATCGGGCTGAAGACCCGCCAACTCAGGCCTGACTCCACCGGCTGGCCGTCGCTCGTCAGCAGGGCCTCGAGTTTCACGTCCTTCAGTTCGCCGTTCTGGGTGGGGTCGCTGACGAGCGGATTGAAACTCGTGAGCTTCGGCATCTTCCGGCTGCCGGAGATCGACGGAAAGCTCTTGAAGGCATCGGTGGCGTCCTGCGCAACCGTCCGCTCCGCAGCAGAACCGGCGAGCATGGTCGCCAAGGCGGTTCTCAGCAAAATACGAGTGCGGATGCGCATGAGGGCAGTTGACTTCCTGACTGGGTGACTCCACTTGAGACGCCGGTATGGCATTTTCGTGGCTGTCGATCCGGCGGCAAGTTAGTGGAATTCGCTCGATATGAAAACCGAAATTAAGCTCGTCGACTATCTCGCCTCGCGCAGGTCCATTCCGGCCTTTCAGATGGGGCCGCCGGGGCCCGGCAAGGCCGAGGTGGAGGAAATGCTGAGGCTCGCCACCCGCGTACCGGACCACGGCAAGCTGGCGCCTTGGCGCTTCATCGTCTATCGCGGCGAGGAGAGGGCGCGGATCAGCGGCGAGTTGAAGAGGATGGCGCTAGCCGCCAAGCCGGATCTCTCTGAAGAGCTGATCAAGGTGGAGGAGACGCGGCTGACCCGCGCCCCGGTGGTGATTGCTGTGGTCAGCAAGGCCGCGCCGCATTTCAAGATCCCCGAATGGGAGCAGATGATGTCGGCCGGCGCCGTGTGCCTCAATCTCTTGATGGCGGCGAACGCGCTCGGCTATGCATCCAACTGGCTGACCGAATGGTACGCCTTCGACGAGAAAGCCTATCCTCTGCTCGGTGTCGCACCCGGCGAAAGGATCGCCGGGTTCATTCACATCGGCACGGCCTTGGTACCGCCGACCGAGCGGCCGCGGCCGGAGCTCGCCGAGATCGTCACCTGGGTCGGGGAAGAGGCCTGATGTTCTACGAAACGGCCACCAACCGGCATGGCTTGCCGCACGACCCCTTCAAGGCGATCGTGTCGCCGAGGCCGATCGGCTGGATCGGTACGTGCGCCATGGACGGTTCGCTGAACCTCGCGCCCTATTCCTTCTTCAATGCGATCAGCGACCGGCCGAAGCTCGTGATGTTTTCCTCGAGCGGCTATAAGGATTCCGTGCGCAATATCGAAGCGACCGGCGAGTTCACGGCAAGCTTTGCCAGCCGCAACCTGAGCGAGGCCGTCAACAGGACCTCGTTGGCAGCGCCGCACGGCGAGAGCGAGTTCGAGATCGCCGGATTGACGCCGGTCGAGGGAACGCTCGTCAGGGCGCCCTTCGTCGGTGAGGCCTTTGCGGCCCTCGAGTGCCGGATGACGGAGATGTTCCAGCCGAAGGGTCTCGATGGCGTGGAATCCGACAGCTATGTCGTCATCGGCGCGGTCGTCGGCATTCATATCCGCGACGAGGCCATTCGCGACGGACGCTTCGATGTGACCACGGTCAAGCCGCTCGCACGCCTCGGCTACATGGATTATTGCGATGGCGGCGACGTCTTCGAGATGACGCGGCCGTTTCGCTAGATTTCGTCCGAAGCGCCTGCGTCGGCGAGAAGCTCGAGTTGCTCCAGCGAGCCGGCGGCGACGGCCGAGAAGCCGTTATCGAGACTGTTTGTCCAAAGCCGCCGCACCGCCGCCTTGTCCAGGGCATCGGCGGGCAGCATCTCATAGGCAGCGATGCCGGCCTCGCTGGCCCGCAGCACAGCTGCGGCGCGCCCGGCCCGGATAACGGCCGGCGCATCGCCTGTCCCGGTGACGCGCTGGCAGCGGCATGCTGCCGCGAGCGCCGAGGCGTCGAAGACCAATGCGGAGAGGCGCGGAGAAACGCCCGCCATCGAGTGGGGCGAGAGCACGCTTTCGGCAACCGTGGCATATTCCGCAAGCAGCGCCGTTCGACCCTGGGGTACGCCTGCGATCGCCTCGGCGACCTTCAGCATCACGTCGAGCTTCTGGATATCGGCCGGTCCTCGGCATGCCATCACCACGATGCCGTCGACATCGGGAAGGAGGCTCGCAAGACCCTCTTCGTCGATCGTTTCCGCCGGCCCGGTCCGCGCCAGAAGGAGGCAGGGCGCTTGCCCCCTGTCTGGTCGCCGCAGGCTTGCCGCGCCTTGCAGTGCCCACGCATCGACGACGATCGCTTCAACGGCCTGCAGCAGCTTTTCCGCGGGGAACTGTTCGCCGGCTGCGAGGTACAGAAGAGGTTTCATGGTTTGCGCGCGGTTAACGGACATGGTGAACCAATCTTAAACCTTTGACCGCTAATATTCGGACATTGGGGCTGTCGGGTGTCTAGTGGGGCATAGGTGATCATACAAGCATTTCTTCGCTGGGTGGAAACGGCGAGAACCAGCGACCGCGCACGCGCTGCCAATGCGCTCGGGCGATCCTATGCTCAAGCCGAGATGAACGGCCTCGATCGGCATGCCGCGGAAATGGCGATGACCTTCCTGTTGGACGATCCTTCGCCGAAGGTGCGATTGGCGCTGGTCGAGGCGCTCGCCGATTGCCCATCGGCGCCGCGAGCCATCGTCAGGGCGCTCGCGGAGGATCAGCCCGAAATCGCCTTCGCGGCAATCGCGCGTTCGCCGGTGCTTACCGATGCGGATCTCGTCGATCTTGCCGCGCGCGGCACGGCGGAGACGCGGGCGCTGATCGCGGCGCGTGGGGCGGTGTCTTGTTCCGTTGCTGCGGCGATTGCGGAGATCGGCGACGAGGAGGAGGTTACCATTCTCCTCGAGAATAGCGGCGCCATGCTCCTGCAGGGTTCTCTCAGAAGGATCGCCTGCCGGCTCGGGCATGTTGCAGCGGTACGCGACCGGTTGCTGGCCCGTGCCGACCTGCCGAGCGACGCGCGGCATGCGCTCGCCGAGAAGATCGGTGCGGCACTCGCGGCGTCCGGGTTCGTCCAGGCGGTCATCGGCCCGGCGCGCGTGGCGCGGGTCACGAGAGAGGCATGCGACGCTACGGCGCTCGCGATGACGGCAATCGCGTCGCCGGGCGACCTGTCGCAAATGGTTGCCCATTTGCGCGAGACTGGGCGCTTGACCCCAGCCTTTCTGATGAGCGCCCTCTGCAGCGGCGCCATGGACTTCTTCGTCCTGGCCATGGCGGATCTTTCCGGCCTTGCCGAAAAGCGCGTGCGCTCGATCCTTTCTGGGGGGCGCGTCCATTCGATCCGCGCTCTCTTCGAGAGCGCGGGGCTGGGGCGCGACGTCAGCGAAGCCTTCGCGCAAGCCGTCCTCCACTGGCAGGCCGAGACAAGCGAGGGCGCGCCGGCATCGCTTGCCGCTCTCCTTGAACGTCTTCGCCGGAACCCGTGCTCCACATCGGCCTCCGTCGCCGAACTCGTGGAGCGACTGGGCTTTGCCGAGCAACGGCAAGTCGCCCGGGACTATGCCTTGCTTGCCGCGCGGCAGGCGGCCTGATCGGCGTCTCAGTTGCCGAACCGGCGCGCCACCCAGGAATAGCCGTCTTCCATGTAATGCACCGGGGCGCTGACGATCGCCTGCAGCTTTTGGCGATCCGGCACTGCGCCGCTCAGCCATGTCAGGGCGCGCTTCGGCAGGCCCGGCTTTTCCTCTGGCGTCGCCGGGGGCATTGCCGCCTGCTGTGTCGCTGCATCGGTCTGCGGGGCGATCTTGGGAGCAGGTTCGGTGGACGCCGTCATGTCCGATCCCGAGGTTTCGCAAACGGCAACGACGACAGGATAGCTCCTGTTGGAAAACTTCGGCAGTTCCTTTTGCGATTCCGTGTCGCATTGAGCGATCGACGGCCAGCTGCCGTTCACCGTCGAGATGTAGTGGCACTGCGTGACATTGTCATCGCAACCGAGAATGGTCATGACGATCAGGGCGGCTTTCATGTCTTGGGTCCGTTCAGATGCCTGTTGCCCCCTATCTTATGGAGCTTCGATTGTTTCCGAAGTAGGGCAAAATCGCCGCCCCACAAAACAAATTGTTTCGTCCCGTCACCCGGATTGATTGCAGCTCTTCCTGCGCCGTTTGACGTATTGGCGCCGTTCGCCATTGCCGTTAGTTTCGTCGCATCGATCATACGGATCGATAGGATCCGCGTTGAGGCTTGAAATGACCCCCATCACCATCGCCGAGGAACCACCGCGCCAGCCGGCCATCGTCCGCCTGCTCGAACTCTCCGATGCCTACGCGGCATCGCTTTATCCGGCTGAAAGCAACCATCTGGTCGACGTCTCGATCCTGGAAAAGCCGACGGTGTCCTTCCTTGTCGCACGATCCAACGGCACGATCGTCGGCTGCTGCGCGCTCGTGGACGCCGGCGACGGGACGGCCGAGATCAAGCGGATGTTCGTCGATCCGGAGGCGAGGGGGCTGAAAGTCGGCAAACGGCTTCTCGCTGCGCTGGAAGCGAAGGCGGAAAAACTGGGCCTCTCCACGATTCGACTGGAGACTGGCATCTACCAGCCGGAGGCGATCGGCCTCTACAGATCGTTCGGTTACGTCGAGCGGCCGCCCTTCGGCAGCTATCTGCCCGATCCGCTTAGCCTGTTCATGGAGAAAAGCGTGGGGCAGACGACGACTTGAGCGGGAGCGGCTGTTGCGCCTCATCCCGCTGCCGCGACCTCTCCCCGCTGGCGGGGAGAAGGGGCGATGCCGCGCAGTCTCCTCGCGCGGGGAGAGGGCTAGGGTGAGGGGCATCTATGCATTGCGCCAATGACCGGCAAGCGCCTCAAATATCCAGATTCTCCGCGAACACGGCGCGCTCCTGGATGAAGCGGAAGCGGGCGTCGGCCTTTGTGCCCATCAGGTTGTCGACGGCCTCGCGCGTGCCCTCGAAATCGACGTCGTCGATCTCGACCTTGAGCAGGGTCCGGTTGGCCGGATCCATGGTCGTTTCCTTGAGCTGCGCCGGCAGCATCTCGCCCAAACCCTTGAACCGGCCGATCTCGACCTTGCCGCGGCCGTTGAATTCGGTGCGCATCAGTTCTTCGCGATGCGCGTCGTCGCGGGCATAGAGCGTCTTCGAACCCTGGCTCAAGCGGTAGAGCGGCGGCACCGCGAGATAGAGGTGGCCGCTGCGGATAAGCTCCGGCATCTCCTGATAGAAGAAGGTGATCAGCAGCGAAGCGATGTGGGCGCCGTCGACGTCCGCGTCGGTCATGATGATGACGCGCTCGTAGCGGAGGTCCTCTTCGCGGTACTTCGACCGCGTGCCGCAGCCGAGCGCCTGGACGAGATCGGTGATCTGCTGGTTGGCGCCGAGCTTCTCGCGGCCGGCGCTGGCGACGTTGAGGATCTTGCCGCGCAAGGGCAGGATCGCCTGGTTGGCGCGATTGCGCGCCTGCTTGGCCGAGCCGCCGGCCGAGTCACCCTCGACGATGAAGAGCTCTGCGCCTTCCGCCGTGTTCTGCGCGCAGTCGGCGAGCTTGCCGGGAAGGCGCAGCTTGCGCACCGCGGTCTTGCGGTTGACTTCCTTTTCCTTGCGCCGGCGGACGCGTTCTTCGGCCCGCTCGATGACCCAGTCGAGAAGCTTTGCGGCTTCCGCCGGATTGTCGGCGAGGTAGTGGTCGAAGGGGTCGCGGAGCGCATTTTCGACGATGCGCTGGGCTTCGACGGTCGCCAGCTTGTCCTTCGTCTGCCCAACGAATTCCGGCTCCCGGATGAAGACCGAGAGCATCCCTGCTGCCGAGATCATCACGTCGTCGGTCGTGACGATCGCGGCCCGCTTGTTCTGGGTGAGTTCGGCGTAGTTCTTCAGGCCCTTGGTCAGCGCGATGCGCAGCCCCGCCTCGTGCGTGCCGCCTTCGGGCGTCGGGATCGTGTTGCAGTAGGAGTGGATTTGCTGGTCGCCGCCATACCAGGTAACCGCCCATTCGAGCGAGCCGTGGCCGCCCGCCTTTTCAGACTTGCCGGCAAAGATCTCGCGGGTGACGGTGAATTCCTTGCCGAGCGTCGCCGCGAGATAGTCCTTGAGACCGCCGGGGAAGTGGAACACTGCCCTGTCCGGGGTCTCCGAGCCTTCCGGCAACAGCGATGGGTCGCAGGACCAGCGGATCTCGACGCCGCCGAAGAGATAGGCCTTGGAGCGGGCCATGCGGAAGAGCCGCGCCGGCTCGAAGCGGGCATGCGGGCCGAAAATCTGCGGGTCCGGATGGAAGCGGACCTTGGTGCCCCGGCGATTGTGCACTTCGCCGAGCTCTTCGAGTCCGCCCTGCGGAATGCCGCGGGAGAAGCGCTGCCGGTAGAGTTTGCGGTTGCGCGCCACCTCGACCTCGAGCGAGTCCGACAGCGCATTGACCACCGAAACACCGACGCCATGCAGGCCGCCCGAAGTCTCGTAAGCCTTGCCGTCGAACTTGCCGCCGGCATGCAGCACCGTCATGACCACTTCGAGGGTCGACTTGTTGGGGAATTTCGGGTGGTTTTCGACCGGAATGCCGCGGCCGTTGTCGGTCACCGTCAGGAAGCCTTCTGCATCGAGGTTGACTTCGATGAAGTTGGCGTGGCCGGCGACCGCCTCGTCCATCGAGTTGTCGATCACCTCGGCGAAGAGGTGGTGCAGTGCCTTTTCGTCCGTTCCGCCGATATACATGCCCGGCCGCCGGCGTACCGGTTCCAGCCCCTCGAGGACCTCGATTGCCGAGGCATCGTAATCGCTGCCATCGCTGCTCTTCGGTGCGGGCCGCGCTACATCGTTGCCGGCGGCAGGCGCCGTCGGCTTGCGCGGCGCGCCGGCATCGGCCGGCTTCGGCTGCAAGGGCATGGCGGAAAAGAGGTCGCTGCTGTCGTCCATGGAGTGGTTAGATCGTTCCTGTCGTCTCTATCGGCAAGGCAATAGCAAGACCGCGTCGCCGTCGCCATCCCCTGGCGTCCGAATCACCGGAATTCTGCCAGAGTCTTGCTGAAAGCGCGAACAAAAGGCGAATTTGCGGATGTGAAGGCCCGACAATGCGGTGAATTGCGGCTTGAGTGTTGCGTCGCGAAGGTGCCGATGGCAAGGCATGAGCCGAACCAGGGAGCCCGTCGGGTGTCTATGTCCACAATTGTTTTCTCCGTCCGGTGCCTGATTGCCGCGCTGCTCCTTTCAAGCGTTGTCCTCGCCGCCGAGGCGAAACCGTTGCAGCCCTACAAGGATGCATTGTTCGGCTATCCCGGAATCCTGCGGGAGGAGGATGGCGGCGATTTCCGCGTTATCGACTACCAGGAGATCAGGGACATCAACGGTCGCGATCAGATTCCGGAGCGGCGCGTCAAGCGGGCCTATTTATCGCTCGGCGTCAAGAGTTCCCAGGCCAACGAGACGCTCGACCTCGACAGCCGTTCTCTCGACGTCACGCGCGTCGGCGGGAATCGTGGGGCAGCCTTCACGGTAATCTTCATTCACGGGCGCGGCGGCGACCGCCGCCTCGGCGCCAACGACTTCTCCTTCGGCGGCAATTTCAACCGGCTGAAAAATCTGGCGGTCAACAATGGCGGTACTTATTATGCGCCAAGCGTGCGCTCCTTCGATGCGGCAGGCGTGGCTGATATTGCGGCGCTGATCCACTTTGCCGCCGAGCGATCCGGCAACCGGCCGGTCGTCTTGGCCTGCGCTTCCATGGGCAGTTTCATCTGCTGGGGCATATCGCGCGATCAGCAGGCGACCGCGGTATTGAGCGGCATGATGGTGATGGGCGGGGTCGCGGACCCAGCGTTTCAGGAGAGTGCCGCCTACAAGGCAAGGCTGCCGATGTTCTTCAGCCATGGCAGCAATGACAGCGTCTATGCCGCCGAGGCGCAGGTTGCGCTATATCGCTCGCTGAAGAGCAAGGACTATCCCGCTCGCTTCGTGCTGTTTGAGACCGGTTCGCATGGGACACCGGTGCGCATGACCGACTGGCGGGATGCGCTGAACTGGATTCTTGAGCGTTAGCCGAATGCTCGCGGTCGTTAATGGAAATTCCGCATGAACAAGGTTGAAAGCTGGCGTTGGCTGCAGGAGCATCCCCAAGGCGCCATCTCGCCGGACGACTACGAGGATCGGCTCGGTACGGGCGCGCCCCTGGCCTATCTGCCCTTCGGCAACGGCCTGAGCTATGGCGATGTCTGCCGTAATGATCGAGGAACGTTGATCGACGGCGCCAGGCACGGCCGCATCCTCGCCTTCGATCCGGGGACCGGGGTGATGACCTGCGAGGCCGGCGCCACGCTGCGCGACATTCTCGTCAAGGTCATACCGCATCGCTTCTTCCTGCCGGTGACACCGGGGTCGGGTCTCGTCACGGTCGGCGGCGCCATCGCCAATGACGTTCATGGCAAAAACCATCATGCCCGCGGCGCCTTCGGCAATCATGTCCGGCGCCTGACGCTGCTGCGCTCGGACGGCGAACGTCTGGTCTGTTCCGCCGAGGAGAACGCCGAGCTCTTTGCCGCCACGATCGGCGGCATGGGCCTGACGGGACTGATCCTCGATGCCGAACTGCGGCTGATGAAAGTGCCTTCGCCGCATATCCAACAGCACACCATTCGCTTCGAATGTCTCGAGGACTATTTCGCACTGGTGGACCGTGTCGGCGAAGAGCATGAATATTCCGTCGCCTGGATCGATCAAATGGCCGGCGGCCGGCGGACGGGCAGGGGCGTGCTCTGGGCTGCCGATCACGCCGACGCATCCTGCGAATATCCGGACATCCCCAAGGGACCAAAGCCTTCGCTGCCCCTGTCCCCGCCGTTCAATCCGCTAAATTCCCTGACGGTGAAGGCCCTTAACGAATATCGCTTTCGCAGCGAAGCGCCCGGTGAAATGGTCTCGACGGTAAAATGGACGTCCTATTTCCATCCGCTTGACCGGCTCGGTGCGTGGCACCGGCTCTACGGGCCGCTGGGTCCTTGTCGGCACCAAAGCGTCTATCCGGCCGAGAATGCCGAGGAGACGACGCTTCGCCTCTTGAAGACCGCGCGCGAACACGGCCACGCCTCCTTCCTGACTGCGGTGCACCGTTTCGGGGACGCCGAAGGGCGAGGCTTGCTTTCCTTTCCTCGGCCGGGTTTCGCACTGACCTTGGACTTCGCCTATCAAGGCGAAGTGACCGTAAAACTGTTCGACGCTTTGGACCGCATTGCCGTCGAAGTCGGCGGGGCGGTGAATCCGAGCGCGGATTTCCGCATGAGCCCCGCGGTTTTCGAGGCCTCCTTCCCGTCCTGGCAAAAACTCGAAGCGCTGCGAGATCCGGCTATCGTTTCGGATTTCTGGAGGCGCACGGCGCTTGCTTTCAAGGGCTGACGACGGTCAACGCCTCACTCCCTTAATGTTCATGTCGAACTCGACCACGTTGGAATAAATGGGGGTGCCGACGTCCATGCCGTAGGGTGAGCGGCGGATGCTGCCGCGGATGGTGAAGGAAATCGAGCGCTTGTCCCAGTCGATCAGGGTGACGGCGAAGCGTTCCTTGCGCGTCTTGCCACGCGCCGTCAGTGCACCCTCTACCGTCGCGCTACCGGGGCCGGTCTGGGTGACGTTTGTGGAGCGGAAGGTCACGGTCTGAAAATTGGCCGTGTCGAAGACCGCGCTCGACCGCAGGAAATTCTCGATGCGGCGCTCCCTGGCCCTGACGCTCTCCGGAAAGAGCGTGAACTCGACCGACGAACGCGAGACGTTGCTGCCATCTATCCGAAACTTGCCGGAGAACTTTGCGAAGTTGCCGGCGATTCCGCCGCCGCCCGTCTGCCCGATGCTGAAATGGATGCGCGAGGAGTTGGAGATGCTGTAGCTTCCGGCCGCATCCGCGAGCGACGGCGCCTGTGCGTTGGCCGGTAGAGCAGCAGCGATCAACGCGAAGGCTGCAGTCAGGGCGAGATGGCGATGAGCGCTCATGGATCATTCCTCCCGGCAAGGGGCCTGTTGGTTTCTCCACCCGGGACTGGCCCCGCATCGCTCCTGCTGGAGGCGGAGCGCAGCATGCGGATCAACACCTCGTCGCCTCGGACGAACTGATGATAGAGCGCCGCCACAGCGTGGATGGCCACCAAAACGAGCATGACATAGGCGAGCAATGCGTGAGTGCGGGCCCAGAACGCCTCGGCGCTTTCCGATTGCGGCAGCGGTAGATGCGGTATGATGATGATGTTGAAGTAGAAGCTCGGCATGTTCAGTGTCGAGGCGGAGGCGACGGCCCAGCCGGCCAGCGGCACGATGACCCCAAGGAGGATCAGTATCCCGTGCGTTTGGCGCGCCGCGGCATATTCAAACGGATGGAGGCCCGGAACGGGCTGCGGGGTCCGCTCTGCCAGCCACCAGAGGGCTCTCAAGAGCGCGAGCCCCAAGGCAGTGAAGCCGAGCGACTTGTGCCATTGGTAAAGCGAGAACTGCAGCGCCGGATCGAGCTCGATTCGCCGCATGGCGAAGCCGACCAGCATCAGGCCGAGGATGAGCAGCACGATCGTCCAGTGCAGCACGATCGTTACCGTTCCGAAGCCGTTCTCGCGGTTGCGCAGCATTGGGTGACTTGACCAGCTGTCTGCCGTTGACGTGAGACGCCCCAAGGCTTCGTTTTATTCGAAATGCTCCAGTCCAAAGTTCGCTCCGGGATCGTTCATACGCGCAGCACCTATTGGCCGGATGGCGCCGGAATCTGCGGCGAGGTGCTTTCATTTGCCTAACCGATTTGCTAGGCCGCTTGCCCGAGAGGCTTTGATCCCGGAGGAAGAACTGATGACGCCTGACATTCGCCCGCTCGTTGCCGGCAACTGGAAGATGAATGGTACGCGTGCATCGCTGGACCAGATCAAGGCTATGGCCGAGGGCGTCAAGGGCGAGCTTTCCGCCAGGGTCGAGACGTTGATCTGCCCGCCGGCGACGCTGCTTTACGTTGCGACTGCGCTTTGCGACGACAGCCCGCTGATGATCGGCGCGCAGAACTGCCACCAGAAGCAATCGGGCGCCCACACCGGCGATGTTTCTGCCGAGATGATCGCCGACTGCTTCGGCACCCATGTGATCGTCGGTCATTCCGAACGCCGCACCGATCACGCCGAAACCGACGCACTGGTAAGGGCGAAGACCGAAGCCGCGCATGCGGCGGGCCTCGTCGCCATCGTCTGCATTGGCGAGACGGGAGAGGAACGCAAAGGCGGCAAGACGCTCGACGTCCTGAAGCGCCAGCTCGCCGGCAGCCTGCCGGATGGCGCGACGGCGGAGAGCACGGTGATCGCCTATGAGCCGGTCTGGGCGATCGGCACCGGTTTGACGCCGACCGTCGGAGACGTGGAAGAGGCGCATGCCTTCATGCGTGCCGAGCTTGTCACCCGCTTCGGTTCCGAGGGCGGCAAAATGCGCATCCTCTATGGCGGCTCCGTCAAGCCTTCCAATGCCAAGGAATTGATGGGCGTCGCCAATGTCGACGGTGCGCTGATCGGCGGCGCCAGCTTGAAAGCGGAAGACTTCCTCGCCATCTACGGGGCCTATGAAGAATTGACTGCCTGACCGCCGCGTACGGCGGGCAGGGGCTTGGAATAGCCGGCGGCTTGGTATAAAGAGGCGCGAAATTTGGCGCGGCCCCTGATGTGGCCGCGATCGTTCGATTCGAATGCCCCGAAGAGGGCAGGACTGGAAGCTGATGCAGACCGTACTCCTCGTCGTTTATCTCATGGTCGTCGTCGCCCTGATCGGCGTCGTCCTCATTCAGCGCTCCGAAGGTGGCGGTCTCGGCATAGGCGGCGGTTCGGGCTTCATGTCCGCCCGCGGCACGGCCAATGCGCTGACCCGCACGACTGCGGTCCTCGCCTTCCTGTTCTTCGCTCTGGCGCTGGCGATGGGCATCCTCGCGCGCTACGAGCCGCAGGCGACCGATATTCTCGAGCGTATTCCGGGCACGAGCTCGAGCGGCGGCGTGCTGGATTCGCTCGGCGGCGGCCAGACGGCGCCAGCCGGCGGCAACACTGGGGCTCCGGCGAACGGCAATGGCGCCAACAACGCGGTTCCGGCAGAAGGCGCGGCCCAGCCCGCCACTCCGGCTGCTCAGCCGGCCACCCCGGCTCCGGCCCCCGGCGCCAACGGCAATACCGGATCGCAAGTTCCGAGCGGCCAGTAAGGCCGAAGTTCAGAAGAACCCGCCGGCGGATGTTTCATCCGCCGGTTTTGTTTTGTGTGAAATCTGCCGCACCGAGAAACGGAAAAATTCGGGAAGACGAATTTTTTCGGTGGCGGAATCGTTTGTGAAAAGGTATCCGGTGACTCCCATGGCGCGATATGTATTCATCACTGGCGGCGTGGTCTCCTCCCTCGGAAAGGGCATCGCTGCGGCCGCTCTCGGAGCGCTGCTGCAGGCGCGTGGCTACCGCGTGAGGCTGCGCAAGCTCGACCCGTATCTCAATGTCGATCCCGGCACGATGAGCCCGACGCAGCATGGCGAGGTGTTCGTCACCGACGATGGGGCCGAAACCGACCTCGATCTCGGCCACTACGAGCGTTTCACCGGCCGCTCGGCGACTAAGACCGACAACATCACCACGGGCCGGATCTATAAGAACATCATCGACAAGGAACGGCGCGGCGACTATCTCGGGGCGACGGTTCAGGTGATCCCGCACGTCACCAACGAGATCAAGAACTTCGTCACCGAAGGCAACGAAGACTACGACTTTGTCATCTGCGAAATCGGCGGCACCGTCGGCGACATCGAGGCAATGCCCTTCATGGAGGCGATCCGCCAGCTCGGCAACGACCTGCCGCGCGGCACCGCCGTCTATGTCCACCTGACGCTGATGCCCTATATTCCGGCGGCGGGCGAGCTCAAGACCAAGCCGACCCAGCACTCGGTCAAGGAGTTGCAGGCGCTCGGTATCCACCCCGACATTCTGCTCGTTCGCGCCGATCGGGAGATCCCGGAAGCGGAGCGCCGCAAGCTGTCGCTCTTCTGCAATGTGCGGCAATCGGCAGTCATCCAGGCGCTCGACGTGGCGTCGATCTACGACGTGCCGATCGCCTATCATAAGGAAGGCCTCGACAACGAAGTGCTCGCCGCCTTCGGCATCGAGCCGGCGCCGAAGCCGCGCATGGAAGCCTGGGAGAATGTGGCGCACCGGATCCGCACGCCGGAAGGCGAAGTGACGATCGCGATCGTCGGCAAATATACCGGCCTTAAGGATGCCTATAAGTCGCTGATCGAGGCGCTCTATCACGGCGGCATCGCCAATCGCGTCAAGGTCAAGCTCGAATGGATCGAGTCCGAGGTCTTCGAGAAGGAGGATCCGGCGCCCTATCTCGAGAAGGTCCACGGCATTCTGGTTCCCGGCGGCTTCGGCGAGCGCGGTTCGGAGGGCAAGATCAACGCGGCGCGCTTTGCCCGCGAACGTAAGGTGCCCTATTTCGGCATCTGCTTCGGCATGCAGATGGCCGTGGTCGAGGCCGCCCGCAATCTCGCCGGCATCGACAAGGCATCCTCGACCGAATTCGGCCCCACCAAGGAGCCAGTCGTCGGTCTGATGACCGAATGGGTGAAGGGCAACGCGCTCGAGAAGCGCTCGGCCTCCGGCGATCTCGGCGGCACCATGCGCCTCGGTGCCTACCGTGCAGCCCTCAAGCCCGATACGAAGATCGCCGGGATCTATGGATCTCCGGATATCTCCGAGCGCCATCGCCATCGCTACGAGGTCAATGTCGACTACAAGGAGCGACTGGAATCCTGCGGCCTCGTGTTCTCCGGCATGTCACCGGACGGCGTGCTGCCGGAGACGGTAGAATATCCGGATCATCCCTGGTTCATCGGCGTTCAGTACCATCCGGAGCTGAAGTCCCGGCCACTTGATCCGCATCCTCTGTTTGCGAGCTTCATCGAGGCAGCGCTCGAACAGTCGCGGCTAGTGTAGCCTCCACCCCGCATGTCCCGATTTCGCGGCCGGTCCCCAAGGCCGGCCGTGCGCCTATTGGCGCCTCGCATGCTTGCGTGAGGTGGCTGCATTCGACGCCTGTCCCGCTGCCGCTTGCAATCATCGGTCAAAAGTTGCAAACAGCGGCAAACCGGTCACCAGGGAAATCGCCATGAACCTGCCTACCCGCACCGCCCGCCCGCTCGATCATCTCGTGCTGCCGGTGGCGGAACTCGGGCAGGCGAGGCGGCGCCTCGGCGATCTCGGCTTCACCGTGGCAGGAGATGCGCGCCATCCCTTCGGCACCGAGAACGCCTGTGTCTTCTTCCCCGGCGATACATACATCGAGCCGCTCGCCATCGCCTCGCGTGAAGAGTGCGAGGCCGCCGCGCTTGGAGGCAACGCCTTTGTGGCGCGCGATCAGGCGTTCCGTTTCCGGCAAGGGCCCGAGGGTCTCTCGGCGGTCGTGCTCGGGACGCCCGATGCCGCCACCGACCACATCCGCTATAGGTCCTGCGGCATCTCCGGCGGCGAGATGCTGGAATTCTCGCGGCCCATGCGCCTGCCGGACGGACGCGAGGCGCTCGGCTCCTTCCGCCTGGCATTTGCCGCCGACCTGCGCGCGCCCGACTTCTTCCTGTTCAGTTGCCAGCGGATCCGCGCCCTGCCTGTCGACGGCGCGCTCACCAATCACGAGAACGGCGTGACCGGCATCGGCGAGGTTGTTCTTTCCGAACCCAATCCGACGGATTTCCAATATCTGCTGCAGGAAGCGGTCGACGAGCGCGAGGTCTCGGCCCATTCCTTCGGCATGGACATCCAGGCCGGCAGCGTCAAACTGTCGGTCTTGAACCCTGCAGGGATGGAGGCCTTCTATGGCCGCTCCGTCAGTGCGACCGACCGCGGCTTGCGCGGCCGTGCCGTGGTGTTCCGCGTCGCCGATCTCGAAGCGACGCGCGCGCTGTTTGCGCAGAACGACATTGAATTTTCAGAAATGGGCGGACGCCTCGTTGTCCCGGAAGCGCCGGGGCAGGGGGTGATTTTCGCATTTGGAGTATGATGATGGAAACGAATGCAAGGGTCGTCGTCGGCGAGGGTGCCGGCCAGGTGGTGTTCTCCCAACAGGAGCGGCTGACGCTGATCGCCGGCCCCTGTCAGATGGAAAGCCGCGAGCATGCCTTCATGATCGCCGGCAGGCTGGTCGAACTCTGCAAGTCGCTCGGTCTCGGCCTCGTCTACAAGTCGTCCTTCGACAAGGCGAACCGCACCTCGCTCTCCGGCAAGCGCGGCATCGGCATTGAAAAGGCGATGGAAATCTTTGCCGACCTCAAGCGTGAATTCGGCTTCCCGGTGCTGACCGACATCCACACGGAAGAGCAGTGCGCCGCGGTCGCCGAGACCGTCGACATTCTGCAGATCCCGGCCTTCTTGTCGCGCCAGACCGATCTTCTCGTAGCGGCCGCCAAGACCGGGCGCGCCATCAACGTCAAGAAGGGCCAGTTCCTGGCGCCCTGGGACATGAAGAACGTGCTCGCCAAATTCACGATGAGCGGCAACCCGAACGTCCTTCTCTGCGAGCGCGGCGCATCCTTCGGCTACAACACGCTCGTTTCCGACATGCGCTCGCTGCCGATCATGGCGGCGCTCGGGGCCCCGGTCGTGTTCGACGCCACCCATTCGGTGCAGCAGCCCGGTGGGCAGGGCGGCTCCTCAGGCGGCCAGCGGGAGTTCGTCGAGACCCTGGCACGCGCCGCCGTTGCCGTCGGCGTTGCCGGCGTCTTCATCGAGACGCATGAGGATCCGGATAACGCTCCCTCCGATGGCCCGAACATGGTGCCGCTCAAGGACATGCCGCGGCTCCTCGAGAAACTGCTCGCCTTCGATGCCATCGCCAAGACTTGAATGAGCAGGTGCCGCGCCGCGCGTGAAATTTTCATGACGCACGACGGCACCCCGTGCTCCCGGCGCCCAGCGCCATTGTAATTTCAGGGCCATCCATTAAGACAGGCCGACCATCACCAACGTCCACAAGCAGGGAAGAGATCATGACTGCGATCATCGACATCATCGGCCGAGAGATCCTCGACAGCCGCGGCAACCCGACCGTCGAGGTCGATGTTCATCTCGAGGACGGCAGCTTCGGCCGCGCCGCCGTTCCCTCGGGCGCTTCGACCGGCGCGCATGAAGCGGTCGAGCTGCGCGACGGCGGCACCCGCTATCTCGGCAAGGGCGTAGAGCGAGCCGTCGACGCCGTCAACGGCGAGATCTTCGAGGCGATCGGCGGTCTCGATGCCGAGAACCAGATCCAGATCGACAAGACGATGATCGAGCTCGACGGCACGTCGAACAAGTCGCGCCTCGGCGCCAACGCCATTCTCGGCGTGTCGCTCGCCGTCGCCAAGGCTGCGGCGGAAGCGGCCGGCCTGCCGCTCTACCGTTACGTCGGCGGCCCGAACGCACATCTCCTGCCGGTGCCGATGATGAACATCATCAACGGCGGCGCGCATGCCGACAACCCGATCGACTTCCAGGAATTCATGATCATGCCGGTGGGCGCCGAAACGCTGAAGGATGCCGTCCGCATGGGTTCGGAAGTCTTCCACACGCTGAAGAAGCAGCTCGCCGCCGAAGGCCATAACACCAATGTCGGCGACGAAGGCGGCTTCGCGCCGGGCTTGGCTTCCGCGCCTGCGGCCCTCGACTTCATCATGAAGTCGATTGAGAAAGCCGGCTACAAGCCGGGTGAGGACATGTATGTCGCGCTCGACTGCGCCTCGACGGAGTTCTTCAAGGACGGCAAATACGTGCTCGAAGGCGAGGGCCGGACGCTGGAGCCGGGTGCCATGGCCGAATACCTCGCAGAGCTTGCCGCCAAGTATCCGATCATCTCGATCGAGGACGGCATGGCCGAAGACGACTGGGACGGCTGGAAGGCGCTGACCGACCTTATCGGCAACAAGTGCCAGCTCGTCGGCGACGACCTCTTCGTCACCAACTCCGCGCGGCTGCGCGACGGCATCAAGATGGGCGTCGCCAACTCGATCCTCGTCAAGGTCAACCAGATCGGCTCGCTTTCCGAGACGCTCGATGCCGTCGAGACGGCCCACAAGGCCCGCTACACCGCCGTCATGTCGCACCGTTCCGGCGAAACCGAGGATTCGACGATCGCCGATCTGGCGGTTGCCACCAATTGCGGTCAGATCAAGACCGGTTCGCTCGCCCGTTCCGACCGGCTTGCCAAGTACAATCAGCTGATCCGCATCGAGGAACAACTCGGTCTGCAGGCGGCCTACGCGGGTCGGTCGATCCTGCGGGGGTGATTATTGGCTAAGCGGCGCAGCGGCTGCCCCTCATCCGCCTAGCGGCACCTTCTCCCCGCTCGCGGGGAGAAGGGACTCGCGGGTGCCACTCAGTCCCCTCTCCCCGCGTGCGGGGAGAGGGGACTGAGGTGAGGGGCAAATTAAGCCAAAATGCCTGCCGACAACCCGCAATATTCCAAACCCGCCTGCCTCACGGCCGGCGGGTTTCCTTTTCCCTGCCATTCATGGTCAACGGTCGGTTAATCAATCGGCGCTAGTCTGCCTTGGTATTGCGTAGCAGGGCATCGACGATGTGGACACGGCATCACAAGAAGCGGAGACTGGGGCGGCTGGTAGTGCCGGTGATCGCAGTCGCCTTTCTTTCCTACTTCGGCTATCATTCGATCCATGGCGGTTACGGCTTAAGGGCGACGGAGGAGTTCGACCGCCAGATCGCCGAGCGGCAGGCACGGCTCGACGAGCTCACTCAAAGGCGGCAAATCCTGGAAAAGGAGGTCGAGCTGATGAGTGACGGTTCGTTGGAAAGAGACATGCTGGATGAGAAGGCTCGCCTCGCGCTAAATATGTCGCGTAGCGACGAGATCGTCATTTTTCATCGCTCTGCGAATTAACTGAAATTCGGTTAATCACAAATAAACGTTTAAATTCAGCTATTTGACTTGAATGATAGCCATGCAAATATGGCATTGCTGCGGCGCGCTTCTTTGCCTATGGTAGCCCACCAAAGGCTAACCATTGGGAGGAATGAATGGCTCCGCGAAAAACCGCGTCCGTCTCCAGCCGCAAGGCCGCCGCCAAGCCGGCCAAGAAGGACTTCACCAGCGGCACGATCGCCGAATTCTCCAAGGAAGATGAACTGAAGGCCTATCGCGAAATGCTGCTGATCCGGCGTTTCGAGGAGAAGGCCGGCCAGCTTTACGGCATGGGCTTCATCGGCGGCTTCTGTCACCTTTATATCGGCCAGGAAGCCGTCGTCGTCGGCATGCAGCTGGCGCTGAAAGAGGGCGACCAGGTCATTACCGGTTACCGCGATCACGGCCATATGCTCGCCTGCGGCATGAGCGCCCGCGGCGTGATGGCCGAGCTTACCGGTCGCCGCGGCGGTCTTTCCAAGGGGAAGGGCGGCTCGATGCACATGTTCTCCAAGGAGAAGCACTTCTACGGCGGCCACGGCATCGTCGGCGCGCAGGTATCGCTCGGCACCGGCCTTGCCTTCGCCAATCGGTATCGCGGCAACGACAATGTCAGCCTCGCCTATTTCGGTGACGGCGCCGCCAACCAGGGCCAGGTCTACGAAAGCTTCAACATGGCAGCGCTCTGGAAGCTGCCGGTGATCTACATCGTCGAGAACAATCGCTATGCGATGGGCACCTCCGTGTCGCGCGCCTCGGCACAGACCGATTTCTCGCAGCGCGGCGCTTCCTTCGGCATCCCGGGCTATCAGGTCGACGGCATGGACGTGCGCGCGGTCAAGGCGGCAGCCGACGACGCTGTCGAACATTGCCGCTCCGGCAAGGGGCCGATCATCCTCGAAATGCTGACCTACCGCTACCGCGGCCACTCCATGTCCGACCCGGCGAAATACCGCTCGAAGGACGAAGTGCAGAAGATGCGCTCGGAGCATGATCCGATCGAGCAGGTGAAGGCCCGCCTTGTCGAAAAGGGCTGGGCGAGCGAGGACGAACTGAAGCAGATCGACAAGGAGGTTCGCGACATCGTTGCGGACAGCGCGGATTTTGCCCAGTCTGATCCGGAGCCGGATGTGTCCGAGCTCTATACCGACATCCTGCTTTGATCCGGGGAGGGACGAATATGCCAGTAGAAATTCTTATGCCTGCCCTTTCCCCGACGATGGAGGAAGGCACGCTCTCCAAGTGGCTGAAGAACGAGGGCGACAAGGTTGCGTCCGGTGACGTCATCGCCGAGATCGAAACCGACAAGGCGACGATGGAAGTCGAAGCCGTCGACGAAGGCACGATCGGCAAGCTCTTGATCGCCGCCGGCACCGAAGGCGTAAAGGTCAATACGCCGATCGCCGTGCTGCTTCAGGACGGCGAGGGCGCCGGCGATATTGCCAGCGGCAAGACGGAGGCGCCGAAGCCGGCAGCGGCAGAAGCTCCGGCGCCGGCCGCGGCGCCCGTAGCGGCCCAGCCGAAGGCGGAAGTCCCGTCCGATCCCGCCATTCCGGCCGGCACCGAGATGGTGACGATCACCGTCCGCGAAGCGCTGCGCGATGCAATGGCGGAGGAAATGCGCGCCAATGACGACGTCTTCGTCATGGGCGAGGAGGTTGCCGAATACCAGGGCGCCTACAAGATCACGCAAGGGTTGCTGCAGGAATTCGGCCCCCGCCGGGTCGTCGATACGCCGATCACCGAACATGGTTTTGCCGGCATCGGCGTCGGTGCGGCGATGACCGGCCTGCGTCCGATCGTCGAGTTTATGACCTTCAACTTCGCCATGCAGGCGATCGACCACATCATCAACTCGGCCGCCAAGACGCTCTACATGTCCGGCGGCCAGATGGGCGCGCCGATCGTCTTCCGCGGCCCGAGCGGTGCGGCAGCCCGCGTGGCCGCGCAGCACTCGCAGTGCTATGCCGCCTGGTACAGCCATATTCCGGGCCTGAAGGTCGTCATGCCCTATACGGCGGCGGATGCGAAGGGCCTGCTCAAGGCCGCGATCCGCGACCCGAACCCGGTGATCTTACTCGAAAACGAAATCCTCTACGGCCAGTCCTTCGAAGTACCGAAGCTCGAAGATTTCGTTCTGCCGATCGGCAAGGCTCGCATTCACCGCGTCGGCAAGGACGCGACGATCGTCTCCTTCGGCATCGGCATGACCTATGCGGTCAAGGCCGCCGCCGAGCTCGAGGCGCAGGGCATCGATGTCGAAGTCATCGACCTTCGGACCATCCGCCCGATGGACCTGCCGACGGTCATCGAATCGGTCAAGAAGACCGGTCGCCTCGTCACCGTCGAGGAAGGCTACCCGCAGTCCTCCGTCGGCACCGAGATCGCCACCCGCGTCATGCAGCAGGCGTTCGACTATCTCGATGCGCCAATCCTGACGATCGCCGGCAAGGACGTGCCGATGCCTTACGCGGCCAACCTGGAGAAGCTTGCTCTGCCAAACGTCGCCGAGGTCGTCGATGCGGTGAAAGCCGTCTGCTACAAATAAGAGAGGGACGTTCGATGCCAATCAACATCACAATGCCTGCCCTCTCTCCGACGATGGAAGAAGGCAATCTCGCCAAGTGGCTCGTCAAGGAAGGCGACAAGGTCAAGTCCGGCGACGTCATTGCCGAGATCGAGACCGACAAGGCGACCATGGAAGTCGAAGCCGTCGATGAAGGCACCGTCGCCAAGATCGTCGTTCCGGCCGGCACCGAAGGCGTCAAGGTCAATGCGTTGATCGCAGTTCTGGCCGCGGACGGCGAGGATGTCGCAACGGCGGCCAAGGGCGGTAATGGCGCGGCCGCGCCGGCCTCCGCCGCCAAGGCGGAAGCACCGGCTCCGGCGGCACCTGCCGCTGCACCGGCACCGGCCGCAGCGCCTGCGGCTCCGGCCGCATCGACTGCGCCGGCACCGGCGGCCGGTGATGCAAAGCGCGTCTTCTCGTCGCCGCTCGCCCGCCGCCTCGCCAAGGAAGCGGGCATCGATCTCTCGGCCATTGCCGGTTCCGGTCCCTATGGCCGCGTCGTCAAGAAGGATGTCGAAACCGCGGTTTCCGGCGGCACCGCCAAGCCGGCCGCGGCGCCGGCAGCCGGGCAAGCGCCGGCCGCGGCACCGCTTGCCAAGGGCATGTCGGAAGACGCCGTTCTCAAGCTCTTCGAGCCGGGCTCCTACGAGCTCGTCCCGCATGACGGCATGCGCAAGACGATTGCCAAGCGCCTGCAGGAATCGAAGCAGACGATCCCGCACTTCTACGTTTCCCTCGATTGCCAGCTCGATGCTCTCTTGGCACTGCGTGCCCAGCTTAACGCGGCAGCACCGGAGAAGGATGGCAAGCCAGTCTACAAGCTCTCGGTCAACGATATGGTGATCAAGGCGCTGGCGCTGGCGCTGCGCGACGTTCCGGATGCGAACGTTTCCTGGACCGATACGAACATGGTCAAGCACAAGCACGCCGATGTGGGCGTTGCCGTGTCCATTCCGGGCGGCCTGATTACGCCGATCGTCCGCCAGGCAGAGTTGAAGAGCCTTTCGGCCATCTCCAACGAGATGAAGGATCTCGGCAAGCGCGCGAAAGAGCGCAAGCTGAAGCCGGAAGAATATCAGGGCGGCACGACCGCCGTCTCCAACATGGGCATGATGGGCGTCAAGGACTTCGCAGCCGTCGTCAACCCGCCGCATGCGACGATCCTCGCGGTCGGCGCCGGCGAGGAGCGGGTTATCGTCAAGAACAAGGAGATGGTCGTCGCCAACATGATGACCGTCACGCTCTCGACCGACCATCGCTGCGTCGATGGCGCTCTTGGTGCCGAACTGCTCGGCGCCTTCAAGCGCTACATCGAAAACCCGATGGGCATGCTCGTCTGATGCGATCCGGACCGGCGCTTCCGCCGGTCCTTCCTTTCCTGACGTCTTGTGCGTGTCATTGCCTCAACCGCTGCACACTTTTGGGCGACATGCATCACATGCGAGTAGGCAGATGAAGACAGTCCTTTGCTATGGTGACAGTCTGACCTGGGGCTATGATGCGGAGGGTCCGGGTCGGCATGCGCTGGAGGATCGTTGGCCGAGCGTGCTGCAGAAGGCGCTGGGTTCCGGCGTCAACGTCATCGCCGAGGGGCTGAACGGCCGCACCACAGCCTATGACGATCATCTCGCCGATTGCGACCGTAACGGCGCGCGTGTCCTTCCGACCGTACTGCACAGCCACGCACCGCTCGATCTTGTTGTCTTCATGCTCGGTTCGAACGACATGAAGCCAATCATTCACGGCACGGCCTTCGGCGCCGTCAAGGGTGTCGAGCGCCTGGTCAACCTGGTTCGCAAGCACGACTGGCCGACGGAGACGGAGGAGGGGCCGGATATCCTGATCGTCTCGCCGCCACCGCTTTGCGAAACCGCCGACAGCGACTTCGCGGCGATGTTTGCCGGCGGCGTCGAGCAGTCGGCGATGCTGGCCTCGCTCTATCGCGATCTTGCCGACGAACTCGATTGCGGCTTCTTCGACGCCGGCTCGGTCGCTCGGACGACGCCGCTCGATGGGGTTCATCTTGACGCCGAGAATACCCGTGCAATCGGTCGGGGCGTGGAGCCGGTCGTACGGATGTTGCTCGGGCTTTGACGATGGCGGCTGGCGCAACCCTCAGACCCGCGATGCGAAGCGAGGCGGCGGAACTGGCGATCCTCGTCGATATCGCCTCGCACGGCTTTGCCTCCTGGCTGTGGTACGGCGGCGTTTTGGCCAAATCGGCGGAAACAGCTTTTGAGCACGGCCGCAACCGGCTGCGCCAGGACGAGGGTTTAGGGACGTGGCGCCACGCGGTGGTCGCCCTCGTCGAAGAAGAGATCGTCGGCGTCTCGATCTCTTACGCAATCGACGCATCGATCCGTGAGATCGAGCCGAAGCATCCGGTGCTCGCGCCCTTGCTTGCGCTGCAGAAGCAGGTGGTCGGTCACTGGTTCGTCGATAGCCTCGGCGTCTACAGGCCGCATCGCGGCAAAGGGATTGGCCGGGCGCTGCTCGAAAACGAATTTGTCCGCGCCGGCAAGGCGCCGGTAAGCCTGATCACCGAGAGCCACAACGACCAGGCGCAGTCGCTCTACAGCATGAACGGCTTCGAAGAGGTGGCGCGCGCCGAAGCCGTACCGCTTTTCGAAGACAGCAGGAAACATGATTGGGTGCTCTTCACCCGCAAGGTCGCTTGAAACAAAGGTAGGAAACACATGGCTGAGAATTACGACGTCATCGTTATCGGTTCGGGCCCGGGCGGCTATGTCACCGCCATCCGCTCGGCGCAGCTGGGCTTGAAGACGGCGATCGTCGAACGCGAGCACCTGGGCGGCATCTGCCTCAACTGGGGCTGCATCCCCACCAAGGCGCTGCTGCGCTCCGCCGAGATCCTCGACCATGCCAACCACGCCAAGAACTACGGCCTGACGCTCGAAGGCAAGATCACCGCCAACGTCAAGGATGTCGTGGCCCGATCGCGCGGCGTATCGGCGCGGCTGAACGGCGGCGTCGCCTTCCTCATGAAGAAGAACAAGATCGATGTGATCTGGGGCGAGGCGAAGCTGACGAAGCCCGGCGAGATCGCCGTCGGCGCGCCGTCCAAGCCGGCCGTCCAGCCGCAGAACCCGGTGCCGAAGGGGGTAAAGGGCGAGGGCACCTACACGGCCAAGCACATCATCATCGCCACCGGCGCCCGGCCGCGGGCGTTGCCCGGAATCGAGCCGGACGGCAAGCTGATCTGGACCTATTTCGAGGCGATGAAGCCCGAGGAGCTGCCGAAGACCATGGTGGTCATGGGCTCCGGCGCGATCGGCATCGAATTTGCGAGCTTCTATCTTTCCATGGGCGTCGACGTCACGGTCGTCGAGCTTCTGCCGCAGGTCATGCCGGTCGAGGATGCCGAGATTTCCGCCTTTGCCCGCAAGCAGCTCGAAAAGCGCGGCATGAAGATCTTCACCGACGCCAAGGTGACGAAGGTCGAAAAGGGCGCCAACGATGTCACGGCCCATGTCGAGACGAAGGACGGCAAGGTCACGCCGATCAAGGCGGACCGTCTGATCTCGGCCGTCGGCGTTCAGGGCAACATCGAGAACCTCGGCCTCGAGGCGCTGCGCATCGAGACCAGCCGCGGCTGCATCGTCACCGACGGTTATGGCAAGACGAATGTCCCCGGCATTTATGCGATCGGCGATGTTGCCGGTCCGCCGATGCTGGCGCATAAGGCCGAGCATGAGGGCGTCATCTGCGTCGAGAAGATCGCCGGCGTCCCGGGCGTCCATGCGCTCGACAAGGGCAAGGTCCCGGGCTGCACCTATTGCGACCCGCAGGTCGCTTCCGTCGGCCTCACCGAGGCGAGGGCGAAGGAGCTTGGCCGCGACATTCGCGTCGGCCGCTACAGCTTCGGCGCCAACGGCAAGGCGATAGCGCTTGGCGAAGACCAGGGCCTGATCAAGACGATCTTCGACAAGAAGACCGGCGAGCTCCTCGGCGCGCACATGGTGGGCGCGGAAGTCACCGAGCTCATCCAGGGCTTCGTCGTTGCCATGAATCTGGAGACGACCGAGGAAGAGCTGATGCACACGATCTTCCCGCATCCGACGCTCTCCGAAATGATGAAGGAAAGCGTGCTCGACGCCTACGGAAAAGTCCTGAACGCCTGATGACGTGCGACCGTTCGGAACTTGCGGTATGCTCACGCATTGATTGCGTAGCATCTTCAGTGCGCGGAGGTCGTCATGAGCGTCAATGGCGTGGGCATTTTGGCAGCGATCATCATCGGTGGGCTGGCCGGCTGGCTGGCGGAGAAATTCATGAACAGCCAGATGGGCCTGTTCATGAACATCATCCTCGGCATCATCGGCGCGGTCGTCTTGAACTTCATCCTGGCGGCATTCGGCATGGCCTATACCGGCTGGATCGCCTATCTGGTCGTCGGCTTCATCGGCGCCTGCCTGCTGATCGCCGCGGGCCGCGCCGTTCGAGGATAGAAGTCCATTCGCCATTCAATCGCGGTCGGGCTGCCATGCAAATGGTGGCCTGACTTTTCATGTCCGGCTGTTTATATAGATCGAAATCGCCAACGGCTTCTGGCCGCATGCTCGATAGGACGAAGGAAGAAACATGGTAACGGTTTTCGACGCGGTCTCGGATCGGGCTCAGCGCATTCGCCATCCGGAAAAGGCGCACCGGCCCGACACGGAAGTGCTGCGCAAGCCGGACTGGATCCGCGTGAAGGCGCCGACCTCGAAGGGTTACCAGGAGACCCGCTCGATCGTGAAGAGCAACAAGCTCGTCACCGTCTGCGAGGAGGCCGGCTGCCCCAACATCGGCGAATGTTGGGACAAGAAGCACGCCACCTTCATGATCATGGGCGAGATCTGCACGCGTGCCTGCGCCTTCTGCAACGTGTCGACCGGCAAGCCGAACGCCCTCGATCTCGAAGAGCCGGCCAACGTCGCCAAGGCCGTCAAGCAGATGGGCCTCAGTCACGTCGTCATCACCTCGGTCGATCGTGACGACCTCGACGACGGCGGCGCCGAGCATTTCGAGAAGGTGATTTTTGCGATCCGCGAGGCCTCGCCCACGACGACGATCGAAATCCTGACGCCCGACTTCCTGAGGAAGCCCGGCGCGCTGGAGCGGGTCGTTGCCGCCAAGCCGGACGTCTTCAACCATAATCTCGAGACCGTTCCGTCCAACTATCTGACGGTGCGTCCGGGGGCGCGTTATTTCCATTCGATCCGCCTGCTGCAGCGGGTGAAGGAACTCGATCCGACGATGTTCACCAAGTCCGGCATCATGGTCGGCCTCGGCGAAGATCGGAACGAGGTGCTGCAGCTGATGGACGACCTGCGCACCGCCGACGTCGACTTCCTGACGATCGGGCAATACCTGCAGCCGACCCGCAAGCATCACAAGGTCGAGAAATTCGTCACCCCCGAGGAATTCAAGTCCTACGAGACGGTTGCCTACACCAAGGGCTTCCTGATGGTTGCGTCGAGCCCGCTGACCCGCTCGTCGCACCATGCCGGCGACGACTTCGCACGGCTGAAGGCGGCGCGGGAGAAGAAGCTGGCCGTGGCAGAGTAGTCCTCGCCGGCCGCCGATACAGGATCAATAGCCGCGGCGTTCCGACGTCGCGGCTTTCCTTGTGTGGAGACGGCATGGCACAGGATCTGACGGATATTGCCGAGGCAGCCGCCCATCTCGCGCAGGCGAGGCGGATTCTCGTGATCGGCTGCTCCGGTGGCGGCAAAACCACTCTCGCGCGGTGGCTTTCCACCCGCTTCGATCTACCCTTCATCTCCATGGACCGCGAATTCTTCTGGCTGCCCGGCTGGGACTCGCGCCCACGCGCGGAACAGCGGGCAATGATCGCCGCCAAGGTCGATCAGCCGCGATGGATTATGGACGGAACAAACCCTTCGAGCTTCGATCTAAGGATGCCGCGCACGGAGGTCGTTCTTTGGGTGCGTATGCCGCGCCTGCTTTGTCTGTGGGGGGCGGTGCGCCGCTGGTTGAAATGGCGAGGCCAGGCGCGGCCGGAAATGGCCGACGGCTGCCCCGAGCGATTGAGTTTGGAATTCGTTCGCTACATCTGGACCTTCGAACGCAAATTCGCCCCCATCGTCGAAGCCGGGCTCCATGAGCACGCAGTGCCCGTTCTCCAGATAAGAAGCCGGGCACAAATGCGCCAACTCCTTGATCTTCTCTCGGCTCGGCCTTAACTCCAAACTATGCCGCATTTCGAAACCAACCATGTCGTAAAGCACTCGGCGGAACAGATGTTCAACCTCGTCGCCGATGTCGAGCGCTATCCGGAATTCCTGCCGCTCTGCGAGGCGCTGAGCGTGCGATCGCGTAAGGAGCGCGACGGCAAGGCGTTGCTGCTGGCCGACATGACGGTTGGCTACAAGGCCATCCGCGAGACCTTTACGACGCAGGTTCTGCTGAAGCCGGCCGAGCGGCTGATCGACGTCAACTACATCGAGGGGCCGTTCAAGTATCTCGACAATGTCTGGCGCTTCGAACCGGTGAACGAGAGAGAGTCGATCGTCCACTTCTATATCGACTACGAGTTCAAGAGCCGCATCCTCGGCGCCCTGATGGGCTCGATGTTCGATCGCGCCTTCCGCATGTTCTCGGAAGCCTTCGAGAAACGCGCCGACGCGGTCTACGGCACCTGAGCGATCTCCCTGAGAAGATCGAGCGCCGTCTTCACCGTTGCGAGCCGCACCGCATTGCGGCCGATCGCACCGTAGCGCATCTCTCGGTGGAGGATATTGCCCGACCGCGTTGCAGCCGCGAGGTGAACGAGCCCGACAGGCTTCTCCGCCGAGCCGCCGCTTGGGCCTGCAATGCCCGTCACCGCCACCGCGAGATCGGCGCGGGAGTGGGCGATGGCGCCGCGGACCATTTCCGCAGCCGTTTCGTGAGAGACCGCCCCGTTGGCCGCGAGCGTCGCAGCGTCGACGCCGAGCATGTCGATTTTTGCCTCGTTGGAATAGGTGACGAAGCCGCGGTCGACCACGGCGGACGAGCCGGCAATTTCGGTCAGCGCCGCGGCGATTAATCCGCCTGTGCAGGATTCGGCGGTGGCGATCTTCAGCCCGCGCGCGGTGAAATCGGCAATAATGGCGCGCGCCGCCTGTTCGATGTCGGCCGGCCACATCAGGCTTTGTTCTCCGGCACGTAGACGACCGTTACGGTGGCGATTGCGGCGATACCCTCCCGGCGTCCGACGAAGCCGAGCTTCTCGTTGGTCGTCGCCTTCACCGAGCAGCGGTCGAGCGCGATGCCGAGCATGGCGGCAAGGTTTTCGCGCATCTGCTGGCGGTGGGGGCCGACCTTCGGGGCTTCCGCGATCAGCGAAACGTCCGCGTTTGTGATCACTCCGCCGTGCTCGCGCACGATCCGGGCGGCGTGCTCCAGGAAGATACGCGAGGGGGCACCCTTCCACTGCGGATCCGAAGGCGGGAAGTGGTCGCCGATGTCGCCGGCGCCGCAGGTGGCGAGCAGCGCGTCGGTCAAGGCGTGCAAGGCGACATCCGCGTCGGAATGACCGGAGAGCTTGCGGTCATGCGGAATGAACACGCCGCAAAGCGTGACGCCGTCGCCCTCGACGAGCTGGTGCACGTCGTAGCCGTTGCCGGTGCGGACGTCGGGAATTGCAGGCCGGTTCAGCCGTTCATCGGCCATCGATATATCCCTTTGAAGCGTGAGCTTGACATTGTCCGGCGCGCCTTCGACGAGGACCACCGGGATGCCCGCCCATTCGGCAATAGATGCGTCGTCGGTAAAGTCGCTGCGGCCGCTGGCGCTCGCGGCGCGGTGGGCGGCGAGGATCGCCTCGAGACGGAAGCATTGCGGCGTCTGCGCTGCGTAGAGGCCGCTCCGCGGCACCGTCTCCTCGACGCGGCCGCCGGTCGCCCGCTTCAGTGTATCGGCGACGGCAACTGCCGGAAGAACTGCCTCGGCGCCGCCTTCGAGCGCCGCCCGGCAACGGTCGAGCAGGGCATGGTCGATGAATGGGCGCACGGCGTCCTGGATCATTGCGTGCTTGACTCCGGCCTTGGCGAGCGCCTCGAGGCCGGCGAGAACCGAGAGCTGACGCGTCGCGCCGCCGTGAACCACCGACACGGCCAGCGAGTCGCCCATGCGCCCGAGCGCCGCGGCGAGAAGCGCCTCATCGTCGGGGTGGATAACGACGACCATCGGCCCGGTGCTCGGCCATGTCGCGAAAACGTCAAGTGTATGGGCGATAACGGGGCGATTGCCGATCCTGCGATACTGCTTCGGTCCGTCCGCCGATTGACCGGCGCGCTCGCCGCGGCCGGCCGCGACGACAACAACACCACAGGAGAACTGTTCTTCCGGCTGCATCTTCTGTATGGGGTCCCGCAATTCGCCAATCTACGCCGTCATGTACCGCGAAGGTCCTGTGATTGCCAGCCATCTGTCCCCTACAGTCCGACTGTGCGGCGGTTTTCAGGTGATCGGCATGCCTGAAAATGCGGATTTGAAGTGCGCCGACGCGCTTCGAGGAATTTTGTCGGGCGTGTGGAAATCGCTTGGCAAGTCGAACAACAGTGTCTAAAAATAGTGCAAGATATTCATGTGCCCGAAAGATATGCATTTGCCACTGGCGACCCTGTCATCGTCACTCCGGATCGGGAAAATTGAAATCCGCAATCGGGTGGCGCTCGCTCCGATGTCAGGTGTGACGGATTTGCCCTTTCGCATGCTCGCCTGGCGCTTCGGCGCCGGTTTCGTCGTGACGGAAATGGTGGCAAGCCGCGAGCTGGTTTGCAACGCGGCCGAATCCTGGGCGCGACTGAAGAATTCCGGGATTGATCCCCACATTGTCCAGCTTGCCGGGCGCGAGGCCCACTGGATGGCGGAGGCCGCCAAGATTGTCGAGGCCAACGGTGCCGACATCGTCGACATCAATATGGGCTGCCCGGCCAAGAAGGTCACCGGCGGCTATTCCGGTTCGGCACTGATGCGCGACCCCGACTATGCCCTGTCGCTGATCGAGGCGACGGTGAAGGCCGTCCGCGTCCCGGTAACGCTGAAGATGCGGCTCGGCTGGGACGAGAATTCGATCAACGCGCCGCTGATTGCCCGCGGGGCCGAGGCGGCGGGCGTCCAGGCGATCACCATTCATGGCCGCACCCGCATGCAATTCTATACCGGCAGGGCGGATTGGGACGCAATCCGGGCGGTTCGCGAGGTGATTTCCGTGCCGCTGATCGCCAATGGCGATGTCGATACGATCGCCGATGCCACGGAAATCCTGCGCCGCTCCGGTGCCGACGCCGTCATGGTCGGCCGCTCCTGCCAGGGCCGGCCGTGGCATGCGGGCGTGCTGGCCGGTGCCGCAGATGAACCGCATGCCACGCGAATAGCGGAAACGTTTGTCGAGCACTACGCGATGATGCTCGACTTCTACGGGGCGGAGATCGGTCTTCGTCATGCTCGCAAGCATGTCGGCTGGTATCTCGAGCGTTTCGCGCCGGAGCTTCCGGCAGCGCAAAAGGCCGAAATCCTGACGGCGAAGGATGTGAAACTTGTGAGCGATCGGGTCGCGGCCGCGATTGCTTGCTCCGGCTTGGAGCCGGCGAGGGGAGAGATTGCGGCATGACCGAAAAGGCAATGGTCCCGGAACCGGCAGAGGTCGCGAACGACCTCTCGATGGCGGTGCTGAACGCCATACAGAACCCGGTCATTCTCGTCGACGAAAACGGCCATGTCGCCTTCGCCAATTGGGAGGCGGAGTCCTTCTTCGGGGCGAGCGCCAACCATCTCGCCCGCCACGATATCAGCGCCTTCATTCCCTTCGGCAGCCCGCTTCTGACGCTGATCGACCAGGTGCGCGAAAGGCGCGCTCCGGTTAACGAGTACCGGGTGGACCTGAGCTCGCCGCGGCTTGGCGCCGACAAGCTCGTCGATCTTTACGTGGCGCCGGTGCTGTCGCAGCCGGGATCCGTGGTCATCGTCTTCCAGGAGCGCTCGATGGCCGACAAGATCGATCGGCAGCTGACCCATCGGGCAGCCGCGCGCTCCGTCACGGGGCTTGCCTCGATGCTCGCCCATGAGATCAAGAACCCGCTGTCCGGCATCAGGGGCGCGGCGCAGCTCCTTGAAACCTCTGTGAACGACGAAGACCGGGCGCTGACGCGGCTGATCTGCGACGAGACCGACCGCATCGTCTCGCTTGTCGACCGCATGGAGGTGTTTTCTGACGAGCGCCCGGTCGATCGCGTGCCGCTCAACATCCACTCGGTGCTCGACCACGTGAAGGCGATCGCCAAGGCGGGCTTTGCCCGCGCCATCAAGATCTCCGAAAACTACGACCCATCGCTCCCGCCCGTCTATGCCAACCGCGACCAGCTCGTCCAGGTGTTCCTCAACCTGGTCAAGAACGCCGCGGAGGCGATCGGCGACCGGCCGGAAGGCGAAATCATGCTCACGACGGCCTATCGGCCCGGCATCCGGCTCTCGGTGGCGGGAACGCGGGAAAAGATCTCGCTGCCGCTGGAGTTCTGTGTCCACGACAACGGACCGGGCGTGCCCTCGGACCTGCTGCCGCATCTCTTCGATCCGTTCATCACGACGAAGACGAACGGCTCCGGTCTCGGGCTGGCGCTGGTGGCCAAGATCATCGGCGGCCATGGCGGCATCGTCGAATGCGACAGCCAGCACAGCCGCACGACCTTTCGCGTCCTGATGCCGGCCTCCAAGGGACGGGCGGCGGATGACGTAACTCCGATTACAAAAGGAAGCATTGCATGACCGGCGCCACGATCCTCGTCGCGGATGACGACGCAGCCATTCGCACCGTGCTCAACCAGGCGCTCAGCCGTGCCGGATACGACGTGCGCATCACCTCCAACGCCGCGACGCTCTGGCGCTGGATCGCCGCCGGCGACGGCGACCTGGTGGTTACCGACGTGGTGATGCCGGACGAGAATGCCTTCGATCTCCTGCCGCGGATCAAGAAGGCGCGACCCGACCTGCCGGTTCTGGTGATGAGTGCGCAGAACACGTTCATGACCGCCATCAAGGCGTCGGAGAAGGGCGCCTATGATTATCTGCCGAAACCCTTCGACCTGACCGAGCTGATCGGCATCATCGGCCGGGCGCTGGCCGAGCCGAAACGCCGCCCCTCCAAGCTGGACGACGATTCGCAGGACGGCATGCCGCTCGTCGGCCGCTCCGCCGCCATGCAGGAAATCTACCGCGTCCTTGCCCGGCTGATGCAGACCGATCTGACGCTGATGATTACTGGCGAATCGGGAACCGGAAAGGAGCTGGTCGCGCGCGCCCTGCACGATTACGGCAAGCGCAGGAACGGGCCCTTCGTCGCCATCAATATGGCCGCGATCCCCCGCGACCTCATCGAATCGGAACTGTTCGGTCATGAAAAAGGGGCGTTCACCGGCGCCCAGACGCGCTCCACCGGCCGCTTCGAACAGGCCGAGGGCGGTACGCTTTTCCTCGACGAAATCGGCGACATGCCGATGGATGCGCAGACGCGGCTGCTGCGCGTGCTGCAGCAGGGCGAATACACGACCGTCGGCGGGCGCACGCCGATCCGCTCCGACGTGCGCATCGTCGCGGCGACGAACAAGGACCTGAAGCAGTCGATCAACCAGGGTCTTTTCCGCGAGGACCTCTACTATCGCCTGAACGTCGTGCCGCTGCGTCTGCCGCCGCTTCGCGATCGTGCCGAGGATATTCCCGATCTCGTTCGGCATTTCGTCCAGCAGGCCGAAAAGGAGGGGCTCGACGTCAAGCGCTTCGACCAGGAAGCGCTGGAACTGATGAAGGCGCATCCCTGGCCCGGCAACGTTCGCGAGCTCGAGAACCTCGTGCGGCGCCTCACCGCACTTTATCCACAGGATGTGATCACCCGCGAGATCATCGAAAACGAGCTGCGATCGGAGGTGCCGGACAGCCCGATCGACAAGGCCGCCGCGCGTCCCGGCTCGATGTCGATCTCGCAGGCGGTCGAGGAGAACATGCGGCAGTATTTCGCAAGCTTCGGCGAGGCGTTGCCGCCGACGGGCCTTTACGACCGGGTGCTTGCGGAAATGGAGTATCCCTTGATCCTCGCGGCCCTGACGGCGACACGCGGCAACCAGATCAAGGCAGCCGATCTCCTCGGGCTCAACCGAAACACGCTGCGCAAGAAGATCCGCGAACTGGGCGTCTCCGTCTATCGGAGCTCACGCACCGCTTGACTGCTTTGCAACACCGTTGCATTTTCGCCACATTGCGTTGCTTGAAGGCTCACGGGGCGGCCGATTCGATCTGACTCGGGCAATGGCGGCTCGCGTGACGCGGCATGTGCCGTCGTCCGTCCGGGCTAGGGCATTCAATATCCTGGTCCGGATTGCAGGCGGGTGCCGGTGTCTTCGGGGCGCCGGTTTTGGGGGAAGTTTTTTATGGTGGATGGCATGGCCTTGCCATTGGGCACGGAGGAGGGTGTTGCGGCTGCCCAGGATCGGCGGGCCTCCTTCGCGTTCCCGGGCCTGATGCTGGCCACCGGGGCTCTGGTCTGCGCCACCCTGTCCCTGCTCGTCCTTCTCGGCCTCACCCCCGTCAGGCCGGAACGGAACATCGTCATTGCCTGCGCCGGCGTCAACGGCGTCTTCGTCGTCGGCCTGATCTATCTGATCGCCCGCGAGATCATCAGGCTGCTTCGCGCCCGCAGCAAGGGCAGGGCGGCGGCGCGGCTGCATGTGCGCATCGTTGCTCTGTTTTCGATCGTCGCGATCACGCCGGCCATCCTCGTCGCGATTTTCGCCAGCATCACCCTCGATGTCGGCCTCGACCGCTGGTTCTCGCTGCGCACCCAGGCGATCGTGCGCTCCTCGCTGAACGTCGCCCAGGCCTATGTCCTGGAGAATGCCAGCTACCTTCAAGGCCAGACGGTCTCGATGGCCAACGACCTCGAGCGCAACCGGCAGCTTTACGCCCTCGACCGCACCGGCTTCACCGAACTGATGACGCGTCAGGCGAGGGGGCGCGGCATGCTCGGCGCCTTCCTCGTTCGCGCCGACGGCAGCGCCATCCTCCAGGCCAATATCTCGACCGAACGGCCCTTGCCTGCCATCCCGCAGGACGCGTTGAAGAGCACCGTCGCGGGCCAGCCGACGCTTATCCCCCCCGGCGTCACCAATCTCGTCGGAGCGGTCGTTCCGCTGGAGAATTTCCCCGGCATCTACCTCTATACGCTTCGCAACGTCGATCCCGAAGTCATGCGCTCCATGCGGCTGATGGAGGAGAACACCGCCGAGTACAAGGCGCTTGAGGCGGGACGCACCTCGTTGCAGATTGCCTTCGGCGTCCTTTACATCGGCTTCGCGCTGATCGTGCTTCTGGCGGCGATCTGGACGGCAATAGCCGTTGCCGACCGCATCGTCCGGCCGATTCGGCAACTGATCGGCGCGGCCGACAGCGTCGCCTCCGGCAATCTCGACGTGGTCGTGCCGGTGCGTGCCGTCGACGGCGACGTCGGCAATCTGTCGCGCACCTTCAACAAGATGGTCAGCGAGATCCGGACGCAGCAGGACCAGATCCTGGTCGCCAAGGACGAGGTCGATCAGCGCCGCCGCTTCATCGAGGCCGTGCTTTCCGGCGTCACCGCGGCCGTGATCGGCGTCGGCCGGGACCGGCGCATCACGATCGCCAATCCCTCGTCGGAGGAATTCCTGCGGAAATCGGCTCCAGGACTGCTCGGCGCCAGCCTTCGCGAGGTGGCGCCGGAGATCGAGGAGGTGCTGGTCGAGGCGGAAAGCCGCTATCGCAACGACTACCGTAAACAGATCAACATCATGCGCGGCGGAACCGAGCGCACGCTGAACGTTCAGGTGACCCGGGAAGAGGGCGAGGGCTCGCAAGGCTCCTACGTCATCACGATCGACGACATCACCGATCTGGTCATTGCCCAGCGCTCGACCGCCTGGGCGGACGTGGCACGGCGTATCGCCCATGAGATCAAGAATCCGCTGACGCCCATCCAGCTTTCCGCCGAACGCCTCAAACGGCGCTACGGCAGGCAGATCGACCAGCAGGACAAGGCCGTATTCGACCAGTGCACCGATACGATCGTGCGCCAGGTGGAAGACATCGGCCGGATGGTCGACGAGTTCTCAGCCTTCGCGCGCATGCCGAAACCGACGAAGGAAAAGTCGGACCTGCGCTCGATCCTCAAGGACGCCGTCTTCCTGCGCGAAATGGGCAACAACCACATCACCTTCATCCGCGACTTCGGCGACGAGGCGCTCGAGGGCCAGTTCGACGGGCGCATGCTCGGCCAGGCCTTTGGCAATGTCGTCAAGAATGCGGTTGAGGCGATCGAGGCGGTCCCGGCCGAGGCGGCGCGCGGTGCGCCGACGATCTTGGTTCGCTCCCGTCGCGACGACGCGACCGGGCGCTTCGTCGTCGACGTTGTCGACAACGGCAAGGGGCTCCCCACCGAAAACCGGCACCGGATTTTGGAGCCATACATGACGATGCGAGAGAAAGGCACGGGGCTGGGTCTCGCTATCGTCAAGAAAATCATCGAGGACCACGGCGGACAATTGGAATTGCACGATGCACCGGCGGATTTCGACGGCGGTGTCGGGGCGATGATCCGCGTGATCCTGCCGCCCGCCGGCGAAACCGGGGGCGATGAGACTGTGAAGGATAAGGGTAATACCAATGGCGGCTGATATTCTGGTTGTGGATGATGAGGAAGATATCCGCGAGATCGTCTCGGGCATCCTGTCGGACGAAGGCCACGAGACGCGGACAGCCTTCGACAGCGACAGCGCGCTTGCGGCGATCAACGACCGCGTGCCGCGGCTCATCTTCCTGGACATCTGGATGCAAGGCAGCCGGCTGGACGGGCTGGCGCTGCTGGACGAGATCAAGAGCCGTCATCCGGACCTGCCGGTGGTCATGATTTCCGGCCACGGCAACATCGAGACGGCTGTTTCCGCGATCAAGCGCGGCGCTTACGACTTCATCGAGAAGCCGTTCAAGGCCGATCGGCTGATCCTGATTGCCGAGCGGGCGCTCGAGAATTCCAAGCTCAAGCGCGAAGTGTCGGAACTCAAGAAGCGGTCGGGCGATCCGGTGGAGCTCATCGGCACTTCGGTCGCGGTGTCGCAGCTGCGCCAGACGATCGAGAAGGTCGCCCCGACCAACAGCCGCATCATGATCCAAGGACCCTCCGGTTCCGGCAAGGAACTGGTGGCGCGCATGATCCATCGCAAGTCGACGCGTTCCACCGGTCCTTTCGTCGCCTTGAATGCGGCCGCGATCACGCCGGACCGCATGGAAATCGCGCTTTTCGGCACCGAGGGCACCGCGGGTCAGCCGCGTCGCACCGGCGCGCTCGAGGAGGCCCATGGCGGCATCCTCTATCTCGACGAGGTCGGCGAAATGCCGCGCGAGACGCAGAACAAGATCCTGCGCGTGCTCGTCGATCAGCAGTTCGAGCGCGTCGGCGGCTCGAAACGCGTCAAGGTGGACGTGCGTATCATTTCCTCGACCGCATACAATCTTGAGAACATGATCGCCGAGGGCCTCTTCCGGGAGGACCTTTATCACCGGCTTGCCGTTATTCCCGTCCGCGTTCCGGCGCTCGCCGAGCGGCGCGAGGATATTCCTTTCCTTGTCGACATGTTCATGCGCCAGGTGAGCGAACATGCCGGCATCCGGCCGCGCAAGATCGGCGAGGATGCGCTTGCCGTGCTCCAGGCGCATGACTGGCCGGGCAATATCCGCCAGTTGCGCAACAACATCGAACGCCTGATGATCCTCGCCCGCAGCGACGGCCCGGATACGCCGATCAGTGCCGACATGCTGCCGAACGAGGTGGGCGACACGCTGCCGAAGATTTCCGCCAAGGGCGACCAGCACATCATGACCCTGCCGCTGCGCGAGGCGCGCGAAATGTTCGAACGGGATTATCTGATCGCCCAGATCAACCGCTTCGGCGGAAACATCTCCCGCACGGCGGAATTCGTCGGCATGGAGCGCTCGGCGCTGCATCGCAAGCTGAAGTCGCTGGGCGTCTGAGGCCGCGAAGCTCCATGCCAAGAACCGCCTATGTGAACGGCGCCTATGTCCCGCATTCCGAAGCCGCGATCCATGTGGAGGACCGCGGCTTCCAGTTTGCCGATGGCGTCTACGAGGTCTGCGAGGTGCGGCACGGCTTCATTGTCGATCTCAGCCGTCACCTCGACCGCCTCGACCGGTCGCTGAGTGAACTCAGGATGGACTGGCCGATGAGCCGGGCTGCGCTGATCCAGGTCATTCGCGAGGTGCTGCGGCGCAACCGCGTCCTCAACGGGCTCTTCTATCTTCAGGTGACGCGGGGCGTCGCCCGGCGCGATCATGTGTTCCCGGCCAAGGGCACGCCACCCTCTGTCGTCGTCACGGCTAAGCGCACCGATGCCGCCGCGATCGCCAGGAAGAATGCCGAAGGCATTGCCGCGATTACGGTGCCGGAAAACCGCTGGGACCGGGTGGACATCAAGACGGTCGGCCTGCTTCCGAACGTCCTCGCTCGCCAAAGGGCGAAGGAAGTCGGCGCGCAAGAGGCGATTTTCGTCGACGCGGACGGCACGGTCAAGGAAGGGGCGGCGACGAATGTCTGGATCGTCGACGGCGAGGGGACGCTGCGCACGCGCCCGGCCGAGCACGGCATCCTGCGCGGCATCACGCGTACGACACTGATGGACGTGGCAAAGGCGCTCGGCCTGAAGATCGAGGAGAAGGCCTTCTCTGTCGAGGAAATGCTTGCCGCACGGGAAGTGTTCGTCACCGCTGCCACGAGCATCTGCTTTCCGGTCGTATCGATCGATGGAAAGCCGATCCGCAACGGCCATCCGGGAAGCATAGCACAGAATATTCGTGAAGCCTTTTTCGACGTTGCGGAAAAGACGGCGATTTGATACCAAACTTCAAGAGGTGTCGGGGGAAGGCTTCTGTGACACGTCTGATCGCAAATTTGACAAAATGCACCGGCGCCAAAGCCGGCAAATAAGAAAGAAGCGGCGCGATGGCGGAACGTTCTCAAAACTTGCAGGATCTTTTTCTTAATACGGTTCGCAAGCAAAAAATTTCCTTGACCATTTTCCTTATCAATGGCGTGAAACTGACGGGTGTTGTGACATCTTTTGACAATTTCTGCGTCCTGTTGCGCCGTGACGGCCATTCTCAACTCGTCTACAAGCACGCCATCTCGACCATCATGCCGGGCCAGCCTCTGCAGATGTTCGAGAATGAGGAAGTGGCATCCTGACGGGACCTGAGGACCATTACCAAACGCAATTCGAAATCGCCGTCGTCGATCATACCGGAGCTTGAGAAGCGCCGCGACGACATGCGCGCCGTCGTCGTCGTGCCGGTCTTGAAGAAGACGGGCAAGCCGGCCGCTGATGTGGCAGCGGTCAGCACGCGCTCGGACGAGAGCCGGCTTGAAGAGGCCACGGGGCTTGCGCTCGCCATCGATCTCGATGTCGTGCACGGCACGATCGTTCCCGTGGCGCAACCGAAGCCCGGCACCCTGCTCGGCAGCGGCAAGATCGAGGAGATCGGCCATATCCTCAACGAGAAGGATGCGGGCCTCGTTATCGTCGATCACCCGCTGACGCCGGTACAGCAGCGCAATCTCGAGAAGGAATGGAACGCCAAGGTCATCGACCGGACCGGGCTCATTCTCGAAATTTTTGGCCGGCGCGCCTCCACTAAGGAGGGCACGCTTCAGGTCGATCTCGCCCATCTGAACTACCAGAAGGGAAGGCTGGTTCGAAGCTGGACCCACCTTGAGCGCCAGCGCGGGGGCGCGGGCTTCATGGGCGGTCCGGGCGAAACGCAGATCGAAGCCGACCGTCGGCTGCTGCAGGAAAGGATCGTGCGGCTGGAGCGCGAGCTGGAGCAGGTGCGCCGGACGCGTCAGTTGCATCGTTCGAAGCGCAAGAAGGTACCGCACCCGATCGTGGCGCTGGTCGGCTACACCAATGCAGGCAAGTCGACGCTCTTCAACCGGATGACCGGCGCGGGCGTGCTGGCCGAAGACATGCTCTTTGCGACGCTAGATCCGACGCTGCGGCGGCTGAAGCTGCCGCATGGCCGAATGGTCATTCTGTCCGATACCGTCGGTTTCATCTCGGACCTGCCGACGCACCTCGTCGCCGCCTTTCGCGCGACGTTGGAAGAAGTACTCGAGGCAGACCTCATTCTGCATGTCCGCGATCTCTCGGACCCGGACAATCAAGCGCAGGCAGGCGATGTGCTGCGTATCCTGGCCGATCTCGGCATCGACGAGAAGGAAGGCTCCGAGCGCATCGTCGAGGTCTGGAACAAGATCGACAGGCTCGAGCCGGAGGTGCGCGAGGCACTGGTGAACAAAGCGGCGGGCACCGACAACACCGTCGCCGTTTCGGCGATCACCGGCGAAGGTGTCGACGATCTGCTCGCTGAAATCGGCCGTCGTCTTTCAGGCGTGCTGACCGAGTGCACTGTCGCCTTGGGATTGGACCAGTTGCAGCTCTTGCCCTGGATCTATGAGCACGCGATCGTCGATGGCCGCGACGATCTCGAAGACGGAAGGATCAGCCTTGACCTGCGCTTGACAGAGTCCGAGGCGGCCGAGCTTGAAAGACGGCTGGGAAACGGGCCCAAGCCAGTTGCGGAAGATTGGGAAGCTTGACGTGACGGCACGCCGCTACGTCAATTGCCTCTCAATCGCCTTTGCCGCCTGCCAGAGTTCCTCCATCCGCTCCAGCGATGCGGCATCCAGCGTCTCGCCGCCGGCATGCAGTTCCTGCTCGATATGGCTGAACCGGCGCCGGAATTTCGTGTTCGTGCCGCGCAGCGCCATTTCCGGATCGGTACCAATATGGCGGCCGATGTTGACCAGTGCGAAGATCAGGTCGCCGAGTTCGTCCGCAATCTTTCGTCGGTCGCCATCCTTCAGCGCCTGGCGCAGCTCGCCGATTTCCTCCTCGACCTTGTCGAGAATCGGTGCCGGCTCCGACCAGTCGAAACCCACCTTGGCTGCGCGCTCCTGAAGCTTGAGCGCCTCAACGAGTGCCGGAAAGCTGCGCTGCACTGAACCGAGATGGCCGGACTTCTCTTCCAGCGGCAGGCCGCGCCGCATCCGGCGCGCGCGCCGATCCGCCTTCTCGGCCTGTTTGATCTCGTCCCATTGCAGCTTGACCGCCTCTGGCGTATCGGCATCCGACCGTGCAAAGACATGCGGATGGCGGCGGATCATCTTGCGGGTGACGGCTTCCACCACGTCGCCGAAGGAGAAGTCGCCGACCTCTTCCGCCATTTGCGCGTGATAGACCACCTGCAGCAGCAGGTCTCCGAGCTCGTCGCAAAGATCGTCCATGTCGCGGCGCTCGATCGCGTCGGCGACCTCGTAGGCTTCCTCGATCGTGTAGGGCTTGATCGTCTCGAAGGTCTGGACGATGTCCCACGGGCAGCCGGTCTTCGGGTCGCGAAGTGCTGCCATGATGTCGATGAGGCGTTGAATATCGCGAGAAGGTTCCATTGGACTCAGTTCAGCGGTATGGCGTTGTTGTCTTTGTCCGCCTGATAGGCGGCCGACAGGCGATTGCAGCGCTCGCGGATCCGAGCATCCTGTGCCGCGAGCCTCTTTGTCGTCTCCGGATCGACATCCCGCATGAGGGCCGCGATCGAGGCCGACTTCCAGAAGGCATTTTCCCGGGCGTAGCCGCCCGGTTCAAGCCGGAAGACTTCCTTGAGGATCTTCAGGTCGTGCGGAATCGAGAAGCTGTCGCGCGAATCCTCGTGGCTGAAGAAGTAGTAGAAATTGTCGAAGCCGGCCCAGGTGATTGCGGAGAGGCACATGGAGCAGGGCTCGTGCGTTGACAGGAAGATGAGCTCGCGCGTGTCGGGCTTCTCCGCCATCTCGTAGAAGCGCTTCAGCGTATGGACCTCGCCATGCCACAGCGGATTTTCGGTCTCGTTGTTGGTCTCGGCCAGCACGAGCGAGAAATCGGCCTTGCGCAGGATCGCCGCACCGAACACCTTGTTGCCGGCCGCCACCCCCTTCTCCGTCAGCGGGAGTATGTCGTTTTCGATGACCGCCAGCAGCCGCTCGGCCAGTTCGGATGTCTTCATCCTGGCACTCCCCGGAAAATGTCTGCGGGCATTTAACGGAGGTTCGGCGGTCGGCGCAATGGCGGCGCCGCTGTGGTTCGCAATCATCCTCCGGAGATATTTGCTCAAAAAGATTGGCTACCGAGCAAAACAATACGTGGCCGGAAAGCCATAGAAATTTCTGTTTCTTCAATTGTCTGCGGCTATGAGGGATATTCGCCGCAGCCTGTAGAAGGAGCCGTCCCCTCGATATGTCGCAGCAATTATCCGTTTTCCCGGCATTTTTCCGCGTCGCTCAGAAGAGCGTGGCGGTATTCGGCAATGGGGACGAGGCCTTCGCCAAGGTTCGGCTGCTTTTGAACACCGAGGCGCGTATCCTCGCCTATGCGGATCATCCGGAGCCGGCTTTTGCGGCTTTCCTGGAGGACAAGGGGATCGAGACGGTTCGCGAAGCCTTTGCCGATCATCAGGTCGAAGGCGCCGCACTGGTCTTTGCGGCGACCGGCGATGCGGCTGCCGACCGGGTGATCGTGACCGCGGCACGCGAGCGCAAGGTCCCGGCCAATGCCGTCGACCAGCCCGACTATTGCGATTTCCTGACGCCGGCGCTGGTCAACCGTGCCCCCGTCGCCGTCGCCATCGGCACGGAAGGGGCGGGGCCCGTTCTGGCGCAGATGATTCGCGCCCAGATCGACCAGTTGCTGTCGCCCTCGCTTGGGATCGTGGCGACGCTAGCCGCGAGCTACCGCGAGGCGGTCGATCGCCTCATCCCGCGCGGCGTGGCGCGGCGCGTCTTCTGGCGGCGATTCTTCTCAGGTCCGGTGGCGGATCATGTCGCGCTCGGCGATCTCGCTTCCGCCCGCCGCGAGGCCTCCCGGCTGCTCGACGCGGCCGAGCGTGTTTCCGGCCATGTCTGGCTGGTCGGCGCCGGTCCGGGTGCCGAGGATCTGCTGACGCTGAGGGCGCAGCGGGTGATGATGGAAGCGGACGCCATCGTCTATGATGCCCTGGTGCCGCAGGCGATCGTCGACATGGGCCGCCGCGATGCCGAGCGGCTTTCGGTCGGCAAGCGCAAGGGCTGCCACACCAAGTCGCAGGACGAGATCAATCATCTGCTCGTGAAGCTCGCCAAGGAGGGCAAGCGCGTCGTGCGGCTGAAATCCGGCGATCCGCTAATCTTCGGCCGGGCCGGCGAAGAGATGGCCGCAATGCGCGAGGCTGGCGTCAGCTATGAGATCGTCCCCGGCATCACGTCGGCCTTTGCCGCCGCAGCGGATTTCGAGCTGCCGCTGACGCTTCGCGGCGTTGCATCGTCGCTGGTCTTCACCACCGGCCATGATCTAGCTGGTGACGTGCTTCCCGACTGGGCGCGGCTTGCCGTTTCCGGCGCGACGATTGCGGTCTATATGGGCCGCTCGGTCGCCGCTTCGGTGGCGGGCCGGCTGATGCAGGCGGGGCTGCCGGCGGAAACGACCGTCGCCGTCATCGAGAATGCTAGCCGCCCCGAGCGGCGCCTGCTGCACGGCATCCTCCGGGAGCTGCCGGATCTCGAGAACCGCACGGAACTCGACGGCCCGGTCATGGTGATCATCGGCGACGCGGTCGCCGGCGCGAATTTCGACCGGTCGGAGCCGCTCGCTGCCGGCCGGCGCAAGGGCGCCGGGCCGAGCGCTTCTGGCGCGCATCGCGCCGAACACATTTTGAATTGAGGACGACGTGATGGTGAGCAAGGTTTTGACGGCAAATCGCTTGGCGGACGGGATCTCCGTCTGGCTCGACGCCTCCGGCAACTGGGGGGAGTCGCTGCAGGATGCTTTTGTCGCCCGCCACGCCGAGGCTGTCGCCGCCCTCGAGGCGACCGGCAAGACCGCCTTCGCCGACAACAAGGTCGTCGACGTCAATGTCGTTGACGTGGAAGAGGTCGACGGCATACTCCGGCCGCTGCGCATGCGCGAGCGGATCCGGGCCGAGGGCCCGTCAATTTCCTATGCCGCCGGTTATCACGGGCTTTCCGGCCCCAAGAATTTTGCTGCCTGAGGACCTGAGCTTTCATGTACCGTTACGACGAATTCGACCACGCCTTCGTTTCCGCACGCGTCGAGCAGTTCCGCGATCAGGTCCAGCGGCGGCTGTCCGGTGAATTGGCCGAGGATGCCTTCAAGCCGCTGCGCCTGATGAACGGCGTCTATCTGCAGCTTCACGCCTATATGCTTCGCGTCGCCATCCCCTATGGGACGCTGTCGAGCCGTCAGATGCGCATGCTCGCCCATATCGCGCGCAAATACGACCGCGGCTACGGGCATTTCACCACGCGCCAGAACATCCAGTACAACTGGCCGCGCCTTTCCGACACGCCGGACATCCTCAAGGACTTGGCGAGCGTCGAAATGCACGCGCTGCAGACTTCCGGCAACTGCATTCGCAACGTCACGGCGGATCATTTCGCCGGTGCAGCGGCCGACGAAGTTGCCGACCCGCGCCCCTATGCGGAGATTCTTCGCCAATGGTCGAGCGTCCATCCGGAATTCTCGTTCCTGCCGCGCAAGTTCAAGATCGCCGTTACCGGCGCCGAGCGCGATCGCGCCGCGATCCAGGTTCATGACATCGGCCTGCACCTGAAGAAGGATGAGAACGGCAAGCTCGGCTTTGCCGTCTATGTCGGCGGCGGCCAGGGCCGCACCCCGATGATCGCCAAGAAGATCCGCGACTTCCTGCCGGAAGAGGATCTGCTTTCCTATACGACGGCGATCATGCGCGTTTACAACCTCTATGGCCGCCGCGACAACAAGTACAAGGCGCGCATCAAGATCCTCGTGCACGAGACCGGCGCGGAGGAACTGGCGCGTCAGGTTGAGGTCGAGTTCGCCAGCCTCAAGGACACCGAACTGAAGCTGCCCGACGCCGACATCCAGGCGATCGCCTCCTATTTTGCGCCGCCTGCACTGCCGAACCGGGCCGAAGGCTGGGAAAACCTCGCTCGCTGGAAGAAGGCCGATGGGGCTTTCGCTCAGTGGGTCCATCAGAACGTCCAGCCGCACAAGCATCCGGACTACGGCATGGTGACGATTTCGCTGAAGCCGATCGGTGGCATTCCGGGCGATGCGACCGACAGCCAGATGGAAGTGGTGGCCGACATCGCCGAGGAATACGCCTTCGATGAAATCCGCGTCAGCCATGAGCAGAACCTGATCCTACCGCATGTGGCGCTCGCCGATCTGGAGCCGGTCTATCGGGCGCTGATCGCCGCCGGTCTCGCCACCGCCAATGCGGGGCTGATCACCGATATCATTGCCTGTCCCGGCCTCGACTACTGCGCGCTCGCCAATGCGCGCTCGATCCCGGTCGCGCAGGAGATTTCCAGCCGCTTCGGTTCGACCGAGCGGCAGGCCGAAATCGGCGAGCTGAAGATCAAGATTTCCGGCTGCATCAATGCCTGCGGCCACCATCATGTCGGCCATATCGGCCTGCTCGGCGTAGAGAAGAAGGGCGCGGAACTCTATCAGATCACGCTTGGCGGCTCCGGCGACGAGAACACCTCGATCGGCGAGATCATCGGCCGCGGCTTCGAGCCGGAGAAGGTGACGGATGCGGTGGAGACGATCGTCGACACCTATCTCGGCCTCCGCCGCGACAAGTCGGAAACCTTCCTTGAAGCCTATCGCCGCGTCGGGCCGCAGCCTTTCAAGGATGCCCTTTACGGCGGCGGCGCCCAGGAAGCCGCGTGAACGAAGCCGCACAAGGATTTGAGAAGATGACGAAAATCTGGAATGAGAGCGGCTTCTTGAACGATGATCCCTGGGTCGTCGAAACCGAAGAGACGAAGGCCGGCTCGAACGAGAAGGCAGTCCTCGGCCTCGACGCCTTCCTGGAACAGGCGGCGGCCGGCGCGTCGGGCCTGGGTGTCCTGGTCGCTCCTGCGGACGACGTGACGCGTCTGGCGCCCCATCTCAGCCAGATCGCCCTGGTGGCGCTGGCCTTCCCGGCCTTCAATGACGGCCGCGCTTTCAGCCACGCTTCGCTGCTGCGCAGCCGGCTGGGCTTCGAAGGCGAAGTCCGCGCCGTCGGCGACGTGCTGATCGACCAGATCCCGCTAATGCTGCGTTGTGGCATCGACAGTTTCGCGGTCACCAATGCAACGGCGATCAAGAGGCTCTCGGAAGGGCGCCTGCCGGGTATCGCCAATCACTACCAGCCGACGGCAAAACCGTCGGCAGACGCCAAATCCTACAGCTGGCGTCGCGTCTCTTAAAAAAAACGCGGCCCGCGACAGTGTGAAGCAAGCCGAAATCCCAGAAAGAGCCTATATTTGGAAGGGAATTCCTTTCAATTTGCCAAGGCTTGGAATATCCGCTCGTAGTTGATAAAAGCCTCACCATTACAGGACTGAAGCAACAATGAATGCGCCGGCAAAAAAGGAAGATTTCGCTGTACAGGTACCGGCGGGTGTATTCGCCGAGACGGTGACCAGCGTCGAGCATTACACGGACCGGCTCTTCCGCTTCCGCATGACGCGTCCGCAGGAGTTTCGCTTCCGCTCCGGCGAGTTCGCGATGATCGGCCTGATGGTCGGCGACAAGCCCGTCTATCGTGCCTATTCGATCGCGAGCCCCGCCTGGGACGAGGAACTGGAGTTCTTCTCGATCAAGGTGCCGGACGGTCCGCTGACCTCGCATCTGCAGACGATCAAGCCGGGTGACCAGGTGCTGATGCGCAAGAAGCCTACGGGCACGCTGGTGCTCGACGCGCTCGTGCCCGGCCGGAGGCTCTACATGTTCTCGACCGGTACGGGCATTGCGCCCTTCGCGAGCCTGATCCGCGACCCGGAAACCTACGAGAAATTCGAGGAAGTCATCCTCACCCATACCTGCCGCGACGTGGCCGAGCTGAAATACGGCTTCGATCTCGTCGAGGAAATCCGCAACCACGAGTTCTTGAACGAGATCGTCGGTGACAAGCTGCGCCACTATGCGACCGTGACGCGCGAGGATTATCCCTTCAGGGGCCGGATCACCGACCTGATGACGAACGGCAAGTTCTTCGCCGATCTCGGCCTGCCGCCGCTCGACCCGGCGATCGACCGCGGCATGATCTGCGGCTCGACCGCCATGCTGAAGGATACCAAGGAAATCCTCGAAGCGGCCGGTCTGACGGAAGGCGCCAACAACAAGCCGGCCGAATTCGTCATCGAGCGCGCCTTCGTCGGCTGACACGCCGAGCAATCGATCTGATCTAAAAGGAGGTGCATCCAGCGGTGCACCTCCTTTTCTTTGACGGCTCGGCAAAGTTGATGCTGCCTAACCCTCAGCCAAATAATCCATCAGCTGCGACATGGACGCGGAAGCACCGGCAGCATCCGCCGCTTCGATCGCGTGCATGACTTTCACGTGGCGCTCCACCGAGCCTTTCATCTTTTCCGGCGATGCCGATGCGAACCAGATGCGGCGCGCATGGGTCTGGAGCGGCGACAGGGCCGCCGTCAGGAAGCGGTTCGGGCAGGCCTCTTCCATCACCTCGTCGAACATCTTGTCTGCCACCAGAAAGCCCTCGAGATCGCCGTGAGCGGCGCAGTCCAGCATCTGCCGCCTGCAGTCGCTCATCTCTCGGCGGGCATCGGCGCTTGCATGTTCGGCAACAAGCGCGGCCGCCACCGGTTCGAGCTGTTGACGCGTCTGCATCACATGGATCCGATCGTCCGGTCGGATGCGGCTGATCTCAAGACCGACCCTCGGGCGGACCTCGATCAGGCCCTGCCAAGCGAGTTTCTGGATCGCCTCCCGGACCGGTGTGCGGCCGTGATTGGCGAGTTCGAGCAACTGCCGTTCGGTGACGAGCGTTCCCGGCTTCAGCTTCAAGGTGACGATGAGGCGCTCGAGCGCCAGATAGGCGAGATGGGCCTGCGACTGCGACGGCATGAATGTCCTTGCGCTTGTGATATATCAGAGATTGACACAGTTCCGAAATCATGGCAAGTTGGCTGATATATCAGATCGAAGGAGGCTTCTCATGTGGCGCGGCGTATTTCCGGCAGTAACGACGAAATTCACGACTGAAGGTGGTCTCGACAAGGCCGAGATGGAGCGCTGCTTCGCGCTGCAGTTCTCGGCAGGCGTCGACGGCATGATCGTCTGCGGCTCGCTCGGCGAGAACATGACGTTGGAACCGGAGGAAAAAATCGAGATATTGAAGATCGCCAAGTCGGTCGCCGGCGGCAAGCCGGTGCTGATGACGATCTGCGAAAGCGCCACGCGCCGCGGCGAAGCGGCGGCGAGGGCAGCAGCCAAGGCCGGGGCCGACGGCTTCATGGTTCTGCCGGGCGTGCCTTATAAATCCGCGCCGGCGGAGACGCTCGCCCATATCCAGGCGGTCGCTGCCGCTGGAGGCCTGCCGATCATGGTCTACAACAATCCGGTCGCCTACGGCGTCGACGTGACGCTTTCGATGTTCGATGAACTGGCCAGAAACGAACTCGTCGTCGCGATGAAGGAATCGACCGACGACATCCGCCGCGTGACCGACGTTCTGACCCGCTTCGGCGAACGCTTCGACTGCTTCACCGGCGTAGATAACCTGGCACTCGAAAGCCTGCTGATGGGTGCCCATGGCTGGGTCGCCGGCCTTGTCGTCGCCTTCCCGAAGGAGACGGTGGCGATCTGGAAGCTGGTCCAGGCCGGGCGTCTCGAAGAGGCGAGGGCGATCTATCGCTGGTTCCGCCCGCTGCTCGACCTCGACGTCTCCACCAATCTCGTCCAGAACATCAAGCTCGCGGAAGTTTTTGCGATCGATTCCAACGATCGCGTCCGCGCCCCGCGGCTGCCGCTCGCCGGTGCAGAGCGTCGGCGGGTTGAAGGAATTATCGAGGCCGCGCTGGCAAAGCGTCCGACGCTGCCGGTTCTTTGAGGACCGGCCGGTCGACGACCGCCCATTCTCTTCACTGAGCTTCCTGGCCCGGGGCATAAATGAAAACGGCCCGTCAGTAATGACGGGCCGCTTTTCGTGCGAACTCGTACCGCGATTTCAGTGCAAGATCTGGCTCAGGAACAGCTTGGTGCGCTCATGCTGCGGGTTGTCGAAGAATTCGGCCGGCGAATTCTGTTCGACGATCTGGCCCTGGTCCATGAAGATGACGCGGTTGGCGACCTGGCGGGCGAAGCCCATTTCGTGAGTGACGCACAGCATCGTCATGCCTTCTTCTGCAAGGCCCACCATCGTATCGAGCACTTCCTTAATCATTTCCGGATCGAGCGCCGACGTTGGCTCGTCGAAAAGCATGATCTTCGGGTTCATGCAAAGCGAACGGGCAATCGCGACGCGCTGCTGCTGGCCGCCGGAGAGCTGGCCCGGATATTTGAGTGCCTGCTCGGGAATCTTGACGCGCTTGAGGAAATGCATTGCGATTTCCTCGGCCTGCTTCTTCGGCATTTTGCGCACCCAGATCGGCGCCAGCGTGCAGTTTTCCAGAATGGTCAGGTGCGGGAAGAGATTGAAGTGCTGGAACACCATGCCGACTTCGCGGCGCACTTCGTCGATCTTCTTCAGGTCGTTGGTGAGTTCGATGCCGTCGACGACGATCTTGCCCTTCTGGTGCTCCTCGAGGCGGTTGATGCAGCGGATCATCGTCGATTTGCCCGAGCCCGACGGGCCGGCGATGACGATGCGCTCGCCGCGCATCACTTTAAGATTGATGTCGCGCAGTACGTGGAAGTCACCATACCACTTGTTCATGTTGGTGATTTCGATTGCGACATCCGTCTTCGAGACGGTCATTCTTGAAGCGGTGGCCGTATTTGCCATTATATTTCCCCTTTTTATCGGTGGCTCTTGTCGAGCAGGCGTTCCATGAAGCCTGAATAGCGCGACATGCCGAAGCAGAAAAGCCAGAATACAAAGCCTGCGAAGATCAGGCCCGTCAGCGGCGTTACCGCGGACGCCCAGTTCGCGTCGCTAAAGTTCAGCCGGACAATGCCGAGCAGGTCGAACATGCCGATGATCGAAACGAGCGACGTGTCCTTGAACAGGCCGATGAAGGTGTTGACGATACCGGGGATCACCAGCTTCAGCGCCTGCGGCAGGATGATGAGGTTCATCTTCTGCCAGTAGCTGAGACCGAGCGAATCGGCGCCTTCATATTGGCCCTTCGGAATGGCCTGCAGGCCGCCGCGGACAACCTCCGCCATGTAGGCGGAGGCGAAGAGCGACACGCCGATCAAGGCACGAAGGAACTTGTCGAAGGTGACGCCCTGCGGCAGGAACAGCGGCAGCATGACACTAGCCATGAACAGCACCGTAATCAGCGGAACGCCGCGCACCATCTCGATGAAGACCGTGCAGAGCATCTTGATCACCGGCATGTTCGATCGCCGTCCGAGCGCCAGCAGAATGCCGAGCGGCAGCGAAACCGCGATCCCGACGAACGAGAGGACCAGAGTGACCATGAGACCGCCCCAAAGCGCCGTCTCGACATAGGTGAGGCCGAGCCAGCCGCCGGGAAGCAGGATCGTGGCGAGGATCGGCAGGACCGCCAGCAACAGAACCGCGTTCAACCCCTTGTAAGGAATCTTTGGGATGAGCATCGGAACGAGGAACAGCACGAAGAGGATGCCGACGAGAGCGGGGCGCCACTGCTCCTCGAGCGGATAGCGGCCGAAGACGAACTGCCCGAGCTTTGCATTGACGAAAGCCCAGCAGGCGCCGCTCCAGCCTTCCGGTTGCGAGCCGCCTTGGGCGACCGTGGCGCAGACGCCGCGACCGCCGCCCGTCCATGCCGCGTCTACGAAAAGCCACTGGATCGCCGGCGGCACCAGCCATGCCAGGATGAGCAGGCTGATGATCGTCAGGACGCTGTCCTTCGGCGTGGCGAAGAGGTTCTTGCGCAGCCATCGGACGATGCCAGCTTCCAGGGCGGGGGCGGGTGAGGCTTCGATCATCGAAGCACGAACGAAGGATGCTTGTTGCGTGCTCATGTTCTCACCTCTCCACCAGCGCCATGCGGGCGTTGTACCAGTTCATGAACAGCGAGGTTGCGAGGCTCAGGCTCAGATAGACGATGAGCCAGATGCTGACCACTTCGATCGCCTGTCCGGTCTGGTTGAGGATCGTGCCGCCGACGGCGACGAGATCCGCATAGCCGACGGCGACCGCAAGCGACGAGTTCTTGGTGAGGTTGAGATATTGGCTGGTCAGTGGCGGAATGATGATGCGCATTGCCTGCGGAACGACGACCAGACGAGTCGTCAGCCTTGGGCGTATGCCAAGTGCGTGAGCGGCTTCCGTCTGCCCCTTTGAAACTCCCCGGATGCCCGCCCGGACGATTTCCGCGATGAAGGCGGCAGTGTAGAAGGACAGCGCGAGGAAGAGCGACATGAATTCCGGTCCGACGACCGAACCGCCCGTAAGATTGAATTTGCCGGCGATCGGAATGTCGAAAGTCAGCGGAGCGCCGGTCGCCAGGAACGTTATCAGCGGCAGACCGATGAGCAAGCCGAGCACGATCGACAAAACGGGCAGTCGCTGACCGGTTGCCTCCTGCCGTTGCCGGGCATAGCGGGCGAAAACGAAGCTCGCGACGACGGCGATGATCAAGGCGAACAGTGTATATTGCGAACCCTCTCCGAAGATGGCTCTCGGGAACGCAACGCCGCGATTGCTCACATAGATATCGAAAGGTAGGGCGAGCGCCTCACGCGCCTGGGGTAAGATCGCCAGAACGCCGCTATACCAGAAGAAGATGACCAGCAGCGGTGGAATGTTGCGGAACACCTCGACATAGGCGAGCGAGAGCTTGGCGATGATCCAGTTGTGCGAGAGACGTCCAACGCCGACGATGAAGCCGATGATCGTTGCCGTGATGATACCGGTGATCGCCACCAGCAGGGTGTTGACGAAACCGACGACCAGAGCGCGGCCGTAGGTGGAATCGCTCGTGAAGGCGATCAGTGATTGTCCGAGATCGAACCCCGCCCGGCCGTTCAAAAAGCCATAGCCGGATGCGATGTTCGCGCGCTGCAAGTTCTCGACCGTGTTTTGGATGGTCCAGTAGACGAGAACTGCGAGGATGATGATGGTGATTGCCTGGTAGAATATGCCGCGTACCTGAGGATCGTTGATGATAGATCCCGAGGACTTGCTCTTCTCAGGCGCGTTTGTAACGCCAATGGCCATACAATGCCTCTTTCCCCGATCCGCCCTGTTTTCGGGCGTTCTTATTGTAGAACGGAGGAGCGGCGTGCCGCTCCTCCGAGACTCTCAAGCCGACCAGCTTTTAGCGGACCGGCGGTGCGTACTGGATGCCGCCCTTGTTCCAAAGCGCGTTCAGGCCGCGCTCGATCTTCAGCGGGCTGCCAGCGCCGATGTTGCGATCGAAGACTTCGCCGTAGTTGCCGACGGCTTTGATGATGTTGACGGCCCATTCATTGGTGAGGCCCAAGTCTGTACCGATCTTGCTGTCGGCTTCGACGCCGAGGAAGCGCTGAACGTCCGGGTTGGCCGATTTCTTCATCTCTTCGACATTTGCCTGGGTGACGCCGAATTCCTCGGCCTGGACCAGGGCATAATGAACCCAGCTGACGATGTCGTACCACTGGTCGTCGCCCTGGCGGACGGCCGGACCGAGCGGCTCCTTCGAGATGATCTCCGGCAGGATCATGTGATCATCCGGCTTCGAAAGGGTGAGGCGCAGCGAATAGAGGCCGGACTGGTCGGTGGTGTAGACGTCGCAACGGCCGGCATCATAGGCGGCGTTCACTTCCTCGAGCTTTTCGAAGACCACCGGGTTGTACTGCAGGTTGTTGGTCTTGAAGTAGTCGGCGAGGTTCAGCTCGGTGGTCGTGCCGGTCTGGACGCAGACGGCAGCGCCGGAAAGTTCGAGTGCGGACTTCACGTTGAGGCTCTTGCGAACCATGAAGCCCTGGCCGTCATAATAGTTGACCGGGCGGAAGTTGAAGCCGAGCGCCGTGTCGCGGTTGATGGTCCAGGTCGTGTTGCGGGCCAAAACGTCGACTTCGCCGGACTGCAGCGCCGGGAAACGCTCCTTGGCGGAGGTCGGCGTGTACTTGACCTTGGTGGCATCGCCGAACACTGCAGCAGCGATCGCCTTGCAGTAGTCGACGTCGAAACCGCTCCAGTTGCCGGACGCGTCAGGGGCCGCGAAACCGGCGAGCCCGGTGTTCACGCCGCACTGGACGAAGCCCTTGGCCTTCACGTCGTCAAGGGTCGCGGCCGATGCCGCATTTGCGCCAATCCCCAAGACAGCAGCGCCAACAAGAGCTGTCAGAATTCTTCTTGCCATTTTTTTGAACCTTTTCGGTTGTTCGTAAGTTCCCGTCTGCACTGGTGCGCTCTGTCGGCGCGTGCAGCCTCAGCCACCCTCCTGGCATGAGTGCAATCTATCTCATGCTCAAAATCCATGGGGGTCAAGAGATGTTGCCGATTTTCTGATTTTCGATGTGAAAAACTGAAAATTCGTCAGAATTTTAAGCAGATTTTGCGGGAAATCGTCCGCTTCTGGATAAAAAACCGTCAGATACGCGGGGACCGGGTCGACGCCGCCGTATCGAATTTTCCCTTGACCCTCACCCGTGCCGCGTTCGATGAGTCTCCATCCAGTTTTCAACGGCGGATTCGTTAAAATGGCAGACAAGATGAGCGCGCGTGGAGAGGTCGGCATCAACACCCGCCTCGCGCATGCAGGCAACAACCCCTCCGACTTCCACGGATTTGTGAATCCGCCGGTGGTCCACGCGTCCACCGTACTTTTCCCCAATGCGAAGACCATGGAAACGCGGGCGCAGAAATACACCTACGGCACGCGCGGCACGCCGACGACCGACGCGCTCTGCGAGGCGATCAATGAACTCGAAGGCGCCGCCGGAACGATTCTCGTACCCTCGGGGCTGGCCGCTGTCACGGTGCCCTTCCTCGCCTATCTTTCGTCGGGCGACCACGCTCTGATCGTCGATTCGGTCTATTTCCCGACCCGGCACTTCTGCGACACGATGCTGACCCGGCTCGGGATCACGGTCGAATATTACGATCCGATGATCGGTACTGACATCGAGGGCCTGATCCGGCCGAACACGCGGCTGGTGCACACGGAGGCGCCGGGCTCGAACACGTTCGAGATGCAGGATATCCGGGCGATTGCCGATGCCGCCCACCGCCACGGCTGCGTCGTCACCATGGACAACACCTGGGCAACGCCGATCTACTTCCGCCCCCTCGACCATGGCGTCGACGTTTCCATCCACGCGGCGACGAAATATCCCTCCGGGCACTCCGACGTGCTGCTCGGAACCGTTTCGGCCAATGCTGCCCATTGGCCGGCCCTGACCGAGGCGATGGTGACGCTCGGCGTCTGCGTCTCACCGGACGACAGCTATCAGATTCTGCGCGGCCTTCGCACCATGGGCATTCGCCTGGAGCGCCACCAGGAAAGCGCTCTGACGATTGCCACCTGGCTCGAGGGTCGGGACGAGGTGGAGAGGGTGCTGCATCCGGCGCTGCCGAGCTTTCCCGGGCACGAGCTCTGGAAGCGCGACTTTGGCGGGGCGAGCGGCATCTTCTCATTTGTCCTGAAGGCCGAACCCGAAACAAGCAAGGCGAAGGCGCATGCCTTCCTCGATGCGCTGTCGTTCTTCGGCCTCGGCTATTCCTGGGGCGGCTTCGAGAGCCTCGCATTGCATGCGAACCTTTCCGATCGCAAGATCGCGAAGGGCCCATCAGGAGGGCCCGTCATCCGGCTGCAGATCGGTCTGGAAGATGTTGCCGACCTGCGCCGCGACATCGAGGCAGGTCTCGCGGCGGCCAATGCCGCCTGATCGGGCCATCCGAGTGACCGGGGCAGGCGGCAGGGATTTGCTGCCTGCCGGTCAGGCCTTCTCGCGTTCCGAGGCGCCATATCCATAGAGCCAGTCGAGATCGGCTGCGAGCGCTTCCGGGCCCTTCAGCGCGAGGACCAGGTTTCGCGCGACCCTGACCGGCCCGCGGGCGTGATAGGCAAAGCGGTTGAAGGCGGCACGCTTGCGGACCCGGGCGATCCGTGCCCGGCGCGCCTGCTCGTAACGCGCGAAGGCGGCCGGAGCGTCGGGGCACTCGGCAAGACAAAGCGCCAGTTCACTGGCGTCCTCTATCGCCATCGCAGCACCCTGGGCCGCAAAGGGCGTCATCGCATGGGCGGCGTCGCCGATCAGCACGATGTCCCGCCTGTTGTGCCAGGCGCCTTCCTCGACGGTGCACAAGGGCCAATAGGTGGCCGAGCCGGAACCTTCGATCAACGATCGCAGATCGGGGTGCCATGCTTCGAAAGCGGCCGTGAATTCGCGTCGTCGCTCCGGTGATTCCTGACCCGTCCAGGCCCCCTCGGCCGGCGTGCCGCCGACGACCGCAACCAGATTGAAGCCGTCGATTTCGCGAAGCGGGTAGGCGACCAGATGAGCCTCCGGCCCAAGGAAGGCCGTGACGCGATCCGCCGAAAGGCAGCCCGTCTCTTCTGTGTTCGGCAGCAACAGCCGCCAAGCGACATTGCCGGAGAACCGGGCGGCGCCGGCGGCCGGAATAGCGGCTCTCGCCTCCGACCAGATGCCGTCGGCGCCGATGACGATTGATGGGCGGCGTCCCGTTGCCGCGGCAGCCGCCGCCACCGGATCGCCCTTGATGCGCTTGCCAAAATGCAGGCGGCAGGCCGGCTCCGACTGTACTGCGTCCAGGAGGATTTTCTGCAGGCTGGCGCGGTGCAGGACCCCGTAGGGTGCTGCCCAGCGGATGCGCGCTGCCGCACCGGCTGGGACGTCTGCTAGCGGACGCAGCGAGTGTCCGTCGACGAGCCCTATCGATTTCGGTTCGCCCCACACCGCCTCGAGCGCAGGGAGCAAGCCGAGTTTCACTAAGATGCGCGAGGCGTTCGGTGACAATTGCAGCCCGGCGCCCACCTCGTTCAGTGCGTCTGCCTGCTCGAAGATATCTGAAGCAACGCCCTGCCGCGCAAGGCACAGCGCCATTGTCAGGCCGGCGATGCCAGCGCCGACGATTGCGACGGGACCAGCCTTTTGCATCGATGTCGCGCCGGTGGCTGCGGGCAGGTCAGGCCGCCTTGGTCTCGAAGAGACAGCCCGGCGGAATCGTCTCGGTCGCCTTCAGGCTCGCGTTGTAGCGATAGAGCGTCGAGCAGTAGGAGCAGACCTTCTCGTTGTCGTCGCCCATGTCGATGAAGATATGGGGGTGATCGAAGGGAACGGATGCGCCGGTGCACATGAATTCCTTGACGCCGATCTCGATAACCCGGTGCCCGCCGTCATTCTGGAAATGGGGGATGCTGTGGCCGGCCATGTCGTACTCCGCTGAATGCAAGTCTGTATATTTTTGCCGGCACCATAGTGAGCTTTGGCGCAAATGTGTAGCAGCAATCACGACGCGCCTGTGGTTTTTGACGGGCGGGGGTTTTCGCCTCTTCGGTTACCGCCTAGTTTCGGCGAAAACAGATGATGTCTGGGAAAACCATGGATTTGAACCCACCGCCTTTCTCGCGCTTCACCCACGACGGCTTGGAAATTGCCTATTTCGACGAGGGCGACCCGTCGGGGGATCCTGTGCTGCTCATTCACGGGTTCGCCTCGAGCGCCAATGTCAACTGGGTATACCCAGGCTGGCTGAAGACGCTCGGCGACGCTGGCTACCGGGTTGTCGCACTCGACAACCGCGGTCACGGGGCGAGCAGCAAGCCTTATGACGCTTCCGTGTACCACCCGCACCAGATGGCCGGCGACGCGGCCGCGCTTTTGGCCCATCTCGGCATCCCAGAGGCGCATATCATGGGCTATTCGATGGGCGCGCGCATCTCCGCATTCCTGGCGTTGCATCACCCGCATCGCGTCCGCTCGCTGGTGTTCGGCGGCTTGGGAATAGGCATGGTGACCGGAGTGGGAGACTGGGACCCGATCGCCGACGCGCTGCTTGCGCCATCGCTCGAAGATGTGACGCATACACGCGGCCGAATGTTCCGCGCCTTTGCCGACCAGACGAAGAGCGACCGCCAGGCGCTTGCCGCCTGCATATCGACCTCGCGCGATCTGCTTTCCGCCGAGGATGTCGGGCGCATCGACGTGCCCGTTCTGATCGGGGTCGGCACGAAGGACGACGTGGCGGGCTCCGCCCAGGAGCTTGCCGCCCTGATGCCGCATGCCATGGCCTTGGACATTCCGGGCCGCGACCATATGCTGGCCGTTGGCGACCGCGCCTTCAAGAAGGCGGTCCTGGAGTTTCTAGCCGAGGTCGGCCGCGCCTAGTCAAAGATGACCGCCGATCGAACGGTGCGGGGCCATTTATGTTGGTCGGGAATTGCCCTATATATGTCGCAGTGCAAGCCGGCAGATTGACCCAGGAAGGAGCGCGACCATGGTCGCCAAGAGCGAACTTCGCCATACGGAACCGCTGAAGGCAGTCGACCCCATCTGGGATAGTCTGCGCGAAGAAGCGCGCCTCGCCGCCGAGCGGGATCCGATGCTTGCGGCCTTTCTCTATTCGACTGTGGTCAACCAGCATTCGCTGGAAGAGAGCGTGATCTACCGGATCTGCGAACGGCTTGATCACCCCGACCTGCAGGCAAACCTTCTTCACCAGACCTTTCTGGAGATGCTCGAGGACTGGCCTGAATGGAGCGCGATCCTGCGGGTCGACATCCAGGCGGTCTACGACCGCGATCCGGCCTGCACGCGGTTCCTCGAGCCCGTGCTCTATTTCAAGGGCTTCCATGCCATCCAGACGCACCGACTGGCCCACTGGCTGTGGGACCGCGGGCGGAAGGATTTTGCGCTCTATCTCCAGAGCCGCTCCTCGAGTGTGTTCCAGACCGATATCAATCCGGCCGCACGCGTCGGGCGCGGCATCTTCCTCGACCACGCGACGGGGCTTGTCGTCGGCGAAACGGCGGTGATCGGCGACAATGTGTCGATCCTGCATGGCGTCACCCTTGGCGGCACCGGCAAGGAGGGCAGCGACCGTCACCCGAAGATCGGCGACGGCGTGCTGATCGGCGCCGGCGCGAAGATCCTCGGCAATATCCATATCGGCCATTGCTCGCGGGTGGCGGCCGGATCGGTCGTGCTGAAGGCGGTTCCGCCGAAGACGACGGTAGCGGGCGTTCCGGCCAGGGTCGTCGGCGAGGCCGGATGCTCCGAACCCTCGCGGCAGATGGACCAGATCCTGGCGAGCTTCGATATCTGACGCGGAGGAAGGGCCGCGTTCGTCGCCTTGTTCGCGGAAATGAAAAATCTGAGCGGCAATTCAACGCGTTACGGCTGTCGTCGATCATCTTCACGGGGGCTCGGCGCCGTGATGGGTTTACATCTGGCAACGCCGCATGCGAGAAGCGCGGCAAATCAATCGGCTACGGAGAATAGATTTGAAGCCCGAAGAAATCCGCAAGCTTGAGGCCTATTTCAAGCGCACCTTGAATCCGGCTATGGTCGTCAAGGCCCGTCCCAGGAAGGACGAATCCGCCGAGGTTTATCTTGGCGACGAATTTCTCGGAGTCATATTCCGCGACGACGAAGACGGCGAACTCTCCTATAATTTCTCGATGGCGATCCTCGACGTCGATCTCTGAGCTGGACGTCGCATGGCCGGTCGACGGCCGCGTGTCTCAAAGTGTGCCGGCCTGAGCAATCGGGCCGGTTTTTTCTTATAAGTCTTACTTTTAGATAATTTATCCGCATGTCGCCGGATCTTCATCAAGTCGTTGCAAGAATTGTGTTTTACTGCATCGCACACTGAACTTGACTTTTTGTGCAGTGCACCTAGACTGACGCTTGCCCACCGCCCACAAGGAGAAACTTGATGTTCAACTTCGACGATGCAAACAAGAAGAGCAAGGAAGCACTCGACGTGGCTGTAAAGAGCTACTCTGCGATGACCAAGGGCTTCCAGGCCATTGCAACCGAAGCAGCAGACTACTCGAAGAAGTCCTTCGAAGATGGCATTGCCCATCTTGAAAAGCTGTCGGGCGCCAAGAGCCTCGAGGCTGCCTTCGAACTGCAGACGAACTATCTGAAGTCGAGCTATGAATCTTTCGTCGCCGAAGCATCGAAGATCGGCGAGATGTATGCCGATCTCGCCAAGGACGCCTACAAGCCCTATGAGGCACCGGTCGCCAAGGCAACGGCATCCGTGAAGTCCGCAGCTGCCGCCGCCTGACGATTAGAATATCGCCATTGCCAAAAGGCCGGTCGCGGTTGCCGCGGCCGGCCTTGTCGTTCTTGGGGTATCGGGTTTCCGGGCTTGCTTCGGTAGCTTGGCCAGAGATTCAACGTCGACTGTAGCGGCCGAAGAAAATTGATCAATCTTGTGCTTGGCCGTGCGAATATGATTGCAGTGCGTTGGTTCGGTCTTAAAATCCAAGAACGAACCATTAGATAAAGGCAAGCAGGCCGCAGCCACGTTGGTGGATTGCGGCCGTCAAGGGAATGAAACAGAATGATCGCCATGCCGGTCCGGATGCAGCAGGGAAGCGATGGAGACGGAGGCGGCCCCAGTCGTGGCACGTCCGTTATCACACGCACCAAGCCGAAGACCAAGAAGCCGAGTTTGTACCGCGTTCTGCTTTTGAATGACGATTACACGCCGATGGAGTTCGTCGTCCACATTCTGGAGCGTTTTTTTCAGAAGGACAGGGAACAAGCGACGATCATCATGCTTCATGTCCACAACCACGGCGTTGGAGAATGCGGCGTCTTTACCTACGAAGTCGCCGAAACCAAAGTGACGCAGGTGATGGATTTCGCCAGGCAGCATCAGCATCCCTTGCAATGCGTCATGGAAAAGAAATGAGGACCTAACGTGCCAACTTTTTCGCCCAGCCTCGAAAAGGCGCTGCATCAGGCACTGACTTTTGCCAACGAGCGCCATCATGAATATGCGACGCTCGAGCACCTGCTGCTGGCATTGATCGATGATGCCGATGCGGCGGCCGTGATGGGCGCGTGCAATGTAAATCTAGAAACACTTCGCAAGACCGTGACGGACTATGTCGACAACGAATTGTCCAATCTGATCACCGGCTACGATGAAGATTCCAAGCCCACCGCCGGCTTCCAGCGCGTCATCCAGCGGGCCGTCATTCATGTTCAATCCTCCGGCCGCGAAGAGGTGACGGGAGCCAATGTGCTCGTCGCGATCTTTGCCGAGCGCGAGAGCCATGCGGCCTATTTCCTGCAGGAGCAGGAGATGACCCGCTACGATGCGGTGAACTTCATCTCTCATGGCATCGGCAAGCGTCCCGGGAGCTCGGAATCGCGGCCGGTGCGCGGCGCCGAGGATCAGGATTCGGAACAGAAATCATCGCGCGAAAGCGAGGAGACCGGTCCGAAGAAGCAGCAGGATGCGCTGACGGCCTACTGCGTCAACCTGAACGAAAAGGCCAAGTCCGGAAAGATCGATCCGCTGATCGGCCGGCACGCCGAGGTGAACCGAACCATCCAAGTGCTCTGCCGCAGGTCCAAGAACAACCCGCTCTATGTCGGCGATCCCGGCGTCGGCAAGACGGCGATCGCCGAGGGGCTTGCCAAGCGCATCGTCGAGAAGCAGGTGCCGGAGGCGCTTCAGGACGCGACGATCTTTGCGCTCGACATGGGAACGCTGCTCGCCGGCACGCGCTATCGCGGCGATTTCGAAGAGCGCCTGAAGCAGGTCGTCAAGGAGCTCGAGGAGTATCACGGCGCGGTCCTGTTCATCGACGAGATCCATACGGTGATCGGCGCGGGCGCGACATCGGGCGGTGCGATGGACGCATCGAACCTTTTGAAGCCGGCGCTCTCTTCCGGCTCGATCCGCTGCATCGGCTCGACCACCTACAAGGAGTACCGCCAGTTCTTCGAAAAGGATCGGGCGCTCGTCCGCCGTTTCCAGAAGATCGATGTCAACGAGCCGACGGTTGCCGACGCGATCGAGATCATGCGGGGGCTGAAGCCCTATTTCGAGGAGTATCACCACCTCAAATATTCGAACGAGGCGATCAGGGCGGCGGTCGAGCTTTCGGCCCGCTACATCAATGACCGCAAGCTGCCCGACAAGGCGATCGACGTGATCGACGAATCGGGTGCGGCCCAAATGCTGCTGCCAGTCAGCAAACGCCGCAAGCTGATCACCGAAAGGGAAATCGAGGCGACAGTGGCCACTATGGCGCGCATCCCGCCGAAGTCGGTCTCGAAGGACGACGAAGCCGTTCTCGCCAATCTTGAGAAGGAACTTCGTTCCGTCGTCTACGGCCAGGATCTGGCGATCGAGGCGCTCGCCTCGTCGATCAAGCTCGCCCGTGCCGGCCTGCGCGAACCGAACAAGCCGATCGGCTGCTATGTGTTCTCCGGTCCGACCGGCGTCGGCAAGACGGAAGTGGCGAAACAGTTGGCGACGTCGCTCGGCGTCGAGCTGCTGCGCTTCGATATGTCGGAATACATGGAGCGGCACACGGTTTCGCGTCTGCTCGGCGCACCTCCCGGCTATGTCGGTTTCGACCAGGGCGGCCTGCTGACCGACGGCGTCGACCAGCATCCGCACTGCGTGCTGCTGCTCGACGAGATCGAAAAGGCGCATCCGGACCTCTTCAACATCCTGCTGCAGGTGATGGATCACGGCTCGCTGACGGACCATAACGGCAAGAAGATCGACTTCCGCAACGTCATCCTGATCATGACGACCAACGCGGGCGCCTCCGACATGGCGCGCCCGGCGATCGGCTTCGGCTCATCGAAGCGCGAGGGCGAGGACATCGAGGCGCTGAACCGCCTGTTCACACCGGAGTTCCGCAACCGCCTGGATGCGGTCATTCCGTTCAACTCTCTGCCGACGCCTGTCATTCACCAGGTCGTGCAGAAATTCGTCATGCAACTCGAGACGCAGTTGGCCGAGCGCAACGTCACCTTCGACCTCGCGCCGGAGGCGATAGCCTGGCTCGCGGACAAGGGCTACGACGAAAAGATGGGCGCGCGGCCGCTGGCACGCGTCATTCAGGAAAACATCAAGAAGCCGCTGGCCGACGAAATCCTCTTCGGCAAGCTCAAGAAGGGCGGCGTCGTCAAGGTGACGATCGGCATGAAGGAAGACGGCACCAAGGGGCTGATCCTCGATGCCGTGCCGGAGACGGCACCGATCAAGCCGAAGGCGGAAGTGTCGCGGCCCGGTAAGAACGCCAAGCCGAAGAAGTCGGAAGAGAAGGAAACCGTCGCCGCCGAGGCAGCTCCGAAGTCGAAGCCGAAGAAGGCCGCCAAAGCCGCTTCGGATGCGGCTCCGCTGAAGGGGAGAACGGTTCCCAAGGTTCCGCGTAAGAAATAGCGCCATCGCCATTTTCGCCTGACGGTGCCGGGTGGTTCACCCGGCACCGTCTTGTTGAGGGGCGATCTCATTCCGCGTGATTCAATGGATGATATCGAAGACGAACGGTCGGCGCTGGCCTGGTTTCTGACCGGGGCTCGGGGGATTTTCAGTCTACCGGCGATCATACTTATGCTCTCCTTCGTCGGCTTCTGCTCCCTGACCGCTCAGGCAGGCATCCCGCCGGAGCAGGTCGTCTTCATGACCGGCATCGTCTGGGCTCTGCCGGCGAAGGTCATTCTCGTCAGCTCGATCATGAGCGGCGCGAGCCTCGCGACGGCGTTCCTGGCGGTCACACTCTCGTCGGTCCGCCTGATGCCGATGGTTGCGGCGCTAGTCCCCGAACTACGTGGCTCCAGAACGCCGACTTGGCTGCTTCTCATTCTGTCGCACTTTATCGCCATTACCGCGTGGGTCTTTGCGATGGAGCGTGTGCCAAAGGTTCCGCGCGAGCATCGCGTCGCCTTCTTCGCCGGCTTCGGGATGACGCTCGTCGCGGCAAACATGGTGCTGGTTGGCGTCGTCTATCACCTTGTCGCCGAGTTTCCGCCGGTGGTGGCAGGCTGCCTTTTCTTTCTGACGCCGGTCTATTTCCTTGCCTCGATCTGGCATTCGGCCCGCCACCCGGTTATCTACGTGGCGCTTGCGGTGGGTCTCGTTGCAGGTCCGCTGTTCTACTGGATCGCACCGGAGTTCGACGTTCTGTTGGCGGGCGTCGGCGGCGGCACGCTCGCCTGGGGCGCGGAGCGTCTCTGGCGTTCCAGGCGGGAGGCGCGCCCGTGACCTGGACGGACGGATGGTGGGCTTATGCCTTCATAGCGATAGCCGGGTGGCTGGCGACCGACCTGTGGCGCTGGCTGGGCGTGCTTGCAGGCAAGCGACTTCGCGATGATTCGGAGGCTTTGAACTGGGTGAGGGCGGTCGCGACCGCCCTGGTTGCCGCAGTGATCGCCAAGCTTATCCTTTACCCGACTGGAGTGCTGGCGCAGTCGCCGCTTTGGCTGCGGGTCGGCGCCGTCTTGGTCGGCACCGTCGCCTTCTTTGTTGCCAGGCAAAAGCCGGCAGTTGGCATCGCGACCGCGATTCTGACGCTCGCCGGCGGCTTATGGTGGCTGGGTTTCTGACAGGGGGGGCCTACAGCGCCCGGCGAATCTTCTCCGCATTCGCCGCCAGCACGTCGCCATCCTCCATCTTACCGGAATGCGGCTTCAGCGGAGTGCCCTCGCGGCGCGGGATAACGTGGAAATGCAGGTGGAAGACGGACTGGCCGGCCGGCGCCTCGTTGAACTGCATGATCGTCACGCCGTCGGCGCCGAAAGCTTCCTTGACGGCGATCGCGACCTTCTGGACCGTGGCGATCAGCGCCGGCAGGGTGGCAACGTCGGCGTCGAGGATGTTGCGCGACGGCACCTTAGGCAGAACGAGCACGTGCCCCTCCGCCTGCGGCATGACATCCATGAACGCCACCGTCGCCTCGTCCTCATAGACCCGGTGTGAGGGAATTTCGCCGCGCAATATCTTGGCGAAGATGTTGTTGGTGTCATAGCCGCTCATGTCGTTTCCTCTTGCTGGTTCGCAGCGGCAAGTCCCGCTGCCTATCAATCCTGTTGGCGCTCACCCTTGCGGAAGGGCCCGTGCTCCGCAAGGAATTCGCCAGTCTCCTCCACATCGCGGCGCTCCTGCTCCAGGTAGTCGGCGACGGCTCTTGCCAGGCCCGGATGGGTGATGAAATGGGCTGAATGGGTCGTCACCGGCATGTAGCCGCGCGCCAGCTTGTGCTCGCCTTGCGCGCCCGCTTCGACACGCCGCAATCCCTTTTCAATCGCGAAGTCGATCGCCTGGTGGTAGCAGACCTCGAAATGCAGGAAGGGATGGTCCTCGATGCAGCCCCAATGCCGGCCGTAGAGCGCATCTCCGCCGATGAAATTGATCGCCCCGGCGATATACCGGCCGCCGCGCTTGGCCATGACCAGCAGAATGTCGTCGGCCATCCGCTCGCCGATCAGCGAATAGAAGGCGCGAGTGAGGTATGGCCGGCCCCACTTGCGCCCGCCGGTATCCATATAAAAGGCGAAGAACTGGTCCCATATCGCTTCGGTGAGGTCGCTGCCGGTCAGCCACTCGATGGTGATCCCGTTCTCGACTGCGGCGCGACGCTCCCGTTTCAGCGCCTTGCGTTTTCGCGACGCGAGCGTTGCAAGGAAATCGTTGTGCGAGCCGTAGCCTTCATTGATGAAGTGGAACTGCTGGTCGGTTCGGTGCAGAAATCCGGAGCGCTCGAAGATCGGCATCTCCTCGGGCAGCACGAAGGTGACGTGGGCGGAGGAGACGCCGTGTCGGCGCGAAAGCTCCTTGAGGCCGGCGGCAAGCGCTTCCCGCACCGGTCTTAGATCGCCGCCCGCGGCACTGAGCAGGCGCGGCCCGGTCACCGGCGTGAACGGTATGGAACATTGCAGCTTCGGATAATAGCGGCCGCCGGCGCGCTCGAAGGCGTTCGCCCATCCATGATCGAAGACGTATTCTCCCTGGCTGTGGTTCTTCAGGTAGCAGACGAGCGCGCCGCGCAACGAGCCGTCCGCATCCTCGAGCAGCAGGTGCTGACCGAGCCAGCCCGTCTCCGTCGTCGCCGAACCGGACTCCTCGAGCGCCGAGAGATAGGCATGCGATAAGAAGGGGTTATAGGGCATGCCGGGAGAGGTCTTCGAAGCGCCGGTAAGCCTGTCCCAGCTCGCCGGTGGTATCGAAGTGAACGAATGCTCTATGCGGATGTTGATCGCGTCTGACATGCGCCTAGGAAATCATGGTCTCCCTTGGATCGAAACCCTCGAACGTCATCTGATCGGCATGGGCGAAGCTGTGCTCCTGCGCCCGGCCATCGCGCACCGTCCAGGTGATGACGGTGCGGCCCATGGCGCGCTCCTTGGTTATGAAGGGATTCGGCAGGTCCCCGTAGAAATAGGAAATGAAGTCCAGCCCGAGCTGCATGGCTTCCTCGTGCACGAAGAATTTCTCGGGATTGGCGCCATCGGCGGTGAGACCGAGCGGATAGGGGGCGTCTAGCGCCTTCAGGTCCTTGAGCAGCCAATGGTCGAAGCTCATCAGAGCGACTGGCCCTGCGTAGTCCTCGAGCGTGTCGAGCACGGCCGCCGCGAACCCCTCGTCGTCGTCCTTGCGGCCCTTGAGTTCAAGCACGAGAGGAACCCGCCCGTCGACGAGACGAAGCATCTGCTTGAGCGTCGGAATCCTGTCCTTCGTGCCGCCGATCGACAATAGGCCGAGTTCGCCGGCGGTCTTCGCCCGAACGTCTCCCCTGATGCCGCAGAGGCGCTGCAGATCGTGGTCGTGGAAGACGACCGGAACGCTATCGGCGGTAAACTGCAGATCGCATTCGATCGCAAAGCCCGCCTCCGCAGCGCGGGAAAAGGCCGAAAGCGTGTTTTCCCAGACCTCTCGATTCATGTCGTGATAGCCGCGGTGGGCGATCGGCTGGGCTTTAAGCCAGGAAATATCCTTCATGAAGCGACCCGGTCAGGCGATTTCGAGGATGGCGTCGATTTCGACGGCCGCGTTGAAGGGCAGGGACGCCATGCCGACGGCGGCGCGCGCATGCTTGCCGGCTTCGCCGAGCACGTTGGCAAGGAGGTCCGACGCGCCATTAATGACGAGATGTTGTTCGGTGAATTCGGGAACCGAGGCGACGAAGCCATTGATCTTCAAGAGGCGGCGGATGCGTCCGAGGTCGCCGCCGAGCGCCGCTTTGGCCTGGGCCAGAATGTTGATCGCGCAGAGTTCGGCGGCGCGCTGCGCCGCGGCGACGTCGACATCCTTGCCGACACGGCCGGTGATCGCGACCTTTCCGCTTTCCATCGGCAGTTGGCCGGAGATGTAGAGCGTCGAGCCGGTGATGACGTAAGGCACGTAGTTGGCGACCGGCGCAACCGCCTCCGGAATGACGATACCAAGTTCGTTGAGACGCGTTTCAATCTCTGCGGACATGGAGGGCTCCCTTGTTGTCTTTTGTGTTAAAATCCTGCATGCGAAGCAGGGATCGCGACAGGCACGGACCGGATCTGCCTCGCTTCTGCCGAATGTTTGTTTATCCCATTGCCGGCGAGTCCAACAGGAGGAAACGGATGTTTCGTAAAGGCTTTGGTCTTCTCGCTCTGGGGAGCGTCTGCCTCGCCGCCGTGACCGTCGCTGGCGGTGCCTATGCGGCCGCATTGACGCCGCACCGCGCCGTCTACGATCTCGAACTGAAGAATGCCTCCGATCGCTCCGGCATCACCGGCATGTATGGACGCATGGTCTATGAGTTCAATGGGTCGGCTTGCGAGGGATATACAGTGAGCTTCCGCTTCGTCACCCAGGTCGATACCGGCGAGGAAGTTCGCCTGACCGATCAGCAGACCACCACCTACGAGGACTTGAAGAACAGGAGCTTTCGCTTTCTCACCCGCTCCTTCACCGACGAGAAGCTGGACAAGGAAGTGCGCGGCAACGCTCACGACGACAAGTCCGGCGTCAAGGTGGAACTGACGGCGCCTGACAAACGCGAGGTAGCGCTCGCCCAAAGCCGCTTCCCGACCGAGCATATGCTGGAGGTGATCGAGCGGGCCAAGCGCGGCGAGGGCCTTTTCGAATCCCGCATCTTCGACGGGTCCGATTCGGGTGACAAGACGCTGATCACCTCGACCTTCGTCGGCAAGCCGCGCAAGCCCGCCCCCGACGATGCGGACGCCGGCAAGGCGGGCAAGCTCGCCGGTGAAAGCTATTGGCCGGTGACGATCTCCTATTTCAACGACGAGGCGAGCGGCGACGCTTTGCCAATCTACCGCATGTCCTTCAAGCTCTACGAGAATGGCGTCACCCGCGACCTGACGATGGACTATGGTGACTTCGTGCTCAGCGGCAAGCTTGCCGATCTCGAAGTCTTCAACGCGGAAGAGTGCAAGTAGCGGCCATCGCCGGAGCTGTGCAGAGCAGTCGCGGCAAAAAACTGACTTGCTGACTTGATTTATCGGGCAGTTGCAGCTAAGGGGCTGCCCATTCCACACGTGAGGCATGGGATTTTCCGGGAGAAATCCGGATTGTTCCGCCGGTGGGCGCATCTAGATGCGTTCGACGCCTTGCGGAGGTTCAACCGGAAAAGGAGAAAAAGGCATGGCATTGCCTGACTTTACCATGCGCCAGCTTCTCGAAGCAGGCGTGCACTTCGGCCACCAGACGCACCGCTGGAACCCGAAGATGAAGCCGTACATCTTCGGCGATCGTAACAACGTTCACATCATCGACCTCGCCCAGACCGTTCCGATGCTGTCGCGCGCCCTGCAGGTCGTCAGCGACACCGTTGCCAATGGCGGACGCGTGCTCTTCGTCGGCACCAAGCGCCAGGCCTCCGAGATCATCGCCGACGCTGCCAAGCGCTCCGCCCAGTATTACGTCAATGCTCGCTGGCTCGGCGGCATGATGACCAACTGGAAGACGATCTCGAACTCGATCCAGCGCCTGCGCAAGCTCGACGAAATCCTCGCTTCCGAAGCTTCCGGCTTCACCAAGAAGGAGCGTCTGAACCTCGAGCGTGAGCGCGAGAAGCTGAACCGGGCGCTTGGCGGTATCCGCGACATGGGCGGCACGCCGGACCTGATGTTCATCATCGACACCAACAAGGAATCGATTGCGATCGAAGAAGCCAAGCGCCTTGGTATTCCGGTCGTCGCCGTCATCGACTCCAACTGCGATCCGGACCAGATCGACTACCCGATCCCGGGCAACGATGACGCATCGCGCGCGGTCGCTCTCTATTGCGATCTCATCGCCCGTGCTGCCATCGACGGCATTGCCCGTCAGCAGGGCGCTGCCGGCCGTGACCTCGGCGCAGCCGAAGAGGCACCGGTCGAGCCGGCTCTCGACGAATCGTCCGAAGCCTGATCTGGCCCACGGCAGCCGATACGTGGCTGCCGTACCCATGAAATATCGGGACGAGGCCGTTTGTGATGAAAATCTGAACGGCCTTGTTCTTTTTCAGCGAGGAATGGTGCGGTCGGGCAGACGTTTTTGCCCGCGCAAGCATCGCGACGGCAGCGTCATAACGATGTCACACTGAAGGGCCATTCCCTGCCAAACCCACTGGCACGGCGCCACCCGCGATTGGCGCGCCAGCGAAACAGACAAAGAGGCAAGAAGATGACTGTTACTGCCGCAATGGTGAAGGATCTGCGCGAAAAGACCGGCGCAGGCATGATGGATTGCAAGAAGGCGCTGGCCGAGACCAACGGCGACATGGAAGCCGCCATCGACTGGCTGCGCGCCAAGGGCATTGCCAAGGCCGACAAGAAGTCCGGCCGCACGGCTGCCGAAGGCCTCATCGGCATCGCCAGTGCCGGCAACACGGCCGTTGTCGTCGAAATCAACTCCGAGACCGACTTCGTGGCCCGCAACGACGCTTTCCAGGACCTCGTCCGCGGCGTCGCCAATGTCGCGCTGGGTACCGAAGGCACTGTTGAGGCTGTCGCCAGGGCGGCCTATCCGGCAACCGGCAAGTCCGTCGAGGATACGATCAAGGACGCCATCGCGACGATCGGCGAAAACATGACGCTGCGCCGTGCCGCCCTCCTCAAGGTTGAGGACGGCGTAGTTGCGACCTACATCCACAACGCCGCCGGCGACGGCATCGGCAAGCTCGGCGTGCTGGTTGCTCTGAAGTCGACCGGCGACAAGGAAGCGCTGAATGCGATCGGCCGTCAGGTTGCGATGCACGTCGCCGCGACCAACCCGCTTGCCGTTCGCCCGAGCGAGATCGACCCGGCCGTCGCCGAGCGTGAGCGCAACGTCTTCATCGAACAGTCGCGCGCTTCCGGCAAGCCGGACAACATCATCGAGAAGATGGTCGACGGCCGCATGCGCAAGTTCTTCGAGGAAGTTGCGCTCCTGTCGCAGGCTTTTGTCATGAACCCCGACCAGACGGTCGAGGCGGCGATCAAGGAAGCCGAGAAGACCGTCGGTGCGCCGATCGAAGTTGCCGGTATCGCACGTCTGCTGCTCGGCGAAGGCGTTCAGAAGGAAGAGTCCGATTTCGCGGCGGAAGTCGCAGCAGCCGCAAAGGGTTGATTTCTTCTTTCCAATTGGGAAAAGCTGGGGGCATCGCGTGACAACGCGGTGCCCTTCGTGTATCCGGCATGCGTTATTGCGGCGGACCCGCCGGGGCTGTGCCAGGGGCGGTCGATACCACGCAAGACGAATTGTCCTCATGCCGCTGTGTGCGCCTGTCGCCTATGCGTGCCGATCTGCTCAGGAGTGATGATGTCGGCCAAGCCAATCTACAAGCGCGTTCTTCTCAAAGCCTCCGGTGAAGCCTTGATGGGAAGCCAGGGTTTCGGCATCGACGTCGCCGTCGCCGACCGTATCGCCTCGGACATTGCCGAGGCGCGGGCCATGGGTGTCGAAGTCGGTGTCGTCGTCGGTGGCGGCAACATCTTCCGCGGCGTCGCCGTCGCCTCGAAGGGCGGCGACCGGGTGACAGGCGACCACATGGGCATGTTGGCGACCGTCATCAATGCGCTTGCGCTGGCGACGTCGCTGCGCAAGCTCGATATCGATACGGTGGTGCTGTCGGCGATCGCCATGCCGGAGATCTGCGAGAGCTTCTCGCAGCGCGCCACGCTCTATCACCTTTCGCTCGGCCGCGTCGTGATCTTCGCCGGTGGCACGGGCAATCCCTTCTTCACGACGGATTCCGCAGCGGCGCTCCGCGCCGCCGAGATGGGCGCCGAGGCGATCTTCAAGGGCACTCAGGTCGACGGCATCTATTCCGCCGATCCGAAGAAGGACCCGTCCGCGACGCGCTTCGACCGCCTGACCCACAGCGAAGTTCTCGAGAAGGGGCTCGCCGTCATGGACGTTGCTGCCGTGGCACTGGCGCGGGAAAATGCCATTCCAATCGTCGTGTTCTCGATCCATGAGAAGGGCGGCTTCGCGGACATATTGACCGGTGGCGGTCGTGCCACCATCGTGTCTGATAATTGATAATCTGCAGAGGCCGGGACGGCCGCCGAGATGAAGAAATGGGAGTCTGAACCATGAGTGAAGGTGTGGATCTGAAGGAATTGAAGCGCCGCATGGACGGAGCGATCGCCGCTTTCAAGCACGACATCGCATCGCTGCGGACCGGTCGTGCATCCGCGAACGTTCTCGATCCGGTGACCGTCGAAGCCTACGGTTCGCGCATGCCGCTGAACCAAGTCGCCAACATCACCGTCCCGGAGGCGCGGATGCTCTCGGTTTCCGTTTGGGACAAGTCGATGGTCGGCGCCGTGGATCGGGCGATCCGGGAGTCCAATCTTGGTCTCAACCCGATCATCGATGGGCAGAATCTGCGCATTCCGTTGCCGGAGCTGAACGAGGAACGCCGCAAGTCCCTCGTCAAGGTCGCCCACGACTATGCCGAGAAGAGCAAAGTGGCCGTGCGCCACGTCCGCCGAGACGGCATGGACGGCCTGAAAAAAGCCGAAAAGGATGGTGACATCGGCCAGGACGAGAGCCGTGCTCAGTCCGAGCGGGTGCAAAAGATGACCGACGAAGTGATTTCCGAAATCGACCGCTTGCTCGCGGAGAAGGAAAAGGAAATCATGCAGGTCTGACCGCGGAAAAATCGAGTCTCTAGTTTCGGACGGCCCATGCAAGATTTCGTTCCCACAAACGTGCCGGCTCACGTCGCCATCATCATGGACGGCAACGGTCGTTGGGCGAACGCGCGTGGACTGCCCCGTACCATGGGACACCGCAAGGGCGTCGAGGCGGTGCGCGGTGCCGTCAAGACTGCCGCCGAGCTCGGCATCCGCTATCTGACGCTGTTCGCATTCTCTTCCGAGAACTGGAGCAGGCCGGAAGACGAGGTCAGCGATCTCATGGGCCTGCTCAAGGCCTTCATCCGCCGAGATCTTGCGGACCTTCACCGCGAAAACGTCCGTATCCGCGTCATCGGCGACCGGGCCAACTTGAGCGGCGACATCCTGCCGCTCCTGCTCGAGGCCGAGGAGACGACGATCGCCAACACCGGGATCACGCTTGTGATCGCGTTCAACTACGGCGCCCGCGACGAATTGGCGAGAGCGATGCGGCGTCTTGGAGAAGAGGTGGCGGCCGGCCGCCTTCACCCGGACGAGATTACCGTCGACCGCGTAGCGGCGGCGCTCGACACCGCCGGCATTCCGGACCCTGATCTCATCCTGCGGACGAGCGGCGAGGAGCGTCTTTCAAACTTTCTGCTCTGGCAGGGGGCCTATTCCGAATTGCTGTTCGTTCCCGAACTCTGGCCGGACTTCACGCGCGAGACATTCGTCGCCGCCATCGAGAAATATGCCTCCCGCGAACGCCGGTTCGGCGGGCTGCCGCAACCGACTTTGGCGGTCGGGTCCTGATGCAGAGAGAGCTCAAACTCCGCATCGCATCGGGCATTGTGCTTGCTGCGATAACCCTCGGTGCCACCTGGGCCGGAGGCTTTGCCTTCCAGCTTCTGTCTATCGCAATCGGCCTGCTCGTCTATTACGAATGGTCGACGATCACCAAGCTTGCCGAGCGGGATTTCCAGGGCAATGCCCTCGGCTGGCTGTCGCAGGCCGTCATCGCCGCCTTGGTGCTGATGGACTATATGCCCTACAGCCTGCCGGTGCTTGCCGGCAGCATCGTCCTTTCCACTCTCTGGGTGCTGATCAAGAGGACGAGCTGGTGGCTGCCGGCCGGCGTCGCCTATGCCGGATTGACAAGCATATCGCTGGCGGCGATCCGTGGCGCGGACTATCTGGGCCTCATTGCGATGCTCTTCGTGTTTGCCGTGGTCTGGGGAACGGACATCTTCGCCTATTTCGTCGGGCGGGCGGTCGGAGGTCCGAAGCTGGCTCCAGCGATCTCGCCCGGCAAGACCTGGTCGGGCGCGGTCGGCGGCGCGATCTGCGGCGTTCTTGCCGGGGTCGCCGTCTTCATGGCCCATTTCTCGCTCGACGACGCGCGCATGCCGGTCTCGGCGCTGTTGCTCTCCATTGCAAGCCAGATCGGGGACCTGTTCGAATCCTTCGTGAAGCGGCGCTTCGGCGTGAAAGATTCGAGCCATCTGATCCCTGGTCACGGCGGCGTTATGGACCGCGTCGACGGGTTGATCTTCGCCAGTGTCGCGGCGCTGCTTCTGGTCCTTGTTCAACTCCTGCTCGGCGGCGGAAGGAACGAGAACTTCGCCTCCGTCCTGTTGGGCCTCTAGCCCGGAAATCACCTCACACTTCCGTCATCGCATCCGGCGCTGCTGCATACTTCCTTAAATCCCGGTAGAAATAAGGGTAAGATCGCGCGGCATCCAAAGTCTGACGGCGGCGACAACGCGGATGCGATAGGAATCGATATGAGCCTTCTGCTAGACAATCTTCAATACACCATCCCCACCTTCCTGTTCCTCCTGACCTTGCTGGTCTTCGTCCATGAGATGGGGCACTACCTCGTGGGCCGCTGGTCCGGAATTCGCATCGTTGCCTTCTCCGTCGGCTTCGGCCCGGAGCTCTTCGGCTGGACGGATCGGCACGGAACGAGGTGGAAGTTCTGCGCGATCCCGCTTGGCGGCTATGTGAAATTCTTTGGCGACGAGGATGCGGCAAGCACGCCCGACTATCGGCGGCTGGAAACGATCAGGCCGGAAGAGCGCGCCCGCACCTTTCTCGGCGCCAAGCTGTGGAAACGGGCTGCAACCGTCGCGGCCGGCCCGATCGCCAACTTCCTCTTGGCGATCGCCATCTTTGCCGTTCTCTTCTCGATCTATGGCCGCGCCGTGGCCGATCCGGTGGTGGCCTTCGTCGCACCCGGCAGTGCGGCCGAAAAGGCCGGGGTCCTGCCGGGCGACAAGTTGATTTCGATCGACGGCAAGCCTATCGCCACCTTCGACGACGTGCGCCGTTACGTCAGTGTTCGTCCGGAACTCCCGATCAAGGTCCGCATAGAGCGCGCAGGCGCCACCGTCGACCTCGACATGGTGCCGCAACGCACCGAATCCGTCGATCCGCTCGGCAACAAGGTCGAGGAGGGAAAGATCGGCATCGGCACGAATCAGGAGGCCGGCAACTTCCGTGTCGAGACCTACGGCCCGCTCGAAGCGGTCGGGCAGGGCGCCTTGCAGAGCTGGCGGATCGTCACCGGTACGTTTGACTATCTGTCGAATCTCTTCGTCGGCCGCATGAATGCCGATCAGGTGGGTGGGCCGATCCGCATCGCGCAGATGTCCGGCCAGATGGCAAAGCTCGGCATCGCCGAAGTGCTCAATTTTGCCGCCGTCCTCTCGGTCTCGATAGGATTGCTTAACCTCATGCCGGTTCCGGTGCTTGATGGCGGCCATCTCATGTTCTATGCGGTCGAGGCGTTGCGCGGCAAGCCGGTCGGCCCGGCGGCCCAGGAACTCGCATTCCGGATCGGTTTCGCCATGGTGCTGATGCTCACGGTCTTTGCCGCCTGGAACGACCTCAACTGGCTGTTCGGTTAGCACTGACGGGCGCCGACGAGGGGATCTGAACTTTTGGGAAAGCTGTGACGAGCGAGTTTCACACGCTTGCTTTGCAACGATTTGTTTACGATAACGCAACGCCGTAGTGGCTGTTAAGCCACGGTTCGAATTGAAGTAAACAGAAATTAACGAGCTGGCTTGCTTGTATGGGAAAAGCGGGTAAAACGGCAACCGTGACCGGAGTCGGTACGAAATTGCCGCGGGACGTTGGAAAAAGGTAAGAATTGCAATGAAAGCTGGTTCAAGGTTTTTGAACGCGGTGTCGGCGTTTGCGCTGTCGGCAAGCATGGTTGCGACAGGAACCGGTGCGGCACTGGTTGCGAGCGCGTCGGTCGCCCAGGCCGCGGTCATCAATCGTGTTGAAGTCCGTGGCGCCACGCGCGTCAGCCCGGAAACCGTTCGCGCGAACATCACGATCGTCCCCGGCAAGAGCTTCAGCAATGCGGATATCGACGCTTCGGTGAAGCGGCTCTACGCAACCGGCTATTTCTCCGACGTTAGCATCAGCATCTCCGGCGGCACGCTCGTCGTGAATGTCAGCGAGAATCAGCTCGTCAACCAGGTCGTCTTCAACGGCAACCGCAAGATCAAGGACGACAAGCTGCAGGGCGTGGTTCGCACGCAGCCGCTCGGTCCCTACAGCGAGGCGACCGTCGAAACTGATATCCAGGCCATCAAGGATGCCTATGCCGCCATCGGCCGCAGCGACGTGACGGTGACGACGCAGGTCGTGCCGATCGCCGAAGGCCGCGTCAACCTTGCCTTCGTCATCAACGAGGGCGAGCGCACCAAGATCACGCAGATCAATTTCGTCGGCAACGAGGCCTACAGCGACGGCCGCCTGCAGTCGGTGATTGCCACCAAGGAATCCGGGATCTTCTCGTTCCTGACGCGCAAGGACGTCTACAACCCCGACAAGCTGCGTGCCGACGAAGAGCTGCTGCGGCAATTCTACTACAATCGCGGTTATGCCGACTTCAACATCATCTCGTCCGAAGCAACGCTCAACGAGGCGACCAACGAATATACGGTGACGATCACTGTCGAAGAAGGTCCGCGCTACGACTTCGGTGCCATCAACGTCGAGTCGACGGTTGAGGGCATCAATGCCGAGGAGCTGAAAGGCCTCGTGCAGAGCCATGAAGGCTCCGTCTACAAGGCCAAGGACATCCAGGACACGATGAGCGCGATCTCCAAGCGTGTCGCCTCGGCGGGCTATCCGTTCGCCCGCGTGACGCCGCGCGGCAATCGCGATCTCGCCAATCACACGATTGCCGTCGACTATCTCGTCGACCAGGGCGAGCGCGCCTATGTCGAGCGCATCGAGATCCGCGGCAATACGCGTACGCGCGACTACGTCATCCGCCGCGAATTCGATGTCGGCGAAGGCGACGCCTTCAACCAGGAAATGATCGCCCGCGCCAAGCGCCGGCTCGAGGCCCTCGGCTACTTCTCGTCGGTCAACATCACCACCCAGCCGGGCAGTGCGGCTGACCGCGTCATCGTCGTCGTCGACGTGCAGGACCAGTCGACCGGTTCGTTCGGCATCGGCGCCGGCTATGCCGCCGGCAGCGGCGGCGGCTTCCTCGTCGAAGCCTCGATCGAAGAGAAGAACTTCCTCGGACGCGGTCAATATATCCGTCTGGCCGCCGGCAAGGGCGAAGACAGCCAGACCTACAATGTCTCGTTCACCGAGCCTTACTTCCTCGGCTATCGCCTGGCCGCAGGTTTTGACCTCTTCAAGAACGAGCACGACTACGACGACGACAACTACAGCTACAACGATCAGGGCTTCAGCCTGCGCGTCACCGCGCCGATCACCGAGAACCTGTCGACGACGCTGCGTTACAACTACACGGAGCTCGAATATTTCGGCGATCAGGACGAGCTGTCGTCGCCCTATGACCGCGTGGTCGAGGACAGCCCGTGGACACGTTCGTCGGTATCGCAGTCGGTCACCTACAACACGCTGGACGACGCGCAGTTGCCGCACGAGGGTATCCTCGCCTCGGTGACGCAGGAGTTCGCCGGCCTCGGCGGCACGTCCGACTTCTACAAGCTCACGGGTAAGGCCAAGTGGTACTACACGGTGAACGACGAGGCGGACATCATCGCCTCGCTCGCCGGCAGCGCCGGGCACCTCTTCAAGACCTCCGGCTCGATGGAAGTCTTCGACCAGTTCCAGCTGGGCAGCAACGACATCCGCGGCTTCGAACGCAATGGCATCGGTCCGCGCGTCAACAATGGCGACGCGCTTGGCGGCACCACCTATTTCACCGCCTCGGCCGAGGCCTCGTTCCCGCTGCCGGGCATTCCGCGTGACAGCGGCTTCCGTGGTGCCTTCTTCGTCGATGCCGGCACGCTCTATGGCAACGATGTGGAACTGACGGGTGCGGGCGAGTTCGCCCGCGGTACGGACGCCTCGCTGCGCGCTTCCGTCGGCGTCAGCCTGATCTGGGCTTCGCCGTTCGGACCGCTGCGTGTCGACTACGCAGTGCCGGTTGCTAAGGAAGACTTCGACGAGATCCAGAACTTCAAGTTTGGTATCAACTCGTCGTTCTGATAAGTGCAGTCCAGAACTGCCACGAAAACGTTCTGGAGTGTCCATGGAACAGAACTGGTTTTTTCCGCCCCATGAAGGGATTCGTCTGGGTGACCTCGCGGATCGGCTTGGGGCGGAACTCTCTGATGCCGACGCGGCCGATCGTACGATCCATACGGTGGCGCCGGTCTATCGCGCCAAGTCCGGCGAGATTTGCTACATGCTGTCGCGCAAGAGCCGGGATGAATTGGAGAGCTGCCAGGCTTCCGCGATCATCTGCGACAAGGCCGTCGCCGCGATCGTTCCGAACCATATTCCCATTCTCCTGACCCAGAAGCCGCATACGGCCTTCGCGCTCGCCGGCGCATTGCTGCATGGCGAGGCGCTGCGTCCCTCGTACAACACCAGCGGGCAGGGCATTGCGCCCGGCGCCTTCGTCGACCCGACGGCGCGCCTCGAGCCCGGAGTCGAGGTAGAACCGATGGCGGTGGTCGGTGCCGGCGCGGAGATCGGCAGCGGCACCCGGATCGCCGCCGGTGCGGTCATCGGCCCTCATGTCCGGATCGGCAGGGATTGCACGATCTCGGCAGGCGCCAGCATCCTCTGCGCGCTGATCGGCAACAATGTCATCATTCATCCCGGCGCGCGCATCGGCCAGGACGGTTTCGGCTATGCGCCTGGTCCGAAGGGGGGGATGATCAAGATCGTTCAGGTCGGCCGCGTGATCATCCAGGACCATGTGGAGATCGGTGCCAATACGACGGTCGATCGCGGCACTATGGACGACACGGTGATCGGCGAGGGCACGAAGATCGATAATCTCGTGCAGATCGGTCACAACGTCCGCATTGGCCGCTACTGCGGCATCGTCAGTCAGGTCGGCATCGCCGGCAGCACGCGCATCGGCGACGGCGTAATGATCGGCGGCAATGCCGGCGTCAACGGACATATCACAATCGGAGATGGAGCACAGATCGCCGCAATGAGCGGCGTGGCGAGCGACGTTCCGGCGGGCGAGCGATACGGCGGAATTCCGGCGCGGCCGATGCGTGACTTCCTGCGGGAGATCGCGGAAATCGCCATGCGCTCAAGCGAAAGGCATAAGAAAAAGGGTGGCAAGGATGAATGACGCTGCGACAGTTCTCGGCACGGCAGACCTTCAGGAGATCCTCAGACTTCTTCCCCACCGCTATCCTTTCCTGCTCGTCGATCGCATCATCGAAATCGATGACGACAATTCGGCGATAGGCATCAAGAACGTGACGGCCAACGAGCCGCATTTCACCGGCCATTTCCCGGAAAAGCCGATCATGCCGGGCGTGCTGCTAATCGAGGGCATGGCCCAGACGGCGGGTGCCATCTGCGCACGCAAAACGGGCATCGGCAGCAATCTCGTCTACTTCATGACGATCGACAACGCGCGCTTCCGCAAGCCCGTGGTGCCGGGCGACCGTGTCGAGTTCCATGTCACCAAGCAGAAGCAGCGGGGCAATATCTGGAAGTTTCACTGTGACGCAAAAGTTGACGGGCAACTTGTCGCGGAAGCTGATATCGGCGCGATGATTGTCAGCAAGGAAGACGCCTGAACATGATTGCATCAAGTGCCAAGATCCACCCGGCGTCCGTTGTCGAAGACGGCGCGGTGATCGGCGAGAACGTCAAGGTCGGCCCGTTTTGCCATATAGGACCGAACGCCGTTCTAGGCGACGATATCGAGCTCCTGAGCCATGTGGTCGTGAGCGGGCGCACGACGATCGGCAAGGGCACGAAGATCTTCCCCGGGGCGGTCATCGGCGGTGATTCCCAGAGCGTGCATCACAGCGCCGTGGATACGACTCTCGTAATCGGCGAGAACTGCACGATCCGCGAAGGCGTGACGATGAATACCGGCACCGTCGAACATGGCGGGACGACCGTCGTCGGCAACAACAACCTGTTCCTCGCCTATTCGCATGTGGCGCATGATTGCCGGCTCGGGAACAACATCATCCTGTCGAACAACGTGATGCTTGCCGGTCATGTGACCGTCGAGGATCGCGCCATTCTCGGCGGCGGCTCGGCCGTTCATCAGTTCACCCGGGTCGGCAAGCAGGCCTTTATCGGTGGGCTGTCGGCCGTCAGCTACGACGTCATTCCCTATGGCATGCTCAACGGCAACCCGGGTGTGCTGAGCGGCCTCAACGTTGTCGGCATGACGCGCGCCGGCATCGATCGCCCGGTCATCCATGCGGTGCGCCGCTGCTACAAGCAGATCTTCGAGGGACCGGAATCGATCCGCGCCAACGCGGCTGCGGTTCGCGACGAATATCTCGACTGCCCGCCGGCTTTGGAGATTCTCGATTTCATCGCCGCGGAAAGCGACCGCGCACTGTCATCGCCCAATCGCGGCGGTAAGGGTTGAGAGCCATGGCCGCGTCGCACCTGCCGCGCAGCAGCGGCAGGCTTGCCATCATTGCCGGCGCCGGTGCGCTTCCCCACCATGTTGCAGAGGCGGCCCGCAGGCAGGGCGAAGATCCGTTCATCATAGCGCTTTCGCGAGAGGCGGATGGCGACTGGAGCGGCTTCGACCACGCGATGCTGGCCATCGGCGACTTCGCCGCGATCAGCAAAGCCTTTGCGGCGGAGGGGATCGATCGGGTCGTGCTATCCGGATCGGTCCAAAGGCGGCCAGATTGGCGCGACATCCGGCCGACGTTGAAAACGCTCGCAAAAGTGCCGAGTGTCCTGAGGACGCTGGTATCCGGCGGCGATGATGCCGTGCTGCGCATGGCGATGGATCTTATCGAGGCAAGCGGCGCCCGAGTGATCGGCGCGCACGAGGTGGTTCCCGATCTGCTTGCCAATGCCGGCTCCATCGGAGAACACGCGCCGGCGGACGAGGATCGGCGCGACATCGAGGCGGGGATTGCCGCCGCCAACGCGCTCGGAGCGCTTGACGTCGGGCAGGGCGCCGTCGCTGTCGGGGGCAGGGTGGTAGCCCTGGAGGGCGCCGAAGGAACGGACGCAATGCTGGCGCGGGTCGCCGAACTCAAGGCCGATGGCCGCCTATCGAGCCGCCGTCGCGGCGTTCTCGTCAAGCTCTGCAAACCGCAGCAGGACGAACGGGCCGATCTCCCGTCGATCGGGCCCTCGACCGTGGCAGGCGCCGCCGCCGCGGGGCTCGCCGGCATAGCGGTCGAGGCCGGGCGTGCACTGGTCCTCGAACGGTCGACCGTTATCGAGACGGCGAACCGCCGCGGCCTCTTCGTTCTTGGAATCGAGCGCGACGCCCGGGAGCGGGCGCGATGAACGGCCGGAAATATCGGCTGGCGGTGATAGCCGGGGAGGTTTCCGGAGATCTGCTCGGCGCCGATCTGGTGCGGACGCTCAAGGGGCGGATGGGCGCGCCGATCGAACTCGTCGGCGTCGGCGGCGATGCGCTGGAGGCCGAGGGACTTGTCTCGCTGTTCGACTACAGCGAACTGTCGATCATGGGCTTCTCGCAGGTCCTGGCGCGTCTGCCGAAGCTTCTTTTGCGCATCAGACAAACGGCCCGCGCCATCGTGGCGGCGCGCCCGGATGCGCTCGTCATCATCGACAGCCCCGATTTTACCCATCGCGTCGCGCGGCAGGTGCGCGACGCAATGCCGGACATGCCGATCATCGACTATGTCTGTCCGAGCGTCTGGGCCTGGAAGCCCGAGCGGGCGCCCCGGATGCTCGGCTATGTCGACCTTGTGCTTGCCGTGCTTCCCTTCGAGCCGGCGGTGATGGCGACGCTCGGCGGCCCGCCGACCAGCTATGTCGGCCACCGGCTGGCGTCGGACGCCAACCTGCTCGCGGTTCGGGAACACCGGCGTCAGAGGCTGCAAACGGGGCGGGGGCAAGGGGGCAAGACCTGCCTGCTGCTTCCGGGATCGCGCGCGAGCGAAATCAGCCGCCTGCTGCCGGTTTTCGCGGAGGCCGTTGCGGAGATTGCTGCACGCAACCCGGGCACGCGTTTCCTGCTGCCGACCGTCCCGCGCCAGGAACTTCGCGTGCGGGAATTGACCGCATCCTGGAAAATCCAGCCGGAAATAACCATTGATCCGGAAATGAAGTGGCGGGCATTCGGCGAGGCGGACGCGGCAATCGCGGCGTCAGGCACGGTCATCCTCGAATTGGCGCTCGCGGGTGTCCCGGTCGTTTCGACCTATCGTGCGGACTGGCTCGTCACGCTCCTCCATGAAAAGATCCGGATATGGACGGCGGCACTGCCGAACCTCATCGCAGACTTTCCGATTGTTCCCGAATATTTCAACAAGGCCATTCGGCCAGGGACACTGACGCGCTGGTTCGAGAGGCTATCGAGCGACACGCCGCAGCGCGCTGCGATGCTCGATGGCTTCGCTCTCGTGCAGCAGCGTATGGCGACCGACAGCCCTCCGGGCGAGAAAGCGGCGGAAATCGTCATGAACTTTCTCCAAAAGAAAAAGCCCGGCCAGTCCTGACCGGGCTTTTCGCTTCGAGGTGGGCGCTTCAACGCTTGGAGATCGGCACGTAGTCGCGCAGCGGCGCGCCGATATAGAGCTGACGCGGACGCCCGATGCGCTGTTCCGGATCCTCGATCATCTCGTTCCACTGGGCGATCCACCCAACGGTGCGGGCAAGCGCGAAGAGCACCGTGAACATCGTGGTGGGGAAACCCAGCGCCTTCAGCGTGATGCCGGAATAGAAGTCGATGTTCGGATAGAGCTTCTTTTCAATGAAGTACTCGTCCGTCAGCGCGATGCGCTCGAGTTCCATCGCGACTTCCAGGAGCGGATCGTCCTTGTGGCCGAGCTCGGCGAGCACCTCATGGGTCGTCTTCTGCATGATCTTGGCGCGCGGATCATAGTTCTTGTAGACGCGGTGGCCGAAGCCCATCAGGCGGAACGGATCGTTCTTGTCCTTCGCCTTGGCGATATATTCCGGGATACGGTCGACCGAGCCGATCTCGGCGAGCATGTTGAGGGCCGCTTCGTTGGCGCCGCCGTGCGCGGGACCCCAGAGGCAGGCAATGCCGGCAGCGATGCAGGCGAACGGGTTTGCGCCCGACGAGCCGGCGAGACGCACGGTCGAGGTCGAGGCGTTCTGCTCGTGGTCAGCGTGCAGGATGAAGATGCGATCCATCGCCCGCGACAGGACAGGGTTCACCACATATTCCTCGCAGGGCACGGCAAAGCACATGCGCAGGAAGTTCGAGGCGTAGTCGAGGTCGTTCTTCGGGTAAACGAAGGGCTGGCCGATGTGGTACTTGTAGGCCATTGCCGCAATCGTCGGCATCTTGGCGATCATGCGCAGCGACGCGACCATGCGCTGATGCGGGTCGGTGATGTCGGTGGAGTCGTGATAGAAGGCCGACAAAGCGCCGACGCAGCCGCACATGACGGCCATCGGGTGAGCGTCGCGGCGGAAGCCGGTGAAGAACCGCGACATCTGTTCGTGAATCATCGTGTGATGCGTCACGCGATAGTCGAAGTCGTCCTTCTGCGCCTTCGTCGGCAGTTCGCCGTAAAGAAGAAGATAGCAGACTTCCAGGAAGTCGCCGTGATCGGCCAACTGTTCGATCGGGTAGCCGCGATGCAGCAGCACCCCCTCGTCGCCGTCGATATAGGTGATCTTGGATTCACACGATGCCGTCGACGTGAAGCCAGGGTCGTAGGTGAACATCTTGGTCTGCTTGTAAAGCGAGCCGATATCCACCACGTCCGGGCCGATCGATCCCGATCTCACTGGCAGGTCCGCTGCTTTACCATCGATTGAGATTGTCGCGCTTGTTCCTGACATGGGACCCTCCGTCTTTTGGCGCTGTGGCACGTCGTCCTATGCCACCAAATTGAGCGTTGCGAATTTGCTATATGATTTACTTTCGACTGCCAAGCTGTACGAAAGGCAAATTGTGCGATGCGAAAATGTGCATATGGCGGCGCAACAATCGCATGGTATGGCAATATATCCGCAAAGATCAATGATCGCTAACCTCACGGTTCAGGCAGGTCAGTTCAGATCTGCCTATTTTTTCGGCAGATAGTCTTGCGATTGCAATAAGGTTCCTTTGGTTGCAGGATCGGTGCGGGCGGCCAGAGGGGGCAGAGCAGGGCGAAATGCGGGAGGGGGAGGGACCGGCAGTGATGCGCGACGCGGAGCTCGGCGCATGGAGCCTGTCAGCCGCCGACTTGGTCGTCGATACTTGCGAACACCCGCAGATCAAGGCGCACACAGCTCCCCTCGCAAGGCTCGATCGCCGCTCTTCTGTCAGCCCCTTTCGTTTTCCAGCAGCCGCCGTTGCTGGTTCTCTGCGCGCGATGCTGCGCGAGGAAGACGATTTCGGCCATGGCTTTGCGTTGGTTCCGGTGCTTCTGGCGCTCGGGGGCGCTTATCTGGTTTTCGCTGCCGGAGAACGTCGGACTTGCCAAACTCGCACCGCTGCTTTGCGTTTTCGGCATATCTACATTGCTATGCCGGGGGAAACTGCGTGCGTGGCGGCCGCTCCTGCTCGCGCCAGCAATCCTTGTCGCTGGCATGCTGCTTGCGGTGATCGAAACGCGCCGTGTCGACACGATCGTCCTTGATGGCCCGGTAACGACGAACCTGCGCGGCACCGTGCTCTCGCGCGAGCCGGACGACAAGGGGCGGTGGCGCTACCTGGTCGAGATCGTCGGCACCTCCGAGCCGAAGCTCCGCAGGCCGCCCGGGCAGGCGACGCTGGTGGCCCGCAGTCGCCACGAGCCCTTCGCCATCGGCGCGGCCATCGAAGGCAAGGTTCGTCTCTCGCCGCCGTCAGGACCGGCGCTGCCGGGCCTCAACGATTTCGCCTTCGGTGCCTATTTCAAGGGCGTGGGCGCCGTCGGCTTTTTCTACGGTGCGCCGCGCAGGCCGGCGGACGGCAACGGCGATCTGTCGCTCTTGTTGCAGATGGACGCCCGCCTTGCGGCTTTGCGCGAAGGGGTGGGCAATCGGATTCGGGCGGCAATCGGCGGCGACACCGGCGCCATCGCTGCCGCATTGGTGACCGGCGAGGAGCGTGCCATCAGCCGGGAAACGGTCGAGACGCTGCGGGCCGCCGGCCTTTCCCACGTCCTGGCGATTTCCGGGCTCAATATGGTGCTGGCGGCGGGCACCTTTCTCATCGGTGCACGAACCCTGCTGAGCCTGGTTCCCGGCCTGGCGGCGAAACGCCCGATCAAGAAATACGCGGCCACAGGCGCGCTCACCATGGTCTTCCTTTATATTCTAATTTCCGGCGGTGCAGTGTCGGCGCTCAGATCCTGGATCATGATCTCGATCATGCTTGTCGCCGTTCTTTTCGACCGAGTCTCGATCAGCCTGCGCAATGTCGCGCTTGCCGCTCTGATCATCATTGCGTGGTCGCCCTCGGCCGTTGCCGGTCCCGGTTTTCAGATGTCCTTTGCCGCGACGCTGGCGCTCGTGGCCGGCTACGCTCGCTGGCGCGACCATCGGCTGCGGAATGCAGAGGAAAGGAGCTCTCGGCGGAGCCTCGGCCAGGTTTCCGGTCCCGTCGTGGCCACGGTCGCGACGTCGCTCATCGGCGGGTTGGCCACTGCCGTCTATGCAGCAGCGCATTTCCAGCGGTTGCCCGCCTACGGACTGCTCGCCAATGTCCTGACGACACCGCTGATCGGCATTCTCATCATGCCCTTCGGACTCTTCGCTATGCTTCTCATGCCCTTCGGGCTCGAATATTACCCCTTGGTGGTCATGGGGCAGGGGCTGGATTGGATGCTTGCGGTCGCGCGCTATGTGGCGACACTCGACGGTGAGTGGGTCACTGGCCGCATCGGCCTCACAGGGTTCTTCCTGCTCGCATTCGGCGGCGTATTGCTCTGCGTGCTCAGAACCCGGCTCGCTTTCGCCGGCGCGGCGCTGATCGTCATGGGCGGGTTGTCCATGGCACTGGAACGCCAGGCAGAACTGCCCTCGATTGCGATCTCCGAAGACGGACAACTCGTCGGCCTGATCACCGGCGAGGCGATCGCCACCAACAAGGCGCGGCCACCCGAGTTCATCTTCTCGCAATGGCAACGGGCACTTGCCCTCGAAAGCCATATTGCCCCGGTCAACGCGTCCGCCGCAGGCCGCTTCTCCAAGGAGGGCGTCGACCGCCGAGCGCGGACCGTGCCAGGCCCTCAGCCTGCCGGCAGAATGGCGAGTGGGGACGCGGTGTCTTATCTGGTTGCGGCCAAGCGGGGCGCATTTACTTGTCGCAAGGGCGAGTGGTGCGTCGGTGTAAGCAGGGAAGGCTGGACAATTGCCGTGGTTGAAGCGCCGGACGCCTTTGCAGACCTGTGCGGCCGCGTCGACCTAGTGGTGGCCGCAACGAGGCGGGCGTTGCCGGCCTGTTCGTCGGGCAAGACGCTGCTCGTGACAGGCAGAACCTTGCGGCAGACCGGCGCGATCGAGGTTTATGCCGACGCGGCGCAGCCTCAGCGCATGCGCGTCGTGAGGTCGTTTCCATCGACGCAGAGACCGTGGGAGCAGCACCGCCGCTATGATTGGCGCAGCGACAGTTTTTCCTCCGAAGCGCCTGCATTCTAGATCCTGAGCCCAAGAGACGAGGGTCTGCAGCGCCGTTTGGCGTTGCCTCTCGATTATTCCTGATTATTCTACTCCAGTATTCTTGTCATCCGGACCGGCATTGCGTAAAGACCGTGCCGGCGAGGAATCCTGGCGCCTTCGGCCAGCGACCTCGATTGCCCGAAGCGCCGACGTCGATCGGAAGCGCACGAAATAGTGAGGAACGAGATGTCGAATCGGAGCCGGCCGACCCAGACCATGTTGCTGGCGGCGACACTTGCCATTTTCCTGTCCGGCCCATGCATGGGCGTAGCCCAGACAGCACCATCGGCGCCGGTCGGGGAGCAGACCGTTGCCCCGCTGCCGGAAGAGGCTGGAAGCAGCCCGGTCCCCGTAACTACGCCAGCGCCGGCCGAAGGTGACGCGGTCGCCGCCGGAGGCGCGCCAAATCTTCCGCACGACCTGTCGCCGGTCGGTATGTTCCTCGCCGCTGACGTGGTCGTCAAAAGCGTGATGATCGCGCTTGCCCTGGCCTCGGTGGCGACTTGGGCGATTTTCTTCGTGAAGACCCTGGAACTGGCCTTTGCGAAGGCGCGGATGAACCGCGCGGTTCGGGCGTTGATGGCCGCAAACGGTCTGGCAGAGCTGAAGCTTGACCGCAAGGCAGGTGCGGCGGGCGAAATGATCGCCGCCGCCGTCGATGAGATGTCCCGTTCCGAAGCGGTCCTGGATCAAGCGCCGGCGGCAGGCGTCAAGGAGCGCGTCGCCTCGCTGCTCTCCCGCATCGAAATCCGCGCCGGCAAGAGGATGAGCGCAGGCACCGGCGTTCTGGCTTCGATCGGCTCTGTCGGTCCCTTCGTGGGTCTGTTCGGCACGGTCTGGGGGATCATGAATTCCTTCATCGGCATCAGCAAGGCGCAGACGACCAATCTGGCAATTGTCGCGCCAGGCATCGCCGAAGCTCTGCTGGCGACCGCCATCGGGCTTGTCGCTGCCATTCCGGCAGTGGTGATCTACAACTACTTCGCCCGCTCGGTCGGCGGATACAAGCTCATCCTGGCGGATGCCGCCGCCGCGGTGGAACGGCTGGTGAGCCGCGATCTCGATCACCGCCACATCCGCAAGCCGCAGCCGCAGCCGCGCCGGCAGGAAGGCTACGGCCATGGTGCCGATGCGTCGATTGCCAGGATCGGGTGAGCGGACATGGCGGGACGGATATCCGAAGGCAGCGGCGACCTCGACGAGAACAGCGAGATCAACGTCACACCGTTCATCGACGTGATGCTGGTTCTCCTGATCATTTTCATGGTGGCTGCGCCGCTGGCGACGGTCGACATGAAGGTAGACTTGCCGCAATCGGTCGCCACGCCGACGCCGCGTGACGACAAGCCGGTGTTCGTGACCTTGAAGGCGGATCTCTCGCTGGCGATCGGCAATGAGGAGACGGCACGTGACGCCTTCGTGGCGGAGCTCGATCGAATCGCCAAGGGAAACAGGGAAACCCGCGTTCTGCTTCGCGCCGACCGGCTCGTCGACTATGGCGAGCTCATGAGCGTCATGAACCTTATACAGGGTGCAGGCTACGGGAAGATCGCCCTTGTCGGGCTCGAGGCCGCTCCCGGACGTTGACGATCCCCGTCGCACTGAACGCGCCAACCAATCGCATTCGAGCCGCCGGCCGTCGCGCCGGCGGCTTTCCTTTTTGCGGGCCGAATGCCGCGGTCGCTTGAAACCGGCGGTGCGGCGAATTATGAGCTTAGGCAAGAGGCTCTCACGCAGCCTGGCTAGATCGCGCGGGGTTCCGGGATGGCGGCGCCGCGCCCATTCGCACACGAGGCAGTATCATGAACTTCGAAGCAGCGCGCATTAAGATGGTGGACAATCAGATCCGGACGACGGATGTGACCTCCCATTCGGTTCTGACTGCCTTCCTCTCCGTGCCGCGCGAGGAATTCGTGCCGGCGAAGATGAAGGAACTCGCCTATATCGACACGGATATCGAGCTCGTCGGCGGCGCCACCCCGCGCTACCTCATGGAGCCGTCTCCGCTGGCAAAGCTGCTGCAGCTCGCCCAGATCACCAAAGCCGACAAGGTGCTCGAGATCGGTTCCGGGACGGGCTATGCTTCCTCGCTGCTGTCGCTGATCGCCGGCTCGGTCGTGGCGCTGGAGAGCGACGAGGCGTTGGCGGCCGCAGCGACTGAGACGCTGGCGCGGCTCGGCTATGGCAGTGTCAAGGTCGTGGGCGGCGATCTTAGCAAGGGGTATGCTGCCGAAGCGCCCTATGACGTGATCTTCATCAATGGTGCGGTCGAAACGATTCCCGCTTCCCTTTTTGAGCAGCTTCGCGACGGCGGCCGACTGGTCGCCGTGGAAGGGTTTGGTAACGCATCGCGTGCGAAACTCTATGTGCGAGAATCGGGCAGGACTTCCGAGCGATCCGATTTCAATACGTCCGTAAAGCCGCTGCCTGGGTTCAATCGCGAGCGGTCCTTTATTTTCTGAGGTGCCACTTATTGAGGCATCTCAGCACGCACATCTTTTGCTGAAATCTGCAATGTTGCCAATCGGCAACGTGTCATGTGTTTCTTTTTGAAATGCCCCCCTCGCATGCAGTGTACGGTTGTCGTAAGGTCGAATCCGGGGTTCAAAGTGGAACGATGTGGTGATTTGCCCGCCGAGGGGCGGCAGGGCGGATTGCCGCATGGGGATTGAACAGGCCGCCCATGGGGATTTGGTCTGCTGGAAATTGCCGGGTGCGTGCCGCCCGGCTGAACGGAGGGAAGATGGTGTCGATTGTCCGCAAAGCAGCCTTGTGGGCGGCTGTCTCGACCAGTGTATTGCTTGCGCCGCACGCCGTGCTCGCTGAGACGATCTTCGGGGCAATGGCCAAGGCCTATGCGAACAATCCGGATCTCAATGCGGCGCGCGCCGGCCTGCGCGCCACCGATGAGGGCGTTCCGATCGCCAAGTCCGGTTACCGCCCGCAGGTTTCTGCCTCTGCGACGGGGACGCTGACGCGCATCGATGCCGAAACCGGTAGGCGGGATACGCATGACGGGCAGGTCGGCATTTCGATCACCCAGACGATCTTCGACGGATTTCAGACCTTGAACAACGTCAGGGCGGCGCAGTCGGACGTCTTCTCCGGACGGGAGACACTGAAGGCCAACGAGATCCAGATTCTTCTGTCGGCTGCCCAGTCCTATGCGAATATCGCCCGCGACCAGCAGATTGTCTCCATCCGCCGTCAGAACCTCGCCTTCCTCCGCGAACAGTTGAACGCCGCCCAGGCGCGCCTCGATGTGGGCGAAGGCACTCGGACCGACGTGAGCCAGGCGGAAGCGGAACTCGCCAACGCGCAGTCGCTGCTCGTCGCTGCGGTTGCCCAATTGAAGCAGAGCGAAGCGGTCTATGTTCAGATCGTAGGCGCCGCCCCGACGGGTATCCGTCAGCCCCGTCCGGCAACGAAGGGCATGCCGAGATCTCTTGATCAGGCAGTTGCCACCGGCCTGCGGGAGAACCCGCAGATCCTCGCAGCGCAGTACAATGTCGATTCGGCGGGCTTCCAGGTAAAATCGGCCGAGGGCACGATGCTGCCGGGCGTCGTCCTCCAGGGATCGGTCACACGCAATACCGGCAATTCCGGCACGGGCATTGACGACACCACTGCGAGCGTCACCGCCCGTCTTGAAGTGCCGATCTACCAGGGGGGGGCCGAATACGGCCAGATTCGCCAGGCCAAGGAAGTTCTTGGCCAGCAGCGCATCCTCGTCGACTCCGCCCGCGCCTCGGTGCAGCAGACGGTTGTCTCCGCCCATGCGCAGCTCGAGTCCGCGCTTGCCCGGATCACCGCCAGCAGGTCGCAGATCTCGGCCGCGAATCTTGCTCTCGAAGGCGTCATCGAAGAACGCAAGGTCGGCCAGCGCACCACGCTCGATGTGCTCGATGCGCAGCAGGACGTTCTGGATGCGCAGGAATCGCTTGCCGCCGCTCAGCGCGATGCCGTCGTGGCGAGCTACGCCCTGCTTGCCGCCATGGGCAAGCTGACGGTCGCGGTTCAAGGCCTGCAAGTCGCCGAGTATCGCCCAGAACAGCACTACGAAGCCGTCAAGGACAAGTGGTTCGGCCTGCGTACCGTAGACGGACGCTAAAGTTTCCGCCGCATCGTTCTCCTTGAACCGCCTTCGGGTCAAGGAGAGGGCTGATGTCGCAAAGTAGTATGGCGTGCCGTGGGCGACCATCGCGCGCCATTTTCTTTCGCAACCTTTACACCTCCTTCAAAAAACAAATCTGTGCAAGAATTTCCTCAGCTGATTCGCGACATTTGTTTCGTTCGCGAACTCACATAAGGTTCGTTCGAAATCGGCACGCGGACCGCTTCTGAGACGCGCCTGTCCGCAGCAAACGAGGATTGAAATGGCACAGCTCAATGTCGCACGAGAACCTTCGATGGATGAGATCCTGGCATCCATTCGCAAGATCATCGAGAACAACGAGCCTGGTCTGGCCGGCGCCTCTGTACCGCAAACCTTCGAGGACGGCCCGGACGACGAGATCGAGCTGACGATCGACTCCGAAATCGATGCTGCGGCATTCGCTTCGTCCGAACACCACCTCCCGTCGCGCATCTCCCTGTCGGACGCCGAGCCGGCCAATGGCGGCGCGGGGACGGCAACGGCATCCGCTTCGTCGCCCCTTTCGCTTGCCGACGTCGCCGCGCGCGTGCGTGCGGCCTCCGAACGGCATGCGTCGCATTACGCTGCCAAGGAGGCCCCGATCCCCGAGCAGCCCAGTCTGGCAGAAAGAAGTCCGCCGGAAAAATCGGCAGTGGACAGCCCGCTGATCACATCACGGATGGCGGGTGTGTCGTTTTCGAAAGCGCCCTCGGCCGCTACCGAGCAGCTGCCCGAAAGCGCGTCGCCGCACAGCCTTGCCGAAGAGCCCGTGGCGATGGCGGCCGTCCCGCCGGCGCCGGCCCACTCCTCCGCTCCGGAGGTGGCCCAGAGAGGCGACAAGGAGGCCGGGGCGATCGTATCGCCCTCCGTCGGCCGACAGGTGGCGCGTGCTTTTGAAGATCTGGCCCACGCGGTGGACCACGGACCGCGGCGGTCTTTCGACGAGATCGCCGAGGCGATGCTCCGGCCAATGCTGCAGGGATGGCTCGACGACAATTTGCCGACGCTGGTCGAGCGATTGGTGCGCGAGGAGATCGAACGGGTCGCGCGCGGTCCCCGGCGCTAAAACCGTTGCGGAGCGCCTAGGAGGCGACGGAACCGCTTCTGCGCCTTCCGGTGCATCGAGCCGTTTCAGAAAAGCTGCTGGCGGACATCCTTGAGTTGACAGGTCAAAGCCGTGATCGTCGCGGCTTTTTCCCCGTTTGTGTTGACTTGGACGGGCCGTTCCGGTTTACAAACCCTGACATCACTCTCGAAAATCGGTCAAAGAATGCTCGACAAGACCTACGATTCTGCATCCGTCGATCCGCGTATCGCCAAGACGTGGGACGATGAAAACGCGTTTCGTGCCGGCGCCGGCGCAAAGCCGGACTCCGAAACCTTCTGCATCGTGATTCCGCCGCCGAACGTCACCGGCTCCCTGCACATGGGCCATGCGCTCAACAACACGCTCCAGGACATCATGGTCCGCTTCGAGCGCATGCGCGGCAAGGATGTCCTCTGGCAGCCGGGCATGGACCATGCCGGCATTGCCACGCAGATGGTCGTCGAGCGGAAGCTGATGGAGAGCCAACAGCATCGTCGGCAGATGGGACGTGAGGCCTTCATCGACAAGGTCTGGGAATGGAAAGCCGAATCTGGCGGATTGATTTTCAATCAGCTGAAGCGGCTCGGCGCCTCCTGCGACTGGTCGCGCGAGCGTTTCACCATGGACGAGGGACTCTCCGAAGCTGTCCTCGAAGTCTTCGTGACGCTCTATAAGGAGGGCCTCATATATCGAGATAAGCGGTTGGTGAATTGGGACCCGAAGTTGTTGACGGCGATTTCGGATCTCGAAGTCGAGCAGCATGAGGTCAACGGCCATCTCTGGTATCTGCGTTACCCGCTGGAACCTGGCGTGAACTATGAGTACCCGGTCGCGTTTGACGATGACGGAAGGGCCACCGAGTGGGAAACGAGGGACTACCTGGTCGTGGCGACCACGCGGCCGGAGACGATGCTCGGCGATAGCGGTGTCGCGGTCAATCCCGACGACGCCCGCTACAAATCGCTGATCGGCAAGCACGTGATCCTGCCCATCGTCGGACGCCGCATCCCGATCGTCGCCGACAGCTATGCCGATCCGACGGCCGGCACGGGTGCCGTTAAGATCACGCCTGCGCATGATTTCAACGATTTCGATGTCGGCAGGCGCGCGGGACTTCGAGCGATCAACATCATGACCGTAGAAGGTCGGATCACCATCAAGAACAACGAGGACTTTCTCGAGGGCCTCGATGAACCGGCGGCCCTGCATGGCGCCTGGGATCAACTCGAGGGTAAGGACCGGTTCGAGGCTCGAGGCATCATAGTTCGGATCTTCGAGGAGGCTGGGCTGCTCGACAAGATCGAGCCGCACAAGCACATGGTTCCCCACGGCGACCGCGGCGGCGTGCCGATCGAGCCGCGCCTTACCGAACAATGGTATGTCGACGCAAAGACGCTGGCGAAGCCCGCCATAGCCTCGGTCAGGGAAGGCCGCACGAGCTTCGTCCCGAAGAACTGGGAGAAGACCTATTTCGAGTGGATGGAGAACATCCAGCCCTGGTGCATCTCGCGTCAGCTCTGGTGGGGCCACCAGATCCCCGCCTGGTACGGTCCGGACGGCCAGGTTTTCGTCGAGAAGACCGAGGAAGAGGCGCTGCACGCGGCGATTCAGCATTACATCGCGCATGAAGGACCTATGAAGGCCTATGTCGAGGACCTGCTTGAAAACTTCAAACCGGGCGAAATCCTGACGCGCGACGAGGATGTGCTCGACACCTGGTTCTCGTCCGCCCTCTGGCCCTTCTCGACGCTCGGCTGGCCGAGTGAGACGCCGGAGCTCGAAAAATACTATCAGACCGACGTCCTGGTCACCGGCTTCGACATCATCTTCTTCTGGGTCGCTCGGATGATGATGATGGGCCTGCATTTCATGAAGGACGCCGACGGCACGCCGGTCGAGCCGTTCCACACCGTCTATGTCCACGCGCTGGTTCGCGACAAGAACGGGCAGAAGATGTCGAAGTCGAAGGGCAACGTCATCGACCCGCTCGAACTGATCGACGAGTACGGCGCCGATGCGCTGCGCTTCACGCTGGCGATCATGGCGGCCCAGGGGCGCGACGTGAAGCTCGATCCGGCCCGCATCGCCGGCTATCGCAACTTCGGCACCAAGCTCTGGAACGCCACGCGGTTTGCCGAGATGAATGGCGCGACGAGCAGCGAGGGCTTCATCCCGGAAGCCGCCTCGCTGACGGTTAACCGCTGGATTCTGACCGAACTTTCGCGCACGATTCGCGATGTCACCGAGGCGATCGAGGGATATCGCTTCAATGACGCGGCGGGAAGTCTCTACCGCTTCATATGGAACCAGTTCTGCGACTGGTATCTCGAACTTTTGAAGCCGGTCTTCGGCGGCGAGGACGAGACAGCCAAGCGCGAATCGCAGGCCTGCGTCGCCTACGTTCTGGACGAGACCTACAAGCTCTTGCATCCGTTCATGCCCTTCATGACGGAGGAGCTCTGGGAAAAGACCGGCGGTCCGGGGCGCGAGCGCGCGACGCTGCTCTGCCACGCCGAATGGCCGGCGGCCTTCTACGCGGACGATCTCGCCGCGGACGAAATCAATTGGCTGATCGATCTCGTCTCCGGCATTCGTTCGGTCCGGGCGGAAATGAACGTCCCGCCGGCCGCGATGGCACCGCTGGTCGTCGTCGGCGCCAAGGGTTTGACGAGCGAGCGGCTCGACCGGCACGGCCCGGCGATCAAGCGGTTGGCGCGGGTGGAGAGCATCGAGCACGCGGCGGTGGCGCCGCGTGGCAGCGCACAGATCGTGATCGGCGAGGCGACGGCCTGCCTGCCGCTCGGCAGCCTCGTCGATCTGGCGGCAGAAAAATTGCGCCTCGAGAAGGCAATTGCCAAGGTCGAGTCCGAGCGCGAGAGGATCCTCGGCAAGTTGGCCAACGAAAAATTCGTCGCCAATGCGAAGCCGGAATTGGTCGAAGCGGAGCGGGAACGCTTGGCCGAACTCAACCTGCAGAAGGACTCGCTCGGCGTTGCACTAAGCCGCGTGTCGGAAGCGGGTTAATCCAGTCCCAGCTTGGATATGAGAGTCCGCGGCAGAAATGCAGCGGACTTTTTCGTATCGAGGCAACTTCGAATCAGTTTCCCCGTTGGTCGATCAAGCTCCGAATTACACGCGCGGGTTTTGTAGCGGCGTTTTCCCGCGGACAGCCGGCGGGTTGTTTTGCAAAAAGCAATGTTGTTGTCGTGACGTCACACATTGCTGGATTGTTGGAAAAAATTTCTAATATGAGCGAAGACCATACTGGTGGTGAGTAATAATTTTTTTGTTCCTCGGAATATGGCCGAATCATGAAATTCTTACGTAAATTTGATGACTGAATTCGTCGGCTTTAGCCCTCCGACCGCGAATTGCCAATCACGGCATCGTGACGAATAGTCAGCCCAAGTGCGGCGGCGCGAGGTCAAACGCCGCATTGATTGAAATGCAGGGGAGGAGCTGAATGGCTCGAAATAAACTGAAGAAGAGCATTCTCGCAGCGGTCGCCGGAGTGCTCGTCGCGTCGGCTGCGCAGGCTGGGGGGCTCGAGCGCAGCGGTTACAATATCGATCTCTTGTTCGATCCATCGGATTACGCGGCGGAAGCGACGGCGACTTTTGTTACTCCGCAACGTGAACTGAAGAATGTTGTTGATACGAATACCGCGGATACAAACCCGTTGACGGGAGAGTTCGGCGGCGGCGATCTCAGTGGTCGCCCCAATAGAGCGGATGACACAGAAGGCTATTGGGCGCCCCGTGTCGGTTTTAAGGCTGCTTTGGGTGACAGTGTTGACTGTATGGCGGACTACTCGCAGCCTTGGGGCGCCCACACCAATCCAGGCCAGAATTGGGCTGGAGCGAACAACAACATAGAAACGAAAGTGGAGAGTGATAACTACGCGGTGACATGCTCCTACAAATGGGACATGGGACCGGGGTTCATGCGCATCATTGGTGGTGTCTTCTATCAGGAGGTGGGAGGCTTCAAAGAGCGCCTGGTGCAGGATTACACGGGCACTGCACTTGACGGTCTCTTCTCGGGTGTCGGGCGGCTTGAACTTGAAGGCCACGGTTGGGGTTGGCGGACCGGCGCAGCGTACGAGATTCCCGAATATGCGATGCGCGCAAGCCTCGTTTACAACAGTGCCGTTGATCTCGACAACCTCTCAGGTTTCATTGACTTGCGTCAGCTCGGCTTCATCGTACCCGGCGTCGGCCTAGTGACTGGCACCAAGTATGACGTCAGCGGCACGGCCTCGATGCCCGATTCGTTGGAATTGAAGGTACAAACCGGCATTGCTCCAGGTTGGCTTGCTTTCGGCTCGGTCAAGTGGACCGATTGGAGCCAATTGCAGGTGGTCAGATTCTGCCCTGCAACTGTGACGGCCGTCACGCCGTGCACTAGCCTTGATTTGCTCTACCGGGACGGCTGGACGGTTACCGGCGGCATTGGCCACAAGTTCAATGACCAGTGGAGCGGGGCCGTAAGCCTAACCTGGGATCGCGGCACGAGCCATGGTTATGGTGCACAGACCGATACCTGGTTGCTTGGAACAGGCGTTACCTACGCGCCTACTCAGAACGTCGAATTTCGTTTGGCGGGTAGCGTGGGAATAATGACGAGCGGTAGCTCGGGGGAGGTAACCTATCAAGGTGAAACGATTGGCGACGACGTTTCCTACGATTTCGACAACGACTTCGTCGGCGCGATCTCCACATCGCTAAAAGTCAGGTTCTGATCTCCATCGATCAGCGTCTCAAGGCCCGGTTCTGCCGGGCCTTTCTTTTGTGAGAAGCGATCACTTCGGCCACTGCTTATAAGCAATCGCGAATGTGACGATTCAGCAACACATTTATTACTATGCTTTGCTAGTATCCGCCCCGTGTCGAGTATGTCCATTTCCCGCCACAAAATGGGAGCAGCGATAATAGCGACAAACGTGCGAGTGCTGTGTTTGCGTTTGAGGTGAACTGAGTTTGTGTGCCGCCATGACATCCCTTAGCAATTGGCGCTTGGCGCGTGGTCGGGCCGATATCGATCGCGACGGCGCTGACGCGCGCGGCAACCGAACGAGCCGTCGGGCGTTGACACGGCAGAACGCTCAAGCGGCACGGGGCCGGGAAATGGTCGATGTGCCTGGTGATTGGGTCGGCGTAGCCGGCTGGGACGGAAGAAGCTGATTGTGATGCGCGCGGGTGAACTAAAGTCGCTGAAAATGGCCGTGCTGGGCATGTCCCTGGCGGTTGGCGCTACCGCTGCAGGGCCGGCGCGAGCCTTCGATCCGTCCGCGGGCGTGACAAAGGAATCGGGTCCGTTCGCGCTCTTCAAGTTCGGCTTCTCCGCCTATAAGAGCGGTCGCAAGGACGAGGCGGTGGAAGCCTACCGCTATGCCGCCGAGAAGGGCCATACGGGGTCGCGCTGGGCGCTTGCCAACATGTATGCCTATGGCGACGGGGTCGCGGAAAACGATCTCGAAGCGTTCAAGATCTACAGCGAGATCGCCCAACAGGGCGTCGAGCCGGGTTCCGAGGATACCGGCTATTTCGTCAACGCCCTGATCGCGCTTGCCGGCTATTACCGGCGCGGTATTCCGGACAGCCCGGTCCAGGCGGACCTGCCGCAGGCGCGGCAGCTCTATTTCCAGGCGGCATCGACCTTCGGCATCGCCGAGGCGCAGTTCCAGCTGGCGCGGATGCTGCTTTCGGGCGAGGGCGGCACCGTCAATGTTCAGCAGGCCAAGAAATGGCTGAACCGGGCGCGCAAGAACGGCCATGCCGGCGCCATGGGGGTCTTTGGAAACGTCATCTTCCAGGAAGGCCAGACGGTGCGCGGCCTCGCCTATATGACGGCGGCGCTCGATCAGTGTTCGCCGAAGGACAGGCCGTGGCTCCAGTCCATGCAGGAGCAGGCCTTCTCGCTTGCGACCGAGGACGACCGCCGCGTAGCGATCGCCATGGCCCAAAACATGCATCCCCAGGCCGACGAATAAATCGACCCGGCGTCAAGCGAGGCCGGAGCCTCGCCTTCGCTTCTCGCTCATCCCCTTATAATGCGAATTCGGCAGCCACAGGCACGTGGTCGGACGGCTTTTCCCAGGCGCGGACATGCTTTTCGATCGATGTCGAAACCAGCTTATCGGCGGCCTCGGGTGACAGCATCAGGTGGTCGATGCGGATACCGAAATTCTTCTGCCAGCAGCCTGCCTGATAATCCCAGAACGAATAAAGCGGCACTTCATCCGTCGTCGCGCGCACGGCGTCAGTGAGGCCGAGATTGCGCAGCCGCCGGAAGGCCGAACGTGTCTCGGGCAGGAACAGCGCGTCGTTGCGCCAGACATTCACGTCCCAGCAGTCGTGGGCCTCGGGAATGACGTTGTAGTCGCCGGCGAGGATCAGCGGCTCTTCGAGCAGCAGCCTCTCCTTCGCGAAGGACGTGAGCCGCTGCATCCATCCGAGCTTGTAGGGATATTTCTCCGTGCCGACCGGATTGCCATTCGGCAGGTAGAGGCAGCAGACGCGAATCGATCCGCCTGCAACGGAAAAGACGCCCTCGATGAAGCGTGACTGCTCGTCGGAATCGTCGCCGGGCAGACCGCGGTTGACTTCGTCCGGCCGCAGCTTGGAAAGCAGCGCCACGCCGTTGAACCCTTTCTGCCCGTGGGTTTCGATGTGGTAGCCGAGCGCCTCGATCTCCTCCCGCGGGAAGGCATCGTCGACCGACTTGATCTCCTGCAGGCAGGCGATGTCCGGGTTCGATGCCTTGAGCCAGGAAACGAGACCGTCGAACCGCGCCTTGACGCCGTTGATGTTCCAGGTGGCGATCTTCATGGGCCGCATCTGCCTTTCTTTTGTCGAGTCGTTTTAGCGGCTGCGGTTTCTTTTGACAAATCCCCAGCGAGAGGCGGAATTGCCGCTAAGAGGCCCATTTCCTTGCGCGTTCGCTGAAGGAAATCCAGCCGTCGGTGGCGGAATTGATTCCTCATTCGGTCCGTCTATAGTCCCGCGCATGATCGCGTTCATCGAGAACTATTGGCCGCATTTCCTGGCGCTCCTGTCCTTCGCGCTGGGGGTGCCGGCGATCATTCATGCGGCGATGACGAAGGACGATGTCCGCGCCGCGGCCGGCTGGGTCGGCGTCGTTCTCCTCTCTCCGGTCATCGGCGCGGCCATCTATGCGGTAGCCGGCATCAACCGCATTCGCCGATCCTCGATCGGCCTGCAGCGCTCGCTCCTGCGCGCGAGCGGCCCGGACCCGTTTCTCGGTTCCGACGTCACGGATGAAAACGTGGCAGTCCGATTCGGGCAGCGATTCGCGGCGATGAAAATTCTCGGCGATCGCGTATCACGTTTCTCCATGTCGACCGGGAACCACATCACCACGCTGGAGGGCGGCGACGAGGTCTATGGGGCAATGCTCGAGGCGATCGCCGGCGCTCGCCGCAGCATCCTCTTCGAAAGCTATATCTTCGATCGCGACCAGATCGGGCTTCGCTTTGCCGATGCGCTGATCGCCGCGGTCAAGCGCGGCGTCAGTGTGCGGGTCCTGATCGACGCGGTCGGCGCCCGCTATTCGGTGCCGAGCATCGTCGGCTATCTCCAGGAGGGAGGCGTCACGACGGCCGTCTTCAACGGCAACATCATCATCGGCCTGCGGCTGCCCTATGCCAATCTCAGAACCCACCGGAAGATCGTCGTCGTCGACGGCGGGGTCGCCTTCACCGGCGGCATGAACATTCGCGCCGGCTTCACTACCGAGGTCGCCGGGATCGCCGCTTCCTACGACACGCATTTCCGCGTCGCCGGGCCGATCGTCGCCGACATCTTCCAGGTGGCGGCCGAAGACTGGCAATTCTCGAGCGGAGAGCTGCTGTCGGGCGAAGCCTGGCGGCTGGCGGATCTGGAGGAGCGGGGCGATGTGCCGTCGGTGCTGATGCGCGCCGTGCCCTCGGGACCCGACAGCACCAACGAGACCAACCACAAGATGCTGATGGGCGCCTTCTCGATTGCGCGTCGGCACATCCGGGTGATGTCGCCCTATTTCCTGCCGGATAGGGAGCTCATCAGCGCGCTGGTGACGGCTGCGCGACGAGGCGTCGAAGTCGACATCATCGTGCCGGCGGTTAACAATCTGACGCTCGTGGACCGCGCCATGACGGCGCAATTCGACCAGGTGCTCGAAGGCCATTGTCGCGTGTGGCGGGCGAAGGGAAGCTTCAACCATTCGAAATTGATCGTCGTCGACGGCCATTGGGCCTATGTCGGATCGAGCAATCTCGATCCGCGCTCGCTGCGGCTGAATTTCGAATTCGACCTCGAGATTCTCGATGACGCCTTTGCGCAGGCGATCAGCGAGAAATTCTGCGCTGTGCGCGAGATGGCCGCCGAGGTGACGCTCGCGAGCCTTGAAGCCGAGCCCATGCTCAACCGGCTTGCGAACCGCCTGCTCTGGCTGGGCTCACCCTATCTGTAGAGGCAGTGGGAAGAGGCTAGACGGAGAAGCTTGTTCCGCAGCCGCAACTTGCAACGGCATTCGGATTCTTGATCTGGAACGACTGGCCGAGCAGGTTGTCGACGAAGTCGATTTCCGAACCGCCCATATAGACGAGCGAGAGGCTGTCGATCAGCACTTTCGCATTGCCCTTCTCGAGAACCAGATCGTCGTCGTTTTCCTTCTCCACCAGGTCGAACTTGTAAGAAAAGCCTGAACAGCCGCCGCCTTCCACGGAGACTCGCATCGCCGTCTTGTCGTGCTCGGTCTGGAGTATGGCGGCGATGCGCCGGGCGGCCGCATCCGAAAGCGTCACTGTATCCTGCATCATGTCTGGCCTCCTGCCGGGGTCAAGAACCGGAGAGATTCGTTTGCAACCTGGCGCTACAATTGCTGGGCTCGAGAGGCAAGCCACCGGGATCAGCGGTGATTGATCAGCTATTCCCTCGTCGCTTTCCTGCAACGCATACTATAGGTATGAAGGCTTGAATGTCCCGTCAATGGGACGGCATCACAGGTGTGAAATGGCATTCGACAGACAGGCGCTCGGCTTCGGTTATGGTGAGCACGCGATCTTTGCTTCCAATCCCTGGGCATCACGCGGCCGGCTCTATCCCGAAGCTTCTAGTCCGACGCGTTCCGATTTTCAACGCGACCGCGACCGCATCGTCCACACGACCGCCTTCCGTCGCCTGAAGCACAAGACCCAAGTGTTCATTGCCGCCGACGGCGATCACTACCGCACCCGGCTGACGCACACGATCGAAGTCGCGCAGATCGCCCGCGCCCTGGCTCGGGCCTTGAAGCTCGACGAGGACCTGGCCGAGGGGGTGGCGCTGGTCCACGACTTCGGCCATACGCCCTTCGGCCATACCGGCGAGGATGCGCTGCATGAGGTGCTGAAACCCTATGGCGGCTTCGACCACAATGCGCAGTCGCTGCGCATCGTGACCAAGCTCGAGCGCCGCTACGCGGAATTTGACGGCCTGAATCTGACCTGGGAGAGCCTCGAAGGACTGGTCAAGCACAATGGACCGCTGATGACGCCGGAAGGCGAGGGCATCCGCGGACCGGTGCCGCAGCCGATCCTGGATTATTGCGCCGTCCATGATCTCGAATTGGCAAGTTTCGCAAGCCTCGAAGCCCAGGTCGCAGCGATCGCCGACGATATCGCCTATAATACCCATGACATCGACGATGGATTGCGAGCAGGGTACTTGACGCTCGACATGCTGGAGGAGGTGCCGTTCCTTGCCCGCCTGATGCGCGACGTGCACGACCGCTATCCCGGCCTGGACGATGGCCGCTTCACCCACGAGATCATGCGCCGGCAGATCACCGCAATGGTCGAGGACGTCATCGGCGTCGCCCAGGCGCGTCTGCGCGAAGTTCGACCCGAGAGCGCGAGCGACGTGCGCAAGGCCGGCAGGGTTATCGCCATGTTCTCCGAGGAGATGAGCGAGACCGACCGGCAGATCAAGAACCTGCTGATGACACGCATCTATCGCCACCCGGAGGTGATGCGCGTGCGGCAGGCGGCGGCATCGATCGTCACCGATCTCTATCGGGCGTTCATGGCCGACCCGCTGTTGATGAAGGAACACTACTGGATCGACCAGATCGCCGGGATGGCCGAGCCGGCCCGCGCGCGCCATGTGGGAGACTATCTCGCCGGCATGACCGATACCTTCGCGATCAGCGTGCACCGGCGCTTGTTTGACCACACGCCGGATTTGCGGTAGTGACGCGCCGCGCGGAGGCTGCAGGTTCCCTACGGACCCGGCCTCCTTTTTGAGTTTTGCGCCATTCTCCAGTTGGACTGGGAAAGAGCGGATGGATCAGATGAACCTTTTCACAGACTTCGAATCAAGAGTTAAAAACATTCTGGAATCGCTTGATATCGTTCGTGAAAAGCGATCAGAGATCGATTTCGGACGGGTCAATGTGGAGCCGCCGCGTGACCTCAGCCACGGTGACGTGGCGACGAACGCGGCAATGGTCCTCGCAAAGTCGCTGGGCACGAACCCGCGCGCCCTTGCCGATCTCATCGTCGACAAGTTGCGCCAGGATCCGGAGGTCGCCGACGTGTCCGTTGCCGGGCCCGGGTTCATCAATGTCCGGTTGTCGGTCTCCTATTGGCAGAAGCTTCTTTCGGCGATGGTGCGGGCGGGCACGGATTTCGGACGCAGCACTATCGGTGCCGGGCGGAAGGTGAACGTCGAATATGTTTCGGCGAACCCGACCGGGCCGATGCATGTCGGCCATTGCCGCGGCGCCGTCGTCGGCGATGCCCTGGCGAACCTTCTCGCCTTCGCCGGCTACGACGTCACCAAGGAATACTACATCAACGACGCCGGCTCGCAGATCGACGTGCTCGCCCGCTCGGCCTTTCTGCGCTACCGGCAGGCGCTCGGCGAAGAGATCGGCGAAATACCGCCGGGGCTTTACCCCGGCGATTACCTCGTACAGGTCGGCGAGGCGCTTGCCGACGAATTCGGCACGAGCCTCAGGATCATGCCGGAAGACAAGTGGATGCCGCTCGTCAAGGAGCGCGTCATCGACGCGATGATGGCGATGATCCGTGAGGACCTGGCCGCGCTCAACGTCAACCACGACGTCTTCTTCTCCGAACGGATGCTGCACGACAATGGCGCAGCGCGGATTCGCACCGCGATCAACGACCTGACCTTCAAGGGACATGTCTACAAGGGCACGCTGCCGCCGCCGAAGGGCCAATTGCCCGAGGATTGGGAGGACCGCGAGCAGACGCTGTTCCGTTCCACCGAAGTGGGCGACGACATCGACAGGCCGCTCATCAAGTCGGACGGCAGCTATACTTACTTCGCCGCCGACGTTGCTTATTTCAAGGACAAGTTCGACCGTGGGTTCCACGAGATGATCTACGTCCTCGGGGCCGACCACGGCGGCTACGTCAAGCGCCTGGAAGCCTTGGCGCGGGCGATATCCGAGGGGACGGCGAAGCTGACTGTATTGCTGTGCCAGCTGGTCAAGCTTTATCGGAACGGCGAGCCGGTGAAGATGTCGAAGCGCTCGGGCGACTTCGTGACGCTAAGGGACGTGGTCGATGAAGTCGGTCGGGACCCGGTCCGGTTCATGATGCTCTACCGGAAGAATTCGGAGCCGCTAGACTTCGACTTTGCCAAGGTGACGGAACAGTCGAAGGACAACCCGGTCTTTTACGTTCAGTATGCGCATGCACGCTGCTGCTCGGTGTTCCGCCAGGCGAAAGAAGCTTTCCCGGATCTCGACTTGCCTTCGATCGATCTTGCCGGCGCAGTTATCGGAGCGATCGTCGATCCTGCCGAATTGCAGCTCGTCGCCAAGCTCGCAGAATATCCTCGCGTCGTCGAGGCCGCAGCACTCTCGCAGGAGCCTCATCGAATCGCTTTTTACCTGTATGATCTTGCTGCAGCCTTCCACGCTCTCTGGAACAAAGGTAAAGAAAATCCGGAATTACGTTTTGTTAACGATAAGAACAGAGAATTAAGCATTGCCAGACTCGGGCTGGTGCATGCTGTCGCCTCGGTATTGAGGTCGGGTCTGTCCGTTACGGGCACCTCGGCGCCGGAAGAGATGCGGTAAGTAGTGTCACCATTTCCCCACAATGCGCTGGCAATTCAACGCAGGCAGTTGTGAGTGGAAACTATGGCAGACAAACAATTCGCACGAAGCGGGCCGGCAGAATTCGACAAATTGGCCGATGATGATCCGTTGAGCGAACTTGCCCGCATTGTCGGTTACGATGCTCGGCCAGCAGTTCAGCAACTGCAGGAGTTGCAGCGACACCAGGAGACGATCCGGCGCGATCCGGCCTTCGATCTCGAAGACGAGCTGCTGCGCGCATTCGACAGCTATGACGCCCCGCGCGCGGCACCGGTGCACCCCGATAGCGGGCTTGTCGAGCATCCGGCCGCGACTGCGGCGGGCTCGCCTGAGCCTGTGCTGGAAAGCCGAGAGCCGGAAAGCCAAGCGCCGCTCATGGAGCCGTCGGCGCCGGCCGTAGAACGCGCTGCAGAACTCTCCGGCGAGCCGGTAGCGTTTTCTCCAGAAGAAGATCAGGTGCCGAGCGATCGCGAGGCGGATGTCTTTGTGACGCAGGACGTCGATTCCGCCGTCGATCTGGAACGCGAACTCGAACTGTCGCTCGGCTATGAAGATCTGTCGGCCGAGGCCGCGCCCGTTGGCGACGGCATGCAGCCGGTCCAGCAGCCCGAAACCCCGGACCTCCCGGTATTCGAAGACTGGCAGGAGCCGCTTGCCTCCAGGCTCGCTGCGGCCGGCAAGGCTGCCGAACGCGCCCATATCGCGGAACCGGTTTACCTGGATATGGCGGAGCCCGAACAGCCGCAGGAGGCAGCGGTCACCGAGGCGGTTGCTGCGCATGTGTCGCCGGCCCTGCCGCCCGAACCGGCGGCTCCCGAGCCCGTGGATCGGCTGCTCGCCGATGTGGAGCGCTTTCCGATAATACCGATCGTCCCGGCTGCAGCCGTTGCGGCCGCATCGGTTGCCGCGCAGCCGGCGCCCGATGTTTCCGCGCCTGTCGCAAAGAAGAACACTTACCCCTTTACGCCGATGTTCAGCCGCGCGACGCCCGTCGCGTCGGCAGCCGGTGCATCTCAGCAGCGCGCCTACGCCACTCCGATCCCGGCGCCTGCCGCCGTTCAGGCGCCGGCTCCGGCCGTCGCCCCTGAGGCGCCCGCCGTGCGGGAAGCGGAGTTCGCGCAAAACGTAGCGCCGCAGGCCGAGTCCGAGCCGAGCTTCGATCTCGATGATTTCGAGCTGGAACTCGCCGACATTGCGCTGGACATGGATCTGTTGAAAGACGATGCGCCGAAGGCAGCTGCGGAAGCGCCTCCGGCCGTGGGACATCCTGCGCTGGTGGAGTCGGAGGCTCAGCCGTTCCTGCAGGCGCTTGCTCCGGTGAACGCGCCGAAGGCAGTTGCCGAAGCGCCTCCGGTCGCAGGGCATCCTGCGCTGGTGGAGCCGGCGGCTCAGCCGTTCCTGCAGGCACTTGCTCCGGTGAGCGCGCCGGAACTGCGTCGCGAACAGGCGCCGGTGCCAGCAGTGGATCAAGCCCCCGGGGTTGCTGAGGCCGTAGAAACGTCATCGGAAAGTCCGCTGCCTTTCGATCCCGCCATGATCGGTGAGATGGAAAGCGGCGTCGCGCCGATCGCCGATCTCGATGTCCCGCAGCTTCCGTCGCTGGAAGCCGAAGAGAAACCGGTTTCCTATCCTGGCGATTTCGACCTCGATATCGACGCGGAAATGGCACAGCTCTTCAATACGCCGGCGCCGGCTGCAAAGAGCGGACGCTCGAGCCAGGCCGACGCCGCGCCCGCAGCGCGCGCCGGATCGGCGGGCAATGGCGGCGCGCCGCTCGCGTCGCTCGACGACTTCGAGGAATTCGAGAAGGCGATGGAAGAGGACTTCCAGCGTTCCATGTCGGAGCGCCGCAGCGCCGCGCAGGACACCGAGCGGCTGGCGGCGATGCCGCGGGCCGAGAGCGACGATTTCGCCGAACAGGGCTATGGCCGCCGCTCGCAGCGCACGATGCTGCTGGCTGCAAGCGTGGCCGGTGTCATAATCCTCGGCGGCGCTGCCGTCTACGCCTGGATGGGCGGAAGCAGTGCCGTCCTGTCCGGCGACGGCCCCAGGATCATCCTAGCCGACAAGGACCCGGTCAAGATCGTCCCGGAGCAGAAGGGCGGCAAGACCGTTCCGAACCAGGACAAGGCGGTCTACGACCGGGTGGCCGGCGACCAGGGCACCGCTCCGCGCCAGGAGGCTCTGGTCTCCTCGACGGAAGAACCGATGGACGTGGTGCAGAGAACGCTGACGCCGGAATCCCTGCCGCTTGAAGGCAGTGAAAACGGGGACGCCTTGCCTGGCGTATCTCCGCCGGAAGAGGAAGAAGTCGCGCGTCTGGCGCCTGATGCATCTGCGGACAATGCCGCTGCCGAAGAGGAAGCTGCCCCGGCTGTGGCGCCGCGCAAGGTGCGGACCATGATCGTCAAGCCGGACGGCACGCTCGTTCCCCGTGACGAGCCGACCGAAAGCGCCAGCGCGGCTACGGCTGCTGCTCAGCCCATTCCCGCCGATGCTTCGGCGGAGGCGGGCGCCTCCGGGTCTGAGGGCAAGGCAGCGGTCGCGGTGGCGGCAGCCGAGCTGCGCGCCGCCGAAGAACCTGCCGCGCCGGCCGGGAAGGTCGCGCTTGCGGCACCGAGTGAGCCGGCCGGGAACGAGGTCGCGCCCGTCCGCAGCGTCAAGACGACGGCCGTCGGCAGCGAGCCGACCCCATCGGCGAAACCCGCCGCAGAAGCCCCTGCGGCTGCAGCGCCGGAAGCTAAGCCGGCCACGGAAACGGCGGCTGCACAGCCCGCCGCGCCGCTCGCGACCGCATCCGTTCCGGCCGGCAGCTACGTCGTCCAGATTGCCTCGCTGCCCTCCGAGGCCGAGGCGCAGAAGAGCTACAACAATCTCTCGGCCAAGTTCGCGAGCGTCATCGGCGGCCGCGGAGTGGATATTCGCAAGGCGGAGATTGCCGGCAAGGGTACCTATTACCGCGTCAGGATACCGGCTGGTTCGCGGGAAGAGGCCAATGCCCTTTGCTCGCGCTACAAGAGCGCCGGCGGAAGCTGCCTCGTGACGAAGTAGCCGCGAAGGCTTGAAAGAAATTAGGCGGGCGCGGCAGTAATGCCGCGCCCGTTTCGTTACGCGCGATGCGCTTGCCTGTGCATGGAGGCGCCGGCAGGCGCTTTGCGGCTTCGCGGTTCGGTCGCGGGCCATTATGATCGGCATATGAGCGAATCAAAGGCATTCATCTCGGGCTGCAAAGGCCTTTCCCTCACGGCAGAAGAGCGCAGCTTCTTCGCCGGCGAGCGCCCTTGGGGCTTCATTCTCTTCGGTCGCAACATCGGCGAGAAAGATCAGATCTGCGATCTCGTCGCGGCCCTGCGCGACAGCGTCGGCAATCCGAAAGCACCGGTCCTCATCGACCAGGAGGGCGGCCGCGTCCAGCGCATTCGCCCGCCGCTCGCGCAGCAATATCCGAGCGGTGCAGCCATCGGCGAGATCTACCGGCGCGACGTTGAAATGGGGCTGCGTGCCGCGTGGCTGCTCGGCCGTCTGCATGCCTTCGATCTCATGCGGCTCGGCATCACGGTCGACTGCCTGCCGGTTCTCGACGTGCCGGTGCCCGGCAGCCATGACGTCATCGGCAACCGCGCCTATGGCCACGATGCGGCGATTGTGACGGCGATCGGCCGTGCCGTCGGCGAAGGCCTGAAAGCGGGCGGCATGCTGCCGGTGATGAAGCACATGCCGGGCCATGGCCGCACCTTCGTGGATTCGCACCACAACCTGCCGGTGGTCGACGCCTCGTTGGACGAACTGAAGCGTGTCGATTTCCAGCCATTCTCCGCCATGAGGGACGAGGTGATGGCGATGTCGGCGCATATGGTGTTCACGGCGATCGACCCCGACAATCCGGCAACCACCTCTTCCAAGGTCGTGCGGGAGATCATCCGCGGCTATATCGGCTTCGACGGCCTGTTGATGTCCGACGACGTTTCCATGAACGCACTTGCTGGCGATATGACCACCCGCGCCCGGGGGATTGTCGACGCAGGGCTCGATCTCGTCTTGCATTGCCACGGCATTATGGAAGAAATGAAGGCGGTCGCCTATGTCGTCCCGGTTCTGTCGGGAGACCGGCTGCGCCGCGCGAAGGCTGCCGAGGCCGCCTTCCGACAGCCTGACGGTTCGGACGAAGACATATTGCGAGCGGAGTTCAATGCGATGTTCTCGCTCGTCTAGGGCATTCTGCTGTCGAGGAGATATGTCGAAGGCAGAAAAGACTCCCTGGATTCAACGCGATAGAGAGTTCTTTTGTGCGTTCGCATGAAGGTGGGGCGCTCTAGTTGGTAAACGCGGCTACGCTGCGTCGAAAGGGCATGGGATCGATGGGGTCTGACGAAAGGCAGGGGCAACTTGTGGCAAAGGCGCCGATGGAGCCTTTGTGGCAGGGCGAGTCTGCCGATCACGGCTTGCACGAGGAAGAACTCGTCGTCGACATTGGCGGCTTCGAGGGCCCGCTCGACCTGCTTCTCCATCTTGCCCGCAGCCAGCGCGTCGATCTTTCGCGAATCTCCGTTCTTGCGCTTGCCGAGCAGTATATCGCCTTCATCGAGCGGGCGCGCTCGATCCGCATCGAACTTGCCGCCGATTACCTGGTGATGGCGGCATGGCTTGCCTATCTGAAGTCGCGCCTGCTGATTCCCCAGCAGTCGAAGGACGAGGGCCCCTCGGGCGAGGAAATGGCGTCCGCCCTGGCTTTTCGGCTGAAGCGTCTCGAGGCGATGCGCGATGCCGCGACGCGGCTGGTCAACCGCAACAGGCTGGGCCGAGACGTCTTCGGACGCGGTGCGCCTGAGCACCTCGTATCGGAACGAAAGTCCGGCTACGACGCTTCGCTCTACGACTTGCTGACGGCCTACGCTACGCTCCGCCAACGGCAGGCGATAACCCAGGTGACGATCGAGAAGCGCCATGTCTGGTCGCTTGCCGATGCGCGCCTCATCATCGCCCGGATGGTCGGCAGCCTCGAAGACTGGACCGCGCTCGATCATTTCCTCATCCGCTACATGACGGGCCCGAAGGAGCGTGCAACGGCGATCGCAAGTTCTTTTGCCGCGTCGCTCGAGCTGGTGCGGGAGGGACGGTTGGAAATCCGGCAGGAGGCCGCTTTCGCACCGATCTACCTAAGGCGAGGGCCGAAGCCGATCGATGCCGCGACCCTTGCGGAAATGGAGGCAGCGCGTGGCTGAGGCGCAAAAATTCCTGCCCGGACTACCCGACGACGAGGATGAGCTCGAGGTGTTCATCGATCCAGGGCTGGCGGAGGAGGCGGAGCGGATCGCCGAAGCGCTCGTCTTCGCATCGGCGCAGCCAATCTCCGAGAGCTATATCGCCAGCCGGATACCCCGTGGTGTCGATGTCGGCCGTGTCATGGCACGGCTGAAAGCGTCCTATGCGAGCCGCGGCGTCAATCTCGTTCAGGTCGCCGACCACTGGGCGTTCCGCACCGCGGCCGATCTCTCCTTCGTCGTGCAAACTGACGAGCAGGAGATCAAGAAGCTCTCGCGCGCCGCGCTCGAAGTCCTGGCCATTATCGCCTATCACCAGCCGGTGACGCGTGCGGAGATCGAGGACATCCGCGGCGTTCAGACCTCCAAAGGCACGCTCGATGTACTGATGGAGGCGGGCTGGGTGCGGTTTCGCGGCCGAAGACGCACGCCGGGGCGGCCGGTCACATTCGGAACGACGCGGGATTTCCTCGATCACTTCGGGCTGGAAGAAATCCGCGATCTCCCGGGCATCGAGGAATTGAAGGGCGCCGGTCTCCTGTCCGGTCGGGTTCCCTCCAACCTGCATATCCCGGTCCCTGTCGGTGAGGACGAACTTTCAGACAATGAGGATCTCATCACCCAGATGGACCTCGAGGAACTGGGCCTCTTGACTCCGAAGGCTGAAGGGGACGATTAGGAATCCTGAGTGGGGCTATCGGCTTTAGGGCCGCTATCCCTCCGGAAGGCCTTCGGTCAAGGAATGCGGGCATGGGTTCAGACACGCTCAACGGCGCCGTTGCGACGACGAGACGCCAGGGTGTGTCCTTTGCGGCGAGCCTCGCATTCGAAAACATCAGCCACCGCTATCACTCGAAGGACACGATCAAGAACGTCTCGCTGACTGCCGAGGCCGGCGAAGTGCTGTGCCTGCTCGGCCCCTCCGGGTCCGGCAAGACAACCTTGCTGCGGATCGCGGCCGGCATCGAGATGCAGACCGGCGGCCGGCTTCTGCTGAACGGGCAGGAAATATCCGGTCCCTCCGTCTTCCTGCCGCCGGAAAGGCGTGGCGTCGGGCTGATGTTCCAGGATTTCGCACTCTTCCCGCACATGACCATTCGCGACAATGTCTGCTTCGGCTTGAACGACCTGCCGAAGAAGGAGGCTTTGATCCAGGCCGATGCGGCGCTCGATCGCGTGGGGCTGTTTCATTACGCAGATCGTTACCCGCATGTGCTTTCAGGCGGCGAGCAGCAACGGGTGGCGCTCGCGCGGGCGCTCGCCCCGCGGCCGGCGGTGCTGTTGATGGACGAGCCTTTCTCCGGTCTCGATTCCCGCCTGAAGGATTCCATTCGTGCCGATACGCTGGCGATCCTCCGCGAAACGCGGGCGACGGCGATCGTCGTCACCCATGACGCGGAAGAGGCCATGCGCATGGCCGACCGTATAGCGCTCCTGAAGGATGGCTGCCTCGTTCAGGTCGGCACCGCCGACGAGCTCTATCGCAAGCCCTGCAATCTGTTTGCCGCCGGGTTCTTCTCCGAGATCAACGTGTTCGATGCGCGCGTGCGCGGCGGCCGCGTCGAAACGCCGCTCGGTGACGTGCCTGCCGGGGAATACAAGGAGGGGCAGCCCTTGAGCGTGGCGGTGCGGCTCTCCGGTGTTCAGTTGAAGCCGGAGGGCGGCGACATCCCGGCGCGCATCCTGTCTCGTCGCTTCCTGGGCGTCGTCGAGTTGCTGGAACTCGCCGTGCCGCAGTCGGAGCGGACGGTACGGGCCCGCATTCGGGCCGATCTGTTGCCGACAGGATTGCGTGACGTCACGCTTTCCGTTAACGAGCGCGACATATTGGTGTTTGAAAAAGACGCCTCGACATCTTAGGTTCGGTCACAATGACGGCGCGCCTTCAAGCGGCGCCTGAAAAATGACAACGTGATGGCTTTGAATCGATAAAGCCTGAGGGAGTAAGTGGATGGGTTCGTTTAGCATCTGGCATTGGCTGATCGTCCTGGTGGTCGTGCTGCTGTTGTTTGGTCGTGGCAAGATCCCGGAATTGATGGGCGACGTTGCCAAGGGCATCAAGAACTTCAAGAAGGGCATGACCGACGAGGACGCTGCCTCGGCCGACAAGACGATCGACGGCAAGACCGTCGAGCACAAGTCCGACGAAGTCCGCTGACGATCGGAAATGGCCAACCGGCGCGCCTGGCGTCCGGTGAGCCGCATTACGGGTTTGTAGGGCGCGTCGGATGCTTGATATCGGCTGGACCGAGCTTGTTGTTATTGCAATCGTCTTGATCGTCGTCGTCGGACCGAAGGACCTGCCGCCCATGCTGCGGGCCTTCGGACGAATGACGGGGCGGATGCGGGGCATGGCCTCCGACTTCCGCCGCCAGTTCGATGAAGCGCTGCGGGAGGCCGATCTCGACGAGGTTCGCAAGACGATCAGCGATGCGCAAAGCCTCAATCCGACCACCGCATTGCGCGATGCCATGAACCCGCTGCGGCAGCTCGGAAACGAGATCAAATCCGATCTGCAAAGGGCGACGACGCCCGACGCTCCGGCCCAACCGGTCGCGCCCGAGGCTCCTGTCACGCCTGCACCACAAATCGAGCCGGCGACTGCGCCCGCTGGAATGCCGGCGAAGCCGGTCGAGACGGTGGCAGCCGCGGCCGTCGGGTCTGCCTCCCGGCAGATGCAACGCGCAGCGGCGGACGAGGTAAAGGTGGCGGAATCGAAGGCGCCCGAGGCGACGCCGAAGCGTGCCGCTAAGCCGAGAGCAGCTTCGCAGAAGGCGGCGAGCGCCAAGGGACCGGCAATCAAGGCAGCCACCAAGAAAGCCGCCGCTACGGCCGCGCCGAAGAAAGCGGCGACTAGGAAGACCACAGCCGGCGACCGCGTGGCCCCCGTCGGAACCGAGAAGACAAGCGCATTTGCGCGCAAGAAAAAAGGTGACGCATGAGCGGCGATATCGAGGACAAGCCGCAGCCGTTGATCGAGCACCTGATCGAGCTTAGGGCGCGGTTGATGTGGGCGGTCGGCGCGTTCTTCGTCGCTTTCCTGGTCTGCTTCTATTTCGCCAAGCAGCTGTTCAATCTCCTCGTCCTGCCGTTCAAGTGGGCGGTGAGCTGGGCCGGTCTCAGCCATCGTAACGTGGAACTCATCTACACCGCGCCGCAGGAGTTTTTCTTCACCCAGATCAAGGTGGCGATGTTCGGCGCGCTGGTGATCGCCTTTCCGGTAATCGCCTCGCAGGTCTATAAGTTCGTCGCGCCCGGGCTCTACAAGAACGAGCGCGCCGCCTTCCTGCCGTTCCTGGTTGCGTCTCCACTCCTTTTCCTGCTCGGCGGGGCGCTGGTTTACTTCTTCTTCACCCCGATGGTCATGTGGTTCTTCCTGGCCATGGAGCAGGGCGGTGGAGAGGGGCAGGTTGCGATCCAGCTGCTGCCGAAGGTCTCGGAATATCTGAGCCTGATCATGTCGCTGGTGTTCGCCTTCGGCCTGGTCTTCCAGTTGCCGGTCGTCACCACGCTACTGGCGCGCGTCGGTTTCGTCACCTCGCAGGGGCTCGCCGAGAAGCGCAAATATGCGATCGTCATCGCTTTCATCGTCGCGGCCGTGCTGACGCCGCCGGATCCGGTTTCCCAGATCGGTCTTGCGCTGCCAGCCATCCTTCTCTACGAGATTTCAATCTATACGGCGCGACTCGTTGAAAGGCAGCGGGAAGCTGAATCACTTGCAGGCGAGTCTGCGTCTTCGCAGGAAGGTTCTTCGGGTACGGTCGGGCCCGCCCAGGGCTGATCTAATCGCGCCGTGACCTGCAGCGCCGCGCGTTTTATTGGACGCGCAAAGGTCGCTGTAGCACTTCGAATTGCTGCATGTCTCCTCAAATCGAGGTCGATCTGAGGAGACATGCAGCAGACCAACGCGTGGGACGACTATGCTCGACATCAAATGGATTCGTGAGAATGCTGGCCTGCTCGACAATGCGCTGGCGAAGCGGGGCGCGGAGCCGTTGTCGGCATCGCTGATCGCGCTTGACGAGCGCCGCCGCACGGTCTTGCAATCGCTGCAGGAGATGCAGTCGCGCCGCAACGCCGCCTCGAAGGAAATCGGCGCCGCCATGGCGCAGAAGAACGGCGAACTCGCGGAAAAGCTCAAGGCCGAGGTCGCCGAACTCAAGGACGCCCTGCCGGCTGCCGAAGAGGAAAGCCGCCGGATCGAAGCCGAGCTCAACGATACGCTCTCGCGCATCCCGAACGTTCCGCTTGAGGACGTCCCGGTCGGTCCGGACGAGAGCGGCAATGTCGTGAAGCGCACCGTCGGCGCCAAGCCCACGTGGAATCACAAGCCGCTCGAGCATTTCGAAATCGGCGAAGCCTTGGGGTTCATGGACTTCGAAGGGGCCGCACGCATTGCCGGCTCGCGCTTCACCATTCTGAAGGGTCAGCTTGCCCGCCTGGAGCGCGCCCTCGGCCAATTCATGCTGGACCTGCATACGCAGGAGCACGGCTATATCGAGGTGCAGCCGCCACTGCTCGTCCGCGACGATGCGATGTATGGAACCGGCCAGCTGCCGAAATTCGCGGAAGATCTCTTCCGCACGACGGACGATCGCTGGCTGATCCCGACGGCGGAGGTTCCGCTGACGAACATGGTGCGCGAGCAGATCCTCGAGGGCGAAAAGCTGCCGCTGCGCTTCACGGCCCTGACGCCATGCTTCCGCTCGGAGGCGGGGTCTGCCGGCCGCGACACACGCGGCATGCTACGCCAGCATCAGTTCAACAAGGTCGAACTGGTGTCGATCACCGACGCCGAGACCTCGATCGACGAGCATGAGCGGATGACGGCCTGCGCCGAGGAGGTGCTGAAAGGGCTCGGGCTCCACTACCGGGTCATGACGCTCTGCACCGGCGACATGGGCTTCGGCGCACGCAAGACCTACGATATCGAGGTCTGGCTGCCGGGGCAGGATACTTACCGCGAAATCTCGTCCTGCTCGGTCTGCGGCGACTTCCAGGCGCGGCGCATGAATGCACGCTACCGCACCAAGGAGGAAAAGGGCACGAAGTTCGTCCATACGCTGAACGGTTCCGGCGTCGCTGTCGGCCGCGCGCTGATCGCCGTCATCGAGAACTATCTGAATGACGACGGCTCGGTCTCCGTTCCGGAGGTTCTCGTCCCCTATATGGGCGGTCTTAGACGCATCGAGAAGGCGGCCTGAAGCGCGGGCAAGCGAAAGAGACCGGCATGCGCATCCTGCTGACCAATGACGATGGCATTCATGCCGAAGGGCTTTCTGTCCTCGAGCGGATCGCCCTGACGATCTCGGACGATGTCTGGGTCGTCGCTCCGGAAGTGGACCAGAGCGGCCTTGCCCATTCGCTGACGCTGTCGGAGCCGCTGCGATTGCGGCAGGTGGCGGAGAGGCGTTTCGCCCTCAGGGGAACGCCGACCGACTGCGTCATCATGGCAGCGCGCAAGATCCTCGACCGTAGGCCGGATCTCGTCCTTTCGGGCGTCAATATCGGCGCCAATCTCGCCGACGACGTCACCTATTCAGGCACGGTCGCCGGCGCAATCGAGGGCACACTGCAGGGAATCCGGTCGATCGCCGTCAGCCAGGCTTACCGGCATGCCGTCGGCGGCGCAGTCTCATGGGACGTGGCCGAGACCCATGCGCCCGCCCTGATCCGTACCTTGATGGATGTCGCGCTTCCGGATGGCACGCTCCTCAATGTGAACTTCCCCGATTGCGCGGCCGATGCGGTGGCGGGCGTCGAAGTGACCTCACAAGGCAAGCTCGAATTCGGCCTCAGCATCGACGAACGCATCGATGGCCGCGGATTTCCCTATTTCTGGCTCCGCTTCGGCGAGCGCTCCGGCGACTTCCGCTCCGGCACCGACATTCACGCTGTGCGCGAAAACCGGATTTCGGTAACCCCGCTTAAACTGGATATGACCGACTATACCGTCCAGGAGCGCATTGCGCGCGCACTGCGGGAAGGGACAGGCGCTTGAACGGACGCGTTTCGCAGCAGGAAGGCTTTGCAGCGATGGCGCTGCGCCTTCGTTCCGCCGGCGTGGTCAATCACGATTTGCTCAAGGCCGTCGAGCAGACGCCGCGCAGCATTTTCTGTCCGCCGCAGTACCAGGACGGGGTCTATTCCAAACGATTGATACCGCTCGACTGCGGTTCGTTCATGGAAGGTTGCGACTTGGCAGTCCGCCTGCTGCATTGCCTGAACATCAAACCGGGCCAGCGGATTCTCGAGGTCGGGACAGGCAGCGGCTTCACCGCCGCAGTGATGGGTCGCATCGCCGAACGCATCCTGACGATCGACCGCTACCAGACATTGGTGAGTTCGGCGCAGAAGAACCTCGAAAAAGCTGGCATCCGCAATGTCGTGGTCAGGCAGGCGGATGGCAGTTCCGGAGTGCCGGGCGAGGGGACCTTCGACCGAATTCTTATCACCGCCGCCTTCGGCAGCCTGCCTCGAATGTTTTCCGACCATCTCGTCTCCGGCGGTACTCTGCTCGTGCCGATCATGATGAGCGAAACACAGTGCCGCATCGTGCGGGTCAGCCGGACGGGCAGCCGTTTCGATCGTGAAGACCTGTTCGATGCGCCCTATCTTCCGATCGTACCGCAGCTCGCATCGTTTCTTTGATGGACGGGTGATCTGATTCTCGGCTGCCGGAGGTGGCTGAGGCACCGCTGCGCCGTTCCCTCGACGCAGCAAACCCCTTGCGGATCAGCCTGTTAACCCATTCTTAACCAAATCCAGCTTCGCGCAAGCTTCAGCCCTTAGCCCGGACGGGCACGATGGCTGAAGGCGCGCTGCCTCGACGGCGACCCGCTCCCTCGTGCCAGTGACGGAGACGGTGGATGGAGATTGCGAACAGGCTGACGGCAGCGACGACGGGCGACGGTTTGGGCAATCTCGCCGGCCGTCCCGCCGGGCAGGTCGTCTCCGGAAGCAAGGACGATGGCGGCGTCCAGGCAACTCCGACAAGCTTTTTCGATCCGACGCCACGCATTTCGCTGTCGGTCGATGCGTTGCTCTATCTCAGCCGGACAAGAAAGGCGCCGGAGAAACTGCCGCCCTTGACCCGGGACGAGTGGAACAACACGCTTTCCCCACAGCTGGCTGCGCGCGAATATCAGGCCTTTGGGAAGCATGCCGAGACCGGCGACTACAAGGCTTATTATAGTTCCTTCATCGACTACTATGACAGCCTCCGCACGGAGGACCAGAACAGCCTGCGTTATTTCGGCACGAGGGAGGCGGCTCTGGCCGGCTTGCGGTCGCTCGAATACGATGCCGGAAGCGGATTGGACACGGGCGGAAATTTCGAAAGACTCGTCAGCGTCTTCCTGGACGAGGACAAGGCTGTCTCTTCAGTCGGTTCCACCGATACGCCGGTCCGCGAAACACCCTTCGTCGGTTGGGACGTCGGCAGCATCAGCTATGAGGAGCAGCTGCCTGAATCGCGGTCGCTGTCGGAAATCGAGCGCCTCTATTCCGAGCTCCTTTGAGCTGTTGCCTCTGCGGCATTTCGGGCGGAAAGGCTTCTGCGTCACGGATGCGCGGACATCCTATGGTTAGCATTTTGTCAAATGAGTCCCGCCCTTAACCGGGCGGTAACTCTAATGCGCTTTAATCATTCCACAGCGAGTTGCGTTCGGAGTGGGTAAGCGTCATGCGTCAATTTTCATCTCCCGGTGCAGGGAAGTCTTTGATCCGCCTGTGCGGGGCGGTTTTGCTGGCAAGCGTCGCGACCGGTTGCAGCTCCGACGTCAGCCGTTTCAACGGGCTCTTTTCGAGTTCGGATGACATCACCACCAGTTCCATCCCGGGGAATGTTCCACGTGGCGATATCTCCGGCGGCCAATTGGCCTCATCCGCAGGTTCCGGCGGCTCTTACGGCCAGGCTTTTCCGAGTTCCGCGCAGGCCGCGTCCTACGATCCGATGAGCACGGCGAGTACGCCGGTCTCCAGCGCCCGGGCCGCTTCGACGCCGGTCAGCGTTCAGCGTACTGCCTTGGCGGAGCCGGCGCCGGTCGCAACGCGTCAGCCGCAGGCGCTTCCCGCCGCCCGCCAACCGCAGCCCATACTCGCAAAGGCTGAGCCGCTGCCGTCGGATCTCAAGACGACTCCGAACAAAGGTGGCTGGACGACGGCGAATGCGCCCACGATCATGGTGCGCCCAGGCGATACGGTTGCCGTGTTGGCCCGCCGCTTCGGAGTTCCCGAGAAGGAAATCCTCAAGGCGAACGGCTTGAAGTCGGCAAGCCAGGTCGAGCCAGGTCAACGCCTTATCGTCCCGACCTTTGGCGCTTCGAGCAGTGCAGCAAAGGCCGCAGCCTCTGGTTCCATTGCCGACTTCGAAGGCGGAAAGAGGCAGCCTTCGCCGCTTCCCACCGGCCAGCGCGAGATGGCGATCCTTCCCGGCCAGTCTCAGTCCCGCGAAAAGAGCGAAGGCCGCAACGATGTGGCCGCCGGCAAGCTCAACAATGCCGGTGCAGGCGACGGCTCGGATGGCGGTTACACCGTCAAGCCGGGGGATTCGCTGAACAAGATCGCCAAGGCCAACGGCGTGTCCGTCGCGGCGCTGAAGCAGGCAAACGGTCTGACGGCGGAAGCTATTCGCGTCGGCCAGAAGTTGAAGATGCCTGCAGCCGGAGCAGCGGCGACCGATGCCGTCGTCACGGCCTCCGTACCGGCCAAAACGGAAACGAAAGTGGCTTCGCTCGATCAGGGCAAGCCGGCGGAATACAAGGCTCCGGTCGCCAAGGAGAGCGTTTCGGACGTCGCTATCAAGACCGATATCGACCAGGAGTCTCCGAAGTCGACGGGCATCAGCAAATATCGCTGGCCGGTCCGCGGCGCGGTGGTTGCCGCCTATGGCGCCAATGTCGATGGCAACCGCAATGACGGTATCAATATTTCGGTGCCCGAAGGCACGCCGATCAAGGCGGCAGAGAACGGCGTGGTCATCTATTCCGGCAGCAGCCTCAAGGAACTGGGCAATGCCGTCCTGGTCCGCCACGATGACGGCACCGTCACGGTCTATGGCAACGCCTCGCAGCTCAAGGTTCAGCGCGGCGAGAAGGTCCAGCGCGGCCAGACGCTTGCCGCCTCCGGCATGACCGGCAAGGCGAGCCAGCCGCAGGTGCACTTCGAGGTTCGCAAGAATGCGACCCCGGTTAACCCGGCGACTTTCCTCGAATAGTCTTCATCGGGCGCCCTGCGCGCCCGATCATGCCGTCTCGTCCAGTTGACGGCGCAGACGGCCAGCCAGATCCTGAATGAATTGCCAGGCGACGCGGCCGGATCTCGATCCCCGCGTCGTCGCCCATTCGAGGGCGCCGGCATGCAGCGATGCCGGTTCGACGGGCAGATGGAAATAGCGCGCATAGCCGTCGACCATGGCCAGATAGTCGTCCTGGCTGCACTTGTAGAAGCCGAGCCATAGCCCGAAGCGATCCGAGAGCGAGACCTTTTCCTCGACCGCCTCCGAAGGATTGATGGCAGTCGACTGTTCGTTTTCCATCATGTCGCGCGGCAGAAGGTGTCGGCGGTTCGAGGTCGCATAGAGTACGACGTTTGCCGGGCGGCCCTCCACTCCGCCGTCAAGAACGGCCTTCAGCGACTTGTAGGACGTATCGTCGTGATCGAAGGAAAGGTCGTCGCAGAAAACGATCACCGGCATCGGGGCTTGCCGCAGGATGTCCATAAGCGCGGGGAGGGACGCGATGTCCTCGCGATGCACCTCAACGAGCTTGAGGCCGCCGCCGCTGTCGCGCGCCACCTTCGCATGTACCGCCTTGACCAGCGATGACTTGCCCATGCCGCGTGCGCCCCAGAGGAGCACGTTGTTCGCGGGAAAACCCTCTGCGAAGCGAAGCGTGTTGTCGAAGAGGATGTCGCGGACATGATCGACACCGGTGATCAACGAGAGATCGATGCGATTCGGTTTGGTGACCGGTTGCAAATGGCGGGTAACGGGGACCCAGACGAAGCATTCTGCTTCGTTCCAGTCGTTCTCCGCCGGCGCCGGCCCGGCGATCCGGTCGAGCGCTGCCGAAAGCCTCTGCACTTCATTGATCAGAATGTCGAGCTTGCTTTCGCGCATCATTATATCTCCGGGCATACTGGTCTGCGGGCTTGGCTCACGCTCCTGGCGAAAGATGCGGGGTCCGGTGCAGTTGCTTGATCTATCCGGCCGTTTCTCCGCCGGCGGTATGATTTTGTCGGTAGCACGGCGGTTTGCGCTGGAAAAGCCCGGCTCTCCGCCCTCAAGGGGTTCTCCTGTTGCGGAAATTATGTCAGAGGCAGGAGCAACGGAGAAGGGTGCCGACATTTGTGTCGTGGGATTGCTTCCCTATATTCCCGTCGGATTTCGCGCGGGCAAAGTAACCGCGTGGGTTGAACTCAAGGAGTGATCGATGTTCATTACCGAAGCTTTTGCGCAGACTGCCGCGCCCGCCGCCGGCGGGGCCGACATTTTGATGTCCATCCTGCCGTTCATCCTGATCTTCGTCGTCATGTACTTCCTGATCATTCGCCCGCAACGTGCGCAGATGAAGCGTCGCGAAGAGCTGTTGAAGAACATCCGCCGCGGCGATCAGATCGTTACCGGCGGCGGTATCATCGGCAAGGTGACGAAGGTTATCGACGACGCGGAACTCGAGGTCGAAATCGCCGAGGGAATCAAGGTCCGCGTCGCCCGCAGCGGCGTGTCCGAAGTCCGCGTGAAGGGTGAGCCCGTCAAGGAATAACCTCACCTGCCACGGCCGGCCGGGTCTGGCGATGGAGCATTTCAAGGCATGCCCAACTTTTCGCCGCTGAAGAACACCTTGATCTGGCTGGTCGTCCTGGCCGGTTTTGCCTTTGCTCTGCCGAACATCGTTCCGAGGGAGCAGCTTGCCGGATGGCCGGCATGGCTGCCGCATCGGCAGGTGCCGCTCGGCCTCGACCTCAAGGGCGGCTCCGATATCGTTCTGAAGGTTGATCGCGACAGCATCGTCGCGGACCGCCTGCAAGCCACGATCCAGGCCATCGCCCAAGCGCTGAGAGGCGCCGAAATCGGCTATACCGGCCTTTCCGGCAGCGGTCAGGAAATTCAGTTTCGGCTGCGCGATACGTCGCAGTTAGCGGCAGCCCGAGAGGCCCTCAATACACTCACCGCGCCGGTTGAGGCACCGGACCGGGCTGGCAATCCGATCCGGGAATTGGTCGTCGACGAGACGACGGCGCAGGAGCCGGTTCAGCTTCGCCTGACCAACGAGGGCATCGATTTCCGGCTGTCCGCGGCGCTCGCCCAGTCGATCGAGGCGGTGCGTCGCCGCGTCGGAGAAGTGGTGGCCGCGGAACCGGTGATCCAGCGCCGCGGCAGCGATCGCTTGAGCATCCAGATACCCGGCTTGGAGGACCCGCAACGTCTCAAGGATCTCCTCAGCCAGCGGGGCAGCGTTGCTTTCCGGTGGCTCGACCCATCGATGCCGGCGCAACAAGCCCTCGATACGCGGCCGCCCGCCGCGTCGGAGGTGCTCTATTCGCTGGATGACCCGCCGGTGCCTTATCTGGTGGAAAGGCAGGCCTTCGCCTCCGCTGAGGACTTTGACGATGCGCAGCCCGGGACTGATCATCAGACCGGCGAACCCGTGGTCGATATCAAGTCCCCGCGGCTCGCAACGCTGTCGCAAGCCGCGTCGAACCGGCAATTCGCCATCGTGCTAGATGGACAGGTGGTCTCGACACCGGCGCTTGGCGACGTCATCGAAGGCGATATGGTCCGGCTCTCCGGCGACTTGTCGGAGGAGGGCGCGGAGAATTTCGCCGCTCTGCTGCGAGCCGGGCCGCTTCCCGCCTCACTGACGGTCATCGAAGAGCGCACGGTCGGTCCGGAAGTTGGCACGGACGCGATCGCCAACGGCTTAAAGGCCGGGTTGGTCGCGGCAGCCGCGGTCGCCGCCTGCATGATCGGGTTCTACGGTTTCTTCGGCCTTGTCGCCGTGGTCGCTGTGATCGTCAACGTCGTGCTCATCATCGCGGTAATCTCCCTTCTCGGAATTACGCTGACCCTGCCGGGGATCGCCGGGATCGTTCTCACGATCGGGGTGGCGGTCGATTCGAATGTTCTTATCTACGAGCGGCTGCGAGAGGAGGTGCGCAACAGCAGTGAGCCGTTGCGCAAGGCCCTCGACAACGGCTTTTCGCGCGTGTTGAGGAGCATAATCGATGCGAACCTGACGATGCTGATTGCGGGCGTCATCCTTTTCCTGCTTGGCACCGGAGCGATCAGCGGGTTTGCGACGACGCTCGCCATAGGCAGCGTCACGACCATCCTAACGGCGCATAGCCTGACCCGCCGGCTCATCCGCGGATGGTATCGCCGCCGCCGGCCGAAACATCTGCCAAGGGGTATCCGCACAGGCTTCTTTGCCGAGGCCGATATCCGCTTCATGGCCCTCCGCAATCCGGTGTTCATCCTGATGGCGTCGCTCTCGCTTGCTTCGCTCGTCCTGCTGGTGAGCCTCGGGCTCAACATGGGGGCCGACTTCAAGGGTGGTTCTCTTCTGGAGCTCCGGTCAAAGCAAGGCACAGCCGACGTCGCCGACGTCCGCGCCCGCCTCGACGAATTGAACCTCGGCGAGGTCCAGATTCAGGGGCTTGGCTCGGCGCGGGATATCCTGCTGCGCATCCCATCGCAGGAGGCAGGCGACAACGCCGATCAGACCGCAATGGGATTGGTCCGCGCCGAGCTCGAAGGTGACTACAGCTTCCGCCGTGTCGAGGTCGTCGGCCCGGCGGTGTCCGGAGAACTGACGCGCGCCGGTACGCTCGCAGTCGCGGCGGCGATACTCGCCATCATCCTCTATGTCTGGTTGCGCTTCGATTGGAAGTTTGCTGCCGGTGCCGTCATCACCACGCTTCACGACGTGCTGTTGACCGTGGGCTTCCTGGTCTTGACCGGCATCGAATTCAATCTCGCGAGCCTCGCAGCGCTTCTGACCATTGTCTGCTACTCGCTGAACGACACGATGGTGATCTACGACCGCGTCCGGGAGAACCTGGCGCGCTATCGGCGGATGCCGCTTTCGGTCTTGATCGACGCATCGATCAACCAGACCCTGTCGCGTACCATCCTCACGGCGACGACGACGGCGCTTGCCCTCGTTGCGCTTTACCTGTTCGGCGGGAGCCGCCTCGTGCAATCCTTCAGCGCGACGCTCCTCTTCGGTGTGGTTATCGGGACGGTTTCGTCGATCTATATCGCCGGGCCGGTGCTCATTCTCTTCAACCGTCGAAACAATCGTCTCGGCGGCGAGTTGGGAGGACGCGGGACGACGCCGGGTACGGCAACGGGGGCGGCCTGATGGCAAAAGGTATCGAAATGCGCGAAGCGCACTTTCCGGGACGCGCGCCTATCGACGCCTACGGCAATGGCGGCTTCCGCTTCGCCGACATGTCGCACCGCGGCTCGGTGCTGCTGCTGCCCTCCGGCGTCTATGCCTGGGACGTCGCCGAGGGGGATCCGCTGGCGATCGAGAAATTCCGTCGCGTGCTTGGCGAGGCTCACGCGATCGAAGTCCTGCTCGTCGGGACCGGCCGCGACATCAGACCCTTGCCGGCGGATCTGAAGGCAACATTGAAGGCCGCCGATATTTCGTCCGATCCGATGAATACCGGCGCGGCGGTTCGCACCTACAATGTCATGCTGGCAGAATCGCGCGCCGTCGCTGCAGCCCTGATTGCGGTGTGATCGAGCCGAAGGAATCGCAGCGTGCAAATGCCAGATCCCCAGATACTCGCGACACTGCGGGACACCGATCGCGACCGCTATCTCGCATGCCTGCTCGCCTCGCCGGAAAAGCGGCACTCGCTTGCCTGCCTCTACGCCTTCAACGCCGAGATCGCCCGCATCCGCGACCTGGTACACGAGCCGCTTCCCGGCGAAATTCGGCTGCAATGGTGGCGTGACCTGCTGGAGAACCATTCGGGGGGCGAGGGCCACCCGCTAGCCGAGGCGCTGCTTGCCTCAATTGCCGAGCATCGTCTGCCCGTTGCCGTTCTGCAGAACATGATCGATGCGCGCATTTTCGACCTCTACGACGACCCGATGGAGGACACGACGGCGCTGGAGGGCTATGCGGGCGAAACGGCGTCCGCACTCATTCAGCTGGCTTCGCTCACTCTCGACCCGGCGAACGCCGGAATGTCCGCAGAGGCTGCCGGGCACGCCGGCGTTGCGCAGACGATCGCCGGCCTTTTGTTGCTCCTGCCGGTCCATTGCCGGCGCGGCCAGGTCTATTTTCCCGCCGACCTCCTGCGGGCGACCGGTCTCGACCGGGAGATGCTGCTGGACGGGCGCGACGAGGTCGCGATCGGCAGGGCCGTTCGCGCATTCTGCGGGCTCGGCCGCGATCATCTCGCCAAGGCGCGCAAGAGTTCGGGTTCGATCTCTCCGCAGAATTTCTCGGCCTTCGTTCCCGTTGCTCTTGCCGAGCCGGTGTTCGAGCGCGCCGAGGCCGCCGGAGCCCGGATCCTGCGGTATTCGATCCAGCCGCCCCAGTGGCAACGGCAATGGCGGATGTGGCGCGCGAGCCGACGCCGGCGTTTTTGACGAATGTCCCCGTTCAAGCTGGCGCAAGCCTCGAGCGATAAGAACGGGCCTTACCTATTCCTGTCGTCCGAAGGGGACGGATGATGCTCTGGTTCATACTCATAGCTGTGGTTGCGTTCGTTGCCGCCTTTTATGCCTGGATGAACGCGCGCGCCGAGCGCGACGCCAGCAATCCCGATACCGGCTCGGCCATGGTCGAGTTTGGTCGTGCCTTTCCGGACGAGGCAATCCGCGCGCTGCATGCGACCATCGACGGCAAGGCTATTTTTCTTCGTCTGCACGACGGCAAGGCGGGATTCATCCAGTCGCACGGCACGCACTATGTATGCCATGTGATTCATCCCGGTAAGCTGCGGGTGAACAGCTCGGAAAGCGGGCAGGGGCTCATCGTCCATTTCCCGGATTTCGCTTATCTGGATAACAGCTTCGAGTTTCGGACCGCTGCAGAGGCGGCCGAGGTCTCCCTCTGGCTGCTCGGTAGCTTCAATCCGAAATCCGAATTCGCGGAGCCACCGGCCGAAAGCAAGGCGGCGGCGCAGACGATCGACTGAACGCTTATGCGGCTTCGTGATGAAGCCACTCGGCGCAGTCCTTCAGCGCTCGTGCCGCAGTCGCGTGCTTCTTGGCCAGTGCCTTTTCCTTGCCGCGGAAGCGTTTGGCACCTTCGGGCCGCAAAAGCGCACCCGGCTCCAGCGGCGGAAACAGGCCGAAATTGATGTTCATCGGCTGGAACGAGCGCTTGCCCGGCTCGTCTTCGGAAACGATGTGCCCGCCGGTAATGTGATTGAGGAGCGCGCCGAAGGCCGTCGTGTCCGGCGGCAGCGACAGCGCTTCGTCCTTGCGCTCGGCAGCGGCGAACCGTCCGGCGAGAAGCCCGATGCTGGCGCTTTCTACATAGCCCTCACAGCCGGTGATCTGGCCGGCAAAGCGCAGGCCGGGACGGGATTTCAGCGTCAGCGAACGGTCGAGCAGGACCGGCGAGTTGATGTAGGTGTTGCGGTGCAAGCCGCCGAGCCTTGCGAATTCGGCGTTCTCCAGGCCCGGAATCATCCGGAACACCTCCGTCTGGGCGCCGTATTTCAGTTTGGTCTGGAAGCCCACCATGTTGTAGAGCGTGCCCAGCGCATTGTCCTGGCGCAGCTGCACGACGGCGTAGGGCTTGACCGAGGGATTGTGGGTATTGGTGAGCCCCATAGGCTTCATCGGGCCGTGGCGAAGGGTCTCACGGCCGCGTTCCGCCATCACCTCGATCGGCAGGCAGCCGTCGAAATAGGGCGTGCCTTCCCATTCCTTGAAGCCGGTCTTGTCGCTGGCGATCAGCGCATCGACGAAGGCGTTGTACTCAGCCTCGGTCATCGGGCAATTGATATAGTCCTTGCCCGTGCCGCCGGGGCCGACCTTGTCGTAGCGCGACTGGTGCCAGCAAATATCCATGTCGATGGTCTCGGTGTAGACGATCGGCGCTATGGCATCGAAGAAGGCAAGCGCATCGGCGCCGGTTTCGCGGCGGATCGCCTCGGCGAGGCCGGGAGCGGTGAGCGGACCGGTGGCGACGATCGCAAGGTCCCATTCCCTCGGCGGCAGGTCGCTGATTTCCTCGCGAACCACCGAGATCAGCGGGTGGCCTTCGATCTGAGCGCCGACCGCCTGCGAGAAGCCGTCCCGGTCGACGGCAAGGGCGCCGCCGGCCGGCACCTGGTTGCGATCGGCAGCCTGCATGATCAGCGAGCCGGCGAGGCGCATCTCCGCATGCAGCACGCCGACTGCATTGCTCGTCGCATCGTCGGAACGGAAGGAATTGGAGCAGACGAGTTCGGCAAGGCCGTCGGTCTTGTGAGCCTCCGTGCCGCGCACGCCGCGCATCTCGTGCAGAATGACCGGCACGCCGGCCTCGGCGATCTGCCAGGCGGCTTCCGAGCCCGCGAGCCCGCCGCCGATGACATGAATGGGCGAATAAGGAGAGGTGGTCCTGTTCATGCGCGGCTTCCTAGCATAGCCCTTCCGCGCTTCCAACAAAAACGGCGCCCGCGGGCGCCGTCTTTGAAGTTTCAGGCTTCATTCCGATTAACGGAAGGAGCGGGCCGCAATGTTGCGGATGTCGTAGCGGGTGATGCCGATATCGCTCAGGGCGTGGTTCGACAGGCCGCCGAGTTCGGCGACAGTGCGGCGGTAGTTGATCCAGCTCTTTGCAAGACGAATGGGGTTCATGGTCGTTTCCTCAGGTCGATTGGGCGCGACAGTGATTTGTCTGCGTCGTTGAGGTTCTTATACGCTTGTCTAATTGGCAGGTGGAGTGCAAAGAAAATGCATCTGCTATGCATTTGTGCACTGCGTCGATGATTTGCTGTGCATGGAAAGGGCGGAGCCCGAAAATGCAGCACGCGGCTACTCCCATCGCGGCAGTGGTAGCGCGTTGTTTTGCCGCGGTTTTCGCGGACAGTGTCGACGCGCGGGCTGGCTCACCAAGGCTCCCATGGCAGCAATTATGCGACGCGAAATGGTGCACCGAACGAACGGACTAAACCGCCTCTACCGAAAGCCCGGTGTCATGCACCGATCAGGCAACGAAAAACGCCCTCCGACAGGGCCGGAGGGCGTTACGAAAACAGCAGCAGTCTGTGACTTACTTGACAGCCTTGCGAGCAACGTAGGGGATGTCGGCGCGGCCGATGCCGAGGTCGTTCAGCTCACGGTCGCTCATGCGGCCGAGCTCATTGCAGGTCTGACGGTACTTGCGCCAATTGTTGAAAGAACGTGCGAGGTTCATGATCCTATTCCTTTCAGGGTCGTTCGCCAGCGCTCTATCTCTCTTGCTGGCCATCATCTTATGGGCAGGAATATAATCGATTTGTGCTCAGAAAACAGAGACGATGCTGCATCGCACCCATGCAGCTTTTGCAATCCTCTGTCGGCCGTTAATCCGGTCTTAATTTATGGTGCTGTCGAGTGTGCCTGGAATCGCCTCAGGTGGGGAGGCGAAGCTCGAAAGGCTGCTCGAACCATGCAAAAAACAACGCCCGCTGGGGGAGGAGATCCAGCGGGCGTTGCCTGTTCTGATTGGCAACTGGGAGGAGGAGGTTGCCAATCCGTATCGGGAGCGCTGGGAGGAGGAGTGCGCTGCCCGATCGATGATCTGAAGATAGGCGTGAACCCCTAATTTGTATAGGGACACTGCGGAATGGCACATATGCGCGCGATGCATGGCTGCGACAGCCGCTTGGCGGAAATGCTTCAATTTCGTGCAAACACGCTCAGACTAACTTCACAAGCGTGATGGATCTTCTCGCAGGTGCGAAGAACAAAAAACGCCCGCCGGGGGAGGAGGTCCGGCAGGCGTTCTAAAGTCGATTGGCAACCGGGAGGAGGAGGAGGAGTGTTGCCAATCCTATCGAAACAGCGTTGGGAGGAGGAGTACGCTGCTTCGAATTCCGTCGAGCTTCGGCTCGGGTCGTTCCGGAAGTCCGGGCGGGAGACCAACCGCGGGCGGCTTTGGTTCGTCACCACCGGCCTTTTTCATTGTCTTCAATATAGCGCAGCTGGGAGCGTTTTGTGCAGTGCAATATCGGTATGGAAGATGTGCATCCTGCGCAAATCGTCCATTGCGGTCGAATTGATCGGGCCGGTGGCGGGGGTGCTACGGTCGTTGTGCTGGTGGGGATGTCACGTTGGTGCCCGGTGAGGGACTCGAACCCCCATGCTCTCGCGCTTGGACCTAAACCAAGTGTGTCTACCAATTCCACCAACCGGGCAACGGAGGTGCTTGCGTAGCCTGTAGAACAATGACGGGCATTTTGGCAAGCCTTGCGTGGAGGCGAGCAGGCGCCGGTGCTGACTTGGCCCCTCATGTCGCGCGGTCGGCACGGCACCGGAAATGCTTGCCATTCGTCTGCCATCGGGTGTATTTGGCGCCCGTGACACACAGCGCAATGTGCCATGACTTGGTGACGCGCCTGTCGAAAGCGACGGGTCGTTGCGGCTAACTGAATGGTTCACTGGCGTCTGGTCGACCGACATCTCCGTGGCGTGGTTTGATCCGGCGCAGCAGGTCAAGACTGAGTCTAGTCTTACCAACTGCACAGGGACAATGTCGCGGCCACATGTCGGTATTCGACGGTAGCGAAGGTGGCAAAGTGCCATTTTGCTTGCAAAACGGTTGCGGAATTGCGTAAAGCCACTCCCGGCAAATGGATCGGCTCACGTGCTCGCCGGAACTTATCTAGGCAACAGCACGGTCAACGTGAAGTGAAGGTTTGAACATGCAGGTTATCGAAACGCTCGCTCAAGGGCTGAAGCGCGAACTCAAGGTCGTTATTCCGGCCGATGAAATGGAAACTCGGATGAACGAGCGTCTGGCCGAGGTGAAGGACCGGGTCCGCATCAACGGCTTCCGCCCCGGCAAGGTGCCGGTTGCGCATCTGAAGAAGGTCTACGGCAAGTCGATCATGGCCGATCTCGTCAACGAGATCGTCCGCGAGAAGCCGACCGAAATCCTGACGAGCCGCGGTGAAAAGTCGGCCACGCAGCCGGAAGTCGCCATGACCGAGGACGAGGCCGAAGCCGACAAGATCCTCAAGGCCGAGGCCGATTTTGAATTCACGCTCGCTTACGAGATCATCCCGGCGATCGAACTCAAGGATTCGAGCGGCATCAAGGTGACCCGCGAAGTCGTCGAGATCGGCGACGACGAGGTCAACGAGCAGATCCTGCGCATTGCCGAAAGCGCCCGCAGCTATGAATCGAAGAAGGGCAAGGCCGCCAACGGCGACCGCGTCACCATCGATTATCTCGGCAAGGTCGACGGCGTCGCCTTTGATGGCGGCAAGGACGAGGACGCCGAACTGGTTCTCGGCTCCAACCGCTTCATCCCCGGCTTCGAAGAACAGCTCGTCGGCGTCAAGGCGGGCGACGAGAAGACGATCACCGTCACCTTCCCGGCAGACTATCCGGCTGCCAATCTTGCGGGCAAGGAAGCAACCTTCGACATCACCGTCAAGGATGTCGCCGGTGCCGCGCCGATCGAGATCAATGACGAACTGGCAACGAAGCTCGGCCTCGAATCGGTCGACAAGCTGAAGGAAATCGTGCGCGGCCAGATCGAAGGCCAATACGGCTCGGTTACCCGCCAGAAGGTCAAGCGTCAGCTGCTCGACCAGCTGGACGAGCTCTACCAGTTCGAGACCCCCGAACGCCTCGTCAACGCCGAATTCGACAACATCTGGCGCCAGATCAACACCGACCTCGAGCAGGCCGGCAAGACCTTCGCCGATGAGGACACGACGGAAGAGGAGGCGCGCGCCGAATACCGCAAGCTCGCCGAGCGCCGCGTTCGTCTCGGCCTCGTTCTTTCCGAAATCGGCGAGAAGGCCGGCGTCCAGGTGAGCGACGACGAAATGCAGCGCTCGCTGTTTGAGCAGCTCCGTCAGTTCCCCGGCCAGGAGAAGCAGATCCTCGACTACTTCAAGAACACCCCCGGTGCCGCCGCTTCGCTGCGCGCGCCGCTCTTCGAAGAGAAGGTCGTCGATCACCTGCTTTCGGAAGTCTCGGTAACCGACAAGACGGTTTCCAAGGAAGCCCTGATGGCCGAGGACGAATCCGAAGACAAGCCGGCAAAGAAGGCGCCCGCCAAGAAGAAGGCCGCTGCCAAGGCCGAAGCTGCCGAAGGCGAAGAGGCCGCGGCTCCGAAGAAAAAGGCTCCGGCCAAGAAGAAGGCCGCCGACGAAGGCGCCGAGTAATTAGCATCGTCCAGAATAGTTAAAGGCCGCCTTCGGGCGGCCTTTTCGTTTGCGCCGAGAAAGCCGCCGAAACCGGCGACATGAATTGCAGAGGCGGGGGGACCTACACTGCTTTGATCTCGCCCATGCGGTTCCAGGCGTCGAGCCCGGCAATCTTGTAGGCCTCCGCAAGGGTCGGATAGTTGAAGGTGTTTTCGACGAAATATTCGACCGTGCCCTTCAGGTTCAGAACCGCCTGGCCGATATGCACGAGTTCGGTGGCGCCTTCGCCGATGATATGCACGCCGAGCAGGCGCCGGGTCTTCAGCGAGAAGATCATTTTCAAGAGGCCCGCATCGAGCCCCATGATGTGGCCGCGCGAGGTCTCACGGAACCGTGCAATGCCGCATTCGTAGGGGATGCCGCGTTCCTTCACTTCCTCTTCGGAAAGGCCGCAGGTGGAGATTTCCGGCACTGCATAGATGCCGTAGGGGAAGTATTTCTGCGGCTCTTTGGCGATCGCGCCGACGGCAACGCGCGCTGCGACACGGCCCTGTTCCATGGAGGTCGAGGCGAGACTTGGAAAGCCGACCACGTCGCCTGCCGCATAGATGTTCGGAACCGCGGTCTGGAATGTTTCCGGATTGACCTTCAGGCGCCCGCGGCTGTCCGCCTCGAGACCGGCGGCCGGGAGATTGAGCGCATCGGTCGCTCCCATGCGGCCGGCGGCAAACAGTACCATTTCCGTTGTGATCTTGCGGCCATTGTCGAGGGTAAGCATGACCTTACCATCGTCGAGACGCTCCACCTTCTCGGCTTTCTGGCCGAGATTGAGTTTCATGTTGCGGTCCCGAAGCTGGTAGGTGAAATCTTCGACGATCTCCTTGTCGATGAAGTCGAGCATGGTCGACTTGGGGTCGATCACCGTCACCTGCGTGTCGAGCGCACTGAAGATCGTGGCATATTCGATGCCGACGACGCCGGCGCCGATGACGACGAGAGAACGCGGCAGGTCCTGGATCTCGAGCAACTCGTCGCTGTCGACGACGGTCTTGCCGTCAAAGGGAATATAGTCCGGCCGAAAGGGCTTCGTGCCGACGGCAAGCAGGATGCTGGTACCGGCAACATGCATGCTCTCGCCGTCGTCCTTGACGATTTCGAGCGTCGTCGGATCGACGAAGCTCGCCTTTCCGCGGATGTGATGGACGCGGTTGCGCGCGAATTGATGCTCCAGCACCTCGACTTCGTGGTTGAGCGTGATGATCAGGCGCTGGCGCAGATCCTCGGCGCTGATCTCCTGCTTCACCCGATAGGAGCGGCCGTAGAAGCCGCGCTCGCGCCAGCCGGAGAGGTTGAGCGCCGTCTCGCGCAGCGTCTTGGACGGAATTGTTCCGGTGTGCACCGAGACGCCCCCGACCCGCTTGCCCTGCTCGATGACGAGCACTTTCCTGCCGAGCTTGGCCGCCTGAATTGCGCCTCTGCGTCCGGCCGGACCGCTGCCGACGACGATAAGATCGAACTGGTTCATGAGCGCTTCCCCTGAGCCAAGCGAGAATCGTTTTTGCAACGCGGCAAACTCGCGCGTGAACATCTATATCGTCAATGGCACGCTTTGATGAAGTGGCAATGCCGCAACGATCTGTCCTGGATGCGTCCGATCGCAAATATCGCTATGCTTCGCACATTCGGCGGAGAGGGAGGACGGACAGGCATGGCGCTCGAGTGGATGAATGGTCCAGCTTCACAGAAAGCGCAAGGCAATGGCGATGCGCCGGCGCTCGAAGCACCGCCGTGCAATCGGCCGGGGGTCGTGGCCGCCGCCGTCTATCAGAACGGCCGACGCGTTCGAGACATCGAAATCGAAGAGGCCGGAGAGTGGCGAAATCGCGAGAACGTCGTCGTTTGGATCGGCCTGCACGAACCGGACAAGCAATTGCTGCGGCAGGTGCAGAAACAATTTGATCTGCATGATCTGGCGATCGAGGACGCCGGCAAGGCGCACCAGCGGCCGAAGCTGGAAATCTACGGCGATGCGATCTTCGTCGTGGCGCGCACGGCCCATATGGTCGAGGACGAGATCGCCTTCGGGGAGACGCATCTGTTCGTCGGGCGGGGCTACGTCGTTTCCGTTCGTCACGGCGCCTCGACGTCCTATATGGCGGTGCGGCAGCGCTGCGAGTCTTCCCCGGCAGCGCTGGCCCATGGCGAGAACTACATCCTCTATTCGATCCTCGACTTCATCGTCGACAACTACATGCCGGTCGTCGAGACGATTCACGGCGAGGTGGAGGAACTGGAGGACCGCCTGCTGCGCTCGCGGTTGGACAAGACACATATCGAACGGCTCTATCTGATGCGGCGCAATCTGCTCAAGCTGCGCAATGCCGTCGTTCCGCTGGTCGACGTCTGCCGCCGGCACGAGCATCTCGAACTGCCGGGCATGGACGCGGCGATGCAGCCGCTCTTCCGAGACGTCACCGATCATGTTCGCCGCGTCCAGGAGGACATAGACGCGCTTCGCGAGGTGCTGGCCTTCACCTTCGAAGCAAGCCTGATGATCGGCCAGTCCGAGCAGACGGAAATCTCCCGCAAGCTTGCCTCCTGGGCGGCGATCCTGGCGGTTCCGACCGCAATCGCTGGGATCTACGGCATGAACTTCGAGGACATGCCTGAACTCCGGTTCCGCTATGGCTACTTCATCGTACTGGCGGTGATCTTCGGACTCTGCGCGACGCTCTATCGGTTCTTCCGGCGGGCGCGCTGGCTTTAAGCAGCCCCTTGGCCTAAAACAGCCGCAGCCCTTTCATGCTGACATGTCCGTCCTTGCCGATGATCACGTGGTCGTGGACGGTGATGCCGAGCGGCTTTGCCGCCTCGGCGATCAGCTTCGTCATCTCGATATCGGCGCGCGACGGCGTCGGATCGCCGGACGGGTGGTTGTGCACCAGAATCAAGGCGGTCGCGGAAAGCTCCAGCGCGCGCTTGACGACCTCGCGCGGATAGACGGGGGTATGGTCGATCGTCCCCTGCTGCTGCACCTCGTCGGCAATCAGCGTGTTGCGCTTGTCGAGAAAGAGGATGCGGAACTGTTCCTTCGTCTCGTGCGCCATCGCGGCATGACAATAGTCGATCACCCCGCTCCAGGAAGACAGGACCTGCTTGTTGCGCAACTCGCTCTTCAGCGTCCGTTGCGCCGCGGTGGCGATGAGCTTGAGGTCGAGAGCAACGGATTCGCCGACGCCCTTGACCTCCTGCAACAGGTGCTGAGGTGCGCCGAACACGCCGGCGAGCGTGCCGAAGCGGGCGAGGAGGTCCTTGGCGATCGGTTTCGTGTCGCGGCGGGGAATAAGGCGGAACAGAATGAGTTCGAGGATCTCGTAGTCGGCGAGTGCCGAATTGCCCTGTTCGCGGTAGCGTGCCCTCAGACGATCGCGGTGGCCGTGATAATGCGCCTCGGCAGTGCCGCCAAGCGTCGAAATCTTGTCCAATTTCCGCGCCTTCTGCGGCGCGAAAAACTGCCGCTCGTCGGCGGTCTCTTCTTCGTCCGGTTCGGGAAAAGGAGGCGGCTTCGTCACGCGGTCCCCAGTGCGCGGACGCCTGGCATGAAAAGGCCGGCCGGCGAAAGCGTGAACACTTCGCAGCCATTCGCCGTAACACCGACGGTGTGCTCGTACTGCGCCGAAAGCGACCGATCGCGCGTCACGGCGGTCCAGCCGTCGGAGAGCACCTTCACATGCGGCCGGCCGAGATTGATCATCGGCTCGATGGTGAAAATCATGCCCTCCCTAAGTTCCGGCCCTTCGCTGGCATTGCCGTAGTGGAGGATGTTCGGAGCATCGTGGAACAGCCGGCCGACGCCGTGGCCGCAGAAGTCCCTGACGACAGAGCAGCGCTCCGATTCCGCATAGGTCTGGATGGCCTCGCCGATCGCTCCGGTGCGGGCGCCGGGCCGCACCGCCGCTATGCCGCGCATCAGGCATTCATGCGTGACTTCGAGCAGCCGTTCGGCGGCGCGCTTGATCTCTCCGACCGGGTACATTCGACTGGAGTCGCCGTGCCAGCCATCGACGACATAGGTGACATCGATGTTGACGATATCGCCTTCGCGCAGCGGCTTGTCGTTCGGTATCCCATGGCAGACGACGTGGTTGATCGACGTACAGGACGACTTGGTATAGCCGCGATAGTTCAAGGTCGCGGGCAGGGCGCCGTGGTCCAAGCCGAACTCGTAGACGAAACGGTCGATCTCTTCCGTCGTCACGCCCGGCCGCACCCTTGACGCTAATTCATCCAGACAGCGTGCCGTCACCTGACAGGCCTTGCGCATGCCTTCGAATCCGTCCGGGCCGTAGAGACGAATGACGCCCGTATTCTTGTAGGGGGCAGCGCCGGCCTCGATGTAAGTTACCATTCCAAGACTTTCGATGTTTCAGGCGGTTTTCTTAAATCAGCATGGACCGGTTCGTCCACTATCATCGCTCCGGCCGGCACGATCTCGAAGGGCGACACGGAGCATCGGATCGCATAGGCTTCGACGCCGCGTTGAGCCGCCCGTTCGAATGCGCGAGCATAAACCGGATCGAGGTCGCGGCATATCCGCAAGACGCCGCAGTCGTTTCTTTGAACAAGATAGAGCATGATCGCCCGGTGTCCCGCCTCGACCATGTCGCCCAGCTCTTCGAGGTGCTTGGCGCCGCGCTCGGTCGGGCTGTCCGGAAACTCCGCCAGGGCCGCGGCGCGGCTGAAGTGGACATTCTTCACCTCGACATAGGCAAGACCTTTCACCGGATCGCTGAGCAGAATGTCGATTCTTGAATTGCGCCCATATCTCTGCTCGCGGCGGAGCGTTTCATAGGTGTGAAGGTCGCTGACCAATCCGGCGGCGATCGCCTCCTCGGCGAGCCGGTTTGGCAGGCCGGTATTGATGCCCACCAGCGTGCCGTCCGCCTCGACGATCTCCAGCATGTGGCGATATTTGCGCGTCGGAGAGTCGTGCTCAGACAGCCAGATCGCCGATCCCGGCGCCGTCAGCCCGCGCATCGAGCCTGTATTCGGGCAAGAGCCTGTGATCCGCGTGCCGTCGGCAAGATCTGCATCGAAGAGAAAGCGCTTGTAGCGCTGCAAGAGCGTTGCCTGAACGAGCGGACGGGAAAACTTCACGATGCTTTCCGCGTCTCAGGCACGTACGCGCACGAAGGATCCCGGCGCCTCTTCGATGGAGTTGAGGGGCCCTCCGGGCTTGCGGGCCGGAACGCGCCGCTTGTCGAGCCGTTCGACCCAGTCCTGCCAGTGCGGCCACCAGGAGCCTGGCGTTTCCTTGGCCTTGTCCATCCACTCTTCGAGATCGCCTTTTGGGGGGCCGCCGGTCCAGAACTGGTATTTGCTCTTGTCCGGCGGGTTGACGACGCCGGCGATGTGGCCCGAGCCGGACAGAACGAAGGTGACCTTGCCGCCGAAGGACGCGCTGCCGAGGAAGACCGACTTCGCCGGCGCGATGTGATCCTCCTTGGTCGCCAGGTTGTAGATCGGGATCTTCACGTCGCCGAGCGATACCTTGCGTCCGGCAAGCTCCATCTCGCCCTTGGCGAGCCTATTCTCGAGATAGCAATTGCGCAGATAGAAGGAGTGGTTGGCGGCGGGCATCCGCGTCGAATCGGAGTTCCAGTAGAGCAGGTCGAAGGGCAGGGGATCCTGGCCCTTGAGATAATTGTTTACGAAATAGGGCCAGATCAGCTCGGAAGCGCGAAGCATGTTGAATGCGGTCGCCATTTTCGAGCCTTCCAGATAGCCGGTCTTGCTCATATTGGCTTCGAGCTGCTCTATCTGTTCGTCGTCGACGAAGACCTTGAGGTCGCCCGCATAGGTGAAATCCACCTGAGTGGTGAAAAGCGTCGCCGAGCGGATCCGGTCGTCGCCTTCGGCGGCATGGAGCGCCAGCGTGGCGGCGAGCAGCGTGCCGCCGACGCAATAGCCGATCGCATTCACCTCGCGCTCGCCGGTTGCCTGTTCGATCGTATCGAGCGCAAAGCCGACGCCTTCGCGCGCATAGGCTCCCCAGTCCTTGCGGGCGTGGCGCTCGTCCGGATTGACCCAGGAGATGACGAAGACCGTATGACCCTGATCCACCGCCCATTTGATGAAGGACTTCTGAGGGTTGAGATCGAGCACGTAGTATTTGTTGATCCAGGGCGGGCAGATCAGCAGCGGCCGCTTCAGCACCGTTTCGGTACTCGCTTCGTACTGGATGACCTGGCAGATATCGGATTGCGCAATCACCTTGCCGGGGGTGATCGCAATGTTCTCGCCGATGGCGAATTTGCTGGTATCCGTTTGCCTGAGCCGGAGCTCGCCGCGCCCGGCGGCAATGTCCTCGGCGAGCATCTGCATGCCCTTGACGAGATTCGCCCCGCTGGACGCCACCGTCTCTCTATAGAGTTGCGGATTGGTGGTGATGAAATTGCTTGGAGAAAGCGCGCTGGAGATCTGGCGGACATAGAAGGCGGCCTTGTGCCGGGTGTGGTCGTCGAGCCCCTCGGCCTCCTTGACCATGTTCTCCGCCCAGTCGGATGTCACGAAATAGGCCTGGCGAATGAAGTCGAAAAACGGGTTCTTCACCCAGTCCTCGTCGGCAAAACGCTTGTCGTTGCGTTGCAGCTTCTCCGATTCGGCGACATCTTCACCGGCCATCCGGTGCAATGTCCGCGACCAGATGTCGAAGAAGCTCCCCATCAGATGCGTCTGCGCCTCCAGCGTCCGTCGCGGATCGGAGAGCCAGTATTCGGAGACTTTGGAGAGCGTCTTGACCATGTCGGAGACGGGCTCGGCATAGGTGTCTTTTTTCTCGCCGGTCTCCCGCGGCGCCAGCCATGCGGACGCCGCCTTTCCCATCTGTTCGACGGCGCGGGCCAGGTTGATGGCCAGGTTCTGGGGGTCCTTGACGATATAGGGCTCGACCGATTTTGGGTCGAAGCCCACATAGCCGCCCTTGCCCGTGGTGTCCTCGGCCTTGTCTGATGTCACCCGGCGTCCTCCACAGCACGTTGTTTGTTTTGTATTTTTACATTCTGCCCGAAAATGATTACAAGGGCTAGCGCATCGTCGCACCCTAAAAAGCAGAGGTCATCGCCAGCATGCTCGTCGTCGCAAACCAGCGTTCGCTTTCCCGGATTTCCGGGTTGATTCTTGCAGGCATGCTTGCCGGATGCAATTCGACGGCGGATCTCGCCACCTATCCTTCGGTTTATGGGCAGAAGCCTGCGGCCATGCAGCAGATGACCGACGACGAGGCGGTCAACATGCAGGGGCGGCTGACGGCGCTTGCCGCCCAGCGCAGATCCGGCGCCATCTCCGAAGCGGAGTATCAGCGCCGTCTGAAGGAATTGCAGTTGCTGGCCGAACAACACGGGCCCCAAGCGCTGAAACAGATCGAGAATTAGCACTTGCCTTTCTGGTGATTTGGCCGCAAAGCGTTGAATGGCCGCAATGACGGCCATTCACCCCGCGCATGTTGAGCGATTGCCGACGAGGCCCAAAAACGCGCGCCAAATGAGGTCTGGAGATGGAAGAGTTTCATAAAGTCCGGCGTTTGCCGCCCTATGTTTTCGAACAGGTCAACCGTTTGAAAGCAAGCGCGCGAGCCGCCGGTGCTGACATCATCGACCTCGGCATGGGCAATCCCGACCTTCCAACCCCGCAGTCGATCGTCGACAAGCTTTGCGAGGTGGTGCAGGACCCGCGCACCCATCGCTATTCCTCGTCCAAGGGTATTCCGGGGCTGCGTCGCGCCCAGGCGGCCTATTATGCCCGCCGTTTCGGTGTCAAGCTCAATCCCGAGACCCAGGTCGTCGCGACACTCGGCTCGAAGGAAGGCTTTGCCAACATGGCGCAGGCGATCACCGCGCCGGGCGACGTGGTCCTGTGTCCTAACCCCACCTATCCGATCCACGCTTTCGGCTTCCTGATGGCCGGCGGCGTCATCCGCTCGATCTCGGTGGAGCCGGACGAGAGCTTCTTCCCGCCGCTCGAGCGGGCCGTGAAGCACTCGATCCCGAAGCCTCTGGCGCTGATCCTCAATTATCCGTCCAACCCGACGGCCCAGGTCGCGACGCTCGATTTCTACAAGGACGTCATCGCATTTGCGAAGAAGCACGACATCATCGTGCTGTCGGACCTCGCCTATTCGGAAATCTATTTCGACGACGTGCCGCCGCCCTCAGTTCTGGAAGTGCCGGGCGCGATCGACGTGACGGTCGAATTCACCTCGATGTCGAAGACCTTTTCGATGCCCGGCTGGCGCATGGGCTTCGCCGTCGGCAACGAGCGGCTGATCGCGGCGCTGACGCGGGTCAAGTCCTATCTCGACTACGGCGCCTTCACGCCGATCCAGGTGGCCGCGACGCAGGCGCTGAACGGCGACGGCAGCGACATCGCCGAGGTCCGCAACATCTACAAGCGCCGCCGTGACGTGATGGTCGACAGCTTCGGCAAGGCCGGCTTCGAAGTGCCGCCGCCGCCGGCGACGATGTTTGCCTGGGCGAAGATCCCCGAAAAATTTCGTCATCTCGGCTCGCTTGAGTTTTCCAAACTGCTTGTCGAAAAGGCGGATGTCGCGGTCGCTCCGGGCATCGGCTTCGGCGAGCAGGGCGACGACTATGTGCGGCTGGCGCTCGTCGAAAACGAGCACCGCATCCGCCAGGCGGCGCGCAACATCAAGCGCTTCCTGTCGACGGCGGATGAGACGATGCACAATGTCGTCTCGCTGAATGCACACCGGTAACGGAGAAGCCGGCTTTCGCGCAAAACGGCCCCGCCAGCCCGGCGGGGCGCCTTCTACATGTTAGGAACTTGCTATGGCAGATGCCCTTAAAATCGGCATTGCGGGCTTGGGGACGGTCGGTGCCTCGCTCGTGCGGATTCTCCAGGAACGTCACGAGATGCTGGCAACGACGTGCGGAAGGCCGATCGAGCTTGTCGCCGTGGCGGCAAGGGATCGCACGAAGGACCGCGGCGTTGATCTTTCGAAGACCGCCTGGTTCGAGAATGCCGTGGCGCTCGCTTCCGAGGCGGACATCGATGTCTTCGTCGAGTTGATGGGCGGGGCCGGGGATCCGGCCTATTCCTCGGTCAAGGCGGCGCTCGAGCGCGGTATCCATGTGGTTACCGCCAACAAGGCGCTGCTTGCCAAACATGGGATCGAACTCGCCGGCATCGCCGAGGAAAAGGGCGCGCTGCTCAACTACGAGGCAGCGGTCGCCGGCGGCATTCCGGTCATCAAGGCGCTTCGTGAATCGCTCACCGGTAATACCGTCTCGCGCGTCTACGGGATCATGAACGGGACCTGCAACTACATCTTGACCAAGATGGAGAAGGAGGGGCTGACTTTCGACGCCTGCCTGAAGGAAGCGCAGCGTCTTGGCTACGCCGAGACGGATCCGTCCTTCGACATCGAGGGCAACGACACCGCCCATAAGCTCTCTATCCTGACCAGCCTCGCCTTCGGCACCGCAATCGCCGCCGACGACATCTACCTGGAAGGCATCACCAATATTTCGATCGAGGATATCCAGGCGGCCGCCGACCTTGGCTACCGCATCAAGCTGCTGGGCGTGGCGCAGCGCACCGAGAGCGGTATCGAGCAGCGCGTCCATCCGACGATGGTGCCCTACGATTCCGTCATCGCCCAGGTCGACGGGGTGACGAACGCGGTCGCAGTCGAGTCCGACATTCTCGGCGAACTGCTGATGGTCGGCCCAGGCGCCGGCGGCAACGCGACGGCCTCGGCCGTGCTTGGCGACATTGCCGACATCGCCAAGAGCCGCCCGGGCGCCCAACACGTGCCGGCCTTCGGGAGACCTACCACGGCGCTGCTGCCCTACAAGCGCGCCCGGATGCAGAGCCACGAGGGCGGCTACTTCATCCGCCTGAAAGTGGTCGATCGCACCGGCGTCTTCGCCAACATTGCCGGCCATATGGCGGAGAACGACATCTCGCTCGAATCGATCATGCAGCATTCAAAGCATTACGCGGATCCTGCCGAACCGAAGACGATCATTCTGGTGACACATGCGACGCACGAAGCTTCGGTGCGCAAGGCGATCGTCTCGATCAAGAGCGAGGGCTATCTCGTCGGAGAGCCGCAGGTGATCCGCATCGAGCGGCCCAAGGACTGGTGACCCCGCTCTTGCATTAAATCTGTTGAGAAACCGCTCCGGCATGCCTGTCGCAGGCCGGAGCGCCCGGCCTGCCGGTTTTTCCGCCCCAAAATATTCGTTAAGAACGAATGGAGTTCGGGCGGACGGGTAGCATGGACGTATTGGCGGATCCGATAGAGCGGGCATTTCTCGGCGTCGAACGCTCGGTCAGCGGTCAGCGCTGGGTCTCGCGCCTGGATCAGGCCGGGCAGAACCGGGCGTTGGCAATCAGCCAGGTGCACGGCTATTCGGAGCTGATTGCACGGGTACTGGCCGGCCGCGGCATCGGCTTGGATGATGCGGCACGGTTTCTCGATCCGACGCTCCGCGCGTTGATGCCCGACCCGGACGTGCTTACCGATTGCCGCAAGGCCGCGGAGCGGCTCTCCGGTGCCATTCGCCGGGGCGAGAAGGTCGCGATATTCGGCGATTACGACGTCGACGGTGCGGCCTCCTCGGCACTGATGCTTCGGTTCCTGCGCCATTTCGACATTCAGGCCGAGATTTATATTCCTGATCGCATTTTCGAGGGCTACGGGCCGAACCCGCAGGCGATCGAGCAACTGATTGGCAACGGGGCCGGTCTGATCGTCACCGTCGACTGCGGTTCTACAAGCCATGAGTCGCTGGCCGTCGCCGCCGAACGTGGGATCGACGTGGTGGTCATCGATCACCACCAGGTTGGCGCAACGCTTCCGCCGTGCCACGCCCTCGTCAATCCGAATCGCGAGGACGATTTGTCCGGGCAGGGGCATCTCTGTGCCGCCGGCGTGGTCTATCTGGTGCTTGTCAATACGTTGCGGGTGCTGCGGCTTGAGGGGAATGCGCGTGCCGGCAGCTTTGATCTGCTGTCACTCCTCGACCTGGTTGCGCTCGCCACGGTCTGCGACGTCGTGCCACTCAAGGGGCTGAACCGAGCCTATGTCGTCAAGGGATTGATCGCGGCGCGCCACATGGGCAATAGCGGCCTGGCAGCCCTGCTGCGCAAGGCTGCGATCGGTGGCCCGGTGACGCCCTATCATCTGGGCTTCCTGATCGGCCCGCGCATCAATGCGGGCGGGCGGATCGGCGATGCGGCCCTCGGTAGCCGCCTCCTGACCCTCGACGACGCCACGGCGGCCGAGGTGATCGCCAGCCAGCTCGACGAGCTCAATCGCGAGCGGCAGGCGATGGAGGCAGCAATGCTTGCCGAGGCCGAGGCCGAAGTGCTTGCAGAGTACGGTACGGGCGAGGGGGCCTCGGTCATCGTCACCGCCAGGGAAAGCTGGCACCCCGGCATCGTGGGCCTGATAGCGGCGCGCATCAAGGAGAAGTTCCGCCGCCCGGCCTTTGCCATCGCCTTTGACCCGAGCGGCCGCGGCACGGGTTCCGGCCGATCGATCACCGGGTTCGATATGGGCAGACTCGTTCGCGCGGCCGTCGACAATGGCCTCCTCGTCAAAGGGGGTGGGCATGCCATGGCCGCCGGCTTGACGGTCGAGCGCGCCAATCTCGGGCGGCTGCGCCAGTTTTTCGAGGAGCGCGCCGAGAACCCGGTGCGGGAACTGGTGGCCGTCGAGACCCTCAAGCTCGATGGTGCACTGGCAGCGGCCGGAGCGACGCTCGATCTCGTCGACCTTCTCGACCAGGCAGGCCCCTATGGCTCGGCCCATCCGCAACCGGTCTTCGCCTTTCCCCAGCATCGTCTGCGCGACAGCCGCCAAGTCGGCGCCAACCATGTCAAGGTTACGCTCGAGGGTCACGACGGCAGCCGCATCGACGGCATCGCTTTCCGGGCGAAGGAAACGCCGCTCGGCGATCTCCTGCTCGGCAATCGCGGTTCGACAGTGCACGTCGCGGGCTCGGTGTCGGCGGATCTCTGGCAGGGAACGCGCCGCGTGCAACTGCGCGTGACGGACGCGGCAAAGGCAAGCTGATAACGTTCATCCGCGATAGGGTTGCTAAGCCGGATCAACCGGTTGTGCAATTTGTTTGAGGAGATTTCTGAGGATCGTAATGGCACGCCCAACGGGACTCGAACCCGTGTTTCCGCCGTGAAAGGGCGGCGTCCTAGACCGCTAGACGATGGGCGCCTGCTGCAGCGACCTTGTGCCTGCGAAAGCGCGCGGTGCCGTAAGACAAGGCGGCTTATAGAGAGCGCGCCGGATTCTCGCAAGTGAGCAGGAGCCGCAAAGTTCGATTTTTCTTCTGAAAATTGAACATTCAATTGGGCTGGGCCGTCTCAAGCTTTCGACCTATAGCGCAAGCCCCACGGATGTCGGGAAAACTCTTCAATGAAAAGAATATTTGGTACGCCCAACGGGACTCGAACCCGTGTTACCGCCGTGAGAGGGCGGCGTCCTGACCGCTAGACGATGGGCGCCTGAGACGAAGCGTCAGCAACATACTATGAAAAGGACGAAATGGGGAAGAGGAGGAAGAGCGCGCGAACGATATTGCCGCTCGCCTTGCTTTGAGGAGCTTTCTTGGTGAGCGGCTGCCCCTGTTCGCCATCTCGTGAAGGCTCGCCCGGGGGCATGGGACACTCTTCACTGGCGAGGAGCGAAGCAAGGCAGTATCATGGCAAGTCGCCCGGCGGGGACACAGCTATGGCAACGCTCAGCTTCAAACCTTTCTGTCTCGTTCTACTCCTTGGATTTCCCACAGGAGCGCAATCAGCAACGGCCGATGGACCTGCCCAGGACATGGTCGAACTGCGTGCGTCTGGCCCTGCGGATGCGCCGATCAACCAGATACCCCCGTTGACCGCGGGTGCACGCGCAAGGAACGCCACACCGGAGAAAATACTCCTCGCGGAGGAGGAGGCAGTCGATACGCCCAAAAACGGCACGCAACTGGCTGGTGGCAAGCTGGAGGAAATTCTCCGCCGCGCTTTGGCGGCGGCGAAAAGGGACCTCGAGGCGATGCGCCGTGTCGCCGAGAAGCAGCGCCAGAGAGCCGACACACTCGAGCGTGATCTGACGATGATGCTTGAAGTCGCCGAAGAGTTGGAGGCCAAGGCCGCTGGAGCAATGCGGTCAAAGGCGGCCGCACTCAGGGCGCGGGACGCAGCGGAAGCGTTGCTGGTTGATGCGAGACGGGCACTCGCTGAGGCGCAGCGAAAACAGGAAGCCTACGAGCGCGATCTTACGCAGGCCCGTCCGTCGGCCGCCGTCCCGGAGGCTGGCGGCAGTTTGGCAGCCGCAGAGAAGGCTGCCGCCGTGCAGGCCCGCCAGAATGCCGAGGCTGCGGCGAGGCGGGCGGGTGAAGAGCTCGCATCGGAACGTGAGAAGGCACGGTCGCTCGCTCGGGAGCTCGACGCTGTTCGCCAGGAACGCGACGCCGCGATACTCGCAGCGAAACAGCGGGCGAAGGAGAATGAGCGCGATCTTGCGCAGGCCCGTCAGTCCGCCGCGGCCCAGGAAGCTGGCGTCAGTTTGGCAGCGGCGGAGAAGGCTGCCGCCGTGCAGGCCCGCCAGGTCGCTGAAGACGCGGCAAGGCGGGCGGTTGAAGAGCTGACGTTGCAACGCGAGAAGGCACGGTCGCTCGCTCGGGAGCTCGACGGCCTTCGCCAGGAACTCGACGCCGCAACACTCGCAGCGAAACAGCGGGCGGAGGAGGGTGAGCGCGATCTTGCGCAGGCCCGCCAGTCGGCTGCGACCCAGGAGGCTGGCGTCAGGTTGGTAGCGGCGGAGAAGGCTGCCGCCGTGCGGGCCCGCCAGATTGCCGAAAATGCGGCAAGGCAGACTGGCGAAGAGCTTGCATTGGAACGTGAGAAGGCACGGTCACTCGCTCGGCAGCTCGACAGCCTTCGCCGGGAACGCGACGCCGCGATACTTGCAGCGAAACAGCGGGCGACGGAGAATGAGCGCGATCTTGCGCAGGCCCGTCAGTCAGCCGCGAGCGAGGAGGCTGGCGCCAGTCTTGCAGCGGCAGAAAGGGCTGCCGCCGTGCAGGCCCGCCAGATTGCCGAGGCTGCGACGAGGCGGATTAGCGAAGAGCTCGCATCGGAACATGAGAGGGCACGTGCGCTCGCTCGGCAGCTCGACAGCCTTCGCCAGGAACGCGACGTCGCGATACTCGCAGCGAAACAGCGGGCGACGGAGAATGAGCGCGATCTTGCGCAGGCCAGTCAGTCGGCCGCGAGCGAGGAGGCTGGCGCCAGTCTTGCAGCGGCAGAAAGGGCGGCCGCCGTGCAGGCCCGCCAGGTTGCCGAGGCTGCGACGAGGCGGATTAGCGAAGAGCTCGCATCGGAACGTGAGAAGGCACGTGCGCTCGCTCGGGAGCTCGAGGCTGTTCGCCAGGATCGCGACGCCGCAATACTCGCAGCGAAACAGCGGGCGGAGGAGGATGAGCGCGAACTCACCAAAGCCAGCCAATCGTCCGCTGCCCCGGAATTGGACGCCAACTCGGCAGCGGCGGAGAAGGCGGCCATCGTGCTGGCGCGCCAAGTGGCGGAGACCGCGGCAAGTCGGGCTGCCAACCAGCTCGCATTGGAGCGCAAGAAGGCACGGTCGCTCGCTCGCGAGCTCGACTCCGTCCGCGAGGAACGCGACGCGACAAAGAAGCAATTGAACCGGATCTTGGCGGCACAACGGCGTGGGTCGGAGGAAGCGCGCGATCGGGGCACCGGCCGCGAGCGTGCGGCGGAGCCGATGGAAAATGGCGCCCGCAAGAACCGTAATTCGCGCCGCGAGGTGGTGATCCAGCCTATGCCGGAGGCGCTGCCCGATGCGCTCCTCCCCAGACGTCTGGTGCCCGGCCTATGGTAAGGAGCGAGGATTGATATGCGAAGATGAGGACGTTGGCGATGCGCACTCATACGTCTGCCACATTCCTTGTTGCCTTTGCGCTGGCGCTGGCGCCGGCTCTTGAGTTTGGCGAGGTTGGAAAATTCCGCAGTGTCGGGGTCATCGCCGCCCCGGGTGGCACAGGTGGCGGCTCGTCAAAAACCAGCACCGCTGGCGGGACAAACGCCGGAGCGTCGGCCGGCGCAAAAGCGGGAAAAAGCAGTGGCGCTGCAAGCAATCAAGGGACATCGGTGGGAAGTGGTGTGGCGAGTGGCGGGAGTGGCGGCTCGCCAGGGACGAGTGCCGGAGGCGGAACGAAGGCCGGAGCCTCGGCCGGCGTAAAGGCTGGGAAAAACAGTGGGACCAGCGGCAATGTCGGCCATAAGAGTGGCGGCAAACTGACGGGTGCCGGCAGACGAGCCGCGGTGCCGAAAGGCAAGGGAGCGCCTCCTGCTTCGAGCGGTGCTTTGGCTGGTCCGGTCGTAGGCGCTGGAACTCCAAAGAAGAGCAGCACGCCAAACAGTGTCCGTGCACGAGCGATTGCTGGCATTGCTCCCGCGACGGGCGCGTCGCCATCCGTCGGACTGCCTTCTGCCCTTTGGCCCGTAAAGATTCGGCTCGGCGAGCGCGGCGAATACGAGCAAGGTATTTTTGGCAATCCCGTGACGGACCCAATGATAACGGGAGCGATTTCGGATGGGGCGGGCGGCGTGGTTCGTGCTTGCCTCCAGGCGATCACCTCGGCTGCGCTGCCGCTTGGCGCCGTGCGTATACGCGCGACCAGCGCCGGCCCTCTCGTCCGCCAACGCGACGGCGCGCTCATAGCTCCAATTACTGTGCGGATTGAATATGCAGCAGGGGGCCTCGTCGAGGTCCGTCAGGCGCGCGTCAGATGCCATCTCGACTCGAACGGCTTGGTCGTTGTCGTGACCTAAGCGTAGCGGAGCCAGGGGGGCGCCGTCGTGCTTAGCTGCGCATTGCGAGTCGAGGCCGTGAATGGCGTTGGGCCTCCCTCCACCATCAAAAGGCGTACTGCGGTTTTGACAGCCAGACAGGCTAGAATGCCTGGTCGACGTACCAGGAAAAGGACCACAGCCATGCACATGATCAGAATGCTCGGCGCCGCCGTGCTTTTTCTCGCCGGTCCAGCCTTCGCGGCCGACTTGCTGCCAGAACCGGTGTCGCCGGTCAGCCACGGCGTTTCGCCGGCCGATCAGCCGACCGTCGACCGCTGCAACGAGGCAATCGCCCAGTGGGCCGCGCCGTACAATCCGGCTGCCATCGACACAAGTCTGACCGAGCCTGTGCGCGCAGGCGCTGCCGGCGAGCGGATAGCCACGCTCGACGTCAAGATCGACTACGAGCGCGAGGGCGCCATCGAGCCGCGCTCGGCGACCATCGCCTGCACGGTGGCGTCGGACGGAGAGGTCAGCGTCGCTGTCGTCAAACAGGGATAGGCGAAAGAAAGCCGAGGCGACGTGCGTCTGCGGCTCGCCTGCCGTCGGCGTAGGTTCAGAGGCGGCGCAGTGGCCGATAGCTTCCCCGCTCTTTGAGGAAAGGCTGCGGGAGTTTCTGCATCTAAACTGAAATATTTAGAAAATGGCACGCCCAACGGGACTCGAACCCGTGTTTCCGCCGTGAAAGGGCGGCGTCCTAGACCGCTAGACGATGGGCGCCCAAGACAGGGCGGCTTATAAAAGGCGCTTGGGAATTCTGCAAGTCGTCTGAAACAATATTTTTTATTTTCTGCCGAGATTGAAAAGCATCGGTGCAGAGGATTGTCACACACAAAACACAGATGCGTGACGAATGAAAATGTCAAAGTATCCGCAAGTATTGGAGAAGAAGAATGGCACGCCCAACGGGAATCGAACCCGTGTTTCCGCCGTGAAAGGGCGGCGTCCTAGACCGCTAGACGATGGGCGCCCAAGACGAAGTGGCTTATAGAGAGCACTTCGGATTCCCGCAAGCGGCAAATCTCACTTTTTCTCAGAAAATTTACATCGCGGTCGCGCCATTCCTCAGCCGTTACGACGGCGGCAGCGCCAATTCCAATCGCGCTGCCGGCCGATGTCGATATGCACGGATTCGGTGTGGCAATAGGTGCCGACGCCGCCGCGGCCGGGCAGGCTTCTGAGATATTCGGCGAGATCCCACTTGCTGACGCCTTTGACCTGGATGTCAGCCGCTTCGCAACGCGTGTGAAGCGATTGGCGTTTCCGGTTGACCTTGATTGGCCGAAGCCCCGACGTGACCATCACCTTTTGACCGTAATGCCGCTCGACGCTCTTCAGCATCTGGAGAAGCGCCGGCTTGAAGCAGCCGGTTTCGACGCTCTCCGTCTGCAGGATGAGGCCGCTTGGCGCCAGACGGGCGAGACCGGAGAGATTGGCAACCTCGATCGGCGCGTCGTCCTCTTCACCCGCATGGTCGGCATGGTCCCTGTTGAACAGCGGATTGAGCTTGACGCCGGGAAGCGCGGTATAGGCGAGCGATGCGACCTGAGGTTCAGCCGCGTTCGCGGCAGTGATCGTCCGCTTCTCGGCGCCGCCGGCGTTGCCCTCAGCGGCCATCCGCAGCTTCGGCTTGCGTTTGGCGGCAAAGAGACTTGCGAGCGTCCAGCTCTTGCCCGTGCGCTGCTGGTCCTTCCCGTCGTCCTCGGGGGAGGTGGGCTGAGTGGCGGCCGCCACGGGCGGCGTCACCTGTCCGGCGGATGCGACTTCAACCGCCTGTGGAGGACCGGATGTTTGATCGCGGCGCGCCGCCTGCGCGCTCGTGGGCAAGGGGACGGCGGCGGGAAGATCTGCAGCGCGGGCAGTGCTTTCCGTATCGGGCTGGGCCTTTGCCGGAATTGCGTTGCTCGCGCCTTCCTGGTCCGGCAAGACAGGCGCTGCCGCCGGCTGAGCGCCGGTGAAAAGACTGTTGTTCGTTGCATTGACGCCGGGCTGAGCATCGCCGCCCGAAGTTTCCGAGGTTTGGGCGGCGCTTGCAGGCGCGGTCCCCGCGGCGGGCGACTGCCCGTAAATGCTCGACGCGGTGGCATTGAGGCCGGTGCTTTGCATCGTCAGCCCCCGGCGCAGGGCGGCTGAATCCGCCTGGGCGGCCGGATCGTCTGTTTGCTGTTGAGCGCCGACGCCGGATGCGGCGGCCTGGTCATCTGGGCGACCGTCTTCCGCGTTCGGCGTCGTCATGCTCGCTGGAGCTGCGGCTTGCGGCGATTCGACCGAATTGGGGCTCTCGCTCTCCGCAACCGCCGAGACGCAACCGGCGAGCGTAAGGAGTGATACGGAGAACGCCGCGGCGCGTCCGATCGAAAGGAGCGCGCGTTTTGAATTCAGCTGTTGCAACGTCTTATCCCCGCTCTCCGTGCATATCCCCGGTTATCGTGGATCATGCGCAAGTCTCGGCTCCGAAACATTGTTCGGAACAGACAACTTTTCTCTCGCGGCGAGAAGTTCTCCCGCCACGGGAAGGTCAGGCCAAGTAAGGGCGCCGCAAATGATTGCGAAGCATAGCCCCGTTTCAACTATGGCGCGGAAATTAGTGGATACCGCGCAATTTGTAAACTGGCGCTAACCTTCCGCCCACGATCACATGCGAAAGCCCGGCGCGTTGGCCGGGCTTTGATCGTCAGTCGACTCTTTTGATCTTCGCATTCGGTCCTGTGCCGACCTTGGGCGCTCGGGATTGTGCGAGGCTTACCAGGTGCCGGTGTTGGCCATGGAGGCCCAGGGCTCCTCAGCGGAGAGGTGTTCTCCCTTCTGCAGAATCTCGATCGAAATACCGTCGGGCGAGCGGACGAAGGCCATGTGACCGTCGCGGGGCGGTCGATTGATCGTCACGCCATTATCCATCAGGTGCTTGCAAAAGGCGTAGATGTCATCGACCTCATAGGCGAGGTGACCAAAGTTGCGTCCGCCGGTATAGTCCTCGGTGTCCCAGTTGTAGGTCAGTTCCAGGCAGGGCGATACCTCTGCCTTGGCGCGGTCGAGGTCGCCGGGTGCGGCGAGGAAGACGAGGGTGAAGCGGCCTTTCTCGTTCTCGTATCGGCGAATTTCCTGGAGTCCGAATAATGTGCAGTAGAAATGGAGAGCCTTGTCGAGGTCCCTTACACGAACCATCGTGTGCAGATAGCGCATTGGATTGTCCCTGTTTTGCAGAAGATGGCGTATACTTAAGGGACAGCAAGCCAGAGGCAAGCCTGCGGCCCCATAAATGACCTCGGCCAATTTATGTCGAGGGACTTGCGCATGCGCAGCGGGACGATGTTATTCTGGTCCATAAGAATCAGTTAACCGTATCGAGAGTTGCGCGTAACGAGGGGCTGGGAGAATGGCGGACAGAACATCTTCAAAAGGCGTCATCGAGAATGACGGCCTTGGCAATGACGCTCTCGATCTCATCGAGATCACCGGCGTCATCAAGTGGTTCGACGTCGCCAAGGGTTTCGGCTTCATCGTTCCCGACAACGGCATGCAGGATGTTCTGCTGCACGTTACCTGCCTAAGGCGCGACGGCTATCAGACTGTGCTCGAGGGCGCGCGGGTCGTGGCGCTCGTGCAAAAGCGCGAGCGCGGTTACCAGGCCTTCCGTATCCTCTCCATGGATCAGTCGACCGCGGTTCACCCTTCGCAGCTCCCGCCGGTGCGCACCCATGTCCAGGTCACGCCGACGAGCGGACTCGAACGGGTTCTGGTGAAGTGGTTCAACCGCACCAAGGGTTTCGGCTTCCTGACGCGCGGCGAGGGCACCGAGGATATCTTCGTGCATATGGAAACGCTGCGCCGGTTCGGATTGACGGAACTGCGCCCCGGCCAGGTGGTGCTGTGCCGCTTCGGTGACGGCGAGAAGGGCCTGATGGCTGCGGAGATCCACCCGGACGGTCCCACACCGAGCAATCGGTCGCATTGATGCGCATGCTTCGCGACTTTCTTGCGAGAAGCGCCATTGCGGCGCTTTTTTTGTTGTCGCTGTTCGTCGCGTCGCACGCCGCGGATCTCACCTTCGAGAAGGACAGAATCCGGCTTCTCACCAGTGGCGGGAGGGCCCATGACCTGATCGTGGAACTGGCGATCGACCCGGAGCAGCGCGAACAGGGCCTGATGCACCGCCGCCAGCTGGCGGCGGACCACGGCATGCTGTTCGATTTCGGCGAGACGCGGCGGGTGATGATGTGGATGCGGAATACCTATCTGCCGCTCGACATGCTCTTCATCGTCGCGGACGGCACCGTCGCAACCATTCATGAGAACGCCGTCCCGCTGTCCGAAGCGATCATCGATTCGAAAGAACCGGTCGCCTTCGTGCTGGAGCTCAACGCCGGAACGGTGAAACGCCTCGGAATAAGGCCCGGCGACCGGATTACGGGCGCACGCATGCCGGCCGCCGCGCGCTAAGCGCGTCGCATTCGCGGGTACTCATTAGACACGCCTTAGGTCTTTGGTTTAGTGCATGTCGTTTTCCCAAAGCCGCTGCACATTTTTGGGCGCCATGCACGAGATCTGCACTGCCGCCGCTTCCAAATTTGCTGTTGCAGGTGGGAGGCGAAGCGTGTATCTCCGCCTTCGTCGGCTCGGAGTGTAGCGCAGTCTGGTAGCGCATCTGGTTTGGGACCAGAGGGTCGGGAGTTCGAATCTCTCCACTCCGACCATTTAAGCCCTTGATTTTTCCATCGGCTAGAGGCCAGCGGGCAGTAGACGACGCCCCCGCCGGTGAGGGCGGGACATCGTGGCGCCCGGCCATCGCGGCAAGGGCGGCAGGCGCTTGAAAAAGCTGTAATTTCCTGACGCAAGTCATTCCGTTTTAAATCATTCTGCGCTAAGGGAAGACGGAGCATGGGGCAAAACTGCTCGCAGGCAGGATTTCGGCTTGCCAGCGATCCGGAAGAAACCGTGCTCAAAGCCGAAAGACGACAGCGACGTCGCGCATCCGGATGATGCGCCGGCGTCGAGATGAAAGACGGGAGCCGTTTGAAAGCAATGTCCGCGAAGATCTATCGTCCCGCGAAGACAGCCATGCAGTCCGGCAAGGCCAAGACGCATCTGTGGGTCTTGGAGTTCGATCAGGAAAAGCCGCGCACCATCGACCCGATCATGGGCTACACGAGCTCCGGTGACATGCGGCAGCAGTTGCGGCTAACCTTCGAGACCGCCGAGCAAGCGATCGCCTATGCCGAACGCAACGGCATCGAATACCGCGTCATCGCGCCGAAGGACGCGACGCGCAAGAATGTGTCCTATTCGGACAATTTCCGTTTCAACCGGATGCAGCCCTGGACCCATTGAAGGCCCGGGCGAACCGGCCTGACGGCCCCTTAGCTCAGCTGGATAGAGCACCTGCCTTCTAAGCAGGTTGTCGCAGGTTCGAGTCCTGCAGGGGTCGCCATACCACCATCTAAGTACATGATTTCATTTAAGGTGCGACCGAGCAGGGTTATAGGTGCGACCTACATTCTGTTCGCAAGGCGTTCCGAAGCGGCCTTCGCGAGGCGCTTCCTATCCGCTTCCTTCGTGTAGACCTCGGCCATCGCGAGCCGGGTCCAGCCGTACATTGCCATCAACTCATGAGCCGTCGCGCCCTCGTCGGCGGCTATCGTAGCGCCCGCCTTCCTGAGCCCATGCGCTCGGCACTCATCAGGCAGGCCCGCGGCCTTGCACTGCTTCGCGAATCAATTCCCGAATGATGCTCCAGAACTGAACGGCTTTCCCGTCGAGGTCGTGAGGAATGCCAGGTCTCCTGTCGGTGTTGCCTCGATTGATTCGAGCAGTTGTTTGAAGACGGGCAGGTATACCCAGGCACCCGTTTTTCCGGTCCGAAGGGAGATCACGCCGTCCTTGAGGTGCTGCCGGCCGACGAGAACCGCGTCGGATCTGCGCAATCCGAGGAAGAGCAGAATGTCGATCGCCAGCCGTGGCTTTGTCCCGAGCTTATGATGAGCCCGGTATTTCTCGACCTGATCGACCGTCCATGGGTGGAAGCCGTCCGACTTTACGGAAACCTTGCTGACGCCGATTACCGGATTGACTTCCATGTGCTCGGCCTCGACCGCCCACTTGAAGAGGTGGCTGAACGTCTTCAGGAGATTATTTGCGGCGTTCGGCGTGGCGGCGCGCTTGTCCATCGCCTTCTTGATGTGCGCCTTCGTGATTCGCCCGTACTCGCCATCGGCATTCTTCGGGGATGGCGGATGATGATATGAACGGAAATGATCCACACCGCACCTATACAGATGCAGTGACGGCACAGCTCGGCGAAAGGGTGACGAACCTAGGACGCCGGCAGACAGACCTTGAGGCGGAGATGCGAACCGGCTTCAAGCAAATGGAATCTGCGGTTGGCGCTTGCCGCCGAGATGCGCAATTCCGTGGCCTCTCTGTCATCGACACTCGCAGAACGCAACCGTCCACAATGGCAGGCCCTTGGCGTCGCATTGAGCTTCTGCACGATTCTCGGTGCGCTCGCCTATTGGGCGATCAACAGTGCGACCAGCGACCTGAAGGCCTCTGTCGCCATCCTAAACGAAAAGATGGTGACGCAGAAGGAAATGGAGTGGCGATCGGCGCGCGGCGCCGAGGACAGGATGCAGCAGCAGGCCATGCTGAAGGATTTGCGCGACGCACAGGTGCCTCGCCAGGAGCTTGACCGCGTTTGGACGAGCTACGATCAGCGCTTCTCCGATTATCAGCGGCAGATCGACGAGGTGAAGCAGGCGCAGGGCAGCGTCTACAGCCAGCGCGACATCATTCTCGACCTGAAGGAAAACCAGCAGCGGCTGGAGCGGGAGATCGCCAGGCTCATGGCAGCAAGCGGCGGTGCGGTGGAGCGATGATTGCTGCGCTCCGTCACAACTAACGAACAACACGACGCTTCGCCGACGGCTGCCTACAGGACGAAGTAGCCTTTCTGCAGGGTGACAGCGTCATCGAGACGGATGGCGAAGTCGGCCGTCTTGTCGCCGTTGACATCGCCGTAGATGTAGGTGTCGGAGGGAGCGGCGCCGTAACGCAACTCGCCCTTCTTGCCGCTAAAGGCGGCGGTTCCGACGAAGATGAAGGCCTGGTCTCCGCTCGTGGCCGAGTCGGCGTCGATCGCGGAAACATCGATACGATCGGATGCCGAGAAGTCGTATATGGTGTCGCGGCCCGACGTGGCGACGGTGCTTTCCGCCAAGGCCCTGAACTGGAACGTGTCGGAGCCGCTGCCGCCGGCTAGTTTGTCCGCGCCATTGCCGCCATAGACCACATCGTTGTACGATTCGCCGTACAAGGTATCATTGCCGCTGCTGCCATAGAGCTTGTCCGAGCCGGCACCGCCGTAAAGCGTGTCATTGCCGGATTTGCCAATCAGCGAGTCATTGCCGCTGTTGCCCCACAGCTGATTGGCCGCCTGGTTGCCGGTGATCGTGTCGTTCCCCATGCCAGCCTTGACGTTCTCGATCAGTGAGCGCGTATCGCCGTGATAGAGCAGTGCATTGAAGATGTTACCTGCGGCAAAGCCACTGTTGGAACCGCCACCGAGCCAGGCGAGCTGGTCGATGCTGAAGGTCGAGGCGTTGCCCGGTTGCAGGTCGATCTTGAGGCCCGTTAAATAGGCCGAGAGATCGTAGGTGTCGTTGCCGCCGCCATCCCATATCGTGGCGAAGATGCGGTTGGCGCCTGGTGCTATGCCGACCACGCCATTGACGAGCGTCGCGCCGCTATTGGGCGTCCATTTATAGACCGTGTCGCCGCTGTTGGTGCTGAAATCGGCGCCGTACATTTCCTGCAGCGCCGCAATGTCAGCCATCATGAAGGTTTGCGGCGCGCCGTACTGCTCGTAGGCGTAGCCGTAACCGCCAACATAGCCGCGGTAGGTCATGATCGAATATTCGATCGAGTCAGATTGAGAAGGTAGAGGGCTGAAGCCCCCCTCTGATTCATGGCCGTGCTTCAGGCCGAGCGCATGGCCGAGTTCGTGCATGAGCGTGTGCCAGGCGTAATTTCCGGCGACGGGCTTTCGATAGTCGGCGACCGTGCCCGCATACGTCGTGCCAAACCAGATATCGCCGGCTTCGGCATAGCCGCCCGGCAGATACGCCCATGCGGTCGAGGGCAGGGACGACTGCGCAAACCGGATTGTCGCGCTGGCTGCGCTTCCGGAGGTGAAGTCGGCATTGGTGAAGCCCTCGACGGAGAAGCCGTCATTGGCGGCCGAGCCAAAGCTTTGCTCCATCGCGAAGAGCGCGGCGTTTATTTGCGCCTGCGAGACCGCGGCAAAACCGCTGTCCTTTTCGCCGCTATAGCTGTAGTCGCTAATCGACGTCGGAAAGGCATAGGTGATCGTGCCGGTCCAGGCATAACCTGAGAGCACCCCATCGATCAGATTGTTGCCGGTGGTATTCAAGGTCTTGCCGGTTTTGCCCGTACCGCTCATGCCAAATTCCCATCAGAAAGCGCGGGGCCATTGCCTCGCACTTAGAAAAGGCGGACTCGTGCCGGCGACGATAGGCTCCGAGTTCCTTCGATTGTCATAACGAGTTCAGCCAAATTGGAACGAACCGTGCCGTTGCGCTGATTTGCTGATCAGCGCGCGGCTTTACGCTATCAATCTTCTGTCTATCTGCCCCTGTTGGAGCGGAAGAGAGTTCTCCGGCTGCACTACACATCGCCAACGAGCGCGGGTTTTACAGCCAGCCATGCGGACTGTCCATTAGACCCGGTGGACTAGACTGTGCAAAGACTTTGGGGGCTCATTTCAGCAAGATCGCTCGCGCTTCGCCCGCTCAGCTCCTGCCTTGCGAAGCACCTGGAATTGCCACGACAAATGCTCTTGCCGTGCTTTGAACGGCTCCTATCCTTCTATCATGAATGGAGGAGAGCATGGCAGACAATCCGAAGAAGCAGGGTCGCGACCGCAAGCTTGCATCAACGCAGGAGCACGAAGTCGCCTACATCGTCAAAGCGGCAAAGGTCACGCGGCAGAAGGCGCTGGAGGCGATCCGGGAGGCTGGGCCGAGCCGGGACAAGGTCATGGACTATCTGGCGAAAACCAAATAGTGCGAGTGCCCGCACCGGGGGACAGGACGGCGGCTCGCCTGTGAATTCGAACGCTCGGGCAAGAGGTCTTGGCAGCAGTGGAGGCTTTTTCCTTCAGATGCGTGCCGATGCGCTCACTTGCTTTTTTAAAAGAGCGCTGCGACCATTTGGGTCATAATATCCACCTGAGTTATGCCAGCTTGATAAAGTTCTATCAGCCTCGCCGCGAGCGCGGTGGTGCTGCGGGGCAATCGTTTGGCAACCCTCGGATCTTTATTTCCTCGTCGAAGATCCTCTGCAGTACATCGAGATCATCAGGAGTCAGGAACTGACGACCGCCGCGAGAAAATGAGAGCACGGCAAGGTCCTCCTCTCTGGGCAGAGCGGCGCGAATTCTCGCGCCCAGCGGATCATTGTACCTTCGATCCGACCATGTGGAAGCTGCTTTTTTTCGAGTTCTTGACAGGCGCCGGACAGCGCGAGCCCCGTACGCTCGCGCTTTGATGACTTGCTGCGTAGACTGATTTGCAAAACGGGGCCTGGCGAAAGCGAGGCCCCCTTTTCTGTCCTGTAAATACTACCTTGCCGGGTGAAAATTCGTGCCCCCCTTCTCCTGGGATGAGAGGAGGAAAGAATGCCGGACGATCTCAGAAAGAAGGGGCGCGACAGCGAGTTTGTCTCAACGCAAGAGCACGAGATTGCCTACCTCATGAGGGCTACTCGTAAGACCAGGGAAGAGGTGCTCAAAAGCGATCCGCGAAATTGGCCCCGACCGCCAGATGGTGATGGAATACCTCTCTAAAGGCCCGCTTGTGACTCGCTCAAGCGGCAAATGAGGCGTAGACTGTACACTTCTTCATGGTCCTTCCTCAGCGCCCGCCGGGCAAAGCGGGCGCTTTTTTGTCGCCGAGCTGCATTGCAAGCGTTGCACGAGCGTTGCACGCCGGTGACGGGTAAGCGCTGTTTTGATCCCACCTTTCGGATCACCGCCTGATTGTCGATGCTCGGGTCCAAAGAGGGCTCCGACATATGACGATCACAGGGTTTACGCATGGCACCAAGGCCGATGAGCGCCGTGTCCGGCCGGGGGCTCAGCCTACCTCTCAAGTGAGCCCGCAACGCTGCCCATCGCTTTTGCCTCAGTGTGTGGCGCGAAGAAGCAGCGGATCGTCATATGCGGGGCGGACGTGCAGATGTGATACTGGCTGTCTTCGCTCTCTAAAACCCGGTTCTTGGGGATGAAGTATCTTGTCTTGGACCCGGTGCGGATGTTGAAGTTGCCGCCCGGCAGCGGCTCGACATAGCGCGGGCTGATGACCCGGCAGTCCTTGTTGTCGCAGCATTCGTAGCCGGTGACCGGATCATGGTGGCCGGAATACCAGTTATGGGCGACAGCGAGAGCGATGAGGACAAGCTTCATGTCGCTTGACCTTCTCGGCGCCGAGGGCCTAACGCTCAACTTCGAAAATCCCCACGGTATGATAGTAGGGCACGTTTGCGAGCGCTCCAAGCGTTACCGATTAACGGCGGACCGCGGCCTTGCCAACGGCCTTCTGATACAGCCGCTCGATCTTGTGACCGGTCGACCAAAGCAGGTCGCAACCGATGCCTTCGGAAGCGCCGAACCTCGCCTTTCGGTTCCAGTCTACAAGCTCTAGGGTCAAAATACGAAACCATTCCTAAGCCGGACGGTTAGATTGGTTCGTCTTCCCTATCCGCGCCGATCAAGGTGGAGTCAGAACAACGCTTACGGTGACGGGGCGCGAGCACCCATATTGCCTGGGACTACTAAGAAAGCAGCGTCCGCCCGGATCGCGAACGCTGCTTCTGTCTCTTGGCCATTCATCAGGTATCGCCGGAGGAGGCGACAGTCATCTAATTCTAAACCTCTGAATTTGTTCCATCCGATCGTTTCGCCATCTCGAACCGCTCGTTCTGCTTCTTTGCGAATTCATCGGTCGCCGGCGCTGGCATGAACATGTAGATTAGGGCATCGCAGCCGAGCCCGAATTTCTGGCAACAGCAGTCCATGCTGAAGGAACTGCGGGATGCTCAGGTTCCGCGTCAGGAGCTCGATCGTGTCTGGACGAGCTACGACCAGCGCTTTGCCGACCATCAGCGCCAGATCGACGAGTCAAGCAGGCGCAGGGCAGTGTCTACAGCCAGCGCGATATCATTCTCGATCTTAAGGAAAACCAGCAGCGACTTGAGCGTGAGATCGCCAGGCTTTCGGCGGCGGGTGGCGGTGGCGCCGATCGATATCCGCGCGGATGCGATCAAGCGGGTGGTGATGTACGCGCGGGAATCACTGAAGCGTCGACGTTATGATAGTCGGCGCATCGTCGCCTTCGCCCCTATCAAGAAACTGGACTAGTGCCGACACGAGACTCTCTGCGCTCTCTCGATCGAGCTCGAGCAGGATGATTTCATCCTCGTCTGACATAAGCTCAAGCGTTCCAATGAGCGGGTCAGTCGAGTGCACGCTTATGTCGTTGCCCTGATACTCGGTGGTGGTCGTGTTCCGATCGTCTTCCATGGGTGCCTCCGCCAGAGTATCACACGCGATCATCGACCTGAGAGGCCTCATCCTGTCAATTTGGCTTTCCGAAGTACTCGCTGTGACGGCGATGGCAAGCCATATAGTGCGAGTGCCCGCACCGGGGGACAGGACGGGCACTCATTAACAGGTGGGGGGACCTGTGCCGCTGAGACAATTATGCGGCACCAAGATAATCCAGCGGGGGCGTCATTGTTCCGATTCCCCGCAGCCGACCTTGAAATTATCTCCTTGGCCCGAGCGGCCCTGTTCCGCTGCGGCCGTGATAGAAAGCCGGGTCGTAAACAATCTCGAATTCGGCTTTGAGCCGCTCGGCCAACCGCTTCGAGATCTCCCGCTTCGCCGCGTCCCTTGGCGTGGCGTCAATGCCGACGAGCACGGCGCAATCCTCGACAGCTATTTCCCAAATGGCGGCGCGCAGGAATTCCTGCACGATCGCATCGTCCACAATTTTGACGTGGCGTTTAAAGCCGATCTGTGCCCTCAAAGCCGTTACGATGTCGCGGGCAAAGAGGGTGGAGCACTGTGGATCACGCCGCCGCCGCTGACCCTTCGCCGCTAGTCCATTCAGGACAGGGCGACCGACCATAGCGAAGCGAATGAAGATTGCGCGTTCGAGATCGTATTCTGGCGCCGACATGCGGTTTCCTCCTCGAATCGAGTTTGTCGGTATCCCGCATGTCGTGAATGGCGCGCCGCTTCGCCCGGTCGCGTTCTTAATATGTTCTCGTCATCCGAACAGTCAATGCGACGGTTTGCCGAAGCTGTGCGTTAATGGCCGCATGGCTAGAGCATCTTCGAAGAAATCGCCCGAGGCGCCGCCGCCGGACCCTATGCCGGCGCGGGTAGAGCCTTGCGTCGCAACGCTCGTCGACCGGCCGCCGGCCGGGCGGGACTGGGCCTTCGAGGTGAAGTGGGACGGCTACCGGCTCGCCGTCCATATTGAGTCCGGCCGCGTGCGGATCGTCACGCGCGGCGGCTACGACTGGACGAGCCGCTTCCCTTCAATCGCTGCAGAGGCGCGGCTTCTTGGGCTTAAGACCGCAATCCTCGACGGCGAGGCGGTCGTGCTCGATGAGCACGGCCGCTCTGACTTCGGCATGCTGCAGCGTGCCCTCGGCCGAAAGCCCAGCCTGCATGATCCGCGCGAAATCCTCTTCTTCGCTTTCGATCTCCTCTATCTCGACGGCCGCGACTTGCGCCGGCTACCGCTCAGCGAACGCCGGCGCCTGCTGGAGTCGATCGTCGCCGGCCGCGCCGGTGTCATTCGGCTGTCGGAGGAAGTCGAGGCGAGTGGGGAAGAGCTCTTCCGGATCGCCTGCGAGCACGGACTCGAGGGGATCGTCGCCAAGCGCCGCGACAAGCCCTATCACTCCGGCCGTCGTCCCGACTGGCAGAAGATCAAGTGCGTGCGCAGCGACAGCTTCGTGATCGTCGGCTTCGAGCCGTCGACCGTGCCTGGCGCTATTGCGCGGCTGCTGCTAGCGGCAAGGAGGAGGGGTGAGCTTGTCTATGTCGGCGGCTGCGGTAGCGGCTGGACGTACGCGGAGTCGGCCAGGCTGCGCGAGCTGCTCGAGGCAATCCGGACGGATTCGCCGGCGGTGAGCCTGAAACGAAAGAACGCTGTCTTCGTTGAGCCGGTGCTGATCGCTGAGGCCGAGTATCGCGCCTGGACGCAGGATGGGAAGCTCCGGCATCCGTCGTTCAAAGGAATCAGGGAGAGGGCCCACGATGCGACGGTGTTCGAGCTGAATTCCTGATTTTGGTAAGACCTGCGATTTTCAATTCGCCAATGTTATCAATGGGGCGCCTTTCGGTCCCACCATCTCCCAAGTGATTGATTTTGGCTGATCCTCGCAGAACTGCAGGGGTCGCCAAAAAAATTCAATTACTTAGCTGATGTACGCCGGGAAGAACGCGGGGGCGAGGTCGTATAGAGGTCGCAATCGCAGCCGCCTGGGCTTGATTGAATCCAGGCTTTTGTCAAAGATGGAGCGAAGTCCAAGCGTAGTCGGCAAGCATCGGTTTGGCAGATCAAGCCTCCCTCTAGACCGAATGCCGCCGGATCCACTCGTCTACCTGAGGCTTGGGCCAGCGGATCATTCGGCCGTACATCGGAATTGGCTCCGGAAACGAGCCATCCTTTCGCATTCTCCACAGCGTAGTCCGAGATACGGCCAATAATCGGCACACGTCCTTCACCGTGTAGAACCCGTTTGTTTCCGCGAATGTCACGTTTGGTCTTCGGGCACTTCTGCGGCATCGCGGCAGTCGGTACTCCGGCACACAATACCCAAGAGATTCCGCTGGTGATGTTCGTCGACCCGCCCTAGCGGCCGGCCGGGTTCAGAGAACGGCGGCGCCGATCGAGCCCGCCGGCTTCGGCAGCCAAGCGCCGATCTGGTATAACTTCGCGGGGGACAGCACCGGCTGGACTTCAGTGCTCCCGGAGCCAAGTGCCTCCACCAGCTCTCCGATACGCATTTTACTCCTCTCAGTGGCGGCGATTTGCCGCCTATCCGCTCATCGCAGGCTCGCTACTTGGACGGCCGCGATGCCGCGGTGTACCCCCAGCCAGTCGATCCAACTGGCGATCGAAGCAAAACAAAAGGCTTGAGTATGGCCCCGCAAAGCAGAGGGCAGCGCCTCCCCGAGGGCCGTGTCACGGATTGAAAGAGTGTCACTGGTTCGAAACGGCAAGGGCTCGCCTAGCGCTGGCCCTCCTCATCATCGAGATCGCTTGCGTCACACTAAGAGCCCGCGAGTTGGACGACCTCTACGAGGAATACGCTGTAGCGGCTGAGATGCTCAAACGTCTCCAGAAGGAGACTCCTCGTCGCGAGGAACTAATTGTCGAATACGAAGGTTTGTGCCTAAGTATCCAAGCCGCTGTTGTAGAACTTCTGGAACGGCCGATCACTCCGACCTGATCACCCCGTCGAAGCCGCTGTGGAATGCGCCATCACGCGCGCCCGATCAACCAGAGTCCAGCGTCTTTCAGGCTGACCGGATCGCCGGGTTTTATTCGCTTGGGCTTTGAGGCGACGGAAGCGATTCCGGGTTCGCGAAGCCCCGGCCGTCGGTGCGACAGCATCTCTGCCGCACGGGGCCACGTTAGTCCGGGCAATCCGGTTCGCCGGGTTCGCAGAAACGTCGCTGCTGTCTGCGGCGGTCATTGTCACCACCCCTGCGGTCACGATCGTCGCCGCCGCGGCGGATGACGCGATCGCCATCATTGCCCCCACGCTCGAAGTTCCGACGGTTGCGATCGCCGCCGCGCAGATCACGGTCAAAGTTCGGCCGCCTGTCGACATCAGGCCTGCGGTTGGGGGCGCGATCGAAATCCGGAAGGCGCTCCGGGCGATCGTCGAGGTCCCGCCGTCTTTCGGGGGGAGGGCTCAAATCGGGCCTCCGCTGCAATCTCTCGTCGAATTCCTCGGGCGGAGCTGGCCTCGGCTCGAATTCAGGTCTGCGGCTGGGCGATGGTTGCGCGCGGCGACCCGGGCCGCGATAGAAGTCCGGTCCGCGGCGCCAGCGATCGCGGTCGCGATAAAAGTCACGGTCGCGGTAATGACGATCCCAATAGCTGCCGAAGCTGAAGACCACGACGGGAATACCGAGCCGACGATAGTATTGAGGCCCGACATAAACGCGGCGCTGTTCATAAAGCGCCTGGATATATCGGCCGTGCACCCAGCCACGGCCGTCGTAGAACTCCACGTCGCACCATGGCACGTCGGCAAGACAACCGTAGATTTCGATGGATTCGCCGGCCGGAATCACAGTGATCGCCGGGTATGCGGTGCTTGGGCCGGCGCGCATGTTGACGTTGGTCGTCGCGAAGCCTTCTGCCGCCTGAGCGATCGCCGGAGTCAGCAAGAGCATACCGGTCGCAGCAATCTTCAAAAGGGCGCGTTTCACTTTTTCAACTCCCAGGGAGGCAGGCATCATCCTCGCAACCGGTATCTGGTTTTTTGTCCGGCTCGCGGGCATAGTTGGAGTGCCTGCAAGCTTTTGTTAGAACCTCCATCGTCTTGTCTTTCAATCGTTTATAGCGCGTTTTGCATGAACGCAGCTTGAACGGAAGAGGCTGCGCTATAGACCCTGAGCGGAGACGACAAGACAGGCTCTCGGACGGGCACAGCCATCCGCCCTCCGGAGCAAGGTCCCTTCGCCGGGACGATGGATGGGTTGGGCCGCTATGCGATCAGCAGCACGAGGTGACTGTGCCTCTAAAGATTGTCCAACCGGTCCTCAGCAGACCCCATAGAGCAGCGGCCCAGCTCCGACTGCGGACAGAAGCAAGCACTTGGAACTCCCCAGTCGGCGGGGACGCATGCGCACGCCTCACGTGTTGTTGATCGTGATCTCGCAGCGGCTGGTTGCACTGCACCCTTTTTGCTGTTCTTTTCGCACCTGCGAACAGATCGCTTCTGCAACCCGCCGGACGAGAGACATTCCTCCCAGTCCGACGTCCGGCCAGAAAGAGGATCCGAACATGGGTGATCTCCTGAAAGGTATCTCCAATTTTCGCGGCGCGGTGTTTCCCAACCAATCGGCGCTTTACCGCAAGCTGGCGAGGGAAGGCCAGCAACCGCAAGCTTTGATGATATCCTGCGCCGATAGCCGGGTGATGCCCGAGACGATCACGCAAGCAGGTCCCGGAGATCTCTTCGTCTGCCGCAATGCCGGCAACATCGTTCCGCCGTTCTCGACCCTCAACGGCGGGGTCTCCTCGGCAATCGAATATGCCATTCTGGCGCTTGGCGTAAGTGATATCGTCGTGTGCGGCCATTCGGACTGCGGGGCGATGAAGGGCCTGTGCCATCCGGAGTTGCTCCAGCCGATGCCCAATGTCGCGGCCTGGCTGCGCCACAGTCACGCCGCCTATTCGATCGTCTGCCGGGCCTATCCTGACGACCTTTCCGAAACTGACCGCGTGCGCGCCGTGGCGATGGAAAACGTCGTCGTTCAGCTCGATCACCTGAAGACGCATCCTTCCGTGGCCGCAAAACTCGCCACCAGCGAGATCACCCTTCATGGCTGGTTCTTCGACATCGAGACCGGCGAAGTCCAGGTCTATGACGGGGCGACAGCGACCTTCACGGTGCCGCAGGACGGGGAGCCGCTGCCGGTCGCGTTCACCGGCCGCGATCGCCCGCATGTCATGCCGCAAATCGCAGCAACACTTGCCGCGGAGTAGCGCCATGACAGCCAATAGCTCGTCCTTTTCGCGCGACCTCGCCTCGTCGCTGGTCGTTTTTCTCGTTGCCATTCCGCTGTGCCTCGGGATCGCAATCGCCTCCGGCGTGCCGGCTTCGATGGGCCTGATCTCCGGGATCATCGGCGGCATCGTCGTCGGCTTCCTGTCGGGCTCGCCGCTGCAGGTCTCCGGACCTGCCGCCGGACTTGCCGTCATCGTCTTCGGCTTCGTAGAGGACTACGGCGTCGCCATGCTCGCTCCCGTCCTGCTCGTCGTCGGATTCCTGCAGATCGCCGCGGGATTCCTGCGGGTCGGCTCCTGGTTCCGGGCGATCTCGCCGGCCGTGGTTCATGGCATGCTCGCCGGTATCGGTATTCTGATCATCTTGGGGCAAATTCATGTGCTGATGGATGCCAAGCCCGCGGCCGGCGGGATGGAGAACGTCGCGGCGATCGAGGACAGTCTCGCCCGTCTTTGGGGGACTGGCCTGACAAGCGAGGCAACCGCGTTGAAGGTTGGCCTCATATCTCTCCTTGCAATGGTGTGCTGGGAGAAGTGCCGGCCGAAATCCCTTGCGCTAGTTCCGGGAGCGCTGGTCGGGGTCGCGGCGGGGACGGTCCTCGCCGCCGCGCTGCAGCTGCCGATCGCGCGAGTGGAGGTGCCAGCCTCACTCGTCGATAGCATCACGCTGCCAACGATGGAAAATTTTGCCCGAATGCTTGAGCCCGGCATCATGCTCATGGCTGTGATGATTGCCGTTATCGCCAGTGCCGAAACCCTTCTCTCGGCTGCGGCCGTCGACCGGATGCATGACGGGGTGCGTACCAAATTCAACAAGGAACTTTTCGCGCAGGGCGTCGGTAATGGGCTCTGCGGCTTGCTTGGCGGATTGCCGATTACCGGCGTCATCGTCCGTTCCTCGGCGAACATACAGGCCGGCGCACGCACGCGGGCCTCCGCCATCTTCCACGGGATCTGGATATTGGGTCTGGTGGCGCTGGCGCCGGCTTTGTTGACCTTGGTCCCCTTGTCGGCGCTTGCCGCGGTTTTGCTCGTCACCGGATGGCGGTTGATCAGCCTGCGCCATGTCCGCCACCTTTTCGAGCACCATGGATTGGTCCCGGTCGGCATCTGGGCGGTGACCGTCGCAATGGTCGTCCTGCAGGACCTGCTGGTCGGTGTCGCGCTTGGCCTGGCGCTGTCGATCATCGAGATCGTGCCGTACCTTCGCCGAAAGCTTGCGATCAGGCATGCCGAGATAGACGAGGAAATCCATGTCCAACTCGGCGGCGCCGCCACCTGCAGGGACGTGCCTATACTGCTCAACACGCTCGAGCAGTTGCCCGAAGGCCGTAAGGTGAGGATCGTCGGTGAGGACCTTCATTACATGGATCACACCAGCGCAGAGACCATCAGCGAATGGTTACGGCGCGAGGCGAGGTCCGGCCGGGCCATCGAGGTCCATCCGCCGCGGGCAGTGCGGCATCCCCGGCTGAAACCACTGTTTCAGCGATTTTCCACTGAGGTCGCATAGGATATTGGGAGGGCAGTCGCCCTCCCTTTTTCTCGGTCAGGAGTTGGGTGACCCGCATCTCACCGACTGACAGGCCGCCACTGACGAGGGCGTCTGGGGGTGGGGCCCGACGGCGGCCCTTTTCGCGAGCGTTGTTCTCCGAGCCCAGAGCTTCTTATCGTTTTTGACACAAGGCGGTAATCGTGCCCCCGGGCGCCGAGCCCGCAACCAATCCGACGAATGCGGCTCCGACTAGGATGAAAACGGCGGCGACGAAGAGCACCAATAGCTGGTGCGTCGACTCTCGGAGACTGTTTTCCTGTGCATGGATGGTACCTGCGGGGGATTACGCTATGAATTCCTCGGCGTTTGCCGAAGACGCAGGAGGCATCATGCCCGCGGCGCGCTGCGATATATGCAGCTTACATGCCGTGATTCTAATGGAGGCTTAACGCCCGTATTCAAATCACCGCAGAGGTGGCACTCCGCCGCATCGACTTGCTCGGAACTAAGATCAATGTCGGATGTTTTGCTTCAACTAACGGAGCAGCGCTATGCCAAAGGTGCAGTATGAGATAGTGGAGCACGACGGGGCTTGGGCGTACAAAGTTAACGACGTCTTCTCTGAAACCTTTCCTACCCACGCCGATGCACTTGCCGCCGCCGAAATTGCAGCGCGTCAACATGAGCTTCCCGGTTCGACGGAGAATATCGAATTCCAGGACTCCGCCGGTCGCTGGCATGAACAAGTCGCGTTCGGTTTCGATCGCCCTCTTACCGAAGTCGTCGATACACCGGAGGTCCGGAACGCGGCAGAGCGCCGGGTTCCAGAGCAGCGCAGCGCATTTGGCACTGTTCTGCTGCTCGCTGCTACTGCCTTCGCGACAGGCTACCTTCTTCGTCTTACCCAACGTCGCTAACTCGAGAGCCGCTTGCTCATCTTGCCCATGGGAGAGCACCCAGCACGACGGCCGACGCTCGCTGAAACGGAGGCGGAGCAGGCGTCCCGCTGCTCACCAAATAGATACTTGGGATAAGCCGCTTACCCGGCTCGCTGCGGTGGGCGGAAATGGCGGAAGTCGAACTTCGCACCGTATCGGCGAGGGGCACCTACGGGTCGAAGGAAGCCGCACTTCACGAGCCCTGTGCGGCTCGAGCGCGAGGAAGGTCACGTTCTGACTAGAAAGGTCGCATAATGGATCAACCGGAACTCGATCGAGCCGAGCATAGGAGCAGTCATGTTTGGGCCATTTTGGCCATTAGGATCTCCAGTTCCGCCATTTGTCTTTCCGCATGATCTCAGCGCGCCCTTCATCGGTGACCACCCATTCGCGCACACCACGGAAATCCAAGCCAATCAGCGCTCCTAGCTCGGCGCGTCTCATCGTGTGCTCGCCAGCATTTTGAATCACGTCGGGCGTGGTGCAGTCCGAATGATCTGTCATATAGCACAGGACCTTGGTTGGTTGGCGCTGAGCCGGCCTGTGCTGGTCGCGGTCAATGTCTTTAGCGGTCTTCGCTGTCTGCTCTGTGGGTGCGAATTGGTAGCCCGCCAAATAGAAGCTATTGGCGCGAAATGCGCCGGTCAGGCCGCTAATGGAGATTCTGAACTGGCTCGTCCAGGAAGCTGCGGATGCCATCTCGCTGAACGGTGGCCAGTAACTCTTCGAACGCCTCTCGATCAGTATCGAAGGGGTCATTCCAGACGGTCGTGTTTCCTTCCTCGTCGAGCACCTCGAGCATCCAGTCGAGATTTGTGCCGGCGGGCCGGTAAATGCGCAGAATAACGGTCACATCATCATCGAGGAACTTGCCGGAGAATTCAGAAAACTCGTACTGCTGATCGTTTTGGGTCATCAGCCTCTTTATAGCATGCTGATGCACAGAAGGGCGGATTTCATGTGCTGATTATCCCTTTTTGCGGAGTCGGACCGCCGACGCCTTCGCCATCCTCTAGTACAAAGATCACGCCTGCTTCATGCGAGTATCATCCACTGTTCGCTCTTTGAGTTCCTCGCCAGCCTCGTAGCGCGACAGTGGCAGGTGCGACTTTTGCGAGAGCAGCAAGTCCGTCACTCCCAATCTAACGCCAGTACCTCCGCCCGCTGTCGACTGACGATCGACCCACAACAAACCCGATTGCGAAGGCGAGGGCGCCGACCGTGAGCGCCAGGCCGGTTGCTGTGTACGGGTGATCCGCGGCGCCGACCACCACAGCGTTTGCTTCGCGGCTCACTGCGTCGGTGGCTGTCTTCGCTACCTTTCGGACGCCAGTGGGCGGTTCGGTCGGCGTCCCGGTGAAGCCGGCGCTCAGTTCGTCTTTGGCCATGTTGTTTCTCCTTCTGGGGAAGGAGGAACCGACGACGGGCGAGGAGGTTCCGGATATCAGTGCACCGACCCCGAACGCGCGTACAGCGGGTTCAGTAGGTCGATTGTATCGTTGACCTGCTGCATCTCGAAACCGACCTTCCTCAGCCCGAGCGTCGCCATTCATCAGCGGTTCAGGCTCGATGGCTCAATCTGATAGGCAGCGAGAGGAGTCCACGATGACAAAGCTCTTAGCCGCCCTCACAGCCGTACTGCGTCCTTCGCTTTACCGCTAAACGCCGCGCCGACTTTCGTGCCGAAACACGAGCAAGTGCAGACCGGCGCCGTCGAACAGGTTAGACACCGGCGCCATTGGCGCGCGGAGCGCCACTGGAATAGGCGGCACGCTCGGCTTTCCTGCCGTTACTACGGCCGATGCTATCCTCGCCATTACGGATACTACGGCTATCGTGACTACCACCGCTACCACCGGCGGCCAGAAGTCACCATCTATTTCAATTTCTAGCGACGACCGAAGCTGACGCCGCAACCCGCGACGAATAAGGCGGGTCCGATGTGACGGTCCCGGCGGAAAAGGCAACGCTCTAGGGGGTACAGTCTCTGCGCTTTGGCCGCGGCGCAGATCATGCGGCGTGGCTGGAATAGCGGAGTCTACGATTCAATTCCTTTCAAGTCGAGGGATAGGAGTGGGCATCCCGGCTTGGGGGCATGTTGCCGGCTTTCGATTGTCGCAGTCGGGTGGATAGCCGAAATTTATTGGGATGGCACTGAATGACCGCTGAACGCCACAATGCGGATGTCGGCGTGGGCACGATCGTGACAACGCAGGATGTACGGCTCTGTCCTGATCTCAAGTCTAGGCTGTGGCTTTTCGAAAAAGACCAAACACGGGCGACGAATCCATTCAAGGGAAAAGATTCGGGGTCGGGATTCGACCCCAAAGCGGGACATACGCTTCGAATGCCGCTATTCTCTCGTCGCAGATCCGCTTCGTCCCGGAGCGTCATCTGGAGAAACTGAGGCCAACGCCTTCTACAGGAAGTGGGCCAGTCTATGAATTGCGAGGCCCGCAAATGTCAGGGCGCATGCGGTCGTCATCCACATTACTGGCCGCAAGCGGTTTGGGGAGATACCCGCACTCGTTGCGATCTGAATGATCGCCAGCCCTGTCAGGGTGGCCACCCCGCTTACCAAACCGAATGTTCCCTGTGGCTGTGGCAATGACGGATTGGCCGGCCTTTCCTGTAGACGCACCGCGAGGTCGAGCGTCGCATCGTTCCCCCTTGCTGTGCCGATGTTGACAGCATCGACGTTGGAAAGGGCTTTAAGCCTTTCCCGCATCTCCTCTACCTTGCCGCGCTCGTAGCGCTCTCCGGGCCGGAAGGGGATGAGGCGCTTGATCTCACTCTCGCGCAGGCGGCGCAAGCCGTCGAACGTCACTGTGCCAAAACGCAATCTAGGACCAGCTTCGAGGTGCACGAGGGCGGTTACAACGCCGTTCCCCGAGCGGATCCACTCCACCTTGCTGAGCTGTGCCAGAGCAAAATCGATCTCACCGACACGATAGAGGATGCGGCTGCCTAGGTTGTCCGCAGCCTGTGCGCTGGCGGGTTGACCTATGTAGTCATCGATAATGGATGCAAGTTCGTCAATCACCTGTCGATCGAGTTCCTGCTGCTTAACTCCTTTCAGGAGTACAGCCGCCACAGTATAAAGCTTACCCAGCGACGGCCGGAGCACCAATCCGGTGCTGGAACGATCCAGAGCGACCTGCGCATCCAGATATCCGAGCTCGACCATGACCCGTTTCAGCCTTGTGCGTTCATGCTCGACAGGGCTTTCCAGATCATTGGCCGAGATCGTATTTCCAGCTCGCATGCCCTCGATCAAGAGTGGCAACTGATAGGCTTCCCGAAGTGCCGATGCGATGGCCGGCTGCGCTACGTTCCGCGTGTCAAGCTCTACCGGCGACGCGGCTTTGGCCGGCACCACCGACGCCAAGACTAACCCGAAACAGAGGATCACGCTTAAAGATTGGCCACAGCTTCTTATGAGAACTCGACCTTCACGCGCGTTCTGTGTCGGTGTATATTCAAGCGGTTTGGTAGTTTCGAGGTTGCCCCAACTTTTCATTTTGTGCGTCACGCGTCTATAATACTGCATCGGGTTTCAGTCTGCCGCATAACTGGGTTAGCACCTCCTTGGCGACCGCATTATCGCACGAAATGGATGGTGAGTCCGTGGCTAACGTCGGTCTGTCTCGTTTCGATAATCCGGCCGCTGAGACCATCTGGCGCGAACTCTATCAGCGGAATGACGAGGCGATCGCCAGCCTGTCGCCTGAATGGGCCGAGGCGGTCGTAGCTGCTGGCAACTTCCGCAGCAGCCCGCAGTTCTATGAGTTCGACGACGGGGCCCGCGCTGTGCTTCCCCTGTTTACCAAGGGCGTCGGTTCGTTACGCTACGCCTGGTCGCCGCCGCCGGCCTGGGGGTTCGGCGGCATCCTGACTGATGGCGCAGTCACGCCCGCGCATCTCGAGACTATTTTCGCGCATCTCGAAACCTTCCCCTGTCTCGGCGTCAAGATCCGGCCGAACCCGCTTACCGCCGACCTCTGGGCAGCCGGGGCTAGACCGGCGTGGACTTCAATCCCTCGCTGCGCGCATGTGGTCGACCTTTCGGGAGGTTTCGACGCTGTGCGCGGACGCTTCCACCGCAATGCCCACACAAACATCCGCCGCGCACGCAGGCTAGGCGTTGAAGTGGATGTGGGTAACAGTGAGGGGTTGATCGACGAATTTCATGAGCTGCTCCAACTCTCGTTCGTTCGCTGGGCGCGCAAGCAGCACGAACCGGCGGCGCTCGCGTGGTTGCGCGGCGTACGCAGGGACCCGCGTGCGAAATTCGCGGCAATGGCCGCGCGGATGGGCGACGCGTGTCGTCTTTATGTCGCGCGCGTCGACGGGCAGCCAGCGGCGGCGATCCTGGTCCTCTTAGGGGGGCAGGCACATTACACGCGGGGTGCGATGAGCGAAGCCCTCGCCGGAAAATCCGGCGCCGCCTACTTGCTGCAGGCGACCGCGATCGAGGATGCCTGCCGTCGGGGCTGCACGCGATACCATATGGGCGAAACGGGAAATTCAACGTCGCTCGCACAGTACAAATCCAGATTCGGCGCCGTTCCCGTTTCTTACGCCGAATACCGATACGAGCGGTTTCCATTGGCCCGGCTCGACGGGTTTGCTCGAGGGGCCGTCAAACGCATTCTGGGGTTTCGCGATGCACCCTAAGTGGTTGCCCGTCCTCGTGGGGCTTGCGTGTTTAGTGGTCTTCGTACTGCTGCCGAGGCTCGCTACTGAGCCAACTCCGCTCGTCAAGGACGGTACGTGGCGGCTGATCTTCGCAGACGAGTTCGACGTGGTGAGCCTCGACCGGGAGAAATGGACCACCTGCTACTGGTGGAATAAGGATGGCTGCACCAATCTCGGGAATGGGGAACTCCAGTGGTATCGGCCCGAGAACGTCTCCCTCAACGAGGGGCTTCTGCGGCTGCAGGCGAGACCGCAAAACATCATTGGCTTCGAGGGGCGCACTTTCGAATATACGTCGGGAATGGTCACCACCGGCCGCGACTACGAGGAACTGCCCCGGCCCTCACGAGTCCGCTTCCGCTACGGGCATGTCGAGGTACGGGCGAAGATCCCGGATGGCAAAGGCTTATGGGCGGCAATCTGGTTGTTGCCGGAGACGCGTGAGTCGCGACCGGAGATCGATGTCATGGAGGCGCTCGGCGACTCCCCGACGACCCTGCGGGTGCATTATCATTACCGCGACGAGGCCGGCGAAAAACAGAGCGTCGGCGAGAAGGTTAAGACACCAAATCTGACGCAGGACTGGCACGTCTATAGCCTGACCTGGGATCCCGACAGGATCATCTGGTATCTCGATGGCAAGGAGGTGTGGCGATATTCGGACGCTGGCTCAATCTCCAACGAGGACATGTACCTGCTGCTCAACCTTGCCGTCGGCGGAGAATGGGCTGGGTCGCCCTCGGAGAATACGAATTTCCCTGCCGAGTATCTCATCGATTACGTGCGCATCTGGCAACGGGATGGATGATGATGTCACTGAGCCAGCCCCACAGTCGCGCCAGGCTTCCGTCACTTCTGTTGCAGGTGCGGCATGCCCTACCAGCGGCCGTACGCTCCCCACTGATCTGGAACGGCTATGCACTGATCGCGAGCGCCGGACTCACATCGGCCCTCGGGCTTGCGTTCTGGGGGCTGGCGGCCCGCCTCTACTCGCCTGAGCAGGTGGGTATTGGGGCGGCGCTCATTTCCACCATGCTGACGCTTGGTAACATTTCCCAGCTCAACCTCGGTAACTTCCTGAATCGTTACCTGCCCCCCGCCGGACAGAACGCCCTGGGGCTGATACTGGCGGCCTATGCCCTCGCCGGCGGCGGCGCGGCAATCTTCTCTACATTGATCATCTTATTTATCTCGCATCTCGTTTCGGAACTGGGTTTTCTCCGCGACGAACCGCTTTTAATGGCCGCTTTCGTCGTAGCAACGGTCGCCTGGACGCTCTTCGCCCTGCAGGACAGCGTGCTCGCCGGACTGCGACGCTCAACCGTAGTGCCAGTCGAGAACGCGGTCTTTTCTGCCGCCAAGCTGCTGCTGCTCGCGCTCTTGTCCGGTTCCTCCCTGCTCGGCTCTGGCCTTTATGCCGCGTGGGTGTTGCCACTTCCCCTGTTGCTTGCGCTAACCAACTGGCTGATCTTTTTTCGCTTTCTGCCGCAACACAATGCGGAAACCTGCGCGCCCGACCGGCGCGCGCTGATCCGCTACTTCGGCTGGGACTATGCGGGAACTCTCACTTCCATGACGGCCATTGGCGTCGCGCCGCTGATCATACTTCATTACGGCGGCCCGGGTGAGCTGGCCGTCTACTACATCTCCTGGGAAGTCGCCTACGGTCTCTATCTCGTCAGCCGGTCCATGGGAGTATCCCTGCTTGCCGAGGCCGCTTTCGAACGCAGCAGGCTGCACCAGCTGGCCGTCGACGCGCTGATCTACGCGACCGTGCCCCTTCTGGCGGGCGTCGCCCTTCTCCTTCTCGCTGCGCCGCTGCTTTTGTCGCTGCTAGGCGCGCAATATGCGGGAGCGAGCTCCCTGTTGCTGCAGCTTCTCGCCCTGTCTTGCCTGCCATGGAGCCTCGTTACCCTCATGCTTGCCGTAGCGCGGGCAACTGGCCGGACAGAAGTCGTGGCAACCGCGCAGGTCGTGACGCTCGCAATCGTGCTCGGCCTCGGTACGCCGCTCGTGATCGCCGCCGGTGCCGTCGGCATGGCGGCCGCATGGCTGGTCGCGCATTGCTGTGTTGCCCTCGCCCTGCTGGCCTATGTCTCGCTTCGTCTCGGCCCAACGGGCCGATTCGAACTAGGCCTTCGAATCCTGTCGTCGCTAGCGCGGCATTGGCGTAGCATCGCTCCTCGTGAGCGATCCTCGGTGTCGCTCGAAGTCTCTATCGCGCAGTTTTGCGCGGTGACACGGCTTGGCGCCGCCGATCCCCGCACCGTTCGCGAATTCCGCCGTGAGAGCGACGTGCGCACGGGGCTGTTTAAGGCATTGAAGACCGATGGGGAGGGTTTGATCTTCAAATCCTCTACATCCGCCGGAGGGCGGGGGGCTCTTGTGCGGCACATATTGCGGGCGCAGGCCCTGAGGACCGAGCCCTTGCTCGACGATCTCGGCTTCGAGGTTTCAAGGATCGTTGCCTGCCACGTGTCGACGTCGGAGGTTAGCTTGGCGGAGCATGCATGGCCGGGAGAGGACGGGCGCGCCGTACTTTCATCAGGCCGCCTGCATTTCCCTGCCGTTACATGCGCCATCGCTGGCATTGCCGAGATTCACGCGCGCACGGCAATGACACGAACGATCGACAGACAATGGTTGCAGCGTTGGGTCGACGGCGGCGTCGAAGCCGCAAGGAAGGTGCAGTGTTGTTTGTTGGACGATGCGACGCGCGCCAAGGGGCTCGCTCATTTCCTCAAGGAGCAGCGTCAGTTCTGGGCGGGACGGCGGCTGCCGCTTGGGCTCGGCCATGGCGACTTTTGTCCGGGCAATCTCCTTTTTGCGGTAGGGCCGGGTGACACGGACGCTCGGCTGGTTGCAATCGTCGATTGGGAAGCTGCGTCTTGCGACGCTCCCCCCGGGATCGACGCGATGTTCATGCTTCTAACGGCCCGTGCGCTGGGTAGCGGCGAAGAACTGGGTTTCGTTGTGAGGCAAATGCTGCAGAATCCAGAGCTGACACGCCAGGAAGAACTAAGCATGGCTTCGCTGCGGACAGCTATCGAAGTATCCTATGGCTCTCTGCGCCACCACGCAGTCATTCGAGCGCTCTGCGGGCTGGCATGGTGGCGGCACATTGCGGCGAACCTGTCTAAATCATCAAGCTTCGCCAACAAGCCTCTCTGGGTATCCATCAACGTCGATTTGGTCCTTGCCTGCTATATTCAGGACTCCGAGACCGCTGGCGGGCTGTTGTCGGCCGTTACCACCGGTCTCAGAAGCCTGAAGATCCACGGGTCCAGGACCAAGTCGGCACTGCCATAGTGAGTCGCAGCGATGCCCAGGAAAGCGAAAACTGAGCGCCGGAAGGGCACATCAGACAAGCGCAACCGCATTGCCCGCGAGCCAGCACCAGCAATCCCTGAAGAGCCGCCAGCCCCCGCGTTAACCCCGGAACCCACCACGGGCAAGGCAAAACAGCACCGCAGGGTAGCGCCGGCGGCAACGAAACCGAGTGCGGGCCGATCCGCGGCCAAGCCTGCAAAGCGGCCCCGCAAGGGGATGGGTCCGCTTGCCAGACGTATAGAGAAAGCCCAGAAGCAGCTCGACAATGCGGCGCAGCGGCTACGGGAAATCGATAATGGCCTAGCCTTAACCGTCCCCGGTGTCCAAGATGAGGGCCCTGACAAGGCGCCTCCGCCGCCTCGGGGCCGCCGCCGGCGAGGAGCGACGGTCGAAGGTCTCGAGGCGTCGCACCGGCAAGCCCGCGCGGTCATCACCGAAACGCCAGCTGCGGTGGCAGAGAAGACAAGCGCCGACAGGCCCGGCGAGAGGAAGGCGGAAGGAGCCGTGGCAGCCGCGGCCGTTGCCGACCGGACGGATGAGATTCGCGCGTCAGTCTATGAGCTAGTCACCGAGCTCGCGCGCACCCCGCCCGCCGTAGAGTTAGCCGTCGCCGGCGGCGCCACGGAGCGTAGAGCGCTCGAGGCAGTCTCGCGCACTGCCGATGGGGTCGAAAAAGCATACGTCGCGGTAGCATTGGCCTTGCTTGCCGCGGCGATCCTGCTCTGGAAGCTCTCACTGCCGACAATAGACCCGAACCGCATGACGGATCTCGGCCTCGTGTCGATACTGCCGCCGGCCTTTTATCTGTCGCTGGTGCTGCTTTGCACGGGGTTTGCATGGCAGGTGGCCTACCGCCGCGTGGACAGCGTTCTTCCCTATCTCTATCTCGTCGCGCTGATCTTCATCCTGCACGCGACACCCCCGATTCTATATCAGACGCTGCGCTATTCCTGGGCCTGGAAACATCTCGGCATTGTTGACTACATACAAAGGCATGGGACCGTCGATCCGGCAGCCTCTTTCCTTTCGGCCTATCACAACTGGCCGGGGTTGTTCGTCGTCACTGCCTGGCTCGCCGATCTGTTCGATGCACGTCCCATCGACCTTGCTTCCGTCCTCCAGTTTACGCCGGTCGCACTGAATATCGCCCTTTTGGCAGTTTTCCTGTGGCTGCTGGAAAGCTTCACCGAGGACAAGCGTCTGCTGCTGACAGCGGGCTGGTTCTTCGTCGCCGCCAATTGGATCGGCCAGGACTATTTCTCGCCCCAGGGCATAACATTCTTGCTCTATCTGGTTCTGCTCGGTCTCTTTCTCGGGCCGCTGCGTCAGAACGGGTCAAAGGTCGCGAGGCGGCATCCGCGCCAGTTGAGAACCCTTGCGCCGGCTGCTTTCTCAGTAGGACTGAAATCGAAAGAGGTCCGGCAGCTTCCCTGCGCGCTGTTTGCCGCGCTCGCAATGGTGACCATTCTCGCGATTGTTGTTACTCATCAACTGACGCCATTGGTTGTCATTCTGTCGGCCATCATGCTCGTTATGCTCGGATGGATTGCGCCGTCCTACCTTGTGTTCGCGCTGGTCGCTGAAACGCTTTGGCTGCTGTGGGGAGCGGCGCCGTTCGTTTACTCGCAATTGCAGAGCCAGATTGCTTCTTTTTGGGAGCTTTCGGAGGCGACGTCTAAGTTCGCCAATCTTGCTCTCGTCAGTCCCGACCGCGCTTGGGTCGTCTGGGTCGGACGGGTGTTTTCGACGATGATCGTGCTTGTTGCTCTATACGGCGGGCTGCGCCGACTGAAGCGGGGGTACTGGGACCTCACCGCTGCCGCCCTCGTGCTTTCGCCGGCACCATTGCTGGCTGCCGCCTATGGTGGCGAGTCTGTATTCCGCGTCTATCTGTTCTCCCTCCCGTTTCTGGCTTTTTTCACGGCGGCTGCTTTCTTCCCGGCGCCTCAATGCGGCCGGTCCGCTTTTGTGTTTCCGATTCTAGGCGCCGCCTGCATCCTTTCGGCAGTCGGGTTGCTGTTCGCCAATGATGGGAAGGATCGCGAATATCGGTTCACACCCGATGAAGTGGCTGCTTCCGAGTGGCTTTACTCAACTGCGCCGCCAGGCTCCCTGCTGATCGAAGGCGCCCGCAGCTATCCTTCTCAATTCATGAATTACGAGAACTTTTCCTATCTGCCCATCTCAGAAGAGAGTGAGGGGACGAAAGAAAGGATCGCAAGTGACCCTGAGGGGGTGCTGGGTCGCTGGATGCGTGACCCGCGCTGGAAGGACGCTTACGTAATCCTGACCCGCAGCCAGAAGGCCTATCTCGAAGCGGGCGGGTACATGCGCCGGGGGGACTTCGAACGCATCGAGAATGCACTGCTGGTCTCACCGCGCTTCATCGTCGTCCACGCTACTCCGAATGTGAAGGTGTTTACGCTGCTGAAGCCGAAGCAAGGTTTAGCCGAAACTCCGAGCGCCCGCGATTAAGGCGGGCAGGCAGCTCAGTGGCCGTCCGCGAGCGCCTGGCGCGCACGTTCGTAACGAATGCAGCGAAAGTAAATAGCCAGGATGCTAAGACGTAGTAATCCAATGTGACTATTCGACTCTCGTGAGCCGCCACGGTATTCTGGATGTTTTAAAAGAAGTGTGGGAAATGATCTGCCGCTGGTGGGGTTGGCTTTGCCCTCCAGGCAGCTAAGAAGATGTTTGCCAGTTGAAGCACCTTGCTATTACTCAAGCGTGTGCAAAGATGGGCAATTCTGCGTCACACAGACGAAGATCGCACGACACCGCGCACACGATGATTGTGCCGAGCGTGAGCGTGATCATCCCGACTGTCAACGAAGCCGATAACTTGCCGCATGTCTTACCCCGCATCCCGGCGTGGGTGGAAGAGGTGATTCTGGTAGACGGAAGTTCCGATGACGACACGGTTGCCGTGGCGCGGCAGCTCAGGCCCGACATCGTCGTCGTCGAGCAACCGCGGCTTGGCAAAGGCGCGGCACTTGCAGCCGGCTTCGCCGCCGCGCGAGGCGACATCTTGATCACGCTAGACGCCGATGGCTCAGCGGATCCCCGAGAGATGGCAAGCTTTGTCGGCGCTCTCCTTGCCGGGGCCGATTTCGTCAAAGGGTCGCGCTTTCTCCAAGGTGGTGAGACGAGCGACATGGAATGGTACCGGCGGCTAGGGAACTGGGGATTGGTCCATCTTGTTCGCTTGCGCTTCGGCGGCCGCTACAGCGACCTTTGTTACGGCTACAATGCCTTCTGGCGCGACGTGCTGCCCTATCTCGGCGTCGAAATCGCTCCGGGATTTGAGATCGAAACGCAGATGAGCATTCGTGCACTCCAAACAAAGCTGGCTATCGTCGAGCTGCCAAGTCGGGAGCACGCGCGCATCCATGGCGTAAGCAACTTGCGAACCTTCCCCGACGGCTGGCGCGTCCTGAAGACCATCGTCCGGTTGGGGTTCACCTCCGGCGGCAAAGCTGTAGCCGTAATAAGGAAACGTCCGATTTAGCCACGTTGAGATTCCGGTCGTGTTATCGATTGCTGTTATCATCTGCGCTTATTCCAACCAGCGACGCGAGCAGTTGCACGAGGCGATACGCTCCGTCCAAGAACAAGAACATCGTCCCGACCAGGTGGTCGTCGTCATCGATAACAACGAAAGCCTGCTGCACGATACGCGCGAGTTTTTCCCGCACTTCGAGGTCGTCCCGAACGATGGCATGCGGGGGCTTTCCGGCGCACGCAATGCCGGCATCCGCCGAACCTGGACAACTGTGATCGCCTTTCTCGACGACGACGCGATCGCCGAGCCTGCTTGGCTCGGGCGCCTCGCGAGGCATTACAACAATCCCGCAGTGGTCGCTGCCGGTGGTAAGGTCTTGCCGCTCTGGCAAGGTGGCCGGCCTCCGTGGTTTCCGGAGGAGTTCCAGTGGGTAGTGGGGTGCAGCTATCGCGGCCTACCGCAAAGCCTGCACCCTGTACGCAACCCAATAGGCTGCAACATGTCGTTTCGCCGAACGGTTTTCGAGACGATCGGGTTTTTCCGCGAGGGATTCGGACGCACCGACCAAGACGCCGCCGGTGGCGAGGAGACTGACTTGTGCATTCGCACTCGGCAAAGGATGCCCGAGGCCATCATCCTCTATGATCCCGAAGCCGTGGTTCATCATCGCGTGCCGACAGGACGATCGACTTGGGGTTATTTCCGTAAGCGCTGTCTTGCGGAGGGACGGTCGAAAAATGCGCTGGTCGAGTCGCTCGGCGCGGGTGCCGGGCTGTCCGCCGAACACATTTACGTGACACGCACCCTACCGAAAGGTGTGGCGCGGGCGTTGCTCGATGCGGTGCTGCGGCTAGACCCCTGGGGCCTGCCACGTGCCGCTGGGATCCTGGCTGGTCTTACGCTCACCGTGGCGGGGTATGCAATCGCGAAACTGTCCCGGCGCCCGTGGGACCACATGAGCGTGAGAACCTTCCAGCCCATAAAGGTTGTAACGATTGACATAGCCAATCCGCCTTCGTCGATCTCGCTGGTCAGCGAAGGGAAGGGCTCTTATGGGGGGATTTTTTGCCTGGTCCGCTCTGGAGTGCAACCACTGTCGATCGTTGAATTGGAGCATCCGGGCCCAGTCGTCGAGACAGCAGAGGTGCTGTCCGCCCTCGGATCTCTTCGTCCGTTATCTTCCATCTCTTTAGACCGGCCGTGTCATGGGGTCGCCGTGGTCATCGCAACGCGAGACCGGGCTAACAGCCTCAATCGCTGCCTCCTTTCGCTCTTCGACCAAACCCGCCTGCCGGATGAGGTGATCGTAGTAGACAACGCGCCAGCGTCGACGGCGACTGCGGATCTCCTCGCGAGGCAGTATTCCGGACGTGTTCGCCATGTATTAGAACCGATACCGGGGCTCGGTCGCGCCCACAATACGGGTCTTCAACATGTTTCCAGCGACCTCGTGCTCTTCACCGACGATGACGTGGTGCTCGACCGCTACTGGGTCGCGGCGATGTCTGCTCCGATGGAGGAGCACGCGGCGGTAGGCTGCGTGACCGGTCTGATCCTGCCGGCCGAACTCGAAACGCGGGCACAGGTCTGGGCGGAGCGGCATGGCGGCTTCGGCAAGGGTCTCCGACCCCGGACCTACGACCTTGGGGCGAACCGGCCGAAGGGAGCTCTGTTTCCCTTCACTGCGGGGCAATTCGGCTCGGGGGCCAATATGGCCTTCCGTGCCAGTGCCTTGAAGCAAGTTGGCGGTTTCGACTCCGCATTGGGAGCGGGAACGTTGGCGTGTGGCGGCGACGATCTCGCAGCTTTTTTCTCGATCATCAGCGGCGGATTCCAACTTGTCTATCAGCCACAGGGGATTGTTTGGCATCATCATCGGCGGGGAGAGGACGGAATGCGTCGGCAGGCCTATTGCTATGGCGTGGGTCTCGGGGCGTATCTGACGAAGATCCTCCTGGATGATCCGCGTCGATTACTTCGGCTCGCAGCTGCCCTGCCAGCCGGCATCCTTCATATGGCCGGCCCCTTTTCAATCAAAAGGCTTCGGCTGCCATCCGATTATCCCAAACGGCTGGTCTGGATCGAGCGTCTCGGCATCGTTGCAGGCGTGCCCGGCTATCTACGCAGTCTTTCGAAGATGCGACGCGACGACCGGGCACGCAGCATTGCGAGTTCCAGCAATGCGATCGCAAGCAAGGAAACCTGAAGATGCAAGCGATTCCAATCCTGCTCTACCACAGCGTCAGCGAAGACTTCGCGCCGGCGTATCGCCACTGGTCGATACCGCCCGCCGAATTCAAAGCTCAGATGGCCGCGCTGGCAGAATGCGGCTACCGACCGATGACAGTTCAGGAACTCGCTTTGTTGCGGCGAAGTGGCCAGCCATTGTCCCGGAGGACTTGCCTCATAACGTTCGACGATGGGCTGCTGGATTTTTTCGAAGGGGCAATGCCGGTACTGACTTCGCATGGCTTCCGGTCAACGCTTTTCGTAGTCTCCGGATTCGTCGGCAGGACCAGCCGCTGGCTCACTTGCCTTGGAGAAGGCAACCGTCCAATGCTGGATTGGCAGAAATTGCGCGAGTTGCATGGGCTTGGCGTAGAGATCGGCGCGCACACGGTGAGCCATCCAGAGCTCGATATACTTACGCACCAGCAGGCGACACGCGAGATCCAAGACAGCAAATTCGCGCTGGAAGACGGGCTCGGCGACACGGTTGCGACGTTCGCCTATCCTCATGGCTATGCCACCAGAACGATCCGCAGGCTCGCGGAGGAGGCGGGCTATATTGCGGCGTGCCGCGTGGGCAATGCCCTAAGCGCTGATACTGAGGGCCTGTTCGAACTGTCGCGTGTTACGGTTACAAGCGACATCGCGCCCGCAGACCTTATTGACCTCATGGACACATCGAGGCTTCCAGTCGCGCCGCCGGCAGACCGTTTGATCGCTCGAGGGTGGCGAGCAGCACGGCGGGTCCGGGCTTTGCACCGTTCTCTGGCCCGGACCTTTCGAAGCGGCGGACAGGAAAGGGACCCGTGATGCGCCGCTCCCTGCGGATTGGCCTGGCTCGAGCGATCCTCCTACTGAACATGCCGATTCTTCCCGGGGTGTCGGGAGATGTATCGGGCGACGAGTTGCGAACCGGTGCGTTGACAGCAAACTTCCCGGCGGACGAGGCGCAGCCTGCACTCGGACGCACGCTGTCGGAACTGGCCGACCTCTACATTGCACGGCGCATCGACCGGACGACCGTAGAGCGCCATCTTGGCGAGTACCAGCAGATGCTGCGCCAGGCGGGCGCTGATGCGCTCTTAGCGGTTTCAGCACCCTCTCCGCTTGCGGGCACCGTTGCGGACCTACCTGACGGCCGCCTCGCGCTCAATCTTTACGAGCGCGCTATTACCCTCGGGGATTCGGGCGCTTTGATCGGAGTGGGTAATCTGTATTTACGGGGACAATTCCTCGAGGGAGCTCCTGAACCGGAAAGAGCATTCGAGGCGTACGCCAGAGCCGCAGCGCAAGGCAATCTGGAAGGCAAGCTCCGGGTCGCCGAGTTACAAATTCGCGGCGAAGGAACCGAACGCGACATCGTGGCTGGCTTCACAGCGCTGCAGGAGCTGACGCGGGCCGATGATGCGCGTGTGCTACAGGCGCTCGCTGGCCTATGCCTGTCTGGACGTATAGCCGTGCGGTCGGATCTGGCATTGACAGCCTTGGAGAGAGCCGCCGCTATATTCGGCTCCGCCGAGGCTTATTTGCGACTGGGCGATCTCTATTCACGTGGGGAGGATGTGCCAGCAGATTACTTCCTCGCCATCGAACACTACCGGCGGGCAGCGGCGAAAGGCTCCATCGACGCGACCGTGAAAATTGCGGAGATGCAAGCGCGAGGCCAGGGCACGCGGAAAGACGTTATCGGCGCGCTGGCAGAACTTCACGACCTTGGCAGAAGTGGTGAAGCGCGGGCTTTGCTTGCTCTCGGCGATCACTATGGAACGGGCGAGGTCGTGCCGATCGAAGCGAGTTTGGCGAGGAACTACTATGAATCGGCTGCCGGGAAAGGCAGCACGACTGCACTTCTTCGCCTCGGTGACGGCTACCGCAAAGGACTTTTCGGCTCGCGTAACCTCGCGAAGGCCGCAGACTCCTACCGCAAGGCCTGGGAGGCGGGGAATCGCGGTGCGGCCATCGCTCTGGGTGTCCTCGAGGCCTCCGCCGGCCGGAAAAGAATCGCCGCAAACGGAACCGCTCGCCTGCGTCGGGCAGCAAATGAAGGTGTCGATGGAGCCGCCGTCGCCCTCGCCGACGCGATGTTCTACGGCTATGGCACCGCAAGGGATCCGTCCGGGGCTCTTAGTCTTCTCGAAGAGGCGCGAAGCAAGGGTGATCGCCAGGCTTTGCTCGCTTTAGTAGCAGCTTACCGAGACGGCAAGCAGGACGGCAAGGAGCGGCTTGTGCGAAAGGCCCCGAGAAAGGCAAAGGCACTGCTCACGGCATCGATCGAGATGCTGCCTGTGCCGGCAAGGAACGTTCAGCAATTTCTCTTTGCCGCGGCAACAGCGAAAACCAGGGCGTTCGCCGATCTCAACCAGCGTCTGTCGGCCCTTTCTCAGCCGGAACGCAGGCAGATCGTACGTGATTTGCCCAAAGTCAATTCAGGTCTGTTCGCTTACGTCGTGAAGGCCCGTTTGCAAGAGCTGGGGGCTCGCATCGGAAGGATTGATGGGCGATTCAACCGGTCGTTCATCAGAGCCGTTGTAAAATACTGTCGCGCCACCGCTTCCAACCGTCGGTGCAACCGCGGCGCCAGAAATCCCGAGGTTGTCGAAATCGTGTCCTACGCTTTTTGAAAGGTGCCAACCGGCTTTACTATCCACTCCAGAAGCCGTCCGTTTGAAGTGCTACAGCACTCTTCGTGCGTCTGAAACGCACGGCGCTCTGGGAAGGCGATCTTCCCATATGAGCGCCGTTCGTATGATGAAAGAAAGATCATCATATTGCGGCTTCCAGTCGAGTTCCTGCATCGCGACGGTGGGGTTGGCGACGATCGATACCGGATCCCCTGGTCGGCGGGCCCCTTTGCGCACCGGGAAATCGACGCCGGAAACCGCTTTGACCTGATCCAGTACCTCCAGCACCGAGAAGCCACGGCCATAGCCGCAGTTCGCAATGATCGACCTGCCGCCGGCACGCATGCGCTGCACGGCTTTCAAGTGGGCATTTGCGAGGTCCGTGACGTGAATGTAATCGCGAACGCAGGTGCCGTCTGGCGTCGGATAGTCGGTGCCGTACACTTCGATGCCGTTGCGCTTGCCGAGCGCGGCTTCGATCGCGACCTTGATGAGATGGGTGGCACCAGCTGTCGACTGACCGGTGCGGCCATGTGGGTCTGCGCCTGCAACATTGAAATAGCGCAGCGCCGTATAGGTGAAGTCGTATGCGGCCGCGATGTCGCGCAGCATCATTTCGGTCATTAGTTTCGATGTGCCGTAGGGTGACTCGGGGTGCAGCGCTGCGGTCTCGGCCACTGGTCCGGCATTCTCCGGCGTGCCATACACCGCGGCCGTGGAGGAAAATACGAAATACGGCACCTTGCCTTCAAGAGCGGCGGCGATCAGAGCGCACGAACTGACGGTGTTGTTTTCGTAATAGGACAGCGGATCGGCGATCGATTCCGGAACGGTGATCGAGCCGGCGAAATGGACGATTGTATCGATTGCATTTTCGGAGAAGATCATCCGGAGAAGACCACGGTCCGCAATGTCACCTTCGTAAAAACGGGCTGCCGGGCCGACTGCCCAGCGGAACCCGGTCGACAACCGATCGAGCACGACAACCTCTTCACCGGCATCGATGAGCAGGCAGACCATGTGGCTACCAATGTAGCCCGCTCCGCCCGTGACCAGGACCGACATCACTGCCACTCCTATGTGCCATCCGTTGCTTCGCCGGTGATCGCCGGAATTCGTCTCGGCCTACTAGGGCTCACCGGTCCTGGCATCGCGGAAACCGCACTGCCGCGACGCCAGCAGGAAGCACTCGTGAAAACCAGTGCGTTGCGACTCGAACGCCTGCAAATACTCAGAAGTTCGAGCCGGCTCTCGCTCGCGAGGTACTCCGCCCCCGGTTCGGGGGATGCCTGTCGCTCTAAGGCATAATAAAGCCAAAGGAGACGTAAGTTCAAGTTTTCCATATAGTACATTTGGTTGGTTCAGTATGCGTAGATCTAATTAACCCATTAGGGGTAAAACACCGGAACTATTGCTGAGTTGACATCGAGCACGCTGTAACTTTATTCGATGGCTCGCCTAATGCGTTGATTGAAACCGACAGTACGCGCTCGGGTTCCCCAAACCGGGCAAGGAGGCGCGGCTGCTGATGTTAAAAAGACAATAAAGGTAGCCCAAACGGGCTATGTGCTGAAATCTCTAGACTAAAAGTACAAAATGCAGATCACCTATACATACTTCCAACTGGTTTGGATTTATGCTAAATTCTAGCCCTCGTACTAGCTCTTTTTGAGAGCAGTGATAACGCCAACCAGGCCAATTTTTCATATCTATTTGCTTTGGCTTCGCAGGTGCTTTTGATAGGCATTTTTGAACGGTGTTGGGTGCGGTTCAGCCGGTCCTTTCCGTCTCATACTGCCGCGAGAGCGGAGTTTCCAACATGTCAGTGGCTCGACTCAGAGACAGCACCGCGCTCGAACTGCATGCACCGAGCGCAAAGACAGATTTCAATCCGCGTGAGAGCACTACCAAGGTGCATACCCGGACTGTCGTGAAAGAGCCGAAGGTTACGAAGGGGAACAGTGTTGCTTACAAGTTGAGAGATATGCTTTCCCTCGAGGCCGAGCCGGGAATGGCGCAACCACGATCCTGCAGTCGCTCCGAACTTTGGCGGTGCGCGGGACGGTGCAGGTGAAAATCGTCCGTGCCGGCTCGTCACAAGCGCCTGAGCCCCTCCAACATGCCGGACCCGACAAGCTTACCGACGAGACAAGGACGTTGATAAGGCCGACCGGGTTTCGGGAATATGATGGCCGTCGGTGGTTCGGCCGACCCGGTGCTGGCAAGACCCCGGAGCTGAACTTGATGGGCGCGCAGGCGCTGGGAATGGGGCTCGGCACCTTCATTCGACGCTCGGGCGCCGGCCCGGAAATCGTGACGGGACACGACTTCCGCTCCTATTCGCTGGCAATCAAGCTCGCATTGGTTTGCGGGCTGATGGCCGCGGGCGCGCGCGTCAAGGACATCGGGCTGGCGCTGTCTCCGATGGCGTACTTCGCGCAGTTCGCGCTCGACACGCGCTCTGTGGCGATGGTGACCGCTTCGCACAACGAAAACGGCTGGACCGGCTTCAAAATGGGCGTGGCCCGTCCGTTGACCTTTGGGCCGGACGAGATGGCGCAGTTGAGAAGAATCGTGCTGGAAGCCGACTTCGACCTGACCGGCGGCGGAGCCTACGAGTTCGTTCCAGACTTCCGCCGGCGCTATATCGACGATCTGGTCCGCTGCAGGCGCATCGGTCGGAGACTAAAGGTCGTCGCGGCCTGCGGCAACGGCACGGCCGGCGCTTTCGCGCCTGAGGTTTTGGAGCGGATCGGCTGCGAGGTGATCGTGCTCGACTGCGAGCTCGACCATTCCTTTCCTCGCTACAATCCCAATCCCGAGGACCTGAAGATGCTGCGCGCCATTCGCGACAAGGTGCTGGAAAGCGGCGCGGATGTCGGACTGGGCTTCGATGGCGACGGTGACCGCCTCGGGGTCGTCGACAACGAAGGCAGGAAGATCTTCGCCGACAAGGTTGGAGTGATGCTGGCGCGGGATCTTTCCGCCTTGCATCTGGCTTCGACCTTCGTGGTCGACGTCAAATCGACCGGCCTGTTTGCGACCGATCCGGTGCTGCAGGCAAACGGCGCTCACACCGATTATTGGAAGACCGGCCACTCCTACATCAAGCGCAGGGTCGCCGAATTGGGGGCCATTGCGGGATTCGAGAAGTCGGGCCATTTCTTCTTCGCCCCCCCGCTAGGGCGCGGCTACGACGATGGGCTTGCCGCCGCGATCGCCGTTTGCGAGATGCTTGACCGTAATCCGGGCAGCAACTTGGCCGATCTCTACCGGGCACTGCCGGTGACTTGGGCCTCGCCGACGATGTCTCCATACTGCGACGATGAGGTCAAGTACGCCGTCGTCGAGCACACTATAGAGCGGTTCTGGACGATGCGGCAGGAGGGACTGCCGATCGCCGGCCAGAAGATCATCGATCTCACCACCGTCAACGGCGTGCGGGTCACAGTCGAGGACGGCACTTGGGGACTGGTTCGGGCCTCTTCCAACAAGCCGGAACTGGTCGTGGTAGTGGAAAGCCCCGTTTCGGGAGCGCGCCGGCATGCGATGTTCGAGGCTATCGACCGGATACTCCGGGAGCATGCGGAGGTCGGCGCCTATAACCAGAGCCTTTAGCGCGGTGAAGACGATCGCGCGGCATCCCATCCCCCGGAAGGAAGGGCGAGTGCATGGCAGAGCGGATCTCCTGCTTCGTGATGTGTGGAGGCGTCGGCTCGCGGCTTTGGCCGCTGTCGCGCGAGGACTATCCCAAGCAGTTCCACGACCTTGTCGGCCACGGGTCGATGCTCGCCAGCACCGTCCTGCGGTTGGGGGCCAGGGGAGCCGGCGATACGCCTGTCTACGTGATCGCCTCGGAGCGCCATGCCGACCGGGTGAGATCTGACATTGCTGGCATCGAATTGGCGGGCGGGCACCTGATCTTTGAGCCTATCGGGCGAAACACGGCCGCCGCCGTAGCTGTGGCCGCACTCGAGACGATTGCCGTCCACGGTGACGGGCTGGTTCTGACCGTTCCCTCCGACCACGAGATTTCCACCGACGAGCAGTTCTGGGAAACCGTGGAAAGGGGCGTGACTTCCGCTCAAGCGGGAAAGCTCGTTGTCTTCGGCATCTGGCCGGACCGCCCGGAGACCGGCTACGGCTATATCGAGGTAGTCGGCGATGGCGATGTCCGAGATGTCGCCCGCTTCGTCGAGAAGCCCGGTCTCAAGGCTGCCAAAGCCTATATCGCGTCTGGAAAGTTTCTCTGGAATGCCGGCATTTTCCTGTTCCGCGCCACCACCATGCGCTCCGCTTTCCGCAAACACCAGGTCGAGATGTGGGTAAAGACGGAGCGCGCGCTCGCAGCAGCGTTCAGGGATCTGTCGGGCACCTATTTGCCGCTTGGGCTCTATTCGACGATACCGTCTATCTCGATCGACTATGCCATCATGGAGCATGCTAGCGACATCGCGATGGTACCGGCGAGCTTCCAGTGGAGCGATCTCGGTTCCTGGCAGTCTCTGCTCGACATCAGTCGTACGGATGCGAAGGGCAACGTCGTGGCAGGCGACGTTATCGCGATCGACTGCAAGCACTCCTACCTGCGCAGTCAGGGCCGGCTGCTCTCGGTGGTCGGGCTAAGGGACATCGCGATCGTGGCAACGGCCGACGCGACCTTTGTTGCCCCTGTTGCCAAGAGCCAGGACGTCAGACGAATCGTCGAACAACTGGAGAGGAGCGGGCGCCTGGAGGGGAAGTTCACACCCGCGGCCGGCCGCGTGCTGCTGCCCGGCGCCTGGAGGAAGCGCGTCGCCCACTGGCTGTTCGACGAAACGCTGCCGCTGTGGTCGACCGCAGGCGTCGACGAGCGTCACGGCGGTTTCCACGAAGCGCTGAGCTTCGAGGCTATGCCGCTTATGAAGCCGAAGCGCATGCGTACGATGGCCCGCCAGGTCTGTGCCTTTTCAGTGGCGAAGCTGCGCGGGTGGGAAGGTGATGCCGACCGGTTGATCGCACACGGTATCACTTTCATGGAGAAGGGGCGTACGAAACGCGGCGGTTGGGCGCGGATGCTCCACGTAGACGGCACGGTCGCCGACGCTTGTGAGGACGCTTTTGATCACGCGTGCGTGATGCTTATGCTCGCCTACGCTCATCAGGCCGGCAATTCCGATGCGCTACGGCTCGGCCAGGAGACATTTGCATTCTTGGACTCGCATCTGGAGGATGAACGACTGACCGGCTTCTCGGAAACCTCGCAGGGGAGCGGGCAGCGACGGCGCAGTAACTCGCACATGCATTTGCTTGAAGCCTTCCTGGCTTGGTACGCGGCAACCGGAGAGCGGAGCTATTTGCGGCGTGCTGCCGGTATCATCGATCTTTTCCGCAGCCATTTTTTCGATGCGGAAAACTGGACGGTCGGCGAATATTTCGACGAAGCTTGGAAGCCTGCCCGCGGCGAGAAGGGCGAGTGGACCGAGCCCGGCCATCACTTCGAGTGGGCTTCGCTGTTGGTTGATTTCGCAGCGGAGAGTGGGCAGGCCGATCTGACTACCTTTGCCCGCAAGCTCTACGCCTCCGCGGTCGCCAACGGGCTCAATCGCTCGACCGGGCTCGCCTATGGCGCGGTGTCGCGCTCGGGCCTTCCGCTCGACCTCGTCTCTCGCAGCTGGCCGCAGGCCGAGGCAATCAAGGCCGCGCTCGGGCTGGAAGGCACCGGTGGACCGGGTCTTAAGCCCGAAATCGAGTCTCGGGTGGCCCGCCTGTTTCACTGGCACATCGACCCGGCGCCCCTCGGCATGTGGATTGATCGCATTGATGAAAACGGCAGGGCACTCGCGACCGAGGTGCCGGCCTCAATTTTCTACCATCTCGTCACCGCGCTCATGCTGTACCTCGACAAGACGGAAGGCGCCGAGCCGGTCGACCAATTGCCTGCATCTCCCGATCGCAGTCCCACGGAGGCGGGTCGCTATTCCGCAAAATAGTCGTGGCCACCGGCCCAGCGAGAGCTGCCAAAAATCTGAGTGTGCGCATTGAAGTCCAACCAACGGTGTGTTCGCCCCAATTGCGCCCGTCGTATCAAGCGGGCGCCGACTCGCCTCCAGACTCTTCGCTCCCGTTGGGGGCGGCACGCAGCACATCCGCGGAGCGATTCAGGTAACGCACGGGACTTCAACGGGTTCAAAAAAAGGGCTGCTTTCGGATCTGAACCCGCTCATCAAATTGATTTATAAGCAGCCGAGAACCCAGAAGTGACTACGTCTTTCAGCGGTGAGGGTAGCGTGAGTGAGGCATATAACCATCGAAGGGTGATGTTTCGCTAGCGCCCACAAAAGAGGAGAATGGAGGAATCTAAGAAACGCAAAAAACAGAACGAGGACGTCCGGCAAAAAATATCGCCTCCATGGGGACGATCATGGTGGAAGGGCAACTATCCCGGTCATGGTAACCCCAATGGCCTTCGTCACGGCTCCGGTCCGAGCGGCAGCCTGGGCGGCATTGGCGGGCTCATGTGTCTGCGGGCGACCGCAATCATGACGCCGGACGGCGAAGTCGGAATTGAGCACCTGAGGATCGGCAACCTCGTCGAGACGGTGCACGGCGAGGCCGTGCCGATCGGGCGCCGTGTCTACCCCGTAGGCGAGAAGTTATCGGCCGAGCATCAAGATTGTGATCCACGTCGGTGTCTCCGACTCCGATGTGGACACAGGGCCCGGAGCACTGCCCACCTCCGCGTTTCTCCGGCAGCTCTGGGGCTTCCGAGGAAGCGGCAGGCAAAATGGTATTCTTCGACCAATTCCGCTTTGAGCTCGGGCTTTTGGGGCATCGTCGCCCTAGCCCACGCGCGTCGAGGGGAGGATGATCGGTCATGGACTGGGTTTCCCAGATTAAGGCAATTACGGACGAGGAACTGCTCGAATACTGCGTTCTGGCGGTTGGCGTATGCGCGAGCGACGAGGCGATGGATCCGTCGCTGCCGGACTATTGGAATGAGATCTTGAAAGAGGTCTTTGTGCGCGGGTGGGCTGGCACAAAGGAGACGGTCATCCGCGATACCCTTCGCGAGCTGGAGAGCCTAAGGGATGAGCGGGTGCTTCATTAAGGACTCACCAGCAAAGCCGGCTCAGCGGGAATTCGTCACATCCGTCATCTGCGGAGGACGGATCCGCCGGCGGTGAACCTGAAGAAGAAGGGGCCGTCTTTGTCGAGCCTGTGCTGGTCGCTGCGGCCGAGAGCCGCGCCACCGAGAACCGCAGCAGAAAACCAGAGCAGATCTTGCAAGTTCACTTCCTCGACCGACACGTAGCTGCGCCCGCTTCGGGAGAGAGGCTGGCCGGTCAGAACACCGATCATGAAGGGAAGTGCTAGGACCACGAGGAATATCCGTGCGGCATGGATCAACGAAATCATCCGCTCGTCCCCTCCTCGCTCGGCTCCTAGCGTGACCATCTCCACGAGGCCACCGGGCATGCCGGCAAAGAATGCTGTCGGCTGGTCAAATCCGGCAATCTATCTGAAGTAGAGGTAGGAAATCCCGCCCGCTGCACCGATGAAGACAGCCATGCCCGCCAGTGCTATCAACCAAGACGGTGCGTGCGCAAAGACTGCGGGAGAGAAGAATGTGCCAAGCATCGCGCCGATAGCAGCCGTCATTGCGGCCGCGCGACTGGCGGCATGGCGATAGGGAGCCGCATCAGCGCTGCCAAGCCATTAGCGATCATTGCTCCGAGCAGCCAAGCGAGGGGCATGTGGAAATGCCACATGACCCAGCCGCCGAAAGTTCCGACAAACATCGTCAGAGCAAACTTCCCAGTCGCGTTATGCTCCAGTCGTATCATTGGGTCAGAACACTGCCACGGGGGAAGAGTGCGTCACCGTCGGCGAACCGTCGAAATAAGACCCAACCAGCCGCCGCCATTCCCGGAAATCAGCAGAGTTGCGGAAATCGATCATGTGATTTTCGACTGTCTCCCATTTTACCAGAAGCCGGTAGATATTCGGCGTTTCGACGACTCGGTGGAGGGACACGCCATGGCAACCCTTGGCGCGGAGGAAGAGCGACGCAGCTTTTGCTACGCCCGCCTCGAAGGCGCCTTCCTGTCCTGCCACAACCGCAATTTACGCGGGAGGAAATCAAAGATTGCCTACAGCGCCGCGCGTCTTATCAGACGCGCAAAGGTCGCTGTAGAACTTTGATTTGCTGCATGTCTTTGTCCTTAAATCGAGGTCGATTTAAGGACACATGCCGTAGGCCGAGACTAGGGGGAAGGGCCTGTCTCGATCGTGACCCATCCCGGATCTTCAAGTGTTTTGCTCCTTCCTCGCCGGGGCTCGCCGCTCGATGAGTTGCTGAAAGATCTCCGCCTGCCGCTCGGTCGCAGCGCGGATCGCAACCAGGTGATCGAGCATCCCGCCAAAGGCCACCAGCACCAGCCCGCCGGCAATCGTCGCAAAGGCCCAGGGAAGAACGGCGAGCAGGGTTCTGACATCGGGCGAGGGCAGCAGCATCGTGGCGAGCACGACAAGCGTACCGATGACGATCGCGCCGCCGAGGAATTCGAGAAACTTTCCCATCCGTGGCTCCCCTATCTCGTTGCCCAGTCCGACTCGCTGCACCCTTCTGCCGCATCCGCTGCATGATTCCTCAATCGGACGACAATTCAAAGTGATACTGCATGTCTCCTTAAAGCGACCCCGATTTCGGAGACATGCAGCAATTCAAAGTGCTACAGCGACCTTTGCGCGTCTGATAACGCGCGGCGCTGTAGGGCACCGGGTTTCCGCGCCGATTGGACGCGCTGCACTCATTTAAGGGGGCTTGGCCGCGCCACCCGTTGCACGCTTCTCAGAAAAAACCCGGCCGGGCGCCGGGGAGGGTGAGACGGGTGGCAATAAGAAAACTCAGAATTTTACGCCGACGCCAACCGTAAACTGGTGTTGGTCGAGATCGACATTGACGCCGCCGACATCCTTGTCGCTGAAATCATTGTAGCGATACTCGGCGCGGCCGAACATGCTGTTGGTGAAGGCGTAGTCGATACCGCCGCCGATCGTCCAGCCGTTGAACGTCTCCTTCTCCTTCGGCGCCCCGGCTACGTCGACAAAGCCGCGGGTAACCGCCCAGCCGCCGGTGCCGTAAAGAAGTGCCTTCTCACCAAGTGTATAGCCGACCCGGCCGCGCACAGATCCGGAGACATCCGTTCCGACCTCCGTGCTGGCGCCGAAGACCGTGAAGCTCTTGTCGTTCCAGTTGTAGCTGACGTCCCCCTCGACGCCGACGACCCAGTCGCCCATCTGGTAATTGTATCCGGCGAAGGCGCCGAAAATGCCGCCGTTGAAATCCTCCGAGGCGCTGGCGCCCGGAACGCTGAGATCGCTGTTCAGCCAGCCGCCTCCGCCCTGCAGACCGACATAGCCGCCGGTCCAGACGAAGGTGGGGGTCGTTTCAATGGCGGCCGGGGCCGGTTCCGGGGCTTCGGTGATGTCTGCTGCATAGGCTGGCGCGGCGGCCAGGGCGGCGCCGAACATTGCAACAAGCACGTTTCTGATCATCACAGATGCCTCCTGTTGTCCGAGAACGAGAGTAGCAACTAATCGGGAACAAGTCTGCGAAAAATGGCGCTTTTCGGAATCACGTGCGCCGGCGGGGAAAAAACAGGCCGGTGGACTAAACTCCAGCCGGCCCGCCCGGAAATGATCGCGGAAAAAGGGGAACGTCTCTTTGTTTGGCGACAAGGCCGCGCGGAAGAGACCGATTGCCACCTGATAATGCCTGAACGGGCTTTTACGAGTTGACACCGTGCGAATGAAATTTGACATTATACGCATGACTGCGGCAGCCGAAAAGAGCGCTCCGATCGAGGTGATCGTGGTGGTTCTCCCCGAATCCTCGATCATGTCGCTCGCCTCGGTGCTCGACCCGATGCGGGCAGCAAATCGCGTCGCCGGCCGGCCCGTCTTTCGCTGGCGCCTTCTCTCGGCCGACGGACAGGCTGTGAAGCTGACCTGCGACATCCCGATCCCCGTCGACGGCCGGTTTTCGCTGCCGCTTGCCGGCGACCTTCTCCTGGTCATCGGCGGCTTCAATCTCGACCGGCACGTTGGCAAGCGATTTCTCGCCGCCCTGCAGGAATGCGCCCGTCATTTCGACATCGTCGCCGGTATCGAATCAGGCTGCTGGCTGCTTGGCCGATCGGGACTGCTCAACGACCGCAAGGCGACGGCCCATTGGGAAGAACTCGAGGACTTCAGCCAGGCGTTTCCCGCCTTGACGGTGATCGGCGACCGTTTCGTGACGGATGGCAAATACTGGACCTCGGGCGGCGCATCGCCGACCTTCGACATGATGCTGCACCTGATTACCGAGCGGCTTGGCCCGGCCCTGGCCCTCGATGTCGCGAGCATCTTCGTCTACGACCAGATGCACAGCCCGACCGATATTCAGCCCTTCGTCTCGCTCGGCCGCATCGAGGCGCGCGATCCCGAGCTTGCCGGCGCGATAAGGCTGATGGAGCGCACGCTGGAACGGCCGATGACGGTCGCGGCCCTGGCGCGGCGGCTCGCCATTTCGCAGCGCAAGCTCGAATTGCTTTTTGCAAGGGGGCTGTCGATCAGCCCTGGCGCCTATTATCTGCGCCTGAGATTGCAGGTCGCGCATCGGCTCGTCCGCGACTCCGGCATTCCGATGCGCGATATCGCGCTGCGCTGCGGCTTCGACAGCCTATCGGCCCTCTCGCGCGCCTACCGGCGGGAATATGGGGCGAGCCCATTGAAGATGCGCAGCGCCAATCGTCCGGCGAGCGGTCGATCAGAAGGCGGCTAATGCATGTCGCCCAAAAATGTGCAGCGGGCCCAAAAATGCAGCGGTTTTGGGATGACGACATGCACAAAAACAAAGACCTAAAGCGCGCCGCGGGAATGTGTTTGAACGCGACGCGCTTTAGTTTCGGGCGTGCGGGCCGCCGGATCCGGTGAGCGCGCACGCCTTCTCGAATTCCTTGACCGTTTCAGGCGTATTGTCCTCGGGCAGCACCGCGTCGGCAACTTCCTCGGCCGCCGCCGCCTCGCCCTCGTAGACGAAGGACTGGATGTAGTAGGCGATTTCTCCCTTCCACACCTTGCGACCGTCGATCTGCTGGCAGGCGACCGCAGTTTCGAAATCCGCCTGCAGGTCATCGACGCTGGCCGGGGCGGAGGCGCCACCGGAAGGTGCCACGAGCGAGGCGATCAGCAGGGCTGTGAACATGGCGGCAGGCCTCCCGATGGGTCGACGAGGAAACTGCCGGGTCGTTTCCTCGGTCTCACTTGGTAGAGGGCGAATCTGCTCCGAACGAAAGGGGTATTTTGGCGTCGATGATTTTTGTTGAGCGGTCGATGTGTATAAGCCACAGTCGCGCTCGAGGGCAGCAATCCTGCCACGGGCGCGCTGAAAGAAGAGCCCCTCGCTGGCTGAAGCGAAGGGCTCTGGGTCGTTATTGTACGACCTGAACGACCGTATAAGTCTTCGGATCGACAATGACGCGCTGCTGGTTGACGACAGCATAAGCATAAGCCGGGTTCTCCGGAACGGGCGTCAGGACAACAGTGCGCGGCAACGGTCTACCGACGGCAATCTGTTCCTTGATCATGACCGTGTCGGCGGGGACGGGCTGCTGCTGCACGTAGGTCGTAACCTGCCGCGGCGGTGGGGCGATGACCGCACCGGCAACCAAGCCGACGGCGCCACCCACGGCTGCACCCACCGGGCCGCCAACAATCGCGCCAGTAACAGCACCACCCGCGGCACCGGTTACTGCCCCTTGGTTGCTGTCATTTGCAATAGCGGGCGCGGCAAAGATGCCCGTCGCGATCGCGGTAGCAATGATGATCTTGGCATTCATCTGTCGTACTCCCTTGCTATACGTGGGGTACAACGCCGCGTAATTTGATTTGTTCCTGAACGTGACTTTGAAAACGATGCATGTCCTGGTAGTAACGCAGTGTTACATATATGAAATCTTGTGAATACTAACGGAGGTTGGCGATCCTCAAAGGACTCTAACGGGGAGTTGCCGGCGTTCGCGCGAATTCGACCGTCGGAGCTCCATTTGCCGCCCATTCCGCGACCGCAATCGCCGAGCCGAGCATGAGGACCGGCAGAGCCAACACACCGAAGAACCTGAGCACTTGCAGGCGCCGCGTGCGCCTTCCTTCGCGATCGTTCACCATCTTATTTCGCTGAACCGCATTCGAAGAACAGGTGAAGATGGAAGCAGATAAGCCCCGATCGGTCAGTCCCCTTGGGAACACGCTTGACGTGCTCGACTCGCTTCTCGGTGACCGGTGAGCCTCACGGCCGCCGATGCTCGAAGCAGAAAGCCTCGGCGCGCGGCGTTTTGCTGTTGGCTCCGATTGACGGGAAGGCACGGTTTACTTGGTGGTTTTCGGGATTCCTATCATCTCCAGACCCTTCATCCAGTGCTCCTGATCCTCCGCTTTCACGAACGGCATTCGGTCAAGATGCGCGGGCGTCCATTCGGGGTCCTTGGACAGCCGTAGCGATCGTCGCCATCCTGACTTTTGTCTTCTCCCCGGCTGCTATCTGGAACTTCGTAACCAGTCGCATCGAGCCAGCGCTTCGTCGAGGACGCAGTCCGTGGTCATCGGCGGGAATATTTGGAGCGCCGACGATGTCATAGCGCTGTCGCGCCTACACAGGGAGATGCGCCATGCAAATTGAAACTCCCATCGCCCTTCACGATGTCGACATGCTCAGCGTGGTGTTCGAAGAGTTGTTGCAGGACCATCAAACGTCTCGCGACAGCGCTGCAGCAGAGGGCATCCTCGCACGCCTGATCTTCACCTACGACCTCGGCGTTCGCGATCCCGTGCTGCTGAAGATGTTTGCCGTGCCGTTTCTGCGGCAGCGTTTGACAGGAACGCAGTGACGAGCACTACGAAAAAGCCCCGCACGAGGGCGGGGCAAGTCCGCACCCCGTTGCCTTCAGCGGATGCGGAGACGTAGCCCACAGATGCGAGCTACGCAGAGACGCTATCTACGGTTTGATCAGAGAGGAAGATCTGATTCCGTGATTCCGGTACGCCTCTTCAAAAAAGCTGTGGGCGAGGTTGACGCTTGTTCACGCGGATGCTTCGAAATTTAGCTTTCCCTAAACGTCGAGCGGAGATTGTTGGCGCTGAGATTTCCCGCAAAGCAGCCATGCGCGGACCGGCCGACCCGGGGGATTCAGCCCAGATGTCGCCTTGCCATCAGGCACAAACTTCGACGTCACGATCACATCGGCGGCATTGGCCAAAGCATTCCGGATCTCTTCGGAACGCCTGGTGCAGGTGGTTCGAGCACGCCATAGCGGTGTAGGATTGAGCCCCAGTGACCTCGACAGAGTAAAGCATTAAATTTATTGGGTAGGTGGTGAGCGCGCAGGGATTCGAACCCTGGACCTACTGATTAAAAGTCAGTTGCTCTACCGGCTGAGCTACGCGCTCCCAGGCCCGGCTTGTCAAGCCCGGCGGAAGTGGGCGGACATATGCACGCGAGCTTCGCGCCGGTCAACCGAAAAATTGCGCCGGACCAGGAATCTGGCCCATTCCCGGTGACGGCGCTGCCGAAGACGCGGTGCGGCAAAATGATCGCCGAAAGGTGATTGGTGTCGCAGTACACATGCGGGTAAGAAGGCCACCAACCGTGTGCCGGAGTTCCGAATTTGTCGATTGCCGATATCTCCATCTGGACCGCCGTTCTTGCCGGCGCTCTGTCCTTTCTTTCACCCTGCGTCCTGCCGCTCGTCCCGCCCTATCTCTGCTACATGGCCGGCGTATCGGTCGATCAGTTCCGCGGCGGCGATGCCGCGACGGTCGGCAGCACGCGGCGCGCCGTGCTGTCGGCAGCTCTGTTCTTCACGCTCGGCTTCGCGACGGTCTTCGTGGCGCTCGGGGCAGGGGCCTCCTCGATCGGCCTCCTGCTCAGGCAATATATCGATCTCCTCTCACGCATCGGCGGCATCATCATCATCGTCATGGGGCTGCACTTCCTGGGTGTTTTCCGCATCGGGCTGCTTGCCCGCGAGGCGCGCTTTCACGGCGGCGGCAAGCCGGCGACGCTGTCGGGAGCCTATATCATGGGGCTCGCCTTCGCCTTCGGCTGGACGCCCTGCATCGGCCCAGTGCTCGGCACCATCCTCGGCGTCGCGGCGGCGCGCGAAACGGTCGGCGACGGGGCGATGCTGCTCGCCATCTATTCGCTCGGCCTTGCCGTACCGTTCTGGATCGCCGCCGGCTTTTCCGGCGCATTCATGCGCTTCCTCATGCGTTTCCGCCGGCACCTCGGCCTCGTCGAGAAGCTGATGGGCGCGCTTCTCGTCCTCGCCGGCCTTGCCTTCCTCTTCGGCTTCATCAGCTCGGTTGCGATCTGGTTCCAGCAGACCTTCCCGATCCTGTCGCAAATCGGCTAAGCAAAGCCGGTGCCGGATCGGAGGGAAGAATGGCGGACATTGCGGGCCTGGTGCTGCCGTTCTTCGGGCTCATCTTCCTCGGCTATGTGACGGCGCGTTTCGTCGAGCACCCCGGCGAGGCGATGGGCTGGCTGAACACCTTTATCGTCTATCTGGCGCTGCCGGCCCTCTTCTTCAAACTTGTGTCGCGCACGCCCGTGGAAGAGCTGACGCGCGCCGACTTCATCCTCACCAGCGTCGGGACGACCTATGTCGTCTTCGTGCTGATCTTTATCATCGGAGTGTTCCTGCGCCGAAGCACGATCGCGGGGGCGACCATCCAGGGCTTTGCCGGGGCCTATGGCAATATCGGCTACATGGGGCCCGGTCTGGCGCTGCTCGCCTTCGGGGAAGCGGCCGCTGTGCCGGTGGCGCTCATCTTCTGCTTCGAAAATGCGGCGCATTTCACCGTCGCTCCGGCGATGATGGCGTTTGCCGGCGGACGCAGGCAGAAGCCGGTATCGCTCGTCCTCGGCATCGCGCGCCGGATCGTTCTTCACCCGTTCATCCTGTCGACCTTCGCCGGGGTGGCGGCCGCCTTCCTGGCGATCGAGCCGCCGGCACCGCTGCAGCGATTGATCGATTACCTTGCTCAGGCGGCCGCTCCATGCGCGCTGTTCGCGATGGGCGTGACGCTGGCGCTTCGGCCGCTGAAGCGCATTCCCGTCGAGATCGGCTACATCGTTCCGGCGAAGCTCGTGCTTCACCCGGTGCTCATGTATCTGGCGTTGAGTCTTGCCGGCAGCTACGACCCCGTGTGGATGCAGACGGCGGTGCTGCTCGCCGCCCTGCCGACCGCCACCAACGTCTTCGTGATCGGCCATCAATACGGGATCTGGCAGGAGCGGGCCTCCGCGACCATCCTGATCACCACACTGTTTTCCGTCGCGACCGTGACCGGATTGCGATACCTCATCCGATCAGGCGCGCTGCCGGCCGACCTTTTCCCATAAGCTTTCCTTGAGCGAGCGCAGCGCGCTGCCCGGATGGATGCCTTCGCGCATCAAGAGGCCGCGGAGCGGACCGGCCGAGGCGATGAATTGCAGGCCCACCGCCCTGAGCGCCTGGATGGGCAGGAAATCCGAGAGCAGCGATCGGTTGAGCAGGTCGACGCTTGCGGTTCGGCTGACGATGTCCATGCGCCGGCGGCCGTCGAATCGGTCGCCGATATCTGCCGTCAGTTGCCCGCCGGCTGGGCGGCCGACGAGTTCGACCAGCGTCATCACGTCCCGGAGACTGAGATTGAGCCCCTGGGCGCCGATCGGCGGGAAGGCATGTGCGGCTTCGCCGACAAGTGCGGTGCGTCCCTTGCCGAAGCGGCGGGCGGTCATGCCGGAGAGCGGAAAGGATTGCGGCGCCCCTTCGGCCGTCACTTTCCCGAGAATTGACTGCATACGGTCCTCGATGGTGCGCGACAGGGCATCCCTCGGAAGTTTCAGGGTCTCCTCCGCGTCGCGCGGCCTTTGGACCCAGACGAGGCTCGAGCGGTTGCCCGGCAGCGGCACCTGTGTGAACGGTCCGCTTTCGGTGTGGAACTCCGTCGATATCTCCTGGTGCGAAAGCTCATGGCCGAAGTTCAGCACCACCGCAGTTTGCTGATAGGACCAGGTGAAGGTCTCTATGCCCGCCGCCTCGCGAACCGCAGAGCGCCGGCCATCGGCGCCGACGACAAGATCCGCGGCAATCGTTCGCCCGTCCTCGAGGCCGATCCGCGCTTCGACTTCGCCGATGTCGAAGGTCATGGCTGAGGCGGTTATCCGCTCGAGCGTCGCCAGGCTCGCTTCGTGCCTCTCCAGGATTTCGAGGAAAGGGGCATTTGGAGTGTTGTAGCCGAAGGCGTCGAGCCCGACCTCGGCAGCACGGAAATTGACCGGCGGTGCGCGCAGGAGCCGCCTGGTTCCGTCGATGATGTGAATGGCGACGAGCGGCGCCGTCAGCGGTTCGACCTCGTCCCACAGGCGAAGTCCCTTGAGGTACTCGATCGATTGGTCCATGAGGGCCGTGGTACGTCCGTCGGCGATCACCGGTCTCGGCCCAACAAGTGCCACCCGGTGGCCGTCGCGGGCGAGTGCGATCGCCGCGAGCGAGCCGGCAAGTCCTGCGCCGATGATGGCGATGTCATAATGTTGCATGGCCGTCGCTTTCCCGGGCGGTTGTCCGCCTTGATGTCGATACCGCAATCTCTTGTAGCCCCTTAGCTCATTGAAATAAATGGGATGAAACGGCGCAGACGCGTTTGCCGCGTGTCCACAGGACAATGCCGCTTGAGGGTTGACGAAGGTGAATTTTGCTGGCGATGCCTCGCAAAGGGTGCATATTAGCCGCCGAGTGCCGTCGATCGCGGGTCAGCGGCGGTCTGGCGACGGCGCGAAAAGACGAACCGAAGGGAATGGGCGGCAGTCGCAGATGAAATTCTTCAACTACAGACGCGTTCCCTACGCTGAAATCCGCGCCTTTTCCGTGCATATCCTCACGGCGTCCGGCTCCTTCCTGGCCTTTCTCGGCGTCGTGGCGGCTGCGGAGCATCGTTTCATCGACATGTTCTGGTGGCTGGGGCTGGCGCTGCTCGTCGACGGCATCGACGGCCCGATCGCGCGCAAGGTGCAGGTCAAGGAAGTGCTGCCGAATTGGTCGGGCGATACCCTCGACAACGTCATCGACTACGTTACCTATGTGCTGCTTCCCGCCTTCGCGCTTTACCAGAGCGGCATGATCGGCGAACCCTGGTCCTTCGTGGCAGCCGGCGCCATCGTCGTGTCGAGCGCCATCTACTATGCCGATATGGGCATGAAGACGGATGAGTATTTCTTCTCCGGGTTCCCGGTGGTCTGGAACATGGTCGTCTTCACGCTGTTTGTCATCCAGGCGAGCGAAATCACTGCATCGATTGTTGTTTTCCTTTCCGTCGTGCTGACCTTTTTGCCCATCAACTTCCTGCATCCGGTGCGGGTGAAAAGGTTGCGACCGCTCAATCTCGGCGTCTTCCTCGTCTGGTCGGTGCTCGGCATGTACGCCTTGCTGCTGCATTTCGAGACGCCGCCCTGGGTGGTCCTTGGCGTGGTGGCGACGGGGATCTATCTCTACGTCATCGGATTCGTTCTGCAGATTTTTCCCAATCTCGGCCGCGTATAGGAGTTGTTCATGCCACAGGCGATCGTCGTTCGCGAACTCGGCGGACCGGAAGTGCTGAAGATGGAGGGCGTGACGCTCGCGGCGCCCGGACCAGGCGAAGTGCAGATCCGGCAGGTCGCCATCGGCCTCAACTTCATCGACGTCTATTTCCGGACCGGTCTCTACAAGTCGGCAACCGGCCTGCCCTTCATTCCGGGCAAGGAGGGCGCCGGCATCGTGACCGCCGTCGGCGACGGTGTCGGCATGTTTTCCGTCGGTGACCGCGTCGCCTATGCTTCGGCCGATGGCGCCTATGCAAGCGAACGCAATGTCGACGCTTCGCAGCTTGTCAAGGTCCCGGACGGAATCAGCCTCGAGACCGCAGCGGCGATGATGCTGAAGGGCATGACAGCGCAATATCTGCTCAACCAGACCTTCAAGGTTGGGCCCGAGACGACCTTGCTGTTTCACGCGGCTGCCGGCGGCGTCGGGCTGATTGCCGGACAGTGGGCGAAGGCGCTTGGCGCGACCGTCATCGGCACGGCCGGATCGCAGGACAAGATCGATCTGGCGCTTGCCCATGGCTACGATCATGTCATCAACTATCGAAGGGAGAATTTCGTCTCACGCGTGAGGGAACTGACCGGCGGCAAGGGCGTCGATGTCGTCTACGACTCGGTCGGCCGCGACACCTATCCGGCCTCGCTCGACTGCCTGAAGCCGCGCGGCCTGTGGGTCAGTTTCGGCAATTCCTCCGGACCGGTGGATGCGTTCAATATCGGCATTCTGGCGCAGAAAGGGGCGCTCTACGCGACCCGTCCGACGCTTTTCACCTATGTCGCGGCCCGGCCGGCGCTGGAGGCATGTGCAAACTCCTTGTTTGATGTTGTGCAAAGCAACAAAGTGCGTATCAATATCAATCAGACCTATCCGCTCGCCGAGGCCGGCCGAGCGCATACGGATCTTGAAACAAGAAAAACGAGTGGAACGACATTGCTGATTCCCTGACCTGTTTAAGCAGCAGGGGATTCGAAAGAGGGGAAAAGAGGGCAGCGTGCCTGTTACGGGACAAATTGCGAGCGGCCCGCTGCTGGCCGTGAGCAACCTGACGAAGTTGTTCGGCTCCTTCGCGGCCTGCAATGCGATCAATCTGCACATGGAAACCGGAGAAATTCACGCGCTTCTCGGCGAGAACGGGGCGGGGAAATCGACCCTGGTGAAGATGCTGTTCGGCGTCCTTGCGCCGACCGCCGGCGAGATCTCGTGGATGGGCGACACTGTCCGGATCTCCAGCCCCGGTGACGCGCGCAAGCTCGGGATCGGCATGGTCTTTCAGCATTTCTCACTCTTCGAGGCGCTGACGGTCGCCGAAAACATCGCGCTTTCGATGGATCGCAGCATCTCGCTTGCACGGGTTGCCGAAGAGGCGGCGCGGCTGTCGCGCCTCTATGGGCTGCCGCTCGATCCGAGCGCGCATGTCGCCGATCTTTCGGTCGGCGAACGGCAGCGCATCGAGATCGTGCGCGCGCTGCTTCAGAACCCGCAGCTGATCATCCTCGACGAGCCGACCTCGGTGCTGACCCCGCAGGAGGCGGACCGGCTGTTCGAGACACTGTTGAAGCTGAAGGCGGAAGGCCGCTCGGTGCTCTATATCTCCCACCGTCTCGAGGAGGTGCAGCGCATCTGCGACCGCGCCACCGTCTTGCGGCACGGCAAGGTCACCGGCGCCTGCGACCCGCGCGCCGAGACGCCGGCCTCGCTGGCGCGCATGATGGTCGGCAACGATGTGGCCGTGGTGACGCCGGAGGGCACGAGCACCAGGGGCGACGTCCAACTCGAAGCCCGCGACCTTTCCGTCGCGGCGCGCACGCCCTTCGCGGTCTCGCTCAAGAACGTCTCGCTCAAGGTGAGGGCCGGCGAGGTGCTGGCGATCGCGGGCGTTGCCGGCAACGGCCAGAGCGAGCTTTTCGACGCGCTTTCGGGTGAGTATCCGGTGGCCGACGACAGTGCCGTGCAAATTCGCCAGAGGCCGGTTGGGACCAAGAATATCAGTGCCCGACGGTTGATGGGCGCCGGCTTCGTGCCGGAGGAGCGGCATGGGCATGCGGCGGTCTCCTCGCTCTCGCTTTCCGACAATCTGGTGCTGGCGCGCAACCAGTCCGACAAGCGCGCCTTTCTCGGCGGCGGTTTCCTGAAGATCATCCGACAGGGCGCGGTGAAAGCCGCAGCCAAACGCATTTCCGAGGCGATGGACGTGCGCAAGAGCGGCGAGGATCCGCCGGCGGGCTCGCTTTCGGGCGGCAACCTGCAAAAGTTCATCGTCGGCCGCGAACTCGACCGGCAGCCGGCGGTGCTCATCGTCAACCAGCCCACCTGGGGCGTCGACGCTGGGGCGGCGAGCCGCATCCGCCAGGCGCTCGTCGACCTCGCCAAGGCGGGCTCCGCCGTGCTGGTGATCAGCCAGGATCTCGACGAGATCTTCGAGGTGGCTACCGAGATCGCCGTCATCAGCGAGGGAAGGCTCTCCGAGCCCTATCCGGCCCGCGAACTCTCGCGCGAGAAGATCGGCCTCCTGATGGGCGGCATGCATGGCAAGACGGAAGGTGCGGGAGCGGCACATGCGCATTGAGCTCGAAAGGCGTCCCAAGGTCTCGGCGCTGTTTTCCATCCTGTCGCCCTTCATCGCCTTTGCGCTGACCATCGTCTTCGGCGGCATCATGTTCGCGCTGCTCGGCAAGAACCCGGTCGCGGCCCTCTACAGCTTCTTTGTCGAGCCGCTGAGCGAGGTCTGGTCGCTGCACGAACTGGCGATCAAGGCCGCGCCGCTGATCCTGATCGGCGTCGGCCTCTCCGTCTGCTTCCGCTCCAACAACTGGAATATCGGTGCCGAAGGTCAGTTCATCATGGGGGCGATCGCCGGCTCCATTCTTCCGGTGGTCTTCTATGATTGGCAGTCGCCACTCGTCCTTCCGCTGATGCTGCTGCTCGGCATGATCGGTGGCGCGCTCTTCGCGGGGATCCCGGCCTTCCTCAAGGCCCATATGAACACCAACGAGATCCTGACGAGCCTGATGCTGGTCTATGTCGCCCAGCTCTTCCTCGACTGGCTCGTGCGCGGCCCCTGGCGCAACCCGCAGGGCATGAACTTTCCGGAAACCCGCAGCTTCGGGGTAGAGGCCATCCTTCCCGAAATGATCGCTTCCGGCCGTACGCATTGGGGATTTGCCTTTGCGATCCTTGCGGCGCTCGCGGTCTGGTTCATGATGCGCTACACGCTGCGCGGCTTCGAGATCACCGTCCTCGGCCAGTCGGAGCGGGCAGGGCGCTTCGCCGGCTTCTCGTCACGCAAGATGATCTGGTTCTCGATGCTCTTTTCGGGCGCGCTTGCCGGCCTCGCCGGCATATCGGAGGTCAGCGGCGCGATCCAGCAGCTGAGGCCGGTCATCTCTCCCGGTTACGGCTTCACGGCGATCATCGTCGCATTCCTCGGAAGGCTCAACCCGCTCGGCATCATCGCTGCCGGTCTTGTGCTCGCTCTTACCTATCTCGGCGGCGAGGCGGCGCAGCTTTCGATCGGCGTCTCCGACAAGGTGACGCGCGTCTTCCAGGGGTTGCTCTTGTTCTTCGTGCTGTCCTGCGACACGCTCATTCACTACCGCATCCGGCTCGTCCGCGAGAGATTTGCGGCGCTCAAGACGGATGAGGCGCACTGATGGGTATCGTCGAAGCAATCCTCCTGAGCGTCATTACCGCGGCGACGCCGCTCGTCCTTGCCGCTGCCGGCGAACTGGTCGCCGAACGGTCGGGCGTGCTCAATCTCGGCGTTGAGGGGATGATGGTCATGGGCGCGGTCTGCGCCTTCGCCGCCACGCAGCTCAGCGGCTCGCCCTATGTCGGGGTGCTTGCCGGTGTAGCGGCCGGCGCGTTGTTCTCGCTGCTCTTCGGCGTCCTGACGCTGACGCTCGTCGCCAATCAGGTGGCGACCGGTCTTGCGCTGACGCTGCTGGGTCTCGGCGTCTCCGGCATGCTGGGCGAGAGTTTCCTCGGCATGCAGGGCATCAAGCTGCAGCCGATCGCCGTTCCGCTGCTTTCCGATGTGCCGTTTATCGGACCGCTTCTCTTCCGCCAGGACGCGATCTTCTATCTCTCGATCGCGATCGTCGCGGGCATCCACTGGTTCCTCTTCAGGACCCGTTCGGGACTGAAGCTGCGCGCGGTGGGCGACAGCCACGGCTCGGCGCACGCTCTTGGCGTCGACGTCATCCGCACCCGTTACCTGGCGGTGCTTTTCGGCGGTGCCTGCGCCGGGCTTGCCGGCGCGCAGCTGTCGCTCGTCTATACGCCGCAATGGGTCGAGAACATGTCGGCCGGCCGTGGCTGGATCGCGCTTGCGCTGGTGGTCTTCGCGTCATGGCGCCCTTGGCGGGTGGTTGCCGGCGGCTATCTGTTCGGGGCCGTGTCGATCAGCCAGCTACATGCCCAGGCCTTCGGGATCGGTATCCCGTCGCAGTTCCTTTCCTCGCTTCCCTATGTGGCGACAATTGTCGTACTCATTCTCATATCCCACAACCGGCGCATGACCCTGATCAATACGCCGGCATCGCTCGGCAAACCGTTTGTGCCGGACCGGTGAACAACAACAACCAGACGGAATTCTCAAACCGACAGAGGTCAAAAATGAAAAAACTACTCCTCGCCCTCGCAACCACGACTGCGGTGCTCGGCTTCGCTTCAGCCGCGGGCGCCCAGGAAAAGGCCAAGATCTGCTTCGTCTACGTGGGCTCGAAGACCGATGGCGGCTGGACGCAGGCGCATGACATCGGCCGCCAGCAGGTCGAAAAGGAACTGGGAGACAAGGTCGAAACACAGTTTCTGGAAAACGTTCCGGAAGGGCCGGATGCGGAACGCGCCATCGAGCGCCTGGCACGGTCCGGCTGCGGTCTGATCTTCACCACGTCCTTCGGCTTCATGGACGCGACGATCAAGATCGCCCAGAAGTTCCCGGATGTGAAGTTCGAGCACGCAACCGGCTACAAGACCGCGCCGAACGTCGCGACCTATAACAGCCGCTTCTACGAAGGCCGCTACATCCAGGGCCAGATCGCCGCCAAGATGTCTCAGAAGGGCGTTGCCGGCTACATCGCCTCCTTCCCGATTCCGGAAGTGGTGATGGGCATCAACTCCTTCGTCATCGGCGCCCGCTCGGTCAATCCGGAGTTCAAGATCAAGGTCGTCTGGGCGAACACCTGGTTCGACCCGGGTAAGGAGGCGGACGCCGCCAAGGCGCTTATCGACCAGGGCGTCGACATCCTGACCCAGCACACCGATACGACCGCTCCGATGCAGGTTGCGGCCGAACGCGGCATCAAGGCCTTCGGCCAGGCCTCCGATATGATCGCCGCCGGGCCGCAGACGCAGCTGACGGCGATCGTCGACACCTGGGGCGCCTATTACGTCAAGCGCACCCAAGCCTTCCTCGACGGCAAGTGGGAAACGACTTCCAGCTGGGACGGTCTGAAGGACGGAATCCTGACGATGGCGCCCTACACGAACATGCCCGATGACGTGAAGGCGATGGCGGAAGCGACGGAAGCCAAGATCAAGTCCGGCGAGCTGAAGCCGTTTACCGGTCCGCTGAACAAGCAGGACGGCACGCCGTGGCTCAAGGAAGGCGAATCTTCCGACGACGCCACGCTCCTCGGCATGAACTTCTACGTCGAAGGCGTCGACGACAAGCTGCCGCAATAGGGCGGGAAGGACATCCGCATTCGAACCATCTGCAAACCCCGCGCGCCAAGGCCGCGGGGTTTGCTCTTGCGGGGATATCCAATATTGGGGCGTCGGATCGCGCCGGCGGCCGCCCGCAGTTTCTTCGTCGCACTTTCGGGAATCGTATATTCGATCTACTGTTATACAAAGCTTCTCCTCTCGGAAGGAGAAGCGGCGACGACATGAAAAGAATGGCGCCTGCCCGCAGCAGGAGGGCACTCTGGAGGGGACGGGGTTGAAGAGCCTGCTTGATACGGTGATATCCAAGACGCCGAAACGAACGAGCCATGCACAGGTCGTGGATCAACTCGGCAAGGCGATCGTTTCGGGGGAGTTTCCGGTCGGCAGCATTCTGCCCGGCGATCCTGAACTGGCCCTCCGCTTCCGTGTGTCGCGCACTGTCTTGCGCGAGGCGATGAAGACGCTTGCGGCGAAGGGGATGGTCGTTCCGCGTGCCCGCATTGGGACGCGCGTGACACCCAGGAAAGACTGGAATCTGTTCGATGCGGATATCCTCACCTGGCATTTTGCCTGTGGGGTGGACGAGGATTTCCTCTATCACCTGAGCGAGGTTCGCCTCGCCTTCGAGACGCACGCCGCCGCCCTGGCTGCGCGCAACGCGAGCGACGCCGAAATCGCCACGATGATGCGGCTGGCAGTCGCCATGGGGGATGCCAGTCACACGGCAGAAACCCTCGCTGTCGCCGACCTGAAATTCCACCTCGCAGTCCTCGAAGCGTCCGGCAATCCGTTCCTCAGAACGGTCGGCGGCCTGATCGAGGCGGCTCTCGTCGGCGTCTTCAAGTTGAGTTCCCCGACGGACGAGAAGGGCGGCATAGACGAGGTAGCCCGCAACCACATCCGCATCGTCGAGGAGATCGGCAGAAGGGACGAGCTCAAGGCGCGGCAGGCGATGGAATACGTCATCACATATGGTCGCAATCGAATCCAGAAGGCCTTCAATCCGGACCAGAGCGCCAAAATCTGAGACAGCCCGGCGCCTCTGCAACCGTCGCTATGTGCTCAGACGATACAGATCGCCGGACTGGCCTTGCCCGCACAGTCGGCCTGGCCTATCTGAGACGGCAGTCGTCTCATCTGGCGACCTACCTACAGCGCCACGCGTCTTATCAGACGCGTAAAGGTCGCTGTAGCACTTTGAATTGCTGCATCTCTCCTTAAATCGAGGTCGATTTAAGGAGAGATGCAGTAGAGCGGTGAACGGAGCCTATGTCCGAGCTTTTTGTCATTTTTCTTCTGCTTTTGATCAACGCCTTCTTCGCGCTCTCGGAAATGGCAATCGTTTCGGCAAGCAAACCCTTGCTGCGTCAGATGGTGAAGCAGGGAAACCATGGCGCGGAAGCCGCCCTGAGGCTTGCCGAGGAGCCTGGAAAATTCCTGTCCACCGTTCAGGTCGGCATAACCCTCGTCGGCATCCTGGCCGGCGCCTATGGCGGCGCGACTATCGCAGCGAAGCTCGCACCGACCCTGGACCAGATCGCCTGGATCCACCCCTATGGCAACACCGTTGCCGTCGCCCTCGTCGTCACGCTCATCACCTTTCTGTCGGTGGTGATCGGAGAACTGATTCCGAAGCAGCTCGCGCTCAGGAATTCTGAAGGCCTGGCGATTTTCGTCGCGCGGCCGATGACCCTGCTGTCGCGGATAGCCGCGCCGGTCGTGTATCTTTTTGAGACCGCCGCTCGCCTGGCGATGCGGCTGATGGGCATGAAGGCGGAGGACCCAGATCACGTCACCGAAGAGGAAGTGCATGCGATCATGGCGGAAGGCGTGGAGAGCGGCGCGATCGAGAAAAGCGAACACGAAATGCTACGGCGCATTATCCGTCTCGGCGATAGGAACGTCAAATCGATCATGACGCACCGCACCGAGGTCAGCTTCATCGACGTCAATGACAGCATGGAGACGATCGGCCGCAAGATTCGGCAGTTCGGCCATTCCCGTTATCCAGTCATCGATGGTCCGGCGGGCGACGTGATCGGAGCGGTGCTGGCCAAGGAGATACTGAACGCCACGGTCGCGGCACCCTTCGATATCCGCAATTATGTCCGAGAGATCCTGACCCTTCCGGAGACGGCTTCCTGCCTGAAGGCCCTCGAAGCTTTCAAGGCCTCCAGCGTCAACATGGCGATGATCGTCGACGAGTACGGCAGCACCGAAGGCATCATCACGACTGCCGATATCCTGGAGGCGATCGTCGGCGTCATCCCGTCCAACTACGACGATATCGAGCACGCCCATATCCGAGCCCGCGAGGACGGCAGCTACCTTGTCGACGGCCGAACGCCGATCGACGAGATCCACCTGCAGATCGGCATTGAGGGGATAGACAGCGACGGCGATTTCGAAACCATTGCCGGTTTTCTGGTGCAGCAGTTGCGCAAGACGCCGGAGGAGGGCGACTGCGCCGAGGCGCACGGCTACCGCTTCGAAGTGCTCGACATGGATGGCCGCCGCATCGACAAGATCCTCGTCAGCCGCCGCGCCGAGGAGCACCCGGCCTGAGATTATACGCCCAAACGTCCGGCAAGGGCTTAGGCGGGATCCCGGAGCTTAAGAACGGTGCAGGGGTAACCCGCTCCCGCGGCCGGTGTTTGCGGCGGGCGAACGATGAGGCCGTCCGACTGTGCGAAGACCTTGGTCATCGACGAGTCCTGGCGTTGGAAGGGGTGCGCCATGAGCGAGCCGTCCGGCTCGCTGGAGAGGCGCGCGCGAACATAGTCCTGGCGGCGGTCGTTGGCGGGCAGCGGTGCGCCGAGCTTCGCCGATACCAGTCGTGAGCGGTCGGGAAGATGTGCGAGCTTGCGCGTCAACGGTTCCAGGAAGAGCAAGGCGCAGACGAGGCTCGAGACCGGATTGCCGGGCAAGCCGAGCACCGGCATGCCGGCGAGGTCTCCGACCATCAGCGGCTTTCCCGGCCGCATGGCGATGCGCCAGAAATCGAGCGTCATGCCACAGGCTAGGAGCGTCGATTGGACGAGATCATGGTCTCCAACCGAGGCTCCGCCGAGCGTGACGAGTACGTCGGCTCGCGCCGCCTGCGCTTGCGCGACGGCAGCGGCAATCGCCTGCCGGTCGTCGCGGGCGATGCCGAGATCCAGTATATCCGCGCCATTTTCGCGAGCGATCGCCGCGACGCCAAAGCTGTTCGAGGCGATGATCTGGTCTGCGCCTGGCGAACTGCCGGGCGGCAGCAATTCGTCGCCAGTGGAAAGAATTGCGACCTTCGGGCGCAGGAAGACCGGCAGGCTCGGGTGATTCATGCTCGCCGCAAGCGTCAACCGGCCGGCGTCGAGCACGCTTCCGGCAGAAAGTGTGATTTCGCCCTGCTCGAAGTCCTGGCCTGCCAGACGGATATGCCGGCCCTTCGCCGGCGCGAACAGGGTGCGGATGCGATTGCCCTCGAGGCGCTCGGTGTCTTCCTGCAGGATGACTGTATCGGCACCGGCCGCGAGCGGCGCGCCGGTAAAAATGCGCACTGCCTCGCCCGGTCCAACCCGGCCCTGAAATCCACGTCCTGCCGCCGATTGCCCTATGACCGATAGTTCGGCGCCGACAGCGCCGATATCCTCATGGCGGACGGCGTAGCCATCCATGGCGGAATTGTCGAAGGGAGGGTGGGTGAGCAGCGCGTTCGTGTCCTCGGCAAGCACGCGGCCGAGGCAATCATGCAGTGCAAGCCGCTCGGTCTCCGGCCGGGGTTGGGCCTGGGCGAGGACCCTTCTGAGCGCCTCTTCGACCGGGAGCAGCGACATCAGCCCGGGTCTCCATCCCGGCGATAGTCGCCGGATCGCCCGCCCGATTTGCTGACGAGGCGAATGCCGCCGATCTCCATCTCGCGGTCCGCAGCCTTTGCCATGTCGTAGATCGTCAGGCAGGCAATGCCGACCGCGGTCAGCGCCTCCATCTCGACGCCCGTCCGCCCCTTGAGCTTCGCCATCGCCTCGACGCGCAAGCCGGGGAGGGCGTCGTCGGGGAGGATATCGACCGAAACCTTCGTCAGCATCAGCGGGTGGCAGAGCGGAATGAGGTTTGACGTCTGCTTGGCGGCCATGATGCCGGCGAGCCGGGCCGTGCCGATGACGTCTCCCTTCTTCGCGTTGCCTTCGAGGATCAGCGCTAGCGTCTCCGGGTGCATCCGGACGAAGCCTTCGGCGACGGCAAGACGCACGGTCTCCGCCTTGTCGCCGACATCGACCATATGGGCTTCGCCGGCGCTGTCGATATGGGTGAGGCGCGGGCCGCTCATCACTCGGCTGCCAGAGCGCTTCGGGAACCGGTCAACAGCGCGCGCGTTGCCGCCCCCACGTCGTCCTTCCGCATCAGGCTTTCCCCGACGAGGAAGGTGGTGATACCGCACTTTTCGAGGCGCCTGCAGTCCTCGTGGGTGAAGATGCCGCTTTCGCCGACCAGCAGCCTATCGGCCGGCACCATCGGTGCGAGCTGTTCCGAAACGGCGAGATCGACCTCGAAGGTCCTCAAGTTGCGATTGTTGATCCCGATAAGGGGAGACGAGAGACGCAGCGCTCGTTCCATTTCCTCCGCATCATGCACTTCGACGAGCACGTCCATCCCGAGCGCCGCTGCGGCGTCCTCGAGACGATGCGCATCCTCGTCGGTGAGCGATGCCATGATCAATAGGATACAGTCCGCCCCCCAGGCGCGCGCCTCGAAGACCTGGTAGGTGTCGAACATGAAGTCCTTGCGCAGCGCCGGCAGCGAACAGGCGGCCCGCGCCGCCTCCAGAAATTCCGGGGCGCCCTGAAAGCTCGGCGTATCCGTCAGGACCGAGAGGCAGGCAGCACCGCCCGCCGCATAGGCTTTCGCCAGCGCCGGCGGATCGAAGTTCGGGCGAATCAGTCCCTTCGATGGACTGGCCTTCTTGATCTCGGCGATCAATCCGAACTCGCCCTTCTGCCGGCGCGCCGCAAGCGCGGCGTGAAAGCCGCGCGGCGGCGACTGGTCGGCGATCCGCGCCCTCAGCTCGTCGAGTGGAACTCGCGATTTCGCGGCAGCGATCTCCTCGCGCTTGTAAGCCTCGATCTTGCGCAGAATGTCCGTCATGTCTTCTCCTTAGACGGCGTTGGAGACGGTGATCAGCCGCTGCAGGGCGGTCTTGGCAGCGCCGCTCGAAAGCGCTTGGCGCGCCACCTCCATGCCTTCGGCGAGATCCTTGGCGCGTCCGGCTATCATCAACGAAGCGGCGGCGTTCGCAAGGGAAATGTCCCGGTAGGCATTCTCCTCGCCATCGAGCACCGCCTGCAATGCGGCCGCGTTATGCGCTCCGTCGCCTCCCTTCAAGGCATCGAGCGTGGTGCCCGCCAGACCGAAGTCTGCCGGCGTCAACTCGAAACTGCGGATCTTTCCGTCCTTCAGCTCGGCAACCTTGGTCACGCCCGTCGTGGTGATCTCGTCCAGTCCCTCGCCGTGTACGACCCAGATGCTCTCGGAGCCGAGATCGCGCAGGACTTCCGCGAGCGGATCGACCCACTGCGGCGCATAGACGCCGACGAGCTGCCGTTTGACGCCGGCCGGGTTGGAGAGCGGGCCTAAAAGATTGAAGATCGTTCTCGTGCCGAGCTCGACGCGGGTCGGTCCCACATGGCGCATCGCCGAATGGTGCTGCTGGGCGAACATGAAGCCGACGCCCGCTTCGCGAATGCAGCGGGCAATCGCTTCCGGGCCGATGTCGAGCTTGACGCCGAGGCAGGAGAGCGCGTCGGCTGTTCCGGATTTCGAACTCAAGGCCCGATTGCCGTGCTTGGCGACCGGCACGCCGGCACCGGCGACGATCAGCGACGCCAGTGTCGATATGTTGTAGGTCCCGGCACCGTCGCCTCCCGTTCCGACGATGTCGATCGCGTCCTCGGGCGCCTCGACCGGGAGCATGCGCGCCCGCATCGCGCCGACGGCGCCGACGATCTCGTCGACGGTCTCGCCGCGCACGCGCAGCGCCATGAGGAAACCGCCGATCTGCGACGGTGTGGCGGCTCCGGACATGATGATCTCGAAGGCCGCGCGGGCGTCTTCGCGGCTGAGGGCCTCGCGCGCTGCGACTTTTGCGACGAACGGCTTCAAATCAGTCATGCTTCGATTCCTCGTCCGTCAGCGCTGGGCCAATGCCTGCTCGGCAAGCGCCTGGTTGATCGATACGCCATAGACCGACTGCAGCGTTGCGACCATCTGATCGAGTATGTCGTCGCCGCTGGCACGGGCCATCGCTTCGATCTGGCGGCTGTCATTGTCGAGCGCGTTGGCGGGAGCACTGTCGTCGACGGCCATCACTTGCATGAGGATCTGGCCTTCGCCGCCCATGCCGGCTGCATTGGCGACATGTCCGTTCGGCCCGGCAAAGGCCGCCGCAATGGCGGCCTGGCTCAGGGCGGCGTCCTGTGTGGTGCGGCTCAAACCGGTCTTCGTCTCGACAACGAGGCCGAGTTCGCTCGCAATGTCCGCGAGCTTCGCGCCCTTCTTGACCCGATCCTTCAATTCGGTCGCCTTGGCGGCCAGCGCCACCCGCTGCTGCTCGGCCGTCCAGTCGGCAGCCACCTCGTCGCGAACCTCGTCGAGGGTGCGGTCGCGGGCAGGGATCACCTCTTCGAGGTCGAACCAGGCATAGCCGTCGCGGCCGATATGGACGGCCAGCGTCTCGAGGCCGACTTCGGCCTTGAACACGTCCTGGAGAAGCGTGCGTTGCTCCGGCAGCCCCGTCACGTCGTCGCCATTCTGGTCCTTGCCGGTGGCATCGATTGCGTCGACGGTCGCGAGCTTGAGCTTCAGCCCGTCGGCGACTTCCTTGACGGTCGCACCGGCGGCCCTTTCGTCCTCGACCTTGTCGTGCAGTCCGACAAGCTGATCGCGTGCCACCGAAAGAGCGATCTCCTTGCGCAACTCCTCCTTGACCTCATCGAAGCTGCGCACGGCTTCCTGGCGAATATTGGTAATCCGCAGGATGACGGGGCCGAAAGCGCCTTCAACGACCGGTGTCACGCCGCCGTCCGCCGCGACAGCGAAGGCTGCTTCGGCGACTTTCTGGTCGGGCATCTGCTCCTTGGTGAAGTCCCCGAGGAGGACGTCCGCCGCACTCTTGCCTTCGGCCTTGACGAGATCGTCGAAGGAGGTGCCGGCGGCGAGCTTGGCGGCACCGGCCACGGCGGCTTCGCGGGACGGGAAGGCGAGCTGCTCGATCGTTCGCGTCGCCGGTGTGCGGAAGCTTTCCTTGCGCTTTTCGTAGTCGGCGCGCACCTCTTCCTCGGTGACCGCGTCGGCGGCGACCAGATCCTCCGGCTCGAGTTTGATGTAGCTGAACTTCCGATATTCTGGCGCGCGATAGTTCGCCTTGTGGCTCTCGAACCAGGGAGCGAGCACATCGTCGCCCGGCGCCTTGACCGGATCGATATTCGCGTTCGAGAGCAGCAGATAGTCGATCGTGCGGGTTTCATGCCTGTATTTGCCGACGGCGTCGACCAAGACCGCGGGGGCCGCGAACCCGTCCGAGAGCGCATCGACGATCTGCGAGCGGACCGCCACCTGGCTGCGATTCTTGATGTAGTCCTGCTCCGTCAGGCCGGCGTTGCGTAGCACGCTCGAGAAGGTCAGTCGGTCGAATTGGCCGTTCGCCCCATGAAAGGCGGGGTCCTCGCCGATGAGTCTCGCGAGCCGGTCTTCGGAGAGGCCGAGATTCATGTCTTCGGCGAGCTGGTCGAGAGCGGCGCCCGCGACGAGCTGCGAGTAGACTTGCGCCTCAACGCCGAATGCGCGGGCCTGCTGGCGTGTGAGAGGCGTTCCAAGCTGCCGCGAAAGCAGGCTCAACTGACGCTCATAGGCAAGCCGATAGTCGCTGGCGGTGACCTTCACGTCTCCGACCGTTACCACCGCATCGGGCGTGCCGGTAACCATCAAGGTCTGTCCGCCCCACACCATGAATGAGAGGATGAGAATGGCCAGGAGGCCTTTGACGATCCGCGTCTGGGCGGCGTTTCTCAGGGAGTCGAGCATGGGGGGCAGAAACCTCGTTCAGTGCAGCGGCGTTACGCCGAATGATTTCGTTCCTTAGAACAATCCAAATGGGAATTGAAGGCCGATCCGTCGTAAATCGCGATGCTTTGGCGAGTGGACCGACAGACCCGTTGCTCCGGAGATTCAGGGACCCTAATTGGCACCTTCGCAGGGGCATCGCCGTCTAGACAAATTTGGGATTGCCGCGAACGGAAAAGCCCATGTCGGATTCGTTAGCCGGCAATTGAAATCAGTATGCAAAATTGTCGGTTTCAGGCTGGTCTCTCTATGGTCAACGAGAGGGAATCGTGTCTTCGATATTGTTGGAAACTTGAAGCCCGACGGCCGTTGCGGAATTTCCATGCCATGCAATCCACCATCGTAATGGTCAATCTCTTCGGTGCCGTCGCACTGCTCCTGTTCGGTCTTTCACTGGTGAAGGAGGGTGTGACACGCGCCTTCGGATCACGTCTGCGCGCCGGCCTGGCTCGGGGAACGAATGGCTCGTTACGCGCATTCATGACGGGCCTGATCGCCACGCTCGCCTTGCAAAGCTCCACGGCCACGGCCCTGATGACGGCATCCTTCGTGGAGAAGGGCCTCGTGCGGTCGCGGATGGCGCAGATCGTGCTGCTCGGCGCCAATATCGGCACGGCGATGACGGCCTGGATCGTTGCGATCGGCATCGGCTGGCTGGCCCCCTTGTTCATTCTCGCCGGTGTCATCATGCACCGGATGAGCCGATCGAGCGCACGCCAGGGTGCAGGCTTTGCGCTGGTCAGTATCGGCCTGATGCTTCTGTCGCTTGAACTGCTCGGCACGGCCACTGAGCCGATGCGGGAGTCACATGCCTTGGCGGCCTTTCTGGGTATGCTGGACAATGCCTGGCCGGTCGCCCTGCTCATTTCGGCGGGGCTCGCCTTCGCCTCGTCTTCGAGCCTCGCCATGGTCATGCTGGTCCTGTCGCTGTCCTCCGCAGGGGTGCTTTCACCGGGGCTGACCGTGGCGCTGGTGCTCGGCGCCAATCTGGGTGGCGCAATCCCACCGGTGATCGCGACGCTTGGCTCCGCGCCCGGTGCCCGCCGGGTCACGATCGGCAACCTGATCGTCCGCGGAATCGGCTGTCTGATCGCACTCCCGCTGGCTGGTCTCAACGCCGACATTCTGCAGGGCCTGCCTTTGCCGCGACAGAACCTGCCGGTCGATGTCCACCTGCTTTTCAACCTGGTCGTCGCGCTGATCGCCTGGCCCTTCGCAGGCTTGCTGTCGCGGATGATGAGCCGTCTGGTCCCGGACGAAGAGGTGAGCGAGACGGGCCCACGCTATCTTGACGACGCGGCGCTCGATACGCCTGTGATGGCCCTCTCAGGCGCGACGCGGGAGGTGCTCAGGGTCGGAGACGTGATCGAGGGCATGCTGCTGCGCGCATCGGCCGCGTTCAACAAGAACGACCTCGGCGAACTCGGCGATATCGGAAAGATGGAGAAGCAGGTCGATCTGCTGCAGCAGGAGGTGAAGATCTTCCTGTCGCGGCTGGGCCGCCACGGGCTCAATGAAGAAGACGGGCGTCGCTCGATCGTGATCATCGACTATGCGATCAACCTCGAGCACATGGGCGACATCATCGAGAAGGGCCTTTGCGAGCAGATCCGCAAGAAGGTCATCAACGGTCTGAAATTTTCCGACGACGGCTATCAGGAACTGAAGAACCTGTTCGACCTGACGCTCGACAACTTGCGGATCGCCCAGACGATCTTCGTCTCGCGCAATGCGGACCTCGCCCGTCACCTTATCGAGGTCAAGGTCGATGTCCGCCATATGGAAAAACGCTCGGCCGAACGGCATCTGGAGCGCCTGCGTGACGGCCTGCTCGAAAGCCTGCAGACGAGCTCGCTGCATCTCGACATGCTGCGGGACCTGAAGCGCGTCAATGCGCACATCGCCTCCGTCGCCTACCCGATCGTCGAAGAGAGCGGGCTATTGACGGAAAGCCGGCTGCGGCCGCAGGCATGATGTCGCCGCCCGGCGCAAAGCGGACTGCGCCGAGGAGTTTTCCCGAGACGGAGAAGCATCGCCCCTTGACCGGGGTTAACGCGATGTGATTGTGCGATATATGCATTTCGCAATATTTTGCTGACAGCACGCGTAGAATCGGGCGACGGGCAGGCCGCGGAATACCCGAAGCATACGAAGGAGATCAGAGAATGGAACGCACTTGCCTGGCGATCATCCTGGCGGCGGGGGAAAGCACGCGGATGAAATCCGCCATGTCGAAGGTGCTGCATCCGGTGGCCGGCCGGCCGATGATCGCCCATGTGGTCGACGCTCTGGCAAGCGCTTCCATTTCCGACGTTGCCCTGGTCGTCGGCCGCGACGCGGAAGCCGTTTCGGCTGCCGCAAGCACCCGTGCGGTCCAGGTTTCCTCCTTCCTGCAGAAGGAACGGCTCGGTACGGCGCACGCCGTTCTTGCGGCGCGTGAGGCGATCGAGAAGGGCTATGACGACGTCCTGGTCGTCTTCGGCGATACGCCGCTCATCACCGCCGCACCGCTCAAGGCAGCGCGCGAACGCTTGGCGCAAGGCAATGATGTGGTCGTCATCGGCTTCGAAACCGCCGATCCGACCGGCTATGGCCGCCTGATCGTCGAGAATGGGGAACTGCTGGCGATCCGGGAGCACAAGGACGCCACCGAAGAGGAACGGCGCATCACCTATTGCAATGGCGGCCTGATGGCGATCAGCGGCGGTGAGGCGCTCGACCTGCTTGCACGCATCGGCAATGCCAATGTCAAGGGCGAATACTACCTGACCGACCTTGTCGAGATCGTCCGTTCCATCGGCGGCCGGGCGATTGCCGTCGAGGCGCCGGAGGAGGAGCTCACCGGGTGCAATACGCGGGCCGAACTCGCCTATATCGAACGCCTTTGGCAGCAACGCCGCCGCCACGAGCTGATGCTTGCCGGGGTTTCAATGATCGCCCCGGAGACCGTGTTCCTCGCTTGGGACACCGAACTGGCCCAGGACGTCCTGGTGGAGCCAAATGTGGTTTTCGGCCCCGGGGTGCGGGTCGATAGCGGCGCTGTCATCCACGCTTTCTCGCATGTCGAAGGTGCGCATGTCCGCGCAGGTGCGACGGTCGGTCCCTTCGCCCGTCTCCGTCCTGGCGCCGATCTCGGTCCCAAATCCAAAGTCGGCAACTTCTGCGAGGTGAAGAAGGCGGAGATCGGCGCCGGCGCCAAGGTGAACCACCTCACCTACATCGGCGATGCCGTCGTCGGCGCCGGATCGAATATCGGCGCTGGCACCATCACGTGCAACTATGATGGCGTGAACAAGCACCTCACGCGCATCGGAGAGAATACCTTCATCGGCTCCAACTCGTCGCTCGTCGCTCCGGTGGCGATCGGCGACGGCGCCCTTGTCGCCTCCGGCAGCGTGATTACGGAGAACGTCCCGGCCGATGCCGTTGCTTTCGGCCGGGCTCGGCAGGAAAACAAGCCGGATCGGGCTCCCCTGTTGCGGGAGCGCTACGAGGCGGAAAAGGCAGCCCGGAAGAAGGTCAAGGCTGCCGAATAGTCTCGTTAAACATTGAAACTGAAAGTGAAATCGCAGCGGATTGTTTCCCGCGATAATTTCGCTACCAAGGCTGCGACATTGGCGACGGGGTCGCCGCATTTGAGCTGACACGCTGACCGGCGTGCGACGAAACGCGGAGAGCAATATGTGCGGGATTGTGGGTATCGTCGGGCAGCAGCCGGTCTCGGAGCGGCTGGTCGATGCGTTGAAACGCCTTGAATACCGGGGATACGATTCAGCCGGCGTTGCGACGATCGAGGGTGGAGCGCTGGATCGCCGGCGCGCCGAGGGCAAGCTCGCCAATCTCGAGGCGAGACTGAAAGAAGAGCCGCTCGCCGGCAGCATCGGGATCGCGCACACGCGCTGGGCGACCCACGGGGCGCCGACCGAGCGCAATGCCCATCCGCATTTCACCGACGGCGTCGCTGTCGTGCACAACGGCATCATCGAGAATTTTGCCGAACTGAAGGACGAGCTGTCCGAGGCGGGTGCCGAGTTCCAGACCGAGACCGACACCGAAGTCGTCGCGCAGCTGCTGGCAAGATTTTGCCGCGACGGCCTTGGGCGGCGCGAGGCGATGCATGCGATGCTGAAACGGGTGAAGGGCGCCTATGCCCTTGCCGTTCTTTTCCAGGACGATCCCTCGACGATCATGGCGGCCCGCAACGGCCCGCCGCTGGCGATCGGCCATGGCAACGGCGAGATGTTCCTGGGCTCCGATGCCATCGCGCTAGCGCCCTTCACCAACGAAATCACCTATCTGATCGACGGCGACTGGGCGGTGATCGGCAAGACCGGCGTCCATATCTTCGACATGGATGGCAACCCCGTCACCCGCCCGCGCCAGGTATCCTCGGCGGCCGCCTATATGGTCGACAAGGGCAACCATCGCCATTTCATGGAGAAGGAAATCTACGAGCAGCCGGAGGTCATCTCCCACGCGCTCAGCCACTATGTCAACTTCATCGACCATCGGGTGCTGCCGGTTTCGGAGGCGATCGACTTCGCCAAGGTGCCGAGCCTGGCGATCTCCGCCTGCGGCACTGCCTATCTGGCCGGGCTGATCGGCAAATATTGGTTCGAGCGCTATGCGCGCCTGCCGGTCGAAATCGATGTCGCTTCGGAATTCCGCTACCGCGAAATTCCGCTTTCGCCAGAGTCTGCCGCTCTCTTCATCTCGCAATCGGGCGAGACTGCCGACACGCTTGCCTCGCTGCGCTACTGCAAGGAACACGGCCTGAAGATCGGCGCGGTCGTCAACACGCGCGAATCGACGATCGCGCGCGAGTCCGACGCCGTCTTCCCGATCCTCGCCGGGCCGGAGATCGGCGTGGCGTCGACCAAGGCCTTCACCTGCCAGCTTGCGGTCCTGGCATCGCTCGCGGTTGCTGCGGGTCGAGCGCGCGGCACTGTCGGCGAACTGGAGGAGCAAGCGCTGGTGCGAAGCCTGGCCGAGATGCCGCGCCTCATGGGCCAGGTGCTCAACAGCATCCAGCCGAAGATCGAATTTCTGTCCCGCGAATTGTCGAAGTGTCGCGACGTGCTCTATCTCGGCCGCGGCACGAGCTTCCCCCTTGCCATGGAAGGCGCCCTGAAGCTCAAGGAGATCTCCTACATTCACGCGGAAGGCTATGCCGCCGGCGAACTGAAACACGGACCGATCGCGCTGATCGACGAGAACATGCCGGTGATCGTGATTGCGCCGCATGACCGCTTCTTCGACAAGACCGTCTCCAACATGCAGGAAGTGGCCGCGCGCGGCGGACGGATCATCCTGATCACCGACGAGCGGGGTGCTGCCGCTTCGAAGCTCGACACGATGCATACGATCGTGCTTCCGAATGTCGACGAGATCATCGCGCCGATGATCTTCTCGCTACCCGTCCAACTGCTCGCCTACCACACGGCGGTCTTCATGGGCACCGACGTCGACCAGCCGCGTAATCTCGCAAAATCGGTCACCGTCGAATGATCATCCGGCCGGAGACGCAAGGGGACATCGAGTCGATCCGGCGCGTGACGGAGGCTGCCTTTGCCGGTCAGCCCTATAGCGATCAGACCGAGGCGCGGATCATCGAACGTCTCCGCGCCGAGGGTGCCCTGACGCTGTCGCTGGTCGCCGAGGACGATCGTGAGGTGATTGGCCACATCGCTTTCTCGCCGGTGACGATCATGCCCTTTGCGGCGGATTGGTATGGACTCGGTCCCCTGTCCGTGCGGCCGGACCGGCAGGGTCGCGGCACGGGCAGTGCGCTCGTCCGGCAAGCGCTTGATAGAATGCGGACTTTGGGCGCATCCGGCTGTGTCTTGGCGGGCAATCCGGCTTTTTATGGCAGGTTCGGGTTCCGCAACGATCCGGCTCTTGTCTTTCCCGGTTGTGCGCCGCAATATTTCATGGTTCTACCCTTGGCGGAAACACACGTTTCCGGCACGGTCAGTTATCATCCGGCCTTCGGGTCGGTTTGACGAGATCGATGGCAACGGCATGACGGACGGTTCCAAAAGCGGCATCATCGCAGCTCGGCTGCGCAACTATTTTCTCACGGGCCTTATCATCTGCGCGCCCGTGGCCATCACCGTTTGGCTAGTGCGCTCGTTCATCGAATGGGCGGACAGCTGGGTGAAACCCTATTTGCCGAGCTTCTACAATCCGGACACCTATTCTCCGGTGGCCATCCCCGGCTTCGGCCTGCTCGTCGCGATGGTCGTCATCACCCTCGTCGGTTTCCTGACGGCGAACATCATAGGGCGTTCGATCATCCATTTCGGCGAGTCGCTGCTCAATCGCACGCCGCTCGTCCGGACGATCTACAAGTCGCTGAAGCAGATTTTCCAGACGGTGCTGCAGGACCAATCCTCCTCCTTCAAGAAGGCCGGGCTGATCGAATATCCAAGCCCCGGGCTTTGGTCGCTGGTGTTCATCGCGACCGACGTGAAGGGCGAGATCGCTTCCAAGTTTGACGAGCGCGGCATGGATATGGTGGCCGTTTTCCTGCCGCCGACGCCGCTGCCGACCGCCGGCTTCCTGTTGTTCGTGCCTCGCGACAAGATCGTGCCGCTGCAGATGAGCGCCGAGGATGCGGCCAAGCTGTTGATTTCCGGCGGCCTGGTCACGCCGGATCACAAGCCGCTCGCCAACGCCCCGCCGCGGACAATCACCCAGCAGAAAAGGGCGTAACGTCAGCCTCGGGTCAAGCGCTTTTAGCGGCGCCCTCAACCGGCCCGCAGGAAGCGGATCGCTTCGTCTCGCCGGTGGAGGTAGAGCAGTGTTCGCAACGCCTCGCCGCGCTCCGTCGTCAGCTCCGGGTCGCGCTCGATCATATAGCCGGCGTCCTTCCGGGCAATTTCCAGAAGATCCGCATGCGCCTCGAGGCTGGCGATGCGAAATCCCGGCGTGCCGGATTGCCGCGTGCCGAGCAGTTCACCTTCGCCGCGCAGTTTCAGGTCCTCTTCGGCAATCACGAAACCGTCTTCAGTCTCGCGCAGGATAGACAGGCGGGCGTGCCCGGCTTCGCTCAGCGGTCCCTTGTAGAGCAGGATGCAGGTCGAAGCCTCGTCGCCGCGCCCGACGCGGCCGCGCAATTGATGCAGCTGCGCAAGCCCGAAGCGCTCCGCATGCTCGATCACCATGATCGTCGCATCCGGAACATCGACGCCGACCTCGACCACCGTCGTCGCCACCAGCACGCGAATCTCGCCGTTCTTGAAGGCGAGCATGACGGCGTCCTTGTCCGGCCCGGCCATGCGGCCATGGACGAGGCCAACGTCCTTGCCGAAACGCTGCACGAGGCCTTGATAGCGCTCGTCGGCGGACATCGTGTCGGTCTCTTCGGATTCCTCCACCAGCGGGCAGATCCAGTAGGCCTTCTTGCCCTGGCGAAGCGCCGAATCGAGCCGCTCGACGATTTCGTCGGTGCGTTCGGCCGGAATGGTGACGGTCTGGATCGGCTTTCGCCCCGCCGGCTTCTCCGTCAGCTTCGAGACGTCCATGTCCCCGAAGGCGGCCAGCACCAGCGTGCGCGGGATCGGTGTCGCCGTCATCACCAGCATATGCGGGGAGATGCCTTTGGCGGTGAGCCGCAGCCGCTGGTGGACGCCGAAACGATGCTGCTCGTCTACGACGGCGAGCACCAGCTGCCGATAGTTCACTGCATCCTGGAACAGCGCATGCGTGCCGATGACCATCTGCGTCTTGCCGGAAGCGATGCGCTCGAGGATCGCGTCGCGCTCCTTGCCCTTCGTCCTGCCGGTCAGGACGTCGATCGTGATGCCCGCCGGCGCCGCCATCTTCTGGAGCGTTGCATGGTGCTGGCGGGCGAGGATCTCCGTCGGGGCCATCAGCACCGCCTGGCCGCCGGATTCGACAGCGGCAAGCATTGCCATCAGCGCGACGGCGGTCTTGCCGGAGCCGACATCGCCCTGCAGCAGACGCAGCATGCGCTCGGCTCCGGACATGTCGGCAAGGATGTCGCCGACGGCGGCCGACTGGCTGGCCGTCAAGGAGAAGGGCAGGGCGGCGATGACCGGTCCGCTCAGCTTGCCCGTGGCACGCACCGGCGTTCCGGCAACCTTGCGTAAGCGTTGGCGCACCAAGGAGAGCGACAGCTGTCCGGCGAGAAATTCGTCATAGGCAAGCCGGCGGCGGGCCGGTGCCTGCGGGGCGATGTCGGTTTCGTCGCGCGGCTCGTGCAGGCGATGGAAGCAATCCCTTGCGCTCGCAAAGCCTTGCTGGCGCAGCAAGGTGTCGTCCAGCCATTCCGGAAGATCGGGAACGCGCGCCAGCGCCGCTTCGATCGATTTTCGCAACGGCCGCGGCGTGAGGCCGGCGGTCAATCCGTAAACCGGTTCGACGAGCGGCAGGCTTTCGGCTTCGGCCGCGCGGACCATGTAGTCCGGGTGCACCATCGAAGCGCGTCCATTGAACCAGTCCACCTTGCCGCTGACGATCACTGTCTCGTCGACCGGCAGGGCTTTTTCCAGCCAGTTTCCCTTGACCCGGAAGAAGGTGAGAGCCAGTTCGCCCGTATCGTCGTGAAGGAAGACGCGATAGGGGACGTTCGGCCGGCCGCGCGGGGATGGCTGGTGCCGGTCCACGCGGCCGGTTATGGTGACGATCGATCCCTGTGGCGCATACGCGATGCCGGGCTGCCGGCGCCGGTCGATGAGCGAGTGGGGCGCGTGGAAGAGGAGATCGATGACGCGGCAGTCGTCGATCGACTCGCGTCCGAGCAGGCGCGCGTAGAGCTCGCCGGTCCTGGGGCCGATGCCGGGCAGGCTATCGAGCGGAGAAAACAGCGGATCAAGCAGGGCAGGGCGCATGACCATGAAATTGCGACAAGAAATCCGGCCTTGGCAAGGCTGACAAGCCGCTTTCCAGCGTTTATAGAGCCCGTGAACAGGATCCGCTGCTGCGGCGGGTGACAGGAAGGACGTTCCATGACCGGCATTTCGCGCACGAGCGCCGATCTTGATCCGCGTCGGCGCAGGATCCTCTTCCGCGCCTGGCATCGCGGCATTCGCGAGATGGACCTGATACTCGGGCAATTCGCGGAAGTGGAGCTTGCCACCCTTTCCGAACAGGAACTGGATGAGCTCGAAACGATCATGCGCGAGGAAGACAACGATCTCGTTCGCTGGATCACCGGAGAAATGCCGCTGCCCGAGCGCTTCGCAACGGCGCTGTTTGCGCGCATAGCCGCCTACCGGCCGGACTTCGACCCCGTTCAGCAAGAGGCGGAATGAATTCGACGATGATCCCTGGCCTTGACGCGAAGAGAATTCTTTCTGCCGCGCGGGAAGTGACGATCGGGCCGGTACCCTCCGGCGCCGAAGCGCTGATCCTTGCCGATCTGGCACGCTCCGGCGCGCCGGTCGCCTATTTTCTGTCCGACGGCCAGCGGATCGGGGATCTCGAGCAGGTGCTCGGTTTCGTGGCGCCCGACATCCCGGTTCTCACTTTGCCGGGTTGGGACTGTCTGCCCTATGACCGCGTTTCCCCGAGCGCCGACACTTCGGCGAGAAGGCTCGCGGCGCTCAGCGCCCTGATTGCGCATCGGCACAAGCCGCACCCGGCAATCCTGCTGGTGACGGTCAATGCGGCCCTGCAAAAGACCTCGCCGCAGGACGTGATCGAGAGTCTCGCCTTTTCGGCGCGACCCGGAAATCAAGTACAGATGGACGATCTTGCCGCGCGGCTGGAGCGAAACGGCTTCGAGCGCGTGCCGACCGTGCGCGAGGTCGGGGAGTTTGCCGTGCGCGGTGGTATCCTCGACGTCTATGTGCCTGGCAGCGGCGAGCCGCTCAGGCTTGATTTCTTCGGCGACACTCTGGAAACGATCCGCTCCTTCGATCCGGCGAGCCAGCGAACCACCGGGCAGGTGCGGTCGCTCACTCTCAATCCGATGAGCGAAGTGTCGCTGACGCCGGAGACGATCAGCCATTTCCGCACGCGGTATCTGTCGCTTTTCGGCGCCGCGACGCGCGACGATGCGCTTTATCAGGCGGTCTCCGAAGGACGCCGCTATGCCGGCATGGAGCATTGGCTGCCGCTCTTCTACGATCGCCTGGAAACGATCTTCGACTATCTCGATGGCTTCCGCATTGTCACGGACCACCTGGCGCGCGAAGCGGCGGCGGAGCGGTCGAAGCTCATTCTCGACTATTACGAGGCGCGCCAGGCCTCCGCATCTCCCGGCAAGTCGCAGATATCGCAGGGCACGCCCTACAAGCCGGTGCCGCCGGACCTGCTCTATCTCAGCGCGAAAGGTTTCGGGGCCGGCCTAGCCGAGCGCAATGCCGTGCGCCTGTCGCCGTTTTCCGAACATGAGGGCGAAGCCCGTCAGGTCGTCACCATCGAGGCGCGGCAGGGGGTGCGCTGGGCGAAGGCCGCAGGGGAAGCAGAGGAGAGTGACCGCGCTCGCGCCAATGTCTTCGATCAGGCCGTCAAACACATAGCCGAGAAGCGGGCGAAGGGCTCGAAGGTCGTCATTTCCGGCTGGTCGGAAGGTTCGCTCGACCGCCTGCTTCAGGTGCTCGCCGAGCACGGTCTCGCCAATATCCGTCCGGTGAAGGCGCTCGCCGATCTGCGCTCGCTGAAGCCGGGCGAGGCCGCATCAGCGGTTTTGAGCCTCGAATCCGGATTCGAGACCGGCGATCTCGTCGTCATTGGCGAGCAGGACATTCTCGGCGACCGGATGGTGCGCCGTTCGAAGCGCCGCAAGCGCGGCGCCGACTTCATCGCCGAAGTGACGGGGCTCGACGAGGGCAGCTACGTCGTGCATGCCGAACACGGCATCGGCCGCTTCGTCGGCTTGCGCACGATCGAGGCCGCCGGCGCACCGCATGATTGCCTGGAGCTCGTCTATGCCGACGATGCGAAGCTGTTTCTGCCGGTGGAGAACATCGAGCTTCTGTCGCGCTACGGCTCCGAGGGGACCGATGCGATCCTCGACAAGCTTGGCGGTGTCGCCTGGCAGGCGCGCAAGGCGAAGCTCAAGAAGCGGCTGCTTGACATGGCCGGCGGGCTCATTCGCATCGCTGCCGAGCGGCACACGCGGCACGCCCCGGTCCTCGTTGCGCAGGACGGCGTCTATGACGAGTTCGCAGCCCGCTTCCCCTATGACGAGACCGAGGATCAGCTGAACTCGATCGAGGCGGTCCGCGACGATCTCGGCGGCGGCCGGCCGATGGATCGCCTCGTCTGCGGCGACGTCGGCTTCGGCAAGACCGAGGTGGCGCTGCGTGCCGCCTTCATAGCGGCGATGAACGGCGTGCAGGTTGCCGTCGTCGTGCCGACGACCTTGCTGGCGCGGCAGCATTTCAAGACCTTTTCCGATCGCTTCCGCGGGCTGCCGATCCGCATTCAGCAGGCCTCGCGCCTCGTCGGCTCGAAGGATCTGGCGCTGACGAAGAAGGAAGTCGCCGACGGCAAGACGGATATCGTCGTCGGCACCCACGCGCTGCTCGGCTCCTCGATCAAGTTCGCCAATCTCGGCCTGCTGATTATCGACGAGGAGCAGCACTTCGGCGTTAAGCACAAGGAACGCTTGAAGGAGCTGAAGACCGACGTCCATGTGCTGACGCTCTCGGCGACGCCCATTCCGCGCACGCTGCAGCTTGCGCTGACCGGCGTCCGCGAATTGTCGCTGATCACCACGCCGCCGGTCGACCGCATGGCAGTCAGAACCTTCATCTCGCCTTTCGACGCGCTGGTGATCCGCGAGACGCTGATGCGCGAGCACTATCGGGGCGGCCAGAGCTTCTATGTCTGCCCGCGGCTGAGCGACCTTTCCGAGATCCACGACTTCCTGAGATCCGACGTGCCGGAACTGAAGGTCGCGGTGGCGCACGGCCAGATGCCGGCAACCGAGCTCGAAGACATCATGAATGCCTTCTACGAAGGCCGCTTTGACGTGCTTCTGTCGACGACGATCGTCGAGTCGGGGCTCGACGTGCCGACGGCCAACACGCTGATCGTGCACCGCGCCGACATGTTCGGCCTGGCGCAGCTCTATCAGCTTCGCGGGCGGGTCGGGCGCTCCAAGGTGCGCGCCTTCGCGCTCTTCACGCTTCCGGTCAACAAGACACTGACCGGCCCGGCGGAACGCCGTCTCAAGGTGCTGCAGTCGCTCGACACGCTCGGCGCCGGTTTCCAGCTTGCCAGCCACGACCTCGACATTCGCGGCGCCGGCAACCTGCTCGGCGAGGAGCAATCCGGACACATAAAGGAGGTCGGTTTCGAGCTCTACCAGCAGATGCTGGAGGAGGCGGTCGCCGAGCTCAAGGGTGACGAGGAAATCCACGACACCGGCTGGTCGCCGCAGATTTCCGTCGGCACGCCGGTGATGATCCCGGAGGACTATGTTCCCGATCTCAATCTGCGGCTCGGCCTCTATCGCCGCCTCGGTGAACTGACCGACCTCAAGGAGATCGACGGTTTCGGCGCCGAACTGATCGACCGCTTTGGCCCGCTGCCCATCGAGGTCCAGCACCTCTTGAAGATCGTCTACATCAAGGCGCTCTGCCGCACGGCGAATGTCGAAAAGCTCGACGCCGGGCCGAAGGGCGTCGTGGTGCAGTTCCGCAACAAGGAGTTTCCCAATCCGGCAGCCCTTGTCGGGCATATCGCCAAGCAGGGAACGCTCGCCAAGATCAGGCCGGACCAGAGCATCTTCTTCCAGCGCGAACTCGTCACGCCGGACAAGCGCCTCTCGGGCGCGGCCATGGTGATGACCCAGCTCGCGACGCTCGCCAAGCCAGCGTGAAACGAGGATGGCGCCGCAGGCCGGCGCCGCTATTGACGATCAGTTGGCCGGGCGGGCCGCCTTCATCTGGGCGATTTCGCGAAGCGCATTTGTCAGCACTTCGACGGATTGCGCCCCCATCACCGCATATTGCTGTTCGATGATGAAGCAGGGAACGCCCGTCACGCCGATCTCCCGGGCCATGTCGATCTCCTGCTTGACGGCATCCTTGTCGGCATCGGAGGAGAAAAGCGCGGCAATGACGGGCCGGTCCAGGCCCGCCTGTTCGGCGATGTCGAGCAGAACCGCGTGATCGCCGACATTCTTGCCTTCCTCGAAATTCGCCTTGAAAAGCAGCCGTACGGTCTCGGCCTGGGCAGCGGTGCCGCTGGTGGACGCCCAGCGAATGAGGCGATGGGCATCGAGCGTGTTGGGGCTGATCTTCACGGCATCGAAGTCAAAGGCGATTCCGGCTTCCCGCCCCAAACCATCGAGCATCTGATGCGCCCGGTCGACCGCGTCCTGACCGCCGAGCTTTGCCGCAAGATGGCGCTTGTGATCGACGCCTTCCGGCGGCAGGTCGGGGTTGAGCTGATAAGGGCGCCACTGGATCACGACATCGATTTCGCCTGCGACATTGGCGATCGCCTGGTCGAGGCGGTTCTTGCCGAGATAGCACCACGGGCAGACGACGTCCCAGACGATATCGATATTGACGGTTTCCATGGTGGCGGCCTTTCTGTTCGACAGAGCGGGATGCGCTCCGTTCGCGCCGCCCTCTGCTTGTTTTCTGCCGCATTCGTGCGGCGTCAAGTGATGCCCGCAAAATGCTCCGAAGCAGCGACATAGGCCGGCCGGCCACGTCTTTCAATGCGTTACCAAAAGGGAACCAGGCTACCTACTGCACCCGCTCGTCCCACCAGGTCGGCAGTTGATAGCCGTAGAGCGGCACCGCCGAGGGACGACCGATGTGCTTCCAGCGGGCAATCCATTGTTCATCCAGATGGTAGAGCGGCACGAGATAGGCGTTGTTGACCAGCAGCCGGTCATGCGCCCGGACGGCGGCAGTGAAATCCTCCGGTGTACGCGCCTGCAGGATGTTGTTGATCAGCTTGTCGACATCCTTGTCGGCAACGCCGGCGAAGTTGGAACTCCCTTGGCGTTCCCGCGAGACCGAGCCCCAGTAGGATATCTGCTCAGATCCGGGAGACAGAGACGAGGGATAGGACTTGATGATCACGTCATAGTCGAACGATTGGCTGCGCAGCTGGTATTGGGAATCGTCGACCGTTCGGACCGTTGCCGCAATCCCGAGCGGCGCAAGGAAGCGCTGGTAGGCGAGCGCGATCTTCTCCTGGCCGGCATTCTGGCTCATGATCTCGAAGGCAAGCGGCGTGCCCTTGGCATCGACCATCTTGCCGTCCTTGATCGAGTAGCCCGCCTCGCGAAGCAGCGTCACCGCTTCGCGCAAGACGTTGCGGTCGCGGCCGGAGCCGTCGGTAACCGGCAGCCGATAGGTCCCGTCGAGGATGGCCGGGTTGATCTTCTCCCGGACGTCGCCCATCAACCCGAGCTCACGATCGTCGGCCGCGACGCCAAGGAAGGACAGCGACGAATTCTGCCAGTAGCTCTGTGTCCGCGTATAGGCGCCGTCGAACAGGTTCTTGTTGACCCATTCGAAGTCGAACACCAGGGCAAGGCCCTGCCGCAGCTTGACGTTGTTGAACATCGGCCTGCGGGTGTTGAAGACGAAGCCGAGCATACCGGATGGCGTTTTCGGCTTGAAGCTCTCCTTGATCACGTCACCCGAGCGAACGGCGGGGAAATCATAGGCGCGCGCCCATTTGGTGGCGCTGCCTTCCGGATAGAGGTCGATCTCGCCCTTCTTGAAGGCTTCGAACAACGTGTTGTCCTGGAGGAAATATTCGACCGAGATCTCATCATAATTGTCGACGCCGATCTTCGAGGGCAGATCCTTGCCCCAATAGTCGGGATTGCGGCGATAGACGATCCGTTCGCCCGGTCTCACCTCGGCGACGCGATAGGGGCCGGAACCGAGCGGCGGCTCGAGCGTCGTCCTGTCGAAGGCTTCGACATTGATGGCATGTTTCGGCAGCACCGGCGAAAGCGCCAGCAACAGCGGGAACTCGCGGTCGGCATCTTCCTTCAGGGCGAAGCGCACGCTGCGCTCGCCGACTTTCTCCATCTTCTCGACTTTCGCCAGCCGGTTGCTGAAGGGCGCGCGTCCTTTGTCGCGCAGCAGTTCGAAGGTGAAGATCACGTCATCGACGGTCACCGGCTCGCCGTCGGCCCAGCGCGCCTTGGGATTGAGATTGAACTGGATGAAGGTTCGGTCGTCGTCCCACTCGACCGATTCCGCAAGCAGCCCATACATGGTGAAAGGCTCGTCCTGGGAGCGCTGCATCAGCGATTCGTAGACCAGGTTTCCGAAGCCCGGATCCCACATTCCCCGCGCGGTGGTGCGCATGCTCTTCAGGATGAAGGGGTTGAGGCTGTCGAAGGTGCCGACCACGCCGTAGGAGACCTTTCCGCCCTTCTTGACGTCCGGCTTGACGTAGGGGAAATGCTTGAAATCAGCCGGGAGGGCCGGCTCGCCGTGCATGGAGATGGCGTGCACCGGTGCGGCGGCGGCTTCATTGGCCGATAGGCTGGTCGCCAGAAGCATGACCAGGCCGGATAGAACTGCGCGCAACTTCACCTCCCGTAGGAACAGACGGTCCGATTCCCGGCACGTTACCAATGCGCAGGGATATTTCCAACACGGCAGCGGCAAGACGTCCGCGCGCCGTCCGCATGGACCGACGATGTCATAGTGCGCCTGGCAGACGGTGTCCGCTGTCGCCGAGTTGCAAAAAATGCAACGAAACACTGGATAAACGGCACGAGCCAATGTAACAGGTGTTTCCGGAATCGGGGCCATTCAAAAGCCTCATTTGGCCAACAGGACGGCGGGCTGACGATACTCACCAGCGGAACAATTGTTCCGTGGCCGGTTTTCAGGAGACGGAATCACAATGATCTTCAAGTCGAACTTCACCAAACGCGCGGGTATGGCAGCGCTGGCGCTCTCCGTAGCAGCAGCCGGCGCGCCGGGCATCGCCTCTGCACAGCAGGGCAAGCCGCCGCAGGGTTGGTTCAAGGTTTGCACGAAGCAGGAGGACAACGACGTTTGCATCGTTCAGAATCTGCTCACCGCCAACAATGGTCAGCTTATCACCGCGGTCGGACTTATCACGGTCTCCGGCAAGGTGAACCGCAAGGTCGTGCAGGTTTCCGTCCCCTCCGCGCGCATGATCCCGCCGGGCGTTCAGATGCAGATCGACGGTGGCAAGGGCGTCAAGCTCGACTACGCCATCTGCATGCCCGACAAGTGCGTTGCCGAGGCGCCGCTCTCCGACGCGCTGATCGCCAACCTGAAGAAGGGCAATGAAGTCGTCTTCACGTCGGTCAATTTCCAGCGCGCGCCCAACCCGATCAAGATGACGCTGGAAGGGTTCACCGGCGTCTTCGACGGCGAGCCGATCGAACAGTCGCAGCTCGAAGAGCGTCAGCGCCTGCTGCAGGAAGAAATGCAGAAGAAGGCGGAAGACGCGCGCAAGAAGCTGGAAGAGGCGCAGAAGGCTGCCAAGCAGCAGTAATCGCTTCACTTCTAAAATTGAAAAAGCGCCCGGCTATCCGCCGGGCGCTTTTCTATTTGGAAGCCGCAGTAAAAAGTGCGAACGGTTTCCCGTCGCACCTTGCGTATCCATGAGCCGGTCTGACCTTGGCCGTGGACGAGCCGTACCATAAGCTCAATGGCGATAGTTGGACTTCGGCCTATAATGCCCCACATCCGCCTTCTCGAACAAGGCGTCTACCTGAGCATGGCGGATCGGCTGGTCACTCTCGTCGGAGACGAGGTTCTGTTCGGAGACATAGGCGACATATTCGCTTTCGTCGTTTTCGGCGAACAGATGATAGAAGGGCTGGTCCTTGCTCGGGCGGATTTCCTGGGGAATGGAGTTCCACCATTCCTCGGTGTTTGCATATTCCGGATCGACGTCGAAGATGACGCCCCGAAACGGAAAGAACCGGTGGCGAACGATCTGGCCGATTTCGAATTTCGCGTTTCTTTGTTTCATGACGCAACACATCCTTTCAGACGATTATTTGGGGTGTCGCATGTGGAACATCAATAGCCCCATGAACCTCGCGGAAATGCATCGCTTCTGTCGCATTTGAGAAAAGGCGGGCTTCGATCGAAACCCGCCTTTCGCTTTCATGTCGATTGGACCAGCCGCATCTGATGCGCCGACAATCCCGTCATCAGACGGAATAGTACATGTCGTATTCGACCGGATGCGGGGTCATTTCGAAGCGCATGACTTCCTGCATCTTGAGCTCAATGAACGAGTCGATCTGGTCGTCGTCGAAGACGCCACCGGCGGTGAGGAACTTGCGGTCCTTGTCGAGGCTTTCCAGCGCTTCGCGCAGACTGCCGCAAACCGTCGGGATCTTCTTCAGTTCCTTCGGCGGCAGGTCGTAGAGGTCCTTGTCCATCGCCTTGCCCGGATGCAGCTTGTTCTTGATGCCGTCGAGGCCGGCCATCAGCATGGCGGCGAAGGCGAGATAGGGGTTGGCGCTCGGATCCGGGAAGCGGACCTCGACGCGCTTTGCCTTCGGGTTGCTGCCGAACGGAATGCGGCAGGAGGCCGAGCGGTTGCGGGCCGAATAGGCAAGCAGAACCGGTGCCTCATAGCCCGGAACGAGACGCTTGTAGGAGTTCGTTGACGGGTTGGTGAACGCGTTCAGTGCCTTGGCGTGCTTGATGATGCCGCCGATGAAGTAGAGGCAAGTTTCGGACAGTCCGGCATATTCGTCGCCGGCGAAGGTCGGCTTGCCGTCCTTCCAGATGGAAAGATGAACGTGCATGCCCGAGCCGTTGTCGCCGAAAACAGGCTTCGGCATGAAGGTCGCGGTCTTGCCATAGGCGTTGGCAACCTGGTGCACCACATATTTGTAGATCTGCATCTTGTCGGCGTTGCGCACGAGCGCGTCGAACTTGACGCCGAGTTCGTGCTGGGCGGCGGCCACTTCGTGGTGATGCTTTTCGACAGTGACGCCCATTTCGGCAAGCACCGTCAGCATTTCGGAGCGCATGTCCTGGCAGCTGTCGACCGGCGGCACCGGGAAATAGCCGCCCTTGATGCGCGGACGGTGACCGAGGTTGCCGGTCTCATAATCCGTGTCGTCGTTGGAGGGCAATTCGGAACTGTCGAGCTTGAAGCCGGTATTGTACGGGTCGGCCTTGTACTTGACGTCGTCGAAGACGAAGAACTCGGCTTCGGGACCGACGAACACCGTGTCACCGATGCCGGATGCCTTGAGATAGGCCTCGGCCTTCTTCGCCGTGCCGCGCGGATCGCGGTTATAGGCTTCACCGGAAACCGGGTCGAGAATGTCGCAGACGATGACCATGGTGGACTGGGCGAAGAACGGGTCCATATGGGCCGTTTCCGTGTCGGGCATCAGCACCATGTCGGACTCGTTGATCGCCTTCCAGCCGGCAATCGAGGAGCCGTCGAACATCACGCCGTCGGCGAACATATCCTCATCGACCACGGCAACGTCCATCGTCACATGCTGCAGCTTGCCCTTCGGGTCGGTAAAGCGCAGGTCGACGAACTTGATGTCGTTGTCCTTGATCTGCTTCAGAATTTCACTGGCAGTCGTCATGGTTTGCAATTCCCTGTGTGAGATGACGCAGTTGGAAAATCGGGGCCGGGCGGCCCCCAGGATCGGATGGGGGTATTTGGACGGTCAGTCAGTCAGATGGCGTCGATGCCGGTCTCACCGGTGCGGATTCGGATCACTTCCTCCACATTGGACACGAAAATCTTGCCGTCGCCGATGCGGCCTGTCTGGGCGGCGTTGCGGATGGCCTCAATGACGGCTTCCGCATTCTCGTCCGCCAGCACGACTTCCACCTTTACCTTCGGCAGGAAATCGACGACGTATTCGGCCCCCCGGTAGAGCTCCGTGTGTCCCTTCTGCCGCCCGAAGCCTTTGGCTTCCGTGACGGTTATGCCTTGCAGGCCGACTTCTTGAAGGGCTTCCTTCACTTCGTCGAGCTTGAAGGGCTTAATGATCGCTTCGATCTTTTTCATGAGAAAATGTCTCTCCGCTTCTCCCTGTAAAGCTGGGTCTCACCCGCTCGCCTTCCAGTATGCATGTAGCGTGCCAATTTTATAGAGGCATGATGCGAGATGAGGGACTTTTCACCCGCTCAGGTCGAGTCGGCTGCCACCGGCTTGTCTCTCTCATTCGCACCTGCCTATTTTTTATGAAGATTCACTCCCAGCCACGGGTGATCGCAAGGCGTTCGCTGCCGTTTAATGCGATAAGCCTCATATTTGAGCACCAATTATAGGCAAATGCATAAAAAATGCTCAGGCTGCGTTGTTCTGCGGGCTCTTGTCTAGTGCGCGCGGCCGCGCTTAGATCGGGTCATGGATGACGCGCTCGAAGATATGCTGGTGACGCCGGTTGAAATGGCGGCGATCGACAAGGACGCAGCCGATTCCGGCATCGACAGTTTCTCGCTGATGCGCTCGGCAGGGCTAGCGGTGTGCGCTGCGGCGCTGCGGCTGTTCCCGGCCGCCCTGCGCTTCGTCGTACTCTGCGGCCCGGGCAACAATGGCGGCGATGGCTATGTCGCCGCAGAAGCCTTGGCGGAGAGCGGTGCGCACGTCGCGTTATATATCCTCGGCGACGCCGATAAATTGCGGGGCGACGCAGCCAGGGCGCGCAAGGGCTGTCGGCTCGCAGGACTACCCCTCGAGGCTTACGAGCCGCAGGCGGGCGATATCGTCGTCGACGCGCTGTTCGGGGCGGGGCTCGCTCGCAACCTGCCGGATGCTGCGGAAGCGGTCATCAATCGTGTCAGTGCGAACAGGATACCGGTTCTGGCGGTCGATCTGCCTTCCGGAATTGATGGACGCAGCGGCGAAGTGCGCGGCGCAAGCTTCACCGCCACCCACACGGTCACTTTCATGGCGGCGAAGCCGGGACATGTGCTGATGCCGGGGCGTCAATTATGCGGTACGCTCGAGGTTTTCGATATCGGCATTCCCGCTCGGCTCGTCGCCGCAAGGGCGGGCGCCCTGCGGATCAATGGCCCGGCCGTCTGGAGACACTATGCCGGCGGTCTCGACGCCGGCACGCATAAATTCAAGCGCGGCCACCTTGCCGTCCTTTCCGGCGGGCCGATCTCTACCGGTGCGGCGCGGCTCTCCGCCGCAGCGGGCCTCGTCGCGGGGGCGGGGCTGGTGACGCTCGGCTCGCCGCCGGAGGCACTTGCCACCAACGCTTCGCACCTGACTGCCGTCATGCTCAAGGAAATAGGCAGCGCCGCCGATCTGGCCGAATGGCTGCGCGACAAGCGGCTCAACACCTTCGTGCTCGGCCCGGGTTTTGGCGTCGGCAAGAAGGCGAGGGACTTCGCCCTGATGCTCTGCGACCGCGGTCTGGTCCTCGATGCCGACGGCATGAGTTCCTTTCAGCAGGAAAGGGAAAAGCTGTTCGATAAGATCGCCGAATGCGGCGGCCAAGTGGTCATGACGCCGCACGAGGGTGAGTTCGCGCGCCTGTTCCCGGACGTCGCGGCCGATACCACGCTCTCCAAGATCGAAAAGGCGCAAGCCGCGGCAAGGCTCAGCCATGCGGTGATCGTCTACAAGGGGTCGGACACCGTCGTGGCGGCGCCGTCCGGCCGAGCGGTGGTGAACGGGAATGCGCCGCCCTGGCTTGCCACCGCCGGATCGGGCGATGTACTGGCCGGCATCATCGGCGCACATCTGGCGCAGGGCTTTCCGGCTTTCGAAGCGGCCGCCGCCGCGGTCTGGCGCCACGGCGAGGCGGGCATCCGTGCCGGCCGCGCCTTGACGGCCGAGACGCTGGTTGAAAACATTCCGCCGCGCCCCTGAAGGAGCGAGGGGGTCAGCCGCGGCTGCCCTTGGCGATCGGCTCCTGATAGGTGAAGCCCATGTCCCAGGGGAAGTAGATCCAGGTGTCCTGGCTGACCTCGGTGACGAAGGTGTCGACCAGCGGCCGGCCCTTCGGTTTGGCATACACCGCGGCAAAATGCGCCTTGGGCAGCATGGCGCGCACTTCGGCGGCGGTCTTGCCGGTATCGGTCAGGTCGTCGACGATGAGAACGCCTTCGCCGCCGCCCTTGGCGATTTCCGGCGAGATGCCCTTGAGCACCTTCATCTGCCCCTGCATGTCGTAATCATGATAGGAGGCGATGCAGACGGTTTCGATCATGCGGATGTTGAGTTCCCGGGAGATGATCGCCGCCGGCACGAGACCGCCGCGGGTGATGCAGACCATTGCCCGCCATTCCTGCCCGTTATCGGCCAGCCGCCAGGCGAGCGCGCGCGCGTCGCGGTGAAACTGATCCCAGGATACGGGAAAGGCTTTTTCGGGAAGAGACATATGAGGCGCTCCGATATCTGATCGAATAGGTTGGGAGTCGCTCCTGCGGCGCTTCCCGTTGGCGAATGCAATACCGGCAAGGAAGCCCGCAGCGCAAGGGCTTGTATGGGCAGGATTTGGCCGCGGTGCGGGGCGAGCCTAGGTGCCCTGGCGCGAGCGCGAGATCGCCTCGATCATCGCCGCCACATCGGCTTCGGCTGCTGCAATGGCCGACTCGTCACGGCCGCGGATGACGATATCGGTCGAGAAGCTCTTGCCGTCGAATTTCGGATAGGAACCGATGCTCGTTTCGGGATGGTGCTTCTGCACCTCGGTCAAAAGAGTCCCGATATCTCCTTCACCGAAGGGCGACCGGACCGTACGCGACAGAACCGGCGTACCGGTCGGAAGGCTGGGAAGCAGGCTATCGAGCATCGCCTGAAACACTTGCGGCACCCCGGCCATGACGTAGACATTGCCTATCTTGAAGCCGGGAGCGGTCGATACCGGATTGGCGATGTGGGCTGCGCCGAGCGGCATGCGCGCCATCCGCTTGCGCGCCTCCGTGAATTCCATGCCGCGCCGCTCATACAACGCGCCGAGCAGTTCCATCGCCTTCGGATCGTAGACGCATTCGACCCCGAACGCCTTCGAGATCGCGTCGGCGGTGATGTCGTCATGCGTGGGGCCGATGCCGCCAGAGGTAAAGACATGGTCGTAGCGTCCGCGCAGCGCATTGACGGCCTCGACGATCGCCTCCTCGTCGTCGGCGACGATACGAACTTCGCGCAGATCGATCCCGACCATCGTCAGCATGTCGGCCAGGTGGCCGATGTTCTTGTCCTTGGTCCGGCCGGAGAGAAGCTCGTCGCCAATGGCGAGCATGGCAGCGGTGACAATACTGGCACTGGTCATTTGCGCTCCGGAATGGTTCGGATCGTTCGACACGATCTTACTGCTAGCCCGTTCTGATGGCAGCATGCGCGTTGATAAAACTTGCCGGCGGCGGCGATCAAGCGGAATTGCCGGACATCGAAGGCGTTTTTCTTCGGTTATCCCGCAACGAGGGTAAATTGGTCGGCAAGCAGGGCGCTCATGTGGCGAGCATGCTCGCCATGCGCGCGGACTGATCAAAGTAGAATTAGCCACGTCTGAGCGAGCGCTGCCGCATCAAGTGGCCGCGCTTGTCGTTGATATCGCTGTTTAATTCTAAAATGGTAGGAGGTGGGCGCACCCTCCTTCAAAAAAGGCACAACGCTAGCCAATTTGTGTTAACATCGCCCCGTCCGAGGTGGACTGCCACAGGCAAGGAGGAGCAGTGCGGCCGTGCGGCAACGGTCCAACCGTGGGCAGGAATGTCCCTGGACATCCATGGGAGTGAAGAATGGCGCGGATCACCTATTCGATCGTTCAACACGACGGAGGCTGGGCCTACAAGGCCGCCGAAGCGTATTCAGAGCCCTTTCCCAGTCGCGAGATGGCGCTGGCGGCCGCAAAGGCTGCCGCCGCGGAACAGCAAGTTGGCGGCGACGACGAGGAAATCAGCTTCCAGGATGAGCAGGGAAACTGGCATTTCGAACACGCTGATGGAGGAGATCGACCTGAAGCAACCGTCGAGGACGGCTGAGATAGGGGCTTTGCCTGCGGACCCCTAAAATACTGCCCGCCCCTGGCGCGAGCGACAGCGCGACGGAGGATATCTATGCACTACAGCGTTCAGATCTTCACCTGGACCGCTCGGGAGGGCGTTCACCAGGTCGGATCGGTCATCGAAGTCGATGCACCCAACCCGAAGGCAGCCGCAGTATCGCTGCTCGGGTTACGGCTCGAGGATAATGGCGAGTCGTCGAAACTGGCAGTCCGGGTCTGGCGCGGCGAAGACGCCCAGAAGGCCGATTGCGACTGTTTCTTTTATCACTGAGCTGCGTCTGGCGCATCGGCCCGAAAATCGGACGCGATTGTCGGAAGAAACGATGCTTAGTTTCAAAGACTTGCAGCGTGCGTCCTGAAAGGTGCACGGCGCTGCAGGCGTTGTTTTCGTGCACGGAATTTCAGGCGCGAGCCACGCGCCGCGGTTTCACGCCACAGGACGCCTCTCAGCGCGGTTTTCGCACAAGCATGCCAATCCAGCCCGTCCGCTGTCCGGGCAGGTCGCGGGCGCGCAGTTCCGCCTGCCGCGCCTCAATGGCGCTGGCGAAGTCGTCCTTCATCGCGTCGATGGCGCGTCGTTTTTCGGCGAGATCCTCGCTGTCGATCGAAACCTGCTGCGTCATGCCGGCCTCTTTTGGGCGAGAGAGCGGTCGATAAACGAGCGGCCTGCCGCCAGCAGCAGGCGCTCGTCCCTGGTGCCGGCCTGATACTCTTCGATCAGCATCCGCCCATATCGCTGCGCCTGGGCACTCTTGCGCGGCCACCGATACTCGTTACACAGCCGGTCGAACACGCGCTGAAGCGCGTCAAGGTCTTCCGGCCACAAAGGTGTGCTGCTAGACGCTCGCAACGGACGCACGCCGATCCCCTCTGCCATCGATGCCAGGACAGTCTTTGGATCGAATATTGCCAGCAACACGCAAGGATTGAACCCCTGGCGAATCAGGGGTTGATGCGAATTTTTGCGCGACTCTCGGTGCAAGATGCGGCTTGAGCATGTTCGCGGAGACGCACATCAAAAAATGCGCTGGCGGCCCTTCCCATCGCTTGAATCGCAAAGTATTCCAAACGCGGTATGCGGACGTGGCGAAACTGGTAGACGCAAGGGACTTAAAATCCCTCGGCCTTAGGCTGTACGGGTTCGATCCCCGTCGTCCGCACCACCACCGAAATGCTGCTGCCTCTCAATCACTCCGCCGCAATCTTGAACGGCTGGTCGACGGTTGCGCTCTTGCCGCTGTTGATGTCGTTGAAGCGGAAGCGCAGGACGTAGTCGCCGGCAGGCGCGCCGCTGACGTCGACGGTCAGCGTCGCATAGATCTCCTGGTTGCGAAGATAGCCGGTGAAGGTGAAGTCGCCGAATGCCTTGCGGGTCGCAAGCACCTCGCCCTTGGGGCTGACGATGTCGAGATCGACGGTGAAGCGCGTTTCGAGCTTGCCCTTGGCGCTTGCGTCCTTCCAGGTGAGGCCGACCGGCTCGACATAGGAGAGCAGCGTCTCGCCGGGCTTGAAGACCGAATCCTGCTTCGGCTCGTACATGGCGTAGCCTGCCGGTTCGGCCGTGACGAAAAGCGCCTTGCCGATCGCGAAGGGAAGGGTCTGCGAGAACGCGCTGACGGCCTGGCGCAGCGTTTCTCGTGCTCCTGCCGCGTCGCCGTCGCTTGCCTGCTTCTCCGCTTTCACCGCGGCATCGGAAAGCGGCCCCGCTTCGGCTCCGGAAACGGCCAGGACAGGGGCGGCCAGAGCCAGCATCGCTAGCATGGAGAGATAGTTCGCCATCGCAGTTTCCCAGCATCCCGATTGCTGAAAACTGTCGGCATTTGGCATGCGCAAGTCAAGCCGAAGGAGACTGCCGTGACCGCAGCCGATCGGCGTAGAGTGATGGTTCGCGAGTCTTTGCCAGGCCAAGCGCCCAGCAAGTCAAATCGGTGGTTTCAGTCGCAGCAATGTGCGATAGCGACAGCGATCAAGATGGAACGGGTGATGGCACGAGATGAAGCAGGATGTTGAACAGGCGGCCGCGGCGATGCGCGAGATCTTTCCGGCGACGCCGCTGCAGCTCAACGATCACCTGAGCGCGCGCTACGGCGCCACCGTCTATCTGAAGCGCGAGGATCTTTCGCCTGTGCGCTCCTACAAAATCCGCGGTGCCTTCAACTTCTTCCGCAAGGCACTTGCGGCCGGTGCTTCCGGCAAGACCTTCGTCTGCGCCTCGGCCGGAAACCATGCGCAGGGCTTCGCCTTCGTCTGCCGGCACTTCGGCGTTCCGGGTGTGGTCTTCATGCCGGTGACGACGCCGCAGCAGAAGATTGACAAGACCCGCATCTTCGGCGGCGAATACATCACCATCCGCCTCGTCGGCGATATCTTCGACCAGTGCTACCAGGCCGCCCGCGACCATGTCGAGGCGATTGCGGGCGTCATGGTGCCGCCCTTCGATCATGCAGATATCATCGAAGGGCAGGCGACGGTCGCGGCGGAGATCGTCGAGCAATTGCCGGAGGGGCTGCTTCCCGATCTCGTCGTGCTGCCCGTCGGCGGCGGCGGACTGGCGGCCGGCGTGACCGGCTATTTCCGTGATGCCTTGATGCCCGACCGGTTCATGTTCTGCGAGCCGGAGGGCGCGCCGAGCTTGCGGCGCAGCCTGGAGGCGGGCAGCGTCGTGACGCTCGATCAGGTGGACAATTTCGTCGACGGCGCGGCGGTGGGGCGCATCGGCGATCTCAATTTCTCGGCGCTCCGCGATTTCGCGCCCGAGCAGGTGATGCTTCTCGCCGAAAACGCCATCTGTCTGACGATCACCGAGATGCTGAATGTCGAAGGCGTGGTGCTCGAGCCGGCCGGCGCGCTGTCGATTACTGCGCTGGAAGTACTCGGTCGCGAGCGGCTGGTAGGCAAGACGGTGGTCGCGGTCGTTTCCGGCGGCAATTTCGACTTCGAGCGCCTGCCGGACGTCAAGGAGCGCGCCATGCGCCATGCGGGCTTGAAGAAATACTTCATTCTGCGCATGGCGCAGCGACCGGGCGCCTTGCGCGATTTCCTCAATCTGCTGGGCGAAGAGGATGACATCGCCCGGTTCGAATATCTGAAGAAGTCGGCGCGCAATTTCGGCTCCGTGCTGATCGGCATCGAGACCAAGCATGCGGAGAACTTCCCGCTGCTGAAGCAGCGTTTCGACGCGGCCGGGCTGCGATACCAGGACATCACCGAGAACGAGATTCTCGCCAATCTGGTCATCTGACGCGCTTTGCCGCCGGGCAGCGCAAGCGAACCAATTTTGGCTTTGACAGGGGCCGCAGCCACGGCTAACCATGAGCCATGGCATCGTTTTTCTCGAAATTGTTCGGCCTCTCCGGTGGCTCCGAAAAGCCGGCTCAGCCCGCTTCGGGCAAGACCGAGACCTATGCGGATTGCCTGATCCGCGCGACGCCGATGCGCGAGGGCGCGCAGTTCCGGCTTGCCGGCAGCATCGAAAAGACGATCCCCGAAGGCGGCACGAAAGTGCGTAATTTCATCCGCGCCGATCTCTTCACCTCCGAGCAGGACGCCATCGATTCGGCGCTCCGCAAGGGGCGGCAGATCGTCGACGAGCAGCGCGCGGCGCTCTTTGCCGACGAGGCACAGTCGCGCTCAGTGTAAGCAGGACAATCTTGTTCTGCAGCAATCGGTTGCAGTGTTTTCTTAACATGTAAGTCAAGTTCTTGGGGGGCGCTCGCCCCCTCTGGCCTACCGACGGGGACGGCACGCCAGAGGCCACTTGCTCCCGCTATAACCTGATGCGGAAGCGCGCAAAGCCGTCGGCGCCGTCGCCGGCGTCTTCGACGTCGACGGCCTTGACCTGAGCAATAAATTGTCTTGCCTTCGGGCCGCTGTCGAAGACGACGCTGGTGTCCTTGAGCGGTGCAAATTTCCAATTGGCGTCGGCCGACGGATTGATCGTCCCTTGCTCCACGATGTAGCGCACGATCACGTCGCGGTTGGTATCGGGGGCGACGAAGACGGCTTTGTCGGCCGCGATTTCCGGGAAGTGCCCGCCGCCGCCGGCGCGGTAGTTGTTGGTCGCCACGACGAATCTTTGGTCCGGGTCGATCGGCTTGCCGTCAAACTGCAGGTCGCGGATGCGGCTTGCCGAGGCGTTTACGAGATTGCCGTCCTTGTCGTATTTGGCCGGTTGCGAAAGATCGATCTGGTAGGTGACGCCGTCGATCACGTCGAAATTATAGGACGGGAAGTCGCCGTTGATGAGGTTCGCGTCGGTCGAGCCCGGCGCGATCTGGTTGAAGATCCCGGAAGACATTTCGAGCCAGTTTCGGACCTGTTCGCCGGTGATGACGACAGCCTGGACCGTATTTGGATAGAGGTAGAGGTCGGCGACGTTCTTGATGGCGATGTCGCCGGCCGGAACGTCGGTATAATAGTCGGCACCGCCGCGTCCGCCGGCCTTGAAGGGGGCCGCTGCCGAGAGCACCGGCAGGTTCTTGTGCTCGGTATCCTTCAGCATGTCGCGGATGTACCAGGTCTGCGCCTGGCTGACGATCTGCACCGAAGGATCGTCGGCAACGAGGGCGAAGTAGGAATAGAGCGGCGCGGAGGTCTTGCCGACCGGGGTGCGGACATAGGCGAGCGTCGCCTCGTGGTCCTTCTGTGCCGCCGCCAGAACTTCCGGCTTGTCGCCGACCTCGGCGATGACCTTCTTCTCCTCCCGCCGGTAGATCGGCCGCGCTTCGCTCGTCGAACCGATCACCCGCCAGGCTCCGCCGTCGCGCTCGAGGAGGAGATCGATCAGGCCGAGATGGGAGCCCCAGAAGCCGCCCATCACGCCGGGTTTGCCGGAGATGAGTCCGGTCTTGTTGTCGACGCCTGCGACGGCATCGAACTTCGGCCCCGGGAAATCGAGATGGCTATGGCCGGTGACGATGGCGTCGATGCCGTCGATCGCCGCCAGGGGTACGGAGGCGTTTTCGAGATTTTCGGCATACGCCTGCTGTCCGATGCCGGAGTGGGAGAGGGCGATGACAATATCGGCGCCTTCCTCCCGGATCTGCGGTACCCAGGCTTCCGCGGCCTTGACGATGTCGCGGGCATTCGCCTTGCCTTCGAGGTTCTTGGCGTCCCAGGTCATGATCTGCGGCGGCACGAATCCGATCAGGCCGATACGAATCGGGTGTTCCTCCCCGGCGCCGTCCTTCACCTTCCGATCGAGGATGACGTAGGGCTTGAGGAAAAGTTCGTCCTGGCGGGGGCCGGCGGCGAGCGCGCCCTTGGTCAGGTTGGCGCAGACGATCGGAAAATTCGCGCCGTTCAACACATTGAACATGAAGTCGAGGCCGTAGTTGAACTCGTGGTTGCCAAGCGTGCCGCAGTCATAGCCGAGGACGTTCATGGCGGCGATGATCGGGTGAATGTCGCCCGCCTTCATGCCGCGCTTGTAGGCGATGTAGTCGCCCATCGGGTTGCCCTGCAGGAAGTCGCCGTTGTCGACGAGGATGGCATTGGTTGCCTCGGCGCGGATCGCGTCGATGATCGAGGCGGTGCGCGCCAGGCCGAGCGTGTCGTTCGGCTTGTCGGCGTAATAGTCGTAGGGGAACACATGCACGTGCAGGTCGGTCGTTTCCATGATTCGGAGGTGGGCCTGGTTGGCGGCAGCTCCGACGGAGAAGGGATGCAGCACGGCGAGGGCGGAGGAGGCGGCCAGCGCGCCGAGCAGGGCGCGGCGGGAAATGGGATGCAGTGCGATCTTCGAAGTCATGGCGGTCTCCGTATTCAAGCTCCGTTCGGGCACGTCAAGAACGTGCAAGGCGCCGGCAATGTCGCGTCGGCAGCGCAACCCTTCCGCGCAACTATGACCGACTGGAGCGGAACGGCAAGCGGCAGAATCTCGCCTGTTTTTCGCCGCCTCGTAGGCCGGTAAAGCTTTGTTCAATTTCTAGCTTTAAGGAACGGGCGAGTGAAAACGGAAGTCTCCTGCGCGCATGCCAAACGCCAATCTCATGCTCCTGCTTGCCGAGGCCTTGGTTTACGTCGCGTCGATGATCGGGCTTCTTCACCTGCGTGCCCGCCTGGGGCTCGGCGTCTTCGTGGCAGCCCTCGGCGTCATGCATTTCATCGAGACCTATCTTGCCGCCGTCTTTTACGTTCAGCTGCCGTTCGGGGTGATCTCTCCGGGCTCTGCCGTGTTCTTTTCCGGCAAGCTCATGATGATCCTTCTCCTTTACGTGAAGGAGGACGCCGCGACAGTCCGGCAGCCGATCTACGGCTTGCTTGCCGGCAATTTTTTGACTGTGGCGCTCAGCCTGCTGTTGCGGCGGCATGATACCGTCTCGGTCGTCGCCGGCCGTGTCGCCGACATCGCGTTCATCGACGAAATGGGCTGGCTGATGGTCTGGGGCACGACGCTGCTATATTTCGATTCGCTGATCATCATCCTGCTTTACGAGAAGCTTGGCCGGTGGTTTCGCCGCTTCGTCACGATGCGCTTCCTGATCTGCGGCGTCGTCGTGCTGACATTCGACCAGCTCGGCTTTTATGCGGCGCTCCGCTTCGTGAACGGTGCGCCCTGGGACGTGTTCTGGGGCGGGTGGATGGCGAAGATGCTGGCCGCCCCCTTCTATGCCGTCGCCATCGGATTCTATCTGAGATCCTCGCGTCATGCCTTCCTGGCGATTTCGGACCGGCCGCTCGGCGACGTGTTCAACGACCTCACCTTTCGCGAGCGCTACGAGGATCTCTTGTCGCGTTCCGGTCACGATACCCTGACCGGTGCCCTGGACCGTGGCCGTTTCGAAGCGGACGGGAAGCAGATGATACGCGAGGCGGCAGCCGACGGCGCTCCGCTCAGCCTGATGCTCATCGATGTCGACCGCTTCAAGAGCGTCAACGATCAGTTCGGCCACATGGAAGGCGATCGCGTGCTGAAGAAACTGGCAGAAGCGGTCAACGCAAAGCTTCAGCCCGAGGATCGCCTGTTCCGCTATGGCGGCGAGGAATTCGTCGTGCTTTGCCCGGGGCTCCCCTATGCGGGTGTCCATTCGCGGGCCGAGGACATACGGCTGGCGGTCTCCTCGGGAGTAAAGACGCCGAATGGGGACCCGGTGACCACCAGCATCGGCGTGTCGTCGACGCTTGCCGATGGCGCCGGGATCAACGAATTGCTGGCGCAGGCCGATATTCGCCTCTATGCCGCCAAGAATACAGGCCGCAACCGGGTGGTCGGCCGTTAAGCCGCGCGAGTGTCAGATCCCGACATTCGGGCGGTCAATGATTTCGCGAAGCGAGAAGCTCGAATTGATCTTCACCACATGCGGAAGCGCCGACAGCCAGTCGCGGTGAATGCGCTCGTAGTCTTCGAGATCCCGTGCCGCGACACGCAGGATGTAGTCGTATTCCCCGGACATCAGATAGCAGACGAGAACATTCGGGCAGAGTTTGACCGCTGCTTCGAATTCGGCGAGCGTCTTGGCGAACTGGCCGGAGAGCGAAATATGCACGATCACCATGATCTTGTAGTCGAGCGCCTTATGGGCGATACGGGCGTGGTAGCCGGCGATCGTGCCGGTTTTCTCGAGGATATCGACGCGCCGCGAACAGGCGGAAGGCGACAGGCCCACCTTGGCGGCGAGATCGGCATTGGAGATTCTGCCCTCTTGCTGCAGGATCCTCAGAATCGAACGATCGATGGCGTCCAGTTCACTCATTCGAGTTTTCCTTCAATAAAAACGTTTCGTACGCAACAAAAGTCGAAAGCAATGCGCTGAGGGGCGCGCCTTTGCAAGGACATTCTCGCCAGCATCTGTTTTCCTTGTCTGATCGCCAATGCCGCGAAAGCGCACAGACAGGAGAGGAACGCGAAGATGCGTGTCGGTTGCCCGAAGGAAATCAAAAATCATGAATACAGGGTCGGCCTGACGCCGGGATCGGTGCGGGAATATGTCGCCCACGGCCACGAGGTGATCGTCGAGACCAAGGCCGGGGCAGGGATCGGGGCGGATGACGACGCCTATCGCGCCGCCGGCGCGCGGATCGTTCCGACGGCCAAGGACGTGTTCGAAAAGGCGGACATGGTGGTCAAGGTCAAGGAGCCGCAGCCGTCCGAATGGACGCAACTGCGCGAGGGCCAGATTCTCTATACCTATCTTCATCTGGCGCCGGATCCGGAGCAGACGAGGGGCCTCTTGAATTCGGGCGTCACCGCCGTTGCCTATGAGACGGTGACGGATGAGCGCGGCGGCCTGCCGCTGCTTGCTCCCATGTCCGAAGTGGCCGGGCGGCTCGCCATCCAGGCTGGCGCCACCTCGCTTCAAAAGGCCAATGGCGGCCGTGGCATCCTGCTCGGCGGCGTTCCCGGCGTGCTTCCCGCCAAGGTGGCGATCATCGGCGGCGGCGTCGTCGGCCTGCACGCCGCGAAAATGGCGGTCGGCCTCGGCGCCGACGTTTCGATCCTTGACCGCTCGATTCCGCGCCTGCGCCAGCTCGACGACATCTTCAACGGCCGCGTCCATACGCGCTATTCGACGATCGACGCCCTGGAGGAAGAAGTGTTTTCCGCCGACCTGGTAATCGGCGCCGTGCTGATCCCCGGCGCTGCCGCACCCAGGCTCGTCACGCGCGAAATGCTGTCAGGCATGAAGAAGGGCGCGGTGATCGTCGACGTCGCAATCGACCAGGGCGGCTGCTTCGAGACCTCGCATGCGACGACCCATTCCGAGCCGACCTATGAGGTGGACGGCATCGTGCATTACTGCGTCGCGAACATGCCGGGCGCCGTGCCGATCACGTCGGCTCACGCGCTCAACAACGCGACGCTCTATTACGGCCTTCAGCTTGCCGATCGCGGGCTCAAGGCGATTGCCGAGGACCGGCATTTGCGGGCGGGCCTCAACGTCCATCGGGGCCGGGTGACCAATGCGCCCGTCGCCGAGGCACTCGGCTATGATTCCTACGCGCCGGAAAGCGTCCTCAACGTCGCCTGAGCGGTGAAGCTCAAACCGGTCCGGCGCTGTACTGCCGGATCGGTCCTCAGACCGCCTCTATGCGGCACTGATAGCAATTGTACTTGGCGGAGCGCACATGCACATAGGCGATGTCCGTCCGTGCCAGCAGTTCTTCTGCACGCCGCTCGAGCATCTCCACGGGTACCACGCCGCCACTCCCATAGACGATGCGCTCGTCGCTACCGTATCCGCGAAGCAGGTAGTCCTTCCTGGAGGTCAGGATCGGCGGCCGCAACGCTCCGTCCGGCGCAGGACACGCATCGGCATGCATGAAGATCGGTCCCGTTTCAGCGTAAGGCTGGGCTGACGAAAACGGCCGATAGGCAAGGATCAGGTAAGGCTCACCCTCTTCGACGTTTCGCAGGCAATGCCGGCACGGAACGCCGTCGCCGTCCGAGATGTGCCGTTCGGGCAGGTTGCCATAGGCATCCCGGCCGCCCTGCCATAGCCGTTGCGCATCTTTGTCGGGCATCGCGACATATCGCAGTGTCATGGATCTCTCCTGTTCTTGTCGACGAGGAGATTGGTCCATTGCGCCCGGTTGCGACACCCGAAACTTGCCGGAGAGGTCCGGTCAGAGCTTCTTCGCGAAGCTGAGCAGCTCGTCGTCGCTTAAGGGCCGAACGATCGCATCCCGCGTCGCGACCGGGGAAAAGCCGAACTGCTGGTAGAGCTGCAATGCCCGAGGGTGGTCTAAGCTGTTTGTCGTTACCTTGACTTTGCGCGGGTCCATCGCCCAGGCGGCGAACAGGGTCTGCAGCAGGAACCATTTCCCGAGGCCGAGGCCAAGCGCGTGTTCCATGAGCCCGAAATGGGTAAGCTCCATGACGTCGCCATCGCGCTGCTGCAGTTCGAAGAAGCCGGCGGGCGCACCGTTGACATAGAGGACCGTCAGGTTCGTCCTCTTGTCGTGCAGTACCGCCGCCAGGTCTTCATCGCTCATCCGCAGCCGCTCCGCCCAGTGCCAGCGCTTGCCGACACGCAGATAGAGGAAGCGGTAATAGGGAAGCGGAATGTCGGACACCCGCAGGATCGCGGTGTGGATGTTGACGGGCACCGGCAGGCTTTGCTTCGGCGGCGCCGTCATCTCGAGCTCAGTCACGTGGGCCGTGATCGCAGCAGGCTTCGATCCTTGCATGGTTTTCACTCTCTACCGATGGCAACCGGGGTGTCGGGGCGGCTACCCCATTCCGACCAGGAACCATCATAGAGCGTATTGTCTGTATGTCCCAATGATTGAAGCGCAAGCGTGATGATTGCCGCCGTCACACCCGATCCGCAGGTCGTGACGACCGGTTTCGTCAGGTCGATGCCGGCCTCCGCGAAGCTCTGGCGCAATTCGTCAAGATCCTTGAGTTTGCCCGCTTCTGAGAAGGTCCCGGAGGGAAGGCTTCGAGCGCCGGGCATGTGGCCCGACCGCATGCCGGCGCGAGGCTCCGCTTCCTCTCCGCTAAAGCGCCCGGCGCTACGGGCATCGGCGACCTGGGCGAGACGGTTTTCGACGATGTCCTTCATGCGCTCGAAGGAGGTGATGGCCTTGGCGTCGAAGCTTGCATGGAATGAACGCGGTGCGGGGCTCGAAATCTCGGCGGTCGTGGGGCGTCCCTCGGCCTTCCAGCCGTCCATGCCGCCATCAAGGACAAAGACGTTCTTCGCGCCCATAATGCGGAACATCCACCAGACCCGCGGCGCCGTGAAGATGCCCGGACCGTCATAGACGACGATCGTGTCGGTCTCGCCGATGCCCATGGCTCCGACGGCTTCGGCAAAGGCTTCCGGCGAGGGCAGCGTATGCGGCAGGCCGCTCGCCTGGTCGGCGATCGCATCCTGGTCGAAGAAGACAGCCCCCGGGATATGTGCTGCCTGGTATTCAGCCTTGGGGTCGCGCTTCTGGGCCGGCAGGTACCAGGCGGCGTCGACGATCTTGACGCTGGGATCGTCAAGCCGCTGCTCCAGCCAGTCCGGGGAAACGATGAAGGCGCTTCTTTTGTTGTTCTCGTTGCTCATTGTCGTTTCCTCCGTGGACTTTAAGAGGCGGCACGGTCTTCGGGCGTTCCGAAGCGGATCCGGAACCGCCGGTTTTCCTTACCCTTCTTCTCGATCTTGGCGATGTAAATGGCGCCGACTTCCTGCGTCTCAGAAACATGCGTGCCGCCGCAGGGCTGGCTGTCGACGCAGGACTCTTCGCCGATGCAGACGAGGCTGACGCGTCCCATGCCGACGGGCGGGCGGACATTCTTGGATTTGACGAGGTCCGGATTGGCGGCGAGTTCGTCGTCGGTGATCCATTGCACATAGACCGGATGGTTCGCATCGACGAGCTTCATCAGCGCCGCCGTCACTTCGTCCTTGTCGATCGATTCGCTCATGTCGAAATCGACACGGCTCTCCTCCTCGCCGACGGCGGCGCCGGTGACAGGGAAGGGACAGACGACCGAAAGCAAGTGGCATGCCGTGTGCATGCGCATCAGCCGGTAGCGGCGCGGCCAGTCGATATGGAGTACGAGCTTTTCGCCGACTGTCGGCCGGGGGTGTCCCTCGGCGGGAACATGCACGATGACATCCTTGGTTGCGCCATGCCGGGTCTCGACGATCGGGATCCGGCTGCCGTCCTCGCGCTCGAAAAAGCCCGTGTCGCCAGGCTGGCCGCCGGACGTGGCATAGAAACAGGTCTGGTCGAGTTCGATCCCGCCGTCTTCCAGGACCGCCGTGACGCTTGCTTCGCAGGTCGAGAGGTAGAAATCCTCGCGGAAGAGGGCGGTCACGGTCCTGGGCATCGAGAGACTATCCGACGGGTTCGTATGGAACGGTAATGTTCGAACTTCTATTCAGCCAAGCCGGGACCGGCAGGCCCTTTGAGGCAAGGAAGTCCGGATTGAAGAGCTTCGACTGATAGCGGTTACCATAGTCGCAGAGGATCGTCACGATCGTATGTCCGGGGCCGAGCTCGCGGGCCAGTCGAACCGCACCGGCAATATTGATGCCGCTGGAGCCGCCGACGCAGAGGCCTTCCCTCTCAATGAGGTCGAAGACGTAGGGCACCGCTTCGGAATCGGGAATCTGATAGGCGAAATCCGGCGTAAAGCCGTCGAGATTGGCGGTGACACGGCCCTGGCCGATGCCCTCGGTGATCGAGCTCCCGCTCGCCTTCAGCTCGCCATGGGCATAGTAGTTGAAAAGTGCCGCGCCTTCCGGGTCGGCAATGCCGATCTTGACGGCGGGGCTCTTGGCGCGCAAGCCCTGTGCGACGCCGGCGAGCGTCCCGCCGGAGCCGACGGCGCAGATGAAGCCGTCGACCTTGCCGTCGGTGTCGCGCCAGATCTCCGGTGCGGTCGTCTGGACATGCGCCTCCCGGTTCGCGACGTTGTCGAACTGGTTCGCCCAGATGGCACCGTTCGGTTCGGTCTTGGCGAGTTCGGCCGCCAGCCGCCCGGAGACCTTCACGTAGTTGTTGGGGTTCTTGTAGGGTACCGCCGGAACCTCGACCAGTTCGGCGCCGAGAAGCCGCAACGCGTCCTTCTTCTCCTGGCTCTGGGTTTCCGGGATGACGATGACGGTGCGATATCCGAGCGCGCTGCCGACGACCGCCAGTCCTATGCCGGTATTGCCTGCCGTGCCCTCGACGATCACGCCGCCGGGGCGCAACTGGCCCGCCTTCTCGGCCTCGCGGATGATCCACAGCGCTGCCCGGTCCTTCACCGATTGACCGGGATTGAGGAACTCCGCCTTGCCGAGGATGGAGCAGCCGGTAGCTTCGGAAACGGCATTGAGCCGGATCAACGGCGTATTGCCGATGGCTTCGAGCACGGACGGATGGACACTCATCTTGGAAAACCTCACGCTGGACGGAACGATGGCCGGGCCTCAGCCAAGCATTAACCTCGACGAACGGCAAGCAGCAAACATTTGGAGCAGAATCGCCGAAATATTGGCGTGTTTTCGGCTCAGGCTGTTCAACAGGCAAGAAAAAGCGTTTCGCCGCTTTCCTGTCGCGGGCAAAAATCGTCTCCGCAGTCAATTTGACGGGCGGGAAGCGGAGAACGGGGACAGGATCTGCCGTCGGAGAGGCAACGGGTTCGGACCTGCCGAGCCTTCCGGGAAGGAAAGCTTCCCGAACGACGTGCGAGGACGAAATGATGACTGCATTTACCGCCCGCCCCGAGCATGGATGGGCATGGGTAACCGGGGCAAGTTCCGGAATAGGGCGCGCCGTTGCGCTTCGACTGGTGGAGGAAGGCTATTCGGTCGTCGTCACGGCGCGCAGTCACGAGAAGCTCGTCGCTCTTCAGCATGAGGTCGACGGACCGGGCAAGATCGTCGTTCTCGACGGCGACGTCACCGACCCGCGCGACATGGAGCGGTTGCTGACGGCGATCGAATATGAGCATGGCCGGGTGGCATTGGCGATCCTCAATGCCGGCGTAGCCATACCCGTGCGCGGAGACGACCTCCATCTCGAGGCATTCGACAAGAGCTTCGCGGTCAATCTGCACGGCGTCGTCAACTGTCTCGTGCCCCTGGTCGAGCACATGAAGGCGAACGGCCATGGCCAGATCGCCATCATGTCGTCGGTGGCCGGCTATGGCGGACTGCCGATGAGCGCCGCCTATGGCGCCACCAAGGCGGCCCTCATCAACATGACCGAGAGCCTGAAATTCGACCTCGACCGGATCGGCATCAGGCTGCAACTGATCTGTCCAGGCTTCATCGCGACGCGTGGCTCGGTGAAGAACAACCTGTCGCGCCCGGCCCTTGTCAGCGCCGACGAGGCGGCGGAATGGATTTGCACGGGTCTGAAGTCGAGACATTTCGAGATCACCTTCCCGAAACGCTTCACCTATGCCGTCAAGTTGCTGCGGCTCCTGCCCTACGGCGCCTATTTCGCGCTTGTCGACTGGCTCGTGTCCGGGCCCGGCCCGCATGGTACAGCTCCGAAGCACAAGCAGTCGGCATCCGACAAGCGGCCGCGTCAGGCGGTGTGAAGCACGAGCACTGCGCCGAAGACGAGGATCAGGCCAACCCAGCCGATCGGCTTGAGCTTCTCTCCGAAGAAGAGGCGGCCGGAGATCGCCGTGCCGAAAATTCCGGTGCCGCCCAGCACGGCATAGGCGATCGCAAGCTCCATGCCTTCACCGCCTCGGCGAGCAAGGCGAACGCGGCGAGCACCAGCAGGATCGAAAGCACGCCCCATCCGCGTTTGACGAAGCCATCCGACTTCGACGAAGCGAGATTTGCCGCGACATCGAGCAGGCCGGCCATGAACGCGAAGGCGAAGGAGAGACCGGAGGCCGTCACGGCGCGGCTTCCTCGCCGATGTCGTCATCGTGAGCCTTGCCCGCATTGACAAGCAGGATGCCGAGCACTGCCATGGAAAGCCCGACCACTTCGCGGCCGCTCAGTACATGGCCGAAGATGAAGACAGAGACGAGGGTGATGAGCGCCACGCCCGAGCCTTCCCAGATGGCATAGGCCACGCCGACCGGTACTGTCTTCACGGCCCTTGCGAGAAACACGTAGGAGAGGGCGATCGAGGCATACATGACCGCGTGGCCGATATAGGCGCACGAGGCCGAGGAGGCCTTCATGACGGTGAGACCGACCACTTCGGTCGCAATCGCGAGCGCCAGGAAAAGCCACGCCAAGCGCATGAAGCACCTTCATGTAAGGTCGAGTAAGGACGACAAATGAAAAGAGCCATTCGGGCGCACGCCGCGAATGGCTCTTTCGAAACTGGCTCCCCGGGCCGGATTCGAACCGGCGACCTATCGATTAACAGTCGAGTGCTCTACCGCTGAGCTACCAGGGATCATCTGCGCCGCAGAAGTGAGGCTGCTAATACAAATGCTTTTCCGATTTGCCAAGCGATTTTTCAAAAAAAATCTTGGGCCGCGGTTGTCACCCTGTGGAGAAGGCACCAACTGTTGGGGAGTTGGATTAAAGAGGCATAATGGCGAACGGCGGCAAGAAGAGATATTTCGGCATCGATCCGCAAACACGTCAAATCGTGCTCGGCAACTGGCGAATTCGGCTGCCCGACTCGCCGGCCCTGCGCATCTTGATCGGGTCGCTGCTCGTCGTCTGTGGCCTGCTCGGTTTTCTGCCGGTTCTCGGTTTCTGGATGGTCCCGCTCGGCCTGCTCGTATTGTCGCATGACATCCCTGCAGTGCGCCGCGCCCGCCGGAAGCTCGCCGTCTGGTGGGCGCGTCGGCGCGGCACTGAGAACTCCGGGAAGTAGGCCGGGCACAGGCCTGCAGTTCCTCCCACGGGGAGGACGGCCGGAAGGTTGCTTTCACCCGTCGCTCCCTGTCACAGTGGCAAGACTGCAACTACCGCATACTATGTACGGTAGAGATAGCGCCGCCAAGCACGCCGCTCTTGAACTTTTCCCCCAGGCACAGTTTTGTTACAAAACTGTCACAATCCGGGGTTCAGAAAATGTTCGACGACAGGATCGAACTTTCCGACTGGCGTGAATGCGCTGCCGGCCATCAGCGCAGCATTTTCGAGAATCGTCTCCATCCGAGTGTTCTCATCAAGGTTCTGAAGCTGGGATCCAGAGAAGCAAGCGGCACACGCCAGTCAAAGAGGGCGTTTGCATTCCTCAACCAATTCAAACGTTTCGGGGCCTATCGAACGTTTCGGCGTGAAGTCGACGAATTCCTTGAGCAGGCGAGAAAGTTCTCCCTCGCGGACGCCATCGAACTGCCGATACCGAAGATATTCGGCTTCGCCCAGACCGAGTACGGCCTGGGGCTCGTGGTGGAAAAAATAACCAGACGCGATGGGAAGCTCGCGCCCACCCTCGCTCAGTTGGCGTTTTCGGGGCAGCTCACCGCCAGGCATCTCACGATGATCGACGAAATCTTCGAACGGTTTCGCCGCCTGCACATCGTCATGATGGATGTAAATCCCGGCAATTTCGTCGTTACCGATCGCCGCGGTTACGATGAACTCATCTGCGTCGACGGGACGGGAGAGAAAAGTTTCTTACGCATTTTCGCTCTCTGTCGCCGTGCGAACGACATCAAGCTCAGACGGATGCGTTCGAAGCTGCTGACGAAGCTGGCGAGAATATTGGAGCATCCAGCCGCGATAGACGGAGAACAATCTGTCCACGCCGCACTGATGCGGCATTCAAAGCCGACCGGCCGCTATCTGCGCTTGTCAACTGCCTCGCCGCATCCGGCGCTCTTGGCGGCGGTCTTGTCGAGCGTACCGGTCTAATCGCCTCAACAGCTAAAGCTCCGGGGCAGGTTCGCGCCAAGCTTATATGGCTCGGCAGGCGAAAAATGCCTCGATTCAACTTTGGGTCGCCGATCGACGGGCTATAAACATCGACCTGAGCTGTGGGAAAACCCTGGAGCAGATTGCTACCAGCCAAGGGCGTGGCACCGGATCGAGCACCTGATCTCGTGACGTAGAATCGGCAATTAGATGTGTAATGGAGGCCTCGCCCGGAATTGAACCGGGGTACAAGGATTTGCAGTCCTCTGCGTCACCACTCCGCCACGAGGCCTCTCGTGCTCGGAAAATCGAGCGATGCCGGGCGTTTAGCCCTTCCGATCCGATTTTGCAATAGCGGATTTCTGAAAAACGTCCTTGGCCATTTCTGAAATTGCGTTTTCGGACTGTTCTTCCACAGCCTTGCCGGAAGTGGCCCCCATGCGCTTTTTCGTGGCTTCCAGAACGCGCTTTTCCGTCTCCTTGGCGTAGCCCCGATAGGCCTTCGCCGTCTTGTGCTTCGACAGGACCCGGCCTTGGCCTTCGGTCAGGCCCATCTCTTCCAACTCGGTCATGCCGCCATGCCGGCACTTATCCAGGCTGAAGCCTTCGATCCCGAGTTTATCTCCCATCTCCCGAACCTCGTGCGCCAGGTACGTCCCGTCGCCGAAGAGTTGGCCATTCTTCTTGCAGACGATCGACGTGCCATAGCGCGGTGTCTGCGATAGAACCTCTTCCGCGTCCTGGTAGAGCAGCACTGTGGCCCCGTCCTCTTCCGTGAATTCCAGCGGGTGCGAAGCGGATTCGCCGTTCTTCCTATGCTTGATTTGGATCTTGTCCGGATCTGAAGGGCCGCGATAGCCGCTCCAGGCGGCATAGCCGGCGCCGATCGACGAGGGGCGCATCAGCCACTCGAAGGCAAGCACCGCGGCGGCCGCCAATTCTCCCCGTCCTTCCTTGATCGCTCCCCTGGCAAACTCGTAGACCGTTTCCCGGTCGACATGTCCCTTCACGGCCTTTTCCCGCTTCTTCACCGTGACGCCTTCCCAAGGGTTCGGCGTGTCCTTGCGGAACACGTCCGGATGATGCGGCTGCATACGCTTCCACATGGCCTTGCAGTAGGTGATGACCTTCTCCGATGTCCGTGCCGCGCCTTCGCCGTGGAACGCGTGATAGAGCTTTTCCGCCGTGCTGACGCCGACCTGATTGATCTTGGCATCGCCGAAACGGAATAACGCGCCGGTCGCGCCGGCCTTGATCTTCATGTCGCAGACGCGGTCCAAGACACGGCGGTAATCCGGCCGGCTGAACTCCGCGACGCGCTCGAGGAAGCTGTCGTGCTTGAGATAGGCGTTCACCAGCCATTCGACTGTGCCGTATCTCGTCAGGTCAGGCTCTTGGAAGGGATTGCGCTCTTTGCGCCACTCGTCCAGGCGCTCATTCCAGACGGCCGCCGCCTCATTCAATTCCTTCTGCGATAGGTCATGCCCGAGCGTGGCGGAGGTGTAGGGCGCACCGGCCTTTCGGAAGGCGGTCGGGCAGGTCCAGAAATAGGAGATCGAACCGTTCTGTTTGCGCTTGAACGAGGTATAGCGCGGCATGGACACCGGGACCATTAAAGTGCCTCCGGGTCTCCGCCGGCGGCCGCGGCCTCGGGATTGATCACCTTGTCTAGGTCGGTCTTCCGCCATGCCCGGAATTTGCCCTTGCCCGTGCCCATGTCGATAAAGGGCAGGGGCCAAATGGTCCCGACCCTGCTCATAAAGGCATCGACTGTCTTCTCGCCAGCATAAGCGGCGGCGAGCTCGTCGCGTAAGACGGCCGGCCAGCATCCAGAGGGAATGACAGCGTGCTTGGTCATCTTATCCCCGATTTCCAATAGCGCCATCTGGCGGGGCAATAGCATCGTCGATCAAGTCGAGAACTTCGTCTTCAAACTCGGCATGCTCCTTGGCGACCGTCAGAGCGTTGACCAGCTTCCCGACTATCGCCAGCGTTTCCATGCGGCTCATCGTCGGGGCGACGAGTTCTTCTGCGCGGGCGCGGATGTCTGCCGGCAGCTCGTAGAATTGCCGGGTGGCTTCGGTGTAGGTCATGGCGCGAAATACGCCTTCGGTTCGGTGTTGGCGGCGATGTAGAGCGGATGAGCGGGGTGTCCTTCAACCGTCACCTTGAGGGCGGCGAGGTTGAAGAATTCCAGCATCTCGTAAACTTCGCGCGCGCGGGCATGAAGAGCGCCGTGCGTCCCCCACGCGCAAACGAGCTTATGGGCGCTCTTGGCTATTGCGAGAATATGCTGATCGTTGTCGGCACCGATCGGGTCGGGATGGCCATATAGAGCCTTCGGATCGGTGGAGCGAAGGGCAAAGAGGTTGCCGACAATCAATCCGCCGAAACCCCAGGCCTTCGCGAAGCCGATACACCGGCGAATCGTCGGGTCATCCTGGCTGGCGTCAGCCGTGGACGGGTTCAGCATGAGAAAGGCGACCTTGGGCTTATCGCCGTCCCACTGCCGCTCGAGGCGGTACCGGTATGCGCCGCATCCGGAGATGATAGCCGAGGATCTCGTCTCGGTTGCGAACATGTCGAGTGTATCGGTGCTCATACCTCGTTCCTCGACCGAAGCGCGCCGGCATCCGCCAGCGTCTGATTGATAATAGCAGTTGCGAACGGCGCCGCATCCTCGCCCATATAGGACCAGAGGCCGTGAATGGTGAGCGCCAGCACGTGTGGATTGATGCGCGCGGCGCGCCAGAAGCGCTCCTCGTTCATGCCGTGCTGGCGGCGGTGCTCGTCCGGGTGAAGCGGCAGAACCCAGCGGTCGGAAACCTTGCTGCCTTTGCCCCGGCCATAGTGGCCGTACCGGGGCGCGGCAAAGGACAGGTGCGCGGCCTCGACGCCATACCGGCCGGAGATGCAGCACGGCAGTTCGTGAATGAACGCCAGATAATCCTTGTTCTTCGTCGGCTTCCGCTTTGGCGTCGGATCGGGGCGGGCGGAATTAGCTATGCGGTAGGCCATCACGCGCCCTCCCGGAGCATTTCACGCTGCACCTGCTTGATTGTCTTCCCGGGAACCCGGAACACGCGCAGCACGCGCGCCTTATCGCACTCGAAGGAAATGCCAGGCACCCTTGCGTCAGGATCGGGCATCAACTCGCCGATCGGCTCGACCTCGTAGACTTTGCCGCGCCCGGAATAGTGCATGCAGGCGTAGACCAGCGCTCCATCCATGTCAGTGCAGACGTAGACCTTGCTGGTGTTGCAGACGCCGGCCGCGCCGAAGCGAGCCGTAGACGGTGCCTTGGTCTTTGCCGGCGGCAGGACGAACTGGCCGACAGTGAGCCCGCCAAATCCTCCATGGAAGTATCTGACCGCCGCCATCACGCCCTCCCGGTCAGCTTGCGCGTCCGCTGCAAGGCGTCGAGCTGCTTGTTGGTGGAGGCGGCCGGGCTCGTCTCGTCGCCTTTCGCCTTTGCAATAAGCCTCTCCAGCGGTAAAAGGTGGTCCTCGACGGCCTTCGGCTTGAGAGGCGGCAGGCCGAACTTTTCGAGATATTTCCGGGAATGCTTCGCCCAGACCTTCTTGCCCCAGCTCGTCGAGGCGAATTCCCATGGACGTGCGGCGCGCAAAGCCTTCTTGCGGGCGGCCAGATCAGCGTCGGCCGGAAGGTTGCGATGAACCTCGTCGATGACGTGAGAGGCTGTTTTCTGCCAATCGATCATGCTGCGGCTCCCGCATTTCGTTGCGTTGTGCCGCGCTCGACGCCGATCAGATCGTCGAGGAAGTCGAGGACGGCCGTTTTGCTTTCCTGAAATTCCTGCTTGCCCATGGCCTTCATGGACTGGCTTTTCGCCACGTACCGGGTGACCGTCGCCTCCTTCACGTCGACGACGGAATAGGGATCGATCGGCCGGATGAACGCAGCCATGCGAGCGGCCTCGGCCTTCGTGCTGCAGACGATCGTGTGAGCGTCGCTGTAGCCGGTCCGGATCAGCGCATAGGCGCGCAGGTGCTCTGCGGATTCGGCGAAGGGCAGACCGGAATAGTCCTCCGGCAGATTGCGCCAGGCATCATTGACCGCAGCGAAATAATGCCGGTGGCTGTTCATGCTCCGGTCGTTGTGCTCGGCGAGCGTATAGAACTCGCCGACCACGAAACGCTTGTCGCACTCGCGGGCCCAATGCCGGTTCGCCGGCTCGAAGGCCTCGCCGTTCCAGGTAAGAAGAACCGGGCCGCCCATTGTCAGCCTGCCATCAGCGGATGGTTGCGGAGCTCGTCGTTCGCCGGCCGGCTCGGCTTACGCGCGATTGCCGCCTCGATTTCCTTCTTGAGAGCGAGCGCGTCACCGGGCTGCAGAGCCCAGAAGCGTTTCAGCGGTTCGCGGTTCGCGTCCTGCCACTTCGCCACAGTCTCAGGTTCCGACTCCTTGATGAAGCGCATCACCTCGTCGGCGAACTTCCCGACCGGTACGTTTTCGAGCGCCCAGTTGTCGCCCCAGGTGACGGTGATCGAGTTGTCGGCGCCGATCGCGCGCATGCGGTTGTCTTCGCGCTCCTTGAGGACAATTTCCGTGGCGGTGAGATCGAGGATCTTGGCACGGTCCAGCTCGGCTTCGTCGTAAAGCCCGGTGAACTGCTCTGGCCAGCCGGCGCGTAGCGCTTGCATCTCAGCGCACTTGGCGATCATCAGGCGCGGCATGCGCGCCCAGTTGCCGCTGTCGTCGAGCGTCTGATTGCCGGTCTTGTAGTTCTTACCGGTCTGCTCGTTCTTGGCCCACTCCTCCTTTATCGGAGCGAACTCGTCCCAGAACGACTGACCGGCGACCTCGTACCATTCGCCAGACTTCGGATCCTGCTTCCACAGGAAGACGGTCGCGGACACGATGCCGTGCGGGTTCAGCGGTCCTTTCAGCGACGGATCGAACTCGTAGGTCGCGGGCTTGCTCGCTGGCCGGTAATCGCCGCAGCGCTGCGCGATGACGCGCTGGCCGTCGCGGCTGATGATGATGGTCATGTTGCGCTTCTCGGCGTTGTTCTTCGAGAAGACCATCGGGATGATCTGTTTCAGGAACGGGTCGAGGCGCTTGGCCTTAGCCACTTCCATATAGAGATTGAATTCTTCATCGTTGCAGTCCTTGGCAATGGTCTGCTTGACCAAGGCGATCTGCTTGGATGTAAGGTCGAACGTGGTGATTGCGTTCATGGTCACTTCCTCCGGACTGTGAGAGAGAACGAGCCGTTGTCGAGCGTGGCGCCGGGAATGGTGGCGTTCGCTTCGCGCAGGTCGGCGGTGAGGGCTTTCTTGTCGAGCTTCGGGGCGGGGCGAGGCTGCTCAATCCAGTATTTGGCCGGAATATCGGCCTCTTCGGTGACGATCAGGGCGGCGGCGCGCTTGGTGAGCGACAGCGTTGCCGTCGGAAGCTTCAACGAGGTCTGATCGGTGGCGAGCATCGCCTGCTCGATCAGGGCGCGGACACGTTCGGACCGGCGCTCGATCGACTTGCGGCGGGCTTCAAACTCGCTTTCCTTCGCCTTCAAGCCGGCGATCAGGACGTCGCATTCGTCAAGCTGCGCGATGGCGGCCGAGATGGCCTCGACAAGGTTGGTTTCGCCCTCGATCGCATCGGCGACCAGCTCGGCGTCATCATCGACACCCTGGTTGCGCAGGCTGGACAGGAGCGACTTGGCCGCCTCAGTCTGGCGAAGAATGCTGTGTTCGACATCTGCGGTCATCAGACGTTCAGTTCCTTTCGGCGACGATTGCCTTGTGGACCTGCTCTGTCTTCCATGCGCCGACGGCGAGCACGCCAAGGACGGTGGCTAGGAAGATCAGGAACAGAGCGGTGGTGTAGGTTGCTCGGTTGAACTGCTTGAGCGCGTGGAGGTCGTCATCGCGATTCACAGCGCAGCGGTCGCAGGTGCAGCCGAACTCGGAGGCGGGGCAGGGCTTCATCACGCGGCTCCCGCCCGCCTATTGGCGTTTGCGGCCTGCTCGCGGGAATACTCGCTCACCTGCAGACACCCCTTGATCATGTCCGTCAGGGCGGCCAGCTTTTCACCCGACAGCTTGATGACGAAAACGTCGAAGTCGTTGTTGAAGCGCTTCCAGGCGGTGTCGCCGCTCGGGCCCGGCGTAATGATGCCGGCCTTCTCAAGCTCCCATCGGCTGGTGTTCGAGAGGAAGAAGGCGAGGTCGCGGAGTTGCGTTGCCGTGATCATGCGGCGCTCCTTTCGGCGGAAATGGAAAGAGGGAAATCAGGGAAGGCAGACCAGCGCTCGAAGCGCTCGACGGTCGTGCCGGGGAAAGCGGCGGCGTCCTCGATCGCTGCAGCTTCCGAGCGGAAGATCACAGCGTCGTCGACCTCGTAGGAGAAGAAACCCTCATCGGTCAGGACGCGGCCGACCTCGTCTTCAATGCGGTAGCGGGTAACCATCGTGCCCATCGCTTACTTCTCCTCCGAGCGGTGTCGGTTTGCTGTAAGGAGATGAAAGCATATCTTTCATTCACGCGCAACCAAAAAGAAAGCATTGCTTTCAATCAAGCGCTCGGCGAAAATGAGCTCTGATCAGGAAATTGATCCTTAATCAGCGCACGTTTATCAATTATGGTGGAGAATAGGAGAATCGTCCTATGGCCGAGACATCGATCGAATGGACCGACGCTACGTGGAATCCGGTCGCCGGGTGCACGATCATGAGTGCGGGATGCACAAACTGCTATGCGATGCGAATGGCGGCTCGCCTCGAGGCTATGGGCGTCGAGAAGTACAGAGGTCTCACGCGCAAAAGCGGTGGCAGGGCAAAATGGACAGGTGATCTCTTTCTAGACGAGGCTGCGCTTGTCATTCCGGAGAGTTGGTCTAGATCGCGAAACGTATTCGTAAATTCTATGTCCGACCTGTTCCACCCAGACGTTCCGGTGCCTTTCATCCGTAAGATCTGGAGTGTCATGGCGAACACGCGCCGGCACACGTATCAGATTCTTACAAAGCGGCCCGATCGGATGGCGGAGGTGCTACGAGATGGATTCGACGTTCTGCCGAATGTCTGGCTAGGGACCAGCGTCGAGGACAGCCGCGTGCTTCATCGCCTCCACGATCTCCAACAGGTTCCCGCACAAATCCGGTTTGTTTCCTTCGAGCCTCTAATCGGGTCCGTAGCGGGCGGCAATCTGGCCGGCATCCATTGGGCAATTGTCGGTGGGGAATCTGGTCCTCAAGCGCGGCGTATGGACTCTAGCTGGATCGATGAGATTTTCGACATGTGTACCGATGCCGGTGCTGCGTTCTTTTTCAAGCAGTGGGGCGGGAAGAATAAGAAAGCAACTGGGCGAAACTACCGAGGGAGGACGTGGGATGACATGCCAGCGTCCTCTATGCTTTGAGGATGCTGTTTCCAATGCGTGTCGCGAGACCAATTGCTTTACCTGCAGGATTGGAGATCGCGAGGAATAGAGAGAACATCGGAACGCCGCTGGCGTTCTTGAGCCTCTTTGGCGGCAGAACCTTGGGAAAGAGTACTTTTAGTCTTTCGTGAACGAATTTCTCGATCGCCTCGACATCGGCTATGCGCTGATAGGCTTCATCGTACTCGCCAAGTAGGTCGACCTTCCGAGGGCGATTGTACCAAGCCTCGATCCAGCCGTCGGTCCCTAGCATCCTGGTAATTGCTGCTCGCTTCTTATCATCCATGCGAGCTGGATCCTTAGTGGCCTGGCGAAATAATCCAGCTAGAGAAACGAGGTACCAAACGTCAATTGCCTCTGTCTTTCTAATTCTCTCCAAGGTGGACCAGTTAACAGCCATCCCATACGGATCAAGGAACATAACGGCGCGTTTGCCGACCCACTTCATTGCTTCGATCTCGGCTTCGATCGCGAGGTTCGCATCTCCGCGTACGATATCTATTCGTCGATCCGGATACTGAGCTTTCAATCGCTCGAGCGCCAAACAATAGCTCTTCTTCTTTTCCATGAAGATGACGCGGTCAAATGACGGTACAACATCAAGGGCTATTTGAGCTGACCCCCGCCGACGTTCGATTTTCTCTTGGACGCCGGGGAGCAGGTCTGCTGGCGTCGCGTTTTGTTTGATAACTCTTTCCCCCGTGCCGGCGAATGCATCGATGTACCAGAGCTCGGAGAATTGCGGCCGGAGCGCCGTGTTAAATGCCTTGAGGTAGGCTTCGACTAGCGACAACTTCAAATCTGTCGACACATTCCCGAATTCGTGATCGCTCAAGTTCTCTGACCTTCCCCGTCGAACGAATATACGAATACCAGGCGAGCAATGCTTATTCGCCGCTCCTCAACACGTAATGGACAGTATGGACCTGCCGGCCATCAAACCGGATTTGCTTGGACGGGTTAAACTGCTCGAGGATCAACTCGCTCTGTGTATGGCGCACGAGCTTTTTTATGTAGGCCAGTTTTGGACCGTGCTCTTCCGTTTGAATTTCGGCGACCACGTAGTCGCCCTTGACGGGCCGGCGACGCGGATTCACGTAGACGGTCTCGCCGTCCTCATAGCGCGGGTACATGGAATCCCCTGATACCTGGACGCCGTAGGCCTCAGGTATTCCACTGAGACTGGGCGGGGCAAAAATGTCGTCGAGGCGATTACCGTTCAGTTCAAATTCTCCATAATCGCCGCCGACCGCCGCGCCGTACAAAGGTATCTTGGGTCCTTTTTGCACAATCTGGCCCGTTTTTACGGCGTTGGCTGGTTCTGATGCAACTGGCTCCTGCGGGAAGGGCTCCCCATGCCCGTATGCCAGCCATTCCAAGCTCACGCCCGAGACACGGCAGATAGTAGTCAGACTATCCAGTCCAACCTCTTTCCCCAGTTCCCAGTTTCCGACGGCGCCGCGCGTCACGGCCTTGCCTTCCTTGCTGAGTAGCTCGGCGAATTGCTCTTGGGAGCGCAGCTTCAGGAATTCCGTTCGGACCTGCTTGATCCGCGCGCCGCGTACCTCGTCGATTTTCCTAATAGGCGTCATTTCGGGAATATGCATCACGAAAGCGATTCTTTCATCGAAAGACATGCTTGCAAATAAATGAAAGTTATGCTTTCACTTTGTGATGGAACAGATTTGCACCAAAGCCAAAGAGATAGCCGGCGGACCCGCCGCCATCGCCAAAGCGCTTGGGGATGTCACACCGCAAGCGGTCTCCCAGTGGAAGCGGATACCTGCTGATCGAGTGCTCGAAATGGAGCGCATCACCGGCATCTCCCGTCATGAGCTTCGCCCGGATGTGTTTGGCAAGGCGCGGGAGGCAGTTGAATGACCTCCGACGCCCAGATCAAAGCTTTCATCGACCGCATCCTTCGCTTGAAGGAGGAGCAGGACACGATCGGCGAAGACATCCGCGATATCTACGCGGAAGCAAAGGCAATGGGCTTCGACAAGACCGCCATGGGCAATGTCGTTGCGCACCTGCGGAAGGTCGCCAAGAAGGGCCACGACACCGTTGCCGAGCAGGGCGCCATCTTCGATTTGTACCTGTCGTCCTACGAGGGCAACGGCTCTCATGCGCCTGCGCCTGCGCGTACACGAGAAAACATTGAGAAATTTGACCGGGAGACCGGCGAAATCCTTGGCGATACGGTCGATGCGAAGCTCGTTGAGACGATCGCTGCCGGCGTGCAGACGGAGATCGGCCGCAAGGCTCTGATCGCCGCCGTCGACATCATGATCCAGCGCGAGGAAGCCGAAGAGCGCCGCTCCGACGGCGGCCTGAACATCGTCACCAAACACACCGAAATCGCCACGGCCTCTCAAGGCGAAGCCGCGGCCCCCAGTGCCGATCGCGTAAGTCCCATTGACGTCTCGGGCAGCGCCGGCGCCAACGCAGGAGGCGAAGATGTAGACCGCAGCGCGGAGCGCGCCACCGCCGCACGTAACGAAGCGGATGCCACCGTCACCCCGGCATCCGCTTTCACGCCCAAGCCCAGATCCGCACTCCGGCCGAACTGCCGGAACCCTGAAGCATGCGCCGGCTATGGCGATCGTCACTGCCATGCGTGCACCGTCGCAGTGCGCCAGCGCGCGGAGGAGGTAGCCTAAATGCCGTTCAACCCCTTTTACCGTTTCAGCAAATCCGAGGACGCCATGGCACAGCGCGCTATTGAACGCGGCGTCGGTTTCGATCGCGCCCAGGTGTCGCGCACAGACCTTTCGCAGATGGTCGCCGATTTCGCCGCCAAGACAGGCGTGCGCCGGTTCGATCAAGGCGAATCCGGTTCCTACGAGGGCGTGCAGAGTTTCCTGCTGTCCCGCGGCTACGAGCTGCGCCGCCGCGTCCACAAGTTCGAACTGAAGAAGGTCGGAACGGGCGGCCGCGCGAAGTCGATGGATTGGGACTGCGTTCTCGACTTCGTCGACCAGCTGCGCGTCTCCGAAGGACGCGAGCCACTCAGGAGGGCTGCCTGATGCCACTGATGTTCTTCCTGTTCCCGGTGTTCCCAATGTTCCCGTTCGTCGCCGTGCTGGCGGCTTGGGAAGACATGCGGGGATCGAAGCAATGAACGCGCTCAATCTCGGCAACGACGAGCGGATCAAGAAGGGGGTCTCCCATGTCTAGTTCTCTTTCGATCACCATTGCCACTACCGGCGCGACTATCTGGCTGCTGCTGTTGCTGATGCCTTTTCTGTCCCGGTTCATCGCCCATGAATTCCGCCGCCGCGGATACACCGCAAAGGATTGAGCGCTTTCACCTCCTCCCGAGGCGCTCAACGCTGGTCCCGGTCCTCCTCCTCCCGATCGGGACCAGCAACTCTCAACCGGATCCGCTTGTTCGCCAGTCTCATCACGACGGCTTGAACAGCGACACCCAAGGGAATGGGGGCCGGCGACGACGAGGTCACGTCGCCGGCAGTAGGGGCGGACGTTGCGGCGGAGCCCCTACGAAACGGAAAGACCTGGGAGGGACCGGCAGCCGTTGGCGCGGTCCGGTCCTCTCCATCGGAAGTAATGCCTGTGCGCATGCGCTTCTCCTTCACAAGAGAAACGATCTCACAGGAGACTCACAAGGTGCTGGAATTCAGAAACACGACCTTGTCCAAACGTGACAAGGCGAAAAGGAATAAGGCAATGTCCGATGTTTCTTATGCGCAAAATCTTTTCAGGGAAGCATTTCCAGAGAAGCGCTACGGCAGTGTCAAGAACCTGTTGTTTGAAGCTCAGCGTTTCATCTCCAAACACGTACGGAAAGACTTCACCCATCGTCGTGCGCGTTCGATCTGGGAAGGATCGGCCCGCCGCATCGACGCTGAAGAAATGGACGCGCTGCGGATCGCAGCAATCGAGGAGAGCAAGCGTGAACAACGAGAAATCCGTGCCCGTCTGGCTGTCCTGGATGCGAAGCTTGCCGCTATCCGTGCGGCTGAAGCTCGCTCGCCGGTGGCAGCGCATCGCAAACGAGCGCGCTGACTGGGTCGAGTACATCGCTCCTGAACTGAAGGACGAGGAAGAGGGCCAGAATGACGACGATCACACCCCCAGAGCTAGTTGAATGGGCCGAGCGTCAGATGGCGCAAAAGCGCACGTGGCTCGAATGCCACGGCCCCAGCTCAAAGCGCCCTCGTCCAGAGCATGAGAGCGACAACAAGCTGCATGACATCGCCATGCTCGAAGCCGTCGTTGCTCTTTGCAAGGGGAGGGCGGCGGCATGAGCGCGGGGAGGGCAGGCATGACCTCAGTCGCTCATTCTCTGCGGGATTTCCTCGCCGGGCACCGGGCTGATGTCGGGTGCCTCATCCGGGCCCACGTCGGCTCCGGCTCTTCGATCGGTGGCTCCGGCAGATCTGGCGGAGCATCCGGCGGCATATCTGGCGGGAATTCAGGGTCATTGGGCTTCGGAATCGGGGTCTTAGGCATTCAGGCCTCCTCTTTGATGGCGCAACCGATACTGGGCAGCGTTTGTTCCAGTGGCCGGGAGGTGAGGCATGACCTTCCTGGAAGCCTACGCCAAGTTACGTCCCGACACGATGGCGATCGCCGAGGCCTTGGATATCAAGGAACACGAGGCCGACAGCCTCATCAACATGAAGATGAACCGTGATCGTCTGGGCCCGACGGTATGCCAGATGGCGGCTTTAAACGCCCCCCGTAAACCCGTTCGTTTCGCCGGCTTCGACGAGACTGAAAAGTCGTGGTGGTGAAATGGCCAAGATGCCGTGGATAAGGTTCTTCCCTTCAGACTGGCTCGCTGGAACGCGCGGCATGAGCGCCGTCGAAACGGGCGTCTACATCACGCTCATCGCGACGATGTACGAGCGCGGAGAGCCGATACCGGAGGACCATGGCCGCCTGGCGCGTCTCTGTGGTTCTTCCAATTCCGCTTTCGCCAAGGCTATCGAGACGCTGATCGACGAAGGAAAGATCACCCGTGTCGACGGTGGCCTTTGGAATGATCGTGTCGAAAAAGAGCAAGTCTACCTCTCGGAAAAGTCAGAGGTAGCCCGACGCGCAGGAATAATTTCTGCGGAAAAAAGAAAACAAAATCAAAGCGGCGAGGCAACGGACGTTCAACGGACGCTCAACGAGCGTTCAACAAACCAGAAGCCAGAAGCCAGAGTAGTAAAAGAAGAACCTACCGGTTCTTCGAAAAAGCGCGGCACTCGGCTTTCGGATGATTGGACGCCGGACATCGCCTTTGCCGTTTCGGTCGGTCTCTCCCAAGCCCAAGCTCTTACCGAAGAGCAGAAATTCCGCGAGTGGTGGCCGGCTCAGCCCGGCCAAAAAGGCGTCAAGCTGGATTGGGACCTCACTTGGAAGACCTGGTGCCGGAAGGCCGTCGAGCGACTGCCTCGCCAGAATGGTCACGGGCCACCTCGGCCGCAAAGCCCCTCCATGCAGCGCCACCACGAAATCCACTCAAGGCTGAAACGAGAACTCTACGGTGAACCAGATGACGAATTTGCCGTCACGACTGTCGACCTTGCAGCAGGAGATTTCCGCTCTCACTGAGAAGCTCGGACCGGCCAGCGCCGACGAGATCGGCCAGTGCATCGAAGGCCTCATGAGCGGCGGCATGCGGGTCTCCGAGAGCATCACCGCGGCGAACCCGATTGAGGAATATCGCCTGTCCCTGCGCAACGTGCCGGTATTCGGCCTGCGCCGAGCCTACGTGAAGCTCAAGCGCGGCGAATACGAAAACATCAACCTGGCCTTCATCCCCCTGCCAGCGGAACTGGCGGCCATGGCGAATGCCGAGTGCCGCATCCTGCGTGAGGACCGCATCCGCAAGCAGGAGACGCTTCGTGCGATCGAGGACAGCGTGAGCAGGACGCTGCCGAGCGTCCACGGCCTGATGGACCTCCGCGTCAAGCACCGCGAGCGCGCCAACGAGCTGGCGGCCAAAGGGTTCTATCTGGTCGCCCAGGGCGTCGATCATCAGGAGTTCGCCACGCTCGCTAGGTCGAGGGAACTGCCGGCAGGCTCAATCCTCCTTTGGGCCATCGACGAGGTCTGGTCCCCGATCGCGGTCCGCGTCAACCGGAGCGCCATGCACACGCGCCTGAAGGTCCAACAGACGGCGATCTCACCGGAGCGCGCCGACGAGATAGCGCGGATGCTGGCACTTCCCGACGCAAAAGAAGTCAGCGCCGAGCAGATGGCCTACCGGCGCAAGGTCGAAAAGGACATCGAAGCCGCAGAGCGGGTCGAAGAGGAGCAAGCAGCATGACCATCCATCACCGCACCGTCGACGTCGAGGCATCCGCGAAACTCTGGAATGACGGCTTGTCCGCCTCCCAGATTGCCAAGCGCTTCGGCGTCAGCCGCAACGTGATCGTCGGTCTCGCATACCGCAACCGCGATCGGTTCCCCGCACGACAGAAGCAAAGCCTGGCTCCGGTAAGGCGAGAGCCGGTGCGCAAGCAGGTTCCGAGTCCGTCGCCAGCGCCCGAGGTCGAGCCCGTGCCGCCGACGGCGTACGACGCTGAGCGGCTCACGCAAGCCAAGCTTCTCCACGAACTCTCAGCCGGCCAATGCTGCTGGCCGATCAACAACGGCGGCCCGTACCTGTTCTGTGCAGCGGAAACGACGGGCCGCTACTGCAGCAACCATCGGGCTAGAGCAAACGAGGGATGAGCATGAAGAGATCACGTTGGTACGCAATCAGGGTCGCGCCAGGCTATCAGCGGATGGCCGCCGCGGACGATCGCCTACCGGAAAACCGGCGCATGGAGTCGATCATCGAGCGGAACTGCCGCAAGAATGGCTTCGACATTTTCATGCCGTCGTTCTACGCCGAGCTTAAGCACCACCGGACGAACAAGATCATCCAGAAGCGCTTCCCGTTCCTGGTCGGATATGCCTTCGTCAACCTGCCCAGGCTGAACTTCGAGGAGTTGCGACGCGTCGACGGTGTCGTGTGCTTCCTTCGCGGCGGCGCTGGCGGCCATGGTCCGCTCGAATTTCCAGACGGCATCATCGAGGCGCTGTACTTCGCCGAGCATGAGCGCCGACAGACCTTCCTGTATGAGCAGCATTGCCGGAAGGAAAACGAGCGCCAGGGGCGCGTCGAGCACCTCCGGGGCCAGCTCCGCAAGATACTTCCGAAGGGCAGGAAAGCGCGCGCCTCGATGGTCGAACAGGCCGAGAGGGCTATAGATTCACTGAGCCCGCAAATCAGAGAGCGTGTGCAGAATATAATCAGTGAATTGAACGCGCTCACCAGCGATGTTGATGTTGAAAGTATGCGGCAAGCCGTATAGATTTCCTGCAGTGATTTGCGGTTGTACAGTTGCGGACCTCACGTAGGGAACACTCGCCGGACCGCTGCCGAAAGTTCACACTCGGCGCATAGGAGAAATGTAAGCGTTGTGCCGGTCTCACTAGAAAAAAATGTCTGGGGGTAGAAGACGCGGCAAATATGCAGCGAACGGAGCGCTAATTGTCTGATCGCCGTCCTAAGTGGGGATTCAAGTCGCGATGCCGCCCGGTTTCGATTTGAAGCTTAGCTTCAGGAAAGACGTGGGCCATAATTACCCGCTTCCGGTTTGCGCTAATCGTCCATGGCACTTGTACTGAGGACTCGTCGAGAAAGCGGCGCAATTTTTTCCACCAACGCTTGGCATCAGGGTGTGCAGGCTTTCCAATGGACTTGTAACGATCTTCAAGCCAGTTGAATTCCGATCTGGCGAGACTTCCTGGTGCTTCCTGACCAGCCTCAGCGAAGCTGAATGTATAAGGTCCCGGCAAATTGCCACCAAACCATGGCGACGTTTGGCCACTGTGCTGCATCGTCTGGAACCAACCCGCGAATGGATCGGCGACGATCTCATCAGGAATATTGCGGTCACCAGACGGAATGTTGAGCGCCCCGCTTTTCACATGCCAAAGCGCGTATATCTGCTCTTCCAGCACGTCAATGGCATCCACTGCCTGCCACTGGCAGATGCGGTCCTGTTCTGAAATTTTGACGATCCACGCGATATGTGGCTCGTCGTTGATCCAGGTTCTGATTAAATCGGCGTCATTTTTGGTCGCATAGATAATCATTTTCACGCCTTAAAAAGCCGGAGAAGTCCCTTTTGAAATCTGGCGATAGATATTTCTGATAATAAAGCAATCCGCAATTGGCCGATTGGATCAAAGGTGGGAGTCGTTACGCAAAGCCCAATGATTCCAAGGTAAGAGTTCATTGATCTCTCAAGTTTCGTCTGCGTAGACCAGCCCGGTAGCTCGCCAGCCTCATAAGCTGGAGGTCACTGGTTCGAATCCTGTCGCCGCATAGGCGCCAACAGAATGTACGGTTGATCTTAGTTCGGGCTCAGGAACTATCGCCGGTGGAATTCGTGGCGCCTCTTCGCTTGGGCGTAAGGAAAGAAGACTCAGCACCAGTGCGACGAGGATGCAGATGAGCACGAGGAAGGTAACGCCGGCTTTGTCCATGCCTTATTAGCAGTTTCGAATGTGAGAAATTCGAGGCGATGCCTCATGAGATCGGGCAGAGATGACATCTATCCGTCTGCGCTATGGCGCAGCTTCCCGAGCAGGATCAGGACGGCGCTTCAGGAGCGGCCCATGCGATACCGCATCATCGTAAGCATCCGGCGAAGGCCGCAGCCAGAGACCTTCAAGCTTTTCGGCTTGATTTGCGAAGGACTAGCTTGCCTCAGAGTCCGAAATGCCGACAGCAGATCTGAGCGGATGATGGGTTAAGGTCTCAAATGCGACGGCGTAGCGCTTCCTCAATCCTGGTGCGCCGAGATTATCTTCCAAGATAGAGAGTGCGTCGGCGCGGTTCCCATGGGAGACAATCTGCGCTGCGGCCACAAACAGGTACCAATGCCGTTGCTTGAGCATTCGCTCATCGCTCCGTTCGTAAATCTTGATCAAGTCATGTGGAGTTCGGATCTCATCAAGAAAGGGGGCCGGCCATTGTTCAATAAAGGCAACAATCTCACGAATACGCGCCTTCATTTGATCACTGCCGCTTGCAAACCATCTAACGTGTTGCTCCTTTGGTGCAGTAAACTCAATTGGCTGGTTCACGATGATTTCTGGCGCATCCGCCAAAAGAGATTTGTTGCCCGCCACCAGTTCTAGCGCCGCCTTGGTTACAGATCTCATGCCAAGCCGCATGGCCGGGTGAAGGTGCATTTCTTCGTCCGGCTGATACGTGGGGAAGCAATCCGCTGCGAAGACGATGTCCTGCTCGGCATCCTCCAGGATTCGCGTGTAGGTAAACGAACCCTCTCGTCGTTCGAAGCCCAAGAGCGCCAGTCTTTCGTCGCCAACGGCGTTTAGCGCCGCAAGCAGGTCAGCTTTAATCTCTTTTTGGGTCCGCACCGTGTTCCCCTTTAAGTAGTGCGAAATAAGCAAACCGCGCGGGCAGTCGCAAGACATGAAGCACGTTAGACCCAGCCCTCCCGCGACATTGTTCACCGACATCGACGGGTGCAGCTTCGTCCCGGCCGATGATATGCCGGAATGGGTAGAGACAGCCTTCCTCGATCCAGCGTCGCGGGTCCACAACTTGGACCATCTCCATCTTCGCTTCGCCAGCATCGGCTTCCTTTGGACCATCGTCGGCAACAGCAAGAAGGGAAGACGCGTCATCGGCCAGTGCGAGACAGGATCTCCGCAAGGCACGATGGGCAAGTGGTCTCGCGCCCGTGCTGAAATGCAGGTCAAGCAGTGGTTCGGTCACGTCCCGGATTTCATCATCACCCTGGACGCCGAATACTGCCGGGAATGCGGAGACGCGGAGTTTATGGCGCTGGTCGAGCACGAGCTCTATCACGCCGCCCAGGACGTCGACACGTTCGGCGCGCCGAAGTTCAGCAAAGCGACCGGGCGCCCGGTATTCGTCATCCGTGGTCATGACGTCGAAGAGTTCGTTGGCGTCGTTCGTCGCTACGGGGCAGATGCTGCAGGTGTCCGCGCAATGATCGATGCGGCAAACCAGAAGCCTGAGATCGCCAGAGTGCAGATCGCACATGCCTGCGGCACCTGCCAGCTTAAAGTCGCGTGAGGCTATTCGCCGTCTCGCACTCTTTGCCGGTAGCGCTCCCGGTCCTCTTCGGTAGCGCCTGTGGAGAGGTCCTCGCCCGGCTGCATGCGCTGTGCGACCGGAAGCCAAGGCCGACCAGGGTTCTCTTGGGTCCATAGCTTCTTCGCTCGCTTTTCTATTTCTGGATCGTCCACCGTCGCCTCCTGTGGAGGGAGATCATATCAGGGCGCTACAGCGGGCACGAGCCACCTTGATGGAGCCTTTACAGAGCAATGGCCAATCCGAAGTATTCCGACGAGGTCAAAACCTACGTCGTGCAGGCGCTCGCTTGTTTCGATAGCCCGGCCGTCGTCGCGAAAGCAGTCAAGGCGGAGTTCGACGTCGTCATCAGCCCTCAGGCAGTCGAGGCCTATGACCCGACAAAGAGGGCAGGGCGGAAGCTCTCGCAGCGGTTCCGTCTGCTGTTCGAAGAAACCCGCAAGACGTTTCTCGAGGATACGGCGACGATCGCCATCAGCCACCGCGCCGTTCGCCTTCGCGCTCTCCAGCGCATGGCCGAGAAGGCAGAGACCCAGGGCAACATGGTGCTGGCATCGTCCTTGCTCAAGCAAGCGGCAGAAGAGGTCGGCGGGGCCTACACCAATCGGCGTGAATTGACGGGAAAGGATGGAAAGGACCTGCCGGTACCAGTATCGCCGGTGACGATCTTCCAGTTGCCCGACAATGGCAGGAGCTGAGCAAGGGCAGGGCGCCCAGACAATCATCCGGCCGCAGGCTGGCCCGCAGACGACCTTTCTCGCTTCCCCAGCTGATATCGCGATCTATGGCGGCTCGGCTGGCGGCGGCAAGACCTGGGCGCTGCTCATGGAGCCGCTGCGCCATGTGGCGAACCCGCAGTTCGGCGCCGTGTTCTTCCGGCGCACGCTGGTGCAGGTGCGAAATGAGGGCGGCTTGTGGGACGAGAGCGAGAAGCTCTACCCGAGCCTGATGGCAAAGCCGAGAGTGGCGCCGGATCTGTCGTGGACGTTTCCGTCTGGGGCGTCTGTCAGCTTTGCGCACCTCGAGCACGACAAGACGGTGTCGAACTGGCAGGGCTCGCAGATACCGCTGATCTGCTTCGACGAGCTCACGCACTTCAGCGCAAAGCAGTTCTGGTACCTGCTATCTCGTAACCGCTCGATGTGCGGCGTTCGGCCGTATGTCAGGGCGACCTGCAACCCGGATGCGGATAGCTGGGTTGCAGAGTTCATTTCGTGGTGGATCAACGAGGATACCGGCCTACCGATACCTGAGCGCGCCGGCGTGCTTCGGTATTTCGTCCGCATCGGTGACGCCATCATCTGGGCTGATCATCCGTCGGAGCTCGCCGATTACACGGCGCCAGACGAGAACGGTAACCCGAAGCCGATCGAGCCGAAGTCGGTGACCTTCGTTCCTGCGAAGCTGACCGACAACAAGGCACTGATGGCGGCCGATCCCGGCTACCTCGCCAACCTCATGGCGCTGCCCACGGTCGAGCGAGAGCGCCTCCTCGGCGGCAACTGGAAGATTCGGCCGGCCGCTGGCCTTCTGTTCCGTCGCGGCTGGTGTGAGGTCGTCGATGCTGTCCCGGCCGGCGCGCGCTGGATGCGCGGCTGGGACTTGGGCGCGACACCGAAGACGGAGAGCAACGATCCGGACTGGACGGCCGGTACCAAGATCGGAAAGCTGCCGGATGGCCGGTACATCGTCGCCCATCACTGCCGCGATCGGCTGTCGCCCTCCGGTGTCGAGCGGTTGATCAAGAACACAGCCGAGGGCGATGGCAAGGAAGTGCAGATATCCCTGCCGCAGGATCCGGGGCAGGCGGGTAAATCGCAGGTCACCAACCTGACGAAGCTGCTGGCAGGCTTCACCGTTCGGGCAACGCCCGAGTCCGGCGACAAGATCACGCGGTTCAGTCCGTTCTCGGCGCAGGCCGAAGCCGGCAACGTGTTGGTGCTTCGCGGTCCATGGAACGAGACTTGGTTTTCTTCGCTCGAGGGCTTTCCAGAAGCGGTGCACGATGACGACGCCGACAGCACGAGCCGAGCCTTCAACGCGCTTCTCAGCGCAAGCACGTTCACGCTGGCGAACGTGTGACCGTCATCGGCTATTACATGAGGTCGCGCTCGCCTTGCCTTCGATAGAACGCGGGGATCAGTCGATACCATTGCGTATACCCCAGCACAGCAAAGATCGGCGTTATTACGAGCGTAGTCTCTGCAGGCGTCGAAAGACCCTTGTACAACAGAACAAAGCCGATCGCTGATGCAAAGATCCCGAGAGGAAATGTCAGTGCGGCGAGCGTCCAGTGACTTATCGCCATTAAAAGAAGCTCGTTTTGGGGGAAAACGAAATTCGCAATGATACTCCCGAGACCGACGACGAGAACTACCAGTATGTAGGCTGCTCTATAGCGCCGCATTCACCACCCCCTGTGCTCATTGCCGGCACGCATGCATACGTTAAGCCCTGCCCAGCTGCAAGCAGCGCGTGCAAGAACAATCTCAGGAGCGGAAATGGCCAACATCATCGCGTTCGTCCGCGACAGCCTGACAAACATGGTCGCCAATCTCGGGACGAGCCGGGACAAGGCGGCCGCCTCGTTCTACTCGATGCCGATCCTTTCTGATGAGGATCTGCTCAACGCCTACCGTGGCGCCTGGCTGCCGCGGAAGATTGTTGACATCCCGGCATTCGACAGCATGCGCGCGTGGCGAGATTGGCAGGCGAAGAAGCCGCAGATCGAGGCGATCGAGGCCGAAGAGAAGAGGCTGAACCTCAAGGGCAAGCTGCTCGAAACCCGCATTAAGGCGCGACTCTGGGGCGGCGCTGCCATGGTCATCGGTACCGGCGACCAGGACCTGACGCAGCCGCTCGAGGTCGAGCGCGTCGGCAAAGGTGGCCTGAAGTACCTCACGGTCATGACGCGCCGCCAGCTGACGGCCGGCGAGATCGATCGGGATCCGGCCTCGGAATGGTTCGACAAGCCGAAGCTCTACCAGATCAGGTCTGCAGAAGGCATGCAGGTGGACATTCACCCGTCGCGCCTGGTCGTCTTCAACGGCAACCCGCCGCCAGATGATGAGATCGTAAGGACGACGTACGCCGGCTGGGGCGACAGCGTGCTCCTGTCCGTCGTCGATGCGATCAAGCAGGCGGACGGAACGGCAGCGAACATCGCCAGCCTCGTGTTCGAGGCCAAGGTCAACGTGATCCGTATCCCGGATTTCATGCAGAACCTGGGCGACGAGCGGTATCGGGCCAAGATACTCGAGCGATACACGCTCGCGGCCACGGCGAAGGGGATCAACGGCGACCTCCTGCTCGACAAAGAAGAGGAATACGAGCAGAAGCAGGCGAGCTTCGCCACGCTGCCCGAAGTCCTGATGTCGTTCCTGCAGATCGTATCGGGCGCGGCCGACATTCCGGCAACGCGGCTGCTCGGCCAGTCTCCGGCCGGCATGAACGCCACGGGCGAAAGCGACCTGCGGAACTACTACGACCGCCTGCAGGCCATGCAGACTGTCGAGATGACGCCAGCCATGATGCGGCTTGACGAATGCTTGATCCGTAGCGCGCTCGGGTCTCGCGACCCGGACATCTACTATGAGTGGGCGCCGCTCTGGGGCATGTCGGAGAAGGAGAAGGCCGAAATCTTCAAGATGAAGGCGGATGCCGCTCGGGCGCTGGCCGGCACAAGCACGTCGCCGCCGCTGCTACCGATCGAAGCCCTGTCGGACTCGCTGGTCAACACGTTCGTCGAGGACGGCTCGCTTCCGGGCCTAGATGCGGCGATCGAGGAGCATGGCAAGCTGAGCGAACCGGACGAAGACGAGAGGCGCGCTGCCGTTGGGGAGGAATAGGCGTCGCGGATCAGGTCGCGTTGTTGCCTTGATCGGTAAACGTCATCGAGCCATCAAAGAAGCCGCTCTTGTTTCGCAGCCGGAACTCGCTCACGTGGCTGTCTCCGAAGATGTCGCGATAACGAATCTCACCATAGACATAGATTGCCTCAGTTCCTGAGGCCAGATTCTGGACGGACTGCGATGAAATGGGAGCTGGGGCTGCGGCCATTGATCGACTACTATGCCCCGCTCCAAGGGACATAACAGACGCGGGAGGCAACTCTACGAGTGCGAACGACTCGGGCGCGGCAGGTTGTGGCCGGATCCCGATCCTGACATGAGCTTGCAGATCTAACGCCGGAGTTTGCCCGGTATTCTTAAACCCGATACTGCCTATGGGGCGTGAGTTTGGCAAAACGTAGTCCAGATGCTGCCCACCAGCATCGCACGTCAAACTGGAGCCTTCGACTAATACGTAAGCCCGCAGTTGTTTTTTTGCGATCTCGGCAGCTTGAGATGATGCCTCCCCGGCAAGTCTAGCTGATTCCGAAGCGGCATCGGCCGCGATTTTGGCCGAACGGGCGGATCGATCGGTGACCTTCCACAGAAGCGCTGTGACGATAACCAATACAACCGTAGCTAAGGCGGTAACGACGGTACCGGCTGCACTCCACAGACCCAATTCGGACGGTTGTGGCCCCAAGTAGATCGACACTGCCCATCCGAGACCAAACGCTATCAGTGCTGCACAGGCGGCTGCCACCCAAACGGAAATTTCTCTCACAATCACACCTAGGAGCTTAGAGTTGAGCAACGTCGATAGCACATCTGACTACCGCACGGTCAACAACACCATGCACATCACGGCTTAATCAGCCGATCGGCTCTAAGTGGTTGAGAAACATAAATGTCGAGACTAGCCGCTCATCTTCCTCGCTAAACTCCAGCAGGAAGGCCTCCTTGCCGTCCCACGTTTCGTAAGTCTCTCCAAGCACTGCATTCGACCCACCCGACAGATCTTCGATCGTCTTTCTGAGCTCACTCGGCACTCGGTAGCGAATTACCCTGGGCATTGGCGCATCTCCTAAACGGGACGCATACCATGAAATTCACCGACAATGCACCGATCGCGGGCACGCGACGGACCGCCGACGGCTACCTTGTCGCGGACGTGCGCACCGCTCGCACCGGCATCCAGCTCTATGCCGGCCATGAGGTCGGCAAACCGGAAATGCAGGTAGTAAAGGTCTACCGGCCCGAGGACCAGGTCTTCGACAAGGCCAGCCTCGGCAGCTACGCGCACAAGCCGGTGACGAACGATCACCCAGCTGAGGCCGTGACCCCGGATAATTGGAAGGCCGTTTCGGTCGGGCAGATCGGCGACGAGATCGCCCGTGATGGGGAATTCGTCCGCATCCCGCTCATCGTCATGGATGCAGCCGCGATCAAGGCGATCGATGACGGCAAGCGTGAACTCTCCGCCGGCTACACCTGCGATCTCGCATGGGAGGCCGGCACCACGCCAGAGGGCGAAAAATACGACGCCATTCAGAAGGATATCCGGATCAACCACGTCGCCATCGTGCAGCGCGGCCGTGCCGGATCGGAAGCTCGCATCGGCGACGGTGCGGGGAAGTGGGGCGTGAGCCCCGTCAACACCCAGATAGCAGATGAAAGGATACCCAAGATGGATCTGCGAAAAATTCTGGTCGATGGGCTCACGGTCGAGACGACCGATCAGGGCGCACAGGCCATCACCAAACTGCAGAAGGACTTGGAATCGTCCGCTGCAAAGTTCGCCGACGCCGAAAAGGCACATCAGGTAGCGCTGGCTGCCAAGGATGCTGAGTTGGCGAAGAAGGATGCCGAGATCGATGCGCTGAAAGGCCGGATCCTTTCGGACGCCGAGCTCGACAAGCGCGTCCAGGCTCGCGCCGACCTCGTCGCTAAGGCGAGCGTTCTCGCCAAGGACGTCAAGACCGAAGGCCTTTCCGACGCGGCCATCCGCAAGGCTGTCGTCGTCGCCAAGCTCGGCGATGCGGCGATTGCCGACAAGTCGGAGGCCTATATCGACGCCCGATTCGACATGCTGGTTGAAGATGCCAGCAAGGGCGGCGGCGCTGATCCTTTCCGCATCGCTGTGCAGCAGGGCCTTTCCCAGGTCTCTGACGCCAGTGCCTCTGCAACCGCTCACAAGGCCATGGTCTCCGATCTCGAATCGGCCTGGCAGACGAAGGGAGCTAAGTGATGCCTGCAGTTCAGACCACTTACAGCGCCCAGCACGCTCGCTGGGTCGAGGGCATGAACCTCAACATGGAGCCGTCCGTCGTCGTCACGCGCCTCGCTGAGGACGTGGAAGGCATCGGCTTCGGCAAGGTTTGCGTTCAGGGCACCGCCGACAATCAGGTCGTGGATTCGGAAGCCACGGCCAAGTTCGCCGGCATCGCCGTGCTCGACACCACTCGCCCGACGGGCAAGTACGAGCAGTACGAGAACGTGGCCGTCATGAAGAAGGGCGTCATCGTCGTGCAGGCCTCCGAGGCCGTCGCCGTCGGCGATCCCGTCTACTACACCCCGGCGACCGGCGTTCTGTCGAAGACGTCGACGTCGAACACCCTCATCCCGAATGCGACCTGGGATACCAGCACTTCTGGTGCCGGTCTCGCAGCCCTTCGCCTCGGCTAACCAGGAGCGATCTCGATGGACGCAATTATTACTCAGGACGCTCAGCAGGTCGCGATGAGCTTCCTTATCCGTCAGGCCTCGCTGATCGAGCCGACGGTCTATGCGATTAAGTACCAGGAGATCCAGTACGCCCAGCTGATCCCCGTCGACACCTCGGCGCCGGAATGGATTCAGTCGGTCACCTACTTCTCCATGGACTCGGTCGGTCAGGCCCAGTGGTTCAGCGGCCTCGCGCACGACGTGCCGAAGGTCGAACTGACCCGCGAGAAGTTCGAGACGACCGTCAGCATGGCGGCGATCGGCTACGGGTACACGCTCGAGGAGCTTGGCACGGCCCAACTGCTCGGCATGAATCTCAATCCGGACAAGGCCTCCGCGGCGCGCCGCGTAGCGGAAGAGAAGATCGACACCGTGGCCTTCATCGGCGATACCGGCAAGGGCTACACCGGTCTGGTCAACGCTTCCACGCCGACGGCAACCACGGCGCCGGCAGACGGTACCGGCTCGGCAACGACCTTCGCCAGCAAAACGCCGGATCAGATCCTCCGCGACATCAACGGTCAGCTCACCGGCATTTTCACCGGCACGCTTGGTGCGGAGATCGCGGACACGCTGCTCCTGCCGTATTCGGTACTGCTCGATCTCTCGACGCGCCGGATCGACGCCGTCAACCAAACCACCATCCTCGAATGGATCGAGCGGAACAACATCTACACCCGGACCACGGGGCAGCCGCTCACCATTCGAGGTGTGTTCGGCTACCTCGATACGGCTGGCGCCGGCAGCACCAAGCGCATGGTTGCTTACCGCCGCTCGCCCGAGGTGCTGAAGATGCACATCCCCATGCCGTTCCGGTTCCTGCCGGCTTGGCAGACCGGACCGATGAAGTTCGACGTCCCGGGCATCTTCCGCGTCGGCGGCGTCGACATCCGCCGGCCGAAGGCAGTCCGCTACCTCGACGGCATCTAAGGAGGACTGACCATGAAGGTGAAGAACATCTCGCCCGGTCCGCGTGGCCTCAATTCGAAAGCCGGCCCGGTTCTCGTGGAGCCGGGTCAGGTTGTCAATGTCGAAATGTCGGACGCCGAACTGAAGGTTTCCAAGGAGACCGGCTGGTTCGAGTTCGGCGCCAAGACCTCGACGGACGAAGAGAAGAAGTAACGGCGAACCCGGCGCGCAACTGCCGGGCGGTCAATACGAGACGGTGACGTCGACCCATCGGCCAACATCACCGCGCCCATAAATCTCAACTTCCACCCAGACGTCGCCGCGGATGATCATGTCTGCGGCGTCGCTGGTCATGGAGCCGTTTGAGAGCATCACTTCCAACGCCTGGCGATTAACGGCGTCTCCGAAGAAGGTATCGCTTTGGTCGCCTCGGTCGCGAATCCCGTAAGTGTGAAAGTTCGCTCGGTCTTGCCGGATGACCTGCCAAGGTCTCGTGAGCCGAGCTCCGCTCGAACTAAACAGGTCATCTCGGCTGATGTAAGCGCGATAGGCATCGATCAAACCAGCTGACCGCGCTCGGGTAATGGTTGCCTGTCCATAGGCCGACGAAGCGGCAATGACCGCCCCAACAAGTGCAATTGCAAGTTTCTTCATCATGCGTCACCTCCCGCATAAGGATACCTTTGCCGGTGGCGAATTCCAACTGCTTCGATAGGGCTAGGAGCGCATCATGCCTGGATACGGCGACAATGCAGGCTTCACGGCTTACGCTGCGGCGGCCGGCTATGTCTTTCCCGATGGCACGACCGATGAACAGAAGGCCGCTGCGCGTCAGCGCGGCTCTCTGGTGATCGATCGGTATGAGCCGCGGTTCAGCGGCAAGCGGACAGGCGGGTACGCCCAAGAGCGCGCATGGCCGCGCACCGGCGCCACGACCTATTACGGCGAGGCCATCCCCTCGAGCGAAATCCCGGTCGCCATCATCAACGCCTCATACGAGGCGGCTCTCCTCGAGTTAACCAACCCCGGCAGCCTGTCGCCGGTCGTTACAGGATGCGCGACGGTGAAACGCGAGAAAATTGGACAGCTTGAGGTCGAATATTCAACCTCTTCTTCAACGGACATCGACGATCTTGTCGCGCTCGCCACGCCGGTTGTCACGATCATCGAGGGGCTGCTCTGGCCGTTCCTCGTGCCGGTATTGCCTGGCGCTCTGGTGGTTTAACAGCAGCTAGCCCTTGCACGGGCAGCAATTAGATTACGCCCAGAGACATGAGCAACGAGACCGCACCGACAACCAGGATAACAACCTGAGCCAGCTGCTTCATCGCGGGGTCAATCGGAAGTTTCTGCACTGGGTAGAGCAAAACGACGGCGAAAAGGACTGTGACCAGGATGCTAATTACCACGGACATGCCCCAAGCCCTTTGAACAAAACGCCTTTCAGCAATGAAGCTGTAGATATGACTGAGTACCGGAAAGGGAAGAGCGCAGGATGGCAAACCCTCTTTTCGCCCGCCTGCAGGCTACGGCGCAGCGCCTGATTGCCAAATACGGCCAGGCTGGCACCGTAACGCGCATCACGCCTCCGGACCCGGTCAACGGCGGCGATCCGGTCGAAACCGCATACACGGCCACGCTCGTGCCGATGCAGTACGAGGCGAGGGAGATCGACGGGACCGAGATCCTCACCGGTGACGTCAAGATCTACATCTCGTCGGTCGGGTTGGCCATTGAGCCTTCGCCCGGGAATTTGGTAGCCGTCAGTGGCAAGACGTATCGCGTCATCCGCTCTGATCCGAACAACTACGACGGCCTGACGAACGTCGTCTTCATCGTCCAGGGACGGATCGCTTCTTAGTCGTGGCCAGGCGCCGACCACTGGAGCTGGAACAAGACGCTATCATCGCGTGACGGGAACCAGCAGTGAGCGTCGAGACCGGATGATTCAGCTTCGGCGCTTGGCTCCTTGAGAACGTAACAACCCGCATATGTCTTCACCGACTTGCAAAGCCGCTCCAGATCCGAATGGCGGACGTTTCTGACTAGAACAGGCTCAAACTCTTCCATTGGTTCGCTCCCCTGCGATCCGGCGGCACGAGACTATTATCGAAAGCTAATGTTGAAAAGAGAGGATTCCAGCCATGAAAATCCGCTTCGTGAAGGCCTATACCTCCCACGCCGTCGGCGACGTCGTCGATGCAGTCGACCTGTCGGGAGGTCTTGCTCAGGGCCTGATCAATCTCGGCATCGCTGAAAAGATGCCTGAGGAGAAGGTCGCCAAGAAGGGCGAGAAGGCTGGCGCCGCCGAGTAATGGGATCCCTTCGCCAACAGCTCGACGCGCTCATAGAAGAGCTTTCCCCTGCAATGGAGAAGGCCTTCCGCGAGGCGATCGAGGACATCAAATCGGAGATCGTGCTTCGTGAGGTCGTCGAGCGGCTCGAGCGCCGCGACGTGGAAGGCGCCATCGCGGCGCTTCACATCGACCTGGCAGCATTTCGGCCGCTCTCCGAAGCGATCCGGACCGCCTTCAACGCCGGCGGCCTCCGGGTCGCCAAGAACATGCCGCGTCTGTCCGATCCCATGGGCGGCCGCGTCGTCTTCCGCTGGGACGTGCTGAACCAACGCGCCGAACAGATCATCCGCGAAGCCTCGTCGACAATGATCACGCATGTGACCGAGGACACGAAGCAGATGGCACGGGAGAGGATCGAAGCAGGCTATGCCAAGGGGCAGGGGCCGAACACGATCGCTCTCGACATCGCCGGCCGGGTGAACAAGGTCACCGGACGCCGCGAGGGCGGTTTGCTCGGCATGACGTCGAAACTGGCCAGGACCGTCGAGAACGCTCGCACAGCGCTGCTCTCTGGCGATATTGAGGGCATAAAGCACTACCTGACGCTGACGCGCCGCGATAAGCGCTTCGACCGGCAGGTCGCCAAGGCCGTTCGGGAAGGTAAGCCGCTCCCGGCCGACGCCGTGCAGAAGATCACCGGCAGGCTTGCCGACCGATATGTCCAGCTCCGGGCCCAGACGATCGCGCGGACGGAAACCCAGTCATCGGTGCATGCGGCCAAGCACGAGGCTTATCAGCAAGGGCTGGACCGCGCCGGCCGCGATGCCGCTCTGGTTACCCGGCGCTGGCGCTCTGTTGGCGATGGCCGGGTTCGACACACGCACCAGGTCCTGAGCGGCGACGAGCTCGCGGGCATGGACCTGCCGTTTCAGTCGCCGTCGGGCGCCCTGCTGCGCTTCCCGGGTGATACGAGCCTCGGCGCCGGCGCGGCCGAGATCATCGGCTGCCGCTGCCACGTCGAATACAACTTCGACTTCGCGGAAGAATACGCGCGCTCGCGGGGCCGCTGATGGCTGAGAACCAATTCTTTGCGGCCCAGGTGTCGGAATGGGCGATGCAAGAGAAGGCGCGCCAAGAGGCTGTGTTGCGCGAGGCCGCTCAGATGGTCGCAAACAATGTGCGGACATCAGTGGCTGCCGGCGGCCGGATGCCGGTCGACACAGGTAACCTAAAGAATTCCCTGATGGCCTCGACCTCGGCCATGCCGATGGTCGACCAAGACGAGAAAGCCTATCCGGACAGCAGTGGCGAGATCGAGCTGATCATCTCGAACCTCGAAGTCGGCGGGACGCTCTATCTCGGGTTTCAGGCCGCCTACGGGCCCCGCATGAATTACGGCTTCGTCGGCGAAGACAGTCTTGGGCGGCTCTATAACCAGGCGGGATATGGATTCGTCGATGCCGAGGCGCAGGACTGGCCTCAGACGGTCAAGCGGGCGGAGGAGAAGGTTCGCGGTCGGTTCGAGAGAGGCTGACGCCTTCGGAAAGGCTCAGAAAAGCAGCCTGAATAATCGACAGATCTCGGATCGCCATGGAGATCACGTCTTGAGCGTGCTTCGTGCGAACGGTGCGGTTGAGCAGCAACGCGAGCGCTTGATGGATGAGGTCGTAAACCTCTTCGTCGCTGAGCGGGTGATTATCGGCCATGGGCCTAGAGGTAGCAGATGGCTGACACCGTTGAAAAGAAAATCTATCAGGCGCTGCTCATCCAAATGCAGGCCTTCGTTCCACCGGCAGGCGTAACCATCGTCCTGCCCGGGCAGACATTCACGCCGACGGCACAAAGCAAGTTCGTCTCGGTCGAGGTGCATTTCAACCGTTCGATCGAAACCGACCTGTCGCTCGTCATGGACCCGATCCGGCAAGGCTTCATGCGCACCAACGTCATGTGGCCGAAGGGTTCCGCCATCGTCGACGGCTACGACGTCGCCGGCCAGCTGCGCCAGCACGTCCGCCGCGGCACCAAGCTCTTCCGGACCGACACACAGGTTCGCATCGACGAGGATCCTGAGATCGGCGTCCTCGTCACCGGCGACACGCACCACAACATCCCCGTCACCACCCGGTGGCGCTGCTATCCGCAAGTTCCGGCCTGATTGGCCCTGCCGTTCCGCGCCTTCGGCAAGCGCAATCAGACATGAGAGGAAAACTCAATGCCCCAGCTCTATCCTGTGGCAGGCGCCAAGATTTATATCGGGCCAGCCGTCAACTCTGTTCCGGACGATGCGGACGTCATCGAATCCCTGTTCACCTCGGTCAGTTTCACCGAGGTCAAGGGCTGGCAGACCATGGGAGCGATCGGTGACGCCGCCACGCTTATCACCGAAGCCGTCATTTCTTCCGGCCGCGATCTCAAGGCCAAGGGCACGCGCAATGCCGGCTCGATGCAGAACAACTTCATCATCCTGCCGACCGACGCCGGCCAGATCGCACTGATTGCCGCGGAGAAGACCGACTACAACTATCCCTTCAAGCTCGCGTTTGACGACGCGCCGCCGGCCAAGACGACGACGGTGACGATGACGATCGCAAACCCGGGCGTCATCACGTGGGCGTCTCATGGGCTTGCCGCAGGCACTCCGGTCAAGTTCAGCACGACCGGCGCACTGCCCACCGGCCTTGTCGCCGGCACGACCTATTACGTCGTGAACCCCAACGCCAACGACTTCCAGGTCGCGGCAACTCCGGGCGGCGCAGCCATCAACACCACCGGCACCCAGTCGGGCACGCACACGGCCACGACCGTTCCGGTCGGAACGATCAAATACTTCTACGGGATCGTCATGACCGCCCAGGAGAACGGCGGCGGCGCCAACACCGCCCGCCTGCTGCAGGGCAACGTCGAGATCAACTCGCCGATCCTGACGATCGCTCCGATCGGTTGAGGTGATTGATGTCTGAAGAGTTCGTCGACCTTTCCGGCCTCGAAGCCCTCGTCCAGTCCCAGGAAGAGGGCATCGAGCTCGACATCCTCAATGAGCAGGCCAAGCCGATCGGCCTCAAGATCAAGATCGTCGGTCCGGACAGCGACCGGATGCAGAAAGCAATGCGCGATGTCGCTGCCGAGTTCGCCAAGGCGGCCGCGGAGCGCGAAAGCCTCGGCGAGGCGCCGACCGACGACGGCGACGCCCGCATGATCGCTATCCTCGCCAAGGCGACGGTGAGCTGGTCGCCGAATCCGAAGATCGGCGGCAACGTCGTGCCCTTCTCGGAGGAGAACGTTCGGAACCTCTATTCGAAGTTCCGCATAATCCGTGAGCAAGTCGAGGTCAGGGCGGTCCGCCGGAGCTCTTTTACCAAAGGCTCACCGGCCGCCTCTGCCAACTGATCGAAGATCAGCACCACGGCAAGAGGATCGTCGTCCCGGCGGCCGGTGAGCAAGTCTGGTGGTGGTTCAGAGAGCTTGACAGCCAGCGCACCGGCAACGGCTACGGGCCCAACGCTCTCGGGTTCCAGGCGATCGGAGAATGGGCGAGGCTTCGCGGCCTCGTCCTCAAGCAGTGGCAGCTGGATGCCATTCTGGCGATGGATTTGAAGCGTCGAGAAATCATGGCGTCGAAAGATGAAGCGTCAGAACCGGAAAACGCGCCGGTTTCCGAGCGTCCGCTCACGGCGCGTCTGTTCGATGCGCTGTTCCCCGGCAAAAGAAAGTGAGCGATAGCGCTCAATCGTCCTCGTCAGCATCCAAGGGTAAAAGCGAATGACCTTTCAGCCAGTCCTCGAGGATGAGGAGGATTGCAGTCTCTCGGCTGATGCCCTGTTCTGCCATGAAGATTTGGATGCCACGCTCCACGTCGTCGCTTAAGTCGATCATTACTCGCCCCGTAGTTGTCGCCGGGCGATCAAAACCAAGTTTCCACTCAAATGACAAGGCTCCCGCTGGGAGATTGCGAACGAATGACCGAAGCGACCCTTGGTTTCAAAATCGACAGCTCACCGGCGTCGTCGGCCGCGGCTGATCTCGACAAGCTGACTGCGTCTGCCGTCCGGACCGAGCAGGCCGTCGGCAAGCTTGAGACCGAAGCGGCAGGCCTCGGCGCGGCGCTGGGTAAGGCTGCTGACGGCGCCCGCAAGGCGGGAGCGCCTGTTGAGAGCCTCGGGCGTTCCTTCGGCTCCCAGGATGAGCATATCCGCGCGTTCCGCCTCGAGGTCGAGCGGCTCACGATGAAATATAGGCCGCTCGCCCAGGCAACGCAGCAATATCAGGCGACGGTTACCGAGATCCAGCGCGCGCACAAGCTCGGCGCCATTACGGCGCAGGAGATGACCGCTGCACTCGATCGCGAGCGCCAAGCCTATGAGCGCCTGAAGACCTCTGCGACGGCCGCCGGCGCCGCTATGAAAGCTGCCAACAGCAACAGGGGAGGCGCGCAGAGCTTCAACTCGGCCAACGCAGCATTTCAGTTTCAGGACATCGCCGTCACGGCCGCCATGGGAATGAACCCGCTGATGATCGGCCTTCAGCAGGGCACGCAGCTGGCAGCCGTCGTGGGTTCGATGGAAAGGCCGGTGGCGGGCCTTGCCGCTGCCTTCACGTCGCTGATCAACCCGGTGTCGCTGGTGACGATCGGTTTGACCGCTGGCGTTGCCGCTCTCGTCCAGTATTTCACGACGGCCGAAAGCGGGACCGGAAAGACGAACGCGCTGTTCGAAGAGCAGAACGATCTGATCCGCCGCGCGGCCGCGCTCTGGGGCGACGCTGCTCCGCAGTTGAAGGCCTATGTCGACGAGCTCGACCGTGCCGACAAGATCACGCAGGGCCGAGAGGCTTCCGAGATCCTGGCCGGCCGTGAGCTCGAAGGCCTTGGCGAGCAGTTGCAGGGCATCGGACAGCAGTTCTCCGAAGCCGTGCGCGGGCTCCGCGGCATTGATGCGGATCCTGCGTTCATCCGCGACTTCTCACAGGCCTTCGGTGATCTTCGCGAACGTCTTGACGATGGCACTGCATCCATAGCCGACATCAACAACGCTCAGCGCCTATTGTCTGAGGCTGTCGACCGTTACGGCATCAAGTCCGTACTCGGCTTCCGCGATGCCTTCGATCTCATCACGAAATCGATCCGCGACAGCATCGAGGCTGCAAAGCAGGCGAGGGCGGAATGGATCGCAGCCATCGCCGGCGGCACCAATGTGCAGGACATCATTTCCGGCTCGTTCTTCACCGACAACGGCCGAACGATGCGCACGGCGGACTTCGTGCCGCTCAACCCGGCCGTTCCGTCGCGGCGCCCGAACATCGAACTCAGCGGCGATCCGGACGCCACGACCATCCTCAATCCCGACGGCCTACTGACGAACGTTCCGGTCCCGGGCCAGAAACCGAACTTCTTCGAGCTCGAGGAGCAGAAGGAGAAAGTCGACGACGTCACGAAAGCCTACCGTCAGGCGGCCGAGGCGAAGGCGGACTTCTGGCTCGACGTCTCGTTTCAGGAGCGCCAAGCCGAGCGCAGCGCGATCGATCGACAGGTCGCCAGCACGCTCAGCCGTTACGGCATGAACGAGGATCTGAACTCGCCCGAGGCCAACGCGATCCGGTCGCAGCTTCAGCGCGAGCAAAACCGGGAGCTGGTCAGCAGCTTCCTGACCGACTTCCGCGACGGGTTGCTGGAAAACAGCGGCGATATCGGCAAGGCTATGGGCGACGCGATCAAGAACGCGCTGCTCAATGCTCTGGCGAAGGCAAGCGACCAGGCGATCGAGCGGCTCACCAACTCGCTCGTGAACATGTTCTTCAGCGGCGGAACTTCGTCGACGGTATCTGGCGGCGGCGCGGCGACAACCACACTCAGCGCACTGCTCGGCTACGGTGGCAAGGCGGCGAACGACAACCGCTCTGTAGGTGGCATCAACGCTTACGCCAAAGCCATCCAGTCGATAGAGAGCGGCGGCAATTACGGCGCGCTTGGCCCCGTCACCCGATCGGGCGACCGCGCCTATGGCGCCTATCAGGTCATGGGCGCGAACATCGGCCCGTGGTCCGAGGCCGCGCTCGGCCGCCGCCTGTCGGCTCCTGAGTTTCTGAACGATCGGTCGGCGCAGGATGCCATCTTCAACCACCGTTTCGGAGGCTATGTCGATAAGTACGGCGCGTCGGGAGCCGCGCAGGCATGGTTCGGCGGACCGGGCTCTGTCGGCAAGGGCGGCATGGGTGCGGACATCCTCGGCACGACCGGCAACGCCTACGTCGCAAAGTTCAACAGCGCGCTGGAGAAAGCCAGCGGCAGCCTCGGGCAATTCGGGGGCGGTCTCAGCCAGTTCGGCCAGGTGCTCGCCTCGAGCGCAAGCGGCGGCGGGTCCGGTCTCCTCAGCAGCCTGTCGTCCTTCGGCATGAGCGTGTTCTCGCGCTCTGGCCAGTTCGCCTCGGCGATGCTCAGCGGCGGGATCGGTCTCTTCGCCAACGGCACGAACTACGCTCCGGGCGGTCTGTCGATCGTCGGCGAGCGCGGTCCGGAGCTCGTCAACCTTCCGCAAGGGTCCCAGGTCACCAGCAATCACAAGCTGATGTCGATGGCCGCGAACAGCAATCGCGGCTCCAACAGCGCCGGCACCATGAACGTCAATGTGATCGGCGCCAATGGCGATGAGCATGTCCGGATGCTCGTTCAGCAGGGCGTCGGCGAGGCTCTGCGGGAATATAACGAGCAGCAGCGCCGCGGCGGCTTCGGCCAGATCCAGACACGCTACACGTCTCAGAAGGGCTGAGGATGGCCAGGTCATACATCAATCAGCCCACCGTCCCGATCCAGTATCTGCGGCCGACCCGGGCGAGTTTCGACAATGTTGGCTCTGGCATCGATGGCGGGGTCAACGGCAACGGCGAATCCATCTCGATCGAGATGAGCGGCGGAGGCCGGGTCACCGCAACGTACGAGCGTTGCGTCCTGCAGGGCGACGACATGGAGCGCCACGAGGTCATCAACTGGATGGGCGCTCGAGGAAACGGCGGGTTCCGGTTCTTTAACGTGCCGATCATCAATGACGGCATCGGGCCTTTCCCGGTCATCAACGGCAAGCGCCGGCCGATCGTCAGCGGGATACCGCATTCGGACGGAGCGCTGTTTTCGGATCTGTCGGGATACTCACAGGCGACCGTCTGGGGGAAGTTGACTGCTGCCGCGACTGTCGGGGCCGGTCAACTCTCCATGCGCGTCTACGAGGCTGCAAGGCCACTGCGCTGGTCGGACTGGTTTTCGATCTACCACCCGACGAAAGGCTGGCGAGCCTATCGATATTGGGAAAGTCACAAAGCGGCTGAGGGAGTGGAAAGCGTCGGTGGCGTCAATCTCAGCTACGTCGATTACCAGCTCGCCACCAGTCCGGCACTGCGCGAAGCGTCCGTGCTCGACACGCGAGTCGAGCTGGCGCGGCCGCTATGCGTCATGAAGTTCCCGCAAGGCTTCACACTGCCGTGGGATTATGAGGCCTGGTATCAAAGCCGGCCGACCCTGCAGTTTGTCGAGGCGTTCTGATGGGCTGGATACCTGACAACGTTATCGAGGAGATGCGCGGCAGCCATCAACTCGGCATCTTCCTTCGCGTGGACACGGACCCCGCGCTGCATATGTGGTTCGGGGTCCACGACATCCAAACTGGTTTCGACAGCATCGACCCGGACGGAACAGTCTATCTGGGCGGCGGCGTGCTTCAGGGAGTGCCGACGCTCGAGGTTCTGGTTAACGGCACGGCGGACAGCGTCGAGTTCTCAGTTTCGGGCATCGACCCTGCCACTGGTGGCAAGATGCTTGACAGTCTGCCGCCGCTGCGCGGCGCCGCGGTCCAGCTCGGCCTGACCACTTTGGATCAATATTACCAGCCGATGAGCAAGATCATACCGATCTGGACGGGAACGGCATCGCACGTCTCGGAGTCTAACCCGATGGTCACGGCGAACGAAAGCCCGAGACTGACGATGGCGCTCTCCGTCGTGTCGGGCGAGACGACACGCTCGCGCGCGTCTCGATCGCTGTGGTCTGCGCCGCATCAGAAGGCGATCTCGCCGACGGACCTCTTCTGCGATGGCACCGCTCGCCTGTCGCGCGGCGTCCAGCCGGTCTGGCCGCACTACACCTGAGGCCTCGATGAACATCCATGACTTCTTGAAGCTGCCGCATCGGTTCCGATGGGGCGGCCTGGGCGGCGATGATTGCATCATGTTCTGCGCCTCGTGGGTTGCCGATCAGACGGGCGTCGATCCCGCTGAGAAGGTGAGGGGGACCTATCGGGATGAGGAAGGCGCTCTTGCTTTCGTCGCTCGCTCTGGCGGCCTGATTCCGATGATCGACAACGGCGTGAAACCGTTCGGCTACGGGCGGACAGATAGCCCGGTAACCGGCGACATCGGCGTAGTGCTGGCACCGTCCGACATCGACGGCACAGTCAAGGAGATCGGGGCCATCCGCTTCGGTCCCCTCTGGGCCGTGTTGGCGCCTGCCGGCGTCAGGGCAAAACGATTCGACTTCGTGGCGGCTTGGAGCCGGGGAGATAAGGCTTGAGCCTCAAGGTCCTTTATGAGAGCGCGCCGTCTGAAGAAATCATCCATCGCGCGCGGATCGATCTGAGAGCGAGTTCCGCACACTACAGCCGTGTTCTCTTCGATCCGATCTTCACGCCGATCTTCACGGCATTGTTTACGCCGATCTTCGGCGCCGGTACCGCGCTGACGACTTTCGCCGTCGGCGCTGCATCTGCCATTGCGACGACTGCTTTAACAGTCGGCCTGCAGTTGCTCCTTGCGCCAAGCGTCAAGACGCCGAAGCCTGAAGACGGCAAGGTTCCGAAGACGCAGGCGATACCCTACCGCTGGTGGGGCGTCGGCCGGACCCGTGTCGCCGGCGCCTATATGCTTTGGGAGGCGAAGGGCCCTTATCTGTATGCCGTTCAGGCGCTGGTCGGCCACCGCATTAAGTCGATCAATCGCTACTATCTGCACGATGATGAAGTGACGATCGGCGCTGGGAACTATGTGAATGGCTTGGCCGATGGGCGTTACGGCGATCAAAAGGTTCGGCTATATAGCCGTTTGGGAGCAAATCCAGAAACGGCCTACGCGGATGTCGTAGCCGGCATTCCGGAATCGTGGACGAATGCGCATCGTGGTGATGGGCAAGCGTCAGTCGCGATGATCGCCCGGACCCCAAAACAACAGCATTACAACAGTCGTTTCCCGTACAACGCGCCGTCGGTTTCCGTCGAAGCTGATCTCGCATATTGCTGGAATTTCCGCGATCCCGCCCAGGACCCTGAAAATCCGTCGACATGGACCTGGTCGCAGAATTGCGCCGAGATCCTCGCTTGGCATCTCTGCTTCAACGAGTTCGGGGAAAGGCTGGATTACACGAAGGCCATCTTGCCAGTCCTCGATCTCTGGATCGAAGAAGCCGATATCTGTGACGAAGACGTCCTCTTGGCCGGCGGCGGGACGGAGAAGCGCTACCAGTGCAATGGCTACGACACGACGGAGAACGGGCCAAAGGCCGCGACGAATGCTATCCTGGCCGCCTGTGACGGTCATCTGGTGGCGCGAGGCGACGGTGCCCGCATCCTCACCGTCGGCAAATTCAGGGAGAGCCGCTGCGGGGTCCTGACGGACGCGGACATCGTCGGGCACAACATCCAGTATGACGTGCTGTTCGAAGACGAAATCAACCGCCTCATCCCGAAGTTCTCCTATCCGGCGATCGACTATGCGACGGCGGACACGGACTATTTCGAGGACAGCGAAGCGCAACTGAAAGCCGGTCGCGTGCTCGCGCAGGAGGCGGAATACACGTGGGTCCATCAGTGGCGGCAGGCCCGCAGGCTGGGAAAGCGAGAGTGGCTTCGCATCCAGCAGAAGACGCGCGGCTCGATCGATGTCCGGCTCTCAGGCATCAACTCGGTCTATAACCGCTGGAACCGGCTGGAGACGCCGAAACGGCTGCCCAGGCTTGACGGAAAGATCATCGAAAACCGCCGCGCGCTGCTCTCGGTCACCCGGGGCGGGTTCTCGATGGATATCGTCGAGCATCCCGACAATATTGATGCGTGGGCGCCGGCAGTCGACGAGGGGCAGCAGCCGCCTGTACCTCCGGCCCCAAACCCGGCAGGGCTAGTGACACCGGTCATTAACCTGGTGCAGGCGAAAGCCAGTTCCGGAAGCGTCTATATCCGTGTGGTGATCATCGATCCAGATGACGAGAGCCTGACGCCGACGGTGCGGTACCGTGTGGCGAATGCTGATGGGCTAGGCACTCCTGGCGCTTGGGTGGAGCAGAAGAACGAGGATGCTGACCCGTCTGGCGGATACATCGATCTTGCTACGGCAGTCGTACCGGCTGACAAGCTGCTCGACGTGCAGGCCGCGTTTATTGCTTCGAACGGCCGCTATTCCGATTGGTCCGTCACGGCGAACATCACGTCGACGGTTGATTCAGTCGCGCCGGGAACGCCGACAAACCTAACCGCGCCGAACTCGGTGACGACGGTTCCAGTGAGTGCCAAGGCGGCGAACGACAATACAAGGTTCCTCATCTTCAAACGTGGCACGACAGCGCAAAGCTTCGCCGCCGCAACAACGATCGGAACCTATTCCGTTACCGCCAACCAGACGATCTCGTTCAATGATACGCCTGGTGCAGGAACCTACAAATACTGGTGCGGCGCCGAGAACATCTCCGGCGTGCCATCCGCTTCGCAGGCGTCGGTAACCACCGTCGTCACCTAACGCAAACAGACATCACCTTTCTTCGCTCTGGCAGTGCGCCGGGGCGCTTTCGCATGAGGAAAACTCAATGGTTGAACTTGCAGCCACGATCTTTTCGGATGGGCCGAGCTCGAACCCTGACCAGCCGATGAAGCCTCGGATCAGGGAATGGGGCACGTGGATCGAAGGGATCATCGCCGCGTTCACGTCGAATGGTGGCCTGATCTACGACACTCGCGCCGAGCTGTTTGCTGACACCTCCTTCACTGAGAACCGCATGGCGTGGGTCATTGCGGACCCGACCGTTGGCTATAACGGCGTCTATGGTTTCGATCCTGCCACCGACGTGTGGGATAGAAAGTCGGACCTGCCGTTTTCGTTCATCATCGCATCGGACACAGGTGCCGGCAGTCCCAACGCCATCCAGGCGACGACGAGCATTCCGATCCCGGGATCGGCGCTCGTCTGGATGAATATCGCTGACTCGAACACATCAAGCCCGGTTACCGTCTCCTTCAACGGCGACTCGGCACTCACGATCAAGACGAATAGTGGCACGGACGTCGCTGCTGGCGGTCTGAGTGCCGGAATGATCGTGATGGGCATCGTGACCGGCTTGACGTTCCGGCTGTTGAGCGACCAGCAGAGCGCGGCGATTGTTGCGGCAGCGGAGGCCGCGCGCGATGCAGCGCAGGCTGCTGCAGCGAGCGTGAACATCAAAAATGTGGCGACGCGTTCCGCATTAAAGGCGCTCAACACTGCGGTGACAACGCTCGCTTTCTTGGGCGAGACTGGCAGATATGGAACATTTGCCTGGAGGGCGGGGGATTACTCCACCCATATAGCTGCGGATACTCAGGAGGCCGTCTACATCAAGGCTGACGCTATTTCCGCATCCGCGGGCGCTTGGGTGAGACAACATGACGGGTGGTTGCGGCCTGAATGGTTCGGTGCGGTGGGCAACAATTCCGCTGACTGCGGTCCTGCCTTCAGGAAGATGTTTGCTTTGGGAATATTCCTTGGTGCAGCTACATTTTCCGCTACGCCAGGAGCGATCTATCGGTTCAGTTCGCCCGACCCGGTCGACGTCAATCAGGCATACGCTATCGCTGTTCTGAACGTAGCAGTTGACATTCACATTCAAATGCGCGGCGCCCGGTTCGTCATCACCAATAGCATCAGATCTGCCGCCGCCATAGCGGCCGGCACACCCGGGACGCTCTTCAGATTTGAAAGTGTCAACATCGGAGAGGCTACTGGCAACGGACAGAAGTTCCATGTCGATGGCGGCTTCTACGACTCTACTCAGGTCGCAGCCTCCACAGAGGCTGTCCAGACGATTGGCATTTTTAGCGTCGTCGGCAATTTCAACATGATCTGCGAGAACGCGACGTTCTACCATGGCGTGAATGCCCCAAGTGGCGAGAACGTCGGGGTCGGAGGAGGAGACCAAAGCTTCTTTCTGAGCGGCTTCGCCTCTGCATCTTTCGTCAGCTGCGACTTCATTGGGCCGCCGGACTTGGCCATCTATGCGTCCAACAGCGTCGGCAAGTACATGCGCGTGGTCGCATGTCGTTTCTACTGCTTCAAGGCAGCTATCGGCATCAAGCGGTTCAGCGGCTACTACATCGTGCTTGGGTGCGTTTTCGAGCGCGGCGACATCGCCATTTATGAACCCGTTGCGGACGGGCTCACGACCAACAACGGCGGAATCGGGATTATCTCGAACAACATCTTCCGCAAGATACAGACGAGGCCGATCGACATTTCCGCTCGCTCCGATCGATCGCGCGTGACCGATAATATCATTGAGGATTTCGGTCGCAGGTATTCGGATGGTGGCGAGCTTGCTGTGGTCGAGCAGATAAGCGGAGTGCGAGTGCGTGCATGGTGGGTCAACGTTTCAGACAATTGGATCGGCTTGGCGGATTGGACGCTTGGAACCACGGCCGGCAAGGAACAGGTTGGTGTTACGTTTGGATATGATGGCAGCCATGCCAAGGGCGCCAACAATTGCGTGGCCGACGAAAACACATTCTTCGGCCTTTATCGACGTGTCGTGTACCAGGCGAACACGAGCGGCAATTCGCAAAGGAATAACAAGGGTATAAGCGTATCGCAACCTGACAGCGACAGCGGGCAGAATAATTTGCCCATTTCACTTCCTGATGGTCAGGCGACATCGGTGATGATGCCGAGTAATCGGTGCGTTGTCCTAATCGAAAGCCAGTCTGATGCCGCCGGCTTTCCCAATGGCCACCTCTGGGTCAACACTACTGGAGCTCCTACGAACCCGGTGCCTATGGGCTTCATCACGACGACGAATATCTCGTTCACCACCGGGGCGCTTGCAAATGGCGGCGGCGTCGCCAGTAACATTACCTTCTCTGCTCACTCGGATGGCCGGCTCTACATTGCCAACCGAACGGGTGGCACGAAACTGCTCAAGGTATCCTTCATCGATCGGTAGGGTGGCGCTGGCTGCGCCGCTCTGCTGCTTCATCGAAGTTCTGCCAATAGTTGTCAGAGAAGCGGCGTGAAGCGCGGACAAGGTGCCTGAAGGTACGCGCATCATAGTTATTCTCGCGGATGAGATCGAAGAGTAGGCCAGTATTTCCTGCCTCGGCCAAGGTGTTGATTGTGCTGTGACCCAGAAAGGGGCATCTCACAATATGGAGGTTTGGTGTCTTCGGAAGGCGAGCGGCATGCCGCCTGTCTATTCGTGTGAACCAGTCGACGAAGACGAAGGTCTCCATTGGGAGATCGCCCTCCTCGACTTTCATCCCCTTGTGTATCGGCTCGCGGTAATAGAGTTCGGACCTGGCGCGGTCGAACTGCCATACGTCCTTCAGTTCGATAGAATGCTGCGGCGAAAACGCCAGGCCGATTTCAGCCCCGAGCGCGCTTCCGTACTTAAGCGCCGCGTATGCGCCCATGCTGTGACCATAGGTGATCACCCGATCGTATCGCTTTAACAGCGGCAGGATCTGGGAGAGGACCTTATCCATCTCGCGCCGGCAGTACCACGCCTTCTTGTAGTCTGTGATCCCGATGACCGAAATGCCACGCTTACGGAAGAAGTCAGCGCCCCAAAGCAACTTGTGGCGAGTGATCGAATGAAAACTGACTACGAGAAGGTCGGAACGTTCCGCTGGCTGGTATTGTGCGACAAGGCAACCGGTATCCACCAAGTCGATTCGGGCGGTCTCCAGCTTGTTGAGCATCGCCTTGCTTTCATCCCCTTCCAGGTCCGCGAGCGCGGATAATCTATGGCAGGAATCGTAATATCTTCAACCATCAATAGAAAGGTGCGCCAATGTCGACGCCGCTAGAGCAAATCAACCGGAGTGCAATTCATCGCGTGCTCGTCCAGAACAAGCGTGAATGGTTGGGGCACTGCTTCCACTTCGCCTACAGCCCGCAAGGGGGGGAGTACTGGACCGAACTCGTGAAGTCGCCTGAGACACCGCTGCCGCCAGAAGCAGTGGCGTACCTCGAGGAGTTGCGCGCCAGCGATATCCCTGAGATGGAGGTATAGGCCTGCCCGTACCTCGGGCGCGTTAGTTTTTATTGTGCAATTAAGCACTACAAAGGTTGCATATGTGGACTGGGTTCCCTCGGAACTCTAAGTTTCAGCAATCGATTCGCGCCTGTCACACCGATCTTCATATGCGTGCAATGAGGGGCCTCAGCTAAATTCCAATTGAACAGCAAATGAAAAGCTCCTAACGCTAAGCGCATATTTTTGCACGTTTGGAGGGCAGCGTGGCAACGCTTACAGTTTCCGACAGTTACGGCCTGGATATGAGCGACTTTGATTTCAGCTCGCTTTTCTATGCTGACTCGTACACTCGCACATCAACGACATTTACGGCAAACTATGGCAGCTGGGCCGATCAGTTTCGCGGGAGCGGCTTCAGGTACGACAGTGGCGGCGTTCCTACAGCGGGCACGGTGTCGAGCTATGCAATCCTTTATAATGGCAGCCGCATGGCCGAGGTTTCCGGCATTTCGATTGCTGTGACAACGATCGTCGAGGCCGCCAAGACTGATTGGACTTACGATGACGAGGCGATCATCCAGAACGCGCTACGCGGCAACGACGTCATCAAAGGTGGGGATTTAACCAATTTCCTTTGGGGGTATGCCGGCGACGACAAAATACACGGTGGCGAATCTTGGGATCAACTCCACGGCGGCGATGGAAACGATACGCTCCATGGCGGAGCTGACTATGATGACTTGTGGGGCGACAACGGCAATGACACGCTCTATGGCGGTACCTACGGCGACAGCCTTGCCGGCGGAGACGGCAACGATACATTGATCGGCGGTGAGGGCCAGGATGACCTAAATGGCGGTGCTGGATCCGACACCGCGTCCTACGCCGATGCGACAGAAGGGGTCTTTACAAGCCTGATCGACGGCGGCACTCACCAATTCGATGACGCGTATATGGACCGATACACGTTCATCGAAAACCTCACCGGATCGAGCTTTGCGGACCAGCTCTATGGCGATACCGGCAATAACGTTCTCAGCGGAGAAAAGGGCGATGATCGCCTCTTCGGCGATTATGGGAACGACACGCTTGTCGGTGGCGCTGGCGCAGACTGGATCTACGGCGGCCGGGGTGCCGACACTGCATCCTACGCCAATGCATCGACTGGCGTTGTTGCTAGCCTGGTGAATCCGAGCTCCAACACCAATGATGCGGCGGGAGACAGCTACGATCTGATCGAGAACCTTCTTGGTTCTCGATACGTGGACGTTCTCATCGGAAACCATGTCGACAATACGCTCAACGGCGGCGACGGGAATGACAACCTGCTCGGGGGTGCCGGAGCCGACAAACTCTATGGCGGCAACGGGATCGATAGCGCCTCCTATGCGAAGGCAACCGCCGGTGTGGTCGTCAACATCGGCAACACCAGCGTCAACGTCGGTGAAGCCGTCGGCGACATTTACTCGTCAATCGAGAACCTAATCGGCTCAAGCTACGCGGACCAGCTTCATGGCAGCACCGAGGCGAACAGCCTTGTTGGCGGCGGCGGAAACGACCTGCTATCAGGCAACAGGGGCAATGACTGGATCTATGGCGGTGCGGGCACTGATCGGCTTTACGGCGGCGCGCACGCCGACAGGTTCGTCTTCAAAGCGCTTTCTGAGTCTGCAGGGGCAACGTTCGACACGATTTTCGATTTCCTACCGAGCGAGCAGGACCGAATTGACCTGTCCGCGATCGATGCCGGCACTACGTCCGCGGGCAACCAGGCGTTCTCTTTCGTCGGCACTGCGGCATTCAAGGGAGTCGCCGGCGAGCTCCGCTATGAAAAGCTGGCGTCGGATACCTACATCTATGCGGATGTGAATGGCGATAAGGTCGCCGACCTCAAGATCCATCTGGACGACGCCGTGACGCTGACGAAGGACTATTTCCTGCTTTAGTCCAGCCACCGCAGGGACCTAGAAAGTCCGTTCCGGGGCGCCTGGGCGTGAGCGGACCAGAAACGATGTCCACTAGCCGACGCGGTTGGGCGTGAGAGGAAGGCTCTGTTGACTTGGTGGCAGGATTTTTGCGAGTCACGGATCGCGCGCAACCGCGAAAGAATTTTAGAGGGCAAAAGTCCACTGCCGCTCGTGAGATCGCTACTTCTACGTAAGAAGGAGAAAGCGGCTTCGTTTCACGAAGTGGACAGGGCAAAAAATAAAAAGCTTCATGGGCGCTTCGCAGGTCGCCAATGTGTCATTGTGGGGTCCGCCCCATCAGTTACCGATCTCCCATTGGAAAGAATTCAATCGGACTTCATATTCCTGCTCAACAGGACATATTTGCTCGCTGAGCGTTTCGGGGTGACACCGGCTGCCTTGGTGATGAGCGACAGACTCGCTTATCGCGATTATGGAAAAGGCATTAACACTGACGGTTTCGAGTATGTTTTTTTCGCTTCAACACTGCGCAATGCAGTCGAGCGTCCAAATGTCTATTGGTTCGATCTGTACAAAGAGCCGAACCTATACGACGGGTTCGTATCAACTTCGATAACCGAGCCCCTCTTTCACGGGCATACCGTCGCCCACTGTGCATGTCAGATTGCTATTGCCTTGGGATTTTCCGAGATAGTGCTGATCGGAATCGATCTCTCTTTTGATCCTGGAAAGCCTCATTTCTATGCAAGCTCTGAGCGCGAAAAACGTTGGGCCACAGATGTATCGCAGTCGAAAAAATCAAGGATGATTTCGTCATTTGCTTTTTTGGCGAACGTGAGCAAGCGACTCCACGTAAAGATCATCAACGCTTCGCCGGTTGATGGTTTGCCGGGCGTTCCGAGGAAGACCTTTACCGAGATTTTCAAATCAAGTTAGCCAGAAGCACTGCATTTGCAACCCCGCCCAACCAGCGGGGTTTTTCTTTTCCACCACAGGACTCCTAAATCATGACCATCACGACCACGTCACCACGTGGGCGCGCCTTCATACGCGGCCACGAAGGAAACCCGCTGACCTGTTATCTGGATCCGGTCGGCGTTCCGACGATCGGCACTGGTTTCACGATGCGCAGCGCGGCCTGCCGACGAACTCTCGGCAAGCTGGGCATCACGAATCTCGTGCCAGGCAAGACGAAGATTACCGCAGAGCAGAGCGACGCGATTTTCGCGGCCGTGCTGGCCGACGAATTCGAGCCGGCAGTCATTGCCAAGAGCCCCGCCGATCGCGCGCAGCACCAAATGGATGCTGCCGTTTCGGCAACCTACAACCTCGGCGTCGGCGCAATGGAGTGGACGTGGGCCGACCTTTGGCGTTCTGGCGACATAAAAGGCGCTGCGGCCTACCTCGGCGGCCACTACAACACGGCGGGCGGCAAGAAACTGCCGGGGCTTGTGCGTCGGCGAAAGGAAGAGGCGGAACTGTTCCTGAACGGCCGCTATGCGCCTGTTGGCGGCGCGGTGAAAGAGGCAACGCCGAAAGCGCCGAAGAATCCCGATCCTGTCGTCACGGAAGCGCAGGAAATCCTGACCAGCAAGGGCTTCAATCCTGGCGCCATTGACGGCTGGATGGGCGAGAAAACGCGCGACGCCATCATTGCCTATCAGAAGGCTCACCCGCACCTCGTCGCCGACGGCATTCTCGGGTCGGCGACACTGGCGCAGCTGCGGCGCGACGCTGCTGCGGCTAGAGAGGCGGTGACGAAGGGCGCTGGCTCTGCGGCCGGATCTGGCTTCTTGGCATTTATGGCGGGTTTGCCGTGGGGCTGGATTGCCTTGAGTGTGGCGGCGCTTGCCGTTGGCTATGCGGCTTATCGCTACCGGGACGTTATTGCGCGGCGCTGGAATACCTGGCGGGGCAGGGAGGCCAAAGTCTAGTGCTAGCCTTCCTTCTGAAGTGGGCGGCTAGTGGGCCGCTCGACCGCATCCTCACGTCGCTGGATAAATCGATCGACAACGAGACGGAACGCCAGAAAATCGCTGGCGAGGTCGTCGCCAAATACATCTCCACAGAAGCCGAGACGCGCGCCGCGGCCATGCAGTCGCGCGTGTTCTGGTATGTGTGGGCGCTGTTCGCCGCTCCGGTCGGCTTTTGGCTTGGCGCGATTTGTTTCGACAGCGTCTTCCTATTCTCGGGACAGATCGCCGACTTGCCGCCTAGCGTGAAGCCGTACGCCACGCAGATCATTGCTGCGGTGTTCGGCTCTGGCGCTAGCGTTGCTGGCCTGCAAGCGATCGCTTTGGCAATAAGGGGGCGCAGATGACCGGCCAAGAAATAATGTATGCCGTCGGCTTTTTCGTCAGCGTGTTCGTAGCGATTTTCGGTGTGTGGAAGTACGTCGACGGAAAGTACAGCAGCCTGCGGGATGAGTTGTCGGCTCACAAACTTTACACTGCGGAAAATTATGTCACTAAGGCCGGCCTGACCGAGCAAACGAACCAAATCATGAAGGCAATCGAGGGCGTAGGGAATCGAATAGAGGCAATCAGTGAACGGCTGGACAGGGTGTTCGAACAGAGAACGTCAGGCCGCGCGCGATGAGATTGCTGGCTAGGACACGAGCTCACGACGCCACTTGATATTTTTCCTGATCAGCTTGGCGGGCGTTCCCGCATACACTGAATTGCGCTGCTCAAGATCCTTAATCACCAACGAATGTGCGCCCACCACAACACCATCAGCAATGGAACAGCCTTTCCCCACGGTCACTTTGTCACCTAACCACACATGCGAGCCAATCCGTATATTTGCCGCGATATTTAGGCGGCGACTTGAGCTTTCATCCAGTATGGAATGTTCGTCAGATGTCCGAAGCGTAACGTCAGTAGAGAGCATGCAGTCCGCTCCGAGAAAGATTGACCTCCCCTCCATCGCGAACAGGCGCGCAGAAACGAATGTTGTGTCTCTTCCCACTTCAATGGAGGAGTTCTCTTGCCTAAGGTACATGGCACCTCTGAGTTTGCAGCCTTCGTTTATGACGAGGCTGTTACCCTTTCCGTTGAAGGTGATTGTCATTCTACGAAGCACAGCCCCGCAATACACCTTGAGGTAGTGTCCTGAGCCGTTCATCGTGATTTCTACGCCATTGTCCACAACTGCACCGGGATCAATTTCGATCGTACAGTCCCTGTGCACGCCTTTAATTTCCATTCCGAGCAACCCTTGTGATGTCAAACCAAGCTTGCCTTAGGCGACCATTGTGGCAACTCTCTTACCCAAGCAAAAAGATCGTCGAAGGCAGATTGATTTTCGCGAGCCCACGCTTGAATGGCAGGAATCTCGGAAGGTGTGCGGCAAACGGGAATATTGACCTTTGCCGTCCGAAGAAATCCAGTGACCTTGTGGGAATTACCTTCAACTGCCACGAACGGTACCCGAGCTATGCACGCGGCCATCACCGCATGGTGCCTTCCAGTTATCAGTAGAGACGAAGATCTAAGAGTCCTTACCAGGCTGGACCACTCAAGCCGCTTCATATCTATGTATGTATTCCGAACCATATCTCCATCCGTGATACGCACGAATGACAGGAACTCCTTGGAATAGAAATCTGTCATGCAAACTCGTCCCTGCAAGTCGCGGTACTCGGCAGTTTCGTCGACATCTGCCAGAAGAGACACATCAGGGAACACGGAAGGCTGAATACCGTGGCGTCGAATGAGGTCATCACGACTATCGACCTCTCTCACAGAAACAACTCCAACGTCTTTCAAGAAACTCCCGATTTTCTGATCGTTTTCCTGCCAGACGGAGTTTAGTAGCCACACCTCAATGCCCTGCTTCGTCGCGGCGATGATTTCTTTCATCTTTCGGTGAAAGGGACCAGTAGAATGATGCATCGAACCCTCACCGTTGACCACTAACAGGTCGTATTCATTCCCGGATACGAGCTCGCCAATCTTGTTCAACTCACGTTTAAAAACACTGGTGACCGCCCTGCATCCACAGTGGACTTCAGAGTGATCACCGATGAACTTAATCTTCCTCAAGACCGGTTTCCCTACTTAGTTCGCAACGCTCTAATACGGCCCCAGCGCCTCACCCAGTCGACTTTTGTATCTTGGAAGAACCTGCCCTCGTCGTTAAGATATTTGTCGTACTGCGTTCTCGTCCAAAACGTCCGTACAATGCGGTCCTCGACCAGTCTCACGGCTTTCGGGATTCTTGCGGTGTACATCTCTACGACCGGCTGGGCGGCAGAAGGTGGTGAGCCCGGCTTCTGGGTCAATGCCTTTGATCCTGGAATCCAAACTCGCGCGCCCTTAGTGTCGAACTTCGCGCCGATCTCGCCGGCAAAATTGTCTTCGAACTCCAGACCCGTGAGAAGCTGCGCATCCTCTCTTGTTGGATTCGATAAGAACGAACTGAGCACCTTGCTAGTCAGGCGATAATCGATCAGACCCAAGGGATCGAAATTCCCAAAGGAGCGTTGATAATCCTGAGCGAATAAAATGGCACCGCGGTGGATCTCGGAGATTAGGTTCACGCGTCGATGACGACCGGGTTCTGGCTGAAATGCTCTCTGTAGTCGGCCTTCTCTCAATATCATGTGGCTTAAGCTGGGATCAGTGTGGCAGGTCAGAAGTTCAACAATCTTCCGGTGTACGATGAGTGGATCTGAGGCATTCGCGCCGATCCGCTCGCCGAGATACGAAGAAACCTCCATGCCAGGTGTTAAATTAGTTTCCACGCCAGCGAGAGTGGCGAAGTAATAGCCGCCAAGTGGTTTCCGGCGCATTCGACATAAGGCGGCCTGCATGTTACCTTTCCAGCCGAGGTCTACGACCGCGGGGTTCGGTATGGATGCGAATCCCAGCTCATCAAGATACTTGAGGTAAGATCGGCGTTCGTCTGCTGCGGCTGATAAGATCTCCTCGGACAGTTCCTTCATTAACTCGACGAATCTAGCTCTTCCGTCTGGGGATGCGCTGAGTTCAGTATCTGCAGACACTGCTATTCGGTCTCGGGCTCGCCCACTAAGCTGCTCAAACGCGAGACCGAAACGGCTCTTGAGAAGCTCGCCAAGACGTGCGCCGTCAACGAATGCATCGGCGGCAAGGTCCGCTACATCTCTCCTAGTCTCCAACGCCGCAACCCGCGCTGACCGTCGGGAGCAATACAGGTACTCATTCGAGATCGCCTCGCCACGGAATAGCTCATTGTAAATTTGTTGGAAAAGGTAACCCTCTCTGGCCAAGAAATAGATCTTAGAGCGCCCATCCCTGGTCGCCTCTCGATGCAGCCACTGGGCAAAGCCTGCATACAGCGGACCAAGGCCGGCATACCCCAGTCGCCACGGCTCGCCGCCGAAGAGCGTCGTTGCCTCTGTCTCCGGCGGAGGGCCTTCGAACAACCGATAATTAATGAGGCCCGCGACGACAGATTTGGCTCGTTCGTTTGCGGGCCGCGGTGGAAACAAACGTGCGTACATTTCGTTCTTCTGAATACGGTGAAGCGCTCTCGGCAGATAGAACGGTTTGATCCCTCTCGACCGCGCTGTAACAACATCAGCCGTCGGATGGTCGCCAACATGAACAATGCTCGTGCTGGCGACGGAGAGCTCGCTTGTGATCACGTCGTACAGCCGACCGCTCTTTTTTGTTTTTCGAAAACTGGAGGACAGAAATATACGGTATTCGCCAGAATAACCGCACTTCCGTAAGATGTCCCGGATAGCGCTTTCAGGCAGATACATGTCGGACGTGAGAACGACAGGTTTTTTACTAGCCAGAGCAGCGTTCCACAATTCCTTGCCTAGGGTACGGGGCACAATAACCCGTCTTTCGCATTCTATTTCAAGCTCCTGCAGTACCTGGCCCTGCGTTTTGCTTAAATCGTAGTATGCAGCCACGTGTTCGTAGATTTCGCTCAGGGTGACTTCTTCGTCCTTCGCTAGGGACCGCGCGCGGCTTTCTGCCCAGGAGCGGACGCGAGGGAATTCTCTCAACGCATGACCTACTGCCCCTTCGGCTTCGCCGTGGAGCAGCTGGAAAAGGCCTGAAGGGGCCTCAAACGGTCTCGTCACCAAAGTGTCGAAGATGTCAAAGGAGATCAGTTTTACGTCGTTGGAGCTAATAGTTTTCCTAAAGTCCTCAACGATCTTCAGTTTAGATGAAAGGGAGCCGTTTACTTTTCCTAGTGCTTTTACAATAGCGTCCTGTCTAAATCCTGTAAGAAGTCTATCGTTATATGATGGATCTATGCTAGAGAATTTCGGAAGGAGATCGCATCCTGTCGCGCCAGAGCGCTTCCTAGATACCATCTCCTCGAGAAGACTCGAGAGAAACTCTCTATTCTTTGTAATAAAGTTGATGTCGACATTGTACCGGTTCAAGAGAAAACCAGAGACTTTCGCATTTCTTCCTATGTCGGCGGTTTCGATCGTTTGATAATCTCTGAAGTAGCTTGAGCCGACCGTCTCAATCTGTTTTCCCCATGTCATCGCTTGGAAGATAAGCGAAGAGCTGTGGCTGATTACGCCGTCGACCCACTGAAGTAAGAACTGCGATGGAGAAGGAACATTGTCAAAAGAAGGTCGCCACACCAAGTTCGGCCAACGTTTGGAAAGGAAAAGTACATTCTTTTCGTTTAAGGGGGATTCGGAAGTGAAGCTTGATTTGTATTGGGTAACAAGAATCCTTTCGTCGCCGACTCGCCGGTCCATTACGTAAGCAAGGAAGTCTGCTTGCGAATTGAATCCGGACGTTGCTTTGAACGCGTAATGAGCGGACACCTGTAGGGGAAGTAGAAGTACTCTACTCGCGCTGTCGCCGCAATTGAGTAAACCAGAGCGATTGAACGGCTGAAGTAAGGATATTTTCTCCCTCAGCACCGAAGAAAAGTCTCGCTGAAGCACCTCCTCGTCTTCACTTAACTCGATATTGAAAATGTCATATGCGCTCGATGCCAGAATTGAGCGGTCGTAGAGGCCCACAGGATCGATCGTCACAGTGCTCGGATATGGTGAACGAGAGAAGCTACCCGGCATTTGGCTCAGTATGACAGCCCCGGGGTACAAGGCGCCCAGATAGGGGACCGGGTTTTCCCACGTCAGAATTACGTCGACGGTAGGAGGCAGCCGATTGGACAAGTACTCGGCTATCCGTACGACCGCGTCACCGTGTGGGTTAGTGTGCAGGTCTGCCAGGGGATCTGATGTGCCGGCCGCTGCGTCCAGTTCCTTGCTGTCCAGAGGGCACAATTTGATATGCCTTCCCACCGAGCCGGTGTCAGGCGCAAGATAATCTGCGAATGCGACTGTAACTTCCCATCCCGCATTACCGAGTGCGTTAGCCTGCGGAATCAGTACATCTTTAAAGCAATTCTGAAAAAACAAAGGCTGCCCCTGGGAACCCCATGGGCAGTTCCATATCAATGCGCGCATTATCCACCTATTTCAACCCCAGATGAGACATTCCTCTTAGCCAACGAGCTCTCAGATGAAAAGGCTGAATCTGCGCTGGGAAAGCTTTGAATCCGCGCGACGAGTCGCTGCTAAGCCCCGATCAACATTGTGATGTTGGATGCGGCCAAGCGTATCCGCGGCCCTGTGTCGCATCGGGCGTCTGCCGGTTATCGTTAGGACGTGGCAACTCGAAACCGCCCCGCCAGATGACGGCGGCCCGATCCGAGAGCGGCGTCGAGAGGCGCCGTGGCAACGGCGGTGGAGAGGAGGGCAGGAAGGAAACGAAAAGACGTCATTGTGGGGGCTCAGAGATGTGCGGCAGCACTGTTCGACGTGTAAGCCGCGATAAGCCGCTTCGCGGATGGCATCGTTGAAAATCCGCATCGCTTCGTGCAGGTTCTCCGCGGCTTCGCGCTGTTCTTCGGTCATTATCGTATGAGCCCCTTCATTCCGCGCGCTGACGTATCGTCCGCGACAACGCCGACGTCAACCCGGCCGGGCCGGTGCTCGAAGCAGAACCAGCGTGGCTCGCCCTTGCCGGCAGCGAAGCCGAAGCCGCCCCATTTCGTGCAGCCTGGATGTTCGCAATAGTGCACGTATAGCGTTGTATCGTGCTTGGCCGCGCCTTGCTCGTCGCTCACGTCGTCACCTCATCCTGGCGCTCTGGGCAGGGCGACCAGCCGCGAGTGAAGCCCAGACCCATCGCAATCTGAGCCAGTGCCAGTTGCTCTCGTAGATGCTTGCAGTCGGCGAGGAGCGTCCGGATTGTCGCTTCCGCGTCTCCGCCATGCCAGGCAAGTGCCGATGCGACCTCATCCATCCACGCATCGAATTCGTCGATGTCGGAAGTTTGCTTCTCAGCAGACATGACGTCTCCTTCTCCGCGCACGCAACGGAGTCTTTTACCCCACGGGTTTTCCGATTGGCGGCCGCAACGCCGATGAATGTTCTTATTATGTTCTGGTTTCAGCGAGAGTCAATGCGGTTTGCGTTTGCTCCCAAAACTACTCCATTTGGGCGGCTAGACGCCCACATCGATGGGCGGCATCCTCGCGTTGGAGGATGTAATGGGAAAAGTCTTCGAGTTTGACCCGAAACAGCGCAGCAAGCGTCCTGTGAAGGGTAACGTGCCCGAACGAGCCTGGCCGAACCATCGCGACAAATGGGCACGCAAACAGCAAGGCGGTTCAGTTACCGGCATTGTTGGCGTTGCGGCGATAGCGCTGTTCGCCGCTTCTGAGTTTATACCGCCCATCGTCGGCTGCGACATTAAAGGCAATATCAGCTACCAGACTGGCGAACGCATCTATCACATCCCGGGCCAGGAGTATTACAGCGAGACGCGTATTAGCCTGTTGAACGGCGAATGGTGGTTCTGCTCTGAGGAGGCCGCGCGCGAAGCTGGATGGAGGAAGGCCCATCGATGAGGCTTTTTCCCTGATCCGCGCGTTAATTGCTCATGGCCAGAGCATCCTCGAATAAGCCGCCAGAAGCGCCGCCGGACCCTCTGCCGGCGCGGGTAGAGCCTTGCGTCGCAACGCTCGTCGATCGGCCTCCATCAGGGCGGGACTGGGCCTTCGAGGTGAAGTGGGACGGCTACCGCCTGGCCGTCCATATCGAGACCGGTCGCGTGCGGATCATCACTCGCGGCGGCTACGATTGGACGAGCCGCTTCCCTTCAATCGCTGCCGAGGCGCGGCTTCTTGGGCTGATGACCGCAATCCTCGACGGCGAGGCGGTCGTGCTCGATGAGCACGGCCGCTCTGACTTCGGCATGCTGCAGCGTGCCCTCGGCAGGAAGCCCAGTCTGCACGATCCCCGCGAAATCCTCTTCTTCGCGTTCGATCTCCTCTATCTCGACGGTCGCGACCTGCGCCGGCTGCCACTCAGCGAACGCCGGCGGCTGCTGGAGCCGATCGTCGCCGGCCGTGCCGGTGTCATTCGGCTGTCGGAGGAAGTCGAGGCGAGTGGGGAAGAGTTCTTCCGGATCGCCTGCGAGCACGGCCTCGAGGGGATTGTCGCCAAGCGCCGTGACAAGCCATATCACTCCGGCCGTCGGCCCGACTGGCAGAAGATCAAGTGCGTGCGCAGCGACAGCTTCGTGATCGTCGGCTTCGAGCCGTCAACCGTCCCCGGCGCGATCGGTCGGCTGCTGCTGGCGGCAAGGAGGAGGGGTGAGCTTGTCTATGTCGGCGGCTGCGGAACCGGATGGACGTACGCGGAGTCAGCCAAGCTGCGCGAGCTGCTCGAGGCAATCCGGACGGATTCGCCGGCGGTGAACCTGAAGAGGAAGGGGGCCGTCTTCGTCGAGCCAGTGCTGGTCGCTGAGGCCGAGTATCGCGCCTGGACACAGGATGGCAAGCTCCGGCATCCGTCGTTCAAAGGCATAAGGGAGAGGGCCGACGATGCGACGGTGTTCGAGCTCACAAACTGACGTAAAAATCGGCCCGATGGCGTTTCTGAAAACTCTGAATTCCTCTGAAAAATCAATGTGCCAAAAACGACGGAAAACGAGGTATTTTCGGCCGCTTTTTCAGAAACGATATTGATTTTATTGAAAGTGGAGGGGATTTGCAGTCCTCTGCGTCACCACTCCGCCACGAGGCCTCTCGTGCTCGTAAAATCGAGCGATGGCGGGCGTTTAAAACGAATCCATGTGGAGCGCAAGAGGGAGACGTTCAAAAAAGACGCCCACAAACAGCTTTGAACAGGCCGGAATACGAGAGCGCTTCTTGCCGGTGGCATGGCGGACGCCGAGACCAATAAACGCCGGCCGCAGTAAGCGAGATCACGGAAGGCAAAGAGAACAGTTCTGTCGTCGCGACCGCGCGAAACGACCGCACACAGGATCGGCACAGGAACCCAAATCGGCCTAGTGATAGCGCCGGATCAGACCGACGAGTTTGCCCTGAATTTTCACGCGGTCGGGTCCGAAGATGCGCGTTTCGTAAGCCGGATTCGCCGCTTCCAGTGCGATCGATGCGCCCTTGCGGCGGAATCGCTTCAAGGTTGCCTCCTCGTCGTCGATCAGGGCGACGACGATGTCGCCCGGGCTGGCGGTGCTGGCGTTGCGGATGATCACCGTGTCGCCATCGAGAATGCCCGCCTCGATCATCGAATCGCCCTTGATTTCGAGGGCGTAGTGCTCGCCGCTGCCGATCATCTCGACCGGCACGGAAATCTCGTGCGTATTGTTCTGAATGGCCGAAATCGGCACGCCGGCGGCGATCCGGCCCATGACCGGCACTGTCATAGACGCGCTCTCGACCGGTGGCGTTGGCGCCGGCTTCGGTGCCGGGGGCTTGCCGAGGCTGCCCTCGATGACGCTCGGCGAGAAGCCGCGCCGCGGCTGGGCTGGGCTCGAATAGGCTTCCGGCAGCTTGATGACCTCGAGCGCTCGGGCCCGATTGGGTAGCCGGCGAATGAAACCGCGTTCTTCCAGCGCAGTGATCAGCCGGTGGATGCCCGATTTCGACGCAAGATCGAGCGCATCTTTCATCTCGTCGAAGGAGGGCGGGACCCCGGATTCCTTCATCCGTTCATGAATGAACAGAAGCAATTCCTGTTGCTTGCGGGTCAGCATGCGCGTCACTCCAGATTCGCGAAACAAATCAAGAACAGAAACTATCCGTTCCATATGTGTTCCGCAAGCACTTAATATTCCGTGAACTCATGCGTCGAGGCGCGTCCGCTATCAGGGCGGCACGGACGGTTTGCGGGTTTCGATGGTGGTGAAGACTTGCGTGCGGCAAGCGTCACACATAGGCGAGCGTTTGCTCACCTTTGACGACGCTGTGCATCGTCTTGACAAGCCGTCCTAGTAGGCGAGGCGCAGCCCGCCGGGGCTAAGAACGTCGAAGTCGGGTTCAGGGTAGGGGCCGTACCACTGGGTGTAGGTCGTGTTGCCCGTAGCGCCTGTCGTGGCGCATCCTGAAAGTGTGAGAAGAGCGATTAAGGCGGCGGCGATCAGAGATTTGAGAGGCATGGTAGTCCCCACTTGCGGGAGTTGCCGATATGCAATGATGCCAGGTGCTAAGTCTCTCTCAAATCAGGCTCTTTGGCAAGCGAGGGGCAAGGCGGGAAGACGGCACATCGGGTGGAAAACACCGCTCCCTCTGACTTCGGGTCGCTCGCTTCTTAACGGAATTCGCGTTCGCAATGGGTCTGCTGCGAATACAGTCTGAAGTGGTGGTCGTCCGAGGGTGACGAGCCACGTCGGATCGGCCCGCTACAGAGATGTCGCTGATGTCTTAGCGATGTTCTGTTACCTATGTCTCCGGGTCGGACAAAGGTCGTTTGGTGGAGTCGAAGGGAGTCGAACCCTCGACCTCCGCAGTGCGATTGCGGCGCTCTCCCAACTGAGCTACGACCCCAGCCGTTCACCTATATAGGCGGATTTGAGCGCCCGCGCCAGTCCCTCCCGGCGTCTCGCGTGGGGAGGATCGGGGCCGTCGTGGATGTCACTCGAGGAGAATTTGCTTGAGCGTCGCGGCGTCCTCGATGAAGGCGGCGGGATCGTCATTGGCGACGAATTCCAGCATTGCAAAGCGTCGCCCGGTCCAGCGCGATGCGGGGAGGGCCGTGAGGACGCTTCGCCAATAGTCGGATGCCGATGCCAGGGGAAAACGGTTGCGATTTCGATCCCAGGCGAAGACGTGGACATGAGATACATGCTGACCGATGCGGGCGACCTCTGCGAGCGCCTCGCCGAGCTCCAGCCCGGGCCGCGGCTGCCAATAGAGATAAACATTGTCGTGGGCGATCGCGTCGATCAGGCGGCTTGCCGAGTCGGTCGTGTCAGTCAGCGATTGCGGGTGATATTCCAGCGAGACGGTCACGCGGTGGCGCGCGGCTTCGGCGCCCATGTCGCGGATCGCCTTTGCGGCATCACGTCTTTCGCCTGCGCTGTAGTCCTTTGAATCGCGCCGGCGGGTGCCTGGCCAGATGCGGATATTCGAGGCACCGAGTGCAATCGCGCTCTCGAGCGCACGCCTGAATTCGATGAGGTCGTCAGTCGGTGGCGCGACATAGGATCCGTAGGATGTCGTCAGTTCGGCCCTTGCGCTGAGGAGCCCGACGATCCGGGCGTTGGACGTGTCGCCCGGAGCAATATGAGCGTCGCCTGCCCATTCGATCGCCGCAAGACCGGCGCTCCGGGCTAAGCCGACGATTTTTTCCGGAGGCAAGCTCCTGAAGGTGACGGTGCAGAGCCCCGGTTCGAAATCGCTCATGCCATGCGCTCCAGGTCGTGCTTGCGGACTTCGAACAGCAGCTGCCGGCCTTCCAGAAAGCGCTCGATTTCGTCGACGGCCATTTCGCCGAGTCGCGTCCTCTCAAGTCCGATGGCGCCGGCAATGTGCGGCGTTAGGAAGACGTTCGGCAAATCATAGAAAGGCGACGTTCCTTCCGGCACCTCGGGATCCGTCACGTCGATGACGGCATTGATTGCGCCCGTCTTCAGCCGGTCTATCAGTGCGGCCTCGTCCACGAGCGCACCCCGCGCCGTATTGATCAGTGTCGCACCGTTCTTCATCAGGGACAGCCGCCGCCCGTCGATCATGTGCTGGGTCTCGGGCAGAGAAGGCGCATGCAGCGAGACTATATCCGAATGCGCCATCAGCGTCTCGAGATCGGCTTTTTCGACACCGATAGCCGAAGCGCTTTCTTCCCCGACCAAGGGATCGTAGAGCAGCACCCGATAATCGAAGGGGCGAAGCAGGTCGATCACCCGCCTTCCGATCCGCGAGGCGCCAACGATGCCGATGGTGCGGCGGTAGTTTCCAATAGCCTGCCCCTGCAGCAGCTGGATGCGCTGACGCCCTCTGTCGGCGGCATAAAGGTCGCGGAAGCGAAAAACGTGCTTGCCCGAAAAAATGATTGCCGCCAGCGTGAACTCCGCGACCGGCACGGCGTTGGCTTCGGCCGCATGGCTGACGGTGATTCCTGCATCGAACACGGACAAATCGATCAGGTCCTTGACCGTTCCTGCCGCATGGACGATGAGCCGAAGACGAGGGGCCGATCGAAGGGCGTTCGCATCGAAGCTCGGGGCGCCCCAGCCGGTCACCAGGATCTCCGCTTCGGCGAGCAAGCGGCTTCCCCGGCCGTCGCCGAAAACGGTCATGGGTTGCCGATCGAGTATGCGAGCGAGACGGTCTATGCGTGCGAAAAGTTCCGGTGTGAGTACGTGTTCCGTCCTTTCGGGCTGCATCGCGAAGGCAATCGCCGGGGGGGTCATGACATGCGTCCCGGCGCTTGCATGGCGCTGACCCTTACGCCCTCTTCGGCGACGGTGCGCAGTTCGGCGATCTCGGGGACAGCGGGCGGACCTTCCCAATCGCCCGACACGGCCGAGATGTCGCGAACGGCCAGCACGGCGCAGCGGAGAATAGTCTCACCGGCGGGGATCGTGCCGCGCAATTGCGGCACCAGGGTCTTTGCGGCGATGAGATTGGTATTGGGCGCCGCCTTCTGTGCCAGACCTTGGCGCGTGACTGTCGAGCCGAGGTCGTGGATTCCGCTGAAGTCCTCTTTGCCGATGGCATAGGCCCAACCCGCCTGTGCGGAAAGTGTATCGGCTTCGAAGTCCCGTCTGGCAATGGCAAAGCCGCCCTCGGCAGTTTCAAGCGGCCGCGGCGTCGTGATCCTGTGCACCCGGACATGCCAGGGCGTGGCCGGCAGCAGCCAGGTCTCGACGGAGACGTCCGGCCAGGGCGACCACCTCGCAAAGAGCACGTTACCGGCAAGCCGTGCTTCCTCGTTCGCCTCGCGCACACGGTAGTGAATGCCGTCGTCGCTGAAGGCCAGCATCGAATCGAAGGAGCCTCCGCTGAAGGCCCGCTCGTCGCTCTCGACGCTGAAGCCGTAACGCGTCGAGTAGGCGAATTTCGCGTATTTTTCCGAGCCGAACCGCATTTGCCGGTTCTCCTGCCCGGAGGAAAGCGCCACGACGTCGCCCTTGGCGGGCATCATCACCATGCCAGGATGGGGGAGCGCCACCGGGTCGGGCGACGGGCTCGGGGCCGTTTCCTGGGAAGTCCAGAACGGATGGTTCTTGGAAACAGCGAGCGGCAGGAAGGCCTTGAACGCCCAGTAGGGAGAGCCCGCTGAATTGTAGTTTTCCGACATCAACAGGTTCGGATAGCCGTAACCGACCGACAGCACGCCGTCCCGATGGGTGATCGGTTTGTCCGCCCACCATCTGAGGTGGCGAAGGCAAAGGCCCTTGATCTCGCCCCAGGGCAGCGCCTCGAGATCGGCAAAGGCGAGCGCCGACCAGAAGCTGGCGCAGGCGAAGCGATAGGTGAGGCTGCGGCCGAAGGGGACGGTCGCTCCGTCCTCGGCGAACCAGTGGCGAAAATCCTGGGCAAAGGCCAGCGCACGCTCGCGATAGCGCCTGGCATAGTCATCCTCGACGAGGCGCGAATAGATGAGGCCGTAGAAGTGCATCGCAAACGGGATGTAATGGTCGACACGCCGCACATTGCCGTCCCGATACCATCCGTCCGCTATGTAAAATCCGTCGAGTTCCGAGAGATAGGCATCGGTCAGGCTGCGGTCGTAGTCGATACCGAGCCGATCGAGTGCGATGTCGACGAGGATACGGAAGAACTTCCAATTGTTTTCGGCATAATCGAACTCTCGCGCCCGGAGCAGATAGGTGACGAGGTTGTCTCTTGCCCGGCCGCTTAGCGGGTCCCACAGTTTCTCCGGGATCAGGGTAAGGGTGAAGCCGAGGGCGGCGAGTTCGACCATGCGCTGGTCGCGGTTGCCGACATTGCCCCAGAACTCCGGATGGTTCGGGTCGGTGCCGTTTGCGATGCCCTCGACATAGCGGCGCCAATGGGGGAAATCGCCGCCGGCGGCGGCAAACGGTGCAAGCCCCCAAAGCGGCCGCGCGAAGCCCTCGAGATCGGCTGCGGCCCGGTCGAAGTGGGCGGCGGCGGCATCGAGGCGGACGCGCGCGTTCCCTTTTGAAAAATACGGCAACAGCGGATCGAAGAGGCCCAGCAGGGCGTGCTGCATGTCGCTGCGTGTTTCCAGCGGATTGCCGACGAGCGGGTTGGAACTGGCGGGATCATAGGTCATGGGTGCCGTCTCGCCTCCAAGCTTCCGCCGGCGACGGGGAACACCGCGTGCGACACGTGCCGGGCGGGTGTGTCGCGATGATGGAGACGGAAGTGCATCATACCGATCGCGTCGCGGCCGAGGGCCACGCGGTCGACACGCATCGTCGCGAGCCGTGGATTTGCCATTTGTGCGCAGGGCAGATCGTCGAAGCCGACGATGGCGAAATCCTCGGGAACGCGCCGGCCGAGCTCGGTGACTGCCTCGAGCAGGCCGACGGCGAGAAAGTCGTTCATGCAGAACGCAGCCGTGAAGCCGCCGTCCTCGGCAAGGGCGGCGAGCGTCGCCGCATGCGCCTCGACGCTGGAATTGCCCTCGAAGGGCAGGCGGATGACGCGCCCTTCGCCGCCGTCCGCCGAAGCGATTGCCGCCTCGAAGCCGCGAACACGTTCACGGATCGTATGCCGATGCGATCCGGTCAGGTGAAGGATGCGGCGATGGCCTGCCTCAAGCAATCGCCGGGTCGCCGCATAGGCGCCGTGGAAGTTTGCGGGCGAGATGCCGTCGAAACGCATTTGCGGGTCGGTGCCATTGACCAGGATGACCGGCGTGCGACTTTCCTCGAGCCATTTGCAAAGTGCGTCAGCGGGGTCGATCCCGACCAGGAAGAGCCCTTCCGCTTCGACGGATCCCAGGTGTTCCCGGACCGCTTCAGGTGTCGCCTTCGCCTCTCTGGCAAGGCGGATATCGAAAGGCATGCCCAACTTGGCTGCCTCGGACCGCAGACCCTCGACAATCCCCGCGTAAAAGACACTGAGGCCGCCCGTCACGCCATGGCTTGCGATCAGGGCCAAGGCGCCGGGGCTTGTCGCTGGCGGGGCTTTGATCGGATAGCCGATCTCGGAGGCGACCTGGAGGATCTGCCGGCGGACGTCGTCGCTGATGCCCGGCTCGTTCGCAAGGACACGCGAGACGGTGGAAACGGAGACGCCGGCCCGAGTAGCGATGTCGGCCTGCCGCAGTCGTTTGGAAGAAATGTCTGTCATGGCGCAAAGATCGCGCAATTTGTGCAAATTTGCAAGTCGAGAACAAAATCTTGCAAAATCAATTTTCTTGCATAAGCTTTCGCAGAATGGCTTCGCCTGGCGCTGGAGGAGAGCGCGAGGCAGACAACGACAGGAGGAACGGCATGCTACTCAATCGACGTACATTCCTGCTCGGCTCGGCCGGCACGGCCGCTGGTCTTGCACTCGGCGCGACCTCGGCTTTCGCTGCCGAAAACGTGCAGCTCCGCGCCATGTGGTGGGGATCCAACGATCGCTCGAAGCGGACCTTGAGCGTCGCCAAGCTCTTCCAGGAGAAAAATCCGGACATAGCGATCGTTGGCGAGAGCCTGAGCGGCGACGGATACTGGACGAAGCTTGCGACCCAGATGGCCGGCCGTGCTATCGCGGACGTCTTCCAGCTCGAGCCGAGCACGATTTCCGATTACTCCAAGCGCGGCGCCTGCCTTGCTCTTGATCCGTTCATTCCATCGACGTTGGACGTGGATTCGTTCGGCAAGGATGTGCTGAAGCTGACGACTGTGGATGGGAAACTCTGGGGCGTCGGGCTCGGCCTGAATTCCTTCGCACTGTTCTATGACGCCGACGCCTTTGCGAAAGCGGGCATTACACCTCCGGGAGTCGACACCACCTGGAAGGAATATGCCGACATCGCGACCGAGATGACCAAGGCCGCCGGCAAGAAGAACGTCTGGGGCGGGCCCTACGGGGCCCGCTACGCATATGTCTTCGATGCGTGGCTGAGGCAGCGCGGCAGCAGCCTCTATACCGAGAGCGGCCTCGGTTTCGGCGTCGAGGAAGCGAAGGAGTGGTATGCCTATTGGGAGGAACTGCGCAAGCGCGGCGGCACCGTCGGCGCCGATATCCAGACGCTCGATCAGAACACGATCGATACGAACTGCCTTTCGCTCGGCTATTCGGCCATGGGCATGGCCTATTCGAACCAGATGGTCGGCTATCAGCTGATCATGAAGAGCAAGCTCGGCATCGGCATGCTGCCGCGCGCGGAGAAGGGCGGCCCCTCCGGGCACTATTACCGGCCGGCATTGATCTGGAGCATCGGCGCGACCACCAAGCATGGCGAACAGGCCGCGAAGTTCATCAATTTCTTCGTCAACGACGCGGAAGCCGGCAAGATCCTCGGTGTCGAGCGAGGCGTGCCGATGTCGCCCAAAGTGCGCGAGGCGATCCTGCCGTCGCTCAATCCGACTGAGGCGGAAACGGTGAAATACATCAATGCGCTCAAGGACCAGGTGGGCAGCTACCCGGCTCCCGCGCCGCTCGGATCGACGGAGTTCGATCAGCGGGTGCTGCGCCCGATCGCCGACGAACTGGCCTTCGAACGCATTTCGGTCGCCGATGCGGCGACGCGTCTGGTCGAGGAGGGCAAGGCGACGGTTCGCGCCGGCTGACGCCTGCCAGCACATCGTCTCATCGAGATTTGACGGCGGACGGGCAGGTCGCTCCGGCCGCCGTCCGTTCACTGTTCGCCGCCGGTCTCCCTCCAGGCGGACAGCCAGTCGTTGAAGGCAAGTGCAGACGGCGTTCCCGTCGAAATGGAAATTTCATAGGCCCCGACGATAGGATTGATCGCCGGGCACAAGGCGATCAACTGACCTTCCCGCAATTCCCGCTCGATCAGCGAGGGACTCGCCTGGCCGATGCCGAGCCCCGAGATGCATGCGTCGATCGACGCCTCGTCGGTGTCGAAGGCGATGCTGCCGCCGCGCGGTTTGAATGCCATCTGCGCCGCGCCGCACCAGCGCTGCCACGACCAGGCATCCGCTGTGTCGAGCAGGAGCGGCAGATCGAGGAGATCCTGCGGCTGGACATGCGGCCCCGAGCCACCGGAGAGCAAGGGAGAGCAGACGGCGATCGACCTGTCGAGCAGGAAGGCGACCGGGAAGTCGGCTTCCGTCGTGCCGCGCCTATAAGTGATGACGACATCGGGCACGCCGGTCGCCCCGAGCGCCAGCGACTGGATGCTGAGATCGACATTCGGGTTGTCTTGACGGTACGAACCGAGACGCGGAATGAGCCAGCGCCGCGCCAACGTTATCGGCGCCTGTATGACCAGGGTTGCCCGGTCAGGCTGCAGCGCACGTGTACCGTTTTCGATCGTCGCGAGAGCGGCGCTGACATGCGCCAGATATTGCCGCCCCGCGTCCGTCAGCGAGATCGCATTGTGGCTTCGATGAAAGAGCGAGACGCCAAGTGCATCCTCCAGCGACTTGATCTGTCTGCTGATTGCGCCGGGCGTGAGGTTCATCTCGCGGGCTGTGAGCGTCAGGCTGCCGGTGCGCGCGGCGCTCGCGAAAGCCGGCAGGGTCGAAAGCGGAGGCAATTTGAAACGCTGCGTTTGAGTATTTCTCATGCCGGCCTGAAAATCTTTCGCTTGCAAATAAGTTGACCATGACTATCCAGATTCCGGCCAGACAGCAACTGATAACTGGAACTCGCCTGCTTTGAAGCCCGTACAGGACATCGCCTGTTCCCGCGACCGCCGCGTGCGAGCCGCGGGGGCGATTGCACGTCACGCAAGCGCGGCCCGTCAGACCGAGCAATCTACTGATTTCAAGAATTCCCATCCGGAGTGACCGTTCATGTTCCCGAGCCCCGCCAAAATCAAGAATCGCGCAGTTTTCGGTCGGTTTCTTGCCGCAAGCCTTGCGCTGTCGGCATGTATCGCAAGTCAATCGCGTGCCGAAGATGCGACCTTCAACGTCATTGACGACCGCGGCGTTGCCGTCTCGGTTCCGGCGAAGCCGAAGCGGATCGCGTCCGTCTCTTATTTTGCCGCGGACGTGGCGCTTGCACTGGGCCTCAAGCCGGTCGCCGCCACCTACATGGTCGAAGGCCGAAGCCCCGATTTCCTCGGCGGCCTTCTCGATGGGGTGAAACAGATCGGTCAACGCGCGACGCCCAATCTCGAACTGCTTGCCGAGGCAAAGCCGGACGTCACGGTCGCGATCCGGCGCTATACGGAAGGCAATGCCGACCAGTATCAGAAGATCGCCCCCTACCTTGCCTACAGCCTCGAGCTTTTTGCCGATAGCGACCGGACCATCGGCCAGCTCGCGACCATTCTTGGCGAAACCAAGCGCGGGCAGGAATTGAACGCTCAATTCAAGGCAGATCTGACGGCCTTCGCTGAAAAGGCGCCGAAGGACAAGCACCCGCGCTTCGTCGTGATGTGGGGCGGCGACACGCCATGGGTCTTCCGTTCAGAAAACATGACGGCCGCGATACTCGTCGCCCTCGGCGCAGAGAACATTGCCGGGCAGAACCCGACCCCGTCGGTCCCGGACAATTGGGGCATGGAGATGAGCCTCGAAACCATGCTGGAAAAGGATCCGGAAGTCATTTTCGTCTATGACTACGGTCCGGATCGTCCGCATGAAAACAATCCGATCTGGCAGCAGCTCTCGGCCGTCAAGAACGGGCGGGTCCACTATGTCGGCGATCACTGGGTCGAGGCGCATGGGCCGATTGCCCGCGAGATGGTCCTGCGCGAGGCAGCGAATCTTCTTTACCCGGATGTCTTCCCGGCCATCGACGTCAAGGCCGAGGCTCGCAAGATGATCCCGGCGACCGTCAACTGATCAGTCGGCGGCCGCTAAAAGCGGCCGCCAAACCGGATATGCCTGCCGTGTCGCTTTCTTATCCCACATTCGCCCAGGCGCGCCGCATCGGCGCGCTCGCCATGCCATTGTCCGCCGTGCAGCTGGCGCAGGTCGCCATTTCCACCACGGACATGATCATGCTGGGCTGGGTGGGCGGCACGGCGCTGGCGGCCGGCGCGCTCGGCTTCACTCTGTTCAATCTGCTGCGAACGATGGGCTTCGGCCTCGTCGTCGGCACGTCCAACCTTGTCGCGGAGAACAGCCGCGCTGGCATCTTCCGAGCACATCTTCTCGCGGGGCTTGCCATCGCGACGGGTGCCGCCGTCATAGGTGCGTTGGTTCTGGCTTTCGGCGGCTTTCTTCTTCCCTGGTTCGGGCAGGACGAGGACGTTTCGGAATTTGCGGCGCGCTATCTTCTCTTCGCTGCGCCGGGGCTGTTCCCCTTGTTCTGGTTCTACGCTTACCGTGGCGTCGTCGTCGGCGGACGGCGCGCCAATCTGCTGCTGCTGATCACCCTCGGCACGGTTGTAGTGAACGCCGTGTTTGACTACGGCTTCCTATTCGGAGCATTCGGCTTGCCCGCGCTCGGTGTTCCTGGTGTCGCCGCGTCGAGCTCGATTTCCTATCTGTTGCAGTTCGTCGCGATCGCGTCGGTCACCCACGGTACGACGCGTTTCATCCGGGAAAAATCCGCAGTGGAGATCGGATCGGCCTTGAGGCGCACTTTGAAGATCGGCGTGCCAACCGCGGGCTCCTATGCCTCCGAGGCGGGATTCACCACGCTGATCGCCCTCATGGCAGGAACCTACGGGGCGGCCGCGCTCGCGGCGCATGCGGCCGTCAACCAGATCATCTATGTCGTATTCATGCTGTCGATCGGCCTTTCGCACGCCACATCCGTCGGCGTCAGCGAGGCGATCGGTGCGCGCGACGGCGCGGGCGCGCTCGGAACTGGCCGCAGCGGCCTCTGTCTTGGACTTGCGGTAGTTTCGGCCTTTTCGGCCCTGTTGATGCTTTTCCCATCCGAGGTATTGGCTCTTTTTTCCATAAAGCCGGACGGGGACGCTGGTCTGCATGAAATCGCAACCGGGCTTCTTTTCGCAGCGGCGCTTTTTCAGATCTTCGATTTCCTGCAGAACATCGGCATCGGCGCGGTGCGGGGCATCGGCCGCGCCGGGCAGGGGTTCTGGATCACGATCGGTAGCTACTGGATCGTTGGAGCCCCGACTGCATGGCTGGTGGGCTTCCACCTCTACCCGGGCGTGCTCGGCGTCTGGATCGGCATGGGTGCGGGACTGGCTGCGGCAGCCACGGGCATGGTGCTGCTGTTCGAACGGGGCGCCGCTCCTGCTGCTATTGCGGAGCCGGCGCGATGAGCCTCTCTTCCCGCTCAGCCTTCTTGACTATGATCATCTCGGCAACTGCCTTTGCTGTCGCGGTGGCTGGCCTGGTGATCGGCGCAAAGCCGATGACGCTGGCAGAGGCTTTGACGGCACTCGCCTCTCCCAACCAGGGAACTGATGGCATCATCGTCTGGACCCTCCGCATGCCGCGCAGCATTGCCGCCTTTCTCGCCGGCGGCGCGCTGGCGGTTTCCGGGTTTCTTCTGCAGTCGCTCACCAGGAACCCGTTGGCTGCACCCGACCTGACCGGTGTTTCGTCCGGCGCCGTAGCGGCGATCGTCAGCACCTTCGTCTTCTTCCCGGCCATATCGTCGTTCTATTACCCCGGGATCGGCATGGCCGGCGGGCTAGCGGCAGCCTCCATGACGATCTGGGTTGCGCGCGGCGGCCGGGCCTCGGCCCTCCACACCGCGCTCGGCGGCATTACGGTCGCCTTGTTCCTCAACGCGATCACGACCTACGTGCTCCTCAGGGGCGGTCCGCAATCGCCCTCCGTGCTGTTCTGGTTGTCGGGAGGTTTCCAGGGCAGGTCCTGGCCGCAGATCATGTACATGCTGCCCTGGATAGTTTCCGGCCTGGCGGTGGTGGTCGCCAGTCACCGGGTGATTGGCGTGTTGGCGCTCGGAGACGAGGTCGCCGCAGGCATGGGCGTCAATCTCTCCGTCTGGAAGCCACTCCTGTTGCTCGCAGCGATCGGCCTTGTGGCCGGGGTCACCCCGGTTGCGGGACCTGTCGCCTTTGTCGGGCTGGCGGCGCCGCACCTCGTGAGGCTCCTGCGTCCAAGGGATAGCTTCTGGTCGCTCATGCTCAACCTTGCGATTGGCGGCGGCTTGCTCCTGACGGCCGATGTGCTGGCACGTTCGGTCGCGGCCCCGCGTGAGATCCCGGTCAGCATATTCACTGCGTTGATCGGCGGTCCGATTTTCATCTATCTGGCGCAGCGCCGCGAAACCTCCGTGGGCAGGGGAGCGCTCGCATGACCCTTGCTACCGCCTCCGCTGCAAGGCCTTTCACCCGCCAGCAAGTCGCCGGCCTGATCATGGGAGCAATCGGCCTCATCCTTCTTTCGGTCTTCTTTGGTGTCGTGGACCTGCCCGCGGCGGAGATCATGGCGGTACTGACCGGCCATGGATCTGACCAGGGCAACCTCATCATCGCAACGATCCGCATACCGAGGATCGCAACCGGGATACTCGCGGGCATGCATTTCGCCGTTGCCGGCGTGTTGCTGCAATCGATCACCCGCAACCCGCTTGCAGACCCGACGATCATGGGAATCTCACAGGGTGCGACGCTCGCCGTGACGGTCTTCCTGTTCTTCGCCGTTTACCGTCTGAACTCGGATTCCAACACGCTTTATGCTTTGCCTGTCGGCTGGCTGCCACTTGTGGGATGCGGAGGCGGGCTCTTCGGCGGCGCGCTGATCTATGTCCTGGCGCTCGGCAAGGGCCTGAGTGCATTGCGGCTGACGCTATGCGGCATTGCGATCGGAGCCTTCCTGCATGCGATCGCCATGGGGATCGTCGTTGGCTGGGGCAGCGCGCGGATCGAGATCGTCATGCAATGGCTTGCGGGCAGTCTCTACGCCCGGGGCTGGGAGCATGTATTGTTTCTCCTGCCATTCACGATCGCCGGATTCCTGGCTCTCCCATTCGTAGTCCGACCCCTGGCAATGTTACGGTTCGAGGAGGACGCCGCCCGCTCCTTCGGCCTCTCCTACCGCCTGTGGTTCAGCCTCGTGTTGGCAATTGCCAGCGTGCTGGCGGCAAGTGCGGTCGGCGCGGTTGGCCCGCTGATCTTCGTCGGGCTCGTGGTGCCGCACCTGGCGCGCTTCGTCGCAGGCCGGCATTTCCACTTCGTCCTGCCGCTCGCCGCCCTCATCGGTGCGTCGCTGGTAACGGCGGCCGATCTTGCCGGGCGCCTGATCGGTGGCCCGGAGGAAATTCCGATCGGCGTCGTCACCGCCTTCGCCGGTGCCCCCATTCTCCTTATCCTGTTGCGACGCCACCAGTGAGGACTCCGATGCTCCTGTCCGCAAGAAAGATCTCGGTTCGATATGGCGAACTGACCGCGCTTAGCGACTTTTCCATTGATGTCGCTCCCGGCGAGATCATCGCGCTCATCGGCCCGAACGGTTCCGGCAAGAGCACGGCGCTCCATGCCCTTGCCGGTCTCAACCGGCCGGCGGCGGGAAGCACGATGATCGACGGCCGCACCGTGGACCGGTGGACGAGACGGGAACTGGCGAAAAGATTGTCCTTCCTGCCGCAGGCGCCGCTGTCTCCCGAGAGCATGACCGTGGAACAGCTCGCGCGGCAGGGGCGCTTTGCCCATCTCGGCCTCTTCGCCGGCTTCTCCTCGCGAGATCAGCAGGCGGTTTCGTGGGCACTGAAGCAGACCGGGCTGGGCGAGCTTGCCGCGCGGCGCCTTGACGCGCTATCCGGCGGCGAACGGCAGCGTGCCTGGATCGCGGCGGCGCTGGCCCAGGAAGCGCGGATACTCCTTCTCGATGAGCCCACTTCCTTCCTCGACATCGGTCACCAGGTCGAGATTCTCGAACTGCTTTGCCGGCTCGCGCGGGAACGCAAGGTGGCGGTCGTCCTCTCCATTCACGATCTCAACCACGCGATGGCGATCGCCGACCGGATCGTGCTCATGACCGGCGGCGAAATTCGCTACAGCGGCGATGCCGTCGCACTTGCGCGAAGCGGTTTGGTCGAAAAGGCATTTGAGGTCGAAGGTGAATTCATGCTTGCGCCCGCTGACGGTAGCCCACCTCATTTCCAGGTGCGGATCGCGGTCAGGAATGCGTCAGCCGCGGCTGCATGAAAGGTTCCGTCGTCCGGCTCGGTCAAGCCTCAAGGCGCGTCAAAAATTGGGCGAAGACCATCGTACCTTCCGGCCAGGGCCCGTGGCCGGACTCGGCGTTGATGTGGCCGGCCTCGCCGGCATCGATGAGCAGCGATCCCCAGGCATTGGCAATGTCGCCCGCCTGCTCGTAGGAGCCGAACGGATCGTTGCGGCTGGCGATCACCAGCGATGGAAACGGCAGCGGGTCGCGCGGATAGGGCCCGAAGGTCATCAGATGCTTCGGACGGACATTCGGGTTTGCGACGTCGGGCGGGGCGACTAGAAAGCCGCCCGCGATCTTCTTCTTGCAATGCGGAATTGCATGAACGGCGGTGGCGATGCCGAGCGAATGGGCGACGATCACCACCGGCTTGGTCGCGGCATTGACCTCTTCGATCATCCGCGCCACCCAATCCTCGCGCACAGGTTTCGACCACTCCGCCTGCACGACGCGGCGCGCCGTTGACAGCTTGCGTTCCCAGCGGCTTTGCCAATGGTCCGGACCGGAGTTGGTATAGCCCGGAACGATCAGGATATGTGCTTCTGAAACCTTCATGATCGCCGCGATTTGGCGACGAAACGAGCCGAAGTCAAGGCGGAGGCGACAAGGGTTGCATTTTCTGTATAATCCGAGATGGCGGTCGCGGTTCGCAACGGCCATTTTTCGCCGCCGCTGCGAAACCATGGCTGCTCTGGTTCGTTGAGGAGTGTGAGCCATGACAACCTTCCATGTCCTCTCGGGGGCGAACGAAAGCGCCGTTCATCCCGAGATACGAAAGATTGGCATTGCAGATGTGTTCGATGCGCTGCGTCGCGGGTTTGACGATTTCCGCGAGAAGCCGTCGCATTATGTTTTTCTGTGTCTCATTTATCCTGTTGCCGGCGTCGTGCTGATGACTTGGAGCGCGGGGGCGAACATGCTGCCGTTGCTCTATCCGCTCGCATCCGGCTTTGCCCTCATCGGGCCTGTCGCGGCCATCGGTCTCTACGAGATCAGCCGGCGCCGCGAACTCGGCATGGACGCGTCATGGCCGCATGCGCTGCGGCTGCACCGCAATCCGGCAATTCCGTCGATCCTGGCGGTGGCGGCCCTGCTGTTCGTCATTTTCGTCGTCTGGCTCCTGGTCGCCCAGGGGCTCTACGTAACAATGTTCGGCGCAGCCCCGCCGAACTCCATCGCCGAATTCTGGAACGGCGTTATCGGTACGGAGCAGGGCTGGAACCTGATCCTCGTCGGCAACGCGGTCGGCTTCGTCTTCGCGGTGATTGTGCTGTCGATCAGCGTCATCACCTTCCCGCTGCTGCTCGACAGGGATGTCGGCGCCTTTACGGCAATCGAGACCTCAGTCCGAGCTACACTCGCCAATCCGGTGCCGGTCGCCCTGTGGGGGTTGATCATTGCCGCGGGCCTGGTGATCGGGTCGATCCCGGTTTTCGTCGGCCTGGCGGTGATCATGCCGATCTTTGGGCACGCCACTTGGCATCTCTATCGAAAACTGGTGGAGCCGGCCCAGCCGATCCGTTAGACCGCAAAGCGGGCGGTCGGCCGTTTGGCCGGCCGTCTGCTACCGGAAAAATTTGTAATAAGACGAAATCTGCGCAGCCGTATTCGATGACAGTTTGAGCTTGATGCCGATCCTGTCGCCGCGCGACCAGCGCACGATCCCGGTGAGGAAGCCGAGCTCCTCGCTGCGGATTGTTACTTCCTGGCCCATTCGGGCTCCGATATCGAACAGCAGCTGAAAACAGATACCTTCGTCGGAAAGATCCTTCACGACACCGTTGCTCGAGCCGGTCTTGCAGGTGACCGTGCCGGTAATCTTCGTCTCGTTGCGCGCGGATGCGCGCTGAACGCTCTCCCTAAACGCCATGGCTTCCTCGAACCTCATTGTTTGAGGTTCAGATTCCACGAGAGCGCTAAAGGACGGGCTAATAAAATCGGCCGCATTTGAAGCAAGCGCTCAAATGCGGGCCGATCCGAGGCATTCTTGAGTGGGACGCGGTTCAGACCGTCCCGAAAACCCGGCGGAAAATCGTGTCGACATGCTTGGTGTGATAGCCGAGATCGAACTTCTCGCGAATGTCCTCTTCTGAGAGCGCCGCACGGACTTCCTGGTCCGCCAAGAGTTCCTCCAGGAAGTCTTTGCCTTCCTCCCAGACCTTCATGGCGTTCCGCTGGACGAGCCGATAGGCGTCCTCGCGAGAGACGCCGGCCTGGGTAAGGGCGAGAAGTACCCGCTGCGAATGAACAAGTCCGCGGAACTTGTTCATGTTCTTCAACATGTTGTCCGGGTAGACGAGCAGCTTGTCGATAACCCCGGTCAACCGCGCCAGCGCGAAATCGAGCGTCACCGTCGCGTCCGGCCCGATCATCCGTTCGACCGAGGAATGCGAGATATCGCGCTCATGCCAGAGCGCCACGTTTTCCATGGCCGGAACGACAAAGGCGCGGACCATGCGGGCAAGGCCGGTCAGATTCTCCGTCAGCACCGGATTGCGCTTGTGCGGCATAGCCGAGGAGCCCTTCTGGCCGGGCGAGAAATATTCCTCCGCCTCCAGCACCTCGGTGCGCTGCAAGTGGCGGATTTCCGTTGCAAGCCGCTCGATCGACGAGGCGATGACGCCAAGCGTAGCGAAGTACATGGCGTGGCGGTCGCGCGGGATCACCTGGGTGGAGACCGGCTCGGGCTTCAGGCCGAGCGCCTCTGCGACATGTTCCTCGACGCGCGGATCGATATTCGCGAAGGTGCCGACGGCACCGGAGATGGCGCAGGTGGCAATCTCTTCACGGGCGGCGAGCAGGCGCTCCTTGCAGCGGTCGAATTCCGCATAGGCAAGCGCCAGCTTGACGCCGAAGGTCGTCGGCTCCGCATGAATGCCATGCGAGCGGCCGATCGTCACCGTATCCTTGTGTTCGAAGGCGCGGCGCTTCAGCGCCTCGAGCAGCCTGTCGAGGTCGGCGAGCAGGAGGTCCGTGGCACGGACGAGCTGCACGTTGAAGCAGGTGTCGAGCACGTCCGACGAAGTCATTCCCTGGTGGACGAAGCGGCTGTCCGGACCGACGAATTCGGCAAGATGCGTAAGGAAGGCGATTACGTCGTGCTTGGTGACGGCTTCAATTTCATCGATGCGCGCCACATCGAACTCGGCCGCGCCGCCCTTTTCCCAGATGGTCTTGGCCGCTTCCTTCGGGATCACGCCGATTTCGGCGAGAGCGTCGCAGGCATGCGCCTCGATCTCGAACCAGATGCGGAACTTCGTTTCCGGCGACCAGATGGCCACCATTTCCGGCCGGGAGTAACGGGGGATCATGGGCTCTATGCTTTCATCGTCAGTGGAGGATGGCTGTGCCTCTATCAAAGATGGGACAGAAGCTCAACGCTATTGCCGCCGAGCAAGTCCGAGGCTCGCCAGCAGGAGGGCGAGCGCCCCGAGGGGCAGGTATAGCCTGATCCCCAGCACCAGAAATTGGTAGAACGCTGAGGCCGACGTGAACAGCGCCTGATAGAACCAGATGCGGGATCCAGTCGTCGCATGCCACTGCGCATAGAAGAGCCGGTAATCCAGGGCGAAGAGCAGCCCCGTCAGTCCGACGGTTCCGGCGATCAGGCTCAGGAGATAGGCAGCAAAGCGCGTTTCGATGCCGCGACCCTCTGCCATGCAGCGGCCACCGAAAAGCGAAAGCGGCCAGGCGATGAGGGCGCCGAAAGCGTAGAGCAGCAGGATGCTTTCGAGGTGGAACGTCGCGTCATGCTCGCGCAGCCAAAGCGCGTACCAGGCGGAAAATGCCATCGCCAGAGCCCAGGCGGGAGCACCGAGGAAGGTTTCTCGCCAGGGCGGGATGGCACGACGGATGCGCCCACGTTTCGAGCGGCTGCCAGGACCGGCGACATTCCCCCCGGCGGCCGGCTGCTCGTTCATCGCCCGGGCCAGAACGGCACCGCGATCCAGCGCCCATCGGTCGTGCCTTCGAAGCCAAGGGATTTGACGAGGACCATGACGACATGCACCTGCACGCCGTCGTCATCGACGTGAGTCACCACCCCGCCGATCCGGTAGCCGGTCGGGCAGCGGCGGCTTTCCGGAATGCGGCTATCATCCTGCAGCACCTCGGATACGGGCTTTCCGGCTTTCTCCGTCATGACGAGGCGGAAGCCTTTGACGTCTTTCAGGAGGTCCTTGCAGATGCCCTCGGCTGCCAAGTTCTTTTCTTCAAGCTGCAACTCGTAGGTCTTGCGGAACGGCGGATCGGCTGGGAATGCATCGTAGCGTAGCCTGTGGTCCGCCGTGTCCGGCTCCGTCACTGGATTGTAGGCGGCGAGTAGCCCGGGCGTGTCGAGAAGGCGGTAGGCGTCGATCAGCGGCGCCGCGCGCCGGTGCGCGTCTCGGCGAGCGCGGGGAAGGGCTCCGTTATCCTCCTCCACACGGGCGCGTATGGGCGCGCCGGGCAGGAACGTGTCGGTCTGAGTGTCGAGGACATAGACAGACGAATAGGGAAAGCCGGAGCCGTCCTGTATGCCATATTCCTCGAAGCCGAAGACCTTGCCGTCCGAAGAGAAGCCGATTGGCTGAAGGCTGGCATAGTCGCCGGCGATCGCGGGCGGAGCGGCAATCACCTCAGCAATCAGAACTGCGGTCGCGATCGCTGCCCGCAAGCTCATCGCCGACCCTTCTCGGCCGGCGTGCGGATCGCCTCGATGGCGGCGCGGTAGGCGTCGACGGAGTCGCCCTTGAAGATCGCCGAGCCGGCGACCAGCACGTTGGCGCCGGCCCCTGTGACGATGCCGGCGGTCTCGGGCGTGATGCCGCCATCCACCTCGATTTCGATCGGCCGATTGCCGACCATTTTCTTGATGCGGCGGATCTTCTCTTCCATCGCGGCGATGAACTTCTGACCGCCGAAGCCCGGATTGACCGTCATCACCAGGATGAGATCGACAGTATCGAGGACGTATTCGAGGGCGCTTTCGGGAGTCGCGGGGTTGAGCGAGACCCCGGCCTTCTTGCCGAGTGCCTTCACCATCTGGAGGGAACGATGCAGATGCGGGCCTGCCTCGGCATGGGCAGTCAGGATATCGCATCCGGCCTTGGCAAACGCTTCGAGAAATGGATCGGCCGGCGCGATCATCAGATGGCAATCGAAGGTCGCGTCCGTGTAGGGGCGCAGCGACTTGATGACGTCGGGTCCGAAGGTGATGTTCGGCACGAAATGCCCGTCCATGACGTCGAGGTGGATCCAATCGGCGCCGGCACCGACGACGTCGCGGACCTCCTGGCCCAGTTTGGAGAAGTTGGCCGCCAGGATCGATGGGGCAATGCGAATGGGGTGGGTCATGAAAAGCCTCCGGTCTTTCCCGCGCCCATAGCATTCCGCGACCGGCCGAACAACATGCGAAGGCAGGCCTTCGTCATAGGGCCAATGCCGACCAGGCCGGTTTGATATCGCTCGCGGCCGGTATGGCATCGTGGACGCCCCGCGCGATCGCCCGGGCCATTGTCGCCGCCGCGGCGGCGCCGAGGTCGATGAAATCCTCCAGAAGCAGCGTCTTGCCGGTGGCGCCCGTCGAGAGCGCGAAAACGAGGTCGCCGTCAAGCGGTGTATGGGACGGCCACAGCGCTCGGGAGAAGCCGTCATGGGCGGCAATCGCCAGGCGTTTCGCCTCGGCCTTCGAGAGGACCGCATCCGTGGCGATGACGGCAATCGTCGTGTTGGCGGCTACTGCCTCTCGCTCCCGGAACTTGAGCCGCGGCTGCGCCGCATCCTGCGGCCAGGGAGACGGCATACCGAGCCCACCGAATTCGCCATCCAGTTCAAATGGGGCAGCCCAGAAATGGCGGGTGTCGCCGATGGTTGCCGAGCCGAGCGCGTTGACGGCGACAAGGGCACCGACGGTGATGCCATTTGCGAGGACGGTCGAGGCGGAGCCGAGGCCGCCCTTGAAAGTGGCCGTGAGTGCTCCCGTTCCGGCGCCGGCACTGCCGGTCGCGAAGGTCTCGGCCGCGGCGCGTGCCGCGTCATAGCCGAGGTCGCGATAGGGTGAGAATTGCCCCCAATCCTTATCTCCGCCATTCATCAGGTCGAAGAGGATTGCCGCCGGAACGATCGGGATCCGGTGCGGGCCGACGGGAAAGCCGCGTCCCATTTGCCGCAATGCAGCCTGAGCGCCCGAGGCCGCGTCCAGCCCGAAGGCTGAGCCGCCGGAAAGTACGATTGCGTCGACCGTCTGGACCGTATTGTGCGGGGCGAGGAGATCGGTCTCACGCGTTCCCGGTGCGCCGCCCAGGACCTGAACCGCGGCGGTGGCCGGCGGGTCGCAAAGTACGGCCGTGACGCCGGATTTCAGCCGGTGATCCTCGGCGTTGCCGACCAGGATCCCCGCGACGTCGGTGATCAGATTGGTCGGTCCCTTCCGCATCACTCGGCCTTGCCTGCATCGGGCGCGTCCACGAAGCGGCCGTCCCGCCATTGCATCAGCCGGTAGGGGCTTTCGGCCCGTTCATGGCTGCCGTTGAAGCCGATCGGCCCGAGGACGGTCGCGTAGGGGCCCTTCGAAAGAGCGTCCAGAACAGCCTTGTCATCCTTCTCCGCTTGATCCTTCGCCTGCTCGAGAAGCGACACGGCTGCAAAGGCGGGGAGAACGTAACCATCTGGTTCAATCCTGGCGGCGCGCATTGCCGTGACGACCGGTGCTGCTTCGCTCGACCGGGCGGGATCCGGAATGGTAACGGCCAGCACGCCATTTTCCAGCGGCACGTCCAGATCCGCGGCGTTCAGCGTATCGCCGCCAAGCAAGGTTATCGAAACATTCTCCGCCTTCGCGTCGCGGGCGATGACGGCCGTGTCGTTGCGGTCGCCGCCGGTGAACACATGCGTCGCGCCGCTTTTCGCCAGGCGCCGAACGAGACTCACCTGCTGTTCCTGCGCCGGCCGGTAGGTGTCGGTGAAGACGGGGGTGATACCGATCTCCGCAAGGGCGTTACGGACGCTTTCGACAAGTTCGCGGCTGTGAATCGTTCCGTCGTCGATGAGGGCCAGCGGCTTTTCCCTCCAGTTCGTCACGATCGCATCGGTGATCGCCGCGGCCTCGGCCTTGCCGCTCGGTGCCAGGCGGAAGAGCGGCCATTTCTTCTTGAGGGCGTCCTCGATGAGAATGTCCGAGCGCACGCTAAGCGTGATGGCGGGTATCCCGGCCTCGGCCAGCGCCGGCAGAGCTGCTTCCAGGCTCTCGGTGCAGAGAAAGCCGATCGCCGCCTCGGCACCGCTGGCCAGCAGCGCCTTCGTCAACGCCTCGCCGCCTGCCGGATCGCAGCTTTCTGCGATGGGAACGATCTCGCTTCCCCGGTCGCCTGCCTGGAAGGCGGCGCCATCAGTGATCTGCTTGCCGAGCGCCGCAAACGGTCCGTCGGCGGGAGCGACGACGGCAATCTTCAGGCCGGCGGCAAGCGCGGGAGAGGTCAGCGTCAGCGCGGCGACGAAAAGGGTCGTACCAATTGATTTCAGCATGTTTTTTCCCGCTATCGCACGTTATGTTTTAAGGAAGTGGCTCAACTCGTCAAAGGAAAAGATGCTGGTAGGAACGGGGGATCGCCCGATCTGCGTCATGCGTATGCGCTGATCGGCAAGATTCTCGGTCGGCCTAGTTTCATATTCCCTGCGACAGTCTATGTATGTGCGAGATACCGATCCGGAGCGTGATGTGTTGGAGAAGACCCGGCTGGACCCGATAAGCTACCGCGATACGATGAGCCGCCTGTCTCATCACGTGCAGTTGATCACCGCAGCGGATAGTGACGAGCGGCGCGGCGTTACCATCACTGCCTCCTGTTCGGTATCGGACGAACCTCCGACGATCCTTGCCTGCCTCAATGCGGCAAATCCCCGCAACGATATCTTCTTCCGCAACGACAGTTTTGCACTGAACGTCCTGGGCAGGCAGCATCTCGCCTTGGCCCATGCTTTTTCCGGACGCGATCAACTCGAGATGGAGCGCCGATTTGCCCTCGGCCGCTGGACGCAGCTTGCGACCGGGGCGCCAATTCTCGCCGACGCCATCGCCGCCTTCGATTGCCGTCTGATCGAAGTGAAGATCATGGCTACCCACGCGATACTCTTCGGCGAGGTGGTCGACGTACGGATCGGCGAAAAGACACCACCGCTCATTTATGTGGACCGGGGATACCGCACGCTATAATTTTCCTCGGCAGAGGAGCGAACATGGCGAAACACGAGACAGGCAGAACGCCCCAGTCCATCGACGAGACGATGGCGCTGCTGGAATCGGAGAACTATCTCGCCGGAACCGCTCTCGCCACCGTTCTTTTCCTGGCACTCAGGATGAAGCGCCCGCTCTTTCTCGAAGGAGAAGCCGGGGTCGGCAAGACCGAAATCGCCAAGGTGCTCTCCCGCTCGCTCGATCGACCGCTGATCCGGCTGCAATGCTATGAGGGGCTCGACGTCGCATCCGCCGTCTATGAATGGAACTACCCGGCGCAAATGCTGGAAATCCGCCTTTCGGAGGCCGCAGGCATGGTCGACCGGAAAAGGGTGGAAAGCGACATTTTCTCGGAACGCTTCCTCATCCGGCGTCCGGTGCTTCAGGCGATCTCGGCGAATGCTGGCCGCGCACCGGTGTTTCTGATCGACGAGCTCGACCGCACCGACGAGGCCTTCGAGGCTTTCCTCCTCGAGGTTCTTTCGGACTTCCAGGTGACCATTCCCGAGCTTGGAACGATCCGCGCCGAGGAGCCGCCGATCGTCATCATCACCACCAACCGGACGCGCGAAATCCACGACGCCTTGAAGCGCCGCTGCCTCTATCATTGGGTCGACTATCCCCGCGCGTCACAGGAGCTGGAGATCATCCGGCGCAAGGTGCCGGGCTGCAATGCGACGCTCTCCCGGGAGATCGTCGCTTATGTCCAGAAGCTCCGGACGGTCGATCTCTTCAAGAATCCCGGCGTCGCGGAGACGATCGACTGGGCGACGGCGCTGACCGAGCTCGATGCGCTGGCGCTCGATCCGGAGACCCTCGCCGATACGCTTGGAACGCTGCTCAAGTATCAGGATGACATCTCCCGGATAGAGGGCGCTGAAGGGCGCAGGTTGCTCGAAGAGGTCAAGCGCGAACTTTCGGCTGAGGGCTGACACCATGACGGGCGCGCCGGATGCCGCGGGAGTTAGCCATCGCCCGGACCGCGGGCAGTTTGCCGACAACATTGTCTTCTTCGCCCGGGCGCTGCGACGGGCAGGCATGCGGATCGGTCCGGGCGCGATTGCGGACGCCATCGAAGCGGTCGGCGCAATTGGCATCGGATCGCGCCCGGAGTTCTACGCCGCGCTGCAATGCACGCTGGTGAAGAGGCACGAGGACCAGCCGCTCTTTGATGAAGCGTTCCGCCTGTTCTGGCGCAAGCGCGATCTCGTCCGCAAGATGATCGCGCTATTGTCGCCCGTCGCCCCTGCACGCGTAAGAGATGATCGGCGGCGGCGAGCCGGCGAGGCACGCCTTAGCGAAGCGCTCCTGAGCGGCCGGGACGACACTCGACAGGCTCGTGAGGAGGAGCAGATCGAAATCGACGCGCGCTTCACCGCCTCAGGCCGGGAGCTCTTTCGCAAGGCGGATTTTGCGCAGATGACGGCCGCAGAAATCGCCGAGGCGCGTAGGGCGATGTCGTCGCTGCTCCTGCCCTTCGATCGGGTCAAGACACGGCGCTTCCGCCCGTCCCATCGGCCGGCCCGGATCGATCCGCGCGCGACCATGCGCGATGCCATGCGGCTCGGCGGCGAGTTCATCCAGCCTCGCTTCCGGGAGCCGCGTCTCAGGCATCCGCCGCTCGTCGTGCTTGCGGATATTTCGGGCTCGATGACGCAGTATACGCGGGTGTTCCTGCATTTCCTGCATGCACTGACAGAAGAGCGCCACCGCGTTGAGACTTTTCTCTTCGGCACGCGGCTGACGAACGTCACCCGCCAAATGCGCAATCGTGATCCCGACGAGGCGCTCGACGAATGCGTCGCTGCGGTCAAGGACTGGTCGGGCGGTACCCGCATCGGCGAAACGCTGCACGAGTTCAACCGTCGTTGGTCTCGGCGTGTCCTGGGGCAGGGCGCTATCGTCCTCTTGATGACCGACGGCCTCGAGCGTGACGACACGGTGCAACTTGAGATCGAGATGGATCGCCTGCATCGCTCCTGCCGCCGACTGATCTGGCTCAATCCGCTGCTCCGCTTCGAGGGCTTCGAGGCGCGGGCCCGCGGTGTCAGGGCAATGCTGCCGCATGTCGATGAATTTCGGACCGTGCACAATCTGGAATCCGTCGAAGAACTGGTAAAGTCCCTGTCCGGCGAGCGGAGGCGCGACGCCGACCCACGGCGCTTCCTTGATCCATGGCGAGCCGCGCTCCGGCCTGCGACTTGAAGCAATGAGATGGGTTGAACTGCGCTTAGATCATCATGATCTAAGAGGGGACCAGCGGGAGTACCAACAATATGACGAACGAAGCGAAGATGCTCGACCCATTGGAGATTGCCGAGGCATGGCACAGGCAAGGCCGGGCCGTGGCATTGGCGACGGTCATCGAGACCTGGGGCTCCGCGCCCCGCGCAGTCGGCAGCCATCTGGTCATTGACGGCGAGGGCAATTTCGAAGGCTCTGTGTCCGGCGGTTGCGTCGAAGGCGCCGTCGTCAGCGAAGCGGCCGACGTGATCGCGTCAGGCGTCTCGAAGGTTCTCGAATTCGGCGTCGCCGACGAAACGGCATGGCGGGTCGGCCTATCCTGCGGCGGCCGGATCCGGGTCTATGTTGAGCGAATAGACGGCTGAGACCATGCAACTGTCCACTCTTGAGAAGCTGAACGAGGCGCGGTCGGCACGGCGGCCCGCCGTGGTCGTCAATGATATTTCGAGCGGCCGCGCGCAGGCCTTCATCGAGGGCGAAGCATTCCCGGCCGAATGGGAGGCCGCCATCTCTGAAACGCTTCGGTCGGGTCGTCCCAAACTTGCGACGCTCGACGACCAACCCGCCTTCATCAACGTCTACCTGCCGCCGCCGCGCTTGGTTGTCATCGGCGCCGTTCATATCTCCCAGGCGCTTGCGCGGCTGGCGCCGGTCGCCGGCTTCGACATGACCATCATAGACCCGCGCACCGCCTTCGCGACGGCGGAGCGCTTCCAGGACATCGAGCTTCTGGCGGATTGGCCGGAAGATGTTCTGCCGACGCGACCGCTCGACCGCTATACGGCCCTGGCCGCCGTCACCCACGACCCGAAGATCGACGACTATCCGATCCGGGCCGCCCTCGAGGCGGGCTGCTTCTATGTCGGCGCGCTCGGCAGCCGCAAGACCCATGCGGCGCGCGTCGAGAGATTGCGGTCGGCGGGCGTCTCGCAAGAGGAAATCGGCCGCATCAGGGCGCCGATCGGCCTTGATATCGGCGCGGCGAGCCCCGCCGAAATCGCCGTCGCCGTCCTTGCGCAAATCATCGGCGCCCTCCGCCATCGCGATCCCGAAGAACAGGGGCACGCAACATGAGGTTTGGTCCTGTGCCGCTTGCGCAAGCGGAAGGCGCAATTCTGGCGCACTCCGTCAAGACAGAGGCAGGCAAGCTGGCGAAAGGCCATCGCCTGAGCCCGGATGATCTCGCCATGCTTGACGACGCCAATATCCGGGAAGTCATCGTTGCCCGACTGGATTTCGACGATCTCACGGAAGATGAGGCCGCGACTCGGATCGCCGCCGCCATCGCCCCGGACCATCTGCGTCTCTCGCCAGCCGCGACCGGCCGCGTCAATGTGTATTCGACAGCGCCGGGCCTTTTCGTCGCAAATGATACTATTGTCGATCAAGTGAACCGCATTGATCCGGCGATCACGCTTGCCTGTCTTGCCGACCATGTCCCCGTCAGTACGGGTGACATGGTGGCGACGATCAAGATCATTCCACTGGCGGTGGCGGGACATTTCGTCGAGCAAGCAGTTGCCGTGCTTCGCGCCGGCCCCGCCTTTGAAGTAAAACCCTTTGTGCCGCGACGCGCCGCCTTGATTGCAACCGAATTGCCGTCGCTGAAGCGCCAGGTAATGGACAAGACGCGTGCTGTGCTGGCGGCGCGGCTCGCTCAATCCGGCAGCAGCTTGGACACGGAGCGTCGTCTCCCTCACACCGAGACGGCCGTCGCGGGGGCGATCGCCGAACTTAAGGCTTCACACGACCTGCTGATCGTCTTCGGCGCTTCCGCCGTCGCCGACCCTGAAGATGTGGTGCCGGCCGCGATCCGGCGCGCCGGCGGGACCGTCGAGCACGTCGGCATGCCCGTCGACCCGGGCAATCTGCTCGTTCTTGGCCGCCTGGGCGAAATCCCCGTCATCGGTGCGCCCGGCTGCGCCCGCAGCCCGAAGGAAAATGGCTTCGACTGGATCCTCGACCGGCTGCTCGCCGGCGAGTGGCCGAGCCCGGCCGACATTACCGGACTCGGCGTCGGTGGTTTGCTGAAGGAGATCCCGGCGCGGCCGCAGCCGCGGGAAACAGCAATCCGGCCGCAGTCAGGTCCGGTCGCGATCGTCGTGCTGGCCGCCGGCCGGGCAAGCCGAATGGGACCAGCGGGGCGGCACAAGCTTCTTGCCGAGTTTGATGGCGTGCCGCTCGTTCGCCGCTCCGTCGTGACGGCACTGGCTGGCGGCAAAGGCAAGGTCGTGGTGGTCACCGGCTACCGCGAGGGCGAGATCCGGGCTGCACTATCCGGCCTGCCGGTGACGTTTGCCTCGAACCCCGACTACGAGAGCGGCATGGCGTCGTCGCTCATTGCAGGTCTGTCGGCCGCGGGAGCGGAAGCGGGCGGCATGCTGGTGATGCTGGCAGACATGCCGGGTGTCACGTCGGAGCATCTCGCAACGATGATTGCGGCTTTCGACGGTGAATCGGGCAGTGCCGTCGTGCGAGCGGTTTCCGAGGGACAGCGCGGAAATCCGGTCATCCTGCCGCGATCCACCTTCGCGGCGGTACGGCACCTCGTAGGCGATGTGGGGGCGAGGGATATAATCGAAAGCTGTGGTCTTCCGGTGATCGATGTTGAACTGGGCGCCGCCGCGCGCCTCGATGTCGATACGCCCGAAGCAGTCCTGGCCGCCGGCGGCACATTGAAGGAGTGAGCGATGGACAATCCCGCGATCGAGGAGATGTTTCAGACATTGGGGCCGATCAGCATTCGCCGCATGTTCGGCGGCAAGGGCATCTATTGCGATGGCGTCATTCTCGCCGTCGAGGTCGACGGGGAGATCCTTCTGAAGGGTGACGCCGAAACGGCTCTGCAGCTGGAGGAGGCCGGCGCCCGGCAATGGGCCTATGACGGCAAGGGCAAGCCGGTGAAAATGCCCTATTGGAGCATTCCTGATTCGGCCTATGACGATCCGGACGAGATGGCCCGCTGGGTGAAGCTGGCCTATTCAGCCGCGCTCAGGGCGAAGAAGTGAGTGCGCGGAACAAGCCTTACCCAAGCGCGCGCACGGCATCCGCCGCGAAGCGGGATAGTGGCTGGGGCAGGGCGGTAAGATCGAACCAGCCTATGTGGGAAAGCTTGTCCGGTTCGGTGAGGCGCGGCTCGCCGGAAAAATCATCCGTCGCATAGATCAGCGAGATCCAGTGCTGCCGGTCGGCCTCGATCATCTGCTCGCTGATGCAGAGAAACCGCGTCGAACGGATCGAGAGGCCGCTTTCCTCTTCCGCTTCCCGGCGTGCGGCATCCTCCGCGCGCTCCATGTGGTCGACCTTGCCGCCGACGATGCTCCAGTGGCCGGCCTCCGGTGCCTTCAGGCGCCGGCAGAGAAGGATCTTGCCGTCCCGCAAAATCGCGAGCCCGCAGCCGAGGCCCGGAAAATCGATGCCGGGGAATGCCATGGAGCGACTGTCACGCCTTGCCGGCGATCAGCATGAAGGCTGGAATCTCGTCGCCGAAGCCGACAGGCGTCGGGCCATCGTCATGATCGCGGCGGTTGCGGTTACGACGATCGCGATTGTCGTCATTGGCGGCGTTCTGCGCACGGCCCGGACGATCGTTGCGGCTCGCATGGCTCTGCCTGTTGTCGGCACTACGTTCCGGTTTCACCGCTTCCGCCCTTTCCGCGACTGGTTCGAATTCGGTCACATTATCGACACGGGCCGTATCGGATTTATGATCGCCGCGCGCCCGGCCAGCGCGTTCCACATCTTTTTTGCGATCCCTGCGGCCGTCGCGGCCGCGCTCGCGCCGGCTGTCATGGCTTTCCATCGGCTCGGGCAGTTCGGAAAGGTCTCCGTTCATCCACTCGACCTTCTGGCCGATCAGTTTCTCGATGGCGTCGGAGAACTTCGTGTCGCGTTTCGTCACGATCGTGAAGGAGGCGCCGGAGCGTCCCGCCCGGCCGGTACGGCCGATGCGGTGCACATAGTCTTCCGCGTGGATCGGCACATCGAAATTGAACACGTGGCTGACGTCCGGAATGTCGAGCCCGCGCGCCGCGACGTCCGAAGCAACGAGCAACTGGATATTGCCGTCCTTGAAGCTGGCCAGCATCGCCATGCGAGAGCGCTGGTCCATGTCGCCGTGCAGTGCACCAACCGAGAAGCCATGGCGGTCGAGCGAGCGGAAGAGCTCGGCGACGTCCTTCTTGCGGTTGCAGAAGATGATCGCGTTCTTGAGTTCGCCCTGAGCGCGTATGAGATCCCGCAGCACGGCGCGCTTTTCGTAATCCTTTCCGTGCGCGGCGACGAAGCGCTGCGTCACGGTGATTGCCGCCGAGGCAGGGCGGGCGACTTCCACCCGCTCAGGGTTCTGCAGGAACCGGTCAGCAAGCTTCTGGATTTCCGGCGGCATGGTTGCTGAGAAGAACAGCGTCTGCCGGGTGAAGGGAATAAGCTTCGCGATCCGCTCGATATCCGGGATGAATCCCATGTCGAGCATGCGATCGGCCTCGTCGATAACGAGGATTTCCACGCCGGTCATCAGCAGCTTGCCGCGCTCGACATGATCGAGCAGGCGGCCGGGCGTGCAGATCAGAACGTCGGCGCCGCGCTCGAGCTTGCGGTCCTGCTCGTCGAAGGAGACGCCGCCGATCAAGAGCGCAATATTGAGCTTGTGATTCTTGCCGTACTTGTCGAAGTTCTCTGCAACCTGCGCCGCAAGCTCACGGGTAGGCTCCAGGATCAAGGTGCGCGGCATGCGTGCACGCGCGCGGCCCTTTTCCAGGAGCGTCAACATCGGCAGCACGAAGGACGCCGTCTTGCCCGTGCCGGTCTGCGCGATGCCGAGGATGTCGCGACGCTGAAGGGCCGGCGGAATGGCGCCTACTTGGATCGGTGTCGGCGTTGTGTAGCCCGCGTCAGTAACAGCGGAGAGAACTTTTTGGCTCAGGCCAAGGTCAGCAAAATTGGTCAAAGGGGAATCTGTTTCCGTTCCGGTTCAATAGAACACTGATCGATCGATGGAAAATCACCATCCTGTGGCGGCGCTCTTAAGACGAAAGGCGCCGAAAGTCAAGAAATCCAGCACGTTGACCCTTCGCACCGTAAATGGATGCGAATCTTTTGCTTTTCTTGTCAACGGCCGACCGCGTCGACGGCGATTTATGCGTTAGTTCAGATAGCCGGCGAGCCTTGTACCGGCGCGTAGGAAGCGCATCGGATCGACGGCCAGGCCGTTCAGCCGGACCTCGTAGTGCAGGTGCGGACCCGTCGACCGTCCCGTGCTGCCTGATTGGGCGATAACCTGATCGGTTTCGACCCGATCTCCGACATGCACGAGGATACTGGCGAGGTGCGCATAACGCGTCGAGACGCCGTTTCCATGGTCGATCTCGATCATGTTGCCGTAGCCGCCCGCGTGCCCGGCGGTCGTCACGGTTCCCGCTGCGGTCGAGCGAATGCGTGTGCCGGTCGCGGCGCGGAAGTCGATTCCGGCGTGGAGCGCCAATCGTCCGAGAAACGGATCCAGACGATTTCCGAAACTGCTGGTGACGTCGCTGGCCGGCGCGGGGCTTTCGAGAGGGAGCTTTCGCGCAGCGTTGCGGGTCTCCTCCAGACCGACAAGGGCGCTGTCGAGCGTGGCGAGCGACCGCTCGAAGTCGTCGTGGCTCTGCGGCTCGATATAGGGCCCGCCGACCGCCGTTCCATCGGGCGAAGCCGCAGCGGTGGAACTGGCGACGGCCTTCGGAGCCGGAAGAACGACGCCTGTACGCTCGACGATCGTCCGGATCGCTTCGGAGGTTGTCTGTGCCTTGCTCGTCAATTGCAGCACATGGGCCATCTGGTCGCGTTCGACGTCTTTCAGCGAGAGGGTCACCTTTGAAAAGATGCGATCCGTTCGATCCGAGATCGTTTCCCCTTGGCCGTTCGACTGCGCTTGCGGCGCATAGCCCAGTGCCAAGGCCCGTGCTGGTACCACGGCCTTCTTTGCCGCGATGCCCATGATCTCTTCGATCGCCTTGATCCCGCCTGGCGCCTCGGCGCGATCCCCGTAGGCGAGGGGCTCGGCCTCCGGCAGTGCTGCCGCGTCTCCGCCCGTCGGCGGTTCGGCGTTCTCTGCCAATGTGCCGAGCCTGCCGCTGCGAGAGGCAAGCTCCAATTGCTGCTGCAGGAGCTTGTCGACCTTTTCTTCGACGATCTGCTGGTCCAGCAACTGCCGGCTCGTCACACGATCGACCTGCGCGCGAAGCGCCGTGATTCGGTCCTCGTATTCATGCTGCATGCGCGCCTGGCGCGCGATCGTGCCGCCGATCAGATCGTCGCGCAGCACGAGATAGGTGGTCGCGGCGAGATAGCCGATGCCGAAGATGCCGATGAGCGACGTGACGCCGGCGGCCATCCAGGGCCGGATCGTCATGTGACGGACCCTGTCTCCGCTCGCGAGAATCAGAACGTGACTTTCCCTGCGTTTGCCGAACCCCCCGTTTTCCGGACGAATAGACACCCCGTCACCCCCGCCAGATGCGACCCAAACTCGCGTTTTGCCCCAAGGGTGATTACACTTTATTAGGGTTAATAAAGTGTTGGTGTTTTTCGTCAGATGTTGGTGGAGGCCGTCATCGATCGGTAGAACGACGGCGTCAGGCCGGCCTCGGCGCGCGCCACGTCGTTGAAGGGCGCCTTCAGCGGCCCGCGGAAATTCGCACGCACCAGTGCCTGGAACGTGGCGGCCGGGTCCTTCTTCTGCCTCGCGCAGAGGAAGCGGAACCATTTCGCGCCGACCGCGACGTGGCCCTTCTCGTCCTCATAGATGACGTCGAGAACGGCAGCGCTTTGATGATCGCCGGTCTCGCGCATCTTCGCCTGCAGCGCCGGAGTGACGTCCAAGCCGCGCGCCTCGAGGATGAGCGGCACGACGGCCAGCCGGGCGGTCAGATCGTTGCGCGTGTCGTGGGCCGCCTGCCACAGTCCGTCGTGGGCGGGCAGGTCGCCATAGTCCGCGTCCAGATCGTTGAGCCTCTGCCGCACCAGGCGAAAATGCTTGGCCTCCTCGAACGCGACCTGCATCCATCCATCGAAAAAGGATTGCGGCACGGGCTCAGTGGCGAAGCGCGCGACGATATCGAGCGCGAGATCGACGGCATTCAGTTCGATATGGGCAATGGCGTGAAGGAGGGCGATTCGGCCCTTCAATGAGCCGAGGGAACGCCGCTTGACCTGCGTCGGCGGCGTGAGGATGGGCCTTTCCGGCCGCCCAGGCCTTGCGGGCACCAGCCGATCGAGCGGCGAGCGCAGGGAGAGCGTTCGCGCCTGCCAGCGGCGTGCGGCCTCCTGCGCGAGTTCCGTTTTGACGGTCAGGTCGCTTGCACGGATCGCTTCCACAGCGGCACCGCGCAGGCTGGTAAATTGCGGCAGCACAGCCATCAGTTCAGGCAGTGCGGAGAGTTTTCGCCGCGGCGAGAACTTCCTCGGCGTGTCCCGCAACTTTAACCTTTTCCCAGACGCGGCTGATGATGCCGGCTGCATCGATCAGATAGGTTGTCCGTTCGACACCCATATACTTCCGGCCATACATGCTTTTTTCCGCCCACACGCCGTAGGCGTTGACGACGGCCTTGTCTTCGTCCGCCGCGAGCGCGACAGCGAGGTCGTGCTTCTTGGCAAAGCGGTCATGGCTCTTGACCGAGTCGGGCGAGATGCCGATCAGCGCGACACGGGCCGCGGTGAATTCCTTAGAGAGACCGGAAAACGATATCGCTTCGACGGTGCAGGTCTTGGTGTCGTCCTTGGGATAGAAGAACAACACCACCGGCTTGCCGCGAAGCGCGGACAATGAAATCGAGCCGCCGCCGTCGCGGGCGAGCTCGAAATCCGGAGCAGGATCGCCGGGCCGCAAAGGTGCCATGTTTAAGCCTTTCTTACGCCAAGTTTTATCGACATTTCGCACATAGGGGATACCCAAGTTCGTCGGGGTCCGTCCAGTGCGTTTGCGGCTGCTTTGACAGCTGTCCGACGGCTCTTGTGGCTACGAGCCATAATGAATGCCATGTCGCAAGACAAAGGCCGCGCCTGGATCGAGCATCTTCGGATGCCAGGGATGGCCGTCGCGCGCTTTCCACAAGCAACCACAGCGAAGCGTGGTGACTTGGTCCGGCGATTTGTGATCTACAGGATAGGAACGACCCCGGGCGTACACGATGTCTGTCCGGATAGGAAGAATGCAATGCAGCAAGCAGGTGGAGGAAACCCGCGCCGATGAGTGACATCCGCGGCGAAAGGGTTTGCTTTCGCAAGGAAGACATCGTCGCACTGGACGCGCTTCCCTCGGCCCAGGCCCACGACCCGGTCCTCGTGCACACCCACGTCTCGGGTGGCATGCTGCGTCTCTTCGCCAAGCTTCTGCTCTGCTGTTTGCTTGTCGTCTTCGTCGCAGTTGCCTCGCTCGTCGCGGTGATCGAGAGCGGCCTGGTCGACGGTCCTCTGAATGCCCGCGCGCGCACGGCGCTCAACACCGCCCTTGGCGCCAACTACAAGGCGGATGTCGAAAGCACGGTTGTCCGTCTCACCGGTCGCGGGGCGCTGGCGCTGAAGGCGCGCGGCGTCACGTTGAACGACAATGCCTCCGGGCGCCCGGTCGCCAAGCTGGCGGCAGTCTCGATCGCGCTCGATCCCCTTGCGCTGATGACCGGCCGCATCGCCGTGTCGCGGCTGGAGGCGGAGGGCGGCGAGCTCGATACCGGCCTCTTGCCGCGCGGCGAGCCCATAGACCTCACGGCGATTCGCATTGCCGACACCGGCACGGCTCTCGAAAAGCTGTTCACCCATATCGACGCCATGTCGCGGCTGACCGCGCGAAGTTCGACGAGGACCGTTCAGCTTTCGAATCTGAGCCTGTCGATGGCGGGGACCCGCGGCCGGATCGTTCCGATCGATGTCAGGACGCTGGCCTTCGCGCGCGATGACGACGGCTCCATCCGCGTCGACGGCTCCGTTGCCATAGACGGCAAGGAGGCGCAGCTCGAGGCGAGGGCCCACGGCCAGGGCGACAGCATCGCCGGCATCGAGGCGGTTTTCACCTCCCTGCCGCTCTCGCCCTTTCTCTATCACGGCAAGTCCGGCAGCGAAGAAGCCTTCGGAATTGATGCTTCGGCCGAGGTCAGCTTGAAGGCAACCCGTGCAGCGGTGGGCGCCACTCCGGCTTTGACGGTCGGCATCAGAACGTCTGAAGGGGCGTTTCATGCCGGAGGACTAGTCTCGGCGCTCAGGCCGTCGGAACTGAACGCCTCTTACGACTTCGACCGCTCTTCGGTCGAGATCCTTCCGTCAGCGGTCAAGATCGGACGCTCGGTTTTTCCCTTTACCGGCGCCTTGATCGACCTCGACAAGGTTTCCGAAGGAAGCCAGCCGGGCTTTGCCGTCGACCTGCTGTTGAAAGACGCGAGCTCCGCCCCGGAAGACATGCAGGAACGGCCGCTCTCCTTCGACGCCAAGGCGAATGGCCGATTCGAGACCGGTAGCCATCGGCTGATCTTCGATGAGCTGGCAATCTCCAGTCCGCTGGGGTCCATGGCGGGTTCGCTCGCGGTCGCCTTCGGCGACACCTCGCCCCAGATCAACTTCGCCGCGGTGAGCGATCGGATGCAGCCGACGGCGGTCAAGCAATTATGGCCCTGGTGGGTGGCCAAGGGTGCGCGGCGATGGGCGATCGGCAATCTCTTCGGCGGGACGGTGTCGGATGCGCAGATAGAGGTCTCCATCCCGGAGGGCAGAATTGCCGGCAGCGATGGCGAATTGAAGCTCAATGAAAACGAGCTCAATATCAACTTCTCGATCGACAACACGCGAATCAACATCGCCGGCGAAATTCCGCCGCTGCGCGACACCTCCGGGCACTTCGAATTGCGTGGCGAGCGAATGACGGTCCAGGTTGGCCGCGGGGCCGCCTTTTTCCCCTCCGGCCGGTCCGTGGCGCTGAACGGCGGCGACTTCGTGATTCCGGATGTCTACAGCAAACCGCTGATGGCGGAAATGAAGATCGAGGTGGGCGGCGAGGCCGACTCCATTGCCGAGCTTGTCAGCTACAAGCCGATCCGGGCGTTACAGAAGACGCCCTTCCTGCCCGAGGATTTCACCGGACCGATGACGGCATTGGTCGGAGCCCGCTTCGGACTGATTTCAAATCAGAACCCGCCGCCGCCCTTGTGGCAGGCGGAAATGCAGTTGCAGAAGGTGACGATAAACCGTCCGGTTTCCGGCCGCGAAATCGCCGATCTGTCCGGAACCATGCGGATCGACAACAACCGAGCGGTTCTCGATGCCGATGCCCTGATCGACGGCGCGGAAATGCGCATCGCGCTGACCGAACCGGTGGATGCCAAGGCGAATGTGACGCGCACACGCGAGATCTCCGGAACGCTCGACGACGCGGCGCGTCGCAAGATCGCCCCTGCCTTGTCGGGCATCGTCAGCGGACCGGTCGGCGTTGAGGTGTCGCTTTCGGATGACGGCAGCCAGTCTGTGAAAGCCGATCTCGGAAAGGCGGCTCTGTCGCTGCCGTGGATCGGCTGGAGCAAAGGCGCCGGCATTGCGGCCAATGCGGAATTCACGGTGAGGAAAAGCGAAGCGCTCACGGAGATAAGTGATTTCAGCATAAAGGGTGACGGATTTGGTGCGGGTGGCAATCTCCGCGTCAACGACGGCGGCCTCGCATCGGCCCGATTGCATGACGTGCGCCTGGCGGCGGGAGACGATTTCGCCGTGACGGTCGAACGGGCCAAGGGCGGTTATGTGGTCGCCCTCACCGGTTCTTCCGCGGATATCAGATTGCCCCTGGCGCGGGCGAAGAGCGAATCCGGTTCCGGAGACGATGGCAATGTAAGGATCAGCGCCCGGCTCGACCGCGTCGTCGGCTTCAATGGTGAGGTCTTTTCCAATGTGAGATTCTCCCATTCTGCCCGCGGTCAAGAAATCGACGATATTGATCTGTCGGCGCTAACCGCAAGCGGGCAGGCCGTGGTCGCCAGGCTGGTGAAAGAGGGGCCGGACAACACGTTGGAGCTGACGACGAGCGACGCCGGCGCTCTCGGGCGCTTCACCGATATCTATCGGAACATGCGCGGCGGCCTGTTGAACCTGCGGCTCCGGGACCGCGGCGCCAGGTCTTGGCGCGGCACTGTCGATCTGCGGAAATTTTCGCTCGTTGGCGAACAGAAGCTGCAGTCGATGGTCTCGACGCCGGCCGGCCAGGATGGCCGCAGCCTCAACCAGGCGGTGCGCAGGGATATCGACGTGAGCACGGCCCGTTTCGAGCGAGGCTTCGCCCAGCTCCTCCTCGATCGCGGCGTCATCCGGGTCGACAGCGGCGTGCTGCGCGGGCTCGATGTCGGTGCCACCTTCCAGGGCACGGTCCGCGACAGAAACGGCCGCATGGACATGACCGGCACCTTCATGCCGGCCTATGGCATCAACCGGTTGTTCGGCGAGTTGCCGCTGATCGGCGTCCTGCTCGGTAACGGTCGCGACCGCGGCCTTCTCGGCATCACCTTCAAACTGACCGGACCCTTCAACCAGCCGAATCTGACGATCAATCCGCTGTCGCTCATCGCCCCGGGCGTGTTCCGCAGCATTTTCGAGTTTCAATGAAAAAGGCCGGCGCAGCGGCCGGCCTTCATCGATTGACGCTGGGGGGCCGTTCAGACGGGCCGCACCAGAATGTGTTTCTTCTTGCCGAGCGACAGCTTGACGACACCGTCGCCGGTGACGTCGCCGCTTCCGACGACGCGGCGCTCGTCATTGATCTGCTCGTCGTTGACGCGGACGGCTCCACCCTGCACGTGACGGCGAGCCTCGCCGTTCGATGCCGCAAGGCCGGCGCGCACCACCAGCGTCAGCAGGCCGAGACCCGATTCGAGCTCAGGAGCGGGGACCTCGATCGACGGCAGGTTTTCCGCAAGCGCGCCTTCCTCGAAGGTCTTGCGGGCCGTTTCGGCTGCCTGCTCCGCGGCTGCCCGACCATGCAGCATGGCGGTGATTTCGGTCGCCAGGATCTTTTTCACCTCATTGATTTCGGAGCCGCCGAGCTTGGACAGTCGCTCGATTTCCGACATCGGCAACGTCGTGTAGAGCTTCAGGAAGCGCGTGACGTCGGCGTCCTCTGTATTGCGCCAGTATTGCCAGAAATCATAGGAGCCGAGCATGTCGGGATTGAGCCAGATGGCGCCATTGACCGACTTGCCCATCTTGGCGCCCGAGGCAGTCGTCAGCAGCGGTGAAGTCAGCGCATAGAGCTGCGGCGTACCCATGCGATGGCCGAGATCGATGCCGTTGATAATATTGCCCCATTGGTCCGAGCCGCCCATCTGGAGGCGGCAGCCGGTCCGCTTGTATAGCTCCACGAAATCGTAGGCCTGCAGGATCATGTAGTTGAACTCGAGGAACGACAGCGACTGCTCGCGATCGAGGCGCGTTTTGACACTGTCGAAGGAAAGCATGCGGTTAACCGAGAAGTGGCGGCCAACGTCTCGCAAGAACTCGAGGTAGTTGATACCCAGCAGCCAATCGGCGTTGTTGATCATCAATCCGTCAGTCGGGCCGTCGCCATAGCGAAGATAGTTGGAGAAGACGGTCTTGATACTCGCGATATTGGCAGCGATGGTTTCCGGGGTCATCAACTGCCGTGCCTCGTCCTTGAAGGACGGGTCGCCGACCATGCCGGTGCCGCCGCCCATGAGCGAGATCGGGCGATGACCCGTCGCTTGAAGCCAGTGCAGCATCATGATCTGGATAAGTCCGCCCGCATGCAGGCTCGGGGCCGTCGGGTCGAAGCCGATATACGCGGTCACGGTTTCCTTTCGGAACAGCTCATCGAGGCCGGCATCATCCGATGTGGTGTGGATGAAACCGCGTTCGTGAAGCGTGTGTAGGAAATCGGACTTGAACTCGGACATAAGCTGTCTCTTTCGGCTTGTTTGGACGTCTGCGGCGGGCGTTTATCACTGTTTTGTCGAAAGTGCACGTTTTTGCTGGGGCAGCGTTTTGCTATGACCGGTGGCAACGGAAAGCGTGGAGGACGTCCATGGGCAAGGTGTTGACGGCGATCGGCCTCATGAGCGGCACGAGCATGGATGGTATCGACGTTGCTCTCCTCGAGACCGACGGCGAAACGATCGTTCGAAGGGGACCGTCATCGGGATATGCCTATGAGCCGCGCTTCCGGGACCGGCTGAAGCAGGGGCTCGAGGATGCCAGGTCGATCCGCAAAAGGGACGAGCGACCGGGGACGCTGGCGGACCTCGAGCGGGACATGACGTTGCTGCACGCACAGGCGGTCAAGGCATTCCTCAAGGAAAACAATCTATTGTCCGGCAATGTTGATGTAATAGGTTTCCATGGACAGACGGTCCTCCACCGTCCCGACGAAGCCCTGACCGTGCAGGTCGGGGATGGAGAGCTGCTGGCGCGGGAAACGCTGACCGACGTGGTCTACGACATGCGGGCGAACGACATGGCGCATGGCGGCCAGGGGGCGCCGCTGATACCGGCCTATCATGCCGCGTTGGCGGAAAGCATGTCGCAGAGCTCGGACATCGACGCGCCCGTCGCCTTCGTCAATATTGGCGGCATTTCCAACATCACCTACATCGGTGCAGGCGAGGCTATCATTGCCTATGACAGCGGACCGGGAAACACGTTGATCGACCAGTGGATGGAGGCGCATGCCGGAATTCCCTATGACCAGGGCGGCATGGTTGCAGCCGAAGGGTCGGTGCTGCCGGAGCTTGCCGAGCGCTACCTCGCTCATCCCTTCTTCTCGTTGGAAAAGCGCCGCTCGCTCGACCGCAACGACTTTTCGCCGCCGATCGCTGCAGAGGCGAGCCTTGAAGACGGGGCCCGCACCTTGGCGCATGTGACAGCGGCCGCCATAGTCCGGTCGGCAGCTCATCTTCCGCAAATGCCGGCGACTTACATTGTCTGCGGCGGCGGCCGCCTCAATCCTGTGATCATGCAGGACCTGGCCTTGCTTGCAGAAGCAGCAGGCGGACGCGTGCTTGCGGCCGAGGCGCTGGGTCTGAACGGCGATTCGATGGAAGCCGAAGCCTGGGCCTACTTGGCCGTAAGATCGTTGCGCGGGCTGCCGTTGAGCTATCCCGCGACTACGGGCGTCATCCGGCCGGTAAGCGGCGGAATGTTGGCGAGGCCGGCGCCCGCGTCGACGGGCACAAACGCCGGGGCGGTTTAATGATTTCTTCGTGCGAGGCCGCTAATCTGCGCGCATTTCTGATTGGTTTAATTGCGGAGCACATGGTCGGCTCCTGATGTTGTTCGGATCTTATTGATGGGTGGAGCGATTTCCCTGCTGGCGGTGAATTTCATCATCGCCCAGATCTTCGTCGTGGCCTTTCTCATCATCGCGGCGAAGAGCCGTGAAAAAAAACCGGCGATCTGGTGCGCCGCCGGCTTCACTGTCGCCTCGCTCTCGGCCGTGTTCGAGACCGCCTTGCCCTTCTCGGTCGTACCGAAGCTTTTTGCTGTCGGCGCCTTTGCGAGCGTGCTCGCCGGCTTCATTCTGATCCGCATCGCACTCGGGCTTTTCTACCGCGTGCCGACGCGCCTGCCGCTCTTGGCCGGCTTCTTTCTCGCTTCGGTGATCCTCGATCTGCTGATCTACGACCTGCCGCGCGGAACGATTAAGCACGCCTTCTTCTATCAGCTGCCGTTCTTCGTCATCCAGATCTGGTCCGCTTCGACGATCGTCAGGTCGAAGCGCAGGTTCCCGGCCGACTGGATCCTAGGCGGCCTTCTGGTTCTGACCTCGGTCTACTATTTGGTGAAAATCTACGCCGCTATTGCCGCCGGGGCGGGCGCCACGGCGTCCGACTATCTCGGCACCCCTTTCGCGCTGATTTCGCAGGCACTCGGGGCGATGCTGATCGTTGCGACCGGCATCGCAATGCTCGGGGTGATGGTCAAGGAAATCATCGACGAGGCCCGCGCCAGTTCGGAGCTCGATGCTCTTTCGGGCCTCTACAACCGCCGCGGCTTTGTCGATCGCCTGACGTCCGTTCTCGAAACCGCTGGCGCCGACGGTCCGGGCACCCTCATCCTTGCCGACCTCGACCGTTTCAAGCTGGTCAACGATACCTATGGACATCATGCCGGCGACGGGGTCATCGGACAGTTTTCACGGGTGCTCGTGGAGCTCATGCCGAGCCGGGCGGTAGCGGCGCGGTTGGGTGGCGAGGAATTTGCCGTGTTTCTTCCGCGCCTCGGCCTGGCGGAAGCCCGCGTGCTCGCGCATGGGATGCGCGCGGCGCTCGCATCGACCCGGATCGACGGATTGCCTGAAAGCGTCACGATAACAGCGAGCTTCGGCGTTGCCGCCCTTGTTCTTGGGGAGTCACTGGAAGCGGCCATGCAGCGCGCCGACAAGGCGCTCTACGCCGCCAAGGCCGGCGGCCGGAATCGGGTGGAATGCGCCGAACAGCCGGCAACCGGCGAGCCGGTCGGCTCCCTTCGCGTGGGGCGACAATAACGGTAGATATAAAACGGCCCGGAAACCGATTGCGATCTCCGGGCCGAGTGAAGGATGATGTGGCGCGGCTCAGCGGATGCGCTTGGCAGCGGGCTCCGGCACCAGCTCTCCGTTAAGGCGACGGTCGAGATAGTCCTCGCATTCCGTCATCAGCGTCTCGATCTGGCCATTGAAGAAATGGTTTGCTCCGGTAACGGTCCTGTGGGTGATCAGGATACCCTTCTGCGCCTTCAGCTTTTCGACGAGGCTGTTCACGTCCTTCTCCGGCGCGACCTTGTCGGAGTCGCCATTGATGATGAGACCCGACGACGGGCAGGGCGCCAGGAACGAGAAATCATAGATGTTCGGCTGGGGCGCAACCGCCATGAAACCTTCGATTTCCGGGCGGCGCATCAGAAGCTGCATGCCGATCCAGGCGCCGAACGAATAGCCGGCCACCCAGCAGCTCTTCGAGTCGGGATGCAGGCTCTGCACCCAGTCGAGCGCCGAGGCCGCATCGGAGAGCTCGCCCGCACCGTGATCGAACTCGCCCTGGCTGCGGCCGATGCCGCGGAAATTGAACCGTAAGGTCGTGAAGCCGCGCTTCTGGAACATGTAGAAGAGCTGGTAGACGATCTGGTTGTTCATCGTTCCGCCGAACTGCGGATGCGGATGCAGGATGATCGCGATCGGTGCGCTCTTCTGCTTCGAAGGCTGATAGCGACCTTCGAGGCGGCCGGCCGGTCCGTTGAAGATGATTTCGGGCATTGGTTCTCCGGGAACGTTTCTGGTTCAAATCGTCGTTCTCGATGCCAATCTGTCTTGACGAAAGCAGTCAGCTTTTCTAGAACGCACTTTAGAACCGTTCAAAACTTCGATGCGGGCACTCCGCCGCGTTCGTCCGTCTCATAGGACAAGCGGCGCGGAAAATTCAAGAAAAATGCAACGGCATCGATTGCACGGACTGAACCGTCTGCTCTAGCGAAGGAAGCAATGACCGGACCGCGCATATACATGGACTGGAATGCGACAGCGCCGCTTCTGCCCGAAGCGCGAGAAGCATTCCTGTCTGCGCTCGATGCGGTTGGCAACCCCTCATCCGTTCACGGCGAGGGTCGGGCGGTTCGCGGCATGATCGAGAGCGCGCGGCGGGACGTTGCCGTGCTTTGCGGTGCGCAGCCCGCCTCGGTGATATTCACCAGCGGCGCCACGGAAGCGGCCAATATGGTCCTGACGCCGGAATTCCTGATGGGACGCACGCCGCTGAAACTCGGCAAGCTCTATGTTTCTGCGATCGAGCATCCGGCGGTTCGCGAGGGCGGACGTTTTGCCCGGGACGATATTTGCGAAGTGCCGGTCACGAGCGGCGGCGTTGTCGACTGCGTCGCGCTCGAGACGTTGCTCTCGGCGCATGACCGCCAGCGTGGCCTGCCAATGGTGGCCGTCATGCTCGCCAACAACGAGACGGGGATCGTCCAGCCGATCGCCGAAGTATCCGCGATCGCGCATGCCCATGGCGGGCTGCTGGTCGTCGATGCCGTGCAGGCGGCGGGCCGGCTGCCGCTGTCGATCGAGAACCTGGGTGCCGATTTCCTCATAGTCTCGTCGCACAAGATCGGTGGGCCGAAGGGGGCCGGTGCCCTCGTCGCCCGCGGCGAGGTGATGATGCCGGCACCCTTGATCCGCGGCGGCGGCCAGGAAAAGGGCCATCGCTCCGGCACCGAGAACGCTCCGGCGCTCGTCGGTTTCGGGGCGGCTGCGCGGGTGGCTACCGATAACCTCGAGGCGCGCACGACCGCAATCGCCGTTCTGCGCGATCGGCTCGAGGCAGAGATGCTGGAAAGCGCGCCGGATGTGGTGATCCACGGCCGCAACGCGCCGCGGATCGCCAACACGTCCTTCTTCACGCTTCCCGGGCTGAAGGCGGAGACTGGCCAGATTGCCTTCGATTTGGAAGGCGTGGCCCTCTCGGCAGGTTCTGCATGCTCTTCCGGCAAGGTTGGACAGAGTCATGTGCTGACGGCGATGGGCTATGATCCGCGACAGGGCGCCCTGCGTCTTTCGATCGGTGCGTCCACGACGCAAGCGGAGATCGAACGCTGTGCGGCAGTTTTCGCGAAAGTGGCGTCGCGGCGCCGCTCGACCGGGCAGGCCGCGTGAATGCGGAATGCCTTGAACGAAATTGCGGAAAAGCAATTTTCCGCTTGGCAAACGGGGTGAAAACCGCCTTTTAGCCATTACATAAGCGGTGCGCACATATTGCACCGCGTTGACAAGCCGCCGGACCTTGGATCCGGCGAGATTGGAGAGCGACATGCCTGCCGTGCAGGAGACCATTGATCAGGTCCGCCAGATCGACGTGGACCAATACAAATACGGCTTCGAGACGAAGATAGAGATGGACAAGGCGCCGAAGGGCCTGTCCGAGGATATCATCCGCCTGATCTCCGAGAAGAAGAACGAACCGGAATGGATGCTCGAATGGCGCCTTGAGGCCTATCAGCGTTGGCTCACTATGGACGAGCCGAGCTGGGCGCGTGTCAAGTATCCGAAGATCGACTTCAACGAGATCCACTATTATGCCGCGCCGAAGGGCACGACCGGGCCGAAGTCGCTCGACGAGGTCGATCCGGAGCTGCTGAAGGTCTATGAGAAGCTCGGCATTCCGCTGAAAGAGCAAGAGATCCTCGCCGGCGTCGAGAAGACGAAGATCGCCGTCGATGCGGTGTTCGACTCCGTCTCCGTCGTCACCACCTTCAAGGAAGAGTTGAAGAAGGCCGGCGTGATTTTCATGTCGATCTCGGAGGCGATGCGGGAGCACCCCGATCTCGTGCGGAAGTATCTGGGTACCGTGGTGCCGCAGTCGGACAACTTCTACGCGACCCTGAACTCCGCGGTCTTCACCGATGGTTCCTTCGTCTATGTGCCGAAGGGCGTTCGTTGCCCGATGGAGCTTTCGACCTATTTCCGCATCAACGAGCGAAACACCGGCCAGTTCGAGCGGACGCTGATCATTGCCGACGAGGGCGCCTATGTCTCCTACCTCGAAGGCTGCACGGCGCCGCAGCGCGACGAGAACCAGCTTCACGCCGCAGTCGTCGAACTGATCGCGCTCGATGACGCCGAGATCAAGTATTCGACGGTGCAGAACTGGTATCCGGGCGACAAGCACGGCAAGGGCGGAATCTACAATTTCGTGACCAAGCGCGGCGATTGCCGCGGCAAGAACTCGAAGATCTCCTGGACGCAGGTCGAGACCGGTTCGGCGATCACCTGGAAATACCCGTCCTGCATTCTGCGCGGCGACGGTTCGCGCGGCGAGTTCTACTCGATCGCCGTGTCGAACGGTCACCAGCAGGTGGATTCCGGCACCAAGATGATCCATCTCGGCAAGAACACGTCGAGCCGCATCATCTCCAAGGGCATCGCTGCCGGTGTTTCGGACAACACCTATCGCGGTCAGGTCTCGGCGCATCGCAAGGCGGAGAACGCCCGCAACTTCACGCAGTGCGACTCGCTCTTGATCGGCGACAAGTGCGGCGCCCATACGGTTCCCTATATCGAGGCGAAGAACTCGACCGCACAGTTCGAGCACGAGGCGACGACCTCGAAGATTTCCGAGGATCAGCTGTTCTACTGCCTGCAACGCGGCATTCCGGAAGAAGCGGCGATCGCACTGATCGTCAACGGCTTCGTCAAGGAAGTGATCCAGGAACTGCCGATGGAATTCGCCGTCGAGGCGCAGAAGCTGATCGGCATCTCGCTGGAAGGCTCGGTGGGCTGAGGCCTGGGACTGACAATTGAACCGGCGCGCTGGACCTGCGCGCGAAAACTATTCGTTTCCCAAGAGGACGATTTGAAATGCTTGAAATCAAGAACCTGCACGCCCGCATCGCCGAAGACGGCACCGAGATCATCCGCGGCCTGGACCTGACCGTGAAGGCCGGCGAGGTCGCTGCCATCATGGGACCGAACGGCTCCGGCAAGTCGACGCTCTCCTACATCCTTTCGGGGCGCGAAGATTACGAAGTCACCGAGGGCGACATTCTCTACAACGGCGAAAGCATCCTCGAACTCGATGCTTCGGAGCGCGCGGCCAAGGGCATCTTTCTTGCCTTCCAGTATCCGGTCGAGATCCCGGGCGTTGCCACCATGCAGTTCCTCAAGGTGGCGATGAACGAGCAGCGCAAGTATCGCGGCGAAGACGAGCTGACCACGCCGGAATTCATGCGCCGCGTCAAGGAAGCCGCCGCCGAGCTGAAGATCGCTCCGGAGATGCTGCGTCGGCCGCTGAATGTCGGCTTCTCGGGCGGTGAAAAGAAGCGTGCGGAAATCCTGCAGATGGCGCTGCTTCAGCCGAAGCTCTGCGTGCTCGACGAGACCGACTCGGGCCTCGACATCGACGCGCTGAAGATCGTCGCCGACGGCGTCAACGCACTGCGTTCGCCGGATCGCGCCGTTGTCGTCATCACCCACTACCAGCGCCTGCTCGACTACATCGTCCCGGATACGGTCCACGTTCTCTACAAGGGGCAGGTCGTCAAGTCGGGCGACAAGACGCTGGCGCATGAGCTCGAAGCCAACGGCTATTCCGACATCATCGAGGCGGCAGCCTGACGCCTGTTGAAGGAGTGTTCGAATGAATATGCAACAGGCCATCAAAATGACGGCAGCCGAAACGGCGCTCGTTGACGCCTATACCTCCCAGATCGGTGATCTGCCAGGTGACGGAGCGGTGCTGTCGCTGCGCGACACGCTGGTTCACGAGCTGAAGACGGCCGGTCTCCCGACGCGGCGCGTCGAGTCCTGGCATTATACGGACCTGAGGACCCTGCTGCGCGCAGTGCCCTCCGCCGATCCGTCCGCCTTTGCCGATCGGGTCGAGCCGATTGTCGCTGGCGCGACCGTGCTTTCGGTGCGCAATGGCGAGGCCGATCTCAAGAGCCTTCCCGAAGGCGTAACGGCACGCTCCTATACGGAGAGCCTGATCGACGGCTCGGCTGCCGCCGGGCTTGCGGTCCTCGGCTCCGACGACGCCATCGGCCGCATCAATGGCGGCCTGGTCCGCGGCGGTCTGGAGATCGCCGTTGCGGCAGGTGCCGAGCTGGAAACGCCGCTGGAGATCCAGGTCGCGCAAAGCCATGGCCAGGCCCACACCCGTTTCCCGGTGTTTTTCGGCGCCGGATCCAAGGCAACCGTGCTCGAGCGGCATCTGTCGACCAACGGGGATGCGAGCTTCGTCTCCTCGGTGAGCGACGTGACGCTTGGCGAAGGCGCCGACGTCATCTGGATCATCCTGCAGCAGCAGGGCCCGGCCGACACCCATCTCGGACAGATCCGTTTCGACCTCGCGAAGGACGCGAAGCTGCACGTGTTCGTCATCAATGCCGGCGGCAAGCTGGTGCGCCAGGAACTGCACGGTAGGGCGAGCGGCGAGGGATCCGACTTGACCCTGCGCGGCATCAACCTGCTGGGCGGCGAGAGCCACACGGACGTGACCTTCACGCTGAGCCACGACGTACCGCACACGACCTCGAGCGAGATCATCCGCAACGTTGTCTTCGATCGTGCCAAGGGCGTGTTCCAGGGCAAGATCCTGGTCGCCCAGGACGCCCAGAAGACCGACGCGAAGATGTCGTGCAATACCTTGCTCTTGTCGGACGACGCGGACTTCTCGGCGAAGCCCGAGCTCGAAATCTTCGCCGACGACGTTCAGTGCGGTCACGGTGCGACGGTCATCGATATCGATCATACGCAGCTCTTCTACCTGCTCTCTCGCGGTATTCCGGAGAACAAGGCCCGCGCCATGCTCGTCAACGCCTTCGTTGCCGAGATCGTCGAGGAACTGGAAGATGACGAGGCACTGGTCGAGGCACTAGAAGGCGTGATCTCGGCCTGGCTCGAAAAACACGCCTGATTGGACAGGACCATGGAACATACTGTGCCGGTGCCGGCCTATGACGTAGAGGCCGTAAGAAAGGATTTCCCGATCCTTTCGCGGACGGTCTATGGCAAGCCGCTTGTTTATCTCGACAACGGTGCATCGGCGCAGAAGCCGCAACTCGTCATCGACGCGGTTGCCCATGCCTACGCCAATGAATACGCCAACGTACACCGCGGTCTGCATTTCCTCTCGAATGCCGCGACGGACGCCTATGAGGGCGCGCGTGAAAAGGTGCGCCGCTTCCTGAACGCACCGTCCGTCGACAATATCGTCTTCACCAAGTCGTCGACGGAGGCGATCAATACGGTCGCCTATGGCTACGGGATGCCGCATCTCGGCGAGGGCGACGAGATCGTCGTCTCGATCATGGAGCACCACTCCAACATCGTACCATGGCACTTCATCCGTGAGCGGCAGGGGGCCAAGCTCGTCTGGGCGCCGGTCGATGATGATGGCGCATTCCATATAGAGGATTTCGTCAACTGCCTGACCGAGCGGACGAAGCTCATTGCCATCACGCATATGTCGAATGCGCTGGGCACGGTCGTTCCTGTCAAGGAAATCTGCCGTATCGCTCGCGAGCGCGGCATTCCGGTTCTTGTCGATGGCAGCCAGGGCGCGGTGCACATGCCGGTTGACGTGCAGGACATCGACTGCGACTGGTATGTGATGACCGGCCACAAGCTCTACGGCCCGTCCGGTGTCGGCGTGCTTTACGGCAAGGCCGAACGGCTCAAGGAGATGCGGCCCTTCATGGGCGGCGGCGAGATGATCGAGGAAGTGACGGAGGACCGCGTCACCTATAACGATCCGCCGCACCGGTTCGAAGCCGGCACGCCGCCGATCGTCCAGGCGATCGGGCTCGGCTACGCGCTGGACTACATGGAAAAGGTCGGCCGCGAGGCAATCAGGGCGCATGAGGCGGACCTTACCGCCTATGCCCGCGAGCGCCTGTCCTCGGTGAATTCGCTGCGCGTCTTCGGCGATGCGCCGGGCAAGGGCAGCATCTTCGCCTTCGAGATCGCCGGCATTCATGCCCATGACGTCTCGATGGTGATCGACCGGGCCGGCATCGCCGTTAGGGCGGGCACCCATTGTGCGCAGCCGCTCTTGAAACGTTTCGGCGTCACCTCCACATGCCGTGCGTCCTTCGGCCTCTACAATACGCGGGCCGAGGTCGACGCTCTGGCGGAAGCGCTGGAACATGCGCGCAAGTTCTTTGCCTAAGGAGGCAGACATGAGTCTCGGGGAAGCGCAGGAAAAGGTCGATGTCCGCGAAGGCATCGTACATTCGGCCATTCCAGCCGAGGAATTGGCGCGCCTCAGCGACGACATCATCGCCGCGCTGAAGACGGTCTATGACCCGGAAATCCCGGCCGATATCTTCGAACTCGGTCTTATCTACAAGATCGACATCGAGGACGACCGGATGGTGAAGATCGACATGACGCTCACGGCTCCGGGCTGCCCCGTCGCCGGCGAGATGCCGGGCTGGGTCGAGAACGCGGTCGGCGCCGTAGAGGGTGTTTCCGGCGTTGAGGTGACCATGACCTTCGATCCGCCATGGACGCCGGACCGCATGTCGGAAGAGGCGCAGGTGGCGCTCGGCTGGTATTAGAGCGGGATGAGGAGAAGTGTTCGCGGTTTTCCACTCGCATCCCGCTGCATGATTCACGCCCGAACTCCCATATTGATCCGTTAACATACGGGCACTACATTTGATTCTGGAAAGCACCGGGCCTTTAACCCGGTGATGTGAAGGAGATGGAGCCTATGGGCTTTGCCGTAATGAGCCTGACCGATGCCGCCGCCGGCCGCGTCCGGTCGATCGTCGAGAATGCCGGCGGCGACGCCAAGGGCATCCGCGTGAGCATCAAGAAAGGCGGCTGCGCCGGCATGGAATATGCCGTGGACCTCGTCACCGAGGCGAATGCCAGGGATGATCTCATCGAACATCAAGGTGCCAAGGTCTGGGTCGCGCCCGAGGCGGTGCTCTACCTGCTCGGCACGCAAATGGACTTCGAGGTGACCGCCCTGCGCTCTGGCTTCATTTTCAGGAACCCAAACCAGACGTCCGCCTGCGGCTGCGGCGAATCGGTCGAGCTGAAGCCGGCGGATTTGGCCGCGCTTGCTGCAGAAGGCAACCCGGTGGTGCGTGCCAACTGACGCATCTCGCACACGGCTGCAGATAAAAGCAAAAGGCCCGGTTTTCGCCGGGCCTTTTGCTTTGTCCCTTGGGTCAGTTCACTCCGCCGCTTCCGCGTAGGCCTCGATCGGCGGGCAGGTGCAGATGAGGTTGCGGTCGCCATAGACATTGTCGACGCGGTTCACCGGCGACCAATACTTGTCGACGCGGAAGGCGCCGGGCGGGAAGCAGGCCTGTTCACGCGTATAGGGCCGGTCCCAGTCGCCGACGAGGTCTTCAACAGTGTGCGGCGCGTTCTTCAGCGGATTGTTGACCTTGTCCATCCGGCCTTCCTCGATGGCGCGGGCTTCCTCGCGGATCGCCAGCATCGCATCGCAGAAGCGGTCGAGCTCCGCCTTGGTCTCCGATTCCGTCGGCTCGATCATCAACGTACCGGCCACCGGCCAGCTCATCGTCGGCGCGTGGAAGCCGCAGTCGATCAACCGCTTGGCGATGTCGTCGACCGTGACGCCGGCGCTTTCGGCGAGCGGCCGCGTATCGACGATACACTCATGCGCGACCCGTCCCTTGGCCGATTTGTAGAGCACGTCATAGGCACCCTTCAGCCGCGCGGCGACATAGTTGGCGTTGAGGATCGCCACCTTGGTCGCCTGGGTTAAACCTTCGCCGCCCATCATCAGGCAATAGCTCCAGGAGATTGGCAGGATCGAAGCCGAGCCGAAGGGAGCAGCGGAGACGGCGCCGTCATTCCTGTCCGTTTCCGGGTGGCCGGGAAGGAACGGGGCGAGATGCGCCTTGACGCCGATCGGCCCCATGCCCGGGCCGCCGCCGCCATGCGGGATGCAGAAGGTCTTGTGCAGGTTCAGGTGGCTGACGTCCGAGCCGATGTCGCCCGGGCGCGAGAGGCCGACCATGGCGTTCATGTTGGCGCCGTCCAGGTAGACCTGGCCGCCATGCTTGTGGACGATCTCGCACACCTCGCGCACATTCTCCTCGAACACGCCATGCGTCGAGGGGTAGGTGATCATGCAGCAGGAGAGCGTGTCCGCATGTTGCGCGGCCTTGGCGCGGAAATCGTCCATGTCGATTTCGCCGATGTCGCTCACCTTGACGATCACGACCTTCATACCGGCCATGTGCGCCGAGGCCGGGTTGGTGCCGTGTGCCGATGTCGGGATCAGGCAGACGTCGCGATGGCCGTTGCCGTTGGCGATGTGATAGGCGCGGATCACCAGAAGCCCGGCATATTCGCCCTGCGCGCCGGAGTTCGGCTGCATAGAGATCGCGTCATAGCCGGTGATGGCGCAGAGCTTGTCGGACAGGTCTTCGATCAGGTGCTGATAGCCGCGCGCTTGGTCGGCCGGCACGAAGGGGTGTATCTCGGAGAATTCCGGCCAGGTGATCGGCAGCATTTCCGCCGTTGCATTGAGCTTCATCGTGCAGGATCCGAGCGGGATCATCGCCCGGTCGAGCGCCAGATCGCGGTCGGCGAGACGGCGGATATAGCGCGTCATCTCACTTTCGGCGCGGTTCATGTGGAAGATCGGATGGGTGAGGTAGTCGCTGGTGCGCAGCAGCGCCTCCGGCAGCCGGTAGTCCGGTTCGAACTCCTCCACCTTGAAGTCGCCGCCGAAGGCCCGCCAGACGGCTTCGAGCGTGACCGGCCGCGAACGCTCGTCAAGGCTGATGCCGATCTTCGTGGCACCGACCTTGCGAAGGTTCACTTCCTCGGCGACTGCGGTCTTCAGGATGATCCCCTGCAGCTTGCCGACCTCGACCGTGATCGTGTCGAAGAACACATCAGGCTCGACCGCATAGCCAAGCTTTTCGAGGCCCATCGCCAGGCGCACCGTCTTCTGGTGGACGCTCTGGGCGATCGCCTTGATACCTTTCGGGCCGTGGAAGACGGCATACATCGACGCCATCACGGCGAGCAGCACCTGCGCGGTGCAGATGTTCGAGGTCGCCTTTTCACGGCGGATATGCTGTTCGCGCGTCTGCAGCGAAAGCCGGTAGGCCCGGTTACCGCGTGCGTCCACCGAAACGCCGACCAAACGGCCGGGCATCGACCTTTTGTGGGCATCCTTGACCGCCATGTAGGCGGCATGCGGTCCGCCGTAGCCGACCGGAACCCCGAAACGCTGCGTCGAACCGATGGCGATGTCGGCGCCCATTTCTCCCGGCGATTTCAACAGGGCAAGCGCCAGCGGATCGGCGGCGACGGCGGCGATGGCGCCCTGTTCGTGCAGCCTGGCGATCAGCTCGGAGAAATCGCGGACATGACCGTAGGTGCCGGGATACTGGAAGACCGCCCCGAAGACGCCGGCGGCATCGAGATCCGAGAAAGGGTCGCCGATGACAAGCTGCCAGCCGAGCGGCTCGGCACGGGTCTGCAGGAGCGCAATCGTCTGCGGATGGCAGTTCTCGTCGACGAAGAAGGCCTTCGCCTTGGACTTGGCGAGGCGCTCGGCCATGGCCATGGCTTCGGCCGCGGCCGTCGCTTCGTCAAGCAGCGAGGCGTTGGCGACATCGAGGCCGGTCAGGTCGCAGACCATCGTCTGATAATTGAGCAGCGCCTCGAGCCGGCCCTGGCTGATCTCCGGCTGATAGGGCGTATAGGCCGTGTACCAGGCCGGGTTTTCCAGGATGTTGCGCTGGATCACCGGCGGCGTGATCGTGCCATAGTAGCCTTGGCCGATCAGCGAGACGAGCTTGTCGTTGCGATTGGCTGTCTCGCGCAGCTTGTCGAGCGCTTCCCGCTCGGTCATCGGCGCACCCCAAGACAGCGGCGTCCTCTGGCGGATGGAGGCCGGAACGGTGTCGTCGATCAGCGCATCGAGGCTCGGATAGCCGACCACCTTCAGCATCTCCTCCATCTCGGAGGGCGAAGGGCCGATATGGCGTCGATTGGCGAAATCGTAAGGCTTGTAGTCGGTAAAGGTAAAATCCTTGGGCATGCTCATCAGCCGACAAGCTCCTTGTAGGCTGCTTCGTCGAGCAGACCATCGGCAGAGCGCGGATCGGCAAGCTTCAGCTTGAAGAACCAGGCTGCCCCCTGGGGATCGCTGTTGACGAGCGACGGATCGTCGACGATCGCCTGATTGACCTCGATGATTTCGCCGTCGAGTGGACAATAGACGTCGGAGGCGGCCTTCACCGATTCGACGGTCGCAGCCGAATCGCCCTTGGCGAAGGTCGCGCCGGCTTCCGGCAGTTCCACGAAGACGAGATCGCCAAGCTGGCCGGCGGCGTGTTCGGTGATGCCGACGGTCGCAACGCCGTCCTCGACCTTCAGCCACTCGTGTTCCTCGGTAAATTTCAGCATACGCGCTCTCTCCTGATCAGCGTTTGTAGGTCTGTTTGACGAAGGGCAGGGCGGAAACCGTGACCGGCAGGTACTTGCCCCGCACCTCTGCAAAAATCTGTGTGCCGTTCTCGGCATGGGCGGCATCGACGTAGCCCATGGCGATCGGGCAATCGACGCTCGGTCCGAAGCCGCCGGAGGTCACCGAGCCGACAGGCACCGCGCCGTTCGCATCAGCGAAGAGCTTCGCGCCGCCGCGGACCGGCGCGCGCCCCTCGGGCTTCAGGCCGACGCGGCGCCGGCGGGTTCCGCCGGCAAGTTCCGCAAGGATCCGGTCGGCGCCGGGAAAGCCGCCGGCCCTCTCACCGCCGGCGCGGCGGCTCTTCTGGATCGCCCATTCAAGGGCCGCCTCGACCGGTGTCGTGCCGGTGTCGATATCGTTGCCATAGAGACAAAGGCCGGCTTCGAGGCGGAGCGAATCACGCGCGCCGAGGCCGATGGCCAGCACGTCCGGATGCTCGAGCAGGCGCTGCGTCACGTCCACCGCCGAGGTGGCGGGAATGGAGATCTCGAAACCGTCCTCGCCCGTATAGCCGGAGCGGGAAATGATGCACGTGACGTCGTGGAGATCCGCCTCCGCCACGTCCATGAAGCGCATGGAGGCGACATCCGCCCATAGCTCGCAAAGCACCGCCTCCGCACGAGGGCCCTGAAGCGCGACGAGGGCGCGGTCGTCGAGCAGAGTGACGTCGCAACTATCGCTAAGCCCATCTTTCAAATGCGCGAAGTCGGCCTCCTTGCAGGCGGCGTTGACGACAAGGAAGAGATGGTCGCCGCGGTTGGCAATCATCAGGTCGTCGAGAATCCCGCCTTCCGGATTGGTGAAGAGCCCGTAGCGCTGGCGACCTTCGGCAAGCCCAAGCACATCGACCGGCACCAGCTTTTCGAGCGCCAAGGCCGCATCGGCCAACCGGCCGGACTTCGGGCGGATGATGACCTGGCCCATATGCGACACATCGAAGAGGCCGGCGGCAGAACGCGTGTGCAGGTGTTCCTTGAGCACGCCTTCGGGATATTGCACCGGCATCTCATAGCCGGCGAATGGCACCATGCGCGCGCCGAGCGACAGATGCAGGGCGTGCAAAGGCGTATGATTCAAGGGGGAGATAGGTTCCAAATCCGGCCTCCAGGTCTGGCGCTGGGCGCGCCGGCTCACACTACCGGCGTCAAACGCCGACAAATTCGAGCCCCCTCTGTCCGTTTGCCTGAGATTGTTATCCCTTCGGCGAGCGTAACCGCTTCTCTCCAGAGTCCTACCGGTACCTTGCTGGTCCTTTGGCCTGAGAGTTTCCGGGGCGGTTGCTCCTTCGGCACCGGATTGAACCGGTTTCTCCCAACAAGATCATCTCCAGATAACGGCGAAGGCCGGATTTTGGCAAGGGCGAATGTCGCGATGAAACATATTTTTGTCGCCATGGCTTCATCGTCGCTCTTGGGCGCGCCTGCGGCAAATCGGCCTTTGCATTTGAAGCGGATTGTGAATAACGAAGAGACGAGACAGAGGCGATCATGATCGGGCAAGGGGACAGATGGCGAATTGCGGTGCGGCTGCTTGCCGCCTTCGCGCTCGTTTTCCTGTCATTCGCCCACAAACCCTCTCTCGTCATCGGAACGAACGCGGCGCTCGCGGCCGAATATCGTCTGCCCGACGGCTCCTTTGCGGAGATCTGCTTCGGCACCGAGGGTGTCGAGCACGAAGACGGCAAAGCGCCGCCGATCGCTCCGATTTGCGAGGCATGCAGGCTCGCCGCCTCGGTGCTTCTGCCCGAGCCGCCGCAGGCAAGCGTGTCAGCCGACAAAGGCAATTGGCTCGCCGATTCGCCTGTCACCGAAATTCAGGTCGCGCTGACGCCCTTGCGGCTTTTGCCGCCCCCGCGCGGGCCGCCAATCCTGTCGTAACGCTCTTCCGAGAATTGAACTTTCATCACGCCGCTTGGCGGCATTCACCACGAAGCCCGTGTTGCAGGGCACGTGGTTCGGAGACTACGACATGACCAAGATCAGAATGACCCTCCTCACGGCAGGCCTCGCGCTCGCAGCCGCCGGCATGGCTCACGCGCATGCGACCTTCGAGGTGGACAGCACGCCCAGCGAAAAGACGTTCAAGGCGATCCTGCAGGTGCCGCACGGCTGCGACGGCAAGCCGACGACCGAGGTGCAGGTGAAGCTGCCGGAAGGCTTCGTCTTCGCCAAGCCGCAGCCGAAACCCGGCTGGGAGCTTGAAATCATCCAAGGCGACTATCAGAAGACCTACGACAATCACGGAACCAAGGTCTCCTCCGGTCCGGTCGAAATCCGCTGGAAGGGCGGCAATCTGTCTGACGAGCACTATGACACCTTCGTCATCCGCGGAAAGGTCTCGGGCTTCGACGAGGAAACGGTGCTTGCCTTCCCGACGACGCAGCTTTGCGGCTCTGAAGCAAAGGTCGTCTGGGATGAGGTGCCGGCGGCGGGCGAGGACGCTCACGCGCTCGAACATCCGGCACCAACCATAGCCGTGACGGCTGCAGGCGAAGAGCATGCCCATGCCGGGCACGGCGCTCAGCAGGCCGAAGCCGCTCCCGTCGAAGTCGGCGCTCTCGAAATCTCGGGCGGTGCGGTCAAGGCGATGCTGCCGGGCGCCAAGGTCGGCGGCGGCGGCTTTGTCGTTAAGAATACGGGGAATGCCGACGACCGGCTGGTCGCTGTCGAAAGCCCGGCGGCCGGACGCGTCGAACTGCACGAGATGGCGATGGAGAACGACGTCATGAAGATGCGCAAGCTCGAAGGCGGCATCGTCATTCCGGCAGGCAAGACCGTGGAATTGAAGAGCGGAGGTCTGCACCTGATGTTCATGGAAGTGCCAAAACCCTTCGCTGAGGGCGAGACCGTGCCCGTCACGCTGACCTTCGAGAAGGCCGGAACGGTCGACTATATCCTCCCGGTTGGGGCTGCCGGCGGTGGAGCGGCCGGCCACAAGCATAAGTAAGCCTTTCGGTTTGAGACTTCGGAGCGGGTTGGAAAACCCGCTCCACCGTCAGGCCCCTTGTATGAACTGGTCGAGCATGACGGCGATTTCGTCGCCCTTTTCCTCATCATCGGTGGCCGGTTCGTCTTCCCGGTCTTCCCCGCGATCGGCGTTTTCCTCCTCCATGAATTCGAGGTAGCGACGCAATGTCTCCGCCTCGCTCTCCTGGGGCGGACGCATTCCGGCGCTGATCAGCATCAGCGCGAGGGGCAGGGCACCTTTCGTCTTGAGGGATGCCGGCGCAAGAGCGGCTCGATCCGGCGGCCGTGCCGCGAGCAAGGTGATGGCTTCATCGGCCGGAGCGTCGCCACGCACGCGCGCGGAGGGCTTGACGGCCTCGGCCGCGTAAGCCGCCGTCGTCGCGGAAATGGTAACGACCTGTGTCACTTTGCTCGCCTTGAAATACGCTCCTCCTTTCCTTTTGCCAGACTCCGTTTGCGGGCAGGTGAAGCCGCGCGGTCGGATTTTATTTGAATGCGAGCGTTTGAGGGAAGGGGCAGGCGGCCCCGGCGAGAAGACCGTCCCCTTTCGTCGGTCTATCTCGACGGTTGAGCGGGATGTACAATCACAGCTTGATCAAGAGAATGGCGCAAACCGGCGCTGTGAAAGAGTATCGGGGACCTCTGGTCAGGAAGGACGAGACATGCGTGCTTTGCTGTTGCTCATGGCACTTTTCACTCTGGCGGCGTGCTCTCAAACGGGAAGAACCACCGTTTACAACTCATACACGCCCGGATCGGGGGACTATTACACGGGCATCGTGCCGCCGACGCAGTTTTAGACGCCACGGACAGCCGGCGGCTCTTCTGAGGCAAAACTCCTGTCGCCGATACTAGCGGGTTGGGAGCGCCGAGAAGGCAATTGATCCTTGGCGAAGGCCGGAATATCAATGGCCATCAATCCTTTAGAAAGGACCGAGATTGATGCGCAAAATCCTATTGTTGCTCGCGCTTGCAACGCTCACGGCCTGCTCGCAAACCGTCCATGTCGGCGGTGAAGGCGAGTATTACCAGGGCATCGTTCCGCCGCGCTGATCGCGGGAGCAACTGCAGGTGTGAATGAACGACCGCGCGGGAAACTAGAAGGGCGCTCGACCCTTCCGGGGAGCGCCCTTCAAACCCGGAAGACGCGAAGGCGCCCAACCAGAAAGTCGGCGCACGGTCCTCTCTATACGGGTGGTGACCGATAGATGGGGCCGATCCGTTGGAATTCAAGGGATCATCTCGGCGAGGCAGCGGGCCCTCAAAAGCGTTTCTTCAGGAAATAGCGGGGAATTGCGCCCGGTGCGCCTTCCAGCTCGCCGAAGAGCTCGAAGCCGAGCTTCTCATAGAAGGGAGGGGCCTGAAATTCGAACGTATCCAGCCGCAGGCCGATATAGCCGCGCGCCCGGGCAATTCTTTTCGCCTCCTCCATCAGCCGCCGCCCGAGGCCGTGGCCGCGATACTCGTCCGGGATCGCAAGATATCTGACGAACGCCCATCCGTATCCGTCGGTCGCATAGAGCCCGCCGGTGGCGGCGCGCGTTTGCGGATCGCGAAGGATAACGGCAAAGCCCGGCAGCTCGGCCATGCCGCTATTGGCAATGTTATAGGCGTCGAGCGTCGCAACGATGGCGCGAATGTCGGCCGGGTCGGGATTGTCGGGAACGATGTCGAGGAATGGGAGCGGACAAGGCGATTCAATCTCGACTCGCTAGAGGGCGGCTGGTCCGGCGATCACGGACACCCCTCGGGTGTCCGATGACAAGCGCGGCTGGTCAGTAGGCCATGCGCACGCCGCCGGGTGTCGCAGCGCTAAAGTCGGGAACGGGGTTCGGTCCGTACCATTGGGCGTAGGTCGTGTTGCCGGTACCGCCGGTGCTTGCGCAACCCGACAGGGCCAAGGCTGCCAATGCCGCGGCAATCAGACGTTTGAGGGGCATGGAATCTCCGATTCTGATTCGTTGAGCGGGGACAACTTGAGGTATCCTCACGTGCCAGTCCATCGGATTCACATCGGCTGACAGGTGTTCCGCCCTGCAATGGTCGGATTTCAAGTTGGAGATGGTGGATTGATCGCTGAATACGACGAACTCGATGGCCTTGGCCTCGCCGACCTGGTGAAGCGAGGCGCGGTATCGGCATTGGAACTCGTCGAAACGGCCATAGGCAGGATCGTCTCGCGAAATCCGCCCCTCAACGCTGTCATCCTGACCATGTTCGAGGAAGCGCGGAAAGCGGCAGACGAAGTTGACGCGGGCGCCGTCTTTGTAGGCGTCCCATTCCTTCTCAAGGATCTGCTCGCAACAGTGGAAGGAATCCCGACCTCGCAAGGCAACCGCCTGCTCGCGAAGTTGCCGGCGACCGGCGACTCCGAACTGGTCACTCGATGGAAGAAGGCGGGACTGATCGTCCTGGGGAAAACCAACACTCCGGAGTTCGGCCTCACACCCTATACAGAACCAGACGCCTTCGGGCCGGCTCGGAATCCTTGGGATCCGGATCGGACCCCTGGGGGTTCGAGCGGTGGTTCGGCGGCAGCGGTCGCGGCACGCATGGTGCCGCTTGCCTCGGGCGGCGACGGTGGTGGCTCTATCCGCATCCCGGCTTCTGCCTGCGGGCTGTTCGGCCTGAAGCCGACCCGCGGCCGGACGCCTGCCGGACCGTTCACGGGGGAACCTTGGGCGGGCTTCGCCGTGGAACATGTTCTGACGCGCTCGGTGCGGGATTCGGCCACCCTTCTCGACCTTGTCCAAGGACCGGATGTCGGTGCGCCCCATTACCTGCCCTCACCGCCAGGGTCCTTTCTCGAAGCGGCGGGACGTCCGCCGGGGAAACTGAAAATTGCCATATCGGCGGCTCCGATGCTTGGCGGGAAAGTAGAACCGGAGATACTGCAAGCTTTTTCCGCCACTGCAAAACTGCTGGAAGAACTTGGTCACGACATTGTTGAGGCAGCACCGTCTATCGATGCCGAGGCGTTCTCCCTTTCGTTTCTGAGCGTCATCGCCGCGGAACTGCAAGTCGACATCGAAGAGGCGACGAGGGCGGCCGGTGTTCCGGTACGTGTTCAGGACTTCGATCCCTCGACACTCGGGATGGGTCTGCTTGGAGAGACACTTTCGGCAGGCGAACTTGCGGCTGCGCTACGCTATCTAAAGCTCGCGGCGAGAGGCGTTTCGCAATTCTTCGAAACGTACGACATCCTGATGACGCCGGTGCTGGCGCGGGTTCCGCCGCCGATAGGATCGCTTCAGCCGTCTGCTGCCGAGAAGAAAATTATTCGCGCTGTGGGTCGGGTGAAGGCGGGCTGGCTCCTAAAAAGGATAGGCATCGCGAAGCGCCTCGCAGCCGAAACATTCAGCTTCATCCCTTGGACTCCCGTTTTCAATGTCACGGGCCAGCCGGCAATGTCGGTGCCACTCTGCTGGTCGGACCACGACCTGCCGATCGGCATGCATTTCGTGGGACGCTTTGCCGACGAGGAGACGTTGTTCCGCCTGGCCGGCCAGCTCGAAAGAGCGAGGCCATGGGCCCATCGTAAGCCGCCGCTCCGCAAACCTGTCTCTCCGTAGCCCGGGAGGTCCATTTCGGTGATGTCGGCGGCCGCTGTCGCCCCCATCTCGTAAAAAGGGGTCCCGCGACTTTGTTCGGGACCCTTTTTTTGTGCACCTTTAGTGGTGGTGGTAGTGGTAGCAGCAACTAACCGCTATTAGCTGCACCCGCTCGTAGCACCGCACGTATCGCACTTCTCGCACGTGCCGTTCCGCACCATCGTGAAGTTCTGGCACTCGGAGCACATGTTGCCGGTGTAGCCCTGCATGATCGAGCGGGCCCGGCGTTCGGCTTCGACCTTCTTGGCTTCCGACTTGGCGGAAGCAGCTTCTGCCGCGGCCTTGTCGGAGAAGAGGGCGGTCACTTCCTGCTCGACTTCTTCGGCGATCTCCTCGGCAAGCTCTGCGGCGCGCTCCTCATAGTCGCGCTTGAAGGCGACGACTTCCGAGGTGGCTGTTGCCGTTGTCGGCTCGAGCTTGCGGACGGCATTGCCGGTGATCGAGGTGACCGTGGCGCCGCCCGAGGCACGGGTCGGGGCGCCGGTCGAGGCACCCTTCGGCTCCGAGCGGTCGCCGGAGCCGCCGACGATCGTCGGCTTGTAGCCGCGGGTCCAGCCGGTCGAGACGAGGTTGGTCTTGCCTTCCTGGATGCCCCGGCCGAGCGCCGTGTTGCTGAAGTCGGAAGTGTCGACGTGCGCCAGGTCGTGGCGGCCGAGATAGGAAACGGCGAGTTCGCGGAACACGTAGTCGAGGATCGACGTGGCGTTCTTGATCGCGTCGTTGCCCTGGACCATGCCGGCCGGCTCGAACTTGGTGAAGGTGAAGGCCTCCACATATTCCTCGAGCGGCACGCCGTATTGCAGGCCGAGCGAGATGGCGATGGCAAAGTTGTTCATCATCGCGCGGAAGGCGGCACCTTCCTTGTGCATGTCGATGAAGATCTCGCCGAGGCGGCCGTCGCCGAACTCGCCGGTGCGCAGATACACCTTGTGGCCGCCGACGATCGCCTTCTGGGTATAGCCCTGGCGGCGGTTCGGCAGTTTTTCGCGGGCGCGGATGACCTTTTCGATGACGCGTTCGACGATCTTTTCCGTCACGGCGACCGCCTGCGCGGCAGCCGGCGCGTGCAGCAGCTCCTCGATCGCTTCCTCGTCTTCCTCGTCTTCGATCAGCGAGGCGTTCAGCGGCTGGGACAGCTTCGAGCCGTCGCGGTAGAGCGCGTTGGCCTTCAGCGCCAGCTTCCAGGAGAGCATATAGGCGTTCTTGCAATCCTCGACGGTCGCCTCGTTCGGCATGTTGATCGTCTTGGAGATCGCACCGGAGATGAAGGGCTGGGCGGCCGCCATCATGCGGATGTGGCTTTCAACCGAAAGATAGCGCTTACCGATCTTGCCGCAGGGGTTGGCGCAATCGAAGACCGGCAGGTGCTCGGCCTTGAGGAAGGGCGCGCCCTCGAGCGTCATCGCGCCGCAGACGTGGATGTTGGCGGATTCGATATCCTTCCTCGAGAAGCCGAGATGCTCGAGGAGATTGAAGTCCATCGAGGCAAGCTGCTCGTCGGTGACCTTCAGCGTGCCCTTGAGGAAATCGGCGCCGAGCGTCCACTGGTTGAAGACGAACTTGATGTCGAAAGCCGACTTCAGCGCCCCATTGACGGCATCGACCTTCTCGTCGGTGAAGCCCTTGGCCTTCAGCGTCGTCGGGTTGATGGCGGGTGCCTGATTGAGATTGCCGTGGCCAACAGCATAGGCCTCGATCTCGGCGATCTGGCTTTCCGAATAGCCGAGCGTCCTGAGCGCCTCCGGAACGGCACGGTTGATGATCTTGAAATAGCCGCCGCCGGCGAGCTTCTTGAACTTCACCAGCGCGAAATCGGGCTCGATGCCGGTGGTGTCGCAATCCATGACGAGGCCGATCGTGCCGGTCGGCGCGATCACGGTCGCCTGGGCATTGCGGTAGCCATGCTTTTCGCCGAGTTCAACGGCCTTGTCCCAGGCGCTCTTGGCGTGGGCGATCAGCTCCTGATCCGGGCAATCGGTGTGGATGAGTGCGACCGGGTTGACCGACAGGCCTTCATAGCCCGTGGTCTCGCCATGGGCTGCGCGGCGGTGGTTGCGCATGACGCGCAGCATGTTGTCGCGGTTCGGCGCAAAGCCGGGGAAGGGGCCGAGCTTGGCCGAGATTTCCGCTGAGGTCGCATAGGCGACACCAGTCATGATGGCGGTCAGCGCGCCGGCGATGGCGCGGCCTTCGGCCGAATCATAGGGGATGCCGGAGGACATCAGGAGGCCGCCGATATTGGCATAGCCGAGGCCGAGCGTCCGGTACTCATAGGAGAGCTCGGCAATTTCGCGCGACGGAAACTGCGCCATCATCACCGAGACTTCGAGAACGACCGTCCACAGGCGGACGGCATGCTCGTAGTCGGCGATGTTGATCCGCTTGCTGGCGGCATCCTTGAACTGCATCAGGTTGAGCGATGCGAGGTTGCATGCCGTGTCGTCGAGGAACATGTATTCCGAGCACGGGTTGGAGGCGCGGATCGGACCGGCCGCCGGGCAGGTGTGCCAGTCGTTCATCGTCGTGTTGAAGTGCAGGCCCGGATCGGCCGATGCCCAGGCAGCATAGGAGATCGACTCCCAGAGGTCGCGGGCCTTCAGCGTCTTCATCACCCGGCCGTCCTTGCGGGCTGTCAGCTGCCAATCGCCGTCCGCTTCGACGGCGCGCAGGAAGTCGTCCTTGATCGAAACGGAATTGTTGGAGTTCTGGCCCGAGACCGTCAGATAGGCTTCCGAATCCCAATCGGTGTCATAGGTCTTAAACTGAATGTCCTTGTAGCCCTGGCGCGCGAACTGGATGACGCGCTTGACATAGTTTTCCGGCACCAGCGCCTGCTTGGCGACGCGGATCTCGCGCTTCAGCGCCGGGTTCTGCTTCGGATCGAAGCAGGCGTCATCGCTGCCGTCGCAATTGACGCAGGCCTTCATGATCGCCTTCAGGTGCTTGGCGACGATCTTGGAGCCGGTGACGAGGGCTGCGACCTTCTGCTCTTCCTTGACCTTCCAGTTGATATATTCCTCGATATCCGGATGGTCGATGTCGACGACCACCATCTTGGCGGCGCGGCGCGTCGTGCCGCCCGACTTGATGGCGCCGGCGGCGCGGTCACCAATCTTCAGGAAGCTCATCAGGCCCGACGACTTGCCACCGCCCGATAGCTTCTCGCCCTCGGCGCGCAGATGCGAGAAGTTGGAGCCGGTGCCCGAGCCGTATTTGAAGAGACGCGCCTCGCGGACCCAGAGGTCCATGATGCCGCCCTCGTTGACGAGGTCGTCGCCGACCGACTGGATGAAGCAGGCATGCGGCTGCGGGTGCTCATAGGCCGACTTCGATTTCGTCAGCTTGCCGGTGAACGGGTCGACATAGAAATGGCCCTGCCCGGGACCATCGATGCCATAGGCCCAGTGCAGGCCGGTATTGAACCATTGCGGCGAATTCGGCGCGACGCGCTGGGTGGCGAGCATATAGGCGAGCTCGTCACGGAAGGCGCTGGCGTCTTCTTCAGTTTCGAAATAGCCGCCCTTCCAGCCCCAATAGGCCCAGGTGCCGGCGAGGCGATCGAAAACCTGACGGGCATCCGTTTCGGAACCGTATTGCTCGTCCTTCGGCAGCGCCTTCAGCGCCTCGGTGTCGGGAACCGAGCGCCACAGGAAGGAGGGGACGTCGTTCTCCTCGACGCGCTTCAGCTTGGCCGGCACGCCCGCCTTGCGGAAATATTTCTGCGCGAGAATATCGGCGGCCACTTGGGAGAATTGCGCCGGCACGTCGATATCGGCGAGACGGAAGACGATCGAGCCGTCCGGATTCTTGATCTCGCTCGTCGCCTTGCGGAATTCTATCTCGGCATAGGCGGACTGCCCTGCCTTGGTGAAACGACGTTCGATCTTCATTGTCCCGTCCTTTGTTGCCATGCGCCTCGGCGCAATTGTCCCGTCCGGCCGCGAGAGGTCCCGCAGCCAGCTTCAGCTTCCGTATCTCTAGAGGAAACCCAAACCCGGGTATCCAGTATCTTGTGGTGAGGCTGGCTGCAAACACTAAATATAGTATTAACAGGTTCTTTACGCCAGACTGAAATTGCTTCGACAGCCCTCAATTCGCGCAAAATTCCACCGCTGCGGCCACGCGGAACCATCCGCCTCGGCCACATGTCAGAACCGACGATTTGGGGGATGAACCGGCCTCTCAACTTCCCGGTTCGCCGCCGTCGCAACGTACAATCCATTAATCGTGAATCGCCTTTGGGCGTCAAGGGGTGGTTTGTGACGGAATTTTGAGCGCTATATCTTGTGTGGATCGACTGTGGAAAACGGGGACATCAACCAATCCGTTGAAAATCAGGGACTTCGGGTGGCCGGCTTGCAACAGGCGGAAGCCGCGGACGGAAAATCAGAATTTTCACGGGTAAAAAAACAGGTACCCGGCGTTCCTCAGTGCTACTAGCAATTGCGCAGCGTGGCGGGAATGTGAAGCGCACGCCTGGTGATTCGGCTCACTACATGTTGTGGCCGCGAATTGGCATCCGAAGTCCGGTACGACCCCTTGAATGCGGCACTGCGGGCGCGACACCGGCACTCTTGCGGGCGCGTCAGTCCACCCCCGCTTCTGCAGTTCCCGCGCCCCATTTGGCGCATTCAACTTGCCGGAGCTGATGAAGAAGGCAAAGACGTCACGCGCCGCCTTGTCGGCCTTGCGATCCGGCGCGCTCTTCTCCAGTCCGTCCGGCTCGCCGCCGGCGGCAAAGGTCTTGAGCCTTTCGGCCCAGAGATCGAGACTCGCCGGGGGATAGCAGGTTTTCACGTCGTCGCTGCCTTTCTGCAGCCGCGCGTAGACAAAATCCGCGGTGACGTCCGCGATCATCGGATAGTCCTCGTGTTCGGCGAGGACCGCCGCCGTCTTGTATTTGTGCAGAAGCTCGACGAACTCCGGCACCTGAAAAGTGGGGTGGCGGACTTCCACAACGTGGCGGAGCTTCAGGCCGTCCTGCTTTTCCGGGAGCAGCTTCAGAAAGCCCTCGAAGTCATCCGGATCGAACTTCTTGGTCGGCGCGAACTGCCACAGTATGGGGCCGAGCCGGTCGCCGAGTTCCGTCAAACCCTGCGTCAGAAACCGCTCCATCGATTCGCCGGCTTCGGCCAGCACCTTGCGATTCGTCACGAAGCGGCTGGCCTTCAGCGAGAAAATAAATCCGTCCGGAACCTCCGATGCCCATTTGGCGAAGGTCGCCGGTTTCTGCGAACTGTAATAGGTGCCGTTGACCTCGATGGTGCGCAGCTCCTTGCCGGCGAATTCGAGTTGCCGCTTCTTCGGAAGATCGGCCGGATAGAAGCTCGTCTCCCAGGGTTCGAAATTCCAGCCACCGATGCCGACGCGGATCTTCCCGGTTTCTGCCATCATCTCCTCCTCGATACCCAGAACACTCGTGCTGCTCATCGCATTCGCCGGTCCGTTCTGGACCGATCATCCGACACATAAGCCCTGGCGGATGCGAAGATCATCCGCCACCCGTTTCTCCGCGCAAGCATCGTTGATCACTCGGCCGCTACGACCTTCCTCACCGGCCGGCGTTCCAGAAGCTCCTTCAGGAACTGGCCGGTATAGGAGCGTGGTTCCTTCACCACGTCTTCCGGCGTTCCCTTGGCGATGACCTCGCCGCCGCCGTCGCCGCCCTCCGGGCCGAAATCGATCACCCAATCGGCGGTCTTGATGACCTCGAGGTTGTGCTCGATCACGACAACCGAATTGCCCTGGTTGACGAGTTCATGCAGAACTTCAAGAAGCTTGGCGACATCATGGAAATGCAAGCCTGTCGTCGGCTCGTCAAGGATGTAGAGCGTGCGCCCGGTCGAGCGCTTCGACAGTTCCTTGGCAAGCTTGACGCGCTGCGCTTCGCCGCCCGACAGCGTGTTCGCCTGCTGGCCGATCTTGATATAGCCGAGCCCTACCTGGTTGAGCGTCACCAGCTTGTCACGCACGGCCGGAACGGCCGCGAAGAATTCGACGCCTTCTTCCACGGTCATGTCGAGCACGTCGGCGATCGACTTGCCCTTGAAATGCACGTCGAGCGTTTCGCGGTTGTAGCGCTTGCCGTGGCAGACGTCGCAGGTGACGTAGACATCCGGCAGGAAGTGCATCTCGATCTTGATGACGCCGTCGCCCTGGCAGGCCTCGCAGCGTCCGCCCTTGACGTTGAAGGAGAAGCGGCCGGGCTGATAGCCGCGCGCCTTTGCCTCCGGCAGGCCGGCGAACCAGTCGCGAATCGGCGTGAAGGCGCCCGTATAGGTCGCCGGGTTCGAGCGCGGTGTCCGGCCGATCGGCGATTGGTCGATGTCGATCACCTTGTCGATATGCTCGAAGCCATCGATCCGGTCGTGATCGGCGGGGTTTTCGCGCGCCCCCATGACCCGGCGGGCGGCCGCCTTGTAGAGCGTCTCGATCAGGAAGGTCGACTTGCCGCCCCCCGAAACGCCGGTGACGGCTGTGAAGACGCCGAGCGGGATCGACGCGGTCACATTCTTCAGATTGTTCGCCCGCGCCCCTACAACCGTGATTTCCCTCTTCTTTTTCGGCTTCCGCCGTTCGCTGGGAACCGCGACGCAGAGTTCGCCGGAGAGATATTTGCCGGTCAGCGACTTCGGGTTGGCCATGATATCGGCGGGCGCACCTTCGGCGACGATCTCGCCGCCGTGAATGCCGGCGGCCGGGCCGATGTCGACCACATGATCCGCCGTCAGGATCGCGTCCTCGTCATGCTCGACGACGATGACCGTGTTGCCGATGTCGCGCAGATGCCGCAGCGTCTCGAGCAGACGGGCATTGTCGCGCTGGTGAAGGCCGATCGACGGCTCGTCGAGCACGTAGAGCACTCCGGTCAGCCCGGAGCCGATCTGTGAGGCCAGCCGAATACGCTGGCTCTCGCCGCCCGAAAGCGTGCCGGAATTGCGCGAGAGACTGAGGTATTCAAGGCCGACATCGTTCAGGAAGCGCAGCCGCTCGCGAATCTCCTTGAGGATGCGCACGGCAATTTCGTTCTGCTTGGTGCTGAGCCGCTCGGGAAGCGTTTCGAACCAGTCGCGGGCAGCGCGGATCGACATCTCGGTGAGTTCGCCGATATGCAGCCTGTCGATCTTGACCGCCAGCGCCTCCGGTTTCAACCGGTAGCCGGCGCAAGCGGGGCAGGGTGCCGCCGACATGAAGCGCTCGATCTCCTCGCGCGCCCAGGCGCTGTCGGTCTCCTTCCAGCGCCGCTCGAGATTGGGCACGATACCTTCGAATGTCTTCGTCGTATTGTAGGAGCGGGCGCCGTCCTGGTAGTGGAAGGTGATCTTCTCGTCCGTGCCGTGCAGGATCGCCCGCTGCGCTTCCTCGGAGAGCTCGCTCCAGCGACTGCCGAGTTTGAAGTCGAAGACCTTGCCGAGCGCCTCGAGCGTCTGGTTGTAATAGGGCGATGTCGATTTCGCCCAGGGCGCGATGGCGCCGTCCCGCAAGGTCCGGTTCGGCTCGGGAACGATCAGCGCCTCGTCGATCTTCTGCTGGCTGCCGAGACCGTCGCAGGTCGTGCAGGCGCCGAACGGATTGTTGAAGGAGAAAAGCCGCGGCTCGATTTCCGGAATGGTGAAGCCGGAGACCGGGCAGGCGAACTTTTCCGAGAACAGCACGCGCTCATGCGTCTCGTTGAGCGACTTGTTGGCAGAACCGCCGGCGGCCGTCTCTTCCGGCGGCAGCGGCCTGTCGGCGAATTCGGCGATCGCCAGCCCGTCTGCGAGCGTCAGGCAGGTTTCGAGGCTGTCGGCCAGTCGGGTGCCGAGGTCGGGACGCACGACGACGCGGTCGACGACGACGTCAATGTCATGCTTGTATTTCTTGTCGAGCGCCGGCACGTCGGCGATCTCGTAGAATTGGCCGTCGACCTTGACGCGCTGAAAGCCCTTCTTCATCAGCTCGGCGAGTTCCCTCTTGTACTCGCCCTTGCGGCCGCGCACGAGCGGGGCAAGGATATAGAGCCGCGTGCCTTCGCCGAATTCCAATACGCGATCGACCATCTGGCTGACCGTCTGGCTCTCGATCGGCAGGCCCGTCGCCGGCGAGTAGGGCACGCCGACGCGTGCGAAGAGCAGGCGCAGATAGTCATAGATCTCGGTGACCGTGCCGACCGTCGAACGCGGATTGCGCGAAGTCGTCTTCTGTTCGATCGAGATTGCCGGCGACAGCCCGTCGATCTGGTCGACATCCGGCTTCTGCATCATCTCCAGGAACTGCCGGGCATAGGCCGACAGGCTCTCGACATAGCGGCGCTGGCCCTCGGCATAAATCGTATCGAAGGCGAGCGAGGATTTTCCGGAGCCCGAAAGGCCGGTCATCACGATCAGCTTGTTGCGCGGCAGGTCAAGGTCGATGCCCTTGAGGTTATGCTCGCGCGCGCCGCGAATGGAGAGGGTCTTGAGTTCGCTCATCGGAAGCCAGTTTTGCATGTCGGTTGAAAGCCTCCTATGTAATGACGACAACGCCCATGTCGAGGCGCAATCGGCAAAGAGGCGGCTCAATTGCGATTCGGTTGACAAGATAATAAGGCAATATTAGAACAAAAAAAGAACAAACATAAGCCGCGGCCTGCCAAATGAGCTGTGGATTGTGTAGGATGCGGGGCGTATCGGCGGCGGCTCACCGCTAAGATGCGCCCTCTTGAGACATTTGAAAGCCGGGCCGCGGTTCGGTGAAAACACGGGAAAAGCGATATGGCTGGTAGCGTCAACAAGGTGATCTTGATCGGAAATGTCGGGGCCGACCCGGAAATCCGGCGCACGCAGGACGGCCGGCCGATCGCCAATCTCCGGATCGCCACGTCGGAGACCTGGCGCGACCGCAACAGCGGGGAACGGCGCGAAAAGACGGAGTGGCACAATGTGGTCGTCTTCAACGAAGGCCTGTGCAAGGTCGTCGAGCAATATGTGAAGAAGGGCGCCAAGCTCTATATCGAAGGCCAGCTGCAGACCCGCAAATGGCAGGACCAGAACGGCAATGACCGTTACACCACCGAGGTCGTGCTGCAGGGCTTCAACTCGACGCTGACGATGCTCGACGGCCGCGGCGAAGGCGGCGGCGCCAGAAGTGGCGGCAGCGACTACGGCGGCGGCGGCGGTTACGAGGATTACGACCAGCCGCGGCAATCTCCGGGCGGCGGCCGCTCCGGCGGCCAACCAAACCAGGGCGGCGGCAATTTCTCCCGCGATCTCGACGACGACATTCCGTTCTGATCGGTCAGCGTCAATCGCTCGGGACATATTCGGCCCGCCTCTACAGTGCCGCGCGTCTTTTCAGACGCGCAAAGGTCGCTGTAGCACTTTGACTTGCTGCATGTCTTTGTCCTGAAATCGAAGTCGATTTAAGGACACATGCAGTTGCGGGCCGTTGCGTTTTCAGCCGAGGCTCTGAATTGGGATTTGAAAAGCAGAACGCACGCCGTCGACGACGAACTGAACGGCGAGCGCCGCCAGGATCACGCCGAGGAGGCGGGTGAGGATCGCCCGACCGGTAACCCCGAGGAAACGGTCGATCCGGTCGGCGATCACCAGCGCCAGGAAGAGCGATGCCATCGAGGCGGCGATGACGACGAGGAGTTGGACGCGCTCGAGGACCGAGGGAAAGGAACTGCCGAGCAGGATCGTTGCCGAAATCGCCCCCGGACCGGCGATCAGCGGCAGGGCGAGGGGGAAGACGGCGATATTATGGATGTGGTCCTTGGTCACCGCCGTTTCTCCGGTCTTTTCCTTTCTCTCCTGGCGTCGTTCGAAGATCATCTCGAAGGAAATCCAGAAGAGCAGCAGGCCGCCCGCGATGCGGAAAGCGCCGATCGAGATGCCGAGCAGGCCGAGAATGCCGTCGCCGAAAAGGGCAAAGGCGGCGAGGATGAAAAAGGCGATCAGCGAGCCGCGGGTCGCGACCTGGAAACGCTCCTGCCGGCTCAGACCGACCGTGAGGCTCAGGAAAATGGGCGCAAGACCCGGCGGGTCGAGTGTTACGAGCAGCGTCGTCAACGCATTGATCAGCAGATCGACATTGAACATCCGTTCCCCCTCCGGATCGCTGTCCGGGTCTTTCTCCGGTAGCGGCGCTGCATTCTTAGGCAACCGATGCGCGCTTGGGAAGGGCCGGCTAGCCAAGCGTTGCGCGATAGCCTAAAGCAGCTTCACGCCAAGGAACGCCGCATCCGTCCGAGACATACGGAGAAGCTCTTCCGATTTGTGGATTCTTGCCCTAGAAAAGCCCGTTCCGGCGGCAAAAGACTGTTCAAAACCATCGGCCAAAATTGGCGCTTGAAGCTGCATTCGGCTATAAGAACTGACTGATTCTGAACAAAGATCGTGATCGACATTGACTGAGCAAAGCACTCCCGGCGGCGGAAAGACTCCGCCAGGCATCGAGCCGATTTCCATCATCGAGGAAATGCAGCGGTCCTATCTCGATTACGCCATGAGCGTGATCGTTTCCCGCGCCCTTCCCGATGTGCGCGACGGTCTGAAACCGGTTCACCGCCGTATCCTTTACGGGATGAGCGAACTCGGCATCGATTGGAACAAGAAATACGTCAAATGCGCCCGCGTCACCGGTGACGTGATGGGTAAATACCATCCGCACGGCAACATGGCGATCTACGACGCACTGGCGCGCATGGCGCAGGATTGGTCGCTCAGGCTGCCGCTGATCGACGGCCAGGGCAATTTCGGTTCGGTCGACGGCGATCCGCCGGCGGCCGAACGCTATACCGAGTGCCGGCTGCAGAAGGCGGCCCATTCGCTGCTCGATGACCTCGACAAGGAAACGGTCGATTTCCGCGACAATTACGACGGCACCTTGCAGGAGCCGGTCGTCGTTCCGGCGAAATTTCCGAACTTGCTCGTCAACGGCGCGGGCGGCATCGCCGTCGGCATGGCGACCAACATCCCGCCGCACAATCTGAGCGAAGTCATCAATGGCTGCATTGCGCTGATCGATGATCCGGCACTCGAACTGCCGGAGCTGATGCAGATCATTCCGGGCCCCGACTTTCCGACCGGGGCGCTGATCCTCGGTCGCGCCGGCATTCGCCAGGCCTATGAGACGGGCCGCGGTTCGGTGATCATGCGCGGCCGCGCCCATGTCGAGCCGATGCGCGGCGATCGCGAGCAGATCATCATCACCGAAATTCCCTATCAGGTGAATAAGGCGACGATGATCGAGAAGATGGCCGAACTGGTGCGCGACAAGCGTATCGAAGGCATTTCCGACCTGCGCGACGAGTCCGACCGCCAGGGTTACCGCGTCGTCATCGAGCTGAAGCGCGATGCCAATGCCGAGGTCATCCTCAACCAGCTCTATCGCTATACGCCGCTGCAGACCTCCTTCGGCTGCAACATGGTGGCGCTGAACGGCGGCAAGCCCGAGCAGCTGACGCTGCTCGACATGCTGCGCGCGTTCGTCTCCTTCCGCGAGGAAGTCGTTAGCCGGAGAACGAAATTCCTGCTGCGCAAGGCCCGCGAGCGCGCCCATGTCTTGGTCGGCCTTGCCATTGCCGTCGCAAATATCGACGAGGTGATCAAGCTCATCCGTCATGCGCCGGATCCGCAGACCGCCCGCGAACAATTGATGGAGCGCCGCTGGCCGGCCCATGACGTCGACGCGCTGATCCGGCTGATCGACGATCCCCGCCACCGCATCAACGACGATGGCACCTACAACCTCTCGGAAGAGCAGGCCCGCGCCATCCTCGATCTACGCCTGCAGCGCCTCACCGCGCTCGGTCGCGACGAAATCGGCGACGAACTCAACAAGATAGGCGAGGAGATCCGCGACTATCTGGAAATCCTCTCCTCGCGGCTGCGCATCATGCAGATCGTCAAGGACGAGCTCGCGGCCGTCCGCGACGAGTTCGGCACGCCGCGCCGCACCGAGATCGCCGATGGCGGTCCGGATATGGACGACGAGGATCTGATCGCCCGGGAGGACATGGTCGTTACCGTCTCCCACCTCGGCTACATCAAGCGCGTGCCGCTGACGACCTATCGGGCGCAGCGCCGCGGCGGCAAGGGTCGCTCCGGCATGGCCACGCGTGACGAGGATTTCGTTATCCGGCTATTCGTCGCCAACACCCACACGCCGGTGCTGTTCTTCTCGTCGCGCGGCATCGTCTACAAGGAGAAGGTCTGGCGCTTGCCGATCGGCACGCCCCAGTCCCGCGGCAAGGCGCTGATCAACATGCTGCCGCTCGAACCCGGCGAACGAATCACGACGATCATGCCGCTGCCAGAGGACGAGACGACCTGGGAGAACCTGGACGTGATGTTCTCGACGACGCGGGGCACCGTTCGCCGCAACAAGCTTTCCGACTTCGTCCAGGTCAACCGCAACGGCAAGATCGCGATGAAGCTCGAGGAGGAGGGCGATGAGATCCTCTCCGTCGATACCTGCACGGAATTCGACGACGTGGTGCTGACGACGGCCTGCGGGCAATGCATCCGTTTCCCGGTCTCTGATGTCCGTGTCTTCGCTGGCCGCAACTCGATCGGCGTTCGCGGCATTTCGCTCGCCGACGGCGATCGGATCATCTCGATGGCGATCCTCGCTCACGTCGAAGCCGAGCCGTGGGAGCGGGCGGCCTATCTGAAGCGGTCGGCAGCCGAACGCCGCGCCGCAACCGGCGAGGAAGAAGAGATCGTGCTTGTCGGCGAGGAGGTCACCAATGGCGGCGAACTCTCCAACGAGCGCTACGAGGAACTGAAGGCGCGCGAGCAATTCGTGTTGACGGTCTCCGAAAGGGGCTTCGGCAAGCGCTCCTCGTCCTACGACTTCCGCACTTCCGGCCGTGGCGGCAAGGGCATCCGTGCCACCGATACATCGAAAACTGCGGAAATCGGCGAACTCGTCGCGGCCTTCCCGGTCCAGCACAACGACCAGATCATGCTGGTCTCGGACGGTGGCCAGCTCATCCGCGTACCTGTCGACGGCATCCGCCTGGCAAGCCGGGCCACCAAGGGCGTTACGATCTTTTCGACCGCCAAGGACGAGAAGGTCGTCTCCGTCGAGCGGATCAGCGAGCCGGAAGGCGACGATGAGATCGAGGAGATCGTCACGGCCGGCGAGGCCATCGTTGCCGAACCGCCGGCCGACGCCGACGAGTGAGCAACTCGCCACACAGGAAAAAGCCCGCCTATGGCGGGCTTTTTTGTCGGTGAGGCACGGCCGGAATGACAGCGCTCGCCGGTCAGTTCTTGAAGACGATGCAGGCGCCGCCGTTGCGGCGAATCGTCGTGCAGAGCTTGTCCGCCTCGCTTCGCGTCTGGCGGCCGATGCGGGCTGCATAACGCGTTCTGCCGCCGAAGCTGCCGTTGCGCTCGCGCACAACGAGCGCCTTTTCGCCGTTGATCGGCGCCGGCAGTCTTTTCACGGCGTTCAGGAACAGGCGGTGCGCGATGGTTTTCCTCTGGTGGGCCGCCAATTGAACGCCCCAGGGCGCCCATGGCGCCTCGTCCACAACGACGATTTCGCGCAGCCGCCGGCTGTTGGCGAGCGCGACACAGCCGTCCAGGAAGCTCTTGGCCTTGTCGAGCGCGAGATCGAGCGATTTCGGCGGGTTGTCGCGCCAGTCCTCCACCGGGTGGGCGGTGATCGCCAGAACGTATTCGCGCGTCTCATAGGGCAGCCAGTCAACCTCGAGAAACCGTTCGAGGCCGGCCTCTCCAGCATTATAGGCGGCCGCCGCAAAACCGAGATTGCCGTAGCGGAGCTTGAGTTCACTCAAATACTCGGCGGATTTGGCGAGCGCCGCCACGGCGTCGAAACTGTTTGTGAGACCGCGCAGCTTCGCCGTTCCCGGCATGAACTGCGCAATGCCCTCGGCGCCTTTCGGGCTGACAGCGTCCGGCTGGAACAAGCTTTCGCGCCAGATCAGCCGAGCAAAAAACGGCGCCGGCAGGTCGTTCGCATCCGCATAATGCTCGATGATGCTGCAGACGTCCCGCGCGAAGTTCTCACGGGTGATGCAGAGGGGGATTGATGGATTTTCCGTAGAGACACCGGAGTAAAGGCACTTTCGCGCGGTGACCGGCGAGTCGGTCCGAGCCTCGGTCACATCGGCCAAGGCGGCTGCGGACAGGTACAGCGCCAAGCCGGCCCCGGCAGCACGCGCCAGACGTCCCATTCGGTTACCCCAGATGTGGCATCGGCCCGCTCTGCTCGGTATGACCATATGGCTCCTCGGCGATGAACGAGTGAACATCAATAGCATTTTCGCCGGAGGCAAGAAACTGCGCAGACGCGGCAGACGACCGAGGATAATCTTCTCATGGCGGCGGGCAAAAAAAAGGGCCGCAAGCGAACTTGGGCCCTGTCAGTTGTGAAGGTTTCATAACCTCCAGAGGGGAACAGCTGATGCGGCGGCCGGGGAGGAGGAAGCCGCCAGATGCACCAACTGAAAGCTATATGGGGAGCGCGTCGCGCGCGTTCAATGGCTTCGCCGCAGATTTTCGCAACTGATGGCTGTGCCTATTTGCGGGCAAAAAAAGAGGGCCACAAGAAAACTTGGGCCCTTGTAGTTGTGAAGGTAATTAGAACCTCCAGAGGGGAACAGCTGCTGCGGTGGCACTGGGAGGAGAAGCCACCAAAGATGCATCAGCTGGATTTGGTATGCTGCTTTTTTGAGCGAGGGGCAATCATTTAATATGCATGACAGCCATGCCGCCTGCGCATCCCTGCCTATTTTTGCGTCGCACAGTTTCGTTGCGATGCGATACAATTTTAGATGGTAGGCGAATACTATTAAAGAAAACAAATGGTTGATGCGGGTATGGGGCGACTGCCCACAAAGCGGGCAATCGCTCTGCAGCTCAAAAGTTCCAGTTGCGCGCCTTGGCGACAATAAAGTCGCGAAAGACCTTGAGCTTCGCAGCGTTCTTCATTTCGTCCGGATAGCAGAAATAGGTATCGAATGAGGGGATCGCCGCGCTGATCGGCAGCTGGATCAAACCGGGATCCCGGCCGACGATGTAGTCGGGGAGCATGGCAATGCCGATTCCAAGCAGGCAGGCACGCTTGATCGAAGTTTGACTGTTGATCTGCAGGTGCGAGACGCGCGGATTGTCCGGATCCCGCCCGGCAATCTCCAGCCAGTTCACGTCCAGCAGATAGTTTGGTGCCGGTTCGCCGAAGGTGATGATGCGGTGGTTGTCGAGATCCTGGATCGACTGCGGCTCGCCGTTTTTGTTGATATAGGAGGGCGCGGCATAGATGTGCATGTGCACCGTGAACAGCTTGCGCTGGATCAGGTCCGATTGCTGCGGCTGGCGCAAACGGATGGCGCAGTCGGCATGCCGCATGTTCACGTCGAGCTCTTCATTGTCGAGGATGAGCTGGACCTGGACGTCGGGGTAGAGGGCCATGAACTCCTGGACCTTGTCGGTCAGCCAGCCCTGGCCGAGGCCGACGGTCGTGGTGATGCGCAGCTTGCCGCTAGGCTTGTCGGTCGTTTCGCTGAGCTGCGCCTTGACGCTCTCGAGCTTCATCAGCACTTCGTGCGCCGTCCGGTAGAGCATATCGCCCTGTTCGGTCAGAATCAGTCCGCGCGCGTGGCGGTGAAACAGCTTGATGCCGACATCCTGTTCGAGCGCGCTGACCTGCCGGCTGATGGCGGATTGCGAGAGGTGGAGTTTATCTGCCGCATGCGTGAACGAGCCGGCCTCTGCCGCCGCATGAAATATGCGCAATTTGTCCCAGTCTAGCGACATGAAATCCCCCATAAAGGACCGTTCGGAGGAACAGGGTAGAGTCCTCCGCGCGTCACCGATGCGTCTGTTCCCACACGGGGCCGGCCTCCCGACACTAGCCCCGTTTTGCAGCTTCTATTCGGCTGCAATTGCGACGGGCATATGACCCGCCAGATATTTCTCCGCCTCGAGTGCCGCCATGCAGCCCATGCCGGCGGCGGTGACGGCCTGACGATAGATGTCGTCGGTCACGTCCCCGGCAGCAAAGACCCCGGCGACATCGGTCGCGGTCGAGTCCGGCGCCGTCCAGAGATAGCCGTTCGGCTTCTGGCGCAGCTTGCCCTTGAAGAGTTCGACGGCCGGCGCATGACCAATGGCCACGAAGACGCCATCCGTTCCCATATCCGAAATTGCCCCTGTCTTGGTATTGCGGAGCTTCACGCCGTTGACCGAGGCAGGCATAGGCGGCTTTGCCGGCGTGCCGAGATACTCGACCACCTCATGGTCCCAGACGATCTTGACGTTCGGCTTGGCGAACAGGCGTTCCTGCAGAATCTTTTCGGCCCGGAAGGCATCCCGGCGATGCACGACGGTGACCGTCTTGGCCAGGTTCGAGAGGTAAAGCGCCTCTTCGACGGCGGAGTTGCCGCCGCCAACGACGATCACGTCCTTGTTGCGATAGAAAAAGCCGTCGCAGGTGGCGCAGGCAGAAACGCCGAAGCCCATGAAAGTCGGTTCGCTCTCGATGCCGAGCCACTTGGCCTTGGCGCCGGTCGCGATGATCAGGGCATCGGTCGTCCATTCGGTACCGCTGTCCGTCTTGATGCGGAACGGCCGCACGGAAAGGTCGACATCGGTGACGATGTCGCTGACGATCTCCGCGCCGACATGCATCGCCTGCTTCAGCATCTGTTCCATCATCCACGGGCCCTGGACCGGATCGGCATAGCCCGGATAGTTCTCCACATCCGTCGTGATCATCAGCTGACCACCTTGCTCCATGCCGGCGATGAGAACTGGCGAAAGCATGGCGCGGGCCGTATAGATCGCTGCGGTGTAGCCTGCAGGGCCGGAGCCGATGATCAGCACTTTGGTGTGGCGGGCGGTCATGCTTTGGTCCTTAATTTGCCGGACGGACGGCTGGTCGAAGTCAGGCTCGGGTTCGATGCTGGAAAATATCGCCTTAGTTTAGGTATTCACAGCGCGCTCTTTCAAGGGCACTGCTGCTGATACACACAAGTGCTTGCGTCCGCACCATGAATTTGACACCAGATCGGGCATTTTTGCATCGCTTTTGCCGGAAACCAGGTAATCCCGTACCTGCAACCCGGCGAGATCATGCAGGGCACCTTCGACGGCAGAAAGGTTTTTGTGCACGCCGGGCGCAGCACTCTCGTTCAGAGACGCGGTTACGTGCTACCCACAGGGGTAAGATAAAATCGCCTCGGCGAGACCGGCTACGGCGGACGAGAAAGACCTCGTGCACCGGGGTCCATGGAAACGGGGATGTTGGCAAATGGTCCTACGCGTCGACCTCGATGCAATCGACATGAAAATCCTGCGCGAACTGCAGGGTAATGGCCGCATGACGAATGTGGAATTGGCCGAACGCGTGGGCATCTCGGCGCCGCCATGCCTGCGCCGCGTTCGCAAACTCGAAGAGGCAGGCGTCATCCGCGGCTACCGGGCGCTGCTGAATGCCTCCGCCCTCGGTTACGATCTCGTCGCCTTTTGCATGGTCGGGCTGAAGCACCAGTCGGACGCCAATCTCAAGGCCTTTGCCGCCCGCACCGCCTCGTGGCCGCTCGTCCGCGAGGCCTGGATGGTCTCGGGTGAATCGGACTTTCTGCTTCAATGCGTGGCCGAGAACCTTGCGGCCTTTCAGGATTTCGTTATTGAGGAACTCACCGCAACCGACAATGTCGATACGGTGCGTACGATGCTGACGATCCGCCAGGTGAAGGACGCCTGCCAGGTGGAGATCTAGCGAAGCGTCGCCGCAGCCAATTCGTCAGGGCGAGCTGGGCAGCAGAACCCTGATACATGAGCCTTTCGCGCCACGCAGGCGGCCGGTCAGAAGATTTCCATGACGTCAAAGCTTCCGCTCTCCGCTTTCATCATCTGCTTGAACGAGGAGGCCTATCTCGGCAATTGCATCGAGAGCCTCGAGCAATGCGCCGAGATCGTCATCGTCGATTCAGGCTCGACCGACGAAACGGCGGCGCTGGTGCAATCCTATATCGATAGGGGCTGGCCCATCCGCTTCATGTACGAAGAATGGCGGGGCTATGCCGGGCAGAAGCAATTCGCCCTGGAGCAGTGCCGTCAGCCCTGGTGCTTCAACATCGATGCGGACGAGCGGTTCGACGAAGCGTTGAAGGCTCTGTTGCCGTCGCTCCTGAACGCCCCCGACGACATCGTCGGCTGGCGCGTGGCGCGGCGCCCCTATCTGATCGGCTACGGCTACCCCCCGGAAAAGGTGCACGAACGGCGCAATCTTCGTCTGGTCCGCCGCGGCCGCGGCCGCTACGACCTGGACCAGAAGGTGCATGAAGGGATCGTCCCGGACGGCCAGGTGGGCGCCGCCCGCTCCGGCAGCCTGCTGCATTATCGGCCGCTGATCCTCGACGAACAGATCCTCAAGGAGAACAAGTATTCGACGCTCAAGGCGGATCAGCAGTTCGCCGAGGGCAGGGTGATGCGCCCCTACAAGATGCTGTTCGGCCCGCCGCTCTACTTCTACCGGCTCTATTTTCGCAACGGCCTATGGCGCTGCGGCTTTCCAGGCTTCATCGAAGCGATGACCGGGGCGGTCTACGCGTTCCTGACCGCGGCCAAGATTTATCAGCGGCATGCGCTGAAAGTCCGGCCCAATGTCGACGACGCGCTTTCCCGCTAAGGCCCCCGGACAGGTGACCCATGAAAGTCATGCATATTCATTTCGGCAAGGAAGGCGGCGCGGAACGGTTCTTCGTCAATCTCGTCAAAGCCCTGCATGACCGTGGCGTCGAGCAACGCGTGCTGATCCGCCCCGGACGTAGCTGGCGCGGCGAAATCGAAGGCAGCGCCAAGATCTACGAAGGCGTCTTCCGCCGGATTTCGTTGTCGCGGTTTTTCCTGCAGTGGCGGATGTCGCGCATCCTCAGGGAGTTCCGGCCGGATGTCATCATGGCCTGGCAGCTGCGCGCCAGCCGCTTCATGCCTTCTTACAAGAAAGCCTTCCGCATTTCTCGTCTGGGTGACTATCCGGAGCATCTCGGCTACTACACCAATGTCGAGACATTGGTTTGCATCACCCCGGACATTGCCACCAAGGTTCGCGAATTCGGATGGCGCCGCGATATCGAAGTGATCGCTAATTTCACGCGGGCAACGCCCGTTGCACCGATATCCCGGTCTGAGATGCGGACGCCCGCCGACGCCTTTGTCGTCGTCGGCATGGGACGTTTCGTCAAGCGCAAGGGCTTCGACGGGCTGCTACGCGCCGTCCAGAAGGTCGAGGGCGTCCATCTTTGGCTGCTCGGAGACGGGCCCGAACGGAACGAGCTGGAGCGGTTGACCGACACACTCGGCATAGGCGATCGTGTGCGCTTTCCCGGCTGGCAGACCAATGCCTATGGTTACCTTGCCGCGGGTGACGTCTTCGCGATCAATTCCTCGCATGAGCCTCTCGGCAATGTGTGCTTCGAGGGTTGGGGCGCCGGCAAGCCGACCATTGCCGCACGGGCCGAAGGGCCTTCCTGGGTGATGACTCATGAGCGCGATGCCTTGATGGTCGATTGCGGCGATGACGAGGGTCTTGCCAACGCGATCCGCAGGCTACGCGACGATACGGTGCTTCGCGAAAGGCTGAGTGCCGGCGGCCGCGACACGCTGCAGTCGCGCTTTTCCGAGAGGGCGATCACCGACGCCTATCTCGAGCTCTTCGCAAGAGGTGCAGCGCAGCGATGAAGGTCATGCACTTTCACTTCGGCAAGGATGGCGGAGCCGAGCGTTTTTTTGTCCACCTCGTTAACGCCCTGGCCGAACGCGGCGTCGAGCAGACAGCGGTCATCCGGCCCCAGCGCCTGTGGCGTCCTGAAATCGAGGGCGCGGCGAGGATAACGGAAAGCCATTTCCGCAACCTGTCGCTCGATCGGCTGGCGCTGCCGCGCAAGGTGATGCGGATGGCGACGCGCGACAGGCCGGACGCTCTGATGGCCTGGGCTCCGCGCGCCAGCCAGCTGATGCCGGCCTACAGGGGCTGCATCAAGATTTCCCGGCTGGGCGACTATCCGCCACGCCTCGATTACTTCCGCAACACGGACTGCCTCGTCTGCAATACGCCGGGAATTGCCGAGCATGTCCGCTCGCTCGGCTGGAAGCGCGATGTCGAGATCATCTCGAACTTCACCAGCACCGAACGGGTGCAGCCTGTCAGCCGGGCGGTGCTCGACACGCCGGAGGACGCGCCCGTCATCATGTCGATGGGCCGCTTTGTGGAACGCAAGGGCTTTCATACGCTGATCGAAGCGGTCGCCAAAGTGCCCGGCGTTTACCTCTGGCTGCTCGGCGACGGCGAGGAAGGGGACAACCTTCGGAGACTTGCCACCGATCTCGACGTCGTCCAGAGGGTCCGCTTCGCCGGCTGGCAGAAGGACACGAGACCGTTCCTCGCAGCCGCCGACATCTTCGTCATGGCTTCCAGCCACGAGCCGCTCGGCAACGTCATCCTGGAGGCCTGGGCCCAGGGAACGCCGGTCGTCTCCAGCCGATCGGAGGGGCCGCAATGGTTCATGCGCGACGGCGGAAACGGTCTGATGGTCGATATCGGCGATGCCGACGGCTTCGCGCGCGCGATCGAGCGGATTGCCAACGACCGCAGCCTGGGTACTGCGCTCGCCGAACGAGGACACGAGACGCTGGTCGGCCAGTTCTCCAGGGAAGCGATCACCGACGCCTATCTGAGGCTGTTCGCTTCGAAGCAGTAAGCTTCAGCGCATCAGCCCGTCGTAGACTGCACCGATCGCCCGAGCTTCGCCCTCGATGGCGAAATCCCTGGAACTCCGCGCCAGGCCGTTTGCACCGGCAGCCGCAAGCCGCGCCGGGTCGTCCATGAAGGCGGCGGCTCCATCGACCATCGCTTCGAGATTTCCGGCTGGGATGATCAGCCCGGTCTCGTCCGGTCCTTCCGCGATCAATTCGGAAAAGGCGCCGACGTCGCTAGCCACGACCGGCACGCCGCTCGCCATCGCCTCCAGCGGCGTCAGGCCGAAGCCTTCCCAGCGCTGCGGTGCGACGAAGAGGTCAAGCGCACGGTACCAATCGGGAATATTGGTGTGCTCGCCGACGAATAGAATGCGGTCGGCGAGCCCCGCCTTGGCAACGCGCTCCTTCAATTCGACCTCGAAGGCGAGGTGAGGGCCTGTGGCGCGCCCGGCAACGATCGCGCCCCATTCCGGTCGGCCGGGCAGAAGCGCGATCATGCTGTCAACGAAAAGGTCGGTTCCCTTCTGGTGGCGGACACGGCCGAAGCAGCCGGCATATTTCCGGGAGGGGTCGAGATTAAGCGTTTTTTTCGTAGCCGCCTTGTCGACCGGCGGGTGGAAGCGGTTCGTGTCGATCCCGTGCAGGATGACCGTGCTCGGAACCTCCAGATAAGCGGCGGTTTTCGAGCTTGTGGAGATTACCGCGTCCATCCGGCGGATCAGGAACTTGCTCCATCCGGTATGCCGCCGCTGCGAGGCAGAGGTGAAGACGATGCGGAGCTTCATCCGCAGCAGGTCGCGCAGGAGGATTGCCGGCAGCATCTCGACGTTGCGGCGCGCATGCCAGACGCGGCAGCGGCGGCCCGGCGGCTTCTGCCAGAGATGGATCAGGTCGCGATACCGGACCGACGGCAAACTCTTGGGGAGCCCGGGACCAAGGACCGCGATCTTTTGCCCAAGCTTGCGCTGGACGGGAATGAGCTGGATGATCGTCGAAGTGACGCCGGAGAGACGGCGCTTGAAGTTGGGCGCAATAACCTCGATGTCCCGGATATCGGCCACGTAAGCGCTCTCCTTGCGCCGCTTGCAATCAGGTGTCGGGGGAAGAGGGGCCGAACGAATGCCGCGCGCCGTGCGGAGTGGGTGAGGCCCTGGTCATGCCCCGCCGCCTTTCCGTGTTCGGCTGCTGGATTCGGGCGATCAGCCCCACTGAACGGCGAGGATTTCGTAGGCCTTGGAACCACCGGGGGCGTTCACTTCGATCGAATCGCCAACCTCCTTGCCAATCAATGCGCGGGCGATCGGAGAAGAGATAGAAATGCGGCCGGCCTTGACGTCGGCTTCCTGGTCGCCAACGATCTGATAGGTCTTTTCTTCCTCGGTGTCCTCGTCGACGAGCTTCACCCGCGCGCCGAACTTGATTTTCGAGCCGGACATTTTCGAAAGGTCGATGACCTCCGCCCTGGCGATCAGGTCCTCGAGCTCGGAGACACGGCCCTCATTGTGGCTCTGGGCCTCCTTGGCGGCATGGTATTCGGCATTTTCCGACAAGTCCCCATGGGCGCGCGCTTCGGCGATCGCCTCGATGATTCGCGGGCGTTCTTCCTGCTGGCGCCAGCGCAGCTCTTCCTGCAGATTCGCGAATCCACCCTGGGTCATCGGAACTTTGTCGACCATTTCATCGTCCTTTATCAAGCGCGCGGCGCCGCCTCCCGGCGGCGCCGACGCAAAAGAAAACGGTCCCCGGAGCCGAAGCACCGGAACCGTCCGAAACATTCGAACCGTTCTTATAACAGAAACGGAAGCGCGAAAGCCAGATTTTTCGAGACGCTCCGCGCCGGGGCGAAGGCTGTGTCCAACCTCGAGATCTTCAAAAAATAGCCTTCAGTACAAAAAGCCGCTTTACCTCAACAGCACTTCAGGTTGTATCAGTCCAGGTTCCATGAACAAGCGATCGGAACCAACCATGAGTCTACTCGAAGAGAAGCCAAGGACCTCCAGCGTGACGAAGCACAGGCCAGGCGAGGGACGCTGGAGCGAGTTGCTGAAGAGAGATCATCTTGCTGCAACCGTGACCCTGTGCCTTGGCGTCGCGCTCTTTGCCTTCAACGAGTTCTTTATTTCGACGGCCTTGCCTACGGCGGTCGAGGAATTCGGCGGGGCGGCCTTGCTGTCCTGGGCCTTCACGCTCTATCTGGTTTTCGCCATCATCGGCGGCGCCCTGGCGGCCAATCTGAAAGCCAGGTTCGGCGCGCGCAGCACGCTGATCGCTGCCGCGCTGGTCTTCGCCGCCGGCACGGTGATCGCGACCGTCGCGACCGGCATGCCTCAAGTGCTCGCCGGCAGGTTGCTGCAGGGGCTCGGCGAAGGAATCATTGCCGGGGTTTGCTATGCACTCATCCCCGAGCTTTTCCCGCCGCGCCTCGTTCCCAAGGTTTTCGGGGCAGAAGCGATCGTCTGGGCGTCGGCCGCCTTTGCCGGTCCGCTGATCTCCGGACTGCTCACGGAATATTGGTCGTGGCGGGCCGCCTTCTTCGTCAACATACCGGCCGTCGCCGTCTTCATAGCGCTCGTCATTGCGATCGTCGGCCAGCCGAAGCGAGGTGGCGGCGATGTCGGCGCCGTGCCTTTGCTGCGACTCTTCGCATTCGGGCTCGGCATTTTGTTGATCTCGCTCTCGAGTACGGCAAGCAGTGCCTATGTAACGGCGGCTTTGCTGGTGATCGCACTCGCCGTCTTCATCACCGCGATCCGATCCGACCGCAGATCGCCGAATTCCATTCTGCCGTCCTGCGCTTTCGCGAACCGAAGCGCGCTTGGCAGCGGTCTCTGGATTATCCTGTTGATGCCGCTCGCCCAGGCGTCCGGCTCGGTCTATCTCGTCTATTCGCTGCAGCAGCTTTGGGATTTCCGACCGACGGCCGCCGGCTTTTCGAGCGCTTTGATGGCGATGTCCTGGAGCGTAACGGCAATTCTGGTCGCCAGCCTGCCATCGCACGCGATTCGGGTTCGGCTGATGTGGACGGGGCCGCTGATCCTCGGCCTTGGCCTCGTCGGGCTGACACTCGCCGTCTGGAGCGACGAGCACCGGCTTGTGTTCATCGGACAGGCGGCTATCGGCGCCGGTTTCGGCATCAGTTGGGGAACGCTCAGCCAATTCCTGATGGACATCTCGAGCAAGGAGGAGCGCGACAAGACCTCGGCGCTGCTGCCGACGCTGCAATCGGCCGGCTATGCGATCGGCGCCGCCCTTTTCGGCGTAACCGCCAACGCTTTCGGCTTCGATGAAGGTGCCAGCGACCATGTGCTGGCGATGTCGCTGCTTGCCGTATTTGCGCTGGCTTGCGTCATCGCGGTCGCATCGGTTTTCTTCGCCTTCAGGACGCTGCGCCTGACGCGGCAGGGCGCCGCGTGGTAGCGCAACTCTCCTGGAAGCGTCTATCCATTACCGAGCCTTGGCGCACCCGATAGGGGCGCGCCGGGGGCATCCGTCAAGCGTCGAAGTAGCTCTGTAGCGGACGCACTTCCAGGTTGCCTGCCTTCAGCGCCTTGATGGCGTGCGCCGCGGCTTCGGCTCCGGCCATGGTCGTGTAGTAGGGGACCTTCTGCATCAGCGTCGCGCGGCGCAGCGACTTCGAGTCGGAGATCGCCTTGTTGCCGTCAGTGGTGTTGATGACAAGCTGGATCTGGCGGTTGCGGATGGCGTCCTCGACATGCGGCCGTCCCTCGAGCACCTTGTTGACCTTGGTGGCGGTAATGCCGTTTTCGCCCAGGAACCGGGCCGTACCGCCGGTCGCCATCACCTTGAAACCGATGTCCGCGAGAACGCGGATGGCCGGCAGAACCCGTGCCTTGTCCTCATCGCGAACCGAGACGAACACCGTTCCGTCACGCGGCAGATCGACGCCGGCGCCGAGCTGGGACTTGGCGAAGGCAAGCGCATAGTCGGTGTCGAGGCCAATCACTTCGCCGGTCGAGCGCATTTCCGGGCCGAGCAGGGTGTCCACGCCCGGGAAGCGGGCGAAGGGGAACACGGCTTCCTTGACGGCAATGTGCTTCAGATTGCGAGGATCCGGCTTCTTGCCATAGGCAGCGATCGCATCATCCAAGTTTTCTCCAGCCATCACTCGCGCGGCGATCTTCGCGATCGGCGCGCCGATCGTCTTCGCGACGAAGGGGACCGTGCGGGAGGCGCGCGGATTGACTTCGAGCACGTAGATCGTGCCTTCCTTGATGGCGAACTGCACATTCATCAGCCCGCCGACATTGAGTGCCTTTGCAAGCGCCGCCGTCTGCCGCTCGAGCTCGTCGACGAGGTTCTTGTCGAGCGAGTGCACCGGCAGCGAGCAGGCCGAGTCGCCGGAGTGAATGCCCGCTTCCTCGATATGCTCCATGATACCGGATACGAACACATCCTTGCCGTCGCACAGGCAATCGACGTCGACTTCGATCGCATTGGTCAGGTAGCTGTCAAAGAGCAGCGGGTTCTTGCCGAGCAGCGTGTTGATCTGGCCCGTCTTGTCGTTCGGATAGCGCTGCTTGATGTCTTCCGGCACGAGGCCGGGAACCGTGTCGAGCAGGTAGGTCTGCAGCATACTTTCCGAATGGATGATCTGCATCGCGCGGCCGCCGAGAACATAGGACGGACGCACGACCAGCGGAAAGCCGATTTCGGCGGCGACGAGGCGTGCCTGCTCGACGGAGTAGGCGATGCCGTTGCGCGGCTGGTTGAGGTCGAGCTTCATCAGAAGCTTCTGGAACCGGTCGCGGTCTTCGGCCAGATCGATCGCGTCGGGTGCCGTCCCGAGGATCGGAATGCCGTTCTTCTCCAGCGCCTCCGCAAGCTTCAATGGCGTCTGGCCGCCGAACTGAACGATGACGCCGTGCAGCGTGCCGTTTTCCTGCTCGGCGCGCATGATCTCGATGACGTCTTCCGCGGTCAGCGGCTCGAAATAGAGCCTGTCGGAGGTGTCGTAGTCGGTCGAAACCGTTTCCGGGTTGCAGTTGACCATGATCGCCTCATAGTCGGCGTCCTTCAACGCGAAGGCCGCGTGACAGCAGCAATAGTCGAACTCGATCCCCTGGCCGATCCGGTTCGGGCCCCCACCCAGGATGACCACCTTCTTGCGATCGGAAACCTGTGCCTCCGAGCGCGCGGCGCCGACGAACGGCGTTTCATAGGTGGAATACATGTAAGCGGTCGGCGAAGCGAATTCCGCCGCGCAGGTGTCGATGCGCTTGTAGACCGGGCGGACATTCAACGCGTTGCGCAGTTCCGCGACTTCCTTCGGGCGCTTGCCGGTCAGCGTCGCGAGACGCGCATCGGAAAAACCCATGGCCTTCAGCATTCTGAGGTTTTCGGCATCCTGCGGCAGCCCGTGCTCGCGGATACGGGCCTCCATGTCGACGATCGCCTTGAACTGAGCGATAAACCACGGATCGATCTTGCAGGCCTCGTGCACTTCCGCCTCGGTCATGCCGAGGCGCAGCGCCTGGGCCACCATGCGCAGGCGGTCGGGGGTCGGCGTGCCGAGCGCCGCACGGATGGCGTTGCGGCCATCGCCGTCGGCGTCGAAATCGGGAACTTCGATTTCGTCGAGACCGGTGAGCCCGGTTTCAAGCCCGCGAAGCGCCTTCTGCAGCGATTCGGCGAAGGTGCGGCCGATCGCCATGACTTCGCCGACCGATTTCATCGCGGTGGTCAGCGTCGGTTCGGCACCGGGGAACTTTTCGAAGGCGAAGCGCGGGATCTTGGTGACGACGTAGTCGATCGACGGTTCGAAGGATGCCGGCGTGGCTCCGCCGGTGATGTCGTTCTCCAGCTCGTCGAGCGTATAGCCGATGGCAAGCTTCGCGGCGATCTTTGCGATCGGGAAGCCTGTCGCCTTGGAGGCGAGGGCCGAGGAACGCGAAACGCGCGGGTTCATCTCGATGACGACCAGACGGCCGTTTTGCGGGTTTACCGCGAACTGGACGTTCGACCCGCCGGTCTCGACGCCGATCTCGCGCAGCACCGCGATCGAGGCGTTGCGCATGATCTGGTACTCCTTGTCGGTCAGCGTCAGCGCCGGCGCGACGGTGATCGAATCGCCCGTGTGGACGCCCATCGGGTCGATGTTCTCGATCGAGCAGATGATGATGCAATTGTCCGCCTTGTCGCGGACGACTTCCATTTCATATTCCTTCCAGCCGAGGACCGACTCCTCGATCAGGACTTCCGTCGTCGGCGACGCATCGAGGCCGCTGCCGACGATCTCGAAGAATTCCGAGCGGTTGTAGGCAATGCCGCCACCCGTGCCGCCAAGAGTGAAGGAAGGCCGGATGATCGCCGGAAGTCCGACGTCGTCAAGCGCTTGAGCGGCGATCGCCATGGCGTGGTTGACGTAGCGCGCCTTGCGATCGCCTTCGCCGAGATTCCACTGGTTCTCGAGTTCATCGAGGGCGGTGTCGAGTTCGCCACCGGAAAACTTCGCCTTGAGCGCGGCACGTTCCGCCTCATGCGCCTTGCGATCCTGGTCCTTGATGTCGGTGGCATTCGCCAGCCGCGACTTCGGCGTCTCGAGCCCGATCTTGGCCATCGCCTCGCGGAACAGGGCGCGATCCTCGGCTTTGTCGATCGCCTCGGGCTTGGCGCCGATCATCTCGACATTGTAGCGGTCGAGGACGCCCATCCGGCGGAGGGAAAGCGCCGTGTTCAAGGCCGTCTGGCCGCCCATGGTCGGCAACAGCGCGTCCGGGCGCTCCTTGGCGATGATCTTCGCGACCACCTCAGGGGTGATCGGCTCGACATAGGTCGCATCGGCCAGCCCCGGATCGGTCATGATCGTCGCCGGGTTGGAATTGACGAGAATGACGCGGTAGCCTTCCTCCTTGAGGGCCTTGCAAGCCTGGGTGCCGGAATAATCGAATTCGCATGCCTGGCCGATCACGATCGGCCCCGCGCCGATGATGAGGATCGATTTGATATCTTGGCGCTTCGGCATGGTTCTCATCCGCTTTCTGGTTGCGCGAAAAACCGGCCGAGGTGGGAGATCACCGGCCGGGTGCGCAATGAATGGTCTTTTCAGGCTAGAAGCGGCTTATAGGCAAATGTCCCTGCCAGCGGAACCCCGAAAATTCCGGAATCGACAATTAGGCGCAGATATTTGCGCGCTCAACCAATGCCCCCATTTACCATCCCAGTTTCGCCGACATCCGCAGCCTATTCAGAAGACGGGATCACCAGCACTTTTACTTCTCCTGGGAGCGCTTTGTTAGCAATGATGACGGGGGCCTCGTCGAGGGTCACGCGCCGGGAAATCAGCCGGTCGACGTCAATTGCGCCAGTGGCCACGAGGTCGGCTGCCCGGCGGTGCACAAAGGGATTGATGAAGGACCCTTGCAGGCGCAGCTCGCGGAAGAGAATGTCGAAAGGCTCGATCTCCACCTTCTCGCCCCGCGGCAGCACGCCGAGAATGACGACCGTCCCGCCCGCCTTCGCCAGGCGTGTCGACTGCATCACTGTTTCTGCCACGCCGGCGCATTCGATCACGACATCGACTCCTCCAGGAACGAGCCCGTGCGGCCCAGAGATCGCCTCGATCACGTCGCCGGCGGTGGGATCGACCGTTGCCGTCGCCCCGACCTCCTCCGCCAAGCCGCGCTTCGATGCCTGCCGCGTCGAGAGAATGACCGTCGTCGCACCCGCCAGCCTTGCAAGTTGAACGGTCAATAGACCAATAACGCCGCCCCCGAGAACCGCCACCGAGGACCCGGCACGGATACCGGCGTTGTCTATGCCGCGCAGACAGCAGGCGAGGGGTTCGCAGAACGCTCCGTGCACGGCATCGAGGCTAAGCGGAATTTCGAAGGCCTGTTTCTGCGGGACCAGCACGTACTCGGCGAAACCGCCATCGCGGTGAATGCCGATGGCGCGCAGATTGAGGCAGAGATTTACTCTGCCAGCTTGGCACTGTGGGCAGCGGCCGCAGGAAATATTGGGGTCGCCGGTGATTCTCGCTCCCGGTTTGATCCCGTAAACGGAGTTCCCGGCCCTCACGACGATGCCGCAGAATTCGTGACCGAGGGTGACCGGAGGCGTGGACGGAAACTCCCCGTGAAGGAGATGCCGGTCGGTCCCGCAAATGCCGCAGGCTTCCACTTTGACGAGCAGATCGTCAGGCCCGGGTTCGGGCACCTCGACGTGCCGAACGGAGATTTTGCCGATCGCTTCCAGACGCACCGCTTTCATGCATGCTCCTCCGACCACCGCACCATAGGAACGCGAAAGCGCCAGGTCGTCAATCTGCCGGAAAATCGAACCCGCAAGTTGCAGAGAAAAAGACCGGCGGATGAAACCGCCCTGCAGCGATTGCGTTTTACAGGGATTGCAGCGCAGGCATATAAATGTTCAACGCGCCAAGTGGCGACGTCTCCGGAGGAAAGATCATGGAATGGAAGGGCCGCCGCCAGTCCAGCAACGTCGAGGATCAGCGGGGCGCGGGCCCCGGCGGCCTTGGAGGCGGCCCCTTCGGCCGCGGCGGCGGGTTTCGCATTCCGACTGGCGGCGGCATGCGCCGCGCCGGCGGCGGCCTGAGCTTCGGAACGATCATCTTCCTGGTCATTCTCTATTTCGTCCTCAAAGCCATGGGCATCGACATGCTCCAGGTCATCGAAGGCGGCCCGGTGAACATGCCGGGCTTCGAGCAGAGTGATGGTTCTCAGGCGCCGCGCGGCTCGGCGGAAGAAGAGGAGATGAAGGCCTTCATGGCGACGGTGCTGGCGGAGACGGAGGACACCTGGAACGGCATCTTCCAGGCTGGCGGCGAACAATACGAGGAACCGAAGCTGGTGCTTTTCAGCGGCGCCGTCCAGTCGGCCTGCGGTTTTGCCTCCGCTGCCTCGGGGCCATTCTATTGCCCCGGGGACCGCAAGGTCTATCTGGACATGACCTTCTTCGAGGAACTGGCGCAGAAGTTCGATGCAGCCGGCGACTTCGCGCAAGCCTACGTGCTGGCGCACGAGGTCGGCCATCACGTCCAGAACCTGCTCGGCGTCCTTCCGAAATTCAATCAGATGCGTCAGCGCATGAGCGAGGCCGAGGCGAACCAGATGTCGATCCGCGTCGAACTGCAGGCGGATTGCTTTGCCGGAATCTGGGGCAAGTACACCGAACAGAAAGGCATGCTGGAGCGCGGCGACCTCGAAGAGGCCCTCAACGCCGCGACCCAGATCGGTGACGACACGCTGCAGAAACGCACGCAAGGCTATGTCGTGCCGGAGAGTTTCAACCACGGAACCTCGGAGCAGCGGATGAAGTGGTTCAGACGCGGCTTCGACAGCGGCAGGATGTCCGACTGCGATACCTTCTCCGGTTCGGTTTGATCGCTTCGGATCCGGACAAAGCCCGGTTCCCGCGATCCCTCATCGTTCGCTGTCCATATGGACGAGCTGCGCCTCGGGATAGCGTGCGCCGGCGGCGGCGCCCCTCGGAACTGCACGCTCGATCGCGGCGAGATCGTCGGCGTTCAATGGAACCGACTGCGCGCCAAGCGCTTCGGAGAGGCGATCGCGCCGCCGGGCGCCGACCAGCGGCACGATATCGCCGCCCTGAGCGGCAACCCAAGCGATGGCGATCTGCGCCACAGACGCTCCCTTGGCCGCCGCCACGCGCCTCAGCGCTTCGACCAAGGCTAGGTTCTGATCGACATTGCCGGCCTGAAACCGCGGGCTCATCGCCCGAAAGTCGCCGGTTCTGGCCGCATCCTTCCGCCAGTGACCGCTGATGAGGCCGCGCGAAAGCACGCCATAGGCGGTGATGCCGATGCCGAGGTCGCGGCAGGTTGGGAGAATCTGGTCCTCGATCCCTCTGGAGATCAGTGAATATTCGATCTGCAGATCGCTGATCGGGTGGACGGCGGCGGCGCGGCGGATCGTCTCCGCTCCGACTTCGGATAGGCCGATGTGTCGAACATAGCCCGCCTTCACCATATCCGCGATCGCACCGATCGTCTCTTCGATCGGAACCTCCGGGTCGAGGCGGGAGGGGCGGTAGATATCGATATAATCGACCCCCAGCCGCTGAAGGCTGTAAGCCAGGAAATTCCGCACCGCCTTCGGCCGTCCGTCATAGCCGGACCAGCCGCCCGCCACATCGCGCAGCGCGCCGAATTTGACGCTCAGCTGCACCTGATCGCGATCCCGGCCGGCGAGCGCCTCGCGGATCAGCATCTCGTTATGGCCCATGCCGTAGAAATCGCCGGTGTCGAGCAGGGTGACCCCGGCATCGAGAGCGGCATGAATTGTCGCGATGCTTTCCGCGCGATCCGCCGGACCGTACATTCCAGACATTCCCATGCATCCGAGACCAATCGCCGAAACGTCGGGTCCGGACCTGCCTAGCGAAACCATATGCATCTGACTTCTCCTTGGTGAAACCTTGCGGTTGTTTCCTTCGCTGCAAGGTTTACTCGGGATCGCTCTGTGCGATAATCCAGCATTCACAACACAGCTTGTACGGATTTTCGCACAATGAATGAGCTTCCTTTAGCAGATCTCGACGCCTTCGCGGCCGTCGCGCACGCTCGCAGTTTTCGGACTGCGGCGAAGAAGCGCGGCGTATCGGCGTCGGCTCTGAGCGAAGCCCTGCGGCGGCTCGAATCGAGGCTGGGCGTCAGGCTGCTCAACCGCACCACGCGCAGTGTCACCGTGACCGAAGCGGGCAGGCGCCTCTTGGAGCGGCTGGCGCCGGCGCTCGGCGAGATCGCCGGGGCGCTCGAACAGGTGGCGAGCGAACGCGACAACCCGGCCGGGACCCTACGCCTCAATGTGCCGACGATCGTTGCACGCGAAATTCTGCCGCCGATTGTCGGTCCTTTTCTCGCGGCGCATCCGGCGATCGCCTTGGAGGTGACCGCCGAGGATGGTTTCATCGACGTTCTGGCCGCTGGTTTCGATGCGGGCGTGCGTTACGAGGAACGTCTCGAGAAGGACATGATCGCGATCCCGATCGGACCGCGTGTGCAGCGCTACGTCACGGCCGCCGCTCCGGCCTATCTGGCCCGGCATGGCGTGCCGCAGCATCCGCGCGATCTTCTCGACCACGCCACGATCCGTCACCGTTTCCAAAACGGCATTGCACTGGCGTGGGAGTTCGGGGAGGATGAGGCGGCAATCACCGTGTCACCGCCGGCAACCGTCCTCGCCAATTCGATCGATCTCGAGATCAGTGCCGCTGTTGCCGGGCACGGCATTATCCGGACCTTCGAAGAATTGGTGATGCCCGAAATGAGAACTGGCCGGCTGGTGCCGATCCTCGAAGACTGGGTGACCAGCTTCCCCGGACCATACCTCTATTACGCGGGCCGGCGGCACTTGCCGGCGCCGCTACGCGCCTTTGTCGATTTTCTGAAAGCACGGCAGCGGCAGCCGTCGCAATGAATACACGCGACACACGAACTACCATTCATTCCTGTGATCATTCCGATAAGAAGCTTTGAAATGTTCTTGGATTGTTTCGCTGCAAGCGATGCGATAAACCTTATTTGGTGAGATCGTTCATGTTCTGTCTCCGTTTCGGCGGACAGCGGGGAGGAGCTTGATGCTCGACAAGATATTTGTTCGACGCGGCTTGTTCCTCGTCTTTCTGATCCTGCTTTTGGACATCATGGGCATCGCCATCATCGTGCCGGTGCTGCCCAGCTATCTCCAGGAACTGACCGGGGCGAGCGTCGGCGAGGCGGCCATCGAGGGCGGCTGGCTGCTGCTCGTCTATTCCGGCATGCAGTTCCTCTTCGCGCCCTTGATCGGCAATTTGAGCGATCGATTTGGACGCCGGCCGGTCCTGCTTGCCTCGGTGTTGACCTTTGCGATCGACAACCTGATCTGCGCCGTGGCAACGAGCTACTGGATGCTCTTCGTCGGGCGAATCCTCGCCGGGATAAGCGGCGCGAGCTTCGGAACCGCTTCCGCCTTCATCGCCGACGTCAGCGACGATTCCAATCGCGCCAGGAACTTCGGGCTGATCGGTATCGCCTTCGGCACCGGCTTCGCCCTCGGGCCGGTCATCGGCGGCTTTCTCGGGGAACTTGGCCCGCGCGTTCCCTTTTATGGCGCGGCAGCGTTGTCCTTCGTCAATTTCGCCGTGGGCGTGTTCCTGCTTCCCGAAACACTCGACCCGGCAAATCGGCGCCGCTTCGAGTGGCACCGGGCCAACCCGCTCGGCGCGCTGAAGCAGATGCGCAACTATCCGGGTATTGGCTGGGTAGGTCTCGTCTTCTTTCTCTACTGGCTCGCCCATGCCGTCTATCCGGCCGTCTGGTCCTTCGTTTCGTCCTACCGCTACGGCTGGAGCGAGGGTCAGATCGGGCTGTCGCTCGGCATTTTCGGCGTCGGCGGAGCGCTCGTCATGGCCCTCGTCCTGCCGCCGGTCGTGGCGAAACTGGGCGAGCGGAGGACGGCAACGCTCGGCCTGACCTTTACGGCGCTTGGCATGGCGGGCTACGCGGCCGCCTGGCAGGGCTGGATGGTCTATGCCGTGATCGTCGCGACAGCGCTCGAGAGTTTGGCCGACCCGCCGTTGCGTAGCATCGCTTCCGTCCATGTGCCGCCGTCGGCGCAGGGCGAGCTGCAAGGCGCTCTCACCAGCATATCGAGCATGACTACGATCCTCGGTCCGCTTCTCTTCACGCAGATATTCTCGCTCTTCACCAGGCCGGAAACGGTCTATTCATTCTCCGGCGCGCCCTATGCGGTGGCGGCATGCCTCATCGTCGCAAGCCTGTCCGTCTTCCTGTTGAGGGTGCGGCCCGTCCCGAGCGATGCGTTCGAGAATGCAGCGCGGGGTCCGACAGACACTCCGCAGGGGCAGTTCGCCAGGAGATCCGAAGCGCCTGCGGATTGATCAATTTTCTTGATAGAACGATGAAAAATTAAGCAGCGACGCCCTTGTCGCTGGCGCGCGTTCCGGTGGTGCTGTAATTCGGCTTATTCCTAGAGTTTGATCCTATCCATTGCGCCGCAGAGCGAGGATTAGTCCATGCTGACCGCGACCCGAGAATTTGTGCCTGCGCAAACCGACAATTCATGGGGCACCCACTTTCGCGCCAGCATCTATCTCGGCGTTCCCTTCATCGGTGCCCAGCTTGCGCAGCTTGCCATCAATACCACGGACGTGCTGATGGTCGGCAGGCTCGGGGCGGTTCAGCTGGCCGCGATCATCCTTGCCACGCAGTTCTTCTTCACCGTCTTCATCTTCGGCAGCGGCTTCGCAAATGCCGTGGTGCCGATGGTCGCACAGGCCCAGGGCCGGGGAGATCGTACCTTGGTTCGCCGCTCCGTGCGCATGGGCATGTGGGTGGTTTTGCTCTACGGGCTCATCACCGCGCCGGTCCTCTGGATGGCCGAGCCGATCCTGCTTCTCGCCGGCCAGAAGCCGGAGGTTTCGGCTCTTGCCGCGGAGTATCTCCGCATCGCCCAATGGGCGATCTTTCCAAGCCTGATCTTCATGGTGCTGCGGGCGTTCCTCGCCGGCCTGGAGCGGGCCGGCATCATTCTTTACGTGACGCTTGCGACCTTGGTTCTCAACGCCGTGCTCTGCTATGTGCTGATCTATGGCCATTTCGGCTTTCCGGCGCTCGGCATTTTTGGTGCTGCGGTCGCGGCGCTGGGCGTGGCGCTGCTCGGTGCAGCGCTGACGATCGGCTACATAGGCGGCCAGCCTGAACTCAATCGCTACGAGCTGTTCGTGCGCTTCTGGAGACCGGACTGGCCGGCTTTCCGCGAAGTCATCTATCTCGGGGTCCCGATTTCGGTGACCATCCTTGCGGAAGTGAGCCTCTTCACCGTCGCTTCTCTGCTCATGGGAACGATCGGTACCATCGAGCTTGCCGCGCACGGCATCGCCCTTCAGTTCGCCTCGATCGCCTTCATGATTCCGCTTGGCCTCGCCCAGGCGGGCACCGTGCGCGTCGGCCTCGCCTATGGCAGCGGCGATCTTGTCGGCGTCCGGCGTTCCGCCGTTGCAGTACTCGCCCTCGGCTCCGGGTTCGCGGCCATCGGCAGCACAATCTTCGCGCTGCTTCCATATCAGCTTGCGACGCTCTATCTCGACACCGGCCGGCCGGATGCCGCCGAGGTGCTGGCCTTCGCCGGTCCGCTGATTGTCATCGCCGGGGCTTTCCAGTTGGTGGACGGGCTCCAGGCGATCGCCGCCGGGATGCTGCGCGGCCTCAAGGACACGACGGTGCCGATGATCATGGCGATGATTTCCTATTGGCCGATCGGCTTCGTCTGCGCCTGGGCTTTCGCCTTTCCGCTGAACTTCGGCGGCGTCGGGGTGTGGTTCGGCTTCGTGCTGGGGCTGGCGGCTGCCGCCTTGCTGCTCAACTGGCGCTTCTTCCGCCTTATCCAGTCGCTGCGCGCCCAAACTGCAGCTTGAGTTGCTTGGGCGCTATGGAGATCGGCAAAAGAATAGCCGGACGGGCAGGGGATGCCGTCCGGCTGGGAATGAGCGGCCTCATCAGGGGAAGAAACAAGACCGCTTGGTGTGAAACTTCCTGGCAGAAGTTTCCTGGAGGCATTTCATTTCAATGCGACGGCGACGCAATCTGCGATGCAGCCGCCGTCATTTTCTCCTCAGCCCATCCGTTGCTACCGACAATACCGTCACGCGGTCACGGGCCTCGCTGCGAAGCGCATTGATCGTCGCAAAAATCATCGCGAAAAACATCGCCATCGAAAACAGTGCAAGTCCCATGGCCGTCTCCTTTCGTCTGCTAAACGGCGCGCCCTATTGAAAAGTTCCGTTCACTTGTTGTTTCACGCTACAACTTCCGGTGTGAAACCCGCTTGAACGTCGCATTCATCTAGCATTCATTCTCCGATAGCCGCTGTTTCCGGCGGAACAGGGAGAGACGGATCGCGCCGCCCTTGCGATCAGGCGCCGTCCGTGACAAAAGGCTTCACCAACGGAAACAGGCGCGATGACCACGGCTTTCTATCCCGGCTCCTTCGATCCGATGACGAACGGTCATCTTGACGTGCTCGTTCAAGCGCTCAACGTATCGTCGAAAGTGATCGTCGCGATCGGCATTCATCCCGGGAAGGCGCCGCTCTTTTCGTTCGAGGAGCGTGCGGATTTGATCCGCCGGTCGCTAAGCGAATTCCTCCCAGAAAGGGCGGGGGACATCGCCGTCGTTTCCTTCGACAATCTGGTCGTGGATGCGGCCCGCCAGCATGGCGCAAGCCTTCTTGTGCGCGGATTGCGGGACGGCACCGATCTCGACTATGAGATGCAGATGGCCGGGATGAATCGGCAAATGGCGCCGGATATTCAGACCCTGTTTCTGCCTGCAGGGACCGCATCCCGGCCCATTACGGCCACATTGGTCCGCCAGATCGCAGCCATGGGTGGCGACGTCAGCGCCTTTGTGCCCAGGGCGGTCTTTCAGGCGCTGCAGGCGAAGCACAAGGCCTGAGCTTTCACCACGCAAGGAGAACGCATGAAAATCCTTCAACTCGCTTTTGCAGGCGCTCTGGCGCTCGCCACCTTCACGGGAGGCGCCCAGGCGCAGTCGAGCGACAATATCGTGACGATCGAGCTCAAAGACGGCCCGGTCGTCATCGAGCTGCGCCCGGACATCGCGCCGAAGCACGTGCAGCAGATCAAGGACCTGGCCGCCGCCGGCGAGTATGACAATGTTGCCTTCCACCGGGTGATCAAGGGTTTCATGGCCCAGACCGGCGACGTGCAGTATGGCGATATGAAAGACGGCTTTCAGCCGCAGCTTGCCGGCACCGGTGGCTCTTCGAAGCCTGACCTGCCGGCAGAGTTCTCGGATGTTCCCTTCGAGCGTGGTACCGTCGGCATGGCACGCTCGCAGGACCCGAACAGCGCCAACTCGCAGTTCTTCATCATGTTCGCTCCTGGCGACTTCCTCAACGGACAGTACACGGTCGTCGGCAAGGTCGTCGAAGGCATGGAGAATGTCGACAAGATCAAGCTTGGCGACGACGCCAACAACGGCGCCGTCACGGACCCTGACCGCATGATCAGCGTCAAGGTCGGCAAATAAGATCAGACAGAAGGAGAAAGACCATGGCCGAGATCAAGGATCCGGAAAACACGATCATCATGGAAACCACCAAGGGCAGGGTGGTGATCGAGCTTCTGCCGGACGTCGCTCCGGGCCATGTCGCCCGCATTAAGGAATTATCGCGCGAGGGCGCCTATGACGGCGTCGTCTTCCATCGCGTGATCGAGGACTTCATGGCGCAGACCGGCGACGTCCAGTACGGCAAGACCGGCGGCGAGCACTTCAATCCGGCCCGCGCCGGCATGGGCGGCTCCTCCAAGCCGGACCTCAAAGCCGAGTTCTCCGATATCTCGCATGTGCGCGGCACTTGCTCGATGGCCCGCAGCCAAATGCCGAATTCGGCAAACTCCCAGTTCTTCATCTGCTTTACCGATGCTCCCTGGCTCAACAAGCAGTATTCCGTCTGGGGCCAGGTGATCGAAGGCATGGAAAACATCGACCAGATCAAGCGGGGCGAGCCGGTGCGCGATCCCGACTCGATCGTCTCGATGCGGGTTGCCGCCGACGCCTGATTTGCGCTAATGCACGAACCCGCCCCGGTCTGGCCGCGAGCCCGCCGGGGCGGGTTTGCTTTTGTTCGACACTCAGATGCGCGTAGACCTGTTCGATTTCGACCTGCCGGAGACTTCCATTGCGCTGAGGCCAGCAAGCCCGCGCGACAGCGCGCGCATGCTTGTCGTGCGGCCGGAGCCGGTTCTCTCCGACCACGGCGTGCTCGATCTCCCCGCGTTCCTGCGGCCCGGCGATGCGCTCGTCTTCAACGATACGAAGGTTATCCCGGCACAGCTCGAGGGCATTCGCCAACGCGGCGAGGACGTCGCCACGCAGGTCTCGTTGACGTTGCACATGCGCGTCGGGCCCGACCGCTGGAAGGCCTTTGCCCGGCCGGCGCGACGGCTGAAGCCGGGTGACCGGATCGGTTTCGGCCACGGCGGCACTGCCTGCCTGCTCGGCTCGCTCGATGCAACGGTTGAAGAAAAGGGCGAGGCGGGCGAGGTCACGCTTCGTTTCGACCTTTCCGGACCGGTGCTCGATGAGGCGATCATGTCGGTAGGGCACATTCCGCTGCCGCCCTATATCGCTTCCAAGCGGCCCGAGGATGCACGCGACCGTGCCGATTATCAGACGGTCTATGCCCGTGAGGAAGGAGCCGTCGCGGCGCCGACGGCGGGCCTGCACTTCACCGATCGGCTGTTTGCCAGGCTCGACGAGGCAGGAATCGAGCGCCACTTCGTCACCCTTCATGTGGGGGCGGGAACCTTCCTTCCGGTCAAGGCCGACGACACCGACGATCATGTGATGCACGAGGAGATCGGCCATATGGACGCTGCGACCGCAGAAAGGCTTAATGCGGTTCGGGCCCGCGGCGGACGCATCGTCTGCGTCGGAACGACGTCGCTCAGGCTGATCGAAAGCGCCGCCACGGAGGAAGGACAGATCCGTCCCTGGTCGGGGCCGACGGGCATCTTCATCACCCCGGGCTATCGCTTCCGCGCCGCCGACATGCTGATGACCAATTTCCACCTGCCGAAATCGACCTTGTTCATGCTCGTGTCCGCCTTTGCCGGCTTGGACACGATGCGGGCCGCCTATGTCCATGCGATCGCAGCCGGCTACCGCTTCTACTCCTACGGCGATGCCAGCCTGCTCTTCCGGAAAGATCAATGACCGAGACGTTTCAATTCAAACTGCTTGCGACTGACGGCAAGGCGCGCCGAGGCGAGGTTTCGATGCCGCGCGGCACGATCCGCACGCCGGCCTTCATGCCGGTCGGAACCGTCGGCACGGTCAAGGCCATGTATCTCGATCAGGTGCGCGAACTTGGCGCCGACATCATCCTCGGCAACACCTATCATCTGATGCTGCGTCCTGGCGCCGAACGCGTCGCGCGGCTCGGCGGCCTGCACAATTTCATCCGCTGGGAACGGCCGATCCTGACGGATAGCGGCGGATTCCAGGTCATGTCACTCTCGAGCCTGCGCAAGCTTAACGAGCAGGGCGTCACCTTCAAGAGCCATGTCGACGGCGCGCTTTACCACATGTCGCCGGAACGCTCGATCGAGATCCAGGGCCTGCTCGACAGCGACATACAGATGCAGCTCGACGAATGCGTAGCGCTGCCGGCCGAGCCCGACGAAATCGAGCGCGCCATGGAAATGTCGATTCGCTGGGCGGAGCGCTGCAAGGTCGCCTTTGGCGACCAGCCGGGCAAGGCGATGTTCGCAATCGTGCAGGGCGGCGACATTCCGAAACTGCGTGAACGTTCCGCCCTTGCGCTCAAGGGACTTGATCTCAAGGGCTATGCGGTCGGCGGTCTTGCCGTCGGCGAGCCGCAGGAGGTGATGCTCGAGATGCTCGATGTCACTTGTCCCATCCTGCCGGCGGAGAAACCGCGCTACCTGATGGGCGTCGGAACGCCGGACGATATTCTGAAGTCGGTGGCGCACGGGATCGACATGTTCGACTGCGTCATGCCGACGCGCTCCGGACGCCATGGACTGGCCTTCACGCGCTACGGCCGTATCAATCTGCGAAATGCGCGCCATGCCGAAGACCTGCGGCCGCTCGATGAACAATCCTCGTGCCCGGCGACGCGGGACTATTCGCGCGCCTACCTGCACCATCTGATCCGTTCGAACGAATCGCTCGGCGGCATGCTTCTGAGCTGGAACAATCTCGCCTATTACCAGGAGCTGATGGCCGGGATCCGCAAGGCGATCGAGGAGGGGCGTTACGCTGATTTCATGGCAGAGACCCAGGAAGGCTGGCAGCGCGGCGACCTTCCGCCGGTATGACCTCGGGACGCCGAAGGCTCAGAGCGCAGGACCCGGCGCTGTCTGCACCATCATCACACCGTTGATCCTGTAACTACCGTCCGGTTGCGGCACGAGCTCGTAAATTGCCGTCCAGTCCTTGCCGTCGGCTCCGGAGATAAGCACTTCCTGGATCACTTCGTCGCCGACACGCTTCGACCGTCCGAAGGCGAAATTGCCCGGGCGATAGAGGTGCTGATAGCTTTTCTTGACCATCTCGAAAAAGACCGCCTGATCCGGAAATTTCGCGCGGATTCCGGGGGAAGCAAAGGAATAGGCAGCTTCCGCGTCGTCCTCGATGAAAGCTTGGATCTGCGCGCGGATGACCGATTTTGCTCTATCTACAGGGTCTGCCAACGTGCGTCCCACACCGAGCGCGAGCACCAGACAGAGAGCGACGGAGATTGCTCGCATCATGGAGCCTCCATTAGGCTTTCGTCATTGACAGCATATGCTCGGCGGTTCTGTTGTAAGCAACCATCTTCGGCGGAGGGCGTGGTTTCGGCCAGTAGAGATCGGCAGAAAATACTGATTCTACAAACAGTTATTTAGAAGACTTCGACTCGCTTGGGAGAAAGTCACTATTTCGTGATCCGGGTACTGCCTCGGCGCGCGACGCGCTCGCCTTATCCCGCTTGACGGCTATCCGGTCTGCGCTGCGGTGACGGGCGCCGTGACATGCGATGTATTTCTTGCCGGACCCGCAAGGGCAGGGATCATTGCTCCGGCGCTGCAGGCGGCTGATCAGGGGCAGCAATAGCCCGGAGGGAAGAAGCGCGGCGGTCAGAATGGCGAGCTTCGCCGAGATACCCGGTATCACGAGGCGACGGCCGGACCTGAAGCCGCGCCAGGCGCAGGCGGCGACATATTGCGAATCGACCTTGGGCAAGACCTTGAATAGTGCCGCACGGTTGGCGCCCGATCGCTCGAGGAACTCGGTCGACACCGGTCCGGGCGCGACGCAGGTTACTGTGACCCCTGTGCGACGCAGTTCCTGGTGAAGAGCCTCCGAGAACGACCGCACGAAGCCCTTGCTGGCATAGTAAAGAGCCATGTAGGGGCCAGGCGTGAAGCTCGCGACCGAGCCGAGATTGATGACGCCGCCGCGGCCGCGCGACATCATGCCAGGCAGGAAGCGAAGGGTAAGATCGGTCAGCGCGCGTATGTTGAGATCGACGATGCCGAGCTGATCACCGGCGGGCAACACCGTCGCGCTGCCGCGGAGGCCATAGCCGGCGCTGTTGACCAGGACGTCGCAGTAGAGGCCATTGGCCGAGAGAAATGATTCAAGCTCGTGCGCCGCGTCCTTTCCCGAAAGATCCAACGAGACGGTGAACACCTCGCCGCCGCTCTTGATGTCGGCAGCCGCCGCCGTGAGATCGTCCGGCGACCGCGCCACCAGCACGACGGTTGCGCCGTCGCTCGCGGCAGCGCCTGCCATTGCCTTGCCAATTCCGCGCGAGCCGCCCACCACGACGACGGCCGGTCGCAGCTCCATCTGCTCTGTCATGCCGCACCCGAGGCGGCAGCGCGCGCGACTGCGGCGGATTCCGATTGACCGGACAGCTCGGCGGCGATTTCGCCATTCAGGATTTTTTCGAATCGCTCCAACGCCCGCGCCACATTGGCGCCATCCATGACTCGGTGATCGTAGTGGATGCGGACGGTCACCATGCCCTGATCGTCGATCTGGCCGTAGTTGAAGATCGTCGTGAGCGGCGTCAGCGGATTGAGCGACTCGGCCCCGAGCCCCGAATAGACGGACAACTGGAAGGTTCCGAAATGACGGCCTCGGGGGCGGCCGAGATTGAGCCCCAACCACATGAGAAGCCAGCGAATCGGCGCCGGCAGCTTGGCGATCTTCAGGGCTCGCCGGAACTCCTTGACGTCCCTGACCGGACGTGTCCGTGCCGCCTCGATCAGGGCGGCGATTTCGCTGATCGGCCGACGCTCCGGGTTCTTGATCAGGCTGAGAAGCACGGCCCGCTCGCCATCGAGCTCGCGCTCATGGGCGACCGACGCGATGCTACCAGGATATTCGTAGAGCTGTGGTCTCGGCAGCTTAACATAAGCCCGTCGCAGCTCGGGGGTTTCAAGCGAGAGAAGCGCGTATCCTTTTAGGAACAGCACCGTCCAGGAAGGCCTGCTTTGCTGTGCCGTCCGGGCTTTCAACAGCGGACCGAGATTCATCTGCCGCTGCACGGTGACCCTCGGCACACGAATCGAAAAGCGCATCAAATCGCCGACGAGGCGCCGCGGCGCCGAAAGCTTGAGAGCTCGGCCTCGCATCAGGGCACCTCTAGTAGAGATAGGGGATGATTCGCTTGGTCTTTTCCATATAGGCGCGGTATTGCGGGCCGAATGTCTCCAGCATCATGCGCTCCTCCTCGTCCACCCTCAGAATAAATAGGATCGCGAAGCCGACTAACCCGGCAACGCCCATGACCCAGTTCGCCAGCAGAAAGGCCTGTCCAACGCCCATGAGCATGAAGGAAGTGTACATCGGATGGCGCACGAGCGCGTAGGGCCCCCCGCTGATCAGCTCATGCCGGTCGCGAATCTCCAGTGTGATGGACCAGTTGCGGCCGAGTTCCTTGTGCGTCCTGCGAAATACCCACATGGCGAGGGCGAAGACGATGGTCCCAACGGCCACGGCCCAAGCGCTCGCCGGATAGTCGGCCGCCTCGGGGATGCCCGTCACCACATAGATCCCTGGAAGGATTCCGAGGCCGAGCAGCGCCGCAGACAGCCCGATCGTCTCTGAGCCGGAGCGACGATTGCTGACGACCTCCACGCGCTTCGCGCGGCGCTCGTAGGGACGGCGAATAAAGTACCAAGCGACAATGCCAAGCACCCAAATAGTCTGGCCGATGATAGCGATCGACATGCTCACCCTAGCTTACAAGGCTCTTGCGATTTTCAATTGTGCCAATGGCGAGCGGGGAGGGCTCAAGCCGACCGCGTCAGCCGCCATTCATTTCACGGAGCCTTGTAATGAATTCTTGCGGCCTTAGCCAGATGCCCGGGGTCTGATACCCCATGGACCGCGCAATCTCGGCCACGAAGGCATTGCAGTTATAAACCGACGCGTGCCAGACACGCGACTTTTCCTTCAGCTTTCGTATGAAGGCGACCACCTTGTTGTATTCCGCCTCGCTCAGCATGATACGCCAGCTTGCCGACCTGTATTCCTCTTCGAGGTCGCCGTCGCTCGCTCCGGTCTCCGCCGGCACGGGGAAAAAATGTCCCAGAACATAGGGCGCCGCGTCGTTCGTCGCCGGAGCAAGACCTGCCACCTCGGGGTTGATCATTGCTCCCGAGGCATTCGTTCGGCCGAAGACCGCGTAGGTATGGCCGTAGCTCAGCGCATAGCGTGAGCGGAATTCGATGAAATACCCTTGTTCTCGGGTTTGAGAGAGGAGCTTGGCTGACCCGCCGGCCTGGCTGCTCGACACGTAAGCGGGTTGTGGCTTCTTGTCTTGTGTCTGGCACGCCGTTGCAGCGAATGCGACCAGAATCACAGGGAGAAAACGGCTTGATGCAAATGTCATCACGTCACTTCGCTCTGTCGCCGAACTTTATTTTAGCAAAATTTGGGCCGGCTTGTATCAACCAGTGGCGTTTTCGACCGTCTGCCTTGGGCTGATTCGGTCTAAAGGCGCTCCGTGGGAGGCTCTTGGAGTCTCCCACGGAGCAAATTCAGGCGTTACTTGTAAACGGGAGCAGGCTCTACTGCCGGCTCTGCTGCCACAGGCGGCGGAGCCTTCCCTTTGCCCTTGCCGATCGTGTCGCAAGCGGTCAGGCCGGCGACAGAAAGCAACGCAATCATCACGATTAGAATTCTGCTCATCAAGTAGTCCTTTCCTCAATAGTCGGAATGGTTTATCGAAGGCAACACTCCAAGTAATAGTGGCGATCGGCGCCTAGGCCTAGTGCAAGAAGGACACAGTTGGCATCAGCTTTGTCGGTGCGGAACTGTTTAACGGTCACTTCAAAACACCTGGCTTAATTATTTATACCAAATACGCGCGCAAACACCATCAGATGATCAATACGGTGGTCCCGACGGGGGTCCGGCTGTAAAGATCGACGATGTCTTCGTTCGTCAAGCGGATGCAACCGCTCGACACTGCCTGTCCGATCGTCCACGGTTCGTTCGTGCCGTGCAAGCGGAACATCGTGTCCTGCCCGCCACGATAGAGGTAGAGGGCGGATGCGCCGAGCGGATTGTGTAAGCCGCCGGAGACGCCCCCCGCATACTGACGCAGGTGGGGTTTTCGGCGCATCATGTTTTCGGTGGGGGTCCAGGAGGGCCACTCCGCCTTTCGGCCGATTCTGGCCCTGCCCTTGAGGGTGCGGCCTTCCTCTCCGACGCCGATGCCGTAGCGAATCGCCGTGCCGCCGCCCACGACGTAGTAGAGATAACGTTCCTCGGTGTTGACGACGATCGTTCCCGGTGCCTCGCCTCCGTCATAGGCTACTTCCTGCCTGCGGTAGCGCGGCTCGATACGCGTCCTGGAAGCGATTGGGCTCTCGATTGGTCGGACGATCGAACTGCATCCCGTGGCCAGCAAAGCCAGACTACCCAATACGAGCATGCGACGCGTAACATGGTTCTTGTCCATCTTCACCTGCTAAGAAAATACGTGAGTCCCCAGACTGCGTGTTTAACACTGCTGCGCGTGCTGGCCAAGCCTCGCATCTCAGGCGGGCACAAGGAGGTGAATTAAGCCTTTTAAATCAGGGGATTGCATGTTCGATTTGGGACAGTACGAAGGGGCAGACGGCCCGATTCGCTGTCGTTATCCCCTCTCGATTGCGCCAATCCTGCGGCCGCAGATCCGACTCGCGAACGACGACCGGCTGACGTGTTCGAGCGATCGGGCGGCCAGCTTGGCGGATAGATTAAACCCTTGCGGCAACCAGCCGTGTCTGCTCGACTGCGAGTGGGAAGAGGTAAGAAGGATTAAGAGCATGAAACTGGGCTTCGAGGGCAAGATTGCCATCGTAACCGGCGGCGGTTCGGGAATCGGCGCGGCCATCTCGCGGCAATTATGCGGCGATGGGGCAGAAGTCGTCGTTGCCGATCTCAATCCTGAGGCTGCCCAGCAGATTGTCGACGGGATCCGTGCGAACGGGGGTCGAGCCCGCCCTTTCACAGTCGATGTCGCCGACGCCGGCGCCGTCGAGCAACTGGTGGACTTCACTGTCAGGGAATGCGGAGGCCTGAACCTCGCCGTCAACAATGCCGGCGTTGAAGGAGTCCGAAAACCGACGGGGGATTACCCGCTCGACAACTGGCAGCGCGTCATCGACGTCAATCTGAACGGCACCTTCCATTGCATGAAATACGAGATCGCGGCCATGCTGGGACGGGGAGGCGGCGCAATCGTCAATGTGACGTCGATTCTCGCTTCCGTCGCCTTGCCCACCGCAGCGGCCTATACCGCGGCCAAGCATGGGGTCGTCGGGCTGACAAAGACGGCAGCGATCGAGTATGCGCGCATGGGGATCCGCATCAACGCGGTCGGTCCCGGCTGGATCGAAACGCCGCTACTGTCGGAATATGCGGAGCTCGCGAAGACCCGGAGGCTGGAAGCGCTGCAGCCGATGGGCCGGCGCGGCACGCCCGAAGAGGTGGCAGCTCTTGTCTGCTTTCTCCTGTCCGACCAGGCAAGTTTCATCACCGGCAGCTACCATCTCGTGGACGGCGCCTACACCGCTCACTGAGGGGCCTCGCCAGGCACCGCCCGGCTTCCTTGACCGCCCGCCTTCTCTTACAATCCTAGCTGGACACAGAGGAGTTCCGTGATGAGTGAAGACGCCTTCAACATGTCGATCCGCAAATTCCTGAAAGAGGTCGGCATTACCTCGCAGCGAAAGATCGAGGAGATCGTGCGTGACGGGCAGACCGGCGGCAAGAAGCTGAAGGTCCGCATGACGCTGACGGCGGAAGGCACCAGTCTCAACCACGTCGTGGACGGCGAAATCGAACTTCCATAGCCGGTGACTTTGAAGGGAGGGCGAGCTTATCGAGACACCGCCGGCGGAATAGCTAGGTGCTCCGCCATTCCCCGACAGGCAAATTCTTCAACTGAGAATCAAAGATTGCTGGAAAAATTTATCTTCCATGGCGATCCCTACAGTGATGGCATGTGGACCTTCACCTCAGGACGCGGCTCCCATGGAACGCGGCTGTACCTCTGCGGCCCGGAGAACGCCACGCATGTCAAGCGCATGCTTTGAGATTGGCTCCGCACGCATCCGGACGACGCTGCCGAATACGCGGCTCTCAAGCGCAAGCTGGCAGCGGAGACAAACGGCGACTGGAAATTCTACACCGGCGGCAATCGGACTTCGTCGCAAAGATCGTGCGGCGGGCATCTGACTAGCGAGTTCTCGCGATGGCAGGTCGAAGGTGACGTGTTCGAACACCATGTGGTGTCAGGCTTCTCCGTGGGCAGTCGGACGAGAGATGCTGATGCTGGCTTCGGTGTCTCTGGTTTAGACATGTGCGTCTCCTCAGGCGCCGGGTGTACTGCGGGGTCAGCCGGCCAGTCGGTTTTCCGTGACACCGGCCCGCAACCTTCAGGATATGATAGCTCGCGGCAGAGGGCCCCGCAGGCGGCAGCGGCGGAATAGTCAGAGCCAGCGGCGAACCTCGGCCTTGTAGCGGCGGTAGTCGTCGCCGAACTTCGCTTCGAGATAGCGTTCCTCGCGGGCGATCACCTGCGTCTGGATCGCGATCAGCACCAACGGGAGCAAGGCAAAGGCGATCGGCCCGTCGAAGCCGATCGCAAGGCCGGCATAGATAAGCGCCATGCCGAGATATATGGGATTGCGGGTCCATCGATAAGGACCGGTCGTTGCGATGAGGGTCGTTGGCTGCGACGGCGGAACGTTGGTGCCCAGCCGCCGGAGCAGCCCCGCCGCCGCAAGCATCATCGCCGCGCCGGCAACGAATAGCAGCGCGCCCGTCGCGACCAGCAACCGCCAGTCGATGCCGAAAGAGCGTAGGGAGACGAACCGCTCCGCCGCCAGCCCCAACAGCAGCGCTGCAAGATAGACCAAGGGCGGAGGGAAGCGCACACCCGCGCTGTCCGGTTCGACGGCCATGCTCATCTCCAATCCGTGCTCTCAAACCAGCATCGACTGCTGGGCGAAGATACCTGCCATCGCGCCTTGCCATGATGCCGTGGTGACCGAGGGCATGAGGGGGTTGGCGAGGTCGCCGGCGGCGTAGATGCCGGGCATGCTGGTTTCGCGGCGCTCGTCGACCTTGAGGGCGATGCCGAGGGGCGTATCGAGCGTGGCGAGGCCCAGTGATTCATGCAGGTTTGCGGACGGCTTGTTGCGCGGATGCGCGAACAGGATGTCGACCGCGACATCGGGGCCGGTATCGAGCTTGACGGTGGCGCTATGGCCCCCGTGACGGGCGATCTCGGTAATCCGGCCCTCGACGACAGGTATGTTGCGACGCGCCAGATCGGCCCGGATATCCGGCGGAATGTCGTGACCATCGGCGAAGAGCGTCAATCTGTGGGTCCAATCGTGGAACAGCCTGACCTGATTGTGCGACTGCGGGCCGGACCAGACGAGGCCCCAATGCTGGCCGGCGACTTCAAAGCCGTCGCAATAGGGGCAGGGCACGATGGACGTGCCCCAGCCTTCGGCAAAGCCAGGAACATCAGGCATCTGGTCGGCGACGCCATAGCTCAGGATCAGGCGCCGCGCCCCAAGGCTTTCGCCATCGCCAGTAAGGACGGAGAAATCATCGATGGCGCCGGAGACGCTGTCGGCCCGGGCATTGACCAGCCTGATCGTGGGATAACGCGCCAGCTGCTGCCGCGCCTCGGCCAGGATGTCCAGCGGAGGCTTGTGATCGTGACCGAGCAAGCCATGCGAGTGGCCAGCGAAGCGATTGCGCGGCAGGCCGGTATCGAGAACGGTGACCTTGCGGCGGGCACGGCCGAGCTGCAGGGCGCCGGCGAGGCCGGCAAAGCTGCCGCCGATGATGATGACGTCATCCATGGTGAGGGGCTCCGTTTTGCGGATAGAGGGTTGGTTTGGGCTGTGCGGTGGCCTGGGCACGGGGGACGCCAATGGTGTAAAGCGCGGTCAGCTTCAGCAGTGTTCGTCGTTGCATGGCACCCTCGTTTTTCGATTCATTCTTTGGCTTGCATATTTCTGAAACTGCATGGTATCCTAATTCAAGAATAACGATACTGTCAAGGACTGGAATTGTTGTGAGCGAAAATAGTCAGAGCCGGCGCGGCCGGCCCGTCAACGAGGCGCTTGGCCAAACGATAGTCGACGCAGCGAGCGAACTCTTTGCGGAATTGGGTTTTCACGCGACGACATTGGACAAGATCGCCCAGCGAGCGAAAATATCCAAGCTCAGCATCTACAAGCACTTCGAGAACAAGGAGGCGCTGTTCGGGGCGGCCTTTACGGCTCGCTGCCATCAGTTTTTACCACAGGCCCTTTTTGAAGGCGTCGACGGTTCGGTCGAAGATCAGCTCATGGCGGTGGGATCATCCCTGCTTCGCACGCTGTTGCGCCCGGACGTCAGCGGTGTCGAAGCCATGGTCATGGCCGACAAGACCAATCAAAGCTCATTAAGCAAGCTTCATTACGAAGCCGGCCCCGCCCATATCATCGCCCAAATCGAGGCCCTGTTGCGTCAGTTGCACGCGAAGGCGGTTCTGAACGTGCCAGATCCCCTCCGGTCCGCCCGCTTGTTTGCTGCGCTTTTCAAAGGATGCGATCTCCTGATTATCGCACGCTTCGATCAGGCGAGAGCAGAGGACGACAACGAAATCGAATCCTATTGCCGGTCGGCCGTTGCCATGTTCATCGCCGCGCACGGTGGCAACGACCACGCAGGCGGATAGCCTAGTTAGGATCAAAATCAGGATGTTGGTCGATCCTGCAATCAAACGGGATTAAGCCATCGCCGGCTCGCGGGAGCGGCGCGGCGGCGCTTGCGGCGGCCTTGCAGCATATGCCGATAGAGCTCCAGCGCATAGTCTTCCTTGCCGTAGATAAAGCGATAGATCGTCTCGCTGCAGACGCGGACTGCGCTCACGCCATCGGCAAGCAGGCGACCGGCGATCTGCTCCGGCGACCAAAGCGCCTTCCGCTGCTCGATCCACGTAATTGCGGGTGACGCCTGAGCTTGCGAAGCCGTCGCGACGCTCCTTGGAGATGTCGTTGGCAATGCCGCTGTAGTAGCCGCTGTATTCCGGAGACTCGGCATCGTGAAAGGTGTTGCGCTTCAGCTCGCGGTAGATCGTCGAGCGATGACGGCCGAGCTGCCGAGCAATCTCGGCAACCGAAACCTTGCGTTCCATCAGCTGATGCAAACGACGACGATCGGGAAGGGTGAGCTGCGAATAGCAAAGCGACATGCAAAAAATTCCAAGGGCCAACTCATTGTCTTTATTGCCATGTCGCACTTGGAAATAGAATGTACCCCGGCCAATAGAAAAATCGCATAAGATAGATTATGGAACTAACCCATCGGAGATAATTCCACTATTTCAATCCGAATCAAAAGCTTGCAGGCAAATCTTGTCAGGCAGCCTTTACGCCTCTTCGGCGGTCGGCACGTCGACTTCGAGCTCCAGCCGCATCATGTCATAGGCCGGCTCGACATGGTCCGGCGTCTCGTCGCGCACGACTTCATAGTCGAGCGGCACATGCATGTGCGTCAGTACGGCGCGCTTCGGCTGCAGTCGCTCGATCCAGCCGAGCGACTGCACCAGCGACAGATGGCTTGGATGAAACTTGTATTGCAAGGTGTCGATGACCAGCAGATCGAGTTCGCTCAGCTTGCCGATCGTCTCGGCCGGAAAGTCGCTGACGTCGCTGCAGTAGGCAAAATTGCCGATGCGGAAGCCGAGCGAATGGATGTTTCCATGAAACTGCATCAGAGGCTGGAAGGCTATCGATCCGCCGGCGCCGTGGACGATAACCGGCGGAAGATCCTCTGGGATGACATGCGGTTCGACGATCGGCGGATATCCGCTGCCGGGCGGCGCTTCCAGGCAGTAGCGGAATCCGTCGCGAATCCGAGCCATGGTATAGGCGTCCGCCCAGATCGGCACACGCCTGCGGTTTTCGATGACGAAGCCGCGCAGATCGTCGATGCCGTGCAGATGATCCGCATGCGCATGCGTGTAAAGCACGGCGTCGATGTGGCACACATCGGCCGCCACCATCTGGGTGCGGAAATCGGGGCCTGTGTCGATGACGACGGTCGTCTTGCCGCCGTCCGGTGCGAACTGCTCCACGAGCAGCGCGGCGCGCAAGCGGCGATTGCGTGGATTTGACGGATCGCAGGCACCCCAGTCGCCGGTGATGCGCGGCACCCCGGGCGACGAGCCGCAGCCCAGGATGGTGAAGACCCGCCGAAACGCCACGTCTAGAGCCTCGGCATCTTGGAAAAGATTCGCAAGGCGTTTTCCGTCGTGATCTCCGCAATTTCCTCTTTCGTGACGCCGATTGTTTCGGCGAGGACGTCGGCCGTGTGCGCAACATAGGCCGGCTCGTTGCGCTTGCCGCGGAAAGGCTTCGGCGCCAGATAGGGCGCATCCGTTTCGACGATCAGGCGATCGCGCGGGATCGTCTTGGCTATATCCCTCAGTTCCTGAGACTTCGGGAAGGTCAGGATTCCCGAAAAGGAGACATAGCCGCCGAGATCGACGCCGGTGCGCGCCAGGTCGGCTCCGGAAGAGAAGCAGTGGAGAAGGAAGGGGAAGGCACCCTTCCCCGCTTCCTCCGTCAGGATCGCAGCCATATCCTCGTCCGCCGACCGGCTGTGAATGACGAGCGGCAGCCCGGTTTCGCGCGCCGCCGCTATATGGCGACGCAGACCCTCCGCCTGCGCATCTCGCGGTGCATTGTCGTAGAAATAGTCAAGACCCGCCTCGCCGATCGCCACCACCTTCGGATGGGCCGACAGGCGCACGAGGTCCTTCGCCGTGATGTCCAGCTCTTCGTCGGCGTTGTGCGGATGGGTACCGACCGAGCAGAAGACGTTCTCGTATTTCTCGGCGATCACCAATATCGACTCGAAGCGCTTCACGCGGGTCGAGATTGTCACCATCTGGGTCACGCCTGCCTGCCGGGCGCGTTGGATGATCTCGTCGCGCTCGGCGTCGAAATCCGAAAAATCCAGATGGCAGTGCGTGTCGATCAGCATCCGTTCGCTCTCGCTTACGCTTCCGGTGCAACGTAGCGCGGAAAGACCGGCTTCGGCGCCTCGAGCGGCGTGCCGGGAACCAGGCGGCCCGGCTCGCCAAGGTCGGCGAAACTGCGCCTTTCTTCGGGGACCGCCACCAGATCCAAGAGCTTGCCCGCCGATTCGGGCATGAAGGGCTGCAGCAGGATCGCGATCTGGCGCACCACCTCCGCCGTCACGTAGAGCACGGTCCCCATGCGCTCCGGATCAGTCTTCTTGAGCGCCCAGGGTTCCTGCCCGGCGAAATAGCGGTCCGTCTCGGAAACCACGGCAATGATCGCGGCGAGCGCGCGGTGGATGAGCTGCTTGCCCATTTCCTCACGCGTCGTATCGAGGAGCGAATCGGCGGCAACGAGCATCGCCTTATCCTCGCCCGTCAGCGGACCGCAGACCGGAATCTGGGCGTCGCAGTTCTTGACGATCATAGACAGAGAGCGGCTGGCAAGATTGCCGATACCGTTGGCTAGGTCTGAATTGATGCGGGTCGCGATTCCCTCCTCGCTGTAGCTGCCGTCCTGGCCGAAGGAGACTTCCCGCAGGAAGAAATAGCGGATCTGGTCCAAGCCGAAATGTTCGACGAGGTTGAACGGGTCGACCACGTTGCCGAGCGACTTCGACATCTTCTCGCCCTTGTTGAGCAGGAAACCATGCGCGAAGACGCGTTTCGGCAGCGGCAGGCCCGCCGACATCAGGAAAGCCGGCCAGTAGACGGCATGGAAGCGGATGATGTCTTTGCCGATGACGTGGATATTCGCCGGCCAGAACTTTGCCCGCGGTCCCGACGGATCGGCCAAATAGCCCGTCGCGGTGAGATAGTTCGTCAAGGCGTCCACCCAGACATACATGACATGGGCAGGATCGTTCGGCACCCGGATGCCCCAGTCGAAGGTCGTGCGCGAGACCGACAGATCCTTCAGGCCCGACTTGACGAAGGAGATCACCTCGTTGCGCCGCTCTGCGGGGCCGATGAAATCGGGGTTGTCCTCGTAAAGTTTCAGGAGCTTGTCCTGATAGGCCGACAGACGGAAGAAGTAGCTCTCCTCTTCCACCCACTCGACCGGCGTTCCCTGCGGCCCGTAGCGCACACCGTCGTCGCGCAGTTCCGTCTCGTTTTCCTGGTAATAGGCCTCGTCGCGAACAGAGTACCAGCCGGCATAGGAATCCTTGTAAAGATCACCCGCCTCGCCCATGCGGATCCAGATTGCCTGCGACGCCTCGTGATGACGCTCCTCCGTGGTGCGGATGAAATCGTCGTTCGATGCGTTGAGCAGTTCGGCCATCTTTTCGAACTCCGCCGAGTTGCGGTCGGCAAGCTCCTGCGGCGAGATCCCCTCTTTGCGTGCCGTCTGCTGCATCTTCTGGCCGTGTTCGTCGGTCCCCGTCAGGAAGAAGACCTCGCGCCCGTCCAGCCTCTGATAGCGCGCCATGGCGTCCGTCGCGATCAGCTCATAGGCGTGGCCGATATGCGGCTTGCCGTTCGGGTAAGAAATCGCGGTGGTGATGTAGAACGGGGACGTATCTCTCATGGCGGCTTCGATTTATCTCGGATCGGAAACTATGGCTGCTATTAGCGCATCGCCTTTAGGTAGGGAACCGCTATGCCCAGAAAAACCCTGAGGGACAGTAGCGTCTTCAGGCAGCTTGGCCGTTGACATCTGCGGCCGGTGGGAACAAACCATAAACACGGAAAGGGGAAAGCGATGCTGCGTGATCTCAAGGAAAAGTTCGAAAAAGCTTCGGCTGCCTATGCCAACCAACACGCCATCGTCCGAGATCCGGACTGGTACATTCTGAGGCTGCAGGAGGAGCTCGGCGAACTGAAACAGGCATGGAACAAGGCGAGCGGTCGCGGGCGAACGGCTGGCACGCCGATCGACGTATTGCGACGGTCGCTTGCAGACGAGACGGCCGATCTTCTCGGCCATGTCCTGCTCTTCGCCTACACTACAGCGCCGCGCGTCTATAGACGAGCAAAGGCCGCTGTAGCACTTTGAATTGCTGAATGATTTTTTCCTCAAATCGATTCCGATTTAAGGAATCATGCAGTAACGATATCAACCTTTGCCGCGGCGATCGAGCGGAAGTGGAAATTCAGGCCGGACCTATAGGGCGTCCTTCAAATCGTCGAGCAGGGACAGGATCGTCTGCTTGCGATCGAGATTATAGGCGTCGCTTACGGTCAGCCGCTCGCCGAAGCTGCCGGAGAGCCTGGCGAAGCGCTCGGCTCGGTGAATGTCGCCGGCAATGGCCGCCTCGCGCGCCAGCCGCATCACCCTCCCCGTGACGAGCGACGAGAAGAAGTCGTAAATCGTTTCGTTGTCCCTCGCCGAGAGAATGTCGGCGAGCTTGTGCATCTGCTTGCGGACGGCCGGGCCCTTCCCTGCGAGAACGTCCTCGAAGGCGGCTGCGATGTCGAGCCCGCCATAATTGATCAGCTTCAGCGCCTCGGAAACGCTGCCGCTCGCCGCGGCAATGATTCCATCGGCGCTCGAAACGGCCAGATCGAAGCCCAGATGGGCGAGCGCCAGGCGCATTGGCTCCGCTTCGAGCGGCTTCAGCCGCAGCGGCAGGCAGCGCGAACGGATCGTCGGCAACAGCTTTCCGGGCGCGTGCGTCAGCACGAGAAACAGTGAGCGGCGCGGCGGCTCCTCGAGGATCTTCAGAATCGCGTTGGCGGCATTGCGGTTGAGATCGTCGGCGGGATCGACGATGACGATGCGCCAGTTCCCCGTGCCCGATGTCTGCCCGAAGAATTTTCCGGCGCGGCGGACCTCGTCCACGGTGATCGCTCCCTTAGCCCTGCCCGTCTTCTCGTCGACGGGGCGCGTGAGATGCAACAGATTGTGCGACGCGCCGGAGGCAAGCTGCCGCGTGACGAGCGACGCCGGATAGGGATCGTCGAGGAGTTCGGGCGCCTCCGCGGGCTCGGGATGGCTGAGCACATGATTGGCGAACCGGAACGCGAGCGTCGCCTTGCCGATCCCCTCGGGGCCTTCGATGAGGATTGCATGGTGGCCCTTGCCGGACCTGTAGCTCTGGGCAAGAAAGGCTTCGGCTTCACGATGGCCGAAGAGCTTGTTGTTTTCCACGGGAGCGACTGCCCCCTCGAGCACGCCGGGACGTTCCATGGTCATGATGCCGCTTCGACCGCGGACGACTGCGGTTCGCCATTGCCCGGCAGCAGCGCCTCCACCAGCCTAAGCACTTCCGCTGCGATCGCCTCCGTAGGACGGGTGGCATCGACGACCCGGCACCGCTGGGGATCGGCCTCGGCAATGTCGAGGAAAGCCTCGCGGCGCTTCTCGTGCGTCTCGAGCTGCTCCTTTTCGAAGCGGTCCGGGTCCTCGCTGGAACGGCGCCGGGCGCGTTCCAACCCGACCTCAGCAGGCAGATCGAAGATGATCGTCCGATCGGGAATGACGCCGTTCACGGCGACGCGCTCGAGCGTTTCGATGAAGCCGGGCTCGAGATTGCCGGTGACGCCCTGATAGACGCGGGAGGAATCCATGAAGCGGTCACAGAGCACGATCCTCCCGTGCTGCAAGGCGGGGCGGATGACTTCCTCGACATGGTCGCTGCGCGCCGCCGCGAACAGAATCGCCTCCATGCGGACACCGAAGGGTTCCGCTGCACCCGACAGTAAGACGTGGCGGACCGCCTCCGCCCCTATGGAGCCGCCGGGCTCACGGGTGGTCAGCACGTCAAAGCCTCGGGCGCTGAGCGAATCGGCGAGAAGGCGCATCTGGGTCGATTTTCCCGCCCCTTCTCCACCCTCGAATGTTACGAACAATCCCTTTGTCAGCGACACAAGTTCTTCCAGATCGGCGTGCATACCGGTTCTGTTTAGCCGATTGATCTGGCGGAAGGAACCGTCAAGCACCGCATTTGTCACAGCCAGAAGAACAGAAGTTCCTGCAGGGCGTCGAGCGCCCGGCTGCTGAGCGTGCCGGGCCCAACCGCCTCGGCCGTTCTGACCGGCACTTCCCTCAGCAGCTTCTCGCCGTTCCAGAGCTTGACGACGCCTACCTGCTGGCCGGCTGCCACCGGCGCCGTCAGCGGCCATTTGTAGACGATCCTCGCCGTCAACCGTTCCGGATTGTTGACCGGAAGCAGCAGGTCGACCGGGTCACCCGCGACCAGCGAGACGCGAGACGCCGCCCCGCCGTAAACGCTCGCCTCGCCGATCGTCTCGCCTTCAGCGAAGATGCGCCGCTTCTCGAAATTCGTCATTGCCCAGTCGAGCACGCGGCGGCTTTCCTCGATCCTCTCCTTGTCGGTTTCAAGGCCGGCCATCGCCAGATAGACCCGGCGGTCGCCGCGCTGCATGGAGGCGGCAAGCGAGAAGCCGGACCCTTCCGCAAAACCGGTCGCCAGCCCGTCGACTCCGACATTGGCGGCAATCAGCGGGTTCTTGTTGCGCTGAAGGATCTTGTTCCACTCGAATTCAGGCTGAGCATAGAGGCGGTAGAATTCCGGATGCGCGTCGCGCAGATGGCGTGACAGGGTGACGAGTTCACGCATCGTGATCCTGTTTCCCGGATCCGGCAGGCCCGTCGCATTCTTGAAGGTCGCAACCGGCATGCCAAGCGCGCGGGCGCGTTTGTTCATCCGTTCGGCGAAGGCCGCCTCACTGCCGGCCATGCCCTCGGCCAGGATGATGCAGGCGTCATTCGCCAGTTGCACAGTCGCGCCTTGAATGAGGTCTGCAACGCGGATCTGGGATTTGATCGCGGCGAACATCGTGGCCGTGCCGGACGGTGCACCGCCTGTTCGCCAAGCATGTTCGGAAACCGGAAAGGTCGTCTCCGGCGTCAGTTCGCCCTTCTCCAGCGCCTCGAAGACCACGTCCATTGCCATCAGCTTGGCAAGCGAGGCGGGCGGTACAGGATCGTCTTCGCCGCGCGCGAAGAGCACGGTGCCTGTTTCCGCATCGACGAGGTAGATTTGCTTCGCCTTCGTATCGAAGGCCGGCGTTTGCGCTGTCGCCTCCCCCTGAGCGATCGCCGCCAGGATGCCCACGATCGCGAACCACTTCATGCGCATGAGAAACTCCGGTTTCTCATGCGGGCATAGCAGTGCAGAGCCCCCCGTTCAATCGGCATCGATCGGATCAGATGGCGCCTTGATGCCGCTTCGCATAGGCAAGGATCGACTCGGGAGTGAGCGGATTGGAATCGACCATGATCGCTTCGAAGGGAGAGGCCTTGTCGCTGACGCGCACTTCCACATAGGCAGCCGCATAGGCCATGGTGCCGTCCGGCAGCGGGATCAATTCGGGCCGCTCGGTCGGGATCGGGCCGATGTCCGGCAGCAGCACGAATTCGGTCATAGCCGGCGGCGTCGGGAAGGCTTGCGCGGGCGCGGCGAGTGCGTTCACCGGGGCGCCTGAGCCGAGCATCGACTTGGCCGGGACCGTGACGGTGCCGAGATCCTGCACCTGGTTGCGCAGCGGTTCGTTCGAGGCGACCATGACCCCCGTCGCGATCTGGCGTTCGGGCATCACACCCGGAGAACGATCGCCTTTCCTGACGTAGGACGCCATGAGATAGGGCATGTCGTTGCCCTCGAGCGGAGCCCGGCCGACATATTGAACGCGAACCTTGGCGCTCCCCTTGCGCTTGATGTCCAGCATGTCAGCCGTCTTTGAGGAGACGTCGATGAGCCGGCCGTATTCATAAGGACCGCGGTCGTTGACGCGGACGATCACCGACGTGCCGTTCTCGAGGTTCGTGACCCGGGCATAGCTCGGCAGAGGAAAGGTCGGGTGCGCCGCCGACAGGTGATACTTGTCGTAGACTTCGCCGTTTGCCGTCAGGCGACCGTGAAAGGCCGATCCGTACCACGAGGCCATGCCGGTCTTGTTGTAGCCGAAATCCTCTTTCGGCTGATACCACCTGCCCTTGACCTGATAGGCCTTGCCCACCTGATAGCGGCCGCCGCCCTTCGGAATATTGCGTCCGGTGGCGACCCGCGGGCTGGCTTTGACGCCATAGACGGATTCGGCGAAGTATTCCTTGCTTCGCGACTTGCTCTTCTTGACACTGGATGTCGTCGATCCGCAGGCGGTAAGCATTGCGCACAGCAACGGAACTGCAGCGAGCCGAATTCCCCTCACAAGGTATGCCGCTTTTCTATCGGATGTCATCTGTCCCACAAGATCATTCGCAATGCCGCACCGAAATGATCCGCACTAGCCCCCGCGCAGAATTCGGCGTTCCGAAACGGAACAATCAAAGTAATCATGACAACAACAAGGCGGAATTGCGAACTGGATGGCGAAAGCGCCATTGAAATCTCGTCTTATGGTTTACAGAACGTAAAGATCGAAGGGCCGAAAGCCGCCAGATGGACAGTGCCAGTCCCTACGCGGAGCAACAAAATCATGGTGCTGAGCACAGCAAATCTTGCAAAGCCCGTTTGCTTCGGGCAATAACGCGGCTGCCCGGAGGAGTGGCCGAGCGGTTTAAGGCACCGGTCTTGAAAACCGGCGTGCGTGAAAGCGTACCGTGGGTTCGAATCCCACCTCCTCCGCCACTGAGCTTCCCAAATCTTCCTATCAGCACCGAGTTGACAACCGGGACCGTCCAGGGTCCGCGCCCGCTTGGCCGCATATCATTATCTCCTGACCGGAACTTTGTATCTGCAGCGGGGTTGCAGGCGATGTGCGAGCAAGATCAATCAGTGACGTTGCCGAGCGCATGCCCATTTCGAGAAAGCCACCCGATGAAGAAGCGACGGATCGGCCGCTTGCAGGCTCGCGCAGGCTGGATCGTAACATCAATGCGATTCTGAAACGGCGCCGGGAGGCGGAACTTGGAAAGACGCTTCAAGACAAGATTGCAGATACAATTACGCGCTTTGCCGGCTCGATGACCTTCATCTATCTTCATCTCGCGGCATGCGTCTTCTGGATCGCGGCGAACATGAGATGGTTGCCTGGTGTGCCCGTCTTCGACCCGAGCTTTGTAATCCTCGCCATGGTCGCCTCCGTGGAGGCGATCTTCATCTCCACTTTCGTTCTCATCAGTCAGAACCGAATGGCGGCGGACGACGACAAGCGGGCAGATCTCAACCTGCAAATATCACTGCTGGCCGAACAGGAGGCGACCCAACTGCTGACCTTGGTCTCGGCAATTGCCGCTCGGCTTGACGTGAGGACAGCGGTAGACGCCGAGGTCGGCGAACTCGCGACCGAAGTGACCCCCGAAGACGTGCTCGACCGACTGGAAAAACGGCAAGCCGGCAGCGACGATTAGATACCGCTCTTGCGAATCTACTCGAGGCAAAACCTCCTACCTTCCGGAGCTCGAAACCGCGGTCGGCATTGCTCCGCTCCGAAGCCGCTTTCTCGTTAGATGCATTCTTTGCATTTCGTTGGGTTTGCGACGGGATCAGTCGCTTGCTCCAGGGATCAGCCTTGATCTTTCGGCCACCAGGCTAGAACTTCACCACGAGCCCGAGAATCGGACCCTGCTGCACGACGTCGAACAGAAAACCGTCGTTGCTGTAGTCGACGCCCAGGGCGCGGTAGCCGGCGACAGCCGACACCGTGTCGCTGAAGCGATAGCCGATGGCGGCGGCGACGTCCCAGTCGAGGTCGGCCTGGCCGGCGCCCACGAGGCCCCATCCGGTCAGAAAGATCTCCGGCGTGAAGATCATGGACAGGGAGGTCTCGGCCTCCGGCTATGCGGCGGTCTGGGCCAGGGAAAACAGGCGCGAATCCCTGTGGGACGCGATGGAACGCAAGGAAACCTATGCCACGACCGGGCCGCGCATGATCGTGCGCTTCTTCGGCGGATGGGACTTCGAGGCCCGTGATGCCGAGGATCGCCTGCCGGCGCGGATCGGCTACAGCAAGGGCGTGCCGATGGGTGGCGACCTCAGCGCGGCACCCGGCGGCAAAGCGCCGACCTTCCTTGTCGCGGCGTTGAAGGACCCGATCGGCGCCAATCTCGACCGCTACCAGATCGTCAAGGGCTGGTTGGACAAGGACGGAAACCCGCACGAGAAGGTCTATGACGTCGCCTGGTCGGGCGACGGCAAGCTTCCACCGGTCGGCAATACCGTAGACGAGGCGAACGCCACCTGGACCAACACGGTCGGCGCACCTGAACTCATCGCCGTGTGGAAGGATCCGGAATTCGACTCCAACCAGCCCGCCTTCTATTACGGCCGGGTGATCGAAATTCCGACACCGCGCTGGACCGCCTATGACGGCAAGCGATTTGGCGTGAAGCCTTTGCCGGGCACCGCGACGACCATCACGGAGCGCGCCTACACGTCGCCGATCTGGTACACGCCGAAGTCCTGACGGCATGCCGCTGACCGCGTCGGAAAGATTTGAGAACGTTCGGCAGTGCCGCAGATCTTTTCGCGTGGCCAGGCATCGAAGCCGCCACGCAAAATCGACGAATTCAATTCCTGGGACTAGCTGTTCTGGACCTGCTCGACCGCTTGTGCCAGGAACTCCAGCATGCGCACGCGGATGTCGGCTTCCGACTGCGCCACCCCGGCCGCGTCGAAGTCGGCCTTGATCTTGCGCACGACGTCCTCGTGGCCGGCTTCCTCGATATCTGCGGTGATGACGTCACGCGCGTAGGCTTCGGGGTCCGCCTTGTTGAGGAGGCCGGCGGCCCAGAGGCCGAGCATCCTGTTGCGCCGCGCCAAGGCCTTGAACCTCAACTCTTCGTCCATCGCGAACTTTGCCTCGAAAGCCTTCTCGCGATCCTGCATCGTCGTCATCAATCGACCTCCCTCAAGTTGCCGGCCAGCATTCTCGCATAATGCAGTGTGCCGGCGGAAGAGCAACCTGCGTTTTCGTCTTTGGCGCCTTTCATGATACCCTGATCTAAATCGGGGGAAGGAAAGATACGCCGATTGTGAAATGCGTTCTTTTCAGATATGGACCCGCTGAGAAAATTCCAAATGCGCGACCCAAGAGCGCCAACAACCACAGAGACAAGTCCATGAATCGTCGCCGCCGTATCTACGAGGGCAAGGCAAAGATCCTTTACGAGGGTCCGGAACCGGGCACGCTCATCCAGTTCTTCAAGGATGATGCGACCGCGTTCAACAAGAAGAAGCATGACGTCATCGACGGCAAGGGCGTACTCAACAACCGCATTTCCGAGTACATCTTCACTCATCTCAACAAGATCGGCATTCCGACGCACTTCATTCGCCGCCTCAACATGCGCGAGCAACTGATCAAGGAAGTGGAGATCATTCCGCTCGAGATCGTCGTGCGCAATGTCGCCGCCGGTTCGCTCGCAAAGCGCCTCGGCATCGAGGAAGGCACCGTGCTGCCGCGCTCGATCATCGAGTTCTACTACAAGGCCGATGCGCTCGACGACCCGATGGTCTCGGAAGAGCACATCACCGCGTTCGGCTGGGCGAGCCCGCAGGAACTCGACGATATCATGGCGCTTGCCATCCGCATCAACGACTTCCTGTCGGGCCTCTTCCTTGGCGTCGGCATCCAACTCGTCGACTTCAAGATCGAATGCGGCCGCCTCTACGAAGGCGACATGATGCGCATCGTTCTGGCCGACGAGATTTCGCCGGACAGCTGCCGGCTGTGGGACGTCGAGACCAAGGAAAAGATGGACAAGGATCGGTTCCGCCGCGACATGGGCGGCCTGGTCGAGGCCTATCAGGAAGTGGCCCGCCGTCTCGGCATCATCAACGAGAACGAGCCGCCGCGCGGTTCCGGACCCGTGCTCGTCAAGTAACGATGCTGGCCAAGTGAATTTCGGGGATAAGCAAGTGATCAAGGCACGCGTAACCGTGACGTTGAAGAATGGCGTTCTGGACCCTCAAGGCAAGGCAATCGAAGGCGCGCTCGGGGCGCTTGGCTTCGACGGCATCGGCCAGGTCCGCCAGGGCAAGGTCTTCGACCTGCAGCTCGAGACCGCAGACAAGGCCAAGGCCGAAGCCGAGCTCAAGGCTATGTGCGAGAAGCTGCTCGCCAACACGGTGATCGAAAATTACAGTATTTCCCTCGCCTGACGGCGGGGGAATTTCTGCGCCGGCCGTCACGATCGGACGCGACCCTCGGATCGGTTCACCGGCGTTTCCAGCATTGATGTTCACCTCGCGCGCTTCAGGGCCGCGGGGCCAAGGCAAGGTATCTACGCCCATGAAGTCAGCCGTCGTTCAGCTTCCAGGCCTTAACCGCGATCGCGACATGATCGCGGCACTTACGAAGATCTCCGGCAAGACGCCGGTGACCGTCTGGCAGACCGAGACGGAGATCCCGGATGTCGACCTGATTGTCATTCCCGGCGGCTTTTCCTATGGCGACTACCTGCGCTGCGGCGCGATCGCCGCGCGCATGCCGGTGATGCAGGCGATCAAGGCCAAGGCCGAGCAAGGCGTGCGCGTCCTTGGCGTGTGCAACGGCTTCCAGATCCTCGTCGAAGCGGGCCTGCTGCCGGGCGCGCTGATGCGCAATGCCTCGCTGAAATTCGTCTGCCGCGAAGTGAAGCTCGAAGTCGTCAATGCGGAGACGGACTTCACCCGTGCCTACGCCAAGGGCCAGGTGATCCGCAGCCCCGTCGCCCACCATGACGGAAACTATTTCGCCGACGCCGAAACCTTGAAGGCGGTGGAAAGCAATGGTCAGGTCGTCTTCCGCTATGCCGAAGGCACCAACCCGAACGGCTCTCTCAACGATATTGCCGGCGTGGTGAATGACCGCGGCAATGTTCTTGGCATGATGCCGCACCCGGAAAACCTGATCGAAGCGGCCCATGGCGGCTCGGATGGCCGCGGCATCTTCGCCTCGGCGCTCGACGTAATCGCCGCTTAACCGTATCGCTGCTAGAAGGCGGTATCCATCGTCACGCGCGCGAGGCCGCCTATGCCATCCATGAAATGCAGACAATTCGCAGCGCTCGGCTGCGTCGCCGCAAGCCTTGTGCTCGTTGGCGGGTGCCAATCCAACCGCCCAACCTCCGCGCCTGCGAGCTCCGCCGCGCTCCCGACGATGGAGCGCGTTGCGCTTGGCGCCAATGGCTGCTGGTTCAAGTCGGGCGACCCGGCCTTCAAGGCCTATCGGCTCGCACCGGAACTCAATTCCTTCTCCGGGCGCCCGCGCATTTTGCTCGTGCCGCGCAAATCGCCCGAGTCACGCCCCCTCGCGGTCATCCAAGCCGAAGGGCACCCTGCCCGGCTGCAGGCCTTCGGTCCGCTTCTCAGCGAGCCGGTGGGCACGCGGATCGCGTCGGACGTGCGGCGCTGGGCCGCCGGCGGCCAGGGCTGCAGTTGAGCTCAAACAACCGAGTTCCCGATCCGAGCTCGGCGGTCTCGCGCGCCGCGGATAAATCGTCCGCGCCTAGCCTCTGCGTCGTGGCGGCAAGCAAACAGACGGGCGGCGGCGCCACATCTTTGAACGCATCCCGCTCTAACGCCAGAACGGAACGGCAGCCTCTCGCCGTGCTTCAGCCTCGCTGACGCCGATGTCCTTCAACTGGTGGTCGCTCAAGTCGCCCAGCACCAGACGGCTGCGCCTCTTCGCGGCCAATGCACAGTAGAAGCGCCACAGCCTAGCTGGAATACTCAAGTTGGCGCTTTGCCCGCGATGGCTGGGCCTCTCGGTGTGCCGCGGCGACAACTGAATTGTATTAATTGTATTCATTGCTCCGAACCTCAACGCCGTACTGTCGCACCATCCTGTGATAATTGACTCTGCAATTGAGGCAATATAGACAATTGTCACTATGACAACTTGGCTACCGGATATACAGCAGGGGCACGGGCCGCTTTACGCGCGGATCGCCGACCAGATTGAACAGGCGATCGGCAGCGGCGCCCTGCCCGTCGGCACCAAGCTGCCGCCGCAACGCAATCTGGCCTTCGACATCGGGGTGACGATCGGAACGATCGGCCGGGCCTACAACATCGTGCGGGAGCGCGGACTTGTGAGCGGCGAGGTCGGCCGCGGCACCTATGTGCTGGACCATCCGGAGAGCAGACCGCCCGAACAGGCCGATCCACTCACCACGTCGCTAGCCGGTACCCGTCCGATCGTCGCGCCGCCCGGCAAGCTGCGCTTCGACAGCACGGCGGCGCCGGACATCGGCCAGGGCGACATTCTGGCAAGATTGCTCGGTGACATCAGCCGGGAGCATCATGCGGACATTGCGAGCTATGCCCGCAATTTTCCTGATCATTGGTTCGAAGCGGGTGCGCAGTGGCTGGCGAGCGGCAGCTTTCGACCGACACCGGAATGCATCGTGCCGACGCTCGGTGCGCACGCCGCCGTCATTGCCGTGATTTCGGCGGTCACCTCGCCGGGCGACCGGATCGCCTTCGAAACCCTGACCTATTCGCAGGTAAGCCGCAGCGCCGGGCTGATCGGGCGGCGGATCGCGCTGCTCGCAAGCGATGAGTTCGGCCTGATCCCGGAGGATTTCGAGCGCGTTTGCGCCCAGCAGCATCCGAAGCTCGCCTTCCTGATGCCAAGCGCGCAGAACCCTACGGTGGCGATCATGCCGCTCGAGCGGCGCCAGGCGGTCGCCGAAATCGCCCGCAAATACGGTGTATGGCTGGTCGAGGACAATCTCTATGGCTCGATGACCGGTGATCCCATTCCGCTTCTCGCCGAACTAGCGCCGGAGCGGACTTTCCTCGTCGGCGGCCTGTCGAAGTCCGTTGCCGCCGGCGTGCGCGGCGGCTGGGTCGCCTGCCCGCCACATTTCAGCCAGCGCATCCGCATCGCTCACAAGATGATCAGCGGCGGCCTTCCGTTCCTCCTTGCCGAACTTTGCGCCCGCCTTGTTCTTTCAGGGGCCGCCTCCTCCCTGCGCGGCCGCGGCGTCGAGGAAATCGGCAAGCGCGTCGCCATGGCGCGCGAAATCTTCTCCGGCTTCGAGTTCAACGACCACCCGAAGGTACCCTTCCTCTGGCTGAAGCTCCCGGAGCCCTGGCTGTCGGGAACCTTCAAGCAGGCAGCCCTCCAGGAAGGCGTGCTGATCGACGACGAGGACGAATTCAAGGCGGCCCGGTCCGACCGCGTCTTCCACCGCATCCGCGTCGGATTCTCCTCGCCGGCCAAGCGGAGCGACGTGGAGGCCGGGTTCCAGATCTTGCGACGCCTGCTCGATAGCGGCCGTACCGGCTACGACAGCTTCGACTAATTCCCTGCCAGACGACTTTCGCACAAGCGACGACGATTTATAGTTCGCGTAACGCCTGAGTCGATTCGCCTTTCCAAAGGATCTGGCATGCTTTCTTCAACTTGGCTCGGTGCCCGGAGCCTGATGCTCGGTTCCGTCGGAGCCTTCGCGTTCCTGGCATCTCTTGGGGCCACACCCGTTCACGCGGCAGAGCCGATCTTCGACGAACTCCGTTTCGGTGCGACGACCTCCATCGGCGACGGCGACAATCAGGAGGACGGCGTCTTCCCATCCGTGACCGTCTTTTTCGACCCGTTCGGTGCAGACAGTGCTACCGGCTTTATTGAAAAGGTCCTGCGGCCACGGGTGCATGCCGGAGCCTCGATCGCAACCGCGTCGAACGGCGTCAATCAGGTGTATGGCGGGTTCAGTTGGGACGTCGACATCACCGAGCGTTTCTTTGTCGAGCTCGGTGCCGGCGGCACGGTTCACGACGGCGACCTGAACGATGACGGAACGAGCGGGCCGAAGCTTGGCTGTCGGCTGATGTTCCGCGAATATGCCGCCGCCGGGTTTCGCTTCGACGATCACTGGAACCTGTCGGCAACGGTGGAACACTCCTCCAATGCCAATCTTTGCAATGGACCCAACGACGGTTTGACGCGTGCGGGACTGATGCTCGGCTACAAATTCTAGCGGCTGAAAAACGGAATTTCCGGTCGGGAGCACGTCGGCTGGCTCCTGTTGATCTGCGGTATTTTTCTGTCGCGCCGCGGCGCGTCATAGGCTAAAGAAGCCGCAAAGCGCCCCCTGTTTGTGTTGCGGTTCGCACGCGCCGTGTCCCTGTCGGAAGGGGTGCGCGCCGCCCGAAGGATTGACGGTCGACGATGACGATTTCCAACACCCGCCCCATCACCCCGGACCTCATCGCCTCGCACGGGCTGAAGCCCGACGAATATGAGCGCATCCTGAACTTGATCGGGCGCGAGCCGACCTTCACCGAACTCGGTATCTTCTCGGCTATGTGGAACGAGCACTGCTCCTACAAATCCTCAAAGAAATGGCTTCGCACGCTCCCGACCAAGGGACCGCGCGTCATCCAGGGGCCGGGCGAGAATGCCGGCGTCGTCGACATCGATGACGGCGATTGCGTCGTCTTCAAGATGGAGAGCCACAACCATCCTTCCTATATCGAGCCCTATCAAGGCGCGGCCACCGGCGTCGGCGGCATCCTGCGTGACGTCTTCACCATGGGTGCGCGCCCGATCGCCGCGATGAACGCGCTCCGCTTCGGCTCGCCCGATCATCCGAAGACCCGCCACCTCGTGTCCGGCGTCGTTGCCGGCGTCGGTGGCTACGGCAACTCCTTCGGCGTGCCCACGGTCGGCGGCGAGGTCGAGTTCGACTCGCGCTATAACGGCAACATCCTCGTCAACGCCTTCGCGGCAGGCCTCGCGAAGAGCGATGCGATCTTCTATTCGAAGGCGGAGGGCGTCGGGCTCCCGGTCGTCTATCTCGGCGCCAAGACCGGCCGCGATGGCGTCGGCGGCGCCACCATGGCTTCGGCCGAGTTCGACGAGTCGATCGAGGAGAAGCGCCCGACCGTCCAGGTCGGCGATCCCTTCACGGAAAAATGCCTGCTTGAAGCCTGCCTCGAACTGATGCAGACGGGCGCCGTGATCGCCATCCAGGACATGGGCGCCGCCGGCCTCACTTGTTCCGCCGTCGAGATGGGCGCCAAGGGCGATCTGGGCATCGAGCTCAATCTCGACAAGGTGCCGGTGCGCGAGGAGCGCATGACTGCCTACGAGATGATGCTTTCCGAAAGCCAGGAGCGCATGCTGATGGTGCTGCGCCCGGAAAAGGAGGAGGAAGCCAAGGCGATCTTCGTCAAGTGGGGCCTCGACTTCGCAATCGTCGGCAAGACGACCGACGACCTGCGCTTCCGCATCCTGCACCAGGGCGAGGAAGTGGCGAACCTGCCGATCAAGGAACTCGGCGACGAGGCACCGGAATATGACCGCCCCTGGACACCGGCCAAGACCCCCTCGCCGCTCGCGACCAACGACATTCCCCAGGCCGATGTCGCCGAGGCGCTTCTGAAGCTGGTCGGCTCCGCCAACAATTCCTCGCGCCGCTGGGTTTACGAGCAATACGACACGCTGATCCAGGGCAATTCGCTGCAGCTGCCGGGCGGCGACGCCGGCGTGGTGCGCGTCGAAGGCCATGAGACGAAGGCGCTCGCCTTCTCTTCGGATGTGACGCCCCGTTATGTCGAGGCAGATCCGTTCGAGGGCGGCAAGCAGGCTGTCGCCGAATGCTGGCGCAACCTGACGGCAACCGGGGCGCTGCCGCTCGCTGCCACCGACAATCTGAACTTCGGCAACCCCGAACGCCCCGAAATCATGAGCCAGTTCGTACACGCCATCAAAGGCATCGGCGAAGCCTGCCGCGCTCTCGATTTCCCGATCGTTTCGGGCAACGTATCGCTCTACAACGAGACGAACGGCCAGGCGATCCTGCCCACCCCGACCATTGGCGGTGTAGGGCTGGTCAAGGACTGGTCGAAGATGGCGCGCATCCGCTTTGCCGCGGCGGATGAGACCATCCTGCTCGCCGGCGCGCCGGAACACTTGGGCAGCCACATCGCTCAGTCAATCTATATGCGCGACATTCACGGCCGCACCGACGGTCCGGCACCGCACGTGGATCTGGCGCATGAACGCAAGGTCGGCGACTTCGTTCGCGGCCTGATCGCGGACGGACTGGTTACCGCCGTGCACGACTGCTCTTCGGGCGGCCTTGCGCTTGCCGTTGCGGAAATGGCGATCGCCTCGGGCATCGGCGCGACGATTGCTGCTCCGGAGAACGATCCGATTGCGGCCTTCTACGGTGAGGATCAGGGTCGCTATGTCGTGACGGTCACTGCCGACAAGCTCGATGCGGTCGCCGCTCGGGCGGCAGTCGCTGGCATTGACCTGCCGGTTATCGGCAAGACCGAAGGCGAAGCCGTTAAACTCGGCGATGCAAAGGCGGTCTCGGTAGACGAATTGCGTTCCGCCCACGAAGCCTGGTTCCCCACCTACATGGGCAGCGATCTGGCTCCGGACAATTGACGGCAGACGGGGCGGAAAACCGTCAAATCATCATTTGCTTTCCGCCCCTGAATCGTGGTTCCCTTGAGGCTACGAGTGGGGGTGCGTCCCCTGCGCCCGCAGAAAAATAACAAAGGAGTTGGCATATCATGCCCATGACACCAGGCGATATCGAAGACATGATCAAGGCCGGAATCCCGGGCGCCAAGGTCACGATCCGCGATTTGGCCGGTGACGGCGACCACTATGCCGCCGAAGTCGTGGCCGAAGCGTTTCGCGGCAAGACCCGCGTGCAGCAGCACCAGATGGTCTACAACGCCTTGAAGGGAAATATGGGCGGCATACTTCATGCGCTCGCCCTGCAGACCAGCGCGCCGGAGTGAGTCCCTATGGCGGACTTGATCAAGGAACTCGTCAGCGGTGTCGTCGACAGTGCGCTGAAGGAGATCCTAAAGAAGACCGGCGCCAGGAAAACCGCGACGCGGCGGACGAAGCGCCGTACCAGGCAAGCCTCAGGCGCCGGCGGCATCCTTGCCGAGATCATCCAGGCCGCGATCCGCAAGCCGGCAAAGAAGCAGGTGAGCCGTCGCCGCACCGCTGCATCCCGCAGCAAGCTGCGCCGCCGCTCCGCCTGAGGTGGTTTGAAAGCCACATTTTGAGGACCATCAACATTTTTGCGAATTGGGTGGGTGAAAACCGCGCCCATGCATGCTATTTAAGCAGCAAAGCGACATCCGGTCCTTGAAGCCGGCCAGGAAGGAAGACAACATGAGCGGAATTCACGATTTCATCGACAACGAGATCAAGACCAACGACGTCGTTCTCTTCATGAAGGGCACGCCGCAGTTTCCGCAGTGTGGTTTCTCCGGACAGGTGGTGCAAATCCTCGATTACATCGGCGTCGACTACAAGGGCATCAACGTGCTCGCCGATGCGGATCTGCGCCAAGGCATCAAGGATTACTCCAACTGGCCGACCATTCCGCAGCTCTATGTGAAGGGCGAATTCGTCGGCGGTTGCGACATCGTGCGCGAGATGTTCCAGGCAGGCGAGTTGCAGGAGCATCTTCAGGGACAGGGCATTTCCGTAAAGGGCGCTGCGTAGCATCCGCAATAGGGAACAGCGCACGGAGAAGGCGGCCTGACCGCCTTTTTTGATTCCGGAACTATATGCCGTTCGGCTAAATTTCGGTGCACTCCTTGAGCAGGCGACGAAATTCACCGGCTCCGGAGGGGTCTTCCACGACCGCGCATCGGCAGATTTTCGACTGCCCCACGGGGGCGATCGACGCAGACATTGCCTTGGGGCGCGCACTCTCTCGCACCCGTATACTCATAGCATCGACGTCGGCGCAGGCTCGACTTCGACCTGAAATTTCACAGACCGATCAAAGTATTGATGAACTCTGCGCCCTCGATATCAGCGGCGCATTCTGTGCCGGACGCCGAGCGGACGGTCAGCGGGATTCCCGAAATGACAAAACCGATAGATCAAGCGGCGACGCTTTCCGGCCTCACCAAGACCCAGTTCATCGCCCTGATGGCGATGCTGATGTCCATCAATGCGATTTCGATCGACATCATGCTGCCGGGGCTGCAGGAAATTGGTGCAAGCCTCGGCGTCAGCGACGAAAACGACCGCCAATATATCCTGTCCGCCTATCTGTTCGGCATGGGTTTCGCACAGCTTTTCTTCGGACCGCTTTCCGATCGCTTCGGGCGGAAGGCGCCGCTCCTCGGCGGGCTGGCGCTCTATGCCCTGAGCGCGATCGCGATCGTCTTCGTGCCGACATTCGCCGCGCTGCTGTTCTTCCGCTTCGTGCAGGGCGTCGGCGCGGCCGCCATTCGCGTCGTGACCGTATCCGTCGTGCGTGACATCTATGGCGGCCGTCAAATGGCGGAGATCATGTCGCTGGTCATGATGGTGTTCATGATCGTCCCGGTGATCGCCCCGAGCATCGGCCAATTGATCATGATCTTTGCGGAATGGCACATGATCTTCGTCGTGATCGCGTTCTACGCGCTTGCCGTCGCGGCGCCCGTCGCAGTTCGCCTGCGGGAGACCTTGGCTCCTGAAAACCGACGCCCGTTCACAGCGTCTGCGATTCTGGAGGGCTTTCGTATCGTCGTGACGAACCGGATGGCGCTGTTCTATACGCTGGCGACGTCCGTGATCTTCGGCGCGCTCTTCGGCTTCATCAATTCGGCACAGCAGGTCCTCGTCGGCATCTATGGTCTCGGCGTGTGGTTCCCGGTCGTCTTCGCGGGCTTTGCCGGACTCATGGCGGTCGCCTCCTTCACCAATTCGCGTCTCGTGCGGCGGTTCGGCATGCGGGCACTCTCGCATGCCGCCCTTCTCGGCTTCACCCTGGCGAGCTTCGTCTGGATGTGTGCATCGCTCGCGGGACCGCTGCCGCTACCGATTTTCGTGGTCCTCTACGCCGCGGCAATGTTCCAGTTCGGGGTGATCTTTGCCAACTTCAACGCCATGGCCATGGAGCCACTCGGGCATGTGGCCGGTACCGCCTCGTCGGTTCTCGGCTTCGTCCAGACGATCACCGGCGGGGTCATCGGCGCCGTCATCGGCCAGGCCTTCGACGGCACTGTGACACCGCTCGCCGTCGGCTTCTTTGCCGTCGGCGTCCTTGCCCTCGTCTTTGTGCTGTTTGCAGAAGGCGGCCGGCTTTTCAAACCGCACAATCCTGCCGGCTAGCCGGATGCCGGTGTGGCGCGACGGCCGGATTGTTCCTCCCAAATCTGCTATTGTGGATATTTCAATGACTTCCATCTCAGAAGACACCCTCAACGCCCGACAACAACCGGATGATACCAACTCGGTTTCGGGTGCGGCTCATATCGGAATGGGCCTCGTCGAATTCATCGTGACGATTGCCGTGATGACGGCAAGCGTGGCGCTCGCGATCGACAGCATGCTGCCGGCGCTTTCGAGCATCGGCCAGTCGTTCGACGTTACCAATGCCAACGACGCGCAGCTCGTCATCGGCATATTCTTCCTCGGTTTCGGCTTTTCGCAGATTTTCTTCGGCAGCCTTTCCGATGCCTTCGGCCGCCGCGTGGTGCTGCTCGGCGGCTTGGCCTTCTTCACCATCTCGAGCTTCGCCGCCTCGCAGGCGACGAGCTTCGAGGCGCTGCTGGTGCTGCGCTTCATCCAGGGCATCGGTGCCGCGGCGGTGCGCATCACCACCATGGCGATTGTCCGCGACTGTTTCGGCGGCCGCGAGATGGCACGCGTCATGTCCTATGTGATGATCGTCTTCATGATCGTGCCGATCGTCGCTCCCTCGCTTGGACAGGTTGTCATCGTCTATGCCGATTGGCACTGGATCTTCATTCTGATCGGCGTGATCGGCCTCGTTCTTTTCTTTTTGGCGCTGACTCGCATGTCGGAGTCGCTCCCTGCCAAGGAGCGCCTGCCGCTCTCGTTCGGCGCTATTCTTTCAGGCTTCCGTACGGTCCTGACGAACCGCATCACCTGCGGTTACATGATCGGCCTGACGCTGTTCACGGCGGTCATCTGCGCCTACATCGTCAGCGTGCAGCAGGTCTTCGGCGAAATTTACGGTCTCGCCGACTGGCTGCCGATCGCCTTTGCCGGAACGGCCGGCGGCATCGCTGTGGCAAACTTTGCCAACGGTTTTTTTGTCCGCAGCTTCGGCATGCGTCGCATCTCGCATGCCGCACTGATCCTGTTCACGCTGCTTGCGGCCGCGGGTTACGCGCTGTCGCTGGCCGGCACGCCGGCCTTCGTCGTCAGCTACGTGATGTTCTCGGTGCTGCTGATGTTCTTTGCCGTGATCGCCACCAATTTCACGGCGATCAGCCTCGAGCCGATGGGCCATCTCGCCGGCACGGCCACCGCGATTACCGGCTTCATCTCGACGACGGCCGGCGCCCTCATCGGCAGCGCCGTCGGCCAGCTTTTCAACGGAACGCTGCAGCCCTTGCTCGGCGGATTCGCGCTCTTCGGACTTCTGACCATTGCCGCTACGCTCTGGGCGGAAAAGGGAAAGCTCTTCACCCATCCCGGCGACCAGATCGCCGGTCCCGATCACGGTGGCGGACATATGTAACAACAAAGCCCGCTCGGCGATCCGGGCGGGCTTTCTCTATTGTGACGCCTGTAACGTCCTTGATCAGACGGTGAAAACCTCGCGCCGCAGCGCCTCCCAGCTTTCCTTGTCGGTGGCGAGAAGCAGCCCGCCATTGGTGTGGGCCGGCAGATAGCGCGATCCGTCGAAGCGGGCCGCATAGGCGCCGGCCTCTTCGGCGATCAGCGTGCCGGCAAGGTGATCCCACGGCATGAGCTTCTGGTACATCAGGAAGTGCAGATGGCCGGCTGCGAAGATGCGGTATTCATGCGCGGCGCAGCGGTAGCTTGTGGCGATCCTCACCTTGGCCAAATTGCCCATGACGATCCGGCGGTCGTCTTCCTGGTAGAATGCCGTCGAGGCGCCGCCGACCATGCTGCCAAGCGGCACGCCGGCCGTGACCGACAGCCTCTCCTGCGACCCGTTCGGCCGGCACATCCAAGCGCCGGAACCTTTCTCGGCAATTACCCAATCATTGCCGAGCGGATCGTAGATGATGCCCGCAACGGTCTCGCCTTTGGCGACGACGCTCGCCATCACCCCGAAGAGCGGCAGGCCGGCGGCAAAGTTGAAGGTCCCGTCGATCGGATCGACGACAATGGCAAGCTCGGCATCCGCCAGCTTGTCGAGGAGAGCGGGATCGGCCGCGACCGACTCTTCCCCGATGAAGACTGCGCCAGGCGCGATCGCGTCGATCTTCGCCTTGATCAGCCTCTCGGCAGCCTCGTCGCCTTCCGTCACAAGATCGATCGCCTCGGACTTCGTCCGCACATCGCCCGATTCCAGATTCCGGAAGCGAGGCAGGATTTCCTTCACCGCCGCCTCCTGCAAAAGGTTGGCAAGGGCGGCGATATCGACGGACTGGCTCATTCTGTGGGCTCCGAAGAAAGGGACTGGAAATCGAACAGTTTTGGATCCAGCAGGTGCGACGGGTTCACATGGCCGAGCGCGCGCAGCATCGTGTCCTTGCGGCCGGGCATGCGCCGCTCGATGTCGGCAAGCATCCCCTTCATGGCATTGCGCTCGAGACCGTCCTGCGAGCCGCAGAGATCGCACGGGATGATCGGGAACTCCATCGCTGCGGCGAATTTCGCGAGATCGTCCTCGGCCGCATAGGCAAGCGGCCGCAGGACCGTCAGGTCGCCCTCGTCATTGAGAAGCTTCGCCGGCATCGACGCCAGGCGGCCGCCATGTAAGAGGTTCATGAAGAAGGTTTCGAGAATGTCCTCGCGATGGTGCCCGAGCACCAGGGCATCGCAGCCCTCCTCCCGCGCGACACGGTAGAGGTTGCCGCGCCTCAGCCTGGAACAGAGCGAGCAATAGGTGGCGCCCGTCGGCACCTTCTCCTTCACGACCGAATAGGTATCGCGATATTCGATCCGGTGCCTGACGCCGATCGAGGCGAGATAGTCCGGCAGGATGTGTTTCGGAAAGTTCGGCTGGCCCTGGTCGAGATTGCAGGCAATGAGCTCGACCGGCAGAAGCCCGCGCCACTGCAGATCCATCAGCAGCGCCAAGAGGCTGTAGCTGTCCTTGCCTCCGGAAACGCCGACGAGCCAGCGCTTCGACCCTTTCAGCATGCCGAAGTCGTCGAAAGCCTGACGCACTTGGCGCAGCAGGCGCTTTCTCAGCTTGTTGAAGGAGACGGAGGTCGGCATCCGCGCGAACAGCGGATGAGCACCGGTGTCGAGAACGGCGTCTTCCGCATTGGGAGCAGCGTCCATCATCTCGCGCTCAGGCGATAGTGAGAGTTCCATGGCGGTAGTCTCGGATTCTGAGGGCGAAATAGGTCCGCCCAAAGGCCCGAACCACTTGCCCGGTCTGGTACCGAAGATCAAGGGAAAAGGGGCGGCGGCGCAATGAATTGCAGGAATCGAGCCCTCAACCTCAGCGAAATTGCCCCTCACCGTAGCCCTCTCCCCGCACGCGGGGCGGAGGTCACGGCAGCGGCATGAGGGGCACCCTCAGACGCTCACGGCCCAAATACCGACCAGCCGGTACGCGCCGCGAGCATCTCGAGCGCCAGCGAGCCCAGGAGCGAATTGCCGTTCTCGTTGAGGCCCGGCGACCACACGGCAATCGAGGCTTTGCCGGGCGCGACCGCCATGATGCCGCCGCCGACGCCGCTCTTGCCGGGCAGACCGACGCGATAGGCAAAGTCACCGGATCCGTCATAGTGGCCGCAGGTGAGCATCAGCGCATTGATGCGCCGGGCCCGCAGGCGCGATACGACGGAATGGCCGGTCAACGAATTGGTGCCGCCCGCCGCCAGAAAAAGGCCCGCCTTCGCCAGCTGGCTGCAGGTCATGGCGAGCGCACAGTGGTGGAAATAGACGCCGAGCACATGCTCGACCGGATGGTCGAGCCGTCCGAAGGAGCGCATGAAACTGGCGAGCGCGAAATTGCGGAAGCCGGTGGCCGTCTCGGAGCGGGCAACCTCGTGGTCGATGACAATGTTCTCGTCGTCGGCCAAGTAACGGACGAAGCGCACGATCTCGCCTATCAGTTCCCTCGGCGTGTGGCCGGCGAGGATCAGGTCGCTGATCGTGATCGCCCCCGCATTGATGAAGGGGTTGCGCGGCTTTCCACCCTCGTGTTCGAGTTGCACGATCGAATTGAAGGCCGACCCGGAGGGTTCGCGGCCGACCCGATGCCAGATATTCTCGCCATGCTTGCCGAGCGCCAGCGTCAGCGTGAAGACCTTCGAAATGCTCTGGATCGAGAACGGCACTTCCGCATCGCCGACCCGATGCACATCACCGCCCGTCGTGACGATCGCCATGCCGAAATGCTGGGGATTTATGCGGGCAAGCTGGGGAATATAGTCGGCAACCTTGCCCTCGCCCAGCCGCGGCGTCAGCTCGCGATAGATGTCGTCGAGGATCTGTTGCAGATCCTGAGGCGCTTTCTGCTCCGGCATGCGGCACTCCTCGATCTTGGGTCGCTCCGGCAGTTTTCTACAAAAAAACCGCCCGTCTCCGGGCGGTTTTCGAATTCACGAGGCCGAGCCCGGATTAACGCGAATAGAATTCGACGACCAGGTGCGGCTCCATGACGACCGGATAGGGAACGTCGGTCAGAGCCGGAACGCGGACGAAGGTCGCGACCATCTTGTTGTGATCGGCTTCGATATAATCCGGAACGTCGCGCTCAGCGAGCTGAACGGATTCGAGAACCGTAACGAGCTGCTTGGACTTGTCCTTGACTTCGATGACGTCGCCCGGCTTGCAACGGTAGGAACCGATGTTGACGCGAACGCCGTTGACCTTGACGTGGCCATGGTTGACGAACTGGCGGGCGGCAAAGACGGTCGGAACGAACTTGGCGCGGTAGACGATCGCGTCGAGGCGCGATTCAAGCAGGCCGATCAGGTTTTCCGGGGTGTCGCCCTTGCGGCGGGAAGCTTCGGCGAAGATCGCACGGAACTGTTTTTCACGGATGTCGCCGTAGTAGCCCTTCAGCTTCTGCTTGGCGCGCAGCTGCACGCCGAAGTCGGAAAGCTTCGACTTGCGGCGCTGACCGTGCTGGCCCGGGCCGTATTCGCGGCGGTTGACCGGGGACTTCGGGCGACCCCAGATGTTCTCGCCCATGCGGCGGTCAATTTTATACTTGGACGATTCGCGCTTGCTCATCGCATTTCCTTTCAATCGGTTACACCGGTCTGTTGCCAAGCCGGATCAAGGAAACACGCCCTCCTCTGAACTCATTTTGGGAGTTCTGACAGGCTTCTCACGATCACGCTGCCGGAGAAACCACGGGACATGTCAAATGAAACACCGGGCATCGCTGCCCGGCGTTGGGCGGGTCTTTACGCATTGGGCGGGGAATTGTCAAACAGATTTACGCAAGAAACGCAGGGATTTCCGCCAATCCCCGTTCCGAAAAAATCACTCCGCGGCCGCGCGCTCCGACATGCCGGCTTCCGGCGCATTCGCATCACCCGGACGGGTCTCTTTGCCGAGGTCAGGGAAAGCGACGATTCGTTTGCCAGCGAAATCCGCATGCACGACGATCAGCCCCTGCTCTTCGAAATAGCCGAGCAACCGTCGCGCCCGCCGGGCGGAATGCGTGCCGTAAGCACGCGCGATCATCGCGTCAGAAGGACAGGGAGCGCCACGCACGGCCGCCTGCGCCATCATCAGGAAGACGCCCTGCAGGTCCTCCGTCACCCGATCGGCGAGCCCAAGAGCCGATGCCCAGGCTTCAGTCGCAGCCGTTTCGGGATCCACCCCCGAGCGCGCCACGGCCATCTTGCGCCGAAAAACACCGAGTGACGGCGCGGAGCCTGGCACACGGCGGATGCGGCAGCGAACCAGGAAATCCTGGTACAGCTCGGCGTCGGGCCGGAACGCCGCTTCCGGGTTTGCAAGAATCTCGGCGAACACGCCATCGATCAACGCCTCCCGCTCCTCGGCGGAGAGTTCCGGCTGGGCGGGCTTCGCCTCGACCGGTGTCTGAGATTCCGGCCGCGGCCGCGACAGTTCCGCGAGAATATCGCTGGCGGGCCGCGGCTGGGGCGCCGCACGTCGGACAATGGGTCGGCTCCATTCTTCCGGATCGGGCGTGAAGATCAGGTCCTCGACATCCTGCGGCGCCTCCGGCAGCGGCATCAGCTTCGGGCTCGTCGAGCGCGCCGACGTCTCGACCGATCCGATCGTCACCTTCAGCGGCCGGCGGGAAAGCGCCGGGCCGAGCGCTACGAAGGAGCCACGCTTCAGGTCGCGGAACATTTCGGCCGTGCGACGGTCCATGCCGAGCAGGTCGGCGGCGCGCTGCATGTCGATATCGAGGAAGGTGCGCCCCATCAGGAAGTTCGACGCTTCCGCCGCGACGTTTTTGGCAAGCTTCGCCAGGCGCTGGGTGGCAATCACGCCGGCCAGTCCGCGCTTACGGCCGCGGCACATCAGGTTGGTCATCGCCCCGAGCGACACCTTGCGCGCCTCTTCCGAAACATCGCCACCGACCGAGGGCGCGAACATCTGCGCCTCGTCGACGACGACCAGGACGGGATACCAATAGTCGCGATCCGCATCGAACATCGCGTTCAGGAACACGCCGGCGCTGCGCATCTGCTGCTCAATGTCGAGTCCCTCGAGCGAAAGGACGCACGAGACGCGGTGCTGGCGGATGCGCGTGGCGATGCCGATCAATTCCGCATCCGTCCGCTCGCCCTCGATCACCACATGACCGAACTTGTCGGCAAGGGTCACGAAATCGCCTTCTGGGTCGATGATGCACTGCTGCACCCAAGGGGCGGACTGCTCAAGCAGCCGGCGCAACAGATGCGACTTGCCCGAGCCTGAATTGCCCTGCACCAGGAGTCGCGTCGCGAGAAGCTCTTCGATATCGAGCGAGGCCGAAGTCCCTTCGGACGTCGTTCCCATGTCGATGCCGACTTTCATTCCCACCTCTTCGTCACGAATTGATTCGCGATCCGCCGGGAGCGCCAAAACCAGCGACACCTAGCACGGTTTTGGCTCCGGTCAGGGCCGCTATTCAGACAACTCACAGGAATACGCGTGCGACCCAGCAAAAATTGGTTCCCTGGAAAAAGATCGCAAAAGTTGAAAGCGGGCAGATCCCCTCCTATTCACTGGAGTCGCCTGATGATAGTCCCAGACAGGATGCAAGGAAGCTGATGTCTCAATACGACACCGAGAACCACTTTCAGTTCGACAAGCAATTGCGCGAGGCGGGCAAGACCCCCTATCGCGTCATTTCGCCGGCGGAAGCGCGGCGCTCGTGAATCAGCCTTGCCCTTGCGATTGCGATCGTGCTGGCGGCCGCCGCCTTCATCCTGCCGACGGCGTTCTGACGCTCATGCGGAACGCACGGTGAGCCCAAAGCCCTGCATCAGCCGCCGCGTGGCGAAATCGGGCCTGCCGGAGGTGAAGATCGCCGGATCCTCGCCGTTCAACGGTTCGAAACCGTTCGGCAACGGCACGAGCGAACGCGCCCGCCGCGCGATTGCCTCGGCCGGATCCAGCCAGTCGACCGGCCAGGGCGCCAGCCGCCGGAAGACATTCGCCATGAACGGATAATGCGTGCAGGCGAGCACGACGATGTCGGTCTTCCGATCGTCCATTTCGACAAAGCAGGGGGCGATCTCCGCCAGCACCGCCTCGTCCTCCAGCTTGTCGCCGCGGATATAGGCTTCCGACATGCGTGCCAGGTTCTCCGAACCGACCAAGCGCACATGGCACTGCGAGGCGAAGGATTGGATGAGATCGCGCGTATAGGCGCGCTTCACCGTTCCGGGCGTTGCCAGAACCGAGACCAGTCCCGAACGCGTCCGCTCGGCCGCCGGCTTGATCGCCGGCACCGTGCCGACGAAGGTCATTTGCGGATAGGCGGCGCGCAAATCCGCTCCGACCAGTGTGAAGGCGGTATTGCAGGCGATGACGCAGATTTCCGGATCGTGCTCTCTGAGCAAGTCGCCAAAGAGCGCGATCACCCGCACCTTTAGCGCCCCCTCCTCCCATCCGCCATAGGGAAAGCCGGCATCGTCGGCGACATAGATGAAGTGCCGCTCCGGCATCAGCACGCGCGCCTCGCGCAGCACCGTCAGACCGCCGATGCCGCTGTCGAAGATGAGAATGGGTTTGAGCTCAGTCGTCGTCACCGCCGCCTTGCCCCTTCCTGCCTCCGGCCGGTGCGCCCGAGCCGCGCGGGTTTTCGCGCGTGAAGCGGTCGAGCGATGAGATGACGCCGCGCAGCACCTGGATTTCGGATTCGCTGAAGGAAGGCCTCGTCAGAACAGCGCGGAGATTTTCCACCAATTTCGGTTTTTTATCGGCGGAGCGAAAGTAATTGCGCGCCTCGAGCGCCCCCTCGAGATGTTCGAACAGCCCCTGAAGATGTTCCTTCGTGGCCGGCCGCTGCTCGATCGCCTGGAACGAGGTCTCCTCCTCGGACTCCATGCCGGTCTTCATCCACTCATAGGACATCAGCAGCACGGCCTGGGCAAGATTGAGCGAGGCGAAGGCGGGATTGACGGGGAAGGTTACAATCTCGTCTGCGAGCGCCACCTCCTCATTGGTCAGTCCGGTACGCTCGCGGCCGAAGATGATGCCGACCGCCTCCCCGACCTTGAAGCGCTGGCGGAGCGAGCGGGCGGCAACGATCGGCGAACGCACCGGCTTGTAGCCATCCCGATCGCGGGCTGTGGTGGCGTAGACGAAGTTGAGGTCGGCGATTGCCTCCTCTAGCGTGTTATAGAGTTTGGCCCCGTCGATCACATGATCGGCTCGGCTCGCCGCCGAGCGCGCCTTCTCACTCGGCCAACCGTCGCGCGGATTGACGAGACGCAGTTCCGAAAGCCCGAAATTCGCCATGGCGCGAGCAACCATGCCGATGTTCTCGCCCAGCTGAGGGTAAGCGAGAATGATCGCCGGCCCCTCCGTCAAGAGTTCGCGCTCGCTGTTCGTGCCTGCCATTATGATACCTTGCCTCTATTCGCCGCTTCCCTCGCACAAAAACCTTGGAAATTAAAGCCGGGACACCAAAGTCGGCGAGGCCTTTGCTGACCCAAAGTTTCGGCCAACTATGCTTTGCCTTGCCGGTCCACAGTGCTATAGGGCTGTGGATTTTTCCACCGGAGGGGCGTCGGCCACGGCGTCTCAGAAAGCACGAGGCATATTCATGGCAAAGATCAAGGTCGCCAATCCGGTCGTCGAGCTCGACGGCGATGAGATGACCCGCATCATCTGGCAGTTCATCAAGGACAAGCTGATCCATCCCTATCTCGACCTCGATCTGGAATATTACGACCTCAGCGTCGAAAACCGCGATGCGACCGAAGACCAGGTGACGATCGATGCCGCGAACGCCATCAAGAAGCACGGCGTCGGCGTCAAGTGCGCAACGATCACGCCGGATGAAGCACGCGTCGAGGAATTCAACCTGAAGAAAATGTGGAAGTCGCCGAACGGCACGATCCGCAATATCCTCGGCGGCGTCATCTTCCGCGAACCGATCATCTGCAAGAACGTCCCGCGCCTCGTCCCCGGCTGGACCAAACCGATCATCGTCGGCCGCCACGCCTTCGGCGACCAGTATCGCGCCACCGACTTCAAGTTCCCGGGCAAGGGCAAGCTGTCGATCAAGTTCGTCGGCGACGACGGCCAGACGATCGAACACGACGTCTATGAGGCCCCCGGCGCCGGCGTTGCGATGGCGATGTACAACCTCGACGAATCGATCACCGAATTCGCCCGCGCCTCGTTCAACTACGGCCTGCAGCGCAAGGTGCCGGTCTATCTCTCGACCAAGAACACTATCCTGAAAGCCTATGACGGCCGCTTCAAGGACATCTTCCAGAAGGTGTTCGACGAGGAATTCGCCGAAGAGTTCAAGGCCGCCAAGCTCTGGTACGAACACCGCCTGATCGACGACATGGTCGCCTCGGCGCTCAAGTGGTCCGGCGGCTACGTCTGGGCCTGCAAGAACTATGACGGCGACGTGCAGTCGGACATCGTCGCCCAGGGCTTCGGCTCGCTCGGCCTGATGACCTCGGTGCTGATGACCCCGGACGGCAAGACGGTCGAAGCGGAAGCCGCGCACGGCACGGTGACCCGCCACTACCGCCAGCACCAGAAGGGCGAGGAAACCTCGACCAACTCGATCGCCTCGATCTTCGCCTGGACCCGCGGTCTGGCGCACCGCGCCAAGCTCGACGGCAATGCCGAACTGGCGAAGTTCTCCGAGACGCTGGAGCGCGTCTGCGTCGAGACGGTCGAGGCCGGCTTCATGACCAAGGACCTGGCGCTGCTGATCGGTCCCGACCAGCCGTGGCTCTCGACCACCGGCTTCCTCGACAAGATCGACGAGAACCTCAAGAAAGCAATGGCCGCCTAGGCGGCCAGCCCGACAGCCACAACTACGAAACCCGGCCTTGTGCCGGGTTTCTTGTTTGAAGCGTCGAAGTGAAACGGGGCCAAGTCACTTGAGCGGCAGATAGATTTCCGTAAGCAGCTCGGTCGGGGCCACTTCGCGCGGGTTGTTCAGATACTTCTCGAACATGACGCTGTCGCGGATCTCGCGGCCGGAATTCGGCAGCCAAGTCCCATAGAGCCATTGATAGGCCTTTGGCATGTCGGCATAGGGGCCCTTGTGCCGCAGCACGGCATAGTGCCCGCCGTCAATCCCTTGCAGCGTAAGCGGCGCCTCGGCCGCCTGCTCGCCGTTGGCCGTCACGCAGGCGAACGATCGGAGCTTGTCCGTCTCCACCAGTTCCGGGTCATCCAGGTAGATTCCGATCATCTCCATGTCCGGCCGAAACAGGTTCCGCGCGAAGAGGGTGGCGTAAAGCGTTTCGAACGCTTCTCCGATGCCCATATGGGAACCAGAATGGGCAACACCCGCCAGGGTCAGAGGCTCTATGGTCCTCAAGTCAACATCGTACATGACAGCATTTCCTTCCATGGAAGCGGTTTCAAAGGCCTTGTGGCTCCCCTCCTTCCTGTAGCGCGCCGGCGGAAGACCATAGACGGCCCTGAAGGTGCGGTTGAAGGATTGAACATTCGGGTAGCCAGAGCGTCGCGCGATCGCTTCGACTGAAAGACCGGTCTGGACAAGTTCTGCCGCTGCCCGTTGCAGCCGCAATCGCTTGACGGTCGCCGCCAAGGTTTCGCCATGCACCGCCCTGTAGATGCGGTGCCAATGGTGCGGCGAAAGACAGGCGATCTCCGACAGCCGTCGAGATTCAGCTCTTCATCGAGATGCCCGTAGAAATAGGCCGAGACGTGGTGAAGCCGCCTCTCATATGTCGCCCATGCACCGCCCGCCATATCGAACCTTTCGCGCTTCGCTCGACCACGTTCAAACCACAGATCGAATTGACGAATCCTGCTGACCTGAATGCTGCCCGCTCAGCTTGTGCGGCATGGCGACTCAGATAGGCTGAGAATGCCCGGCACGTACCATCCAGCAAACGTGGCGGATCTCGAAAGTTTCGCCGATGCCCGATTCTCTTATCCCAAAAACTGTCAGCGTGATCGCCGAGGGATACGGCCGCGCCAGGCTGAAAGCGGACGCTTTGGCCGGCCTGACCGTCGCCATCGTCGCCCTACCGCTTTCAATGGCCATTGCGATCGCCTCCGGCGTAACACCCGATCGCGGGCTCTATACCGCAATCGTCGGCGGATTTCTCGTTTCGCTCCTCGGCGGCAGCCGGGTCCAGATTGGCGGTCCGGCCGGTGCCTTCATCGTTCTCGTCGCTGCGACCGGCGCCCGGCATGGTATCGACGGCCTGTTGCTTGCGACTGCGATGGCCGGCCTCATGCTCGTTGCGGCCGGCTACTTGCGCCTCGGACAGTACATCAAGTTCATCCCCTACCCCGTCACGGTCGGCTTCACGGCCGGGATTGCTGTGATCATCTTTGCCAGCCAGTTGCGCGACCTTTTCGGGCTGACGTTACCAGGCAGCGAACCGGGGCCGATTGTTGAAAAGATCGCGGCACTCGGCCGGTCCGCCGATACGGTCAATCGGGCCGCGGTGCTGACCGCCACCCTGACCGTCGGCATCATTCTCGCGCTGCGCCGGTTGCGGCCGCATTGGCCCGGAATGCTCATCGCCGTCGGCGCCGCATCGGTCCTCGTCGCCGTCCTGCACCTGCCGACGGACACGATCGGCACTCGCTTCGGCGGTATTCCGCGCGGACTGCCGCTTCCGACCTTGCCGCCTTTCTCCCTTGAGAAAGCCGTTGCGGTGTTCCCGGATGCGGTCTCGTTGGCTCTTCTCGGCGCGATCGAGTCACTGCTTTCGGCCGTTGTCGCTGATGGCATGACGGGACGCAGACATCGATCCAGCATGGAGTTGATTGCCCAGGGGATAGCCAATCTGTGTTCGGCGCTCTTCGGCGGCATCTGCGTCACCGGCACCATTGCCCGCACCGCAACCAATGTTCGCGCCGGAGGCACTAGCCCCGTTTCCGGCATGCTGCATTCAGTCTTTCTCCTTCTCTTCATGCTGCTTGCCGCACCGCTAGCAAGCTATATCCCGCTCGCTTCCCTCGCTGGCGTGCTTGCCGTCGTCGCCTGGAACATGATCGAAAAGCCGGCCTTCATGGCGCTCTTGCGGTCGTCCTACGGTGATGCTGTCGTGCTGCTGGCCACCTTTTTCATCGTTGTCTTTCGCGAACTGACAGAGGGGATAGTGATCGGTGTGGCGCTCGGCGCCCTCCTGTTCATCAATCGAATGGCGAAAGGCATCTCAGTCGGTGAAATGAAGCCGCTTGAGCTGCTGCAATCGGGAAATCGCGACGAAGAGCACCCGGTCATTGGCGATGATCCGGAAACGGTGATCTATCGGATTGCAGGCATCTTCTTCTTCGGCTCGGCAGCCACCGTTGCAGCGGTGCTCGATCGGATCGCCGATCAGCGCCGAAACTTCATTCTCGACTGCTCCGAAGTCCCCTTCATGGATTCGACCGCCGCCAACATCATCGAAGGGACGTTGCGCAAGGCGGAGAGGCTCGGCGTGCGCTTCATCATCGTTGGCGCCAATACGCAGGTTCGCCGCGTCCTCTATCAACACCACGTGCGTCCACCGCGTGTCTTGATGCGCGGCTCGATCCCGGCGGCGCTCGAGACCATCCGCGGCGAAAAGAGCGCATGAAAAAGGGCGTGCAGCGCCCTTTTCTCCGTCTTTCCGCACCAGCGCCGTTCAACCGGCGAGCGCGACGGCGACCGCCTCGATCGCCTCGGCGGCGCGTCCGCCGTCCGGGCCGCCCGCCTGGGCCATGTCCGGCCGCCCACCGCCACCCTTGCCGCCGAGCGCAGCCGAGGCGACGCGCACCAGATCGATGGCGCTAACTTTGGACGTCAGGTCGTCGGTGACGGCCACGACCGCACTCGCCTTGCCGTCACCCGAGACGCCGACGAAGGCGACGACGCCGGAACCGAGCGACTTCTTGCCATCGTCGGCAAGGCTTTTCAGATCCTTCGGCTCGACGCCGGAAATGACCTTGCCGAGGAAGCGGACGCCGCCGATCTCGCGGGCCGCGTCGCCCGAGCCGTTCTGGCCGTCACCGACGAGGGCGAGCTTCTTCTTCGCCTCGGTGAGTTCGCGTTCAAGCTTGCGCCGCTCGTCGAGCAGCGCCTCGACCCGCCCGAGGACGTCCGCGGGCTGGACCTTCAGGGCCGATGCCAGCGTCTTGACGCGCTCATCCTGTTCGTTGAGGTAGGCTCGCGCGGCTTCGCCGGTCAGCGCCTCGATACGCCGCACGCCGGCGCCGACGGCACTTTCCGAGACAACGCGCACAAGGCCGATGTCGCCGGTTGCGGAGACGTGCGTGCCGCCGCAGAGCTCGACCGAATAGGGTTTTCCGGCCTTCGAGCCGCGAATGCCCTGGCCCATCGACACGACTCGGACCTCGTCCCCGTATTTTTCGCCGAAGAGCGCCATGGCACCCTCGGCGATGGCATCGTCGACGCTCATTAGCCTCGTGGTCACCGGCGTGTTCTGAACGATGATCTCGTTGGCCATTTCCTCGACGACCTTCAGCTCCTCGGCCGACATCGGTTTCGGATGCGAAACGTCGAAGCGCAGCCGCTCGGGGGCGACGAGCGAGCCCTTTTGCGCCACGTGCGTGCCAAGCACCTCGCGCAGCGCCTCATGCAGCAGGTGGGTTGCCGAATGGTTGGCGCGCAGGCGCGAACGGCGGGCATGGTCGACGGTAAGCGCGGCCGCCTCGCCCCTTTTGATGATGCCTTCCGAGACGGTTCCGTAATGGACGAATAGCCCTTCGCCGCGCTTCTGCGTGTCGGTAACCGCAAGCTTGCCCGTTTCGGTGGCAATGACGCCCGTGTCACCCATCTGGCCGCCGGATTCCCCGTAGAAGGGCGTCTGGTTCAGGATCAGCTGGACGGTCTCGCCCTTGGTGGCGGACTCGACGACCGCACCGTCGCGGACGATCGCCTGGATCACACCCTCAGCCGATTCCGTGTCGTAGCCGAGGAAGTCGGTGGCGCCGTGCTTTTCCTTGAGCTCGAACCAGATCGTCTCGGTGGCCGCTTCGCCGGAACCGGCCCAGTTGGCGCGGGCTTCGGCCTTCTGCCGCTGCATGGCGGTGGAAAACGCATCCGTGTCGACGGTGATGCCCTTGGCCCGCAGCGCGTCCTGGGTCAGGTCGAGCGGGAAGCCGTAGGTGTCGTAGAGCTTGAAGGCCGTTTCGCCGTCGAACCGGTCGCCTTCCGAAAGGCCCGCCGAAGCATCCGCCAAAAGGTTCAGGCCTCGCTCGAGCGTCTTGCGGAAGCGCGTCTCTTCGAGCTTCAGCGTTTCGGAAATCAGCGCCTCGGCCCGGACCAGTTCCGGATAGGCGCGGCCCATCTGGCCGACAAGCGCCGGCAGCAGCTTCCACATCAGCGGCTCCTGCGCGCCAAGCAGCTGCGCATGGCGCATGGCGCGGCGCATGATGCGGCGTAGCACATAGCCACGGCCTTCGTTGGAAGGCAGCACGCCGTCGGCGATCAGGAAAGCGGAGGAACGCAGGTGGTCGGCGATGACCCGGTGGCTCGCGCGGCGATCGCCCTCCGCCTTGACGCCGGTCGCCTCCTCGGAGGCTGCGATCAGGGCGCGGAACAGATCGATGTCGTAATTGTCGTGCTGGCCCTGCAGCACGGCGGCGACGCGCTCGAGACCCATCCCGGTGTCGATCGACGGCCGCGGCAGGTTGACCCGCTCTTCCTTGGTGACCTGCTCGTATTGCATGAAGACGAGGTTCCAGATCTCGATGAAGCGGTCGCCGTCTTCCTCGGCCGAGCCGGGCGGGCCGCCCCAGATCTGCTCGCCGTGGTCGTAGAAGATTTCCGAGCAGGGACCGCAGGGGCCGGTATCGCCCATCGCCCAGAAGTTGTCGCTGGTCGGAATGCGAATGATGCGCTCGTCGCTGAGGCCGGCGATCTTCTTCCAGAGGTCAAATGCCTCGTCGTCGGTATGGTAGACAGTGACGAGCAGGCGCTTGGCGTCGAGCCCGTATTCCTTGGTGATCAGGCTCCAGGCGAGCTCGATCGCCCGTTCCTTGAAATAATCGCCGAAGGAGAAGTTGCCGAGCATCTCGAAGAAAGTGTGGTGCCGGGCCGTGTAGCCGACATTGTCGAGGTCGTTGTGCTTGCCGCCGGCGCGCACGCATTTCTGCGCCGTCGCCGCGGTCGAATAGGGCCGCTGCTCGAGACCGGTGAAGACGTTCTTGAACTGCACCATGCCGGCATTGGTGAACATCAGGGTCGGGTCGTTGCGCGGCACCAGAGGGCTCGACGGCACGATTTCGTGACCGTTCTTGCGGAAATAGTCGAGAAACATCGACCGGATTTCATTCACGCCGCTCATCTTGCGTCCTATCTGTGCACATGCCGGCTGCAACCCAGCGCGTTTTCCGCGCATTGCGCCGTTTTCCTTCAACCCCGCGTCTACCACGCATAGCCGCCTCGCCGATGACGCCGTCACCGGAACCACAGGCTTTTATCTTCCGCATATCATGCTGTCCAGACGGCAGCAAAAACCGGCCGATCTGATCGACGGCCGGTTGATGGCATGCAAACTGAAGTTTGGCTCTTACATGTCGGCCGCTTCGTCGCCTTCGCTCTCCGGCCCGCCATTTTCCAGGAACCGGTCGGCAATCAGCCCGGCGTTCTGCCGCAAGGCCATCTCGATTTCTCGAGCGAGATCGGGATTGTCGCGCAGGAACAGCTTGGCATTTTCACGCCCCTGCCCCAGGCGCTGGCTGTTGTAGGAGAACCAGGCGCCGGACTTCTCGACAATGCCGGCCTTGACGCCGAGGTCGATCAGTTCGCCGGTCTTGGAAACGCCTTCGCCATACATGATGTCGAACTCCACCTGCTTGAAGGGCGGCGCCATCTTGTTCTTGACGACCTTGACGCGGGTCTGGTTGCCGACGACTTCCTCGCGCTCCTTGACCGAGCCGATGCGGCGGATGTCGAGGCGGACCGACGCGTAGAACTTCAGTGCGTTGCCGCCCGTCGTCGTTTCCGGCGAGCCGAACATCACGCCGATCTTCATGCGGATCTGGTTGATGAAGATCACCATGCAGTTGGACTTGGAGATCGACGCGGTCAGCTTGCGCAGCGCCTGGCTCATCAGGCGGGCCTGCATGCCCGGCAGACTGTCGCCCATCTCGCCTTCGATTTCGGCACGCGGCACAAGCGCGGCCACCGAGTCGACCACAAGCACGTCGATCGCGCCGGAGCGAACCAGCGTGTCGGTGATTTCGAGCGCCTGCTCCCCCGTGTCGGGCTGCGAGATCAAGAGGTTCTCGAGGTCGACGCCGAGCTTGCGCGCATAGACCGGATCGAGCGCGTGTTCGGCGTCGACGAAGGCGCAGATGCCGCCCTTCTTCTGTGCCTCGGCAACGGTCTGCAGCGCCAAGGTCGTCTTGCCCGAGCTTTCCGGTCCGTAAATCTCGATGATGCGGCCTTTCGGCAGGCCGCCGATGCCGAGCGCGATATCGAGGCCGAGCGACCCGGTCGAGACGGTTTCGATCTCGACGACGCTGTCCTTCGATCCGAGCTTCATGATCGATCCCTTGCCGAACGAACGTTCGATCTGGGAAAGAGCCGCTTCAAGTGCCTTGCTTTTGTCCACCGATTTGTCCTCTACGAGCCGCAAAGAGTTTTGTGCCATTGGGTCCACCTTTAGGTTATTGGAGCTATCGAGGCAATGAAGCCGCCGCAGGAGATTTTGTACATGCTTTGTTCTATTTTGGCAATGGCACTTCAAGTCCCTGAATCAAAATAGGTATCTTGTGAGTGTTCGATTCCTGTTCACGGGCTATTGTAGCGCATTTCCACAGGCTGCGCGCCAGTTCTCACGGGCTTCTCGCCATAGCGCCGATTCGCCGATAGAGGTGTTCGAATGACGAAGCGGGAAATCACCGTTCTGGGCGGCGCCCATGTCGACCGGCGCGGCCGTATCAGCGGCACGACGGTGCCTGGAGCGAGTAATCCCGGAACCTGGTTCGAGGAGGCGGGAGGCGGCGGCTTCAACGCCGCCAGGAATCTCGCGCGTCTCGGCCACCGGGTGCGGATGATCAGCCCGCGCGGGGGCGATCCGGCCGGTGATCTGGTGGCCGCCGCGGCCGCCGCTGCCGGCGTCATCGATTGCCCATTCATCTTTCTTGATCGCAAGACGCCGAGCTATACGGCAATCCTCGAAAAGGACGGCAATCTGGTGATCGCCCTTGCCGACATGGATCTCTACGGCTCGTTCTCGCCACGCCGGCTGCAGCAGCGTGCGACGCGCGAAATCCTCGCGTCGAGCGATCTCGTGCTCATGGACGCCAACCTGCCTCAAGAGACGCTGACGGCGCTGGTCGATGCGACGGCGGGACCGCACCGCATTCTTGCCGGCATCGCCGTTTCCCCGGCCAAGGTGGTCCGGTACCGCCAAAGCCTGACCGGCCTGGACTTCCTCTTCATGAACGAGGCGGAGGCGCGGGCGCTGACCGGCGCCGCGGCCGCCGACGTAGAGGAATGGCCGTCACTGCTGCGGTCTGCAGGCCTTGCCGGCGGCGTCGTCACCCGCGGCGGCAAAGCAGCGGTTGCCTTCGACCGGGAAGGCGCCTGCCTGGCCATCCCGCCTGCCCTGCCCGCACTTGCAGACGTGACAGGCGCCGGCGACGCGCTGGCATCGGGCTTTCTCGCTGCCCGGCTCGCCGGCTTCGATCTCGCCGGCTGCCTCCGGCGCGGCATCGCCGCCGCCGTCCTGACGCTCCACTCGCCGCTAGCCGCCGCCGAGGAGATGTCGGCGGACAATCTCGCGCGGGTGCTGGCCCTTGTGCCGGAACCCCAAATGCTGTCATGAAGTCCGCAGCCGAATTCCGGGCGGAAGGCGGAAATGCATGACGACTCCCGCCCGCCTGACGCTCCCCTCATCAGAAGCGAAAGACCATGACAAAATCCTCCTCGCCTTTCCTGCCCATCGAGTATTCCGATGAAGTCGCCGCCGCCAAGGCGCGCGGCGCGCCCATCGTGGCGCTGGAATCGACGATCATCACGCATGGCATGCCCTATCCGGGCAATCTCGAAATGGCGCGCAGCGTCGAAGCGATCATCCGCGACCAAGGAGCCATCCCTGCCACGATCGCGGTGATCCACGGCGTCCTTCATATCGGCCTCGATGACGCGAAGCTTGAGGCTCTTGCGAAAACCGAGGGCGCAATGAAGCTGTCGCGCGCCGACCTCGCCTTCGCCCTCGCCGAGCGCCGTACCGGCGCCACGACAGTCGCCGCAACGATGATCGCGGCGGCGCGGGCCGGCATCAGCGTCTTTGCGACCGGCGGCATCGGCGGCGTCCATCGCGGCGCGGAACAGAGTTTCGACATTTCCGCCGATCTGGACGAACTCGCCCGAACCGGCGTCATCGTCGTTTGCGCCGGCGCGAAGGCCATCCTCGACATTCCGAAGACGCTGGAAGTGCTGGAAACCAGGGGCGTCCCGGTCGTCACCTATGACAGCGAAACCTTCCCCGCCTTCTGGTCGCGCGATTCCGGCATCCGGAGCCCGCTGATGCTGAACAGCCCAGCGGCTATCGCGAATTTCCAGCGGATGCGCGAACTGCTCGGCGTCGATGGCGGCATGCTGGTCGCCAATCCTGTCCCGGAGGAAAGCCAGATTCCGCGGCAGGAGATGGAAATCTACATCGCGCGTGCTCTGGACAATGCGGCGAGCGACGAGATTACCGGCAAGGCGGTGACACCCTATCTGCTCGACAATCTCTTTCATATGACCGAGGGCCGGAGCCTCGAGACCAATATTGCGCTCGTCGAGAACAACGCGCGCCTCGCCGCCGAGATCGCCGTCGCGTTGGCGGCAGGCGGGGCGAAGTAGAAGTAGAAGGACTTTGCGCCCGCCGCCCATAGGCGTCGGCCATCCTCTCAGGAATCCAGCATTTCCCGGACCGCCACTGCCAGTTGCTTCAGCGAGAACGGCTTCGGCAGGAAGCCGAACTTGGCATCGGCCGGCAAGTTGCGGGCAAAGGCATCTTCCGCATAGCCCGAGACGAAAATGAACTTGAGGTTCGGGTATTTTTTTCGCAACTCGCGCAACAGCGTCGGGCCGTCCATCTCGGGCATTACCACATCCGAAACGACGATATCGACGGCGCCGTCGAGTTCGTCCATGATCTCCAGCGCCTCGACGCCCGATCCCGCCTCATGAACCGTATAGCCGCGGGTTTCGAGCATCCGCTTGCCGCCGCGACGGACCGCCTCCTCGTCCTCGACGAGGAGCACGACGGCAGAATCGCCGGTGAGGTCGGTAGGCTCCGCTTGTGCAGCCGGCGCCGTGGCTGCCTCCCTTGCCGATGGGCCGGCGGCACTCGCCTCACCCGGAGCGGCTTCCTCGCGCGCCTCGGCGATTTCCACATGGCGCGGCAACAGGATGCGGAATGTCGTGCCCTTGCCGACTTCCGACTCGGGATAGATGTAGCCGCCCGACTGCTTGACGATCCCATAGACCATCGACAGACCAAGGCCCGTGCCCTTGCCGACTTCCTTCGTCGTGAAGAAGGGCTCGAAGATCTTGTCCATGATCTCCGCCGGAATCCCGGTGCCCTGGTCGGAGACTTCCACCGTGACGAAATCATCTTCCGGCAGTTCGCGGCGTCCGAGTGCGGCGACTTCGCTCGCCGGCAGGTTTCGAGTCCGCAATGTGATGGTCCCGCCTTCAGGCATGGCGTCGCGCGCATTGACGGCGAGGTTCAACAGCACCTGCTCGAACTGGCCGAGATCGGTCCTCACCGGCCAAAGATCGCGGCCATAATCGACCTCGACCTTGACATTCGTGCCCGTCATGCGGTCGACCAGCATGCGCAGGTCGCCGATGACGTCGGTGAGGTTGAGGACGGTCGGCCGCATCGTCTGCTTGCGCGAGAAGGCGAGCAATTGCCGCACCAGGACGGCGGCGCGGTTGGCGTTCCGCTTGATTTCCATCAGGTCGGCGAAAGTCGCGTCGGCCGGCCGCGCCGAGAGCAGCAGGTGGTCGGCAGAAAGCAATATGGCCGTCAGCACGTTGTTGAAATCATGCGCGATGCCGCCGGCGAGCGTTCCGACCGCATTCATCTTCTGCGTCTGTGCCATCTGGTTCTCGAGCGCCTTCTGTTCGGTGATCTCCAGCGCATAGACGATCGCCGCCTCCTCGGGCGCCTGGTCGCTCTGGTCGATGACGGCATTCACGTAGAAGCGGAAGTGGCGTCCTTCATCAGCCGGATGGAGCGAATCGATCGGCGCGATGTCGCCCTGGCGGTCCTTTGCCGCGGCGAGCGCTTCTTCGAGTTGGCCTCGCTCGGTTTCGTTCAGGACGACGTCGATCGTTATGCCGCGCTCGACGTCGTCCTGCGAGACAAGGCCGGCGAAGAGCTTCAGGAACGGTGCGTTGGTTCTGAGGATTCGCCCGGCGCCGTCCACCGAAGCGATAGCCATCGGCGTGTTGTTGAAGAAGCGCGTGAACCGCATCGCCGCGTTCGATGCCGATTGATCGCTGTCGTCGCCCTCGCGGGACATGACGATCGTCCGGCTCTCGCCTGGCGCACCGTCGCGCGTCGAGGAAACACGGTGGATCAGCCTTACCGGCAGGCTTTGGCCATTCCCCTTGCGCAGGTCGAGATCCAGGACCTTGGTCTTCTTGAGACCGGGCTCGGCCTGTACCGACTGGATGAGCGTAAGTCCCTCGCCCGCGACAAGATCGGCGATGCTGATCGCCCCCGGCTGGAACTTGGTGAGATCGATCCCGAGCCAATCGGCAAGCGTGGCGTTGATATAGAAGATTTCGCCCTTTCGCCCGGCCGAGAAAAAGCCGGCCGGAGCGTGATCGAGATAGTCGATGGCGTTCTGCAATTCCTTGAAAAAGCGCTCCTGGTCGTCGCGCTCGGCCGTGATGTCGGCTATCTGCCACAGATAGAGCGGGTTGCTGTTGGCATCCTCCAACGGCAGCACGCGCGCCTTCAGGCGAAACCAATGCGCTCCTGAGCCGGTCATTGCGCCATTCGCCAGAGGTTTGAGGAGGCGGAATTCCTCGTGCCCCTGCTTGCCTTCGCGCAGGCCGTTGGTCAGCCGATAGACCGCCTCCGTCGCCTCCCTGTTGCGCGACAGGATGGTTTCCAGCGATTGGATGCCGGCAGCACCTTTGGCACCGGTCAAGGCGCCGTAAGCGGCGTTCGCGTAGACGATGCGTCCCTTGCGGTCGGTGACCACCGTGCCGTCCTCATGCGCATCGAGAAAGGCGCGTGCCAGCTCATCCGGCCGCGACTGAGGCATGACCTCGATGAAGCCGATCACCGACGAAACTAGGAAGAATATCCCGACCATCGCCAGCACGCCGAGTATGCCGAGGACGATTTCGTTCTCGAGCTGGTTCTTGAAGACGACGAAGGCGGCAGCGGACGCGGTCAGCACGATCGCCAGCACGATGATCCTGAACACGGTACCCGGCCGGACGCCCCGGTCAACGACCGGCATCTGGTAATCACCTGACTGCCGCAATTTCGTCATCGGGTCCTCACCTGCTGGCGGAGCGTCCGCCGCTACACCGGTATCCCGCTGACTTGACGTGCCGCGCATCCGGCGGACGCTCAAGGGCTACCGTAATCCTTTGAATTGCCGCATAATTTATCCCCAAAACCGGCCCGGTTTAAGGTCCTATGCAGTCGCCGGCGTTCGCCGAGGCCTCGCGACCTCCGGGTGCCGCAGCCGCTTCGTCGAACTGGAATCATCTTTAACAATCAGAGATAACAGCAGAAAGCGTCTCGGCGGAAGCGCGGCGGTCAATTCACAGGGAATGTCGGGCGCAACCTTGTCCCGGCCTGAAAAAAGCCGTCAAATGTTGCAATTCGACCGGAAAAGGAGTTCAGCCCATGATGGAAACATTGGTCGGGGACAACGGTAGCCGATTCGTCATCGCCGCCGGAGCCGTCGCCGTCGGCCTTCTGTGCCTCGTGGCGGTGCTCTGGATCATGCGAAACAGGCCCTCGTCCCCCTTCGTGCGGGGCGGCAAGAACCGCCAGCCGCGGCTCGCCGTGCTCGATGCCGCCGCCGTCGACACGCGCCGCCGGCTCGTGCTCGTCCGCCGCGACGACGTCGAGCATCTGATCATGATCGGCGGACCAACTGATATCGTCATCGAGAGCCGCATCGTGGCCGATGACGGGGCGGCCGCAGCTGCTCCCGTCGCGGCGACGGTGGAACAGCCGGCCCCCAAGTCCCCGGTCGCGCCCCAGCAGGCGGCGCCAGCCCCTCAACCCGTTTCGGCGTCGACACCTGCGGAAGCCGCAAAGCAAGAGCCGGTGCGGCCGGCGGGGTCGGATGAGCCGCCGCGGGCCGTGCCCGTGCGGGAGCCGGAGCCCGCGCCAAAGCCCTCGGAAACCGTGCAGCAACGTCCCCTGCCAGTCGAACCGCCGCCTCGGCCGGAACCCGTCGTCAGGACCTCGCCGCCCGCCCCTGCCATCCTCCCGGTATCCGCCCCGCAAACGCCCCAAGACATGCTGAGCGCGGCGCGCGAGCGGATCGTTCCTATGGCCCAACCCTCGCGCGAAGAGCGATTTCCGCAGCCGATAGCGGCGACGCGGGAGCCTCCGCGGCCCGTCCAGATCCCGCCCATTCCCCGGCTGGCCGAACCCGTTGCGGTCGAAAGTCCGACGGCGGTGGAGAGGCCGGCCGCCGTCGACAAGGCGGCGGACTTCGAACGGTTCCTCGACGCGGAGATTAGCGGTGATCTCCAGCGGCTCTCATCCACGGTGGCGCCCAAGCCGGAGGCCCGCCCAATGGCCGCCGCCCGCCAGGAACCGATCCTCGGCCCGCCACTGGAAGAAGGCCGCAAGGAAGAGTCGATCGAGGAGGAGATGAGCCGCATGCTGGCTGATATCTCTGCTGGCCGCAAACCCTGAACTGCGGCGCAGACATACCTGTTTTCCCATCGGACAAAAAAACGGCGCGACCATGTCGCGCCGTTTTTTTTGTAAGTCTCCAAGCTCGGGCTTACTCGTCCCGGTAGACCTTCTCGCGACGTTCGTGACGCTCCTGCGCTTCGATCGAAAGCGTCGCAATCGGCCTGGCATCCAGGCGCTTCAAGCCGATCGGCTCACCCGTTTCCTCGCAATAGCCGTAGGTGCCCTCATCGAGGCGCTGCAAGGCGGCGTCGATCTTGGCGATGAGCTTCCTCTGACGATCCCGGGCGCGCAATTCGATCGCACGGTCTGTTTCTGAGGAGGCTCGATCTGCGAGATCCGGATGATTGGCGCTCTCCTCAGCCAGATGGTCCAGAGTCTCACGAGCTTCTCGAAGGATATCGTTTTTCCAGGCATTCAGCTTTGCACGAAAATATGCCCGATGGTTGGCATTCATGAAATCCTCGTCCTCGGAGAGGACATAGGTACTAAGATCGATCTTCTCACTCAACGCGATTCTCCTGAAGAACATCTCATTGCGGCGGTGTATAGACCTATGAAGGGCTTGATTCAAGCCTCGCGGAGGACACCTACGCTTATTTTAACAATGCTTGCATTCCAGGCTAACTGGCGAATATTTCATCAAAATTACACATGAAACACTCTCCATAATATTCCCGCCGGCGCTCGGCAGCAAGCCTGCGCCGTCACCTAGAGTGGTGTCTGCGTCGCGCCTCAACTACGTTGCCAATTGCGACATCTGGTGTGCGGGGCGCGGCATGTCAATGCTGCCGTGCTTGCCGCGCGAAATCCGTGGAGAACGGCTTGATCTTTGCGCCGACAGCGAGACAAGTTACCGATGCGACGATAATCCGCGAAAGATGCAATGCGCGGCACTTCGGCGGCATCAGATTCGGATGGATATATGCAAGACAGTGCTCCGGCATTCCGCCTCATCCTCCTGCGTCACGCCCGCTCCGGCTGGGCGCTGCCCGGGCAACGGGATTTCGACCGCACGCTGGACGAGACTGGCTATGCCGAGGCGGAGTTGATTGCGCAAGGTGCGGCCGATCATGGGCTTTGCCCGGATCTTGTTCTGTGCTCGACCGCGGTTCGCTGCCGCCAGACCGCCGAACCGTTCCGCCGGGCGCTTGGCGAAGACATTGACATCCGCTACGTCGACCAACTCTATGCCGGACCTGCAGCCGTCTATACCGACCTTATCGAGATTCACGCGGACAGGACGTGTCTCATGGTGGTCGGGCACAATCCCATGATCGAGGACGTTTTTCGCAGCTACCTTGGCGAGCAGCAATCCGCAACCGCCTTGGAGAACGGCTATCCGCCTGCAGGGCTGGCGGTCATCGATTTCTCGGCACGCTCAAGTGCCGGGCGCATCTCGGCTGCGGCGCTTTCGACATTGCTGCTTCCGAAGCCCGAGGAAGTCGTCAGGCGATAGACCTCGCCGCTTTCCAAACAGCTGTTCGTCATTGCGCCGACCGAAACACTTCCTATATCGCCAAACACGTGGATGCCCGTAACCCGATGGGATATCGGCAGCAGCAATGGAAAGATCGAACCCAAGGGGCGGAAACATTTGGCGTCCTTAGTGACCAGCTTCAAAGACGGCGCCCTGATCGCCTTGGACAACCTCGCCGATCGCGCGGCCGGGCTCGTCAGCCCGTCCCTCCGGCTCGGCGTGACCGGTCTGTCACGGGCAGGCAAGACCGTCTTCATCTCCTCGCTGGTGCATAACCTGCTGAACGGCGGGCGCCTGCCGCTATTCGAACCGGTCCGTTCGGGGCGGGTGTCCAAGGTAAGACTCGAGCCGCAGCCGGACGATGCGGTGCCGCGCTTTCAGTACGAGGACCATATCGCCGCTCTCGTGCGTGACCGGGTCTGGCCGGACTCAACGAGGGCCATCTCGCAATTGCGCATCACCCTCGATTACGAAAGCGCCAGCGGCTGGAACCGGATGTTTTCCGCCGGGCGCTTGTCGATCGATATCGTCGACTATCCGGGCGAGTGGCTCCTGGATCTGCCCCTGCTCGCGCTCGATTTCCGGCAGTTCAGCGCGACGACCGTCAAGCGGGCGCGAATCGGCGCGCGCGCCGCACTGTCTCGCGAATGGCTGGCACTCGCCTCAGCGAGCGGCGCTGAAACCGCGGCCGACGAAGGCAGCGCCCGCCGCCTCGCCGAAAGCTTCACTGCGTATCTGAAGGCGTGCAAGGAGGACGACCACTCGCTCTCCACCCTGCCGCCCGGCCGTTTCCTGATGCCCGGCGACCTCGAAGGGTCTCCCGCGCTCACCTTCTCTCCGCTCCCGAACCTGCCTGAAGGCCGGGCGCCCAAGGGTTCGCTCTGGGCGATGATGGAGCGGCGGTACGAGGCCTATAAGACGCATGTGGTGAGCCCGTTCTTCCGCGAGCATTTTGCCCGGCTCGACCGCCAGATCGTGCTCGTCGACGCGCTGCAGGCGATCAATCGCGGCCCGGAGGCTTTGAGGGACTTGGAACAGGCGCTCGCCGACGTGCTTGCCTGCTTCCGGCCGGGCACCAATTCCTGGCTCTCCGCCTTCCTCACGCGCCGGATAGATCGGGTGCTGATCGCCGCGACGAAGGCCGATCACCTTCACCATGAGAGCCATGATCGGCTCGAGCGAATCGCCGCGCGGCTCGTCGGCCGTGCCGCGGACCGCATCGGCATGAGCGGCGCCGGCCTGGAGGTCATGGCGCTCGCCTCCGTCCGGGCGACGCGCGAGGCGACGGTCAATCATGACGGACACGCCCTGCCCGTCATTGTCGGCACGCCGATTGCTGGTGAGCGGATCAATGGAGACGTCTTTGATGGAGAGAGAAAAACAGCCATATTTCCTGGTGATTTACCGGAAAATCCTGAAGTTCTTTTTCAGGAAATTGGCGGCAGTCCCGTCTCTCCCCGATCCGACCATGCGATGCCGGAGCTGAATTTCGTGCGTTTCCGTCCCCCCCACCTCGAAGAGACGCGCGGCGGCTTGAAACTCTCCGTGCCGCATATCCGGCTCGACCGGGCCATGCAGTTCCTGCTTGGAGATCGACTGGCATGAGCGACGAATCCAAGCATCGCCCCCGTAAACCTGCGGTTTTCCCGATCGAATCTGAAACGCCTACGGCGCAGCGCACGCAGACGCCAGCGCGCACACCCGCAAGTTTCAGCGACAAGGTCATGTTGACGCCCGACGCAGAGGACCCGTTCATTGCGACGACCGCTGCAGTCGAGGCGCTCGATCCGCCCGAGGCGCGGCCGCGCCGGCATCGGTTCTCCTTCGGCAAGGTCGCCGCCTCGGCATTTGCCCTTGTCCTGTCGCTCGCCGCGGGACTGTGGATCGACCACCTGGTGCGCGATCTGTTCTCGCGCGCCGATTGGCTCGGCTATACGGCGATCGCTGCCGTGGCCGTCGGTACCCTCGCCTTCCTCGTCGTGGTCGGCCGCGAACTTGGCGGCTTGATGCAACTGACGGCGATCCAGAAACTCAAATCCGAGGTCGCCGAAGCAACGGCGCTCGGCAACAGCAAGGCCGCACGAGCCACGCTCGGGCGACTGGTCCATCTGCTTGCCGCCAATCCCCGAACCGCCAAGGGCCGAGCGCGGCTTGCGGAATCCGAGGACGAGATCATCGACGCGCCGCAGCTTGTCGAACTGACCGAGCGCGAACTCCTCGCCCCGCTCGACCGCGACGCCCGCCGAATCATTCTGGCCGCCTCGAAACGCGTCTCGATCGTCACCGCCGTCAGCCCCCGCGCCCTCGTCGATCTCGGTTACGTCCTCTACGAGTCGGCGCGGATGATTCGGGCGATGGCCGAGCTCTACGGCGGCAGGCCCGGCACGCTCGGGCTCATCCGGCTGATGCGCGACGTGATCGCCCATCTGGCGGTCACCGGCTCCATCGCCGCCGGCGACAGTTTGATCCAGCAGATCCTGGGCCACGGTCTGGCCTCCAAACTCTCCGCGCGGCTCGGCGAAGGCGTGATCAACGGCCTGATGACGGCGCGTATCGGCATTGCTGCCATGGACCTGTGTCGGCCGATGCCGTTCCGCGCTTTGAAACGCCCCGGCATTGGCGATTTTCTGGCGGATTTGACGCCCGGCGCTTCGAAGTCCGAAGGCGCGAACGGCGCCTGATGCATGCTTGCGGAGGCAGCGCAGAAACCCTCCATTAACCATTTTAGCGCAAATGTGGTTGCCAGATTTCGACGTTGACCCATCAAGGATCGATCATGTTCTCGCGCCCTTCTTTGATTGTTCGCGGCGTTGCCGCCATCGCGCTTGCAGCCACTGCCGGCATTGCGACGCCTGCGTCTTCCGGCGCCCGGGACAAGGCCTTCTTTGAAAAGGTCGCCGGCCAATGGAAAGGCCCCGGCGAGATCGTCGCCGGCAAATACAAAGGCACCAAGTTCACCTGCGATCTGACAGGCGAGCCGACCGCAGGCAGAGAGGCCGGCATCAAGCTCGACGGCTTCTGCCGCGTCGGCGTTTTCAAGCAGCCAATGTCGGCGATGATTACCCAAAAGGGCGGCAGCTACACCGGAAAGTTCCTCGACGGCGCGGACGGCAAGGGTCTGGACGTCGTTTCCGGCAACGTCGCCAGCGACAAGGTCGTCGTTGGAATCAACCGCAAGAAATTGAATGGTGCGATGATCGCCCGCCTGCAGGACGCAGAAACGATGAACATCACCATCTCCGTCAAGGTCGAGGAGACGATGGTGCCGGTCATCGGCGTCAGCCTCAACAGGCAGATGGACAATATCGCCGTCGGCTCGATCAAATAGCTGTATCGTTCGGATCGAGCACTGGCGGGCCGAGAGTGCCCGCCCCCGGATGCGGATCGGTTCGCCGTCAATCGCGGACCCGCCACCAGTCGGCCACTTCGTCGGCCACCTCTATTCCAGTCACATCCGCGTCCGTCAGCCACTCGCCGACCGTTCTGCCGGCGACGTTCAGATCGGCCGCGAAATCGGCGAGAGGCATCAACACGAAACCACGCTCCGTCATGCGCGGATGCGGCAATTGCAGCCGGTCACCGGCCAAATTCGCTCCTTCGAAGGTCAGGAGATCGATATCGATGGTCCGCGGGCCCCAGCGCTTCTTACGGACCCGCTTCATCACGCGCTCGATCTCGAGGCAAATTTCAAGCAGCGCCTCGGGATCGAGAGTCGTTTCGACCGCCGCGCAAGCATTGAAGAACCAGTCCTGGTCCGTCTTGCCCCAGGGCGGGGTCCGGTAGAGCCGCGACACTGCCGTGACCCGGCAGTCCGGTCGCTCATCGAGCGCCCTCAACGCATCGGCCATCGCGCGGCACGGATCGCCGATATTGCCACCCAGCCCCAGCGTAGCGTACCGCCACCTGCTATTCGGCGACATGCTCGACCGTGACCTCGACGTAGTCCAGGACGCCCGGGACCGGCGCATTGGGCTTGCGGATGGATACTTTGGCCCGGCGTATCTGTTGGAACCGCGCACACAACGTCTTGGCGACTTCCAAAGCAAGGGCCTCGATCAGGTAGCGCCTGCGCCCAGTCACGATTCTCTCGATCTCGGCAAAGGCGATTCCGTAATGCACGGTGTCGTCGATACAGTCTTCGGCGAGCGCCGTGCCTTGCTCGACCTCCAGTTCGGCATCGACAAAGAAACGCTGGCCGAGGAATTCCTCCTCGTCGAGCACGCCATGGCGGGCAAAGAAGGCGCAATTCTTCAAGGTAATGATGTAGGTCGCAGTCATGGCTTCGTGTCCCGTCGGCTGTTCTTTGCGTCGAGCATAGCATCCGCCATCGCCAGTGCATCCCTGTTGATTGCGACATCATGCACCCGAAAGATCGCAGCCCCGGCAATTCTGAGGAGCGCAGTCGTCGCCGCGGTACCGGCATCGCGGTCTTTCGCATCGCGACCGGTAACCGCGCCGATGAAGCGCTTGCGCGATGTGCCGACCAGGAATGGCAGGCCGAAGCGATGCAGTTCCGCAAATCGCGCCATCAGCTCCAAATTTTCATCCGCTCCCTTCGCGAAGCCATAACCGGGGTCGAGGATGATTCGTTCGCGTGCGACGCTTGCCTCGGAGGCTATCTCCAGCGAACGGTTCAGAAATTGGAATTGATCCTCGATGACGTCGCCGAGCTTCTGCCGATCGCGCCCGGTATGCATGATGCAAAGCCCGGCGCCCGTCTCCGCGGCAACTTGCGCGATTGCGGGTTCTCGCTGCAGACCGTGCACGTCGTTGACGATATGGGCGCCGGCTTCGATGGCCAGGCGCGCCGTCTCGGCGCGATAGGTGTCGACCGAGATGATCGCATCGGTCCGGCTGGCCAGTGCCTCGATGACCGGCAGAATACGAGACCGCTCCTCAACCGCATCGATCTGATCCGCATCGGGGCGGGTCGACTCGCCGCCAATGTCCAGGATCGCCGCACCGTCCTCGAGGGCGCGCATCGCCGCATCGACGGCCGCAGCGGCGTCGGCAAAGCGGCCACCATCGGAAAAGGAATCCGGCGTCACATTGATGATCGCCATCAGGACACCGCGCGGCCCCAGTTCGAGGCTGCGCCCGTGCGCCAACGGCCAGCGAGATTTTTGGAATGGATCGTAGGTCATTATCTTTGCCCGGTCCGCGGCTTTGAGGAGCGCCATCCCGGGGTCGGCAATGCGGAAGAGCGCGCGCCTTTGAAAGCAAAGGGTTAGCACGATTCTTTCACGCAGCTGTCGATTTGTCGACTTCGGAATGCGCCGATTTTGTGTTGCGCTTGCCCCGGCTATGCCCCAAGCTTGCGCCAACTTCAATCCACGAGTGCCGACCTATGTTCCGAGTTCGTAATCCGCTGAGAGCCGCCCTGATTGCATTCCTGCTCGGCTTTCCGATTGGCAACGCCTCGGGTGAGACCTTGATCAGCAAAACCGTCACCTATTTCTCGATCGGCGGGCGTACGGCGGCAGAACTCGACAAGGCCCTCGCCGCCAGCGGCCCGCTGATGAAGAACACCGGCACGCGCCACCCCGGCGCCACGCGAATCAAATTCGGCGGCACGATAACCTATGTCAGCCGCGGCGGGCGCTGTGCAGTCGGCACGGCGCGCGTGACGCTCAACACGAGCATCATCTTGCCGCGCTGGAAGTACCGCCCCCAAGCGAGCCGCGATCTCGCCCTTGTCTGGGATACGCTCGCGGCCGACATCAAGCGCCATGAAGAGCGCCATGCCGAGATCGCCCGCAATCATGCCCGTCGCATGGAACGGGCGTTTCTCGGACTGAAGCCGGAGGCAGACTGCGATCGTATGCAGGCTCGGGTGGCCGAGGTGAGTGCCGAAGAAATCGCAAGTCACGATAAGGACCAGGCGCGCTTTGACCGCACGGAAGCCGCGAACTTCGACCGCCGGATGATCCGATTGCTGCAATACCGGCTGGATTCGCTGAAGAAGACAGAGCGCTAGCCGATCTCGGCTCTGTCAAACCGCCACCTTCGCGCCGTTCACCAGACGAAGTCACCCCAAAAAACAGGGTGATTTTGCCCGCACTCCCTCATGCAGGCGAGGGCGAAAACCCACAGTATTTTATTGGTGGATTCTAACGATAGCCGACGATAACCGACTCAGCTATATTAATTCCATGAAACGAGTGGCGGGACTGAAGTTCAACCGTTCGTCGGTATGGCGGGTTATTTTCCAATCGACAGTAAAAAGTCGCATTTGGATCGTTGATTAAGTGCTGAATAGGGTTCGCTTCATTGCTGCCGGGTGACTGAGACAGACCTGCGCGATGAGGCAAAACAGGTTCTCCTGGCGTGTCTCGGTGCAGCAGGTGCTCCCTCCCTCATCTGTATGCGATACGCCCCCCTTGCCTCGCTCGTCGCCATGACCAGCGAGGCATTTTTTTAGTGCCTTCTTGAAGGAAGGAAGGGATTAGGCCTGGCGCTCGGGCACGTGCACGACCAGTCCGTCAAGCGCCTCGCTCATCTTGATCTGACAGGAGAGCCGAGAGGTCGGCCTCACGTCATAGGCGAAATCCAGCATGTCTTCTTCCATCGCTTCTGGAGCGCCGACGGCCGCCGCCCAGGCGTCGTCAACATAGACATGACAGGTTGCGCAGGCACAGGCGCCCCCGCACTCGGCCTCGATGCCGGGCACGGAATTGCGCACCGCATTCTCCATGACCGTGGAGCCGTTTTCGACATCGAGGTCGTGGCGCGTGCCGTCAAAGGCTACGATCGTAAGTTTTGTCATTTCTCTTTCCGGAATGAATAGATGGGATCCGCCCGCGAGCGCCAGCCGCCGCGGCAGGCGCGGCCGGCCTGAATTCAGGGCAGTTTCTTCCAACAAATCGACCGGCCAGTCAACATGAGCCGATGCCTGGTCGCGGACGTCCCCGCAAATCCGGCAATGATCGCGCCTTGAAAAAGGTTGTCGGGCCGGCGCGGATCAGCGGCACAGCTTGAGGATGAAAAGCTCGGCTTCGAGCACGGCTGCCCCGAGTGGGGCGCGTAGGGTCCAGTCGGCGGGCCGCTGCTCTATGGCGGCGGCGGCACGAGCCACGCGCGTTGCTCCGACCGCGAGTGCCGCCCCCTTCAGTCGATGCGCCGACTGGCCGCATGCATCGGCATCCGCGTCGTGGATCTCGGCCATCGTCTGCCGGGCCTGGCGGGCAAAAAGCTGAAGCACCTCGATTTCGAGGCTCTTGTCCCCCATCGTCTGGCCGGACAGGTGGACAAAATCGATCGGCGGCTTTCCGCAAGGTGACGCGTTTGCCGGATTGTCGGGGGTTTCGAAAGCGATCTTGAGCGCCGACATGAGCCGATTTCCTTAATTGACGATGCATCACGTCCTATTTGACATGCATCGGGCGACCGCACCGTTTTCAGACATTGATCATCCGGCAGCTGCGCTGCCATCGGCTTAATGTCATGGCGCTGGGCGCGGAAATCCGTCGGCATGGTTAACGATTGCTAAACGGGCTGATTCTCTTGACTTTTCGCACCGCGGCACCGGCGGCCCATTAACAATTCATTAGGATTCTAGCGAATGCGGATTGCGCTTAATTGTAAGAACCGGGCTAATGTGTCACTACGATACGATTAGGAACAGGTCTGCATACGAAAGTGGCAACTGTTCTGGTGGATAAGCTGCGCGCCCCGTGTCCTGAGACGCGAGCTGCGGTTATTCCATCGAGGCGATGCAATGGTGACCCAGTGGGCGTATGGCGCAGATGTCTTGCGCATAGTTTGCGGGTCACCGCCCTGGTTGAGGGAGTCTATTGGTTCGATCGGACCAAATAAGGCGGCCATGAACGGGCAATAGTAGTGAGGCGTATCCCTATGGCGACGAAGAAGAGCAACGAGTCGATCGACGAAAAGGCCTTCCAGGCTCTGGAAGCTGCCCTGAAGATCGATTTTGACGACCTGAAGTCGGCCTTGAACGACAAGAATTCCTTGGATGATCCGGAGGAAAAGGTGTCCGAGTCCAGCAGGAAGGCTGCCGCGTCCGAACATAAGCGCACCGGGAAGGACCAACCGGAAGCACAGAGGGCCCGGACGAGCGAGGCGCCTCGCAATCTTGCGCCGGAGCCCGCTCCGAAACAGCCGGCGCTTTCCCCGGCCAATGACGATACCCGCAGATCGCCCGCGGCAATGCTCCGCTCCCTCGAAGTCCGATCCAGCCGTGCGGCGATCCGTGTCGCGGCGCTGATCTCGCTGGTGTGGGCGCTTGCCGGGGTAGCGATCGGCCACCTCCTCTATGCGCCGCAGATCTGGCAGATACGCTCTCTCGGCGATCTCGCAGCCACGCCCGGTGCGATCGGCATCCTGATCGGCATTGCCTTGCCGGTCATGCTCTTCTTCTCCTTCGCGATCATGATTGCGCGTGCTCAGGAGCTGCGCAATGCGGCCCGCTCGATGGCCGAGGTCGCCCTGCGGCTGGCCGAACCGGAAACCGCGGCGGCCGACCGCGTCATGGCCGTCGGCCAGGCGGTCCGCCGCGAAGTGTCGGCGATGAACGAGGGCATCGAGCGCACCATTGCGCGGGCCACCGAACTGGAGGCGCTCGTCCATTCGGAAGTGAGCGCGCTCGAGCGCAGCTACAGCGAAAACGAACTGCGCGTTCGCACCCTCGTCCAGGAACTGGGGCTGGAGCGCGAAGCCATTGTCGGCCATTCCGAGCGGATACGCTCCGCGATAGCCGGCGCGCACGGCAAGCTGAAAGACGACCTGGAACTCGCGAGCGAAGATATTGCCTCTCGTATCGCCCTGTCCGGCGAAGCCTTTGCATCGCTGATCGATACGCGGGCCGCAGCCCTCAGCGAAAAATCTGACCATGCACTGCAAAGCCTGGGCAGCATGCTGGATACCCGCACGGAGGCGCTGCTTTCCGGCCTGACGAATGCCGGAGTGACGCTCAGCAAGGAGTTCGATGTTCGCCTCGATGCGCTTAGCGAGAATCTGACAAAGCGCGGCGAACAATTGCTGAGCCAGTTCGAAACCCGTGCGTCGACGCTGGATGCGAATACCGAAAAGCTGAACAACGCCCTCAACGAGCGCGCCCGCCAGCTCAACGAGACTCTGATCGCGCGGACCCGCGACCTCAACGAAAGCTTGAATGTCGGCCAGCAGGCGATTGCCGGCGGCCTAGAGGACATGCTTTCGTCGCTCAATGCGGCCCTCGACGAGAAGGGCGCGAGTTTCCGCCAGAGCCTCAAGACGAGCGCCGACGACGCGATCATGGATCTGGACCTCCGCGGCGGCTTCTTCGAAGAGAAGCTGCAGACGACCGTCGGGCACCTCGCCACCGCCTTCGACGAACGCTTCCACGAATTCGCCAGCGCCTTCGACAAGCGGGCGGGCCTGCTCGATAGCAAGTTGATGGAGAGCCTGCACAGAATCAACGAAACCGTGTCCGGCGGCTCGGATGCGATCGGCACTGCCCTGGACAGCAGCGTCGAGAAGATCAGTTCGGCGCTTTCCGATCAGTCGCTGACGCTCGCCACCGCACTTGGCGCAACGCAGGACTTCATCGAAGAGACGATCGGCAGCCGCACATCGGAGCTCAGCAACCTCATCGGCGATGCGCACAGCCGCATCGAGGGCGTGCTCTCCGATAAGACCAGTTCGCTGATGGGCGCTCTGACGCAGGCACAGGAGCGGATCGAAGGCGGCTTCGGCCAGCGTGCCGATGCCCTCGCCAACGCGCTGACGACAAGCGAGCAGCGCCTGACGGAAGGTCTTGATTCCCGGACGTCGGCCTTCATCGACGGCCTGCAATCTGCCCATACGCGCATCGAGCAGACGCTCATGGGCTCCACCGACGAGATCACCAGCGCGATTGCCGCGAGCCAGCATCGCCTGGACAACACGCTTTCGGAGCGCACTGCCGCGCTTTCAGCCGCGCTCACCTCCGGCGCTAGCGCGCTCGAGGACGCGGTCGGCGGCACCGCTGACCGGCTGGAGCGCGTTCTCTCTGAACGTGGCCAGACGATCTCCGCAGCCCTCACCAGTCAGACGACAACGCTGGAAGGGGTGCTGTCGGAGCGCAGCCAGGCGATCGCCGACACGCTCGCCAGCCAAACGGCCGCCCTCGACGGGGTACTCTCCGAGCGCGCCGCGCAAATCAACACGACCATGTCGACACGCGCGGCCGAGATGGCCGACACGCTCAGCCGCCATGCCGAAGACGTCGCCGACAACCTGACCTTCCGCGCGATGGCTGTCGCCGAAACGATAACCGACCGGGTCGGCGAGATCGAGACCAAGCTTTCGCAGAGCGTCTCCGAAGTCGCGGAAAATCTTGGCGGCCGCGTAAGCCAGATCGCCGATACGCTCACCGATACGAGTGCACGGATCGCCGAGGATCTCAGCAGCCGCGTCGGCAAGATTTCCGACTCGCTGGCGGGAACCAGCGCCGAGATCGCCGAGGCGCTTACTGCCCGCACCACGGAAGCAACGGCCTCGCTTGCCGGCAGGGCGGCGGAGATAGAGCAGACGCTCTCCGGCAGGGCCGACCATCTGCGCGAGACGCTGACGACGACGCACGAGCAGATCCGCTCGACGCTCGACGATCGCATCAAGGCGATCGACCTCGCCGTCGGCCAGGGCCGCGAACAGCTGGAAGAGTTGCTGTCCGACCAGTCAATGGCGATGGCGACGACGCTGGCGACGAGCGCCAGCATGCTCGAAATGTCGCTCGAGGAGCGGCAAGCCGCGATCGCCGCCGCGCTTGAGCGCGGCGCCGAAGCGCTCTCCGCCCGGACGTCGGAAGCGACCGCGTCGCTTGCCGGCAAGGCGGCCGAGATCGACCAGGCGCTCTCCGGCAAGACCGCACAGCTGCGCTCCACCCTCGACGAGCAGGTCGACAGGATCAACCTCGCCGTCGGCCAGGGCCGCGAACGGTTGGAAGAGCTGCTGACCGACCAGTCGATGGGCATCGCGACGACGCTGGCGACGAGCGCCAGCATGCTCGAAATGTCGCTGGAAGAGCGGCAGAACTCGATCGCCGGCGCGATCGATCGCGGCACCGAAGCGCTCGATGCGCGCATGCGCTCGACGACCGGCAACATTGCCGAGCGCCTCGCCGAGACGGCAGACCAGATCAGCCTCGCGGCCGACACTCTGACAAACCGCGTCGACATTTCGCTCAACGGCATCAACAGCCGTCTCGACGAAACCGGCACAAGGATCGAATCGAGCTTCGCGTCGCTCGAAGACCGCATTCGCGGCGGCGTCAGCAATGTCAGCGCGATTGTCGACGACACCGGCGGCCGCATCGATATGACGCTCGGCTCTCTCGAAGATCGTGTCCGCGACAGCGTCAGCACCGTCAGCGCCGTCGTCGACGACACGGGCGGCCGCATTGAATCGACGCTCGGCTCCCTCGAAAATCGCATTCGCGACAGCGTCGACACCGTCAGCAGCATTGTCGGCGATACGGGCGGCCGCATCGAAACGACGCTTGGTTCCCTCGAAAATCGCATCCGCGACAGCGTCGGCAGCGTGAACGCCATCGTCGACGCTGCCGGACAGCGGATCACGGAAAGCCTTGCGGAGCGCGCCGGCGAAATCGACCGGATCAGCGAGACCGCGGCAGCCCGGATCACCTCCGCCATGGACGATGGGACCGGCCGGATCGCCTCCGCGATGGAGGCTGGTGCGGGCCGCATCGAGGAGCGCCTCGGGACGATGGACCGTGCCCTCACCATAGGTCTCGAAAACGTCAACCGCACGATCGAAGGCAAGGCGGCAGCGCTCGTCACGAGCCTGCGTGGCGCCGTCAGCGATGCCGCCCAGGAGATCGACGCGGAAGCTGGACGCTCGGCAGAGCTGCTCTCCAAGGCCGGTGCTGATTTCGCCAGCGCCTTGGCTGCCCGCAACGCCGAATTCGCCAACTCGATCGAAACGACCGCCTCGGCGACGGCGACACGCCATGCCGAACTTGCCCGGTCGGTCACGGAGGCCGCCGAATCCGCCTCGGCACGGCTCGCCTCGACCAGGGATCAGATCGCCAGCCATACGGCGAGCATCCAGCAGAGCCTGACGGACGCGGAAAAGGCGCTTGATGCACGCGGCCAGTCGATCCGCAGCACACTCGACGACAGCACCCGCGAACTGAATTCCATGCTCGCCGGCCGCTCGCTCGAACTCACCCGTCTCCTCGACGAGCAAGCGCGTCCGGTCATCGAGCAATACGCGGCAACGGGCAAGGAAGCCGCCGCGCGCATCGCCGCCCTCACCCAGGAGAGCGCCGACCGGCTGCGAGCGGAGAACGCCGCCCTCGTCGACGCCATTACGGAGCGGACAAGCGAAACGCTCGAGGCGATCTCGCTGCGGGCGGAAGAAACCGCCAAGGCGATGAAGATGGTCGAGAACCGCCTACAATCGACGGCCATGGGGCTGATCGACCAGCTCGCGACCAACAATTCCGCCATCGCATCGGTCATCGAGCAGGCTAACGGCAGCCTCGGGGACATGGACCAGCGCCTGGAGGCAGCCGCAGCGAAGGTTTCGGAATCCACACGGCATGCATCCGACATGTTGTCCAGTTCCACCCGCCTAATCGAAGGTCGCGTCGACAAGCTCTCGGATATCGCCTCATCGACGCTCTCGCAGATCGGCGGCATCGTCGGCCGCTTCGAGGATCACTCCAAGGTGCTCGGCCAGGCGTCCAATCTGCTGGCCGCAGCCCAGTCGAACCTGGTCAGCACGCTCGAGGAGCGCCAGGACGCCCTGCGCACGCTCTCCGTCGGTCTTGTCCAGCGTTCGGAGGAGATCGAGCGCACCATGCGCGCGCTCGAGGGCTTCGTCGACGGTGCCTTCCAGCGCGCCGAGGAGCGCTCCGGTCAGGTCGCCGGCAACCTTCGCAACGGCGTCCAGTCGTCCTTTGCCGATGTCGGCCGGCTTCTGTCGAGCACCGAGCAACGGGCCGCGGAAGCGGCCGAGGCCATGCGCAACACTCTCGCCGAGGCGGGCGGCGAGGCTGCCGCCTCCGTGGAGGGCGTGTTCGCCCGCGCCGAAGAGCGGTCGCGCCAGATCGCCCAGACGCTGCGCACCGGCGTCGAAACCTCAATCGCCGGCGCGAACGAGGCGCTGTCCGGGGTCGAAGGCCGTGCTCACAGCGCCTCCGAGGCGTTGCGCCAGGCCGTCGCCAAGGCCGGCGACGAAGCGAGCCAGGCGCTCGAAGGTGCCTTTTCCAGCGCCGAGCAGCGCGCCAAGGAGGCGGCTGCCCGCCTGCGCGGCAGCATCGGGGCTTCGGTCTCCGATGTTGAGCGGATGCTGGCGGAAAGCGGCAAGAAGTCGGATGGCGTTGCCACGCAGTTGCGCGAGGCCGTCCGCCAGGCGATCGACGAAGCGATCAGCCGCTTCAGCGGCGCGACCGACGACATCCGCCGCTCCGCCGGCGAGATCCGCAAGGAACTCGACATGACCCGCGAGGAGTTGAAGCGCGGCGCTTTCGACCTGCCGGAAGAGGCCAAGGAGAATGCCGCGGTGATGCGGCGTGCCGTCGCCGAGCAGATCAAGGCGCTGCAGGAGCTCTCCGAAATCATCGGCAAGTCTTCGACGCATCTCGAGGTCGCCCAGCCGGTGCGCCAGCAGCCGGCGCTGGCTGCGCCCGCCCCCGTTGCTCAGGCGCCCGTCGCACCGCCGCAGCCCGTGGTGCAGCAACAGCCGGCAATCCAGCAACAGCCGGCGGTCCAGCAACCTGCCGCGCCGAGCCCTGCGCTGCGTGGCAGCCTGGGTCTCGAGCAGGCCACGCGTCCCTTGCAGCCCGCCCGTCCGTCGGCCGCCGAAGAGCGCGTCGAGGAAGGTGGCGGCTGGATGCGGGATCTGCTGCGCGCCGCCTCCCGCGAGGAAGAGCCGCAGCCCGCGCGTCCTCGGCCGGCCGAAAGCCAGCCCGTGGCCCGCACCGGAGACAGCCGCAATCCGCGTCACGTGGTGGAATCGCTGAACTCGCTCTCGGTCGATATTGCCCGGGCGATCGACCACGACGCCTCGGTCGAGCTGTGGCGCCGCTACCAGCGCGGCGAGCGGGATGTCTTCACCCGCAGGCTCTATACGCTGAAGGGGCAGCAGACCTTCGACGAGATCAAGCGCAAGTATGATCGCGAGCCGGAGTTCCGCACCGCCGTGGACCGCTACATCGCCGACTTCGAAAAGCTGCTTGCCGATGTGGCGCGCAACGATCCGGACAAGCGCATCACCCAGACCTACCTGACGTCCGATACCGGCAAGGTCTATACGATGCTCGCCCATGCCGCCGGCCGCTTCAGCTGAAGCTCAACTGAAATTAATGCCGAAGATCATCACGGCCCCGCCGCAAGGCGGGGCCTTTTTCTTGCGAAAACCACAGACCGGTCGCTGAGCAGCATGGCAGACCGGTCTGATGCTCTCTACAGTGAGCGTGAACAGTCCGGCCATTTTCTGTAATCTGTCAGCATCGCATCCTGGCGCCAGCTCGTAGCGTGTAAAGAGACAGTTGGAATTCCGGCGCCTGCAGACAGGAGGCGGATATGAAGCCGCGAATCAAAGTCCTGACACTTGCCGTGAACGATCTCGAACGGTCCCTCGCCTTCTATCGTGACGGCCTGGGCCTGCCCACCGAGGGGATCATCGGTGAGGAGTTCGAAGACGGAGCTGTCGTCTTCTTCCATATGGGTGACGACCTGATCCTGGCGCTCTATCCGGCGTCTTCGCTTTCAAAGGATGCGAAGATCAGCGTGACGCAGGCGCGTCTCGGCGCCGTGTCGATCGGCCATCTCGTCAATTCCAAAAAAGAGGTCGACAGCATCATGAAGCAGGCTGCGGAGGCCGGCGCCATCATCACCGATCCAGCGTCCGATCGTTTCTGGGGCGGCTACTCGGGTTATTTCCATGATCCGGACGGACATTTTTGGGAGATCGCCTGGAATCCGCAATGGACGGTCAAGGACTGAAGCGTCCCGATCAGTATGGTAAGCACATGGATGAGGGCGACGAGCAGCCGCCGAATCCGACAGCGCTGCTGGCTCTGACACCCCGCGGGAAAGGCTCCATACAAAAAGGTCCCGGTTTGCACCGGGACCTTTCAATGACGCGCTCTGGCAATGCCAGCTCCGATCAATGTTCCTTGTTGGCGTAGACCGACTTCTTCGTCAGATAGATCAGGCCGGTGAAGATCAGCAGGAACACCATGACCATGAAGCCGGTACGCTTGCGGTCTTCGAGATGCGGCTCCGCGGCCCACATTAGGAAAGCCGAGACGTCCCTGGCATATTGGTCCACCGTCTGCGGCGCACCGTCGTCATAGGTGACCTGATCGTCGGAAAGCGGCTTCGCCATCGCCAGCGCCGAGGCGCTCACGAAGTACGGATTGTAGTGCGTCCCTTCGGCCACCTGGACGCCTTCCGGCGGATCCTGGTAACCCGTCAGCAGCGCGTGGATATAGTCCGGACCGCCTTCCTGGTAGGGCCAGAAGATGTCGAAGACGAATTGCGGGAACCCGCGCTCGACGCCGCGCGCCTTGGCGATCAGCGAGAAGTCCGGCGGGGCGGCACCGTTATTGGCGGCCGCTGCGGCTTCCTTGTTCGGGAACGGCGACGGGAAGTAGTCGGAGGGAACGGCCTTGCGCGTGAACATCTCGCCGTCGGCGTTCGGGCCGTCCTGCACCTCGTAGTTCGCCGCGAAGGCCTTCACCTGAGCTTCTGAATAGCCGAGGTCTTCAAGGGTGCGGAAGGGCACGAGGCTCATCGAGTGGCAGGCAGAACAGACTTCGGCATAGACCTTGAGACCGCGCTGCAGCTGCCCTTTGTCGTAATGGCCGAAGAGGCCGCCGAAGGTCCAGTCCTGCTGGACCGGCTTGTGGATCGGATAGTGCGGCGTCGCGCCTGCCGCATGCTCGCCGCCAGCTTCCTCGCCCTGGGCCAGAGCCGCACCCAGACCGAGACCGGCGACGACAGCGAGTGACAGAATGCCTGTAACAAGCTTTTTCATTGTTGTGAGTTCCTTATCAATCGCTGTTCCGGTCAGGCGTGCGCGGTTTTCGGCTGCGCCTTGGCATTCTGCTTCTCCAGCACCGCCTCGGTGATGGAGTTCGGAATGCGCTTCGGCGTTTCGATCAGGCCGAGGAGCGGCATGATGACGAGGAAGAAACCGAAGTAGTACAGCGTGCCGAGCTGCGACAGGACGACGTAGAGGCCTTCTGCCGGGCGGGAACCGAGCCAGCCGAGCATGATGGCGTTGGCGACGAAGATCCAGAAGAACAGCTTGTACCAGGGGCGGTAGACGGCGGAACGGACCTTGGACGTGTCGAGCCAGGGCAGGAAGAACAGAACGATGATCGAACCGAACATCACCAGAACGCCGCCGAGCTTGGAGTCGATCGGGCCGATATTGAAGGTGATGGCGCGCAGCATCGCGTAGAACGGCAGGTAGTACCATTCCGGAACGATGTGAGCCGGGGTCTTCAGCGCGTCGGCCGGGATGTAGTTGTCCGGATGGCCGAGATAGTTCGGCATGTAGAAGACGAACCAGGCATAGACGATGAGGAAGATCGAAACGCCGAGTGCATCCTTGAGCGTCGCATAGGGCGTGAAGGCCACGGTATCGGTCTTCGACTTCACTTCGACGCCGGTCGGGTTCGTCTGGCCGGTGACGTGCAGGGCCCAGATGTGCAGGACGACGACGCCGGCGATCATGAAGGGCAGCAGGTAGTGCAGCGAGAAGAAGCGGTTCAGCGTCGGCTGGTCGACGGCAAAGCCGCCAAGCAGGAACTGCTGAATCCACTCACCCACCAGCGGGAAGGCCGAGAAGAAGCCGGTGATAACCGTTGCGCCCCAGAAGGACATCTGACCCCAGGGCAGAACATAGCCCATGAAGCCGGTCGCCATCATCAGGAGATAGATGACGACGCCGAGGATCCAAAGGATCTCGCGCGGCGCCTTGTAAGAGCCGTAATAAAGGCCACGGGCGATGTGCAGGTAGACCGCGATGAAGAAGAAGGATGCGCCGTTGGCGTGCAGATAGCGCAGCAGCCAGCCATGGTTGACGTCGCGCATGATCTTTTCGACCGAGTTGAACGCGACGCTCGTTTCGGCTGCATAGTGCATCGCCAGCACGATACCCGTCAGGATCTGTACGATCAGCATCACCGACAGCATCGCGCCGAAGGTATAGGCGTAGTTCAGGTTGCGCGGCACCGGATAGGAGACGAACGAGTCGTGAACGAGGCGCGGCAGCGGAAGACGGGAATCAACCCACTTCTCTATGCCTGTCGTTGGCGTGTAGGTTGAATGTTCAGCACTCATTATCAGTAGTCCCCTCAACCGATCTTGATAACTGTGTCGGAAACGAACGAGAAGGTCGGCACGGCGAGGTTCTCCGGTGCCGGGCCCTTGCGGATGCGGCCGGCCGTATCGTAGTGCGACCCGTGGCAGGGACAGAACCAGCCGCCGAAATCACCGGCCTGGCCGAGCGGCACGCAGCCGAGATGGGTGCAGGAGCCGATCATCACGATCCAGTTTTCCTTGCCCTCGCCGGCGGAGCGATCGAGATCGGTCGCCTGCGCATCGGTGGCGAGGTTGGCGTTGCGGGCGACCGGGTCCTTGAGCTCTTCGAGCGGCACGGCCTTCGCATCCTCGACTTCCTTGTCGGTGCGGTTGCGGATGAAGACCGGCTTGCCGCGCCACTTCGCCGTCAGTGACATCCCCGGCTGAAGGCTCGAAACGTCGACCTCGATCGAAGCCAGCGCAAGCGTCGATGCATCCGGGCGCATCTGATCGATGAACGGCCAGGCCGCCGCGCCGGCGCCGACAACGCCGGCCATGCCCGTTGCCAGATACAGGAAATCGCGGCGAGTGGGCTCGCCCAAGGTCTCGCTTGAAGTGTCGTGTTCGCTCACGGCTAAACCATCCTCTCACGCAATGTGCGGAAACCGCCTCCGCCCCCGGCGCGTTTCGGTCCCTTTTCCCAGGTCTCGGAGCGCACCCTATCCTCTTGCTGGCCCCCTGCACGGCTTGCCACGGCAAGTCTCGGTACGGATGCCAGAATCCGGAGAATCCTGCACGCAGAATCCCCACCAATCCGGCGCGTTCTATGCTCGATCGCGAATTATGTCCAGCCTTCACAGGAGGAGGTGGGCAGATTGTCGCGGGGGAAAGAGGCAGCCAATGAGCACAAGGGCTTGGCACGGTCGAAGGGCACGTCGGAGCCCCCTATTCGGCCGCTTCCTCCTGGGCGATGAAGCCGCCGGATTGGCGCGCCCAAAGTTCCGCATAGAGGCCGCCGCGGGCGATCAGCTCGGCGTGGCTGCCGTCCTCGACGATACGTCCGCGGTCCATCACCACCAGACGGTCAAGCGCTGCGATCGTCGACAATCTGTGAGCGATGGCGAGCACCGTCTTGCCCTGCATCAGACGCTCCAGATTGGACTGGATGGCTGCCTCCACTTCCGAATCGAGCGCCGAGGTCGCTTCGTCGAGAACAAGGATCGGCGCGTCCTTGAGCATCACGCGGGCGATCGCAATCCGCTGCCGCTGGCCGCCGGAAAGCTTGACGCCACGCTCGCCGACATGGGCATCGAATCCCTTGCGGCCGCGCTGGTCCTGCAGATTGACGATGAAGTCATAGGCTTCCGCCTTGCGCGCCGCTTCGATCAGCTGCTCGTCCGTCGCGCCCGGCCTTCCGAAAAGAATATTGTCGCGGATCGACCGATGCAGAAGCGAGGTGTCCTGGCTGACCATGCCGATCTGGGCGCGCAGCGATTCCTGGCGGACCGTGGCGATATCCTGCCCGTCGATCAGGATCCGACCTTCCTCGAGGTCGTAGAAGCGCAGCAGCAGGTTGACGAGGGTCGACTTGCCGGCGCCCGAGCGGCCGACGATGCCGACTTTCTCGCCGGGGCGGATGGACAGGGAGAACTCATCGATCACCCCGCCGCCCTTGCCGTAGTGAAACGACACCCGCTCGAACCGGATCTCCGGCCGTTTGACTTCGAGATCGAGCGCCCCGGGCCTGTCGACGAGGCCGATCGGCTGCGAGACGAGCTCGGCCGAATTCTGGATCGTGCCGATATTGCGCATGATGGCGTTAAACTGCGACATCATCCGCCCGAGCAGCATGTTGAGGCGCAGCACGAGCGCCAGCGTGAAGGCAACCGCCCCCGAACTCACCATTCCCGCAAGCCATAGATGAACCGAGTAGACGGCGATCGCCGCGATCATCAGCCCGGAAAGCAGCGCCTGGGAGGCCCGCACACCCGTCAGCAGGCGGGTAAAGGGGATGACCGCACCCTGAAAGCGGTCAAAGCCGGCGCGGATATAGCGGTCATTCTCCTCGTCGCTGCCGAAGAGCTTCAGCGTCTGAATATTCGAATAGGCATCGACCATGCGGCCGTTGAGCATCGACGCCATTTCCGCGGTGTCGCGGGCGTGCTTGCGGACGCGCGGAACGAAATAGCGGGCGAGCGAAAGGAAGATGGCGATCCAGAAGGCCACCATCGCCGCCAGCCGCCAATCGAGCTGGGCGATCAGTGCCATGGTCGACGCCGTGTAGATGACGATGAACCAGATGACCTGCAGCAGCGAGACGATCAGGTCGCTTGTCGCCTGCGCGCCCGACCAGACCTTGGTGACGATGCGGCCGGAAAAATCGTTCTGAAAGAAGGTGAGCGATTGCCGGGCGACGTGGACATAGGACTGCCAGCGGACAAGGTTAAGGAAGCCGGTGATGATCGCCTGCTCCTCGACCAGAGCCGCGAGCGCTACGGCCAGGAAGCGGAACACCAGCACCGTCAACAGCATGAAGAGCAGTTCCGGACCGTTGGAGGCGATCAGTCCGCTCCATCCGTCCTGTGGCCGGATGGTATCGAGCACGTCCACAAGCCGGCCGACGAAATAGAAGAGCCCCGCCTCGAGCATGGCAACCAGCCCACCGAGCGCTGCCATGGCAAGGAACGGACCCTTTGCCTGGCTTGCATAGAACCATGCGAAGCCCCAGAGCGACCTTGGCGGCTGCAGCCGGTCGCGCGGCGCGAAGGGCTTGATCCAATTCTCGAAGATAGTGACGATGGCGCGCAGCATTGTTCAGATAATAGGGGGCTGAGGACGGACGGCAATCGGTTTCCGCCGGCCCATCGATTACAAATGCGTAAGCTTTGATCCGAGCGAAAAGCGCAACGTGGCGGCAGATTACTCCGCCGCCTTCTCCTTTTCGGCGTCGTCGGCGATGAAGCCGCCGGACTGACGCGACCAGAGGTCGGCGTAGAGGCCGCCTTTGGCGACAAGCTCGGCATGCGAGCCGGTCTCCACGATCCGTCCCGCTTCGAGAACCACCAGACGGTCCATTTCCGTCAGTGTCGACAGGCGGTGGGCGATGGCGATCACCGTCTTGCCGGCCATCAGGGCGAAGAGGTTCTCCTGGATCGCCGCCTCCACCTCGGAATCGAGCGCCGATGTCGCCTCATCGAGAATGAGGATCGGCGCATCCTTGAGGAAGACCCGGGCAATGGCAATCCTCTGCCGTTGGCCTCCCGAGAGCTTCACTCCCCGTTCGCCGACCTGCGCGTCCAGCCCTCGCCTGCCGAGGTTGTCCTCGAGCATCTGGATGAACTCCCAGGCATTCGCCTTCTTGGCGGCGGCGATGACCTGCGCATCCGTCGCCTCCGGGTGTCCATAGGCGATGTTGTCGCGAATGGAGCGGTGCAGCAGCGACGTATCCTGCGTGACGACGCCGATCTGAGAACGCAGGCTGTCCTGGGTGACGGCGGAAATATTCTTGCCGTCGATCCGGATCACGCCGTCCTCCAGGTCGTAGAAGCGCAGCAGCAGGTTCATCAGCGTCGTCTTGCCGGCGCCCGAGCGGCCGACGAGGCCGATCTTCTCGCCCGGGCGAATCTCGAGCGACAGCCGATCGATGACGCCCTTTGCCTTGCCGTAGTGGAAGCGCACGTCCTCGAAACGGATCGCGCCCTTCTCAGCCTTCAACGGCGCCGCATTCGGCTCATCGACGATGTCGTGTGCCTTGGTCATCATGCCCATGCCGTCATAGACAGTGCCGATATTCTCGAACAATGCCGAGACTTCCCACATGATCCATTGCGACATGCCGTTGATGCGCATCGCGAGCCCAATCGCGACGGCGATCGCGCCGACCGAGATCGCGCTGGTCAGCCACAGATAGATGCCCAGCGCACCGACGGCGAAGAGCGCCACGCAGTTGTTCGCGTAGACGCAGATGTGGAACAGCGTCACCTTGCGCATCTGGCGGTAGACGGTGTCGAGGAACTCCTCCATGCCGGCGCGCGCATAGGTCTCCTCCCGCCCCGCATGCGAGAAGAGTTTTACCGTGCTGATATTCGTGTAGCTGTCGACGATCCGACCCGTCATCATGGACCGGGCATCCGCCTGCTCCTTGGAAATCTTCTGCAGGCGCGGCACGAAGGTGCTGACGATCACGACATAGACGGCGAGCCAGATGGCGAGCGGCGCGACGAGGCGTAAGTCGGCTGCGGCGACGACGACCAGCATCGTTGTGAAGTAGCTCACGACATAGACGAAGACGTCGAGGATCTTCATCACCGTCTCGCGAACCGCAAGCGACGTCTGCATCACCTTCGTTGCCACGCGCCCGGCGAACTCGTTGGCGAAGAAGGTCATGCTCTGCCGAAGCAGGTAGCGGTGCATCTGCCAGCGGGCGATCATCGGATAATTGCCGAGCAGCACCTGGTGCATGATGAATGAATCGAGCGCCACAAGGCCCGGGAGGCCGATGAGGATCAGGGCTCCCATCCAGGCGAGCTTGCCTCCCTCGGTGGCGAGAAAGGTTTCGCGCTCGGCATTGGACAGCCAATCCACCACATTGCCGAGGAATTGAAACAGCGCCACCTCGCCGATCGCGATCAGCATGGTGCAGACCGCCATGATCAGCAGCCACGGCGCCGCCGGCTTGGTGTAGTGCCAGCAGAAGGCAAAGAGACCCTTCGGCGGAAGCCTGGGCTCTTCCGTCGGGTAAGGATTGAGGCGGGATTCAAACCAGCCGAACATTATCCAAGCTCCTTCAGATAGTTTGAAGGAAGGCGGGTCGCCCCGCATTCTTTATTTTTGAGAAATCACGGTCCAGAGATGACGCCTCGAGCCGAGCTCCACTCCGGGACCGGAGCGCGTCATTCGATCGATAGAAGGAAAAGGCGCGGAACCGGCTAGGCCTGCGAAGGCCAGGCTACAGGATGGAGGCGTGTCAACATCAATACCGTCATGCATGCCTCCGTGGGTTCGCGTTGAAGAGACTTGACCTTTACCCTCAATCGCGCTGCCGCGCCAGATTGTCGCAGTCACTTTCTTGCCTGTCTCTCCGTCGACGCTCGGCCTGTTGCCATTTTGGCACAAATCAGAGAGGTGAAATTCATCCGCGCCGAATGTACGCCACCGCAGCCTACCGGGCTGTGGATCAAGGACCAAATCGATGCCATACGACGTCTCGCGCCTGCCCCTTTGATCATACGCCGTCGACGAAAGCCCATGAACGAACTCCGCATCGCCCTCTATCAGCCGGACATTCCGGGCAACACCGGCACAATCCTGCGTCTCGCTGCCTGCCTCGGACTGGCCGTCGACATCATCGAGCCGGCGGGCTTCGATCTCTCCGACCGCAATCTCAAGCGCGCCGGCATGGACTATATCGCGGCGGTCACGCTCACCCGCCATGTCAACTGGGAGCACTTTGAAACATGGCGGGCGGAAAGCGGCCGGCGGCTGGTGCTCGCTTCCACAAAGGCCGCCGAGCCCTATACGCGTTTCGACTTCCAGCCCGACGACGTTCTGCTCTTCGGCCGGGAAAGCGCCGGCGTGCCCGATCATGTGCATGACCGTGCCGACGCCCGCATCCTCATTCCGATGGCGCCGGGCCAGCGTTCGCTCAACATCGCCATCGCCACCGCGATGGTAGTCGGCGAGGCGATGCGGCAGACCGGCGCGTTCTGAGACGTCAATGAGTGCCTTGAGGCGTCCTATCTCGTCGGGAGATGCCCCGCCCCTCACGCGGCAATCTCGCTATAGGGCGTGGCCTTGCGCGCATATTTCAATGTGCGCGCCCACCACGTGAGCCGGTCTATCATCAGGAACAGTGGCGCCCGAAGCTCTTCCGGCTTGTAGAGATTGCCGGCTGCATCGAATTTCGACCACGCCTTCGGAAGCGCCACCCCGTCGCGGAGCGTCACCGCATGCAGTTCTCCGAAGACCTGGCGCAATTGCTCGACGGCGCGGATACCGCCGGAGGCGCCGCCATAGGAGACAAAGGCCACCGGCTTGGCATGCCAGGGCTCATAAACGGCGTCGATCATTTCCTTCAGCGCCGCGGGATAGCCGTGATTATATTCCGGCGTGATGACGATGAAGGCGTCCGCCTCGGCAACCTTTCGTTCCATCCACTCGGCCGGATCGGCCGATTTCTCGCTGCGAGAGTTCTTCAACCGCAATGGATCGATGATCGTCAGGCTGAAGACGTCGGACGTCGAAAGCTCGCGGATAAGCCAGCTGGCGACGGTATCGCAGAACCGGCCCTGCCGTGCGCTGCCATAGATCAGCGCAAGGGTCATTTTCTCTGTCATGCGGAATCAGCTCCTAGTTGTCGTTTACAGGGAGCTCATGCTATAGAACCTCAAGCTTAGTTGAGGTCAATAGCACCGATGCAAAAAGAAGAGGGCAGCGATTTCAGGCGGGAGCTTACCGTCGGCGAGGTCGCCGAACGGAGCGGCATCGCCGTCTCGACGCTGCATTTCTATGAGACGAAGGGGCTGATCCGCAGCAACCGCAGCCGCGGCAACCAGCGGCGCTATCCGCGCTCGGTGTTGCGACGCGTCGCCGTCATCAAGGTCGCCCAGCGCACTGGGATTCCGCTTGCGGAGATTCAATCCGCCCTGTCGGTGCTTCCAGACGACCGGCCGCTGACCGTCGAAGATTGGGCCCGGCTATCGAACAGCTGGCGGCAGCAACTCGACGATCGGATCGCCAAGTTGACTTCGCTGCGCGACCAGTTGACCGGTTGCATCGGCTGCGGCTGCCTGTCGATGCGCGATTGCCCGTTGCGCAACCCTCATGACGTGCTTGGCTCCGAGGGTGCTGGGCCGCGCCTGATGGATCCGTCCGACGGCTCGGGCGACGCGGAAACCGCCGGGGCGTGAGCCGCAGCCGGCCGCATCCGGTTGAGCAGGATCATGCTCGTCAAAGTGCCGACCGAGCAGAGCAGTGCAATCGAAAGCGCCCAGCCGTTCCCGGCTGCTCCGAGTACGAAGGAGAAGAACGGAGGGGCGGCGGCGAAGGCGAGGTTGAGCGGCAATCCGAGGCGCGCCGTGACCAGCGCATATTGCGCCGGCGAGAAGAACACGAGCGGCATCGTCGCCCGGCTGACCGACATGGCGCCGCTCGAAAGGCCGTAGAGCACGAGGAAAAGGACGATCGACCACTCGCTCCCCGCGCCGAAAATCAAGGTCAGCAATGCCAGCGGCATGATCGCCGCCGCGACGAAGCCGGTCGCCAGCCCGTCCCAGCGGTTGCCGCCGAGAAAATCGAAAAGCCGCGCCGAGAGCTGGACGAAACCGATCACGGATCCGAAACCCACCGCCAGATAGTCGGGCACGCTGTAGCTCCGGAGAATATCGATGACAACGAGCTGGAAACCCCAGGTAACGAAGCCGTTGAGCGCAACTGCCGCAACGATAAGGGCGACAAGCGCCCAATAGTGACGCGTGTCGGGCTGCTCCCGCTTGCCATCTGAGGCGGCACGGGACGCCCGGCCTGCCCTTTTGGTCTGCGGGAGACCGAAGCAATGCAGCGGCGCGCAGACGAACAGCATCACCGCGCCGTAGACGATGAGCGCACCACGCCAGCCGAGCGCTGCCTCGACGAACACAGTGACAGGCCAGGAAACACTCGGGGCGAGAGCCGTGGCGAGCATCTGCGCCCCGATCGCTCGGCGCGCGCCCTCGCCGGCAATTTCACTCAGATAGACATGGGCGGACGTCGTCAGCGTCGCGGCACCGGCGATACCGAGAAGAGCCCAAGCGGCCAAATAGGTGACCGGCCCATGCGCGCTCGCGAGCACCCACAAGCCGGGCGCAGCTAGCGCCGAACCGGACGCGAGCACAGACCGCGCTCCGAAGCGCTCATAAAGCGCGCCCAGCGGCGGTGAGCACAGGGCCATTGCCACCAGCATCATGGTGGGACCGAGATAGATCATCGACAGCTCGAGACCGAGGTCGCCGGCCATTCCCGCCGCCGTGACCGATACGAACATGAACATCGCGCCCCAGGAGACGATCTGCGTGACGGACAGGACGATTACCGAGCGGACGATGGGCATGGGGTGATGGCCGGTATGAGCAATCGGGAGGGTGTCGGGAAGAGTGGAGCAACGCTTAGCGCGCTCCCGCCGCCTTGGCGAGATGAATTGAGTGCGCGCTTCGAAAATGCGGTCGTTCAATCGGCGCTCGGCAGCCGGCGCATCGTGAACTCGATCTCGTCGCCCTCGAGTTGGCGCCAGCTCTCGACTTCCGTCCAGTAGGCGGCCTTCGGCCAGGTCTCGAACCATTCGCGCGCCTTGGCGCGGGCGGCACTGCGTTCGAGGCGGAAGGTCTCGCGCACGAACAGCCTGTCTGCTCGCGCGGGGTGCTCCCGGCGATGCCGGGCGATCTGGCGCCGCAAGCCATCGAGCGGCGGTCCTGGGGGTATCTTCGCCATGGCTGTACCTCTGACGATAAAGATAGGAACGGCACCGCCGCTTGGCCAGCCCATCGGCTCCGACCCATCGCCCCGAGCAAAATCGCCGGAGGCGCGTCGATGCGATAGACTGTCACGCGGGGTCGCGGCGCCGTTGCCATCCGGCCCAAAATATGGACTTTGAACGGCGACAGAATCGGGGCTCCCTCTCTGCGAAAGCCCGCCTATTGGAACCGGAATTCCCATGGAAAGACCGCAATTGCCGCAGGGTCTGCCTGCAGACATCGAAGACAAGAAAGCCGAGGCGAAGGCCTGGTTCGAAAGCCTGCGCGACTCGATCTGCGCGGCATTCGAGGCGATCGAGGATGATCTGACAGGACCCTTGTCGGATCGTCCGCCCGGCCGTTTCGTCGGCAAGGACTGGCTGCGCGAGGAAGGCGCCGGCGGCGGCGGGCGCATGTCGATGATGGAGGGCCGCGTCTTCGAGAAGGTCGGCGTCCACACATCGACCGTTTTCGGCGAATTTTCCCCCGAATTCCGCAGCCAGATCCCCGGCGCCAGCGAAGATCCACGTTTCTGGGCCTCCGGCATTTCGCTGATCGCCCATCCGGTCAATCCGAACGTGCCCGCCGTGCACATGAATACGCGCATGGTCGTGACCACCAGCAACTGGTTCGGCGGCGGCGCGGACCTGACCCCCGTCCTCGACCGCCGGCGCCTCATGACCGATCCGGACACCGTCGTGTTTCACCGGGCGATGGAGATCACCTGCAACCGGCATCCGGTCGCCGATCATGCGAAATTCAAAGAATGGTGCGACGAATACTTCTTCCTCAAGCACAGAAACGAGCCGCGCGGCACCGGAGGCATCTTCTACGATTGGCTGCACTCGCCCGAGGATCTTGGCGGCTGGCAGGCCGATTTCGCCTTCACCCGCGATGTCGGCAAGGCCTTCGCCATCGTCTTTCCGAAGATCGTCAGGGCGAATTTCAACACGCCTTGGACGGAGGCCGATCGCGACGAGCAGCTCGTGCGTCGAGGCCGCTACGTGGAGTTCAACCTGCTCTACGACCGCGGCACCATCTTCGGCCTCAAGACGGGTGGGAACGTCGAGTCGATCCTCTCGTCCCTGCCCCCGGTCGTTCGCTGGCCCTGATTGCTCAACGAAGACGCGAACAAATCACAGCCTCCGGCGTTTTCTCCGCAACGACGGAGTGATCGCCGCATGATATTCAAGAAGCGCACATTCTTCGGCCAGGAGCCCGAAAGAATAACCCCCGACCACCCGGCGGAGCTGGAGCGAAGGGTTGCCCATTGCCTTGCCGTCGCGCCGGGCCTTGACGCGGCCGACGTCACGGTGACCTGCAGTGGCACCACCGTCCTGCTCGGCGGCACCGTTGCCACAAAGGACGAAATCCTCCGCGCAGAGGAAGCGGCAATGTCGGTCGCAGGGGTCGGCGAAGTGCTCAACCGTATAGCGCTCTCGAAAAGCAGCAGCGGGTAAACTCAGCCTTTGCGACAATGCCCCTCATCTGCCGGCAGGCAGATGAGGGGCGAACGTCCGGTTTAGCGCCGAGCTTAGATAGACCGAAGCGTCCAGCCGACGATATCGGCTGCCACCTTGGCGAAGGCCGCGTCGAGGGCTGCGACAAAGGCCGGATTGCCGGCACCCTGCACCGGCGCGACGGCACGGAATTCCTGCTGCCTGCGCACGGTGCCGGTGCGATCGTCCAAAATCTTGGCGAAGATCTCGACGACCGCCGTATCCGGGCCGTCGGTGGAAATCTCGAAGGCGCGGAGTTCGGTGACCAGCTGATAGTCGATGGCAAGGCCCTGGCCCGGCTTGCCGACGCCACGAACCCTGCCGGTATCGTCGAAAGTCTGGACAAGCCGATCCTGCACCAGGCGCGGCAGGCTGTCACCCCATTGGGCCCCGGCGAGATATTGCAGTTCCGATCTCGACAGCCGGACGACGATCTGGTCGCTGCCGAGTGTCTTCAGGGCCGTCGGTTCCGGCACGAGGATCTGACGGTTCGTTCCAGCCGGGCGTGAGACGACAGGCACCGATGCCAGGCTGAACGTATCGTTGACCGCCTGGCGCGTACCGCAGCCGGCCATGATCGTCGCCAATGAAAGAACCGCAGCAAACCGGGCCGCTCCCGCACCACACAACGCTACCAGACCCGGAAAACCCATACGCACATCATCCCCAAACAACGCGGCGCCGTCCGGCTCCCCGCCCCCACGCAACCTGCCCGCGACCGATGATCAGCGAATCACCGCCGCGTGCGGCCATCATATTGCTTAACAGTCTCGCCGCCGAATAGCAGGCGCTGTGGATTTCGATCGAAATTGGAAATTGTACTCTGCAGGCTCTGCACCGTCCGCCGCGTTTCCGTGACGAGCGTCTCCACGTCCCGCAAGCCGGAATTCGAGAAGCGCTTCAGGTTGTCGGTGATCGGACCGATCTGGGCGTTGAGGTTGTCGGCCATGCGGCGGAACGATTCAAGCGTCGCGCGCGCCTCAGCCGAAAGCGACGGCGCATTCGCGTCTCCCAGGAAGCCGTCGACCTTCGCGAGAATGCCGTCGACACGGTTTGATGCCGCATTCAGCTTGTTCGACATCTCCGTAAAATCGGTGATCGTCTGGTCGATGTCTTCCTGACGGGCGGAAATCTTGTTGGCAAACTCGGATACCTGAGCGGCAACCTTGCGGGCATCGGCGCTCGCCGCGGAGATGTCGTTGACGACGAGCCCCACCTTCTGGCTGTCGACCGCAGCCACCAACGCGTCGACACGCTTCAAGGTCTGCTGCGCGTTCTTGCCGAACTGGTCATAGGTGTCGACGGTCCGCTTGAAACCGGCGATCGCCTCCGAAACGCCGCCGGAAGCGGCCTTGAGGTCGTTGCTCACCTCTTCGACATTGCTGACGATCGTGTCGATCTTCTTCGGATCGACCGACTTGATCAGCCTGTCGGCGCTCGCAAGCGTGGTATCGAGCTTCTTCGAGGCCGCACTGACCGACCCCGATAACTCCTCCACGCTCTTCAGGAACTGATCGATCGCGTCGGAATTGTCCGCCAGCGCCTTGGAGAACCGCTGCGCATTGCCGATTGTCGAGGTCAACGGGCCACGAACTTCCGTGACGAAGCCCTGAATGTCGCCGATGGCGCTGTTCGCCCGATCGAGGATCTGGTCGGCGGTCGCGAGCAGGCTGGTGACGCTCGACTGGTCGGCAAGAATACGCGCCTGCGTCCCGTTCTCGAGTGCCGTCTTCAGGATGTTTTCGTCGCCCTTTCGCCCGCCGCTGAGCTCGATATAGGCCGCCCCGGTCAGGCCCTGGATTTCCAGCGTCGCCCGTGTCGAGGTCAGCACCGGCGCATCGGCCGAAACCTCCGTGATGGCGATCGAGTAGCGCGGATCATTGGCGTCGATCGCAAGACTGCGCACGCTGCCGACATTGATCCCGTTGAAACGCACCGGCGAGCCGACCGAGAGACCGTTGGCAGAACCCGGAATGTTGACGACGAGTTCGACCATTTCGCCGCTTCGGCCGTATTGCGACATCCAGTAGACGAAGCCGAAGGCAGCGGCGATCACGAACACCGTGAAAAAGCCGACAATGGCATAATTCGCTTTAGTTTCCATCGGCTCAGACTACCTCTGCGGCCCCGCCGCCACTTCACCCTGCTGCGACACACCTCGCGTCGCCTATTTTATCACTTTTACCGCTCAGTCGTGCTCGCGCACGATCGCCCTCGCCCGCTTGCCGCGGAAATAGGATTTCACCCACGGCTCGTCGCAGGCAAGCATGTCCTCGATGGTTCCCTCGACCAGGACGCGTTTCTGGCCGAGGACGGCGATCCGGTCGCAAACCGAGAACAGGCTGTCCAGATCGTGAGTCACCATATACACGGTCAATCCAAGCGTGTCCCGCAGCTTGGCGATCAACTCGTCGAACTCCGCCGCGCCGATCGGATCGAGGCCCGACGTCGGCTCGTCGAGAAAGACGAGATCCGGATCGAGGGCCAGCGCCCGCGCGAGGGCGGCGCGCTTGATCATACCGCCGGAAAGCTCCGAAGGATATTTTTCCGCCGCTTCCGGCGCCAGGCCGACCAGTTCGATCTTCAGGCGCGCCAGTTCATCCATCAGCCCCTGCGGCAGATCGAGATATTCCCGCATCGGCACCTGGATGTTCTCCCGCACGGTGAGTGCGGAAAAGAGCGCCCCATGCTGGAAGAGAACGCCGAGCCGCATGTCGAGCGCGATGCGTTCCTCCTCACTCACCTTGTCGTATTCCGCGCCAAGGATCTTGATCATGCCTGAGCGCTTCGGCAGCAGCCTCAGGACCGTGCGCATCAGGACCGACTTGCCGGTGCCGGAAGCTCCGACGAAGCCGAGGATCTCCCCGCGCAGCACGTCGAGATTGAGCTTGTCGAGGACGATATTGTCGCCGAAGCCCACGGTCAGGTCGCGAACGGAGAGGATGCTTTCGCGCTCCGCCGCCTGCTCCAACTGCTTCTCCATGACCGCCTGAACCATTTTCCGCCCGCCTCAGAAATCGATCGCCGCGTAGAACATGGCGAACAGGCCGTCGATGAGAATGACGACGAAGATCGACTTGACGACCGACGACGTCACACGCCGCCCGAGCGATTCCGCGCTGCCGCCGACCTTCAGCCCCTCGACAGCGGCAACGACGCCGATGATCAGCGCCATGAACGGCGCCTTGATCATGCCGGCCGCCACCGACGAGAAGTCGACGGCCTCCTGCAGTCTCGCGAGGAACGTCGGTATGGTGATGCCCGAATAGCTCCAGGCAACCAGCGCCGCCCCGGCCAGAGCGGCGAAATTCGCGATGATGGTCAAGAGCGGCAGCACGATCGTCAGCGCCACGAGGCGCGGAAAGACGAGCACGCCGACCGGGCTCAACCCCATGACCTTCAGCGCGTCGACCTCCTCGCGCATTTTCATCGAGCCGATTTCGGCCGTGATCGCGCTGCCCGAGCGGCCGGCGATCATGATCGCCGTCAGCAGCACGCCGATTTCGCGCAGCTGCAGAATGCCGACGAGGTCGACGACGAAGATTTCCGCCCCGAAAGATCGGAGCTGAAAGGCGCCCTGCTGGGCGATGATGGCGCCGATCAGGAACGACATCAGGGTGATGATGGGTGTCGCCATCACGCCCATACGGTCGATCTGGTGGACGATCGCGGCAGGCGATACGCCGGCGTGGCGCCCGAGCTTCATCTGCGCGCCGCGGACCGCGGATCCCAGGATATACATGGCGGCAACCGTGTCGGTCCAAATCGACACCGTCACTTCACCGATCGGCGCAAACAGCCGCTGGAAAAGCGGGTCCTTTTTCTTCGAGCGCTCGGGCTGCCGCAATTCCTTGGGCAGAGCGCGCACTAGTTCGACATAGCGCTCCCCGCCGCCGGCGAAGCGAACCTCGCCCCCGTCTTCGCTGCCGAGCCCGTTCATGAAGCGCCGGATGATCCAGGCGCCGGCCGTGTCCATGCCGGTGATCCCGGAAAAATCGAACTCGTTCCGGCCGCCGGCCGGCTTTCCGAGCCGCTTCAGCTTGTCGGCCATGGCTTCCGCCGTCTGATGCCGCCAGTCGCCGCTGAACACATAGCGTCGGCCCGTCTCCCCGTCGGCCTCAGTGAGGACGACATCGGCAGCCTTCTGGGATGGCTTTCGCGTCACGTGATCTTGGTCTTTCACTTGCTATTCAGTAATCTCTTAAACCAGATTCGATCCCAGGACAAAATCACCCATCGTTTCAAAGCCGTACGGCAGGCCTTGTGCGGCCGAAAAGACACAGCGCGCCGGCCCGACAGAGCGCCCGGGACATGGCGGCCACGGCGAATCCCCACCCCATGAGAGAATAACGATGCCGATCTCGCTTTCAGCCACCGTCGACCATTTTCCGATCGCCGGCACCTTCACCATCTCCCGAGGCTCGAAGACGACGGCGAGCGTCGTGACCTGCACGCTCAGCGACGGCGCCGTCACCGGGCGGGGCGAATGCGTCCCCTACGGCCGCTATGGCGAATCGATCGAATCGGTCCTGAGCCAAATCGACGCCGTTCGAGCGCCGATCGAATCGGGCATCACGCGGCTCGACCTGCAGCAATCGATGAAACCCGGTGCCGCCCGCAACGCCGTCGATTGCGCGTTCTGGGATGTCGAGGCGAAGCGGGCGAACAGATCGGCCGCCAAGCTTGCCGGGTTGGCCGATCCGGTCGCGCTGACGACCGCCTATACGATCTCGCTCGCCGAGCCCGAAGAGATGATGGCGCAGGCCGCAAGATATGCCCATCGGGAGCTTCTGAAGGTCAAGGTCGGAACCGCTGACGACACCTCGCGAATCCGCGCGGTGCGGAAAGGGGCACCGGCCAGCAGCATCATCCTCGATGCCAACGAAGGCTGGACGCCGGAAAACCTCGCCTTGCATTTTGCCACCTGCACCGAGGCCGGTATCGCGCTCATCGAGCAACCCCTGCCGGCGGGACGTGACGAGGCGCTGGGCTCCGTGGCTCGCTCCGTCCCCGTCTGTGCCGATGAAAGCGTGCATGCGACCGCAGACCTGAAGGCGCTCGTCGGACGCTACGACGCGGTGAACATCAAGCTCGACAAGACCGGTGGACTTACCGAGGCGCTGCGCATGCGCGAAGAGGCCCGGGCGCTCGGCCTGAAGGTCATGGTCGGCTGCATGGTCGGCAGTTCGCTCGCCATGGCTCCGGCCGTCCTCGTCGCGCAGGGAGCCGACTTCGTCGACCTCGACGGCCCGCTGCTGCTTGCACAGGACCGCAGCCCGGGGCTTCGCTACGAGGCCTCGCTCGTCTTCCCGCCCGAGCCGAGCCTGTGGGGCTGAAGATACCAGCCGGCATAGGCGAAGCAGCATCCGCATAGCGCCACGACCGACATCGAATAGAAGCCGGCGACACCGAACCAGGCGTAAAAGTAGCCCGACAGGAAGGTGAAGATCGCCGTGAAGATGCCGGTGTAGAAAAAATAGAGGCCCTGGGCGGAGGCCTCCTGCTCCTCGGCGACGCGCTCGACCAGCTTGTGCTGCATGCCGGTGTGCATGATCGCATAGGTAAAGGCGTGCAGGCACTGGAGGACGAAGTAACCGGTAAAACCGAGGTCCATCGGAAAGATCAGCCAGCGCGCGACCGCCAGCAGGCAGCCGGAGAAGATCATCGTCCAGACGCTGAAGCGCCTGGTAATGGCCTTGGCAAAGAAGAACATCAGCACTTCCGCCGCCACCCCGGCACTCCACAGCGCCCCGATCTGCGTGCCGCTATAGCCGATCTGCTGCCAATAAATGGCAGAAAACGCGAACAGCATCGCATGGCTGCTGTTGACCAGCGTGACGCCGATCAAAAGCAGCTGCAAATCGGGCTGCCGCAGCGATTGCGGCGGCGCTTCGGTGATTGCCGTGATCGGCGAAGGCCTGCGTGGGCGGCCGATGCGCGGAGCTGCGCAGGCCATCGCAACGGTCAGGCCGAAACCGGCGGCCATCGCCGGCAGCACCATTGCACCGCCGATGAGGCCGGTCATCCAGCCGCCGAGCATCGTCGCACCAATAAAGGCGATCGATCCCCAGACGCGCATCTGCGCATAGTCAAAACCCCAGCGGCGCACGCCCGAAAGCGCGATCGCCTCGACGATCGGGAGGTAAGGCGAATAGGCGGCCGACTGCAGCGCATAGATCACCAGCACCGGCCAGAAGTCCTTGGCGAAGAAGAGGACGAAGGCGAGTGCAAGCGAGAGGCAGGCCGACCAGATCAGCACGATCGTGCGCTCACCGAGCCTGTCCGCCAGCACACCCGCCAATGGCGCCGTGATGACCCGGATGAACATCGGCACGGCGAGGACCACGCCGATCTCGAAATCGCTTATCGACAAGCCGTTGAGCCAGACCGGGAAATACGGCATGGCGAAGCCGTTGACGATCAGCGGCGCGCAGAAGAGCAACGCGATGCGGAGCGCGAAATAACGCGGCGGAGGCCCCAGGACGGGGGGCGCGGATGCGGGAATCATGGGAGGACCTGATGGCTGTGCGCAACCCCTAGCACGAATATCCGCCAGCTCGCCAGCCGCTAGTTTTAGCCACAGGTGGGGCTCAGGCCTGGTACCGAGGACCTCAGGCTGCCCGCGGCGCGGCCAAAGTCACGGGCAAGCCATCGGCCGAGGTTTCCACCGCCACTCCGCCGCGCAGGCTATGCCAGGTGAGCAGTTCCATCGTGCCGTCGAAATGCTCGGCGATCGCCGTGCAGCTTTCGACCCAGTCACCGGTGTTGATGTAGCGGATCTCGTCGATGTCCTCGATCACCGCGTGATGGATATGCCCGCAGATCACGCCCTGGGCGTTATGCCGGCGGGCTTCCTCCGCAACGACCTTCTGAAACTCGCCGATGAAATTCACCGCGTGCTTGACCTGCAGCTTCGCCCAGGACGAAAACGACCAATACGGCATGCCGAGGCGGCGGCGAATGGCGGCAAGGCCGATATTAATAGCGATTGCCGTGTCGTAGGCCCAGTCGCCGAGATAGGCGAGCACACGCGCGTTGCGCACGACGACGTCGAATTCGTCGCCATGCAGCACGAGGTAGTTGCGCCCGTCCGCGCCCTGGTGCATGTGGCGCGCCGCGACCTCGATACCGCCGAAGTGGACGCCCGGAAAATCCCTCATGAACTCATCGTGGTTGCCGGGAATGTAAATAATGCGCGAACCCTTGCGCGCCTTGCGCAGGAGCTTCTGAACGACGTCGTTGCAGGACTGCGGCCAGTACCAGCTCCGCTTCAACCGCCAGCCGTCGACGATGTCGCCGACGAGAATGATAGTCTCGGCCTCATGGTGGCGCAGGAAATCGATCAGGTAGTCCGTCTTCGCCGCCTTCGAGCCCAGATGGACGTCGGAGATGAACAGCGTCCGCAATTTCCGCACCGGATTCTGTTGAGATCCCGATATCGCAACCATGAGATCCTCGCCTTCTCGAGCTATGTCTCGCCTCGTCAAAACCAGACTCGTGTTTCAGGAAGATGACACCGGAATTCGGCGGACCGGATCGGGCTGATGAAAAGCGCTGCCGTGAAACTGTACGCGGGCGGGAATTCGTGCCAAAAGGCCCCGATCCAGAAACGGGGATGTGACGGCATGACCACGGGCGAAAAAGCGAAACCTCAATCGGCTCCGGCGAGCGGAGACATCGACCAGCAGGCACTCTTCTTCCACCGCTACCCCCGTCCGGGCAAGCTAGAGATCCAGCCCACCAAACCGCTCGGCAATCAGCGCGATCTGGCGCTCGCCTATTCGCCCGGCGTCGCAGCCCCCTGCCTTGCCATCAGGGATGACCCGGCGAGCGCCGCCGATTTCACCGCCCGCTCTAACCTCGTCGCCGTGGTCTCCAACGGCACCGCCGTGCTCGGCCTCGGCAATATCGGTCCCCTGGCCTCAAAACCAGTGATGGAAGGCAAGGCCGTCCTCTTCAAGAAATTCGCCGGCATCGATGTCTTCGATATCGAGATCGACGCGCCGACCGTCGAACGCATGGTCGACGTGGTTTCCGCGCTCGAGCCGACCTTCGGCGGCATCAATCTCGAAGACATCAAGGCTCCGGAATGTTTCGAGGTCGAGCGCCGCTTGCGGGAGAAGATGGACATTCCCGTCTTCCATGATGACCAGCACGGAACGGCGATCATTGTCGCCGCCGCCGTCCTGAACGGCCTGGAACTCGCCGGCAAGGACATCGCCAAGGCGAAGATCGTCGCCTCGGGCGCCGGCGCTGCCGCCCTTGCCTGCCTGAACCTTCTCGTCACCCTTGGCGCCAAGCCCGAAAACATCTGGGTCCATGACCTGGAGGGTCTCGTCTATAAGGGCCGCGAGGTTCTGATGGACGAATGGAAGGCCATCTACGCGCAGGACAGCGCCAATCGCGTGCTTGCCGACAGCATCGGCGGCGCCGACGTTTTCCTGGGACTTTCTGCAGCAGGCGTCCTCAAGCCCGAACTGCTCGCCCAGATGGCCGAGAAGCCGCTGATCATGGCGCTCGCCAACCCGACACCGGAAATCATGCCGGAAGTGGCGCGCGCCGCGCGGCCGGACGCGATGATCTGCACCGGACGCTCCGACTTCCCGAACCAGGTCAACAACGTCCTTTGCTTCCCGCATATCTTCCGCGGCGCGCTCGATTGCGGCGCGCGCACCATCAATGAAGAGATGAAGATGGCGGCGGTGCGGGCAATCGCCGGCCTGGCGCGCGAGGAGCCGTCGGATGTTGCGGCCCGTGCCTATTCAGGGGAAACGCCGGTCTTCGGACCCGACTATCTCATCCCCTCGCCCTTCGACCAGCGGTTGATCCTGCGCATCGCTCCGGCGGTGGCCAAGGCTGCAGCCGAGAGCGGCGTCGCTACCCGGCCGATCCAGGATTTCGACGCCTATCTCGACAAGCTCAACCGCTTCGTCTTCCGCTCCGGCTTCATCATGAAGCCGGTCTTCGCAGCCGCCAAGAACGCCCCCAAGAACCGCGTCATCTTCGCCGAAGGAGAGGACGAACGGGTGTTGCGCGCCGCCCAGGTGCTCTTGGAAGAAGGCACGGCCAAGCCGATCCTGATCGGCCGTCCGCAGATCATCGACACCCGCCTCCGCCGCTATGGCCTCAGAATCCGTCCCGATGTCGACTTCGAGGTCGTCAATCCGGAAGGAGATCCGCGCTATCGCGACTACGTCGAAGAATACTTCACCCTTGTCGGCCGTCTCGGCGTCATCCCGGAAGCCGCCCGCACGATCGTCCGCACGAATACGACGGTGATCGGTGCGCTGGCGGTCAAGCGCGGTGAAGCGGACGCATTGATCTGCGGGGTCGAAGGGCGCTACAGCCGACACCTGCGCGACGTTTCACAGATCATCGGCAAGAAGCCGGGCGTACTCGACTTCTCGGCGCTAAGCTTGTTGATTTCCCAGCGCGGTGCGACCTTCTTCACCGACACCTATGTGAGCTTCAGCCCCAGCGCCGAGGAAATCGCCCAGACGACCGTGATGGCCGCCGGCGAAATACGCCGCTTTGGCATCACGCCGCGCGCTGCCCTTGTTTCCCATTCGAATTTCGGATCGCGCGAATCCGAGAGCGCCGCCAAGATGCGCGCCGCGCTCAAGCTCGTCCGCGAGCTGGCGCCCGATCTCGAGGTCGACGGCGAGATGCACGGGGACGCAGCCATCTCCGAAACGCTGCGCGAGCGGGTGATGCCGAACAGCACGCTGAAGGGCGAAGCCAATCTGCTCGTCTTCCCCAATCTTGACGCCGCCAACATCACGCTCGGCGTCGTCAAGACGATGACGGACAGCCTTCATGTCGGGCCGATCCTCCTCGGCTCGGCGCTGCCGGCCCACATCCTTTCCCCCTCCGTCACCTCCCGCGGCGTCGTCAACATGGCGGCTCTTGCAGTGGTCGAGGCAAGCCATCCCGCCTGAGGAATGGCTCTCCGGTCTATCGCGCTTTAGGCGATTCCGCGGCAGCTTGCCGCGGAAATACAACCATGCATTGATCTAGTGAAAAGACTTGCACCGATTACGAAATATAGCACTAGACAAAAACCGGCAGGCTAAACCATGTTTATTCTAGGGGCATGAATCGGTGTTACGGCATGACTAATCAACAGGCTGTCCTCGATCTGCTGGATATCGTGGAATATGGCGGGTGTGCGGAACCGCAGCAATTCTTCGCCTTGATGCGTCGTACCTTCGATATTGCGCATCTTCTCTATCTGGAAGCGGAACCGACGGCCGAGGGTCTCAAGGTCTGCCGCCTGCATCACACTTTCGGCGCCTATGCCGAGGAGCTCTATCTGTCGCGCGGTCTTCACCGGATCGACCCTATCCTTCGGCTTGCTCTCGGAGGCGTAAGGCCTGTGGAATGGGCACCCGCACGCCGCCGCTTTCCCGAGTGCGAGCCGCTCTTCGAGGCTGCAGAGGACCTCGGCCTGTCCACGGAAGGGGTCGCCCTGCCGCTGCCTTCGCCGGCCGGCCGCATGGCGCTGCTGGCGATCAGCGCCAACATGTCGCCGACGGAATGGTCCGAATATCGCCGCTGCCATCTGCGTGACTTCCAGCTGGCAGCCAATCTCTTTCATGCCTCGATGCTCGAGCGGACGATGGCAGATACGATCGACGAGCGCGATCCGCGCTTGACCAGCCGCGAAACCGAGGTCCTGACCTGGTCGGCAGCCGGCAAGAGCTATTGGGAAATCGCGACGATCCTCGGCATTTCCGAACGCACGGTCCGCTTCTTCATGAGCAATGCACGCCGCAAGCTCAATGTCGTGTCGAACACGCAAGCGGTTGCGCAGGCAGTCCGCCATGCGTTGATCCCCACCATCTGACGGGGGAATTTACCATCGGAGCTCGCTCCCGGCGCCGGATGCCCCACAAATTTTGTGGGAAAAATCGTTGGATTAAACTGTCACTACCGACAGTTACATGTGTCGCCCGAGCCTGACAGCATCGCTCCATCGCGCAAACACGATGGAGCGAAAGATGATCAGGATAGTGAACGGAAACGCTCGCGGAAAACATCCGCAGGCCATCGACGAGATGTTCCGGCTGCGCAAGCGCGTCTTCCACGACTTCTTGAAATGGGACGTCAGGACCGAGGGCGATTGGGAAATCGACCACTACGACAAGGCCAATCCGCTCTATGTGATGTCCTATTCGCCGGAAACCGGGAAGCTGCGTGGCTCGCTCAGGCTCCTGCCGACGCTGGGGCCGAACATGCTGGATGATACATTCCCGGTGCTGCTCGGCGGCAACCCGGAAATCCGGAGCGCTTCGGTCTGGGAATCGAGCCGCTTCTGCATCGACCCGGATATTTCCCAGGACCGGTCTTCGAACCAGGTGACGGTCGCCGCCGCCGAACTGATGTGCGGCGTCGGCGAACTTGGCCTTGCCTCCGGCATCAGCCACATCGTCACCGTCACAGACGTCTTCCTTGAGCGGATGTTCCGCCGCATGGGGTGCCCCGGAGAACGGATTGCCGAGCCGCACAGGATCGGCAATGTCTACGCGGTCGCGGTCGCCTGGGAAGTGTCGAGAAGCCTGCTTCGACAGATGAAGGCCGTTGCCCTCATCGAAGGGACGGTGCTCGAACGGCCCATGTCGCTCGAAACTGCAAGGGCGGCCTAATCATGGCCGGGCCGTTCAGGCGGCCCGGCCCTTCCTGTCTCGGAACACGTATTAACGCAAACGCCGTCTTGTCGTTGCGCCCTCACCCTAACGTCGTATGATGTGACTACAGGCGCCCCTGTCCCGCGATCAGCGGAGCGAAATGCAGGAAAGACGAGTGTCAGTGTCCCGATCCACTGCGTCCTTGAGGATGATGCGCCTTGCGGCCGCTCTGCTGCCCCTCGCCTTGGCTATGCCTGGGCAGGCATCGGCCACCGACGTCTGCGCGCGCCTCAGCGCCCGCCTCGCAGAGCTGCCGGCGGCGTTGACGACAAACGCCAATCTGCGCGATTTCACCGGCGCGGTTTCGCGACAGAACATCGAACTTCGCCGCGCCAGGAACGAAAGGCGGCGCATGGAATGCAGCGACGAGTCCGTCGTCTACATCGAAAGCGAAAATGCGGCTGCCTGTGCCGAGCTTGACGATGCGATTGCGCGCATGGAGGACAATCTCCACACGCTCAAGGCCCAACGCCGGCACCTGATTTCGAAGGGCAATGAGGACATGCGCCGGCGGATCCTCGCCGCCATGGAATTGAACGACTGCTCGGGGGACGCCGCTCCGAACTGGGACGAGACGGTTCCGGATGAATTCGGCACCGAAGAGGCGCGCGCTCATCGCAACATCCTCGAAAGCTTCCCGCCGGACGGCGAGGACTATCCGTTGCTGTTCGATGGTCCGACCGACGATTTCACATTCATGGAGAACGGCGCGGCAGGCGGCTTCAGGACCATGTGCGTGCGGACCTGCGACGGAGCATTTTTCCCGATTTCGTCGAACGCCACGCCGGCCGACTTCGGACGCGACGCCGAGCTTTGCCGGGCACGATGCCCCGGCGCCGATACGGAACTCTATTATCACGTCCTCGCCACCGAGGAGAGCGAGCAGATGGTTTCGGCGTCCACGGGAAGGCCGTACAGGGAACTCCCCAACGCCTTCGCCTATCGTGTGCGCGACGTCGGTTCTCCCGGCATCTGCGGCTGCCAGATTCCGAAGATCACGACGGATCAGAACAAAAGCACCACCTCGGGAACCAAGCTTTCGGTGGTCAGCCCTTCCGTCGTGACGATCGAGGGGCCGTCTGCACCAGCCTTCGGACCAGCGGGGGCAAAGCCCGTGGAAGAGCGCCCCTATGATCCGAAGAGCAGCAAGGTCCGCGTTGTCGGTCCTGCCTTCCTGCCACAGGAAGAGAGCGCGATCGATCTCAAGAACCCTCGGGGATCGCGTTACCAGCCGCTGCAGAACGAGTGACACCTTCCCTTTGGGCGGTCGTTACGAGGCTGTCGCGGACGCCCCATCCTTCGTCGAAAACGAGGTCCTCGAGCGGCAAGCGTTGCCGCCAGCCCTTCACCGCCAATTCCGGCTGCTGGTAGAGGCGATCGACATAGCCAAGGCACAGCCAGGCGACGATTTCGATGTGCTCCGGAATTCCGAGGATATCTTTGACCTCGTTCTCGTGGAAAATGCTGACCCAACCGACGCCGACGCCTTCGGACCGCGCCGCGAGCCAAAGATTCTGCACCGCGCAAACCGTCGAATACACGTCCATTTGCGAATTGTGCGTGCGGCCGAGCACGACGGCGCCGCCGCGGGTCCGGTCGCAGGTCACGCAAATGCCGAGCGGCGCCTTGCGTATGCCCTCGAGCTTGAGTGACCGGTATTTCGCCTGCGCCTCGCCCGAAAACATTCCGGCTGCCTCCTCATTGGCGCGCTGGAAAGCCTGCCAGACCCTCTCCCGCGTCTCGATTCGCCGTACGAGCACGAAGTTCCACGGCTGCATGAAGCCGACGGACGGGGCACGATGCGCCGCTTCGAGCAGGCGGGCGATAAGCGGTTCGGGCAGCGGTTCGGGCAGGAACTCGTCGCGCACGTCGCGGCGCGTCTCGATGGCACGATAGACGGCGGCGCGCTCGTCCGGCGAAAAGGCACCGGCCGCCGCAAGGCAGCCGTTCGGGTCAGGCAGCATCGTTCGATCCCCAACAATGCGCAACCTCCCGCCGTCCGCGCGGGGCCGGTCTATCTCGCCAGGCCGGTCTTCTGACTTCGGATCACTCGGCTGCGCCACCTTCCCAGATCGCATCAGGAACCAGTGGCAAAGCTCTGAAAATACTCAGAACTCTTTTGGCGCAGACGTCACCGTCACAGCGTTGGGCACGTGCCGGAATTCTACCGGCTTCCCGATTCTCCCGCAGCAAGCGGGCACCTGACGGCCGCATATGGGCACAGCCGCCGGCGAAACGCAAGGCGGGGGCGCCGCGCCCTGCTCAAGCCGGCCGATAACGCACGAAGGCGAAGGCATCGCCGTTGGGCGACCAGTTCGGAACGTTCATCGTCCCCTGCCCGCCGAAGAGTTCGAAGAGGACACGCGCATTGCTGCCTTCCGGATCCATCAGCCGAAGCCGCACATCGAGATCACGCGGATGGTCGAAGACCTCGCCGTCATAGGACAGCACCAGCAGATGCCTGCCGTCCGGCGACGGGTGCGGGAACCAGTCACCATAAGGGCTGTCGGTGATGCGCTGGACATCGCTGCCGTCCGGCCTCACCCGCCAGATCTGCATGCGGCCGGTGCGGCTCGAATTGAAATAGATCCACGCACCGTCCGGCGACCAGTCCGGGCCGTCGTTGCGGCCCTCGCCATGCGTCAGGCGCCGCTCCTCTCCGCCATCGACCGAAATCGTGTAGATGTCGAAGATCTGGTCGCGGATCCCGCAATAGGTCAAGGTTTTCCCATCCGGGGACCAGCCGTGCCAATAGGACGGCAGGTTGCGCGTCACCAGTCGCGGCGTGCCGCCCTCGGCCGGCAGCAGATAGATCGCCGACTTGCCGAATTCGGTCTTGTCGCTGATCGCCAGCGTTTTCCCGTCCGGCGAAATGCCGTGATCGTTGTTGCATTGCCCGGCAAAGCCCGTGTCGATTTCCACGGGCTCGGAACCGTCAAAGGCAAGCCGATAGAGCCTGCCGTCGCCGTTGATGATCAGGGATTTGCCGTCCGGCGACCAGTTCGGCGCCTCGACCAGCCGCTCCGTCTGCCAGACGACTTGCGTCTCGCCGGTGGCAATATCGAAAATCTCCACCGAACTGCGCATGATCTACCCTCGGTCGCGGAAACGGTTGGTGATCGGATAGCGCCGGTCCCGGCCGAAATTCTTCTTGGTGATCTTGACCCCGGGAGCCGACTGCCGCCGCTTGTATTCGGCGATGTAGAGCAGGTGTTCGATCCGATGCACCGTGGCCTCGTCATGCCCGCGGGCGACGATTTCCTCGGTACTCAGTTCCTTCTCCACCAGGCACTCGAGAATGTCGTCGAGGACCGGATAGGGCGGCAGCGAGTCCTGGTCGGTCTGGTTGGGCCGCAGTTCGGCCGATGGCGCCTTGTCGATGATGTTCAGCGGGATGACCTCGCCGGAGGGGCCGAGTGCTCCGGGCGGCACAGCGCCATTGCGCCAGCGCGACAGTGCATAGACCTGCATCTTGTAAAGGTCCTTGATCGGGTTAAAGCCGCCGTTCATGTCGCCGTAGAGCGTCGCGTAGCCGACCGACATTTCCGATTTGTTGCCGGTGGTCACCACCATCGAGCCGAACTTGTTGGAGATCGCCATCAGGATCGTGCCGCGCGTGCGGCTCTGCAGGTTCTCCTCGGTGATCCCGGATTCGGTCCCCTCGAACGTGTCGGCGAGAGCATTGAGAAAGCCTTCGACGGGCTCCTCGATCGCAACGACGTCATAATGGCAGCCGAGCGCCTTGGCACAGGCCTCGGCGTCCTTCAGCGATTCCCGCGACGTATAGCGATAGGGCAGCATGATCGTGCGAACCCGCTCCTCGCCGAGCGCGTCCACGGCGAGCGTCGCGCAGATCGCCGAGTCGATGCCGCCCGACAGGCCGAGGACGACGTTCTTGAAGCCGTTCTTGTTGACGTAGTCGCGCAGCCCCAACATGCAGGCGCGATAGTCCGCCTCCTCGCATTCCGGCAGGCGAGACCGGAGTCCGTTGTGTGAGACCCAGCCGTCGTCACCCCTCGTCCATTCGGAGATCGCGAGCGCCTCCTCGAACTGGCTCATCTGGAAGGCGAGCGAGCGATCGGCATTGAAGCCGAAGCTCGCGCCGTCGAAGACCAGTTCGTCCTGCCCGCCGAGCTGATTGGCATAGATCATCGGCAAGCCGGTCTCTATCACCTGCTTCAGCACGATCTGGTGACGGACATCAACTTTACCGCGGTAGTAGGGCGAACCGTTCGGAGAAAGCAGGATTTCGGCGCCGCTTTCCTCGAGCGTCTCGCAGACGCCGAGCTCTCCCCAAATGTCTTCGCAGATCGGAACCCCGATGCGAATGCCGCGGAAATTCACCGGACCGGGCATCTCGCCTTGATCGAACACCCGCTTTTCGTCGAACTCGCCGTAATTCGGCAGATCCACCTTATCACGGACGGCGATGATCTTGCCCCCGTCCAGGACGGCCACCGAATTGTGCCGCTGCGCGGAGGCTTGACGGGGGAAGCCGATGATCACTCCCGGCCCTCCATCCGCCGTCTCTGCGGCGAGGTTCTCGACGGCGCGCAGGCACGCCTTCAGGAAGGCCGGTTTCAGCACCAGGTCTTCAGGCGGATAGCCGGAAATGAAAAGCTCGGTGAACAGCACCAGGTCGGCGCCCTGGCGCGCGGCGTCGGCCCGCGCTTCGCGCGCCTTGGCGAGGTTGCCGGCGATATCGCCGACGGTCGGATTGAGCTGGGCTACGGCGATCCGTAGCGTCGAAGGTGCGGCTTTCTGTGGGGTCATGGCAGGCCTGTCGGTGTTTCCTCGGCGAATGCATCCAGCTTAAGGCTTGTACTTAACGCATCAGGGGGCAAAAAACCCCCTCCCAATCGCAATGCTTAGAAAAAATCTGAAAAATCCTGTTGTTCCCGGCCGTTAGTGACGCGACAGGGACCCGTCGCCACAGCGGGAACCTGAGGATCATCAAAGCCGTTTCGCCATTCATCCCCCGTTCAAGATGACGGTCGTATGACAGTTGAACGAAAGTTTTGTGAAATTGGAGAAGTTGTGGCCAGTATCGATTCCGCCGCGAGAGGTCCTCAGGTCTATGTCGAAAGGCCGGGCTTTTCCGTCAGACACGCAAAGACCCTGGCGGGCACCCGCAGCGCGCTGTTTTCGCTTTCGCTTGCCGCGACGATCGTCTTTGCGGTCGAGTTCATCGTGCGCCAGTCAGGCTCCGAAACGATCGCCTATTTCATCGATCCGATGCGGCCGGCCTGGACGACGGTCGCAGTCTTCTTCCTCGTCATGCTGGCGCTCGACGCGCTGTTTGGCCGTGAGCACAAGGGCGCGCTCGTGGTGGCGCCGCTCGCCATCATCCCGGCATTTATCTGCCAGCAGAAGCAAGTCTTCCTGTCCGACCCGCTCTATCCCACCGATTTTCTGTTCGGCCGTCAGATCATGGAGCTGATGCCGGTGCTGGTGAAGGATCGGCCATGGACCGCAGTCGGCGTCGTTCTCGGAATTCTGGCAACCGTCATCGCCATCGCCCTGCTGCTGCGCTACGCCTGGCGGAACTTTCCGAAGCTGACCAGCCGGGAGCGTCTCGCACGGGTCGTCTTCGCCCTGCCGCTGCTCGTCGCCTTCTGGAACATCATGGACTACAACCAGTTCTCCTGGGTCCGTGACCGGTTGCGCGTCATTCCGATCATGTGGGACCAGACCGAGAACTACCGCCACAACGGCTTCGTGCTCGCCTTCGCGATCAACCTGCCGATGGCCAATGTGAGCGCTCCGCCCGGCTACATGGCCGATGCGATCGGCCGAATTCCCGTAAAGCCGCTGCCCGCCGGAACGACGCATCGCGGCAAGCCGGACGTCATCGTGCTGATGAGCGAATCCTTCTGGGATCCGACGCGTCTGCCCAAGGTCAAGCTGACGCCCGATCCGATGCCGACGATCCGCGAACTCCAGGGCGGCAACGTCTTCTCGCCCGAATTCGGCGGCATGACGGCCAATGTCGAGTTCGAAGCGCTGACCGGCTTTTCGAATGCCTTCTTGCCCTATGGCAGCATTCCATACCAGCAATATATCCGCAATCCGATCCCGTCGCTCGCAACCTTCTTCCGCGGCGAAGGCTATGTGTCGCGCGCCATCCACCCGTTCCAGGGCTGGTTCTGGAACCGCACCGCCGTCTACAAGGCCTTCGGCTTCGATACCTTCCGCTCCGAAGAGAACCTGCCGGCGATGCAGAAGCGCGGAATTTTCGCTTCGGATGAATCGCTGACAAAGGAGATCATCCGCCAGGCCGACGCGATGGACGATCCCTTCTTCTTCTTTGCCGTGACGCTGCAGGGCCATGGGCCCTACGAGCCGAACCGCTACGCGAAGAATACCATCAAGGTCGAGGGCGACCTCCCGGAAAGCGACCGGCAGGTGCTTGCCACCTACGCTCAAGGGATCAAGGAGGCCGACGACAGCCTGAAAATGCTCATGGAGTGGGCGAAGCAGCGGGATCGCGAGACGATCATCGTTCTCTTCGGCGACCACCTGCCGCCGCTCAACACCGTCTACACCAGCACCGGCTACATGAAGGACGTGACGGCGGAACGCAAGGGCTCGAAGGACCAGATGAAGGCGCAGCACGAAACGCCGCTTGTCGTCTGGTCGAACAAGACCGGTGCGCAAAAGGATATCGGCAGCATCAGCCCGGCTTTTCTTTCTTACCAGATCCTGAAGCAGGCGGGCTATGAGCACCCCTACTACACGGGTTTCCTCGGTAAGGTTCACGACCACTTCCGCGTTCTCGACCGCTATTTGCTGATCCGCAAAAACGGCAAGGGCTTGGAGAACTGGCTGCGCCAGCCGAAGATTCCGGTGACGCTGCGCGACTACCGCTTCCTCCAGCACGACATGATGTTCGGCAAGCGCTATAGCACCGAGCGCTTCTTCAAGTCGCACGCCGAACTTTTCAGCGCCGGCTTATAAGCGGATCGTCTGCGAACGCACTCATTGGCCCGGTGTCCCCGCCGGGCCAATTGCGTATTTGACTATCCGCGCCCCAATTCTCGCCGGGTTCCGATTGGATGCAGGCCGATCCGAAACAAGACAGAATCAACTTTTGCGCAAGGCAGACTCCACTAAAATGACAACAGATACAATGCTTTAACTTTTCGCGCGTCGTACAGCTGTACGGATGCCAGAAATCAACTTCAAAATTCTGCGGAGACGCTGCTATGTCCGCACGAATCCTGAGCTTACCGGCCAAGCCGTTAGTCATACCAAACTATAGCAGCCACGGCTCTTCACCCGCCGGTGGCATCGGCGCCGCAAATTCCCCTAAAATTTACGTGAACCCAAACGGCGTACTTGCGCGTTTAGGCCAAGGTGAGATTTTATGTTGATTGCGCCGGGGCACGGGGTAAGCGAGCATTCGGTGCGTGGAGAGATCTGGAGCACACGCAACAGATGCAGCGGCTTGCTGGGACGGAAGAAGCCGGACGGAAGACTCCGCCCACCTTTACGGTGGACGCTCTCGTGCAAAACCCTCAATTTCTTGAGGTCTTGCAAGCGGGCGCGCGTACCCTGATTTCCATGAATGACCTGTTTCCGCGCATCGCGCGCCTCGTGGCAGCCCACCAGAGATGGATGCTGACGCAAGCCGCCTATGCCTTACACCTGGAGCGCGACCCGAACGACGCCGATTCCGGCATCACCGCAGCGCGATTGCTGAAAGTCATGCGCGAAACGGGCGCTGCCAGCCGGAACACGGCGACGGCCTTCCTCGCCGAACTCGTAGCCTACAAACTGCTCCGCCCGGCAAATGGCGGTCGCACGAAAAGAACGCGTCCCCTCGAGCCGACGGAAATCAGCGAAAACGCCATGCGGCTCTGGTTCAAGACGCAGATGAGCACACTCGATTTATTGGACGGCGGATCGCGCGTCAGACGCCTCGAGACGGATCCCGGCATCTTCGAGCGCGCGCAGCCCCGTGTCGCCAGGCGGCTGCTCTCGGACCCGAGATGGACGCAGCCCCCGGAAAGTGTGGCGATCTTTGTATGGTCGGAATCCGGCGGGGTGATCCTCGACGACCTGATGGCGCGCCCGCCCACTCTCGCCGTCCACGGCAAGGTCTGGGTAGACGTCAGCCTTGCGAGACTTGCCGAACGTTATCTGATCTCGAACACCCATGTTCGCCGGCTGTTCGCGCGCGCAGAAGCGGCCGATTTCATCGGCAAGGGAGACGATGGCGCACGCGGCCGGTTCTGGTTGAGCAGCCGGCTCATCGAGGAATACGCCTCCTGGGAAGCAGTCAAGTTCGAAGCGCTGGCGGATGCCTTCGATCAGTCCGTGGTCGCATATCCCTGAGGGCGAGCGCGTTACTGTGACGCTTCCGCAAAGCGCGGCAGGTCGTCGTGGATGTCGTAGAAATCACCCTTGTCGGCGCAAAAAATATGATAGCCGGGCTCGAGACCGGTCGGCCCGTCGAACGTCCCTGCGAGGATAGAGGTATAGTCGAGCCCGTCCGCCTTCCAGAACAGCGCCGAGCCGCAGTGACGGCAAAAGCCGCGCTTCGCGCTCGTGCTGGAGCGGTACCAGGTGATCTGGTCCGCGCCTTGGACCTCCATGTGGCTGTCGAGGACATTCGTAGCGGCGTAGTAGAGCCCCGTCTGCTTCCGGCATTGCGAACAATGGCAGAAAATCAGCTCCCTCAGTTTCCCCTTCGTCTTGAACCGCACGGCGCCGCAGAGGCATCCGCCTTCATGGATTTCCGTCATTCCCCTCTCCACTGCAACAAAAAAGCCGGGCCAGCTTCACAAGCTGGCCCGGCGCTGTCAAATTCAGAAGATGCGGCGATTGTTCAGTAGAATTGAACCTTCGGCGCGTCTGCGATCACTCAGCCGTTGACCACCATCTTCTTTTCGTCACGGCCGCCCTTCATGCGTTCGGCAAGAAGGAAGGCAAGCTCCAGCGCCTGATCGGCGTTGAGACGCGGATCGCAATGGGTATGGTAGCGGTCCGCGAGATCGTCACCGGAAAGGGCGCGTGCGCCGCCGGTGCATTCGGTCACGTCGTTCCCGGTCATCTCGATGTGGATGCCGCCCGGATGGCTGCCCTCGGCGCGGTGGATCTGGAAGAAGCTCTCGACTTCCGAGAGGATCCGCTCGAAGGGCCGGGTCTTGTAATTGTTGAGCGTGATCGTGTTCCCATGCATCGGATCGCAGGACCAGACGACCTTCTTGCCTTCACGCTCGACGGCGCGGATCAGACGCGGCAGGTGCTCGGCGACCTTGTCATGGCCGAAGCGGCAGATCAGCGTCAGGCGGCCGGCCTCGTTGGCCGGGTTCAACAGGTCGATCAGCTCCAGGAGACCATCCGCGGTCAGCGACGGACCGCATTTGAGGCCGAGCGGGTTCTTGATGCCGCGGCAATATTCGACATGCGCATGGTCCGGCTGGCGGGTGCGGTCGCCGATCCAGATCATGTGGCCGGAGGTGGCGTACCAGTCGCCGGAGGTCGAATCGACGCGCGTCAGCGCCTGCTCGTAGCCGAGCAGCAGCGCCTCGTGGCTAGTGAAGAAGTCGGTCTCGCGCAGGCTCGGATGGTTTTCCGAGGTGATGCCAATCGCCTTCATGAAATCCATGGTCTCGGAAATCCGGTCGGCGAGCTTGCGGTAGCGCTCGGCCTGCGGGCTGTCCTTGACGAAGCCGAGCATCCACTGATGCACGTTCTCGAGATTGGCGTAGCCGCCCATGGCGAAGGCGCGCAACAGGTTGAGCGTTGCGGCCGACTGGCGATAGGCCATGATCTGCCGCTCCGGATTGGGGATGCGCGCCTGGTCCGTGAATTCGATGCCGTTGATGATATCGCCGCGGTAGCTCGGCAGCGTGACATCACCCTGCTTTTCGACGCCCGAGGAGCGCGGCTTGGCGAACTGACCGGCGATGCGGCCGACCTTGACGACCGGCTGCTGGGCGCCGAAGGTCAGCACAACCGCCATCTGCAGGAAAGCGCGGAAGAAGTCGCGGATCGTGTCGGCGCCATGCTCGGCAAAGCTCTCGGCGCAGTCGCCGCCCTGCAGCAGGAAGCCGCGGCCCTCGGCCACGTTTGCGAGTGCACTCTTCAGACGCCGAGCCTCGCCGGCAAAGACGAGTGGCGGAAACTTCGCGAGACGCCCTTCGACCGCGTCAAGCGCTGCAAGGTCCGGATAATCCGGCACCTGCTGAATGGGTTTCTGCCGCCAGCTGTTCGGAGTCCAAGTCTGTGCCATTTCCATCACCTGTTGTCTGACGCGGCCGGACCGCGTCGCGCCCCCTGCGGCCACCAGGCCGCCCGGCATTCGGAGAGTTCGTTCGAACCGGCAAGCTGGCCGGCCCGAGCCGCCACATCCGCACGGGCCGGTCACGCCGCGGATGCGGGCTTATAAACGTTAACAGGAGGCTTGGAAAGCCACTCTACCAGAAAACATCGGCTACCGCGCTTGGCTTTCGCGCCCGGCGGAACCGCGGCTCAAGCGACCCTTTCGCCTTCCCACACCCGATAGCTTGGCGAATACATCGTCACCAGTTCCTCGGCCGCCGTCGGGTGCACCGCCATGGTACGGTCGAAATCGTCCTTGGTGCATCCAGCCTTCAGCGAAATACCGAGTAGTTGCGCCATTTCACCGGCGTCGTGCCCGAGGATATGGGCGCCCAGGACCCTGCGATCCGCGGCATTGACGATGAGCTTCATGATCATCTTGTCCTTGCGTCCCGACAGCGTCGCCTTCATCGGCCGGAATTCCGCACGGTAGATTTCGAGCTCGTCATATTTCCGCGCCGCCTCCTCCTCGCTCAAGCCTACCGTGCCGATTTCCGGCTGCGAGAAGACGGCCGTCGCGATCAGGTCGTGATCCGGCGAGGTGGGATTGTTCTTGTACTCCGTCTCGATGAAGCACATCGCCTCGTGGATCGCCACCGGCGTCAGCTGCACGCGGTCCGTCACGTCGCCGAGGGCGTAGACCCCGGGCGCGCTCGTGCGCGAGAAGGCGTCGACAATGATGGCGCCGCGCTCATTGACCTTGACGCCGGCATTCTCGAGGCCGAGCCCCTTGGTGTTCGGCACGCGGCCGAGGGCGAGCATCACCTGATCGACGGCGATTTCGCCATGCTTCATGGTCTTGGCGACCCGCTGGCAATCGGCGCCGGCCGAGACCGACTGGATGATATCCTCGCAGAGGATACGAATGCCTTTTTCCTCCATCGCCGCATGCAGGCCGCGCCTCAGGTCCTGGTCGAAGCGCGAGAGAATCTCCTTGCCGCGATAGATCAGCGTCGTTTCGACGCCGAGGCCGTGGAAGATATTGGCGAACTCGACGGCGATATACCCGCCACCGGCGATCAGGATCGATTTCGGAAGCTCAGTAAGGTCGAAGGCCTCGTTTGACGTGATGCAGAGCTCATGTCCCGGCAGCGCGTCATGCGGGCTCGGATGGCCGCCGACCGCGATCAGGATGCGTTCCGCGGTCACCGTCTTGCCGCTCGCGAGCAGCCGCACCTCATTGGGTCCGGCAAGTTCGGCCCGCGTGTTCAAGATCTCCGCACCGGCATTTGCGAGCCCCTTTTGATAAAGCCCCTCGAGCCGGGTGATCTCCTGTTCCTTGGCCGCCACGAGCCTCTTCCAGTCGAAGCGGCTTTCGCCGACATTCCAGCCGAAGCCCGCTGCATCCTCGAAATGCTCCGAATATTGCGAGGCATAGACATAAAGCTTCTTCGGCACGCAGCCGCGGATCACGCAGGTGCCGCCGTAGCGAAACTCCTCGGCGATCGCCACCTTCTTGCCGAGCGCCGCCGCCAGCCTTCCGCTTCTCACGCCTCCCGAGCCGCCGCCGATCACGAAAAGGTCATAGTCGAAAGCGCTCATGGAGAACTCCTGAAAAGAAACATGATGGATTTGACGCGGTCGGTCGCAGCTTCAGCTCCGCGTTTAAACGACGGACCCTAATCGCTTGCGTCTGATATAGAGTTGCGACCCAAAAAAAGAAAAGCCCGGATCGCTCCGGGCTCCGCAGATGAGCCCAAAGGCTCCATAGGATTACTGCTGCGCCGGTGCCTGCGTGCCGGCATCCGCTGCCGGAGCGCTGCCGATCTTTTCATCGAGCGACTTGGTTGCGTCCTGGGCGAGGTCGCGCGAAACGCCGGCTGCCCAGATATCGGCCGCCTTCAAGAGTTCGCGGGAGGCGATCGGGCCGTCGTTCAGGAGCTTCTTGCCGGCCGCCGAGCTATAGAAGGCGGTGATCGCATTGAGTTCCTCGACCGAGAAGGTCTTGGCATAGATCGTCGCCGCCTCGCGTTCCAGGTCCGAGCGGCGCGCGGCGAGACCAAGCGCCTTCTCGTCGACGGTTGCCGAAATCAGTTCCTGATGGTTCGGCGACGCCTGGATCAGCGAGTTCTTCAGCCGTTCGGCAAGGTTCGGCAGAATGTTGTCGAAGCTGTTGGTGACGCCGAGCGCTGCGATGGTCGCGCGGGCCGCCTTGATCTGGTCCTCCGTCACTTCCTGCGCCTTGACGGCGGGAACCGACACCGAAAGGAGAACGGCCGCGGTTGCGAATGCCCGGGCGAAACTCGTGATTTTGTTCATTTTTATCAATGCTCCTGTGTTGGCACATATCGCCCGGCCAATTGCCGCCGCCAGGCATTCATGTGCGGAATTCTGTTTGCGCCACGGCCGCGGCGCGAAATCGGACCCGGCTGGGCCCTCAGCCTGCCGTGAGCGTGCGCGCCCCCTCCGGACCGGCGATAATCGCCAGCGACGCCATCCCGATAAAGAGCCCGTGTTCGACGACTCCCGGAATCGCGTTCAATTCGGCCGCAAGCGCCTCTGCATCAGGAATACGGCCAAAAGATGCATCCAGTATGAGGTGGCCGCCATCGGTCATGAAGGGTCCGTCGCCGGAGGCCCGCCGGGCGATCTCGCCGGTCAAACCGAGCCGTGCGGCAACCTTGTCGATCGCCAGCCGGGTCGTCACCTGGCCGAACGGGTTCACTTCGATCGGCAGTTTGAAGGCACCGAGAACCTCGACGACTTTCGATTCGTCGGCAATGACGATCATCCGTTCCGAGGCGCTCGCAACGATCTTTTCACGCAGCAGCGCTCCGCCTCCACCTTTGATCAGCCGAAGGTTCCCGTCGACCTCGTCGGCACCGTCGATGGTCAGGTCAAGCTCAGGCAACTCATCGAGCGACTTCAGCGGAACGCCGAGTTCGAGGCAAAGCCGCGCCGTCCGCTCGGAGGTCGGCACCCCTAGGATTTGAAAGCCGGACGCCACCTTCTCGGCCAGCAGCCGGACGAATTCCTCGGCCGTCGACCCGGTGCCGATGCCAAGCCGCATTCCACTTTCGACATAGTCAAGCGCCGCCTGGGCGGCCTTGATCTTCATCTGGCGGGCGTCCATGCGCCACTCGCTCCCTTGTCACTATCCGGCCGGCGAGCGGCCAATCACCGGCTCCCGCCCAATTTCCGCTGAGACACTTACACGGCGATCGCAGCAAACAAAAGCCAAAATGCGAGCGACGCGGCGGATTCCGGCAACGCCCACGGCCCCGGCTGCCGTTGCATTCTGCGCGCACTTCGCCTAGGCGAACAGGACGTTTTCCTTGCGAGGTTCCCCTTGTCTCAGCCCCTTGTTGTCTTCGATCTCGACGGTACTCTCGTCGACACCGCCCCCGACCTCGTCGCCAGCCTCAACCACGCGGTGACCAAAGCAGGTATCGAACCGGTTACTTACGCAGATCTAACGCATCTTGTCGGCCACGGCGCCCGTGCGATGATCGAGCGGACCTTCGCGCTGCGTGGCAAAGCGCTGAGCGAGGAGGAACTGACCTGGCAGATGAAGGAGTTCGTGGACTTCTATCATGGCTCGATGCCGGGCGGATCGCTGCCCTATCCCGGGCTGGTCTCGGCGCTCGATCGCCTGCAGGACGCCGGCCTGCGACTGGCCGTCTGCACCAACAAGCCGGAAATGCTGGCGAGGCGCCTGCTCGAAGGTCTCGGCCTCCTTGACCGCTTTGCCGCCATTTCCGGCGGCGACACGTTCTCCGTCCGCAAGCCGCATGCCGAGCACCTCCTCTCGACGGTCGCCCATGCCGGCTCTGCCGCGGAACACACGGTCATGGTCGGCGACAGCCTCAACGACATTCTCGTCGCCCGCAATGCCTCCGTTCCATCGATCGCCGTACCGTTTGGTTACTCCGATGTGCCGATCGCGAGCCTCGCGCCCGACCGAATCATCGAGCATTTCGACGAACTGACGCCGGAGCTCGTCAGGACGGTTCTCAGGCGGGAAAAGAAGAAGTAAAGCACCACCTCTGCGCTCGAGGTGCCGACCGGCTTTGAGGCGGACGGCGTCATAGTGGCTGGCTCTCCGGGGAGGTTCTCGGCCCGCCCGTGCTCTCCGTGCGGCGCAAAACGCAAAAGCCCCGCCAGTAGCGGGGCCTTCCATGTCAATAAGACTACCTCTCGACCGCTTAGTCAGCCCTCGCCTTGCTGCCGCGCCTTCCGGGTCGCGTCGAAGGCACGGTTCATGTACATGTCGCGCTCATAGACGTCGTTGAAATACTCCACCTTGCCGTCCCTGTTCGGCCAGGCAGTGAAGTAGGAAACATAGACCGGCACCTTCTGCGGCACCGGCAGCGCCCGGTTGTGCCCCGCGGCGATTTCCTTGCCGACGTCTTCCATGCTGATTCCGAGGACGGCCGCTGCCATGCGGCGCGGCTCGGCGAGGCGGACGCAACCGTGGCTCAACGCCCGCTGGTCGCGCTTGAAGAAGCTCTTCGACGGCGTGTCGTGCATGTAGATCGCATGGGAGTTCGGGAAGAGGATCTTCAATTCGCCAAGCGCGTTGTCGCTGCTCGGCGGTTGGCGCACGGCAATCGAGTTCGTCGATCCGTACCAGTCGACCGCATAGGACGGAACGACCCGGCCGCCGACCTCGACCTGATAGCCCATGCGGTCGAGATAGCTCGGATCGCTGCGCAGCTTCGGCAGCATCTCGTTGACGATGATCGACTGGGGCACGCCCCAATAGGGATTGACCTCGACGGTCTGGATCTCGTCATGGAAGAAATAGGTCTGGTTCGCCTTCGAGCCGACCACGACGCGCATCGAAAATTGTTCCGCGCGGTGGTCGGTATAGTAAGCCATGAAAGCCGGCTGGTTGATGAAGACGTAACGATTACCGAGATCGTTCGGCAGCCAGCGTGCCTGCTCCATCGCGATCTCGAGCTTGTTGATCTTGCTGGCGGTCGTGTCGCCACCAGTCAATACCCGGATCGAGGCCTGGCCGACAACGCCGTCCGCCTTCAGCCCCTGCTCCTTCTGAAAGGCTTGGACCAGCGAAACCAGTTCGGGGGTGTATTCGGGCGTACCCTGATAGCGGGCGAGCACGACGGCATGCTCGGCCTTCAGCCCCTCGGAAGCTTTCAGCTTGATCCCGGCGACGATATTGGCCAGCTCCGGATTGTTGTCGCCCGGCTTCAGCAGCGTCCCCGGCGCGATCTCGACGCGCGGAGCAGCATCCGTTTCGGCTCGCAACCTTTCGAGCTCCTGTTTCAACGCCAGGAACTGCGGGTTCTTCGGGTTGCGTTCTTCCATCAGGGCTGCAACGTCGGCGCTCGTGGCGGCCTTGTCGAGGAAGGCGACGAGATCGACGCTCTTGCGCTTGAAGTCGTGGTAGCCGGAAATCTTGTTCGGGTCGATGCGGCCCCGAACCGTATCCTGGACATAGGTGAGCACCGCCGCCGACATGGCAATCTCGAATTGCACCAGGTCCTTTTCCCGCACGACCATATCGGCGCGATCGAAGTCATCGGCCGGAACCGTGACGGCGTAGTCCTTGGGGTCGAGTCCAACCTTGGAGGCATCGCCAAGAACAGCGAGGGCAGCACGGGCCCGCCCGTTGATGCCGTCGCCTCCGATCCAGACGAAATCGGTACGGCCCGCATAAAAGGCTTCGACCGCCTTTGCCACCTCGGCCGGGGCGCGCACCTCGACCTGCGGCAGAAACTTGCGGGCATCGGCAAGCGGAATCCGCAGCATGGGCGGAAAGCCATAGCTCTGCACCGAACCGGTCACAACCGGATCGACCAGGCGATCAGTCGCAATCCTGCGCATCTGCTCAGGCTTGTAGGTGTAATAGCGCGGGCTGGAAACACGGGGCGGCTTTACCGCGGTTCTATCTTCAAGGCGCTGCGGCGCCATCATGTCGTACCCGGGCTGAACCGGGTAGGCCTGCTCCGGCGTGCGCTTCCTGCCGCCGCGGATAAAATCCATCAGCGTGAGAGCTGAGGCTGGCCGCACATCCATGGTTGCAATCGCACAGCCGCCCATAAGCGCCACAATCGCTACCGACTTGATCATTTTCATTGAATAAACGTCCCCGTATCGCGTTGCCGCCGAATTCGGCCGCTGCCAGATTCTCGCCACGCCCTCGTGCCTGAAGACTTATAGAAAAGGATGGTGAATGAAAAGGAAACGACCGCCTTCGATTTCGATCAGCTGCCCTGAACTGTTGGCCCCGTCTCGCGCGCGAAGGCCGGCAAGCCTCTGATTTGCATCTATTTTGCACCAAGCGATTGCGCTTGGGTGTTCCCGGCGGCACCGGCAGCGTCGAAAATGAAGACGCCCCTCTGTGACGGAAAGGCCACAAGGAATGCAGGCGACGCGCACGTATTGTGCAACGCCTCCCACGCGCCTGAGAAACCGACCGCATTGCAACAATTTTCAACCGATTGTAGCTCGCCGCCGGTCCCTGCGGCCCTTTACAAGCCGGCATCGCCGGGGCAGAGAGATGCCCGGCTCCGGGGAGGATACCGGCCGACACCGGCATATTCGCCTCGGCTTGATGAAGCGCATCACGAAGGCAGGTATCACGATGACATCGACGCGCACGGAAACAGATACGTTCGGCCCCATCGAAGTGGCGAACGACCGCTACTGGGGTGCCCAGGCCCAACGCTCGCTCGGCAACTTCAAGATCGGCTGGGAAAAGCAGCCGCTGGCGATCGTCCGGGCGCTCGGCATCGTCAAGCAGGCAGCAGCACGCGCCAACATGGCGCTTGACCGCCTCGATCCGAATATCGGCGACGCCATCGTAAAGGCCGCCCAGGAGGTGATCGACGGCAAGCTCAACGATCATTTCCCGCTCGTCGTCTGGCAGACCGGCTCCGGCACGCAGTCGAACATGAATGCCAACGAGGTCATTTCCAACCGTGCGATCGAGCTGCTCGGCGGCATCATGGGATCGAAGAAGCCCGTGCACCCGAACGACCACGTCAATATGAGCCAGTCGTCGAACGACACCTACCCGACGGCGATGCACATCGCCTGCGCCGAGCGGGTGATCCATGATCTGCTGCCCGCGCTCAAGCACCTGCACAAGGCGCTAGAAGAAAAGGTCAAGGCTTTCGACCACATCATCAAGATCGGCCGCACCCATACGCAGGATGCGACGCCGCTGACCCTCGGCCAGGAATTCTCCGGCTATGCGGCACAGGTCGCCTCTTCGATCAGGCGCATCGAGATGACGCTCCCCGGACTCTGCGAGCTCGCCCAGGGCGGCACCGCCGTCGGCACCGGCCTCAACGCCCCGATCGGCTTCGCCGAGAAGGTGGCGGAGGAAATCGCCGCAATCACCGGCGTCGCCTTCACCTCGGCGCCGAACAAGTTCGAGGCGCTCGCCGCGCATGATTCGATGGTGTTCAGCCACGGCGCGATCAACGCGACGGCCGCCGCCCTCTTCAAGATCGCCAACGACATCCGTTTCCTCGGCTCGGGCCCCCGTTCCGGCCTCGGCGAACTGTCATTGCCGGAAAACGAACCGGGCTCCTCGATCATGCCCGGCAAGGTCAACCCGACCCAGTGCGAAGCGCTGACGCAGGTCTGCGCCCAGGTGTTCGGCAACCACGCCTCCCTCACCTTCGCCGGCAGCCAGGGCCACTTCGAGCTCAACGTCTTCAACCCGCTGATGGCCTACAACTTCCTGCAGTCGGTCCAGCTTCTCGCCGACGCGGCGGTTTCCTTCACCGACAATTGCGTCGTCGGCATCGAGGCCCGCGAAGACAACATCAAGGCTGCGCTCGACCGGTCGCTGATGCTCGTCACGGCGCTGGCGCCGAAGATCGGCTACGACAATGCCGCCAAGATCGCCAAGACGGCCCACAAGAACGGCACGACCCTGCGCGAAGAGGCTGTCGGAGGCGGCTATGTGACGAACGAGGAATTCGACGCGATCGTTCGCCCCGAGACGATGATCAGCCCCGCTTGACAGATCAAAGGCCGCGGTCGCCCGCCGGCGCCGCGGCCTCCTCATGCAAATCATTCGCACTGCATCGACGCACCCAAGCAAACATTAAGATTTCACAAAGCTTTTACTCCTAGAAAATAGCTGACTATTTCAATTTTATTTTAAAGGTTGGCAGATGCAGACGGCAACTTCGAACAGGACGCCGACGCCGGATATCGCTGCGCAAATTACCCACGCAATGCGCATGATGGGCGTTGCGCCGATTCCGCGCAATTATGAGCTCTACTACGAGGCCTATCTCGGCTCGAACCCGCAATTGTCGAAGGATCTTGCAGCGCTCGGCAGCCGCGCCACGCAGGAAGAGCTCGATGCGATCGGTGCGCGCTATTTCAGCAACATCCACCATTCGCGCGGGATCGAGCGCGCCCATAGCACGCTGGCGGCAAAGCTTGGCGAACTGGTCACGCTCCTGCGCGACGAACAATACGCGCTCGAGAGCTACAACAAGGTCCTCGACGAGGCCTATCTGAACATCACCAGCAAGAGTGCGGCGAGCGCCGACCTCCTCCGCCACGCGATCGACATTCTGAGCGAAGCGACCGCGGATACGATGAATCAGGGCAAGGAGCGCGTTCAGACCGTCGTTCAGAAATCCTTCGAGATGGAAGCGATCCGCCAGGAACTCGATGAGTACAAGCGCATCGCCAACACCGATTCGCTGACGCGGCTCGGCAACCGGCGTGCCTTCGACGAGACTCTCGCGGCGGTCTACAACAACGAGCAAATGCGCAACTATACGGGCTTGCTCGTCGTCGACATCGACCATTTCAAAAAGGTCAATGACAGTTTCGGCCACCCGGTCGGCGACAAGATCCTCTCCACCGTCGGCACCGTCATTCGCGCCAATCTCCGCCGGGACGCCTTCGTTGCCAGGACCGGGGGCGAGGAATTCGCCGTCATCCTGAACGACAGCACGCAGGAGGAATGCCTGCAGGCCGCCGACCGCATCCGCGCCATTCTGGCAAGCACGCCGTTCAAGAACTCCAAGACCGGCGTCAACTACGGCCCGATCACGCTCTCCGTCGGCGTGTGCATGGCAACGGCGGCGGACGATCCGCTCGAGCTCTACCACAAGGCCGATATCGCGCTCTACGCAGCCAAGAGTTCAGGGCGCAACAGGACGGTTCTCTTCGAGGAAGGCATGCGCAAGGATTCCGGTCGCAACTGGCTGATCTATCGTCGCTGACAGCCCGAAGCTTCGGGGCTAACCCGGGGCTACCACATCGTCATTGCGGCGCGGCCGGGCCATTCCCGGTCATAGCTATCCTTGTCGAAATCGGCTTTTGCCGCCTTCAACAAAGCGCCGGGCGTCGGCAGCGAGGCCGGATCGACGAAGCGTTCCGGGTTCCAGAGCTGCGAACGCAGCAATGCCCTCGCGCACTGGAAGTAAACTTCAGCGATCGTGATGACGACGACGGTGCGCGGATGTTTGCCGTTGACTTCGAAGGAACTGATCAAGGCCGGATCGATACTGACGACCGCCGTCCCGTTGATCCGCATAGTGGTGTTCGAGCCGGGAACGAGGAAGAGGAGCGCGACGCGCGGGTCGCGGACGATATTCACAAGCGAGTCGATGCGATTATTGCCCCGCCAATCCGGCATCAACAGGGTTTGGTCGTCGGCAATCCGGACGACCGACAGATCGTCGCCTCGGGGCGAGCAATCGAGACCCTCAGGTCCAACGGTCGCCATTGCCGCAAACGGCGAGACCTCGATCATCTGACGGTATTCTGCAGTGAGCGTCTGCGTAACCTTGACGATCGATGCCTCGCCCGCTTCGCCGTAAAGCGCCTTCAGTTCCTCAACCGTCCTGATGATCGTCATTCTTCGTCCTCCGATCCGGCGCTGCACTCCTGCGCAGAAGCGCCGTCCCTTGCCGGAATAGCATGACGTCCCGATGACGGCATCATGCGATCTTCCTGAGATGCCCCGTTTGCTGACCTTCGCCAAGGAAAGCGATGATCTTCTCGATGACGGGCGATGCGGAAACTATGCGGCGGTGGCCAAGGCCGTTCGCCCAATGCAGTTCGACATGCGGGCCGCTCGCGCCGTATCGGCGGGCATGGTCGGCGGAGACCTCCTTGTCGTCTTCGGCGTGGACGACAAGAACCGGCTTGTTGAGCGCAGCCGTGACGCCTGCGGCGTCAAAATCCTCGACGCGGCGGCCGGACAGGCGCTCGACCATGCCTTCGAACGCCGCCTGCGCCGCCGGTACAAGCGCCATCATCTTGCCGAAGCCCTGGAAGAGCCAAGCCATCTCGCTGGGCGCGCCGATGAGCACCAGCTTCCCCGGCACACGCGCAGGAAGATCGCAAACCACGCCCCCCGCCGCACAGGCCAGGCTGGCGCCGCCGAAGGAATGGCCGATGCAGACATCGAAACCCTCGAAGTGCCGCCATGCGGCATCGATCGCCCGCACCGCCTGCGGCATTGTCAGGGAGCGGCCCGGCGAACCGCCGTGCCCCGGCCAGTCGAGCGCGACAACTTCGGCGCCCGCCGCCAGCAGGCCATCGATCAGCGCGGCCAGGTAGTCGCTGCGCGATCCCCAGCCATGTGTGAGCAGCACGCGTGGTCCCCTGCCGCTTCCGTGGCGCGGGAAGTGTCGGACGAACACCCAGCCGCCGGCAAAAGACAGCGTGATTTTTCGCGATTGCTCCATCAACGGCGCCGCAGCGCTCAGCAACGCCCGTTCCTTGCCATTCTTCGGCTTGCGGTTTGGGGTAAGGCAGAATATCCGAAATGCCATTTCGCCGGCGGCCGCGGGAGAGACCGCCGACACGGCCTTGAGCGAGAGGCGGATGACCTTGGTCGCAAAGGATGCCATAGTGAATCGAGCCCTTAATGTTCAATCATGAACATATTTGTCCAAGGATGAACAAAAATCAAGTGACGACCGAAGATCACCATTTTCCCTGGGAGCATCCCCGCTTTCGCAGCTGGATCGCAGTCGGACGTGCCTGCCAGCTGATGCAGCAGACATTGACCCGCCGACTGGTCCATCTGGAAATCAAGCCGCCGCATCTCGACATCCTGATCAATCTTTACCGCTTCGATGGCATTTCGCAGCAGGAACTCGCGCGCAAGCTGCTCGTCGGCCGTTCCAACATGAGCATGCTGCTGCCGCAGCTCGAGAGGCGCGGCCTGATCGAGCGCCGTGGCGATGCCAAGGACAAACGGGTGCTGCGGCTGTCACTGACCGCAGCTGGCCAGGCACTCACCGAAGAGGCGATGGAAATCCAGACGGCGCTGATCGAAAGCTCTCACGCCGGCTCTCCGATCGAGGATTGCATGAAGGTCGCGGAATCAATGGAGCGGATCATCTCGACCCTGCTCAAGGAAGATAGCGAACTTCCAGATCGCGAAAGCTAAAGCGCCATGCGTTCAAACGTATTCACGCGGCGCGCTTTAAGCTTTTGATTTGTGCATGTCGTCATCCCAAAACCGCTGCACACTTTTGAGCGACATGCACAAGGCTGATCAGCGCGGCTTCTCGGATTTGTCGCGCGACATGCCTTTGTCGGCAAGCTCCTGCTCATAGGCCCTGAAGAGCTCCTCGCCCGTCTCGCCGAGTTCGCGCAGATAGGTCCAGGTGTAGATACCCGTGTCGTGGAAATCGTCGAAACCGATCCTTACCGCATAGTTGCCGGTCGGCTGGACCGAGATGATCTGGACGTTGCGCTTGCCCGGAACTGTCACGCGCTGGCCCGGTCCGTGGCCCTGCACTTCCGCCGATGGGGAAAGCACGCGCAACAGTTCCGCCGAAAGATCGAAGGTGGCGCCGTCGTCGAAGCTCACCGTCAGCCGGTGGCGATCCTTCGATACACGCAGTTCGGTCGGCCAGAATTCACTCATCGTCATGCTCCGTTTCTCGGCCCTCGTTGAGTAAAGCAGAATTGAACCGGCGAAAATCTCCCGAAGGCGACTTTCCCGATATTTGAAAAACACTTTGCGACGTTATGCGCCTTGACGCGACCTCTTTCGGTCACGACATTGGGGGCGCAGGGAGAACAGACTTGAACACGGCCGCCATAGACCAGACCAACGCACGACCGCTCGACAGAATGACCGCGCCGATGATCGACCCCTTCGGCCGCATGGTCACCTATTTGCGCGTCTCGGTCACCGACCGCTGCGATTTCCGCTGCACCTATTGCATGGCGGAGCACATGACCTTCCTGCCGAAGAAGGATCTTCTGACGCTGGAAGAGCTGCACCGGCTCTGTTCCGCCTTCATCGCCAAGGGCGTACGCAAGCTGAGGCTCACCGGCGGCGAGCCGCTGGTGCGCAAGAACATCATGTTCCTCGTGCGCGAACTCGGCAAGGAAATCGAAGCAGGTCGGCTCGACGAACTGACGGTGACCACCAATGGCTCACAGCTCTCGAAATTCGCCGCCGAACTGGCTGATTGCGGCGTGCGGCGGATCAACGTCTCGCTCGACACGCGCGATCCGGACAAGTTCCGCGAGATCACCCGCTGGGGCGAGCTTGCGAAGGTCCTCGAAGGCGTCGATGCAGCACAGGCGGCCGGGCTGAAGGTCAAGATCAACGCGGTGGCGCTCAAGGGCTTCAACGATGCCGAGATCCCCGAGCTGATCCGCTGGACGCATGGCCGCGGCATGGACCTGACGCTGATCGAGACCATGCCGATGGGCGAGATCGACGAGGACCGCACCGATCACTACCTGCCGCTCTCGGAGATGCGCGAGCGGCTCGAGAGGGAGTTCACGCTCAAGGACATCCCCTACCGTACCGGCGGCCCCGCCCGTTACGTGGAGGTGGCGGAAACCGGCGGCCGACTCGGCCTCATCACGCCGATGACCCATAATTTCTGCGAAAGCTGCAACCGCGTCCGTCTCACCTGTACCGGTACGCTCTATATGTGCCTCGGCCAGAACGACGCCGCAGATCTGCGCGCCGCCCTGCGCGCCACCGATGACGACGCCTATCTCTACCAGGTGATCGACGAAGCGATCGGCCGCAAGCCGAAGGGCCATGATTTCATCATCGACCGCGAGCACAACCGCCCGGCGGTCGCCCGCCACATGAGCGTAACCGGCGGCTGACATTAAAGCGACGTCGGCGCGAGAATATTGCCCCTCATCCGCCTGCCGGCACCTTCTCCCCGCGAGCGGGGCGAAGGGGTATGCCGCCGCCTTGTCCCCTCTCCCCGCCTGCGGGGAGAGGGCTAGGGTGAGGGGCAAATTCCCAACTACGCGGCGTAGTTCGACCGATATTGGCCCTGCACATCCTGGCCGCCCGTTCCGGTCTTGAACCGCTCGATCTTTTCGTTCAGCACCTCCACCTGCCTCCGCAGGCCGTGAATCTCCGCGGTGTTCTCCTCGACCATGGCGGCGTTCTGCTGGGTGATCAGTTCGACCTCGTGAACGGCCGCGTTGACCTCGTTGAGGCCGGTATACTGTTCGGCGGCGGCGGCTTCGATATTGGCGACCAGTTGGTGGATGGTTCCGATATGGTCGTTGATCACCGACAGGGCATCGCCAGTCTCCTGGACCAGTGCCACGCCGCTGCGCACCTGGGCGGAGCTTGCCGAGATCAGTCCCTTGATCTCCCGTGCTGCGCCGGCGCAGCGCTGGGCCAGTTCGCGGACTTCCTGCGCCACCACGGCAAAGCCGCGGCCCGCCTCGCCGGCGCGCGCAGCCTCGACGCCGGCATTGAGCGCCAGGAGGTTGGTCTGGAAGGCGATCTCGTCGATGACGCCGATGATCGTGCCGATCTTTTCCGACGAGCGGTTGATTTCCGCCATGGCGTCGATCGCCTTGGCGACGACCTGACCGGAATGCTGGGCGTAGGAGTTCGTCTCGTCGACCGAAACGGTGGTCTTGCGAGCGCTCTCGGCGGTAGTGCGGACGATTTCGGTGAGCTGCCGCAGGGCGCGTGAGCTTTCCTCGAGTGCTGCCGCCTGCTGCTCGGTGCGGCGCGCCAGATCGTCGGCCGAGGCCGAGAGATTGCCGGTGCCGCCGGTGATCTCCTCGGTGACGAGGCGGACATCGGTCAGCGTCGCGCGGAGCGCGTCGACGGCATTGTTGTAGGTCCGCGCCATCATCACGTAGTCGGCCGGCAGATCCTCCGCCATACCCTCTTCCAGGTTGCCGGCGGCGAGCTGCGCAAGGACGTCCGACAGCGCATTGAGCGCTTGCATCTGCTCGGCCTCGATGCGGGCGCGTTCGGCGGATCGCCGCGCCTCCTCCTCGGCCGACAGGGTACGGGCCGCCTGGGCTTCGCGCTCAAGCCGGATATTTTCCAAGGCATTGTCGCGGAAGACGGCGACGGAACGCACCATGTCGCCGATCTCGTCGCCGCGATTGCGGCCTTCGATCGCCACTTCAAGGTCGCCCTTGGCAAGCCGGGTCATGGTTTCGGTGACCCGTTTCAGCGGACCACGCAGCGTCTCGACGAGCATCAGCCCACCGATGATCGCAAGCAGCGTGCCGGCAACCATGGCGACGATCGAGACTGTCGCCGAACGCTGGCTATCCTGTTTGCCCACTTCCTGAGCGCTGCTGACGAAACTCTCGAGCGTGGCGCTCGCCTTCGCAACAAGGCTCGAAGCTTCCGCCTTGGCGGCCTGCCACCGGGCGCCCACATCGATCAAGGCGGCGCTGCCCTTGTCGATATCGTCCAGCGACGGCCCGAGCTTGGCCGGCAGGTCGCGCAATGCGGCGTTCTTGCCACCGAGGTCGGACAGCTTGCCGGCCGTCTCGCGAACGGCGTTGATGTCGGCGACGATCGGCGTGCGACTCGCCGCGTCGAGCTTGCGGTGCAGTTCGCTGATGTGCAGCCGGGTGCTGGCGAGGCCCTTGAACGTGTCGTCCATCAGCGCGATCAGCGTCTTCAACGTGGAAATTTCCCCGTCCATGCTGACGAAGCGCTTGGCGGCCGTATCGGAATTCTTCGCAGCCTCCTTGGCGAAGTCGGCTTCATATTTGGAGAACTTGCTGAGGATCGGCACGAAGGCGTTTTTCTTAGCTTCGTTATCCTGTACTCCGGCCAGAATCGCCTGGATCTTCTGCGCCTGCTCCTTGATCTCGGCGATCGGCTTCTTGACCTGGTCGGAGGCGATCCGCTCGGATTCGCCAATCTGCTTCATCAGGTGCGGCAGCAGCTTGGTGGCCTGTTCGATCTTCGCGTCGGGATTGACGGCCATCGTCACCGGCAGGCGGAACTTCTTGATTCGCTCAGCGAGCCCCTGATAGGCGGCCGCATCGAAGAGCAGCGCCTTGGCGAAGGCTTCCTTCTCGCCTGATTCCTCCTGAAGGATGTCGATCTGCTTATAGGCGCCGTTGCCGTTCTTGGTCATTTCGGCGAGCGCCGCTTCCAGCGATTTCGTCACCGTCTCGCGTTCGACCTGAACGGCCCAGAGCTTGTCGGTCTGGCTGCGCATCGCTTCGCCGAGAGCGACGACAGAGGCGATCTGCGCCCGGTCCTCTTCCCGTGTCAGCAAGGATTCGAGCGACCTGACCCCCTCCTCCTGCTCGTCGATCATCATCGCGAGCCGGCCGCGGCTTTCCTCGGCCGGATCGTCCAGGAAGTCCTGCAGCGCAGTGCGCAGGGCCTGGAAATCCGACAGATTGTTGATGGTTTCGCGGGTCACTGTCATGTGGCCGTTGAGCGTACGGGCCGTAAAGAAGCCGACAAGCCCGATACCGGCGATCAAGGCCACCAGCGGAACGACGAAAAGGAGGACTTTCGTGACGATGCGCAGGCGCTGCAGAAGACGATCGATGACAGACATTGCGAACCCCGATTTTGTTATGAGGAACATGTCCGCGCGGTTGGAGTGCTTGGCGGCCGCTGGCGGCAGCACAGGCATCGACGACTGCCGGCGGAAGCACCTCCCTGGCTTCGGCTGGCAGTCCTGGGATCGACGGCTGCTGCGTTTCCGGGCCGTCGCCACCGATCGCATCATGCGATTGGACTGCGGAATCATCGGGACGATAGGCAGCGAAACTTAAGATTCCGCGAATGGACAGCACCTGCGCCCGCACCGCGTGCGTCCTTGAGAGCCGCGCAGCGAGTTTGCCGCGCGTCAAAACGCTTCCGACGCAAACACGTCCTTGAGTTTGCGCGCTTTGGACGTCAAAGCTCTACCACAGGGCGCCTCGACGGATTCGCCCGGTCCCGCCCAGAACGCCCTCAGCCAAGGTCATCGGGAATGCATTCCTCAGCCAATATCCGCGGCATCGCCTTCATGACGCTTGCCATGGCCGGTTTCTCCTGCAACGACGCCCTCGTCAAATCCGTCACGGGCGTCATGAACACGGGTCAGATCATATTCGTGCGCGGCTTGATGACGACGCTGATGATACTGCTAATCGCCCACCGCTTCGGCGCGCTACGCCCGGTTCGCACAGTCTTCAGGCCGGTGATCATGCTCCGCATCGCCATGGAGGCATTGGCCTCGCTGACCTACATCTCCGCTCTCGGTCACATCCCGCTCGCCAATGCCTCGGCGATCATGCAGGCCCTGCCGCTGGCGGTCACGCTCGGCGCCGCGCTGTTTCTCAGCGAGCCGGTAGGATGGCGGCGCTGGAGCGCAATCGTGATCGGCTTCGTCGGCGTGCTGATCGTGCTCCGGCCCGGGCCTGAAGGTTTTACGCCGGCCGCACTGACGGTCGTAGCCTGCGTCTTCTTCACCGCGACACGCGATCTCTGCACCCGCCGCATCGGCGCCGACGTGCCGTCGCTCTTCATCTCCGTCACGACTTCACTCGTGACGACGCTGATGGGTGCCGCGCTGATCGTCCCTTTCGGCGGCTGGCAGCCGGTATCCGCAAGTTCTCTGACCCATCTCGCCGGCGCCAGCGTGCTCCTCATGCTCGGCTATCAGACCATCGTGCTCGCCATGCGCGACGGCGATATCTCGGTGGTTGCCCCTTTCCGCTATACGAGCCTTCTCTGGGCGATCACCATCGGCATCGCCTTCTTCTCGGAGACGCCGGACCGCTGGATGCTGGCCGGCGTTGCCGTTATCGTCGGCTCGGGCCTCTACACTTTCTATCGCGAGAGCCTGCGCGGACCCCGACCGGTGGCGCAGCGCTCTCCCGGCGGGCCGCTCGAATAGAGGACGCTGAAGGATGGCCGGAAACACCGCGATGACGAGCCCCCGCCCGCCCGCAGTCATTCTCGCCGGCGGACGGTCGTCGCGCATGGGCAAACAGAAGGCGGCGGTCATGCTCGGCGGGCAATCCATGCTCGCCCGCGTCGTCGAGCGACTGTCGCCGCAAGCGGCCAGCATTGCAATCAACCTCAATGCCGATCCGGGCATCGCCTTGCCCGGCGATTATCCCGTCCTTGCGGACACGATGCCCGGTTTGCCCGGCCCGCTCGCCGGCGTGCTAACCGCCCTACGACACGCCGGCGAGATCGCGCCCGCGGCAAGCCATGTTCTGACGGTGCCGATCGATGCACCCTTCTTCCCGGCCACGCTTGCTGCTCGGCTTCAGGGGTCGCTGGTCACCGGAAACGAAATTGCCGTCGCCTGGTCTCTCGGAGAGATGCATCCGCTCTTCGCCCTTTGGCCCATCGCGATCGCCGACGATCTCGATGCCTGGATCCGCACCGATGAGAAACGCCGCGTCCGAGCGTTCATCGCCCGTCATCCATCGGTCGCGGTAGACTTCCCGCTCGCCGCGACGAAAGCGGGGCCGCTCGACCCGTTCTTCAACGTCAACACCCCGCAGCAGCTTGAAGAAGCTGAACAATGGCTGAACCGCCTCGAGGATTCCGAACCATGACCGCATCCAAGATTTTCGGCATCGCCGGCTGGAAGAACTCCGGCAAGACCGGCCTCATGGTCCGGCTTGTCAGCGAAATGACCCGGCGCGGCCATGTGGTGTCGACCGTCAAGCATGCCCACCACGACTTCGACATCGACAAGGTCGGAGCCGACAGCTATCGCCATCGCGAGGCCGGTGCTCACGAAGTGACGATCGTCTCATCGACCCGCTTTGCGATCATGCATGAATTGCGCGGCGCACCGGAGCCCAGCTTCGAGGAAATCCTGGCGCGGCTGGCGCCCTGCGATCTGGTGCTGATCGAGGGTTACAAGCGCGAACCGATCCCGAAGATCGAGGCTCGCCGGCTGGAATCGGCGAACCGTGAGCCGCTCGCGCCAACCGACCCGCATATCGTCGCGATCGCCGCCGACCACCCGGTCGCCGAGACCGAGCTTCCCGTCTTCGACCTTGACGACACGGCAGCGATTGCCGACTTCGTCGAGAGGACGACCGGGCTGCGGCGCTCGTCTTGGTCTAGATAGCCACCGCCATTTTGCCCCTCGTTCCTGAGCCTTGAAAAGTCTGGCTGCAGATTTCCGGGCGTTCAGCTAACTTGCTTTGCCGCCACTATTTTGCCCGGACGGATTTGGCGTGAGCTTACCAACGGCCCTAAATGGGTGGAGAGCGGTATTAGGCGCTCAGTGTTTCACAATAAAAGAAACTGCCGCTGTGTCGCAGGCGCGGCGACAGGCGGCGCAAGGGGCGGGCAGGTCCGCTGGTTCGCGGCGAATTTTTGAGATTATCTGCTAGACCGACGCTCTATTTGGCAAAGCAAACTCCTGCATCGACCTATTCTGGGTGACGCCCGAGCCAGCTCAGAGGCACATCGCTGGCTCAACCGCGAGGGCAGCATCGTCATTCAAAACATCTGGCGCCCCGCGCCGGGAAAGAATGCAATCGCCCTCGTCGATCCGGCCACCCGCGAACCAAATAAGGAACATGACATGTCACTGTTGATTACTATCGATACCGATCCGGACTTCACACCAAAGGACGCGGTCCCCGCACCGGAACGGCTCATTTCGGGGAATCCATTCTTCAAGACCTGGGCACAGGATGCCTCGAAAGGCGAGAAGGTGCTGACTGGCGTCTGGGAGGCGACGCCTGGCGAGCATCATTCGATCAAAGGGACCACCTATGAATTCTGCCATATCATATCGGGTCTCGTGGAAATCGAGGAGAAGGGCGGCGAGACGAAGACCTATCGCGCTGGTGACAGCTTCGTCATGAAGCCTGGTTTCGTCGGTGTTTGGCGCACGATCGAGACTGTACGCAAGATCTACGTTTGTGTTTACGAGTGACAGCAAAACTCAGGTGCGCCCGACTGTAGGCGCACCTGAGACTTCCAGATGAGGCGACTTCAGAAAACTCGACGCGGTTCGGCGCGCAGTGAGTGCTCGAAAGACGGCGTTCCCGGTGCTGTCATGCCGGCCGTGTAGCCGCCGTGGCTCGCGAGCATCTCCTGCTTATGCGGGGCCAATATCAGGCGCGATGTGCGCCAGGCATCCGGACCGGGCACACCATTCACTCGTTCAGGAAGCCGACGATGCCCTTGATTTCGGTAAACTCGTGCAGTCCGAACTTGCCGTATTCCCGACCGTTGCCGGATTGCTTGTAGCCACCAAACGGCGCGGCGCTGTCCCACGCGGAGCTGTTGAGGCGAACGGTGCCGCTCCGCAGCCTGCCTGCGAGCGCCCGCGCTTCCTTCGGATCCCCCTGAATATAGGCTGCGAGGCCGTAGGGCGTATCGTTGGCGATCGCGATCGCTTCCTCTTCGGTGTCATAACCGATGATCGACAGCACAGGGCCGAAGATTTCCTCCCGTGCAATCGTCATCTGATTGGTGACGCGGGCAAACACCGTCGGGCGCACGTAATAACCCGCATTGAGATGCGCAGGGCGGCCAGGGCCACCCGCGACGAGCTCCGCTCCTTCCGCGATGCCGCGTTCGATCAGCGCCTGGATCTTGTCGAACTGGGCGGCGCTTGCCACCGGTCCAAGGTCGGTGCGCGGATCCGAAGGCGGACCGACAACGAGCGCAGCCGCTTCCCTCGCGGCGATCGAGCTTGCTTCATCCATCCGCTCCGCCGGCACCAGCATCCGTGTTGGCGCAGTACAGGTCTGGCCGGAATTGCCGAAGCACCGGCGAATGCCAGCGGCGACCGCGGCTGCGAAGTCGGCGCTGCGCAGGATGATGTTCGGCGACTTGCCGCCGAGCTCCTGATGCACTCGCTTGACCGTCGGTGCCGCGGCCTGCGCCACGGCAATGCCGGCGCGGGTCGAGCCGGTGAAGGACACCATGTCGACGTCCGGATGGCTGGCGAGCATCGCGCCAACCGTCGGACCGTCGCCCTGGACGAGGTTAAAGACCCCCTTGGGCACGCCGGCCTCATCCATGATCTCGGCAAAGATCACGGCGTTGAACGGAGCGATCTCCGAGGGTTTGAGCACCATAGTGCAGCCGGTCGCGAGTGCCGGAGCGACCTTGCAGGCGATCTGGTTGATCGGCCAGTTCCACGGCGTGATCATGCCTACGACCCCGACCGGCTCGTGCACGATGCGGGTCGAGCCCTGCATGTATTCGAAGGCGAAGGTCTCGAAGGCCTTGATCGTTTGCTCGAAATGGGCAGCGCCGATGGCGGCCTGCTCGGCCCGGGCCATGGCGAGCGGCGCGCCCATTTCCCGCGAGATGATGTCGCCGAGCTCGTCATTGCGGCGCTTCAGGATCGTTACAATGCGCTTCAGCAGTTCGGCGCGCTCTTCCTTGGACGTCTGCGAGAACGAGGCAAAGGCCCGCCGCGCGGCCGCGACCGCTTTCTGGGCGTCGGCGGCACTGCCGATCGCGATCGTTCCGATTGGCTGCTCGGTGGACGGGTCGATGACCTCGCGGGACCTCGACACCGTGGGTTCGACCCATTCACCGTCGATATAGAACTTGTGGGCATGTTTCATTGGCGGCTCCCATGTATGGCGTCCTGCGTGCCATCGGCGGCGCGTTCCACGAATCCGGCGACAGCAACGATGGCTGCCTCCGTGTGCGGCAAAGCGGCCAGCTCGCCCAATGTTACCGGCTTAATGGGTGGGCGTAGCCGATAGTAACCGAGCTCTCCGGGCGCAACGCCACGGCATTGCGCCAGCAGCTCAACCGCGGTCAGTCCGCATAGCCGACCCTGGCATGGTCCCATTCCGCATCGTGTGAACGCCTTCATTTGGTTAGGGCCCGGCACGCCGAGCGCCGCAACTTTACGCAGCTTGCCGGCTGTGATTTCTTCGCAGCGGCAGACGATGGTGCCGTCGTCCTCGGGCACGCGAAACGTTTTGCCGGGCCGGAACCGATGCTCGATGAAAGTCCTGCCCCTGAAGGCTCGCGCGAGCCTCCGCGTGAGTTCGTTCCGGCGCTGTTCGTAGGCACCCTGGCCAATGCGATCCAGGTCGAGCGCTGCGGTCAAGCCCGCGAGCTCTCCTTGGTGAGCCGAGGCAACCGCTCCGACAATTCCCGCCGCATCACCGGCGATCGAAACCCCCGGAACCGAACTCGCGCCGCGAATGTCGACGGCTGGGCGGAAGGCTGCCAGGCGCTCGTCCCAGACGTAGTCGCACCCGGCTGCGAGCGCGAGATTGAGGTTCGGCGCGATCCCCTGGTGCAGAAGGAGCAGGTCGCCTTCAATGTGCAGGGACTTATCGCCGCGATGGACCCGCAGGGCGCTGAATTGTCCGGAACCGACCGCCTCGAGCGCGGTCACCCCGCGAATGACGCGGGTTCGTCGGTGAACGTCCAAGAGGAGCTTCAGGCCCTTGAGGGCATAGGGCGATGCGGCAAAACCAAGCAGATGAGGCAGGGCCGAGCGCCAGTTCCCGGCCGGCGTGGTATCGACGACCGCTATCACGGACACGCCTGCCCGCAGAAGTTGGCTTGCCAGTAAGTACAGCAACGGCCCGGTCCCGGCGAGGATGGTCCGCCCGGAGGGCACCAGGCCTGACGATTTCATCAAGATTTGCGCCGCTCCCGCCGCCATGACGCCGGGCATGGTCCACCCCGGGAAAGGGAACGGACGCTCGAGCGCGCCGGTTGCGAGAATCACCCGATGGGCGGCGATCGGCCGAGCGATGCCGCCGAGCGAGATCCCGACCTCGAGCGCATGCGCGCCGTCGCCAGTTTCCTCGTCAGCCGGCCCGACGCTCCACACCGTCGCCCGGCGGGCATAGTTCAAGTCTGCGCCCCGGAACCGCTCGATGAGCATCCGACCGGCAGCGTAGTCCGGCCCCATGCGCGCGAGATCGCCGTCCGAAGCCCGGTCGACCGACCGATAGATCTGGCCGCCAGGCGATTCATTTTCGTCGGCCAGCAATACGGCGAGGCCATGGGTCGACGCTTCGATCGCTGCCGAGAGGCCGGCGGGCCCTGCGCCAACGACGACGAGGTCATAGGCAGGCGCGAGATCGGCGGCCGACTGAATGTTCTGAATCATTCTTCCTGCCCCGGCATGGCCGCGCCATTCTGTGTTTCAACCCTCATGCCCTCCACCACGGTGGTCAGGCAGGCCTGCCGGTTCGGCCGGCCATCGATCTTGACCAGGCATTCGAAGCACACACCCATCATGCAGTAAGGACCACGGGCGGCGCCGGACACCGGGGTGCGCCGAGTGCTGCAATGTCCTGCGGCCAAGAGGGCAGCGGCGACGCTATCGCCCTGGCTGGCCATGGTCGGCACGCCGTTGAATGTGAATGAGACCGAGCTCTCTTTTCTGTCAGACAGCCGCCGGAACATGGAACCTCCGGGAATGAAATACGGAAAGATCCTCAGAAAGCGCCCCGGCCGAAATTTGCCACGGCAGGACCAGCGCATGGTTCGCCGCCAGCGTCACGCCGGAATGGCAGGCGACTGCAAACGCACCTGGGAACCGCTCCGATTGCTCGTAAATGGGGTAGCCGTCGGGCGTCACCACACGGAATGCGGCCCAGATCCGCACCGCCCTGGCGTCCCTGAGCAGTGGGAAGGTGCGTAGCGCGCGTTCGGCCAGAACTGCGGTGATTGGTCCTCGCGGTCGCTGGTGATCGATTGTCGCCTCCTTGCTCTCACCGATCAGCACAGAGCCCTCGTCTGTCTGCCGCAGATAGCCGGTGGCATGGCTGAGGAAGGGCTTCAGCCGCTCCGTGACGATGATCTGGCCGCGGCTGGGCGAGAGCGGAACGCTCAGCCCAACCATCGGGGCCAGCGCGGTATTGCCGATGCCGGCCGCAAGCACGATCTTGCCGGCACGGAGCCTCCAGCCTTCCCCAGCCACTTCGAAGCCGCCGGCGCGATGGCGGATCGCAGTCGTCTTGCGATGCGGTAAATAGTGAACGCCACGCTGCTGCAGCGCCTTGTGAAAGCCAGCGAACAGCCGCAGCGGGTTTGCGTGTCCATCGAGCGGGCTGAAAATCGCGCCTGCCACTGTCTCGCCGACGAGGGGCAAGCGGCGGCGCGTCTCCGCCTGGTCGAGTATCTCATATTCGAGCGGCGGCGTTCCTTCCGCGTCCATTCCTTGTTGGTCGGCGAGCCTCGCCATCGATGCGATCCCGCGTTCCAGTTCCGTTGGCGTGAGCCGAATTGAGAAGCCGCCCGACTGGACAAAGCTGGTATCGATACCGGTTTCGGCTTTGAGTTCGGCTGCCAGCCGGTGCCAGTTCGCCGTCGAGGTTCGCGACCACCGCGAATAGGCGGCGTTGCCGAGGCCCTTGCTTGAGCTCCATACGAGACCGAAATTCGCCCGGGCGGCCCGGTTTGCCACATCGCCCTCGTCGAGGATTGCAACCCTTTGTCCGCATCTCGACAGACCCCAGGCTATCGATACCCCTACCAGCCCGCCGCCGATGACGATTACGTCGTAATCCATTCCGCTTGCTTCCCTCGGCGCGTCACCCCAACGGCTTTCTCCTGTTCTGCCCCTCAGATCGCGCCGACTTTGACTTTCGAACCATCAAGGAGGCGCGACAGGCGGAAAGGGGTGGGGTCGACACAGGGTGTATCATTGGCAACCAGGTCGGCCGCCAGGCGGCCGATACCGGGGCCCAGGCCGAAGCCATGGCCGGAGGCGCCCGCTGCCAGGTAGAGACCTCTCACACCGTCGGCCGGCGAGATGACCGGCACCGCGTCCGGCGTGAAATCCACGTAGGCTCCCCAACTGTCGGCGACTTCGACTCCCGCCAACGCAGGAAACTGCTCCGTGACATGTTTCAAGATAGCCGCGATGGTGCGGCGGCTCGGCGGCGGGTCGAGAACGCGCATCCGCTCGAAGGCCGTCGGTTTGCTCTTGTTCAAGCTTCCCAATGCCTCCGGACCCTGGAGGAAGGATTTGCCGATGCCGAACTGCACCGCTTTCAGTCGCTTCATGAACATCGGCATGAACCAGCGGGCGTAGCGAATGCCTTGCGGGGTGATATCGAGCATCGCCCTGCCGCTGATCGCAAGCGTGTAGCTGCCATCCAACCGGCGTGTCAACGCACACTCCGGCGTATAGATCGCTTCGCCCAGATCCGCTGTCGGCCGCGTACGAAGCGCCGTCTGGCGCACGCTCGCCTGCGGAAACAGAACTCCGTGCTGGCGACAAAACATCGACGTCCAGGCACCGCCGGCGCAGAGAACGGCTTGTGTCCGGATGAGCCCCTTTTCGGTGATCACCCCCGTGACCGCTCCATTTACCAGATCGAGGCCGCGGGCAGCGCATTCCTGGTGGATCGTCGCGCCGAACCTGCGCGCGCCGTTCGCGATCGTCGGCGCGGCGATAGCAGGCTCGCCCTTGCCGTCATCGATCGAATGCACTCCGCCCAGCCATCGGCGGCCGTTCGCCGGAATTGCGGCAGCCGCTTCCTTGGCGCTCAGCATCTTCGTATTGACGTTGAACTGGCGGGCCGTCTCGCGCCATGCTTCCCATTCCGCAAGCTGCCGGGGATTGTCTGTCGCGTAAAGCAGGCCGCATCGACGGAAGCCGACGTCCTCTCCGATTTTGGATTCAAACTCACCCCATAGCCGCAGCGCGACACCCGAAAGCGGCAGCTCGCGCTCATCCCGGTTCTGTTGGCGGCACCAACCCCAGTTGCGGCTCGACTGCTCGCAGCCGACATGGCCCTTTTCGACCAGAGCGACGGAGAGCCCCCGCTCCGCCAGAAAGAAAGCTGCCGTTGCACCAATGATGCCGCCGCCGATGACGACAACGTCGGCCTTGGCCGGAAGCTCTTGATCGTTCTGTATGCGTTTGACAATTGGAGACATGGGGCTGACCTGAACTGATTTTGACGGCCGATCTATACGGCACTGTTTCCTGCCCCTCCGGCAGGAAACATCTGAGGCAACGACGAAGCTACCGAAGGAAGGCGATCAGCATGCATCGAATAGAAATGCAGGCACGGCAGAAAATTTCGTTTTCGGCCGAGCGACAGTCACGTATTCGACGGCCGAATGGCTAAGTTACAGAGCATCGTCTGACGACAGTGGTTTTGAATCGGCTTCCGGTCGAGTACGACAGCTGCCGCGATCGGCTTCATGTCGCCCCTGCTGTTACAGGCCCAAATTGAAGAGCGTGCGCAATCAAAAACAGAGATGAAGCCATGACTGCAGACACTCATGAGTCCCCTGCGCTCGCGATGATCCATACTGTCCCCGGGATCATCCCCGCGTTTAATGAACTCGTTGGCCTCCATCTGCCCGGTTGGCGGCCGTTCAACATGTTGGATGAGAGCCTGCTGGGGAACACGATCCGCGAAGGCACGCTTTCACTTCAGACCATGCGAAGGCTTGCGACTCACATTTGGTCGGCGGTGGATGCGGGGGCTTCGGCTGTCCTCGTCACCTGTTCCTCGCTCGGCCCTGCAGTGGATGCTGCAGTGCCGCTCTGCCCCGTACCCCTCTTCCGTATAGATGACGGGATGGCGATTGAGGCGATCCAGCGCGGCAATCGAATTGGCGTCCTTGCAACTCTGGCTACAACAATGATCCCCACAACCCAGTTGATTGAACGCCATGCTCATAGGATGGATCGTAACGTTTCCGTCACCAGTCGTCTTTGTGAAGGAGCCTTTGACAAATTGCGTAGCGGTGACAGGGCGGCGCATGATGCGATGATACGTGAAGGCCTCGGTTCGCTCGTGGGTAGTGTCGACGTGGTTGTTCTTGCTCAAGCATCAATGGCAAATGCCCTAACTGAGATGAGCGAGACGTCGGTGCCAGTACTTACGAGCCCTGAACTCGGTGTGCTGCACATGTCCTCCGCACTAAATGCGCGCTCCCGCGTCCAGGAAAGTGCGCAAAGTTAGGCAGGCGTTGGCCGGATTTCAGCAGTCCCGAACAGCCCGCCTTGAAACTGCGCGATCTGATCGCAAAGCAGGCGACGGTTATAGTGGTGTCGTGTCATCTTTCGAGTCAGAACCGCGTTTAACGAGATGGAAGGTGATCTCGGCCAATTGACCTCCTGATCAACAACGCGAGCAGCGCAGCTTCACCGACGTGGGAACTCTCCGGGAAGCGTCCATCCAGCAGCCGCCTCATTGTCCGCTTTTTGGAACCGCACTGCACATTCCCATCGGTATTGGTGAACGCCAGCTTAGGGTCGACTTTGGCCCTCAGCAATGCGATACAGGGGCGCGAAGCCGCCATCCGGCATCTTGCGCATTCGACTTCCGCTCCCTCGAACCTCAGCGCCTGGGTGCTCGCTTACTTTTCAGCGGCCTTCAAAACTCGCTATCACGCGGTAGTTTCTAGCAATCCAATCAAGTTACCTCGCGCGTAGCGCCTATTGTCGACATCAGACCGGCAGCCCGGCCTGTTTGCGCAAGCTCTTGTCGAACGCCGATTCGGGGACCAAACGGCGCAGCAAGCCAACTTGGCCGGCCAGCTTTCCCGCGGTGTAACGTCTTCTAGGCGCCTTGGCCGTTGCCGCTTTGACAACGGTCTCTGCCACGACCTCGGGGTCGTCGCCCCTTTCCACGCTCTTCCGCATCTGCACTTCCATGTCAGCGCGCACCGCGTCGTAGACAGCAAGCGAGCGATCAGGCTTGGTCAGGTTTTCCTCGAACGCCGTGCGGGTAAAGCCTGGCTCGACCAGCGCCACTCGAATTCCGAACGTGCGCAGTTCGTGATCGAGCGATTCGGAATAGCCCTCGACGGCATGCTTGGTCGATGCATAGAGAGCATTGTAGGGCGACGGGATCAGCCCCAGAATGGAGCTTATGTTGATGATCCTGCCCTTTCCTTGGCTCCGCATGATTGGCAACACCGCGTTGGTCACCCGGAGAACTCCGAAGACGTTCACGTCGAACAGCGCTTGTGCCTGCGCGATTGAGGACTCCTCTGCGCCGCCGAGCAAGCCGATGCCGGCATTGTTGACAAGCAGGTCTATGCGTCCGGCCTCGGCGAGCACCTCATCGATCAGCTTCGCCACAGACTCATCGTCCGTTACGTCACAGGTGAGCATGGTGATGCCGTCAGTCCCTCCGGCGGCCGCACGACGGCTGGTCCCGAAGACTCGAAAACCCGCCCGCTGAAGGGCTTTGGCGGTAGCGTGCCCGATGCCGGTCGATGCCCCAGTGACCAGGGCGACACCAAGATTGGCTTTGTTCATGGAGATCTATTTCCTTCTTTGTGCTGAATTTCGTTTCGTTGTCGTTGAGGAGACGAGACTTCAATTGCGGCGCGATCCGACGCCCGCCAGCGTGTCCGTCCAGCGTCGGAACAAGGCGCTGGCGTTAACTCCGCCGAAGCCGAAGCCGTTGGAGATCGCGTAGTCCATCTCCATTGGCCGAGCCTGGTTCGCAACGATGTCGATCCCGTCGCCGGCCGGATCGGGAGCGTTCAGGTTGAGAGTCGGCGGGGCCACCTGGTCCTTAAGCGCCAGGATTGTGAAGATGGCCTCAAGCCCGCCGGCAGCTCCGAGCAGGTGCCCGGTCGCCGACTTCGTTCCGCTGACAGCGACGCTGAAATCGGTGCCGAAGACCCTCTTGATCGCGGCGATTTCTCCCAGGTCGCCAATTGGCGTCGAGGTCGCGTGCGCATTGAGGTGGCGAATCTCGCGCGGTGAAATTCCGGCCTGGGCAATCGCGATCTCCATGGCGCGGCGCGCGCCGTCGCCGTCCTCGGGACCGGACGTGACGTGGTGGGCATCCGCTGTCGTGCCGTAGCCGACGAGCTCGGCGAGCGGTTTCGCACCGCGCGCAAGCGCGTGACTGAGCGCCTCGATGACCAGGATGCCGGCGCCTTCGCCCATGACGAAGCCGTCACGCAACATGTCGAAGGGGCGTGAGGCCCGATCAGGCGTTTCATTGAAGCCGGTCGAAAGAGAGCGTGCCGCGGCAAAACCACCGAGGCTGACGATATTCATGCACGCTTCCGTTCCGCCGCACACGGCGATGTCGGCCTCATTGGCGCGGATAAGACGAGCCGCATCGCCGATCGCCTGAATGCCGGCCGCGCACGCGGTCACCGGCGCGCCGATCGGCCCTTTGAAACCGTAACGGATGGAAATCTGTCCAGCTGCCAGGTTCACCAGGAATGACGGCACGGTGAACGGTGAAAGACGCCGGACACCGCGCTGATCGACCGTTCGCACCGCCTCAGTTATGGCCGGAAACCCGCCGATGCCCGACGCGATGATCGTCGCGGTCCGGGTCCGGTCATCTTCCGAACCCGGCTTCCATCCCGCCTGCGCAAGCGCCTCTTCTGCCGCCGCCAATGCGAAGAGAATGAACCGGTCTACCTTGCGCTGATCCTTTGGAGCAAAGACGGTATTCGGATCGAAGCCTGCATCGGGGTCTTCTTCCAGGGAGGGCACCGTTCCACCGACCTTCGCCGGCAGGTCTCTCACGATATCATCCGCAAGCCGCCGGATGCCCGAACGGCCAGACAAGAGCCGAGACCAGGAAGTCGTCACGTTGGCTCCGAGGGGGCTGACGGCTCCCATCCCTGTGATAACGATACGACGCATGTGATCTCCGACTGTCATTGTGTTTCATCCGTCTGCATGCCGAGCAGACGCTCGATCGGCATTCATTTTGGCAATCGTCTCGTCCGGGTGTTCTGGGGCCGTGCTTCAGGGCGAGCGGGCAAGAATCCGCGAACCCAACGTGCGAACGCATGACGCCATTGGCGGGAAGTGGACATCTCACATGTCTCTTGCGGAGGCGGCGATCCGCCGAACTTCGTCCGCGGCTGCCTCGAGAAAGCGCTGCGACATCTCTTCGTCATTCAAGATACGAGAGATCGTCACGGCACCCACCATCAGCGACAGCATCGCCATGGCCCTGCCATAGCCTTTTGGACTTTCCGCCTTCGGCATCAGTTCGTTGAGGATCTGCAGATGCGCTTGAATGCCATCCTGGAACGGGGCTCTCACTTCCTCGGTTTGACGCGCAGCATCGGCGCCAAGTGCCACCAAGGGACAACCGTCGCTCTTCTCTTCGCGGTGGCCAGTTGACAGGTAGAGCTCGATAACGGCCTCAAGGGGATCAGGGCTTGCCGCAGCAATAGCCGACCATCTGCGGGTCGCGTGCTCCATCGCCCGCCTTGAGGCCTGTGCCGCAAGATCGTCCTTGGATTCGAACTGCTTGTAGAATCCGCCCTGCGTGAGGCCGGCCCCCTTCATCAGATCCTTAAGTCCGATGCCATCAAAGCCGTGCTCTCGAAAAAGCCGGCTCGCCACGTTGATGACCGCTTCGCGATTTGCCTCCGCCTGGGCTCGACTAACTCTCATGATCGGCCTCCAATTAGATTTCACTTGACATCTATATCACTTTTAGATTTAGATCGCAATCTAATTTAAAGCAGCGCCCGTCAACAAGGGTCATCTGACATGAAGCGCAAATTTCTTCTCACATCGATCGGCCTTGTCGCTGCAGCCGGGGGCGCGGCATATGCGTTCATCGTCGAACCATCGGGAGTCGAGGCGGCAGCCGCAGATCCTCGCGTCGCGCCGCCGCTCGTGAGCCTGGTGGAAGCGAAAAGGCCGGAGACGGCCCAGCGCAGTTTTACAGGCACGATCGCGGCCCGGGTCGAGAGCAACCTCGGCTTTCGTGTACCCGGCAAGATCATCCAACGCTATGTGGACGTCGGCGAGCAGATCAGGGCCGGTCAACCCCTGATGCGCATCGATGAGACCGATCTCCGTCTTGCGCTTACGGCAAAACGCAATGCAGTCGTCGCAGCTCGGGCTGTCGTGGTCCAGGCGGAAGCGGACGAAAGGCGTTACGCCGCGCTGGTGAAAGGCGGATTGGCCGCGACGCCCCAGCGCTATGAGCAAGCAAAGTCTGCACTCGACACTGCTACCGCCCAACTTGCTGCGGCGGAAGCGGAAGCGAAAGTCGCAGAAAACGAGGCAACCTACTCCCTGCTGGTTGCCGACAGCGATGGAACCGTTGTGGAGACGCTTGGGGAGCCGGGGCAGGTCGTCGCAGCCGGACAGACCGTGATCAGGCTTGCCCAAGCTGGACCTCGTGAGGCGCTTGTTTGGCTCCCGGAATCTCTCCGCCCGCAGATCGGCGAGATAGCCGGGGCCAGTATCTACGGAAATGAAAGCCGGCAAGACAAGGCACGGCTTCGTCAGATCTCTGATGCGGCTGACCCTCGAACCCGGACCTATGAGGCGCGCTGGGTGTTGGACGGCGCCGCAGCGTCAGCCCCGCTTGGCGCGACAGTTACGATCAAAATCTCCAATGGCAGTGGGCAAACGCATGCAGCGGTGCCCGTAGGCGCCGTTTTGGATGACGGCAGCCGAACCGGCGTCTGGATCTTCGATGAAAAATCTTCGACCGTCCACTTCCGACAGGTGGAAATCGAACACATCGGCGAAGAGATCGCAGTGGTTTCCAGTCTGAAGGCAGGCGAGCCCGTCGTCGCTCTGGGAGCGCATCTGCTGCAGGACGGCGCGGGTGTGCGTACAGGCGTGCAAAAGGCAGAGGCGGCAAACTGATGACCTTCAATCTTTCCGCACTCGCCGTCCGCGAGCGAGCCGTCACCCTGTTCTTCATCGTCCTTTTGGCTGCCGCCGGCGCCTATGCCTTCGTCAAGCTGGGACGAGCTGAAGATCCTTCGTTCACCATCAAGACACTTACCGTGACGTCCGTCTGGCCGGGCGCGACCGCGCGTGAGATGCAGGATCTTGTCGCTGAGAAGCTCGAGAAACGCATTCAGGAACTCACCTGGTACGACCGGGTCGAGACAACAACCCGGCCGGGATACGCGTTCTTGACCGTCACGTTGAAGGACAGCACGCCGCCCAGTGCAGTTGAGGAAGAGTTCTACCAGGCACGAAAGAAGCTCGGAGACGAAGCCCGCAACCTTCCCCAGGGCGTGTTCGGCCCGTTTGTGAATGACGAATATTCGGACGTCAGCTTCGCGCTTTACGCGCTCAAGGCCAAGGGTATGCCGATGCGTGACCTTGTGCGGCAGGCCGAAACCATTCGCCAGGATCTCCTTCATGTACCCGGCGTCAAAAAGATCAACATACTGGGCGAACGGCCGGAGCAGATTTTTGTCGAGTTCTCCTATGCCAAGCTGGCTACTCTCGGGATCTCGGCACAGGACATCGCAGCCGCTTTGCAGCGACGCAATACCGTGACCCCGGCAGGATCGATCGACACGCGCGGGCCGCAGGTTTTCATTCGGTTCGACGGTGCCTATGACAGCATCCAGTCGATAGCCGACACGCCGATCGTTGCAGCCGGACGCACGCTGAAGCTCTCAGATTTTGCAGAAGTGCGCCGCGGCTATGAGGATCCGGCCACCTATCTCATTCGGCATGACGGCGAGCCCGCCATCATGCTTGGGGTTGTGATGCAGCAAGGCTGGAACGGCCTCGAACTCGGAAAAGCGTTGGAAGAACGATCTTCCGCGATCGCTCAAACCCTGCCGCTCGGCATGACGCTTGCGAAAGTCAGTGATCAGGCAGTCAACATCCAGGAAGCCGTCGGCGAGTTCATGCTGAAATTCGCAATGGCACTCGGCGTCGTGCTGTTTGTCAGCCTCGTCAGCCTCGGTTGGCGCGTCGGTATCGTCGTCGCTCTCGCAGTTCCGCTGACGCTCGGTGTCGTCTTCCTCATCATGCTGGAAACCGGGCGCTTTTTCGACCGCATTACACTCGGCGCGTTGATCCTGGCGCTCGGTCTGCTCGTTGACGATGCCATCATCGCCATTGAGGTCATGGTGGTAAAGATGGAAGAAGGCATGGACCGCATCAAGGCGGCCGCCTATGCCTGGAGCCATACGGCAGCGCCCATGCTATCCGGCACACTCGTGACGATCATTGGGCTGATGCCGGTGGGATTCGCCCGATCCACCGCCGGCGAATATGCAGGCAACATCTTCTGGATCGTCGGATTCGCTTTGATCGTCTCATGGTTCGTCGCGGTCATTTTCACGCCCTACCTCGGCGTCAAGATGCTGCCCGCAATCAAGCCAGTGGAAGGCGGCCATCACGCCATCTACAACACTCCTAATTACCGGCGCCTTCGTAGTCTCATCGAGTTCGCAGTCCGTCACAAATTCTTGACGTGCGGTCTCGTCGGCGTTGTCATGGCCGTCTCCGTCCTCGGCATGGGGTCCGTAAAGCAGCAGTTCTTCCCGACCTCGGACCGTCCCGAGGTTCTTGTGGAAGTTCGGCTGCCTGAAGGCACGAGCATCGAGACGACCACGGCCACCGTCAAGAAACTCGAACGCTGGCTGCAGGACCAGCCCGAGGCGAAGATCGCGACCAGCTACATCGGTCAGGGTGCGCCGCGTTTCTTCTTCGCCATGGCACCGGAATTGCCGGATCCCGCATTCGCCAAGATCGTGGTGCTGACGCCCGATGCCCATGCACGCGAGGCTTTGAAGCATCGCCTGCGGGCAGCCGTCTCCAGTGGCCTCGCTCCCGAAGCCTCCGTGCGTGTCACACAGTTGGTGTTCGGTCCCTACACACCGTTCCCGGTTGAGTTCCGAATCATGGGCCCGGATCCAGATCAGTTGTACAGGATTTCCGAGCAGGCCCTCGCCATCATGAAGAGTGTGCCGGATGTTCGCCAGGCGAACCGCGACTGGGGCAATCGCACGCCTGTTCTGCGCTTCATTCCTGATCAAGAGCGATTAAACCTGATCGGCCTTTCTCCTGCAGAGGCTGCTCAGCAGATGCAATTGCTGCTGAGCGGGGTACCCATCACGCAGGTTCGCGAGAATATCCGCCACGTGCCTGTCATCGCACGCAGTGCTGGCGAAAACCGCCTTGATCCGTCGAGATTGGCAGATTTCTCGCTGATGAGCAGGGATGGCCGACCAATTCCGCTCGACCAGATTGGCCACTCCGAGGTCCGCTTCGAGGAGCCGATCATGAAGCGCCGTGACCGCACTCCGGTCGTCACCATCCGCTCTGACATCAACGAGGCGACCCAGCCACCGGAAGTATCGCAGGAAATTCTGAAAGCTCTTCAGCCATTGATCGCCACGCTTCCTGTCGGGTATCGGATCGAAATGGGCGGAAATATCGAAGAGTCCCTCAAGGCAAATGTCGCACTCGTCCAGATTTTCCCTGCCATGATTGCCGCCATGCTGATCGTCATCATCCTCCAGGTTCGGAGCCTGTCGACGATGACGATGGTGATGCTGACGGGGCCGCTCGGTCTTGCCGGGGTGGTTCCGGTGCTGCTCCTCTTCAATCAGCCGTTTGGCTTCAATGCCATTCTCGGGTTGATAGGTCTGGCCGGCATCCTGATGCGGAACACCCTGATATTGACGGAGCAGATCAAGGAGAACCAGGCGGCCGGTCTCGATGACTATCATGCGGTTATCGAAGCGACTGTGCAGAGGACGAGGCCCGTCATCCTGACAGCCCTCGCTGCAGTCCTCGCCTTCATCCCGCTGACCCACTCGGTGTTCTGGGGATCCATGGCCTATACCCTGATCGGCGGCACGGCGGTCGGCACGGTGCTGATCCTGCTGTTCCTGCCGGCGCTCTACGCGGCGTGGTTCCGGATCAAGCCGACTGCAGATGAGATCCATGAGGTGTCGACGGAGGAGCCGAAAGTACGCATAGCGCTGGCGGCCGAGTAGTGCCCGGCCGCGGCTGAGACCGGTCAGCCGCCGCGCGCCGGCCTTGACTGAACACGACACACGGCCGGCCCGCGTTCACAGCGCTTACAGGATGATCGTCCGGCTGGGTCCGGCAGATCCGTTCATCCGCTCTGGAGACATTCATGAATTATCCGGACCGACCGGGAACTTATACCGACAGTTTGCGGGCGCGCATCCTGGACGTGGCGGAAGAGCACTTCCACCGCATCGGTCATCAGAAGACATCGATGGCCGACATCGCCACCGAACTCGGCATGAGTCGAGCCAATATCTACCGCTTCTTCCCTTCCAAAGATGCGATCAGCGAGTCCGTCTGCGGCCGGATTTTGAGCCGGGCCGCCAACGTGGCCGTTGCGATCGCGAGCAGGAACGTGCCGGCCTTGGAGAAGCTCGAGCAGATCCTGAGCGCGGTTCACCACCACAATAAGATGCAGTTGACCGGGGAAAAGCGCATGCATGCCCTTGTTGCGACGGCCGCGCGGGAAGACTGGCCGGTCATCAAGGCGCATGAGGAGCGGATGATGACGATCCTGGAGGCGATCGTCCGCGAAGGCAAAGAGGCGGACGAGTTCGAGGTCGAAGATCCCGCTGAAACGGCGTGTGCGGTCAACACCGCGTTCACGCCGTTCTTCCACCCGATTCTGATCGAGCACTCTGTTCGACGCGGCGAAGACACCGAAGCGGCCCTGCGCGAGCAGTTCCGCTTTATCCAGAAAGCTCTCGGCCAAAGGTTGAAGGGATCGGGACTATTTGAGGAATGCACGAACCTCTCCGTTTATGTCGCCCGCGGCGAAGCGTGGCCCGCATACAAGCGTGCTTTCGACGCCCAGTTGGCGGTTTTCACCGCCGCATCGAGCGGCTGACCAAGGTTCGCTCTGGGGCGTGTACGCAGCGGCTTCAAACGTACGCACCCTCGACGACAGCAACGGGTCGACAGCCGAGTTCTGCCACTCCGAGGCTCGTTGAAACTTCACGGCGCACCTCAAATTGCTGCGGCTCAGATGTCTTGCGGCAATCCCCGGGGAGATGAAAATTGATTCTCTGATGCGCCACCAACAAAACGGGGCCGGCAAACCGGCCCCGATCAAAAACATGGCATTCGTCCGCGCTGTTAACGCTGCGCGACCGGCCGCACCAGCGGAGTGACGCGGCGGATCGTGACGCGGCGGTTCTCCTGCTCGGCCTCCGGGGTACGGATCTTGAGGAACCGCTCGCCATAGCCCTGTGTCACCAGGTTTTCCGCCGGGACGCCGTAGACCTCGGTCAACAGCACCGCGACCGACTCGGCACGCTCGTCGGAGAGCACCAGGTTCGACCGGTCGGATCCGACGGCATCCGTGTGACCCTCGATGAAGAAGGTTTCACCCGGATCCTTCTCGAGGACCTTGTTCATTGCATCCGCGACACCTCGCAGCGTCTTTGCCTGCGTCATCGACACTTCGGCACTTCCAGTTGCGAAATGGATCGTGTCGAGATCGATACGACGCACCTTGTCGCGCAGGCGGGCGGAGTTGCGGACCTCATCGATCGTGTAGACGCGCTCGACCTGCTCGACCGGCGGCTCGGACAGGAACTCGTAGTAATCCCGGTCCGGATCCTCGGCCACATCGACGATGTACTCGTCGACCGGAATACTGAGCCGCATCGGCGGCAGTTCGTAGCCGACATCGACGATCGCCGGCCGATCCTCTTCATACTCCGGCGTATACATCATCACATATTCATTGCCGTCCCGATCGACGCGCGTGCGCGTCAGGATATCGCCGTAGCGATTATAGACGGTAACGATCTGGTAGCCGCCGGGACGAACGATCGTTTCGCGGACACGGCCACCCGACAGATTGTCGTAGTAGGACTCCTCCGAGTTCAGCCGCAGACGCGGCCGGTCGTCGCCGCGCACGAAGATGCGATCTCCGACGCCGAGGATCACCCGGTCGTCCACCTGTTCGACCACCTGCACTTCCGTCACGTTGTTTTCGGTCGTGTTGTTGACGGTGGTATTGTTGATGACCGTGTTATTGACGACGGTATTGTTGACGATGTTTGTCGTCTCCGGAACGGCAAAGGCCGGGGCTTCTTCGACCCGCTCGCCTTCCTCCTTCAGCACAGCCTCGATCCGTTGCGAAAGTTCCTCCTTAGACTCCACTGGGATCGCCGCCTGCGCCTGCGCGGAAGCATCGTCGGTTGGAGGAGCTATGCTTTCCTGCTTCGCGCGCAGTTCCTCGCGCTGCTTGCGCCGGGCTTCGCGCGACTGGTTGCCGCCGGAAGTGTCAGCGTCCTTATCGCTATCGAGAACGGCAGCGCCCTTTTCCACTGGAAGCACGACCGTATCGTCGGAAGCCGCCGGATCCTCGGCGATCTTCTGCTTCTCTTCCACGGTGCGCTCATCGACCACCTCGGGAGCAGGCTGACCCTGGGGCTGCTCGCCCTGAAGCTGCTCTGCCGTTGCGGGTTGTTCCGTACCGGGGACGGGCTGCTGCTCGCCTTCGCCCGTCTGTTGGGCCGGAGCCTCGGTCGCCGGCTGCTCGGCGGTCGTTCCACCGTCAGGCACGACAATCGGCTGCTCGGCGGCTTTTTGCTCCTCCGTTTGACGCTGCTCTTCAGCCTGCTGCTGGCGCTTCTTGCGGGTGGGCGCCTGTTCTTCGGCCTGTTGCGGAGCACCCTCCTCGGCGGCTGGCTGCTGCTCTTCGGCCTGCTGCTGGCGCTTCTTGCGCCTTGGCGTTTCCTGCTCCTCGGCCTGCTGCGGAGCGGCCTCCTCAGCGGCGGGCTGCTGCTCTTCGGCCTGCTGCTGGCGCTTCTTGCGCCTCGGCGTTTCCTGCTCCTCGGCCTGCTGCGGAGCGGCCTCCTCGGCCGCGGGCTGCTGCTCTTCGACCTGCTGCTGGCGCTTCTTGCGCCTCGGCGTTTCCTGCTCCTCGGCCTGCTGCGGGGCAGCCTCCCCGGCCGCGGGCTGCTGCTCTTCGGCCTGTTGCTGGCGCTTCTTGCGCCTTGGCGTTTCCTGCTCCTCGGCCTGCTGCGGAGCGGCCTCCTCAGCGGCGGGCTGCTGCTCTTCGGCCTGCTGCTGGCGCTTCTTGCGCCTTGGCGTTTCCTGCTCCTCGGCCTGCTGCGGAGCGGCCTCCTCAGCGGCGGGCTGCTGCTCTTCGGCCTGTTGCTGGCGCTTCTTGCGCCTTGGCGTTTCCTGTTCTTCCGCCTGCGGCTGCCGTTCTTCCGCCTGCCCCTGGGACTCCTCCTCAGCGGCGCGCTGCTTGCGCTTCTTCAGCAGCAGCAAATCCTCGGGTGACGGCTGTTCGGCACCTTCCTGCGCAACTTCGAACGGTGCCATCAGGCTGTCGGCAAGCGCGGGCTGGACCGCAAGAGAAGCCGCAAATACGGGCAAGGCGACCGTTGCGAAAAGTTTGGATCGAATGGACATTGTCTTCCTTCCTCTTGTGGCTCGGCGGCCTCGCCCGCCGCGCCACAGTTCAAGCCGCATCGCATCGGCATAGGGCCATGACCCGCGGTTCCGACATTTTTGTGTCGGTCAAAAAATCCGTAGTCGAACTCCTCAGCCACGGATCGGTTCCGCCCCCAGGGCTATCGAAGCCGACATTAACCGTTCATGAACGGTTCGATCTTCCGCCTCCTCAACCTCAGCGACCGCAAGAAGGGGCATCTCGCGTTTCGCGGTGGGCGACGCCGCTTTCCTGTTGATTTTTACAGGAAAAGCGTACGAATATCGCCGCAACCGGCGGGCAGCTCCTGCCGGCGCTATTTGGCATCCGCGCACAAGAACAGACCGGATGCCGGCCAACAGAGAGGATAATCATGCGTATTTCCAGACGGATGGTAGCTGCCGCATCGGCTGCCGTTTTCGTGCTCATGGCGAGCTCCGCCATGGCGGAAGGCGAAAAGGTCGTGATCGGCACCGAAGGCGCTTACCCGCCCTTCAACAATCTCGAGGCGGACGGCTCGCTGACGGGCTTCGATATCGACATCGCCAAGGCCCTTTGCGAAGAAATGAAGGCCGAATGCACCTTTGTGACCCAGGATTGGGAGGGGATCATCCCGGCGCTGATCGCCAAGAAGTTCGACGCGATCATCGCCTCCATGTCGATTACCGAGGAACGCAAGCAAAAGGTCGACTTCACCCACAAATACTACAACACGCCGCCGGCCATCGTCGTGCCGAAGGATTCGCCGATTACCGAGGCCACCGGGGCAGCGCTCGAAGGCAAGGCGCTCGGAGCGCAGGGCTCGACCACCCATTCAAACTATGCCGAAGCGCATATGAAGGGTGCGGACATCAAGCTCTACCCGACTGCGGACGAATACAAGCTTGACCTGATCAACGGCCGCATCGATGCCGCCATCGATGATGTCGTCGTGATCTCCGAATGGCTGAAGACCCAAGACGGCGCCTGCTGCAAGCTGCTCGGCACGCTGCCGGTCGACCCGGCCATCAACGGCGAAGGCGCCGGCATTGCGGTCCGCAAGGGCGACGATGCGCTCCGCGAGAAGTTCAACAAGGCTATCGAAGCCATCCGGGCCAACGGCAAGTACAAGGAAATCAACGAAAAGTACTTCCCGTTCGACGTTTACGGCAGCTGATCGCCGCGCATTCTGAGAAGATCCGGCAGTGATGTCGGCTAAGTCTCGGTTGATGAAAAAATGCACCGGTGGATGGGCTTGCCCTTCCACCGTTTTTGTTTGACAACAAATCGAAAAATATGCGCCTCAGCGCCAAATAAGAACGGATAAGGGGAATATAGAGGCATGAGCGGATTGTTTGCCGCCTTGTTCTCCGGCCTTGCCTGGGTCGTGTCGATGATCGACCCATTCTGCGGGCCGGCCGGGGTCTTTCGTTGGTTCGGTTCCGGCACACTCCTGGCGTGCGGCGATACCGGCTGGGGCGACGAGATCGCCTATGGATTCCTCGTGACCGTGAGCCTCGCAATGGCCACCCTGCCCCTCGGGCTGGTGATGGGCTTCTTCATCGCCCTCGCAAAGCAATCGAATGAACGGACCCTGCGGCTTTCGGCCAATATCTACACCACGATCTTCCGGGGCCTTCCGGAACTCCTGACGCTCTTCATTATCTATTACGGCCTCCAGATTCTCGTCCAGCAATTCCTGGCGACGCTGGGTTATGACGAGCCCGTTCAAATCAACGCCTTTGCCGCCGGCATGGTCGCGCTTGGCGTCGTTTTCTCCGCCTACTGCTCGGAGGTGCTGCTTTCCGCCTTCAAGGCCATTCCGCAGGGTCAGTACGAAGCGGGCGATGCGCTCGGTTTTCACCGTGGCAAGACGATGCTGTTGATCATTCTGCCGCAACTCGTGCGTATCGCCCTTCCGGGTCTCGGCAATCTCTGGATGGTACTGCTCAAGGACACTGCGCTCGTTTCGGTCGTCGGCCTCCCCGATATTCTCCGCCAAACCGGCATTGCCGCGCGCGTCACCAAGGAAGCATTCCAGTTCTACGGCATCGCCTGCATCCTGTTCCTCATTTTGGCAATGGTCTCTTCCATCGCCTTCGCGGCGCTCGAGCGGCGGACCAAACGCGCGGAGATGCAACGATGAGCATTGCCGAAACCCTGATTCCACCTCAGGCCCCGCCCCCGGCTCCGCCGAAAGCCTACACCCTGTCGCGCTTCGTCGGCAGCGTGACGCTTGGTATCTGGCTGGCCCTCGCTGTCGGCATCTTCTTCTCCGTCGTCGAGGGTTGGGACCCGGACAAATTCTCGCGCTACGGATCGAGCTTCCTGTCCGGCCTCGGGGTGACGCTGATGCTCGTCACCTCGTCGATCCTGATGGGCGCCGTCCTGTCGCTGCCGGTCGCGCTCGGGCGGATGTCGAAGCACAGGCTCTGGTCCTGGCTCGCCTATGCCTATGTCTATTTCTTCCGCGGCACGCCGCTGATCACGCAGCTCTTCCTCGTCTATTACGGGCTCGGCAGCTTCCGCCCGCAACTCGACGCGATCGGCCTGTGGTGGTTCTTCCGCGACGCCTGGAATTGCGCACTCTTCACCTTCACCCTGAATACCGCCGCCTACCAGGCCGAGATCCTTCGCGGTGCCATCGAAAGCGTCCCGCGCGGCCAGCATGAAGGTGCCGCCGCCCTTGGCCTCCCGCAGCGCGTCGCCTTCTTCAAGGTCATCCTGCCGCAGGCGATGATCGTGGCGCTGCGCCCCTACGGCAATGAGATCATCCTGATGATCAAGGGTTCGGCGATCGTCGCAATCGTCACGGTCTTCGACCTGATGGGAGAGACCCGGCGCGCCTTTTCCCGTACATTCGACTACCAGATGTATGTGTGGGCGGCAGCGCTGTATCTCGTGATCGTGGAGGTTCTGCGCAATATCTGGGGCTGGCTCGAAGCTCGCTTGACGCGCCATCTGAAGCGTTGAGTCCCAGCGGTGCGTAGCAAACCGGCTTGGCAGCACTCGTTTATCTTTGCTGCCAAGCCTTTGTTTTTTCAATGTTAATTGCGCCACTACGCCGATATTAGGTATTGATTAACAAACTAAGCGCTTCATCATAGTGACCAACCTTTGTCAGAAGCGAGGTCCTTGATGACAAACGACATGGAACTGCAGCTGAAGGGTTATGGCCTGACGACGGCCCAGATCCTCTACCGGATGCCCGACCACCCCGCCCTGTTGCAGGCCTATATCTGGCAGCATTACGATATCGCCCCGGACTTTCCGGAAATGCGCGGCTTTCTCAAGTTCTGGCAGGAGAAGCTGGATGGGCCGCTGCATTCGGTCCGCTATGTTCATCGCAAGCTGATATCGGCGACGGAATGGCGGGCACTCAAGGGCGAGCTCATCCTGCACTGATAATCTTGCCCGCCGTCGCGGCGGTCAGACGTGCACCTCGCCATGGGCAAGTTCGCCCTCGTGTTCCTCCTTGCGGAGCGAGCCGTAGGCCACCACGGCGTAGAAGAGCGAAACGCCGACCATGACGCTCCAGCCCGGCAAGAGACCGAGCGCAGCATTCTCCGCAAAGTCGGTCCATGACCGCACATGGCCGAAGGGTTCGCCGTTCGAGGAGATCTTCGGCGAGGATATCTTCAGCGCCCAGGCAAGCAGCAGGATCAGGTACATCCAGCAGTAATTGCGTTGCAGCCGGCGGCAAACCGCTTCCTTGTAGGTCATTAGGAAGGCCGGCCTGCGGAGGCTCTTGGCAATTGCCGCCGACCATTTGAAACTCTGCGTGCCTTCCGGGGCAAGGATCTGCGCGAAATAGCCGCGTTCGAGCTGCCGCACACGCGCGCGATACACATCGAAGAATCGGTAGCGCCTCGCTTCGATCAGCAACAGCAAGGTAATCAGCAGCATCGCAAAGAGCAGCACGCCATGATGCGACGACGGCGTCGACAGCGACACGGAAAGCATTGCCGCCACGACGGTGATTGCCCAGTTCGATGTCCGGTCGATGCGATCCCGCCAGCCGGCCATGCGCCCCATTTCCCCGCGATAATAATGCACGATCGTGTTGATCGTCTCCTGCGATGACTGCGGCAGAGGTGGACCCTGCCTCTCCGGCATCTCCGTTTCCAATGTCAGCGGGCTCAGTTCGGCGGACATCAGCATCCTCCCGATTTCTCATGCTTTTCATGATCATGACTCCAATCGCTTTCGGGATAAACCCGCCAGGCGGCGCGCCGGCGAATTCTTGAGCAGATGCTAAACGGGGCCCGCATGGATGAACGGGATGTCGAGCAAGGGGCGATGGCGGGCGATTGCCAAAGCTCTCCGGCAGTCGTAAGAAGCGGCCATGACCCAGAAGAGCAAAAAGATCGACGAGGAAGCGCTGGCGGAGGCCTATAACCGCGCGCTTGCCCTTGAAAAGTCCGGCAATTTCGACGCCGCCGCGGCCGCCTACCGCGAAGTGCTGGAGCTCGATCCCGAAGATCACGGCGGAGCTTCGGTCAGGCTTGCGTCCATGGGACGGGGCGAGACGCCGCTCAAGGCTCCGGATGCCTATGTCGCGACCCTATTCGACCAGCATGCGGACGTCTTTGACAACGTGCTTGTCGAGCAACTCGGCTATTGCGTGCCGCTCCTCGTCCGCCAGCGCGTCCAGGCCCTGGAACTCGGGCCGTTCAAGCGGGTGCTCGATCTCGGCTGCGGCACGGGGCTGACCGGCGGCGCGTTGCGCGACCTGGCGGAGGACATCACCGGCATCGATCTCGCCGAGAACATGGTCGAGATCGCCCATGAGAAGGACCTCTACGAGACGCTCTATGTCGCCGAAGCGGTCGATTTCCTCGACGACAACGAAGAGGCGCCGTTCGACCTGATCGTCGCCACGGATGTGCTGCCCTATATGGGCGCACTGGAGGCCCTCTTCTTCGGCGCCGTCGACAATCTCGTACCGGGCGGCCTGCTGATCTTCTCCAGCGAAACCCTTCCCGATCAGACATTCGCCGGCAGTCCCTTCATGGTCGGCCCGCATCAGCGCTTCGCCCATTCCGAAGCCTATCTGCGCGACCGGCTCATCGCGACCGGATTCGAGATCGTCGAGGTGACCGACATCACCGTACGCATGGAAGAAGGTCAGCCCATTGCCGGGCAATTGGTGATCGCCCGCTTTCTCTGACCCGGTCGGTCGGCAAGAGACGACACTCGGCCTTCCGCCTTCCGCTCAATTCCGCTAAATCTTCGGCCAAATCGAAACGGGAGCATTCGCAATGGCCAAAGTCGCATTCATCGGTCTCGGCGTCATGGGTTATCCTATGGCCGGCCACCTCAAGGTTCGCGGTGGGCATGAGGTGACCGTCTACAACCGCACCGCCGCCAAGGCGGAGCGTTGGGCAGCCGAGTTTGGCGGGCGCGCGGCGGCAACGCCGGCAGAGGCGGCAAGGGGCCAGGATTTCGTTTTTGCCTGCGTCGGCAATGACGACGACCTGCGTTCCGTCACCACCGGAGAGGACGGAGCTTTCGAGGCCATCGGCTCCGGCGCAGTCTTCATCGACAACACGACCGCCTCCGCCGCGGTGGCCCGGGAGCTATATGCCGCCGCCCGCGAAAAGGGCGCGCATTTCATCGACGCTCCGGTCTCCGGCGGCCAGGCGGGTGCCGAAAACGGTGTCCTGACGGTGATGTGCGGCGGCGATGCCGAGGTCTTCGATCGGGCCAAGCCGGTCATCGACGCCTATGCGCGCATGGTCGGGCTGATGGGGCCGGCGGGAGCCGGCCAGCTTACCAAGATGATCAACCAGATCTGCATTGCCGGCCTCGTTCAGGGCCTCGCCGAAGGCATCCATTTCGGCAAGAAGGCGGGACTCGACATCGAGAAGGTGATCGAGGTCATCTCCAAGGGCGCGGCTGGCTCCTGGCAGATGGAAAACCGCCACAAGACGATGAATGCCGGAAAATACGACTTCGGCTTTGCCGTCGACTGGATGCGCAAGGACCTCGACATCGTCCTCGCCGAAGCACGGCGGAACGGCGCCAAGCTGCCCGTTACCGCGTTGGTCGACCAGTTCTATGCCGAGGTCCAGGCCCTTGGCGGTAGCCGCTGGGACACGTCCTCCCTGCTCGCCCGGCTGGAGAAATGACGCCTGCGCCGGCCTCATCGGCGGAAGAGCTCATCGATCATCTGCGTGGCCATGCTTCGGCGGAGAACCGTGCAGGCATGGCGCGCTTCGGCATTGCAACCGAAACGGCGCTCGGCATTTCCAATGTCGAGCTTCGCCGTGTCGCCCGGCTGGCGAAGACCAATCAATTCCGCGCGCTGGCGCTGTGGCGCTCCGGCATCCGTGAGGCGCGCATCCTGGCGGCCTATACCGCCGATCCCAAGGTATTGACGCTCGACGAGGCACGGCTTTGGGCGGCCGACTGCAACTCCTGGGAAATTGTCGACACGGTAGCCGACCTGTTCGTCGCCGCGCGCTTCGAGCAGGTGCTGATCCCGGAATTCGCCCGCGACAACCGCGAATTCGTCCGCCGCCTCGCCTTCGCAATGATCGCCACCTGCGCCGTGCATCTGAAGCGGGAACCTGATGCGGCGCTGCTCGCCTGGCTGCCTCTGATCGAGGTCCACGCCGAAGACGAACGCAACTTTGTGAAGAAGGCGGTAAACTGGGCCCTGAGACAGATAGGCAAGCGCAACGCCGCCTGCCACGGACCTTCCCTGGCGCTTGCGGAAAAGCTTGCCGCCAGCGGCAATCGCGCGGCGCGATGGACGGGCAAGGACGCCGTTCGAGAATTGACCGGTGCAAACGTGCGAGGCAGGCTCGGCCTCACGAGCGGAGAACGGTTGTCGGCAGGAAAGTCAGACGGATAGAAGCAAAAGTTTCACTTTTGCCTCAACTGCGAACGGACCTAGTCGTCGTTCGATTTCGCCTGATCGATGACCATGTAATCGAGCGGCAATTGCGTCGTATATTTGATCTGCTCCATGGCGAAGGCCGAGGAAACGTCGCGGATTTCGATCTTGGCGATCAGCCGTTTGTAGAAGGCGTCATAGGCGGCAATATCCGGCACGACGACGCGCAGCAGATAATCCACGTCGCCGCTCATGCGGTAGAACTCGACCACCTCCGGAAAATCGGCGACCACTTCGGAGAAGCGGCGCAGCCATTCCATCGAGTGGGCGTTGGTGCGAACCGAGACGAACACCGTCACCTTGGTATTGACCTTGACGGGATCGAGAAGCGCGACGCGGCGACGGATGACGCCGTCCTCTTCCATCTTCTGGATGCGCCGCCAGCAAGGGGTCGTCGAAAGCCCGACCTTCTTGGCGAGGTCGGCAACGGCCAAAGTCGAGTCTTCCTGCAAGAGGCGCAGGATCTTGCGGTCCAGACGGTCCATAGCAAATCCTCTCGAATATTTTTCCCTCTATAGCGCGGAATTCATGAAGATAAAGAAAATTGTTTCAGCGGATCAAAGCCTCGACGCGGCCGCGCAGGAACGGAAGCAGTTCCGCCTCGAACCACGGGTTCCTCCGCAACCAGCCGGTGTTGCGCCAGCTGGGATGCGGCATGGGCAATACGGCGGTGCCGAAATTGCGCGCCGCATAGCGGCGCCATCCGCGCACGGTCTCGGTCATGGATTTCGGACAATCCGCGCCGAGATGCCAGCGCTGCGCATAGTGGCCGACCGCCAAAACCAGCTCGATCTGCGGCATGGCATTCATCACCCTGTGCCGCCAACGCGGCGCGCATTCGGCCCTCGGCGGCAGGTCGCTGCCATGTCTGTCGTAGCCGGGGAAGCAGAATCCCATCGGCACAATTGCAAAGTTGGACGGGTCGTAAAAGGTTTCCCGATCGACCGCCAGCCACTGCCGCAGCCGGTCACCCGAAGCATCGTTGAAGGGAAGCCCGCTCTCATGCACCCGCAAGCCCGGCGCCTGGCCGGCGATCAGGATCCGGGCATTGGCGGAGAGGACTGCCACGGGCCGCGGCTCATGCGGCAGCCGATGGCCCTCGCCGCGCGCCGGATCGTCGCGACAGAGGCGGCAGGCCGCGATCGCGGCACGCAGTTCCACCAGCCGTTCCTCGGCATTAGGCACCGACGATCTCCCTCGCGAACCTCCAAATCTGGTCTTCGAGCCACTGAAGGATAAGTTCGAGCCAGTCGCCGGCCTGGTGCGGCGCCTCCTCGGCCTCGCCTTGGGATCGGCGCCATTCCTGCGGCCGGGCGAACGCCCCCGCCCACAGGCCTGCACGGCGATTTCGCGCCTGTTCCTCCTCGTCACGATAGAGCCCATAGCTGACCGCAAGACCGGAGAGAACCATCTCGCGGCCGATGTCGCGCCCGCCGGCTTCGCAGAGGCCGAGCTCGCGGCCGTACCGGTCGCGGCCATGCAGGCGACAGCGCGTCGTCCTCCCTTCGACGAGTTCGGCCAGGCGCCGCCTTGCTTCCGCACCGCAGTCCCAGCTCGTCGTGCCACGCCGGCACGTCTGGTCGATCTCGGCAGCATCGATGCCCTCGATCCTGACGCGACGGCCGGCGAGCCGCAGGCTGTCTCCGTCGCTCGCGACGGCGGCGCCGAGCAGTTCCCCGGTAACGGCCTTTTCCGGTGGCGGCAGACTAGAGGCAACATAGGCGCCAAAACTCAACAGAAGCAGGAACACCCAGCCGCCGATCAGGCTGCCGCGTCCCTCCGAGCGATTGCTCCGCTGCGCAACGCTTCCCGGACGCCCAAAAACGAAGCGCCGTCCGGGAGCCGCCGGCTTTCCGCCACCGACGATACGGAATTTGCGGTGCCCTGGTTTCAAACGGCGACCTCTCTGTCTGGCATCAGGCAAAAACGCAATCGCGCCACAATGGTTGTCGAATCCTTCCAGCGGGCAGCAACTTCTTAAGGATTGCATCCTAGACTTCAAAGCCAAACGCAATCCCCGACCCACGAAGCATGAGCATCGCCGTCAGCACATCGACTGATAAGATCATCGTCGACAAGTCGCGAAACCATCGAAACAAAGCCGTTTCGAGGGCGGTGCGCGCGACTCGCCAGCGCCTGCAGACCGGCTCCTCCGCCCCTTCCGGCTTCGACCGCGAAATGCTCCTCCTCCACGTCGATGCCGTATTGCACGGCGCTATCGCCGTCCCCCTGCTCGTCGGCCTGATTTCGGCTATCGGGCTCTACCTTTCCGAGCAGCCGAGCATCCTCTTTTGGGGCCTGATGACGCTCTCGGCCCACGCGGCCACCGTTTACCTTGCCCGCAAGGCGAAGCGCCAGAACATCGGCACGGAGAAAGTGGCCATCTGGCGCCGCCGCTTTCTCGCCGGTCAATTGCTGATGGGGCTTTGCTGGGCCATCTTTGCCCTGCAGGACTGCAGTGCCTGTGGCGACATCCAGTTCGCGCTCTTCGAAGGAACCGGGCTGTTCATTGCGCTTGCCGCCACCGCCATGGGCACGTTTCTGCTGCGCAACGCCCTGGTCTACACTTTTCTCCCCGTGGTCGCCGCGCTCGGCTTCACGTCATTGGCGGGCGGTGACCCTATACATGTCGGCATGACCGGCATCCTGTCGCTTTCGCTCGTTTTCCTCGCCTTCATGACCGAGAGGATGAACAAGGCCAATGTGCATATCCTCTCCATGCAATCGGAAAAGGACGACCTGATCGCCGAACTCGAGGTGGCGAAGTCCATGTCGGACGAGGCGCGCCGGCGCGCCGAAGAGGCGAACCTTGCCAAGTCCCGCTTCCTTGCATCGATGTCGCACGAGCTGCGCACGCCACTCAATGCCATTCTCGGCTTCTCGGAAGTGATGTCGACGGAAGTGCTGGGTCCGCTGAACAACCCGACCTACAAGGAATACACGGTCGACATTCACCGCTCCGGCGAGCATCTCCTGAACCTCATCAACGAGATCCTCGACCTTTCCCGCATTGAAGCCGGTCGCTACGAACTCAACGAAGAGGCCGTCAATCTCGTTGAGATCGCCGAGGATTGCATCGGCATGGTGCAGCTGCGCGCCCGCAGCAAGAACATAACCATCGAGCCGCAGTTCGAACAGGCGATGCCCTCCGTCTGGGTCGACGAGAAGGCGTTGCGCCAGGTTGCTCTCAATCTCCTGTCGAATGCAGTGAAGTTCACGCCGTCCGGCGGAGAAATCACTGTCAAGGTCGGCTGGACCGCCGGCGGCGGGCAATACATCTCCATCAAGGACAATGGCCCAGGCATTCCCGAGGAGGAAATTCCGATCGTGCTGTCCGCCTTCGGCCAGGGCTCGATCGCCATCAAGAGCGCCGAACAGGGCACCGGCCTTGGCCTGCCGATCGTCCAGGCGATCCTCGCCAAGCACAATGGCCAATTCATCCTGCGCTCGAAGCTTCGCGAAGGCACCGAGGCGATCGCCATCCTGCCGCCCCGCCGCGTCCTTCAGAGCCTTCCTCCGGTCGAGGACGCCCCCTCGCCGGCGCGCCGCCGCAAGAGCTTCGCCTAATCGAGCGCCGCCGGCGGCTGCGCTCAGCCAAGATAGCGGGCTAGAAATACCACGTAAAAGGCGTAGGTGGCGTTCGCCAGGATGAGGCACAAGCACGCGAAGGATCCAAGATCCTTGGCGTGCTTGCCCATTTCCGAGATTTCCGGCGAGACACGGTCGACGATCTCTTCGATCGCCGTGTTGATCGCTTCGAACGCCATCATCAGCAGGAACAGGATGGCCATCGCCACATATTGAAAGAAGCTGGCGCCGGCGATCACGAAGGCGACCATTGCCACCGCGAAGGCGATCAGTTCGTGGCGAAAGGCCGCCTCGCCGACAAGCCGCTTCGCGCCGCCAAGCGAATAGCTCGCGGCCGCAAAGAGATGGCGGATGCCCTTATGCTTGGTGAACGGGGCGGTTCGACCGTTTGGGGTGGTGTTCTTGGCGTCCATTTCGTCTCGACATGCTTCAAACTGCGAGCTTCGACATTGCGATTGCGGCGAATGCGAGGCCGACTTCAATTGAAGAGCGCGCGCCCCGTGTCTGCGGATAAGCGAGAAGACGCCCGGCATCAAGACCGCAGCCGCCAAGCATACCATGGCAGACAGTCGGCCGACAGGAAGCGGCGAAGCCGCGGCTTCAGTCCTTGTTGCTGACGCCGGCCTGGGCGAAGGTCGCCATTCCGCCATGGCAGGCGGCGGCCGCCTTGACGATGCCCGCGGCAAGTGCGGCGCCGGTGCCCTCGCCGAGCCGCATGCCGAGCGCCAGGAGCGGCGTCTTGCCGAGCTTTTCGATGGCGCGGATATGCCCTGGCTCTCCTGAGACATGACCGATCAGGCAATGGTCGAGTGCCGCCGGATTGGCGGCCTTGAGGATCGACGCGGCCGCCGTTGCCACGTAGCCGTCGATGATCACCGGCACCTTCTGCATGCGTGCCGCGAGAATGGCGCCCGCCATGGCCGCGATCTCGCGTCCGCCGAGGCGGCGCATCAGTTCAAGCGGATCGGACAGGTGATCGCGATGCAACGCCACCGCCTTCTCGACGGCGGTAAGCTTGCGCTTCAGCACCTCGCCCTCGGAGCCGGTCCCCGGCCCTACCCATTCCTCGGCCGTCCCGCCATAGAGGCCGAGGTTGATTGCGGCGGCAATCGTGGTGTTGCCGATGCCCATCTCGCCGATGCAGAGCAGGTCCGTGCCGCCGGCGATCGCCTCCATGCCGAAGGCCATCGTCGCCGCGCAGTCGCGTTCGGAAAGCGCCGCTTCCTCGGTGATGTCGCCAGTCGGATAATCGAGGGCGAGGTCGAAGACCTTGAGCCCGAGGTCGTGGGTGACGCAGATCTGGTTAATGGCCGCCCCGCCGGCGGCGAAATTCTCCACCATCTGCGCCGTGACCGACGATGGGAACGGCGTGACGCCCTGCCGGGTCACACCGTGATTGCCGGCAAAAATCGCGACCAGCGGCCGGTTGACGGCAGGCGGACGGCCCGTCCAGGCGGCGAGCCAGAAGGCGATTTCCTCAAGACGGCCGAGCGCTCCCGGCGGCTTCGTCAGTTGCCCATCGCGCTCGCGCGCCGCAACGAGCGCCGCCGCATCGGGACCCGGCAGGTTACGCAACAACTCGCGGAAATCATCAAACGGCAGACCGCTGGCACTCATTGGGAATCCTTGCATGTCCGAAGGGGCGTTCGGTGCCCCTCATAGAGGCTGCTATCGCTTCCGGCAACGGCATTTGCGCCAAATGCTGTCCACGGAGCATGATCCGGCAAAGGGCCGGCGATTCGGGCGGCTGCGGCCTGGGAGAGACAATGCGCTTTGTCGGCGATTTCTGTGATGATCTGATGCGGTCGATTGCGTTCCTGAGCCGCATCCCCATGCCTGAGCGGCACTTCACGGGCCATGACGGCCGATTGAGCCGCGCCGTGCGCGCTTTCCCTCTCGCAGGCATCCTGATTGCCTTCCCTGCCGCGCTGCTCGCCGCGCTCTTGGACGTGCTTCAGGCGAGTTCGCTGTTCACCGCCTTCCTGATCGTCGGCGTGCAGGCGCTCGTCACCGGCGCGTTGCACGAGGACGGCCTCGGCGACACTGCCGATGGCCTCGGCGGCGGCCGTGATCGCGAGAGAGCGCTGGCGATCATGAAGGATAGCCGCATCGGCACCTATGCAGCGGTGGCCCTCATACTCTCCTTCGGACTTCGCGTTTCGGCACTCGCGGCCTTCCTGCCGCTACTCTCCCCCATCGGGGCCGCCTTTGCGCTTCTCGGGACCGCCGCCCTCAGCCGCACGGCCATGGTCTGGCACTGGTCGCGCCTGCCGCCGGCCCGCCGCGACGGAGTTGCAGCCGCGGCCGGCGTTCCAGAGCCACGCGCCACATCGCAAGCGCTTGGTTCAGGGGCGATCCTCTCGCTTCTGCTGTTTTACGCTGCCGGCGTTTCTCTGATTGCAGCCCTGCTCGCTTTCGTTGCCCTGGCCTTCACCGTGTTGGGTTTTGGGCGGACCGTCTCCCGCAAGCTCGGTGGCCATACGGGGGACACGATCGGCGCCGCGCAGCAGCTGACGGAGATCGCCGTCCTCGGCGCTCTTGCGCTGGCCATCTGAAAGGCCGATATAAATCGACGAAGCCAACAGAGCACGCCAAGCCGATGGAATCTCCCTGCATTCTTGTCTGCGCGATCGACGACCGGACAGGCTACTGTTTCGGCTGCGGGCGTACGCGGAATGAAATCGGCTCCTGGACGCTCTACACCGACCAAGAGCGGCATAGCATCATGCAGGCGCTGCCGGCCCGGCTCGAGACCGTCGAGCGCAAGCCGCGGCGGGAAACCCGCCGGGCACGCTTGGCGCGGGAACGAAGCGGCGCATGAACCGTCTGATCCTTCTGCTGGCAATCCTCGCCATCGGCCTCGCGCTCCTCCTTTTCAATCACGACAGCGGTCAGACTCTCGGCATGAACAATGACGACTTCGGCCAGCTTGTCTCGCTCGCGGCCATTGCGACGCTGCTTGCGGCCGGCATTCTGCGCAGCCGACGCCATTTCGGCGAGAGTCTGCGCCAGATCGCCGTATGGCTGCTGATCGCCGTCGGGCTTGTCTCCGGCTATGCCTATCGCGTCGAGCTTCAAGCCTTCGGCGACCGGGTGCTCTCGGAACTCGTGCCCGGCCGGACGATGGTCGTCACCGACAGCGAGGGGCAGCCGGAAGTCGTGCTGCGCAAGCGCCTCGACGGCCACTTCCAGGCCGACGCGACGATCAATGGCCAGGAGGTCAGCATGCTCGTCGACACCGGAGCGAGCAGCATCGCCCTGACCTACGAGGACGCCGAGCGGGTCGGCCTCGATCCGTCCGGCCTCGGCTATACCCTGACAGTGATGACGGCGAACGGCCCGGCGCTCGCTGCGCCGGTGACGCTGGAGGAGTTTGCGATCGGCCCGATCGAGCGCCGCAATATCCGCGCGACCGTCGCCGCCGAAGGCAAGCTCGACCGCAGCCTGCTCGGCATGAGCTTCCTCTCGACCCTCGACACCCTGCAGATGCGCACCGATGAGCTGCGTCTGAGGGACTGACGCTTATCGTCGGGTCGTCAGTTCCGCAGCCTGTACCCGGTGCGGAAAATCCAGGTCAGGACGGCCATGCAGATCGCCAGGAAAGCGACAATGATCACGGCGCTCGCGAGCGGGTTGACGTCGGAGATCTCGAAGAAACTCCAGCGGAAACCGCTGATCAGATAGAGCACCGGATTGAAGTGGCTGACGGCCCGCCAGAAGGGCGGCAGCATGTCGACCGAGTAGAAGCTTCCGCCCAGGAAGACGAGCGGCGGAACGACCAGCATCGGGATCAGGTTCAGTTGCTCGAAGTCTTTCGCCCAGATGCCGATGATGAAGCCGAACAGGCTGAAGGTCACCGCCGTCAGCACGAAGAAGAAGATCATCGCGAAGGGATGGGCGATGCTGAGATCGACGAAGAGCGAGGCGGTGATCAGGATGATCGTGCCGATCATCAGCCCCTTGGTCGCCGCCGCGCCGACATAGCCGAGAACGATTTCCAGCATCGAGATCGGCGACGACAGCACTTCGTAGATCGTCCCCGTGAACTTCGGGAAATAGATGCCGAAGGAGCCGTTGCCGATGCATTGCGTCAGCAGCGTCAGCATCATCAGCCCGGGCGTGATGAAGGCGCCATAGGAGACGCCGTCGATCTGCTGGATGCGCTCGCCGATCGCCGCACCGAAGACGATGAAATAGAGCGATGTCGAAATGACCGGCGACACTACGCTTTGCAACAGGGTGCGTCGCGTACGCGCCATCTCGAAGAAATAGATGGACTTGATTGCCTCGATGTTCATCGCCCCGCCTCCACGATCTCCACGAAAATGTCCTCGAGCGAACTCTGCTGCGTCGAGAGGTCCCGAAGCCTGATGCCGGTCTCGGCGAGCGCTGCGAGCAGCGCGGTGATGCCGGTGCGTTCGGCGCTCGTGTCGTAGTCGTAGATCAAGCTCTGGCCATTGTCCTCGAGTGTCAGATTATAGGACGACAAGGAATCCGGGATACGCTCCAACGGCTGGGCGAGATCGACGCGCAACTGCTTACGGCCGAGCTTGGTCATCAGCGCATTCTTGTCCTCGACCAGAAGAATTTCACCGCCGTTGATGACGGCGATCCGGTCGGCGATCTCTTCCGCTTCCTCGATGTAATGCGTCGTCAGGATGATCGTCACGCCCGAGGCGCGCAGCCGCTCGACGACCTCCCACATGCTCTTGCGAAGGCTGACGTCGACGCCGGCGGTCGGCTCGTCAAGAAAGAGTACGCGCGGCTCGTGCGACAGCGCCTTGGCGATCAACACGCGCCGCTTCATGCCGCCGGAAAGCTCGCGGAGCATGTTGTCCTTCTTGTTCCAGAGCGACAGGTCCTTCAGCACCTTCTCGATGTGGGCGGGGTCCGGCTTCTTGCCGTGCAGGCCGCGTGAGAAGGAAACGGTGTTCCACACCGTCTCGAAGGCATCGGTCGTCAGTTCCTGCGGCACCAGCCCGATCATCGCCCGCGTCTGCCGAAAGTCGCGCACGACGTCATGGCCATTGACCGTGACCTCGCCGTCGCTCGGATTGACGATGCCGCAGATGATCGAGATCAGCGTGGTCTTGCCGGCGCCATTCGGCCCGAGCAGGGCGAGAATCTCCCCCTCCTCGATCTCGAGGCTGACGCCCTTCAGCGCCTCGAAGCCTGAGGCATAGGTTTTCGACAGGTTCGAAACGGAAACAATAGGAGCCATGAAAAACAAATCCGGAAAGCGGGCAAATATCGGCGGGTTGCCGCTCTATATGGGCCAATTCGCGCTGTTTTGCAGCCCGTCCCAGACAAATTTCCGGTGACGCACCGTTCACGGACGCCGATAGATGGTCATCGCTTCGTCCCCTCCCGGCAGAAGATGTCTTGGAGGGCGGTGATCAATCGCACAGCCCTTTCTTCGGCAAGGCGATAGAAGATCTGCTTGGCGTCGCGCCGCGTCGCAACGATGCCCGTCTCCCGCAGCACGGTCAGCTGTTGCGACAAGGTCGGCTGGTGAATGCCGAGCATCTCTTCCAACTGGCCCACCGAACGCTCGCCGTCGGCGAGCGTAGCGACGATCATCAGCCGGTTCTGGTTTGCAAGCGTCTTGAGAAGCGCCGCCGCTTCGCCCGCCTGCCCGCCCATGTCCCGACCGAGGTTTTGACATTTGGTGACCGTTCGCATCTCCATTCAGCCCCATGCCGCTCCCTTCAGCGCATTGAGCGGAAACTTCAAATAGCGCGCGCCGTTGGCCTCCGGGTCCGGCAAGCGGCCGCCACGAATATTGACCTGCAATGCGTGCAGGATCAGCTTCGGCATCGGCAGCGTCTTGTCGCGTGCCTCGCGCAATTGAACGAACTGATCCTCGCTCACGCCGGCGATATGGTGATTGCAGCGCTTCTCCTCGCCGACCGTGCTTTCCCAGCGCGGCTCGCGACCTTCCGGGCGGTAATCGTGCCCGGTGAAAACCCGGGTTTCGTCCGGCAGCGCCAGGATCTCGCCGATCGAATGCCACAGCTGACGCGCGTCACCCCCGGGGAAATCCGCCCTTGCCGTGCCGCTGTCGGGCATGAACATCGTGTCGTGGACGAAGGCTGCGTCGCCGACGACATAGGTGATGGAGGCAAGGGTGTGGCCCGGCGAATAGAGCACCCGGGCTTCGATCGATCCAAGGGAGAAGCGCTCGCCCTCGTCGAAGAGATGGTCCCACTGCGACCCGTCCGCCTCGAGCTCCGGCCAATTGTAAATATCCTTCCAGAGCTTCTGCACCCGCACGATCCCGGATCCGATGCCGGTCGGCGCACAGGTCCGTTCCTTCAGATAGGCCGCGGCCGAAAAATGGTCCGCATGCGGATGGGTGTCGAGGATCCATTCGACCGTCAGGCCGTTCTCCGCGACATAGTCGAGGATCAGATCCGCCTGCACGGTCGCCGTCGCACCCGACTTTTCATCGAAATCGAGAACCGGGTCGATGATGGCGCAACGCTTCGTGGCCGGATCGGAGACGACGTATTGGATGCTGCATGTGCGACACTCGTAAAAGCCTTTGACTTCCGGTTTTGCAGTTGCAGCTGCCGGCATGGGTCCCCTCCATATCATCACTATATATTTAAATATAATATATATCGAAAGATCACGCCAAGTGACCCGTGCGAGTCCTGCGGTGCGTGTTCAAGAACTTGGATAGCGATTATCGCACAGCCGCAGGGGCAAGACTCAGCCATTTTGGGTGGCTGGCGAGACGACTGTCCGGCTCGGGCTTCGCCTAGCCGTAAAGGCTGTAGAGAAAGCGCAAGGCAATCAAGGTCATGAAGATGCCGAAACCGACCTCCAGCTGCCGCCTGTCCATCGCATGGGCAAGCCGCACGCCAAGCGGCGCCACCAGCAGCGAGACCGGGATGATCAAGGCGACGGCGATCCAGTTGATGAAGCCGGTCGAAAGCGGCGGCAGGCCGGGGTCGCCCCAGCCCGCCCAGATATAGCCGAACAATCCGGGGATGGAGATCAACACGCCAACGCCGGAGGACGTCGCGATCGCCTGGTGAATCGGCCGGTTGTACAGCGTCATGAATGTGTTGTTGAGAACGCCGCCGCCGACACCCATAAGGGCGGATAGAACGCCGATCACCACTCCGACGAGCCACTTGGCCGGATTTTTCGGAAGCTCCGTGCCAAGACGCCAGGAGGCACGGTTGAGGATCATCCTCGACGCCACCAGGAGCGCGACGACGGCGAAGATCAGCCGCAAGGTCTCGCTGCTGACATAGGCAGCGATCACCGTGGCAAGGAGGGCGCCGAGCGGAATGGCGAGTATCCAATTGCGCAACACGGCCACGTCGACCATGCCCCGCCTATAGTGCGCCAGGAAGGAGCGCACCGATGTCGGTACGATGATCGCGGTAGAGGTGCCGACAGACAAGTGCATCCGCACGGCGTCGTCGACACCGAGAAGCCCGAAGACCTGGAAGAAGACCGGCACCAGGATCGCACCGCCGCCCACGCCGAAAAGGCCGGCAAGCACGCCCGACACGACACCGGCCGCGGCCAGCGCCAGGGCAAACATCATCAGTTCCGACAGCGGCGGCATGAGAACCCGATCTTTTCGAAGGCCGGCGGCCGATGCCGCCGATGGGAAAGGGCCTTCCCTGTCATGAATCGGTGATGCTTTTCAATCACCTTCAGTGCGCGACGAGCAACTCCGCTCTCGTGACTTGCACGCCGGAGCCTCCCCTATCCTCCGGGCGTTTTTGGCCGGCCCCCGCCGGCCTCTTTTTCTCTTGTGCCAGAGCGCATCATGCGACGCGCTTTAGGGTCTTTGTTTTGCGCCTGTCTTTGTCCCAAAACCGCTGCACACTTTTGGACGACATGCGCTAATCGCAATGCCGGTAGCCGGACTTCCGGGTTCTGAGGTCGAAGTGGAAATGATCCTTGTGGAAGGGGTCGCTGCCGGGACCGAGCACGGTGTTGAAATACTTGCAGCTGTCGGCGCGCACCGCCTTCAGCAGCCCACGTTCGCGGAAGGCGAAGAAGCCCTTCCGGCGCACATCGATCTCCTTGCCGTTCTTCAGCACGAACTTGCCGACGTCGATCGCATTGCCGCGCGCATGTTCCGACATCGGATTGCCGCGCCGCGAGTTCATCGTCCGGCAGGAATAGCCGCCGAGCGGCTTGATCGTCTTGACACCCGACCAGTAGCGGTAGCGCGAGGACGGCGCGAGCTCGTATTTCACCCATTTGGCGAAGGCTTCAGTCACCTGGCAATTGAGCTTGACCGCCGGCCTGACGGCAATATTGCCGGAAAGGCCGCTGATCTCGACCGGATAGTCGATGCCGCAGGACGGACCGTCATGGATGCGCGGCACGTCGCGGAAAACGACGCCGAGCTTCTTCAGGCGCTGGCGGCAGGCGATCTCCGACCGCGGCATTTCACCGGTATATTCGGGCGCCGACAGAGGACTGCGGACGCGCGGCAGGAAGGCGACCTGCTGCGGCTCCTCGGTGCGCCGCACGGTTCGTTGCGGCATGACGGAGCGCGCCCTCTTCGCCTCTTCGGCGGAGATCTGCTCCGGCGTAAGCGGCGGCAGATCGGGGTCGTAACCCGGCGCAGGGTCGATGGCTGGCGGCGGCTCGGCGAGGCCGCCGAACTGACGCACGTTCTCCTCGCCGATGCCGCCGACGACCGGCTGAGCGGTGTTGCCTTCGGCAATATCACCGGCTTGCTCCTGCGCCAGGCCGACAACCGGCTCGACGCCGAGCATCGCATCCATGTTGACGCCTTCGGGAGGAACCGTCATCGGGCCGGCGCTCGCGACTTGCGTGTCAGCCATTTCCGGCTCGCTGTCGATCATCGGCAGGCGGCCCTGCGTCTTGGCCACGCCGGCGCTCCTGTCGCTGAAGGTCGATACCGGCTCCGGAGAGGGATAGGCAGCCGCCTGCCGTTCCGGATGGGCAATGACGCGGCTCGGCCGGATGGCGCCGACGCGCGACGCCTCGTCGATCCGGGCGGGCGGCGACAGCACGTCCGTGCTGCAGGCCACAAGCGGAAGAGACAGCAGCAGCGCCGTCAACGGCCGATGGAGAAGAGAAACATACGCCATACACTCGCCGCCTTCGTCCGTGGCAAAGCCTTGACTTTGCCGGTCCACCGCCCCGCCCGCGATCGAAACTGAAGGTCCGCTATGTCGCCACGCGGGCAAGCGGCCAAAAAAACGGGCTGAGGCCGCAGTTTATGCAAACGTGGTAAACGAAGCGTTTGCCCGGCACCGCAAATGGGACGAGGGCTCGCTCAGCGCGGCTAGTTCCTCAGCCGCACTCGCCGCCATGGACGATGCGGAAACCGGCGGCGCCGGCCTCGCAGGCATTCGGGAAGGTTCTGAGCCGCCCGCCGCGCTGGCCGCAAACCGGGGCATATTCCCGCGTGCAGAACTGCTGTGGCGCCGGTTCATCGCTGCGACGGCATTCGCCCGCCCCGATCACCCGGAATCCGTCGGCCCGTGCCACGCAGGCATTTGCAAATGTCCGCCTCAGCCTACCGCGCTCGCCGCAGACCGGTGCGTATTCCCGGGTGCAGGCCTGCTCAACCGGTGGACGGAAATCGGGGCGGCATTCGCCGCGGTGCAGGACGCGAAATCCGTCGGCACGCGCGTTGCAGGCATTGGGGAAGGTTCTGAGGCGGTTGCCGCGTTCGCCGCAGACCGGCGCGAATTCCATGGTGCACATCTGCGGCGGCCGGATCGGCGGCCCGTGACGCGGTTCGTCGACGACCACCGTGCAGGCGGAGAGCAGGCCCATGACCATCAAGATTGCCGCGGTTGGCCGCGAAATGAGAAGCCTGAGAAGCGCCATGAAGTCCTCCGCGAGGGTGCTGTGCCTCGAGCGAATTGCAACAGCCGCTCGTTCCCGGCCCGATCTCACCCCGAACGGAGAACGCCGTCAATATCCGCGAACCGCTCCGGCTGCATGCAACTGAGGATAGGAACGGCAAAAGCGCCGAAAAGAAGAACCCGCGCCCTTTCGAACGCGGGCCAGCAAAATCCGTCTTTTCTTATGTGTCAGGCGGCCCGGCCGTAGGCCGCTTGCCCGTCCCGCAGGCGGAACCTGTCTAGCAAGGTTTTCAATTCGCGGCTTTCCTGCGCCAAGACCTGGCTGGCGGCGGTCGTTTCCTCGACCATCGCCGCATTCTGCTGGGTCATCTGATCCATGCTGTTGACGGCGGTATTGACCTCCTGCAGGCCGGTCGCCTGTTCCCGCGCCGCGGTGGCGATCGAGGCGACCTGCTCGTTCACCTGGTTGACGAGAGCCTCGATCTCCATCAGCGCGTCGCCCGTGGAGCGGACGAGCTCGACACCCGCACCGACTTCCTTGACCGACGTGCCGATCAGATCCTTGATCTCCTTTGCGGCGCCGGCCGAACGTTGGGCGAGCTCGCGAACTTCCTGGGCGACGACCGCGAAGCCGCGTCCCGCCTCGCCCGCCCGCGCCGCTTCGACGCCGGCATTCAACGCCAACAGGTTGGTCTGGAAGGCGATCTCGTCGATGACGCCGATGATCTGGCTGATGCGGCTCGAGGAATCCTCGATCCGGCCCATGGCATCGATCGCGTTGCGGACGATGCCGCCAGATTTCGCCGCGCTTGCCTTGGTCTCGTTGACCATGTCACGGGCCTCGACGGCGCGGTCCGAGGCATGGCGTACGGTCGAGGTGATCTCGTCGAGCGCGGCTGCCGTTTCCTCCAAGGCGGCCGCCTGCTGTTCCGTCCGCCGCGCCAGGTTGTTCGCCGCTTCGGAAATGTCGCCGGCGCTGCCGTGCACGATCTCGGTCGAATGCGAGATTGCCCCGATGACATCGCGAAGCGCGGCAACGGCGGTGTTGAAGTCGTGCTTGAGCTTGCCGTATTCCGGCGCGATCCGCCCGACCTCGGCCGTCAGATCGCCACTTGCCAGCCGCTCAAGAGCTGCGCCGAGCGCTTCCATCGCCTCGGCCTGGGCCGCGGCGGTCGAGCGCTGCAGTTCCTCGTTGCCGCGCCGTTCGGCGTTCAGACGGTCCTGCTGCTCGACTTCGCGCGAGCGCAGCTCCAGGCGCTCCTTGACGGAATCCCGCAGCACCAGCAGCACCTTGGCCATCTGGCCGATCTCGTCGCCACGGTCCGTTTCGGGCACGTCCGATGAAATATCTTCGTCGGCGATCGCCTGCATGGCGACTTTCAGCTTTTCGACCGGCCTCACGACGCTGCGGACGATCGCCAGCGCCGCCAGCAGGATCGCCAGCGCCGCCGCCGCCAGAATGCCGCCAACCTGCCAGGCGCGCTCGCGGAACATCGCCGCCAGGTCGTCGGCATAGACGCCGGTGCCGACAACCCAGCCCCAGGGTTTGAAGCCCGCCACATGCGAAAATTTCAGCACCGGCTCCTCGGCACCAGGCTTCGGCCAGTAATAGTCGACGAAGCCCCGGCCCTCCGCCTGCACCGTCTTGACGAACTCGACGAACAGGAACTTGCCGTTCGGATCCTTGTTATGGGAGAGATCCTTGCCGTCCAGTTCCGGCTTGATCGGGTGCATCACCATGGTCGGATGCATGTCATTGACCCAGAAATAGCCGCTGTCCTGGTAGCGCATCGCCTTGATGGCTTCCAGGGCGCGCTTCTGCGCCTCCTCGCGCGAAAGCGTCCCGGCCTCTTCCTGCTTGTGATAGGCCTCGAACACCGTCACGGCGTTCTCATTCATTGCCGAAAGCATCGCCTTGCGTTCGGCGACGAGTTTGTCCTGCGCCTGGATCAGGCCAAAGGTCAGCGCCGCTGCCATGGCGAGCAACGCAAATGCCACGAGCGCGTAAAGCCGCGCCGAAATCCGAAATCGTCTCATCCCAGCCTCCCTCAAAGTGGGTGCAGGATACAGGCAGGAATTTGCGAAGCTCCTAACAAAGGTTTTGCTAGATTTTAGGATGGACAATTAACCTTTCGACAACCAACACGAGCACCGGCCCTCTCCCCGATCGTCGCAGAGCCCCTTTTTCGGATTGGCGCCATGCGCTAAAGCTTGCCTGAATGAGGGAGACGGGCCGCATGAATGTCGTGATCAAGCCGAACGGCGAGCTAACCTTGCGCACGCTGGCGATGCCCGGCGACGCCAACGCGGCCGGCGACATCTTCGGCGGCTGGGTGATGGCGCAGATGGACCTTTCCTGCGGCATCCGCGCCGCCGAACGCGCCCGGGGCCGCGTCGTCACCGCCGCCGTCAAGGAAATGGCCTTCGCCCTGCCGGTTAAGATCGGTGACACGCTTTGCATCTATACGGACATCGTCAGCGTTGGCCGTACTTCGATGACGCTCAAGGTCGAGGCCTGGGCGCAGCGCTACCTGTCGCATGTTATGGAAAAGGTTACCGACGCGATTTTCGTGATGGTGGCGCTCGACAGCAGCGGTAAGCCGACGCCCGTACCGGCGGAATAGCGGTAGCGCCATGGACGCACCCGCGCCGGATTCGGCGATTTTCTCATATCCGGGTGGTGATGGGCATGATCATCAGCCTCAGCCTGGCGCGGCTGCTGAGCGGCGTGGCGCTCTTCATACAGCACCCCGGCAAAACCAGGGTGTTCTGGATCCACCTCGGCTGGGTGTTGTTCCTGTTCATCTTCCTCGTGCATTTCTGGTGGTGGGAATATCACCTGCATGCGCTACCGGCGATCGACGTCACCGTCTATCTGTTCGTCATCCTCTATGCCTGCGTCTTCTTTCTTCCTGAGCGTGCTGCTGTTTCCCGCGTCGCTGGAGGACTACAGCGGATACGAACATTATTTCATGTCGCGCCGCGCCTGGTTCTTCGGCTTTCTGGCCCTGGCCTTCCTCGTCGATTTGGTCGGCACCGCGGTGAAGGGAAAAGCCTACTTCGAATCCTTCGGCATGGAATATCCGCTGCGCAACGCGGCTTACATTGCGCTCTGCATCATCGCTGCGATGACACCGAACCGCCGCTTCCACGCCGTCTTTTTTGGTGGCTGGCGTGCTCTATCAACTGACCTGGATGTATGGAGCCTTCGATCTCTTGGAATGATTCAGGGCTCACCCCTTGAAGATAAACGACGCTCCCAGCGCGATGAACGCGAAGCCGACGAGTTGATGCCAACCGATCGACTCCTTTAGCCAGAAGACCGAGAAGAGGACGAAGATGCTGAGTGTGATCACCTCCTGCATCGTCTTCAGCTGCGCCGCCGAATAGACGGAATGGCCGATGCGGTTGGCCGGTACTGCCAGCCAGTATTCGAAGAAGGCGATGCCCCAGCTGGCGACGATGACGATATAGAGCGGCGAGGACGTAAACTTCAGGTGGCCGTACCAGGCGAAGGTCATGAAAACATTCGAGGCGATGAGCAGCAGCACCGGCCAGACATAGGCGGGATTGATGGCAAAGGACATGAAGACCTCGGGAGGACGCGAATCGGTGCACGAGGATGATCTGGACGCAGCGTCGGTTCAAGTTTTTCTGATCCGCGCTGAACCAGTACCGTCCAACATGAATCTGTCCCTGTCATCGGAAAGCAACGTCCGGTCTTACCGGAGCCCTCGACCGGTTCGCCAAGGCAGGAAATTCCGCGCCGGCCGTTTCCCTTTTGTACTCATTCCCCCTTTTCTTTCGCGCTGACTCTCTCCATATTCCCGGCCATGGCTCAAAATCCGAAGAATCCCCCGAAGAAATCGGCAGCGCCCGGCGGTTTCGAAGAAGCCCCGCAGGCGCCGCTTTCCGGTGCGCCGCTCTCCGGCAACGTCTCCGACTGGGTGAAGCAGCTCGAGGCGGAAGCGGAAACCTCCGCTTTCGAAAGCCAGCGGGAGATCGCCTCCAAGGCCGGCAAGCACCGCAAGAAGGTCGAGATTGCCGCCTCGAAAGCGGCCGCGGATGCGGAAGAGAAATCGGCCGAAGGCCGCAAGCCCGAACGGGCGTCCGAGCTGACGCAAGGCCCCCGCGGAGCGAAGGCGCTGCGCGCCGACAGTACGAGCGGAAAAACTTTCAGCGGCAAGACCGCACGCGGCACTTCCATGGGCGGCAGCCACGACCCGAAGACGCGCGCCGCCGCCGGGCTCAACCCGGTCGCCGGTCTCGACGTTGCACTCGAGGATGTCGACAAGCTGACGACGGGCTCCGGCGTCACCGCCACGGTCGAGGCGCTCGCCAAGCTGATCGAGAGCGGCAACCCGCTGTTCAAGGACGGCAAGCTCTGGACCCCGCACCGCCCTGCCCGGCCGGACAAGTCGGAAGGCGGCATATCGCTGAAGATGGTGACCGACTACCAGCCCTCCGGTGACCAGCCGACGGCGATTGCCGATCTGGTCGACGGCCTCTCTTCGGGCGAGCGCAACCAGGTGCTGCTCGGCGTCACCGGCTCCGGTAAGACCTTCACTATGGCCAAGGTGATTGAGGCGACGCAGCGCCCGGCCGTCATCCTGGCGCCGAACAAGACGCTCGCCGCCCAGCTCTATTCCGAATTCAAGAACTTCTTTCCGGAAAACGCGGTCGAGTATTTCGTCTCCTACTACGACTACTACCAACCGGAGGCCTACGTTCCGCGTTCCGACACCTATATCGAGAAGGAATCCTCGATCAACGAGCAGATCGACCGCATGCGCCACTCGGCGACGCGCTCGCTGCTCGAGCGCGACGACGTCGTCATCGTCGCCTCGGTCTCCTGTATCTACGGTATCGGCTCGGTCGAAACCTATACGGCGATGACCTTCCAGATGAATGTCGGCGACCGACTCGACCAGCGGCAGCTCCTCGCCGACCTGGTGGCGCAGCAGTACAAGCGCCGCGACATGGATTTCCAGCGCGGCTCCTTCCGGGTGCGCGGCGACACGATCGAGATCTTCCCGGCCCACCTGGAGGATGCCGCCTGGCGCATCTCCATGTTCGGCGACGAGATCGACTCCATCACCGAGTTCGATCCGCTTACCGGCCAGAAGACCGGCGACCTGAAATCGGTGAAGATCTACGCCAACTCACACTATGTGACGCCGCGCCCGACCCTGAACGCCGCCATCAAGGCGATCAAAGAGGAGCTGACGCATCGCCTTGCCGAGCTTGAACGGGCCGGCCGCCTGCTCGAGGCGCAGCGGCTGGAGCAGCGCACCCGCTACGACCTCGAAATGCTGGAAGCCACCGGCTCCTGCCAGGGTATCGAGAACTATTCGCGCTACCTGACCGGCCGCAGGCCGGGCGAGCCGCCGCCGACGCTGTTCGAATATATTCCCGACAACGCGCTGATCTTCATCGACGAGAGTCATGTCACCATTCCGCAGATCGGCGGCATGTATCGCGGCGACTTCCGCCGCAAGGCGACGCTCGCCGAATACGGCTTCCGCCTGCCCTCCTGCATGGACAACCGACCGCTGCGCTTCGAGGAATGGGACGCGATGCGCCCGGACACGATCGCCGTCTCGGCGACGCCCGGCAGCTGGGAACTGGAGCAGTCCGGCGGCGTCTTCGCGGAGCAGGTGATCCGCCCGACCGGCCTGATCGACCCGCCGGTCGAAGTACGCTCCGCCAAGACCCAGGTCGACGACGTGCTCGGAGAAATCCGCGAGACCGCTGCCGCCGGCTACCGCACGCTCGTCACGGTGCTGACCAAACGCATGGCCGAGGACCTCACCGAATACCTGCACGAGCAGGGCGTGCGGGTGCGCTACATGCATTCCGACATCGACACGCTGGAGCGCATCGAGATTATCCGCGATCTTCGTTTAGGTGCTTTCGACGTGCTGGTCGGCATCAACCTGCTGCGCGAGGGCCTGGATATTCCCGAGTGCGGCTTCGTCGCCATTCTCGACGCCGACAAGGAAGGTTTCCTGCGTTCGGAAACCTCGCTGATCCAGACGATCGGCCGCGCCGCCCGCAACGTCGACGGCAAGGTCATCCTCTACGCCGACACCATCACCGGCTCGATGAGTCGGGCGATGGAGGAGACAGCCCGCCGCCGCGAGAAGCAGATGGCCTATAACCTCGAAAACGGCATCACGCCGGAATCGGTGAAGGCGAAGATCTCCGACATTCTCGACTCGGTCTACGAGCGCGACCACGTCCGCGCCGACATCTCCGGCGTGGCCGGCAAGGGCTTTGCCGAGGCCGGCCACCTCGTCGGCAACAATCTGCAGGCGCATCTCAATGCGCTGGAAAAACAGATGCGCGACGCCGCCGCCGACCTCGACTTCGAAACCGCCGCGCGGCTGCGCGACGAGATCAAGCGCCTCAAGGCGGCCGAGTTGGCCGTGCTGGACGACCCGATGGCAAGGGAAGAGGCGAGGAGCGCTGAGGGCGGCAAGCGGGGCAGCAAGGCCGCGCCCAGCCCGATCTCCCCCCCTGCGGGGGAAATGCCCGGGAGGACAGAGGGGGGGGCTTCCACGAGCTATTTCGCCAAACCCTCGCTCGACGACATGGGCCCGGGTACCGATACCGAGCGCCCCCTCTTCCGCAAACCGGACCTCGACGAAATGGGCCGTGATGTGGCTATCCCCGCGGGCAAGGGTCAGTCGCTGTTCCGCAAGAATACCCTCGACGAGATGACCGTCGGCCGCACCGAAAAGCCGGTCGCTGGCCACGTTCCGGAAAAGCCTACCCTCACCCGCGCCAAACCGGGCATTGGCTCCTATGAGGACCAAGCGGACGAGAAGCGGCAGAAGGGCCGAACGAAAGGAAAAACGGGGCGGCCGGGGCGGTAATGGATCGAGGGACTCAATTTTAGAGAACCCATTTTTCGCTACTCCGCCGGCCGACCGCTCGATCGGCCCGTAAGGGTGACGTGAGAAGACGTGTATTCACGCGCCGCACCCTATCTTTTTTACGGGCCAGTTCACGCGCCTATCCCCGTTTTCCCCATCCTCACGCAACCAAAAACCCTAACTTTATAGGGAACATTCCCGCAGATTGCGAATTTCAGTTCAAACTAATTTAGGGAGAACGAAGATGCGCATCCTGGAAACATTTTTGACGAGCACCGGTCTGGCGCTGATTTCGGCCGGATTTATTGCATCGGCCCCGGTTCCGGCACAAAGCCAGGATCGGCCCATCCTTATGGCTCAGCAGTGCAGCCCGCTGACAGACACGAACTTCGCGGCTTGCTGTGCGGCGGAAAACCGAGCCGACATCCTCACGTCCGCGCAAATCGCGCAATGCCCGCCTTTGTCTACGGCAGTGATTGCGCCCACCGATCCCTTCTCAACGACTAATGCCGGCGGCGGCGGCCTCGGCGGAGGCGGGGGTAACGGCGGTGGTTCCGGTGGCGGCGGTGGTCCCGGTGGCGGCGGTGGTCCCGGTGGCGGAGGCGGCAACGGCGGCGGTGGCGGCGGCGGCGGCAACGACGGCGGTGGCGGCGGCAACGACGGCGGTGGCGGCGGCAACGACGGCGGTGGCGGCGGCAACGACGGTGGCGGCGGTGGCCACGACGACGGCAATGGTGGCGGTCATGACAATGGCAATGGCGGCGGTCATGACGACGGCAACGGCGGCGGCCACGACAACGGCAATGGCGGCGGTCATGACAATGGTGATAAGGATCGCGGCAACAACGGTTGGGGCAACGGACGGGATTCGACAAATCCCGGCAGCGCTCATGGTAAGGGCGTTTCGAAAGGTGGCCCGGGCGCCGGACATTCGCAAAGCGGCTCGAAGACGGGCGGGGCCAGATAACACGCAGCGTCGATGATCGTCCCAATCCGCCGATCGATGGACAATCAATGCTCTATAGGCGGTGCCAGCGTTTGGCGCCGCCTATAGATTTTTGTACTTCCGCAGAAATACGGGGTGCTTGTGGTGCAGTCCACGGGAGACCGTGATCTGGATCATTTCACGATTCGTTGCACGCATTTCCTGAAATAGTATTGAATCGCGTTGCGACGGCACGCTCCACACTGAAGCTTACTCCGCCGCCCGCGCCTCGATCTCCAGCGGCTCCATCTCATAGGAATAGCCTTCCAGCATCTGGTACGCCTCCTCGATCACCTCGATCTGCGCTTCGGCGTTCTTAATGGCCTCGCCGATCGACTGGCTGCGGGCGCGCAGCATCGAGCCGAGCACGTCCGTGTCCGGCCGCCGGCCGAGGCGGTCCATGTGCTTGCGGACCCGTGAGCGGTGGCGCTCCAGTTCGAGGATATGGAAGCGGGTCTTGACGATGTCGTCGGAGAGTTTGCGCCGCATGGCCGCGACCGGATCGAAACTGCCGGGCTCGCGCAGGTCGAGAATGAAGTCGTTGACGAGCGTCTCCAGCATCATCAGGCCCTTGAGCTGCTTGGGATCGACGAGCTGCGGATCGTAGCCGGTGTCGTCATAGACCTTGCGGCGCACCGGATCTTTCAAAAGATCATAGGCCGCCTGCAGCTTGCCGAACTCTTCGGCATCGCCGCCGCGGTCCGGATGCGCGGTTTTCACCGCCCGCCGGTAAGCCGCGCGGATCGCCCGCTCGTCGGCGTCGCGCTCAAGTCCAAGGAGGGCATAGGGATCGATCACGCGGGCCACCTGCTTTTCGTCGACTTGCAATGTTTCCTGTCCGGTCCAGACCTACCGGTTCGCCGCGCCAGCAGCAAGGCCAGTGACGAATGCCCGAGGCGCGCCACGCTCAACGCAGCGCCGGACGAAATTGTGGTCGAAACGAGGCAATCCACGACATTTATCCTCGCCTCGGGCTGCATTAAACTCAGGGAAAGGTCGACCTCACAAGGCATTGACCGGATACCGCCACGGCTAGAACTCTCTACTTGCCTTTTCCCCCGAATACTGCCACTCCTAGCGCCGTTCGGGCGATTTCAATCCCGGAGACTGGACTTTCGTTTGAGCCCGGCCACTGCCGGGACTGCCGCAAGCGGCATCGTAGACGTCTTTTCCCCGATATCGTGACCACTCGACGCTTTCAGCATATCGCTGAAGACGACCGGTTCGTTTCCTCCTGAGGGGGCACGAACACACTACCTCAAGCAGCCAAGCCGTGCTATTGAAGCGCTGGGTTGCGGCAAATGACAGACTGAAGGAAAAGGACTTCTTCCATGGCCACCAAGGGCATCGTAAAATTCTTCAACCAGGACAAGGGTTTTGGTTTCATCACGCCGGACGGCGGCGCGAAGGACGTTTTCGTCCACATCTCCGCCGTTCAGGCCGCCGGTCTCGCGACGCTCAAGGATGGCCAGCAGGTCAGCTTCGACACCGAGCCGGACCGCATGGGCAAGGGCCCGAAGGCCGTCAACCTCCAGGCGCTCTAAGCCGGACGTTGCGATCAGATCGTGAAGGGCGGCGCCTCGCAAGAGGCGCCGTTTTTCGTTGGGGTTGCCCCACTGGAACTCCCTCAATCCTGTGCTTGTCACAGGAATCCAGTGCGCCAAGTCCCTGGCGCCGTAGGGTGCTTTGAAGCTCTCGGTACAGCTTTAGTTATTCGCACCGCAGACGCGCTGTGGCTGAATTCCTGTGACAAGGACAGGAATGAGGGGAACCGGCGCGGCCCCCTACTCCGCCGCCTCACGCGCGGTGACCGCCTCGAACACAGCCTCGAAGGCGGCATGGATGACGTCCGGACCGGCGCCCTTGCGGGTGGCGTCGGCGGAAAGCATCTGGCGGAAGCGCCGCGCCCCGGGCCAGCCCTGGAACAATCCCACCATGTGGCGCGTGATATGGATCAGCCGGCCGCCATTTTCGATATGGGCGGCCGCATAGGCTGCCATGGCATCGCGCACATTTACCCAGAAAGCGAGCGACAGGCGATGATGGCGGCCGGAGAAGGCCTCCGGCTCGATCAGCGCCGGTGGGACGCCGGTCAGCGGGTGGTTGAAATAGCCGTCCGCGGCTGTCAGCAGGCCGCTGTCGTGGTAGGCGGCGCGGCCGAGCATGACGCCGTCCAGCGGCGCTCCATTTCCCGCCTCGCCCCCGGCAAGCCTCGGCGATGGAGCCGGAAACGGCCGCGCGTCGAGATGCGCCAGCGCCTGATCCAGAGTCTGAAGACCGCCATTGAGGCCGATGAAAAGATTTTGGTTCTCGGCCTTCAGCCGATGCACAAGACCATAGTCGAGCGGCGGGATTTCGCGGTTCTCCCGCGGCGACAGGCCCTTAAGCCAGGCCTTGCGGGCATGCACCCAGACGGCATCCGTGCCGGCATCCTTGACGCGCTCGACGAGCGTGCGAAGCGCCACCTCCGGATCCTGGTCGTCGACGCCGATGCGGCACTTGACCGTGACCGGAACCTTCACGGCCGCCTTCATCGCCGCCACGCATTTGGCGACCAGCTCCGGCTCCTGCATCAGGCAGGCGCCGAAGGTGCCGGACTGCACCCGGTCGGAGGGGCAGCCGACATTCATGTTGATCTCGTCATAGCCGGAGGCTTCGGCGATCCGCGCCGCCTCCGCCATCTTGACCGGATCGTTGCCGCCGAGCTGCAGCGCGACCGGGTGCTCCGTGGCGTGATGGCCAAGCAGCCTGTCCCTGTCGCCGCGCAGGATCGCGTCGGCGACGATCATCTCCGTATAAAGCAGCGCATGACGCGAGAGCTGCCGCGCGAAGAAACGGTAGTGACGGTCCGTCCAGTCGATCATAGGCGCCACGGCAAAAACCGGGGCATTGAAGTACCGGCCCTTTCCCGGTTTTTCAGTCGGTTGCGCCGTTTCTTTCATATCCGGTTCGCTCTTGTTTGATCCTTTTTTAGACCCGTTTCGCTGTGCTATTGCTACAACTGAGGGGCGTGTAGAAAAATCATGGGCACCATTGGCGAGCAAAAGCCTCGCAATGGGCAGAAATCATATACTGCGCAGATCCGAATAATGCGAGATGGCGCCGCAGTCCAGGCGCAGACGTTCGAACGTCGGCTGGCCGCCGCGGCCTGGCTGAAGAAGCGGGAAACCGCATTGGCGAACCAGGCGCGCTCGAGAAGCTGAAAGAGCGAGATCGCCAAGACGTCCTGCAACGACATTGCAGCGCCGAGATTGCCGAATTCGCGAAAAGCTTTCGCCGGGTCGTCGGCCGGCGGCAAATACATCTCACACCTGTCGAGTATTTTCGCGATCGCCCGCCCCGCCTGGAAGATCGATCTCGACTACCCGGCCATGGAGGACGCCCAGGTCGTATTGAAGCGCCTCGGCCTGGTTGCGAAGTCGTCGCACGCGATCGCCGGCCGACGCTCGAGGAGCTCCCACAAGCTCATGGAGCACTATAGCGATCGAGCCTCGAATTTCGTGGAGGAAAGATGAGCCCGATTGTTTGCGGCGGACCAACGAGCTCATTCAGTCGAGACGGGTATTTTTTCCTACGGGCTCATTTTAACAGGCGGGGCCGGCTTGTCGATTAAGCCTTGGATCCATGTGGCGCTTCGGGAATATTCCCTTCGTCGCTGTCGAGTAGTGCTTTCAGAAGCTGCCTTCTATTCTTTATATCGAACTCTCGCATAAAATATAGAACTCTCAGACCTTCCATTACCGCCGTGTGGCTCTTCGGATCGACCCGGTGCACGTCGCACCAATCGGTGACGACCTGCTCCACAAGCTCGGCTTCGCTCTCCAGCGTCGGTGCGATCTGGATCTTCTTTGTTGAATGAGCCATCGAGCCTCCTCCCAGGTTGCCGAAGGGGAAAATCCCAGAGCATTGCGGAAGGGGCGGAAGCGCCGCTCTGGGACTCGCACCATCAGGCTTCAGCATTTGTTTAGCGAGTGCGCATGGTCGCATATGGATCAGGAAAAACCCTCGGCAATGGGGGTAAGACCTTTGTCCAGATCTGCTCGGACTAAAGTCCCTTACGGCAGTCCGGCGGGAACTGGTGAAAGCCTTTTCCGTTCTTCCCTCAGTCTTCCGTGGGAGTGCGATTATGTTTGTCCAGGATAACAACAAGCCGGAACGGAGCGCCTCGCCGGGCCTTCCCATCGGCCTTCTCTTGCTCTCTGTTGGCGCTCTCCTAGCCTATCTTACAATCGGTGGAGCGTGGTCGGAGAACAGCACTGAGACAGTCGTGTACGCGCCGCAAATCACAGACGTCCCGACGACGCGCTGAATTTCTTTGCGCGCTAGTTCGCCGACAACGCAATCAGCAGCAAGCAGGCAAAAACATGTCCGTGGTTCGAGTCGGCAGAGCGCGCTTGGCGATGGCTCTGCCGCAACATCGAAAGCAACTGCTCTCCATAAAGAGCGCTGAACTGGACGACCTTTTCGAAGCCTACGCCCTCTCGGCGGCAGCACTGGAAAGACTGAGTACACAAACGCCGATACAGCCGGAGCTCGTGGCAGAATACAGGGACATTTGCGCAAGCATTCAAACTGAAGTCTTGCGGTTGCTGGCGGGAAGCGGCGCCGCCGGAAATGCCTGAAGATTTCGGATTCTTTGCTTTTGGGCCGAAGCTTTCGAAGCGCTAACTCGCAATTAAAAACCCTCTGCAGGATTTGGCCGACTATCTAGACCAGCGGCGCGACGCCGCGTTGAAAGAGTTCCGCCACCTGCACAGATGAACATGAGGCTTCGTGATCATCTGCGGCGTGAGCGATGCGGATCGGGGCCTTGTACTGCGCCGACGCAAAGAAGGCGAGATGGCACGACCGCTCGGTGTGCATCGCAGAGCCACGACATCGTTGCGCCGCGCGCCCCGCCGGCCGACTTGATGTGCAGCGGCGACGCGGCGGCCATGGCTGGTCGGCTACCGAAATCCAGCCTGCCGGAACCACTCCTGGACGCCGGCCAGCACCGCCGACTTGGCGCCCTCAAGCGTCGGCGCATAATGAAAGCCGGTATTGTTGGTGCCGTTGCAATGCGAAATGCGCCAGGCCCAGTCGCTCATCGTCTCGCGCTTCATGACGAAGGCGACTTCGTGCCGGCCCAGCATGGCACAATAGGTTCCGTTGCGCAGCGGCAACCATGTCAAGCGGATCTCTGCAACCTCTATCATTTCAGCCTCCAGCCGAAAATATAGTAGGCTGGCAATCAAGTGCTTGAAACCCCAGCAATTGAGGGGCTTGCGGCCAGAGGCGGGGAAGAACGGTTATCGCGAACGGAACAACCTTGGAGGGAAGCGGCGGGCCGGCCGAAATGCGCGGCCGGGCACTGTCGGCCGCTTGCACGGACGCAAAAAGGCCAGCCTCTCGAAAATGCGGACAAACGAAAAAACCTGCGCTAGATTGAAGAGCCTGACTGCGGACGCGCCCAGAGCCTGCGCGGAACCGGGCCATGGCCGACGACGTTTTTGCATTCGAAACTCGAATAGGCGGGAGGAGCCGCGCTCGAGGGCCCTCCACCCGACTGTCGGAACCGAAATTCGCCGGTCCCGGACTTGTCCGGGACGTCGCACCTCAGGAGGAGAAGCATGCATCAGGTGTTGTGGAACCGTCCTATCGAGCTTGGACTGACCGCCGGCGATATCCGCATGGTCAAGGGGCCGTCCGATGCGCTCGCATGCCTGGCAGGTCAATGGCCGCACCGCGGTCCCTATTACGTCGCAGCGCGCAGCGCCTGCCGTGCGGCGATTGCCGGCCGTCGGACTCCCGACGAGGCGCGCAGGCTGTTCATTTTTGCCGTCGAGGAAGCGCATCTGAGAGCTCATTGAGCCGGAGAGACGCTATTTCGACCGATCCAGTGTTCAGCGTCTGTGTACGCCCGCACCTGTATTGTCTGCTATTTGCGCGCCAAAACCACGTCGGGAGGCCGAAATCATAATATTTATAGGTAGATCGCGGGGCGCATAAATAGTATTAATATCGTCAGCCAACGGCTTTGCTTGAAGATCAAGGTCGTTTCCAATATAAGCAAGGGCGCAAACTTTAAGTCATCAGCATGCCTTCGGGCGAGGCCGAATTTGCGGCCAATCTTGAAATGACACGGAAATTTCCGCGAAACCGCCGGATTTCTGTCGTGAAGCGTTCATCTAAAGCCCTTATATTCTGAGGTGCCTCATAAAGAACAAGTTCGGAGTGTTTAACTCCGGACAAAAAGGGAAAAGAAAATACTACGGGAGAGACATCATGATGAGAGAGAGCAATCTCCGACGTATCGTCGAAGTCAGCATGAAGCGTGAAACCGGCCGCAAGGACATCGGCATCATGACCGTTCGCCAGGCCCTTGAGCTTCCCGAAGTGCCGAGCCTCGAATACAGCCACCCGGAACTCAACTCGCGCTCGGACGGTCGCTTTCTGACCCGCGACCAGCTTGAAGCCTATGCCCGCTGCTGCGCCTGACCGCAGGCCCTGCGAGCCCTATAAATCACTCTCGGCAACATAAGTTTGCCTATTGCCGCAGCCCTTCCGGCTGCTAACGTCCCACCAAAGAATCGCTACAGCACCACCGTCCAGCCGGCACGGTAGGTCGCTGTAGCGTTTCGCCTCCCGCATATTCATTTGCTCGGCGCCAAGCCTGGCCGATGCGAGAACCGGACGACAGGAAACCGCCATTTTGGAAACCGTCATACCGCCCTCACCTCCTGTGCTTTTGCCGATTTCCGGGAGTGCCGTCGGCTTTCCGGTGCGCCGCGTCTATTGCGTCGGCCGCAACTATGCGGCCCATGCGCGCGAGATGGGACATGACCCCGAGCGCGAGCCGCCGTTCTTTTTCCAGAAGAATGCCGACAACCTGCTGCCGACCGGCCAGGATTTCCCCTATCCGCCGCTCTCCTCGGACGTGCACCACGAGGTGGAACTGGTCGTTGCCCTTCGCCACGGCGGTGCGGATATCCCGGTCGAAGAAGCGACCGCGCATGTCTACGGCTATGGCGCGTCGGCATCGATTTCACCCGCCGCGACCTGCAGGCCCAGGCGAAAGAGTCCGGCCGGCCCTGGACCGCGGCCAAGGCCTTCGAGCATTCCGCGCCGATTTCGGCAATCGCGCCGGCGACGGCCGTCGGCCATCCGGCAAACGGCAATATCTGGCTGAAGGTCAATGGCGAGACGCGCCAGCAGGGCGACCTCGCCCAGATGATCTGGACGGTGCCGGAGATCATCGCCGAACTCTCACGCCTCTTCACATTGGCACCCGGCGACATCATCATGACCGGAACGCCCGCCGGCGTGGGTGCCGTCGAGCGCGGCGACGTCATCACCTGCGGCATCGACGGTATCGCGGCGCTCTCCGTAAAGGTCGTCTGACGCGCCGCGTGGAAGGCTGCCCGCGCCTTGCCGCTCAGCAGAAGGAACGCACCATGCCACTTTATGCATTGGGACCGCTGCAGCCGAACACGCCGCCGCAAGGCAGCTACTGGATGGCGCCGGACGCCCATGTCATCGGCCAGGTGGAGATCGGCGAAGACGTCGGCATCTGGTTCGGCGCGACCTTGCGCGGCGACAACGAGCCGATCCGCATCGGTGCACGCACCAACATCCAGGAGGCGGTGATCGTCCATGTCGATCCGGGCTTCCCGGTGACGATCGGCGAAGGCTGCACCATCGGCCACAGAGCCATCGTTCACGGCTGCAGCATCGGTGACAACTCGCTGATCGGCATGGGCGCCACCGTCCTGAACGGCGCCAGGATCGGCCGCAACTGCCTGGTCGGCGCCAATGCGCTGGTCACCGAAGGCAAAGAATTTCCAGACAACTCATTGATCGTCGGCGCCCCGGCCAAGGTGATCCGGACGCTCGACGACGCGGCCGTCGAAGGTCTGAAGCGCTCGGCCGAGCATTATGTAAAGAATTGGCAGCGTTACGCCGCGCAGCTTAGCCGGCTGGACTGAGCCTTCGACAGCATCGGTAGGCGCGGCTATCGCCTTGCGCTATGCTCTGCCAGCATTTTCAGAGGTCAGGGCGATGAGGCGTGGAATTCTCGTCGGTGCCGCAATTGGTCTCTCCGTCCTCCTCGGCGGCGCCTATGTCTTGCGCCCAGCCGAGGTTTCGCCGGCTGCGATCCGCGCCTCGGTCGAGCAATCGCCTGACCTGCTGGACCGCGCCTGGAGTCTCCCGGTCGCCCTGAGCTATGGGCGGACACTGACGTGGCAGGCGAACGGCTCCTTCTGCGGCCCGGCCAGCGTCGCCAACCTCTTCCGCTCCATAGGCGAAGAGGAGACCACCGAAACCGAGGTGCTCGAGGGCACCGGCTGGTGCCGGCTCGGCTTCTGCTGGATGGGGCTGACGCTCGACGAGCTTGCCGAGGTAGCGGGCGCCCAGACGGATCGCAATGTCAGCGTGTTGCGGGACCTGACGCCGGAGGAGTTTCGGCGGCATTTGCGGGCGAGCAACGATCCGGCCAAGCGCTATATCGTCAACTTTTCACGAGAGGCGATCTTCGGCGCCGGCGTCGGCCATCACTCGCCGATCGGCGGCTATCTCGAGGCGGAAGATTTGGTTTTCGTCCTGGACGTAAACGAGCGCTTCAAGCCCTGGCTCGTTTCGCGCGAAAAGCTCTATTCGGCGGTGAACACCTTGGACGGCGACCGCAAGCGCGGCTTGTTGCTGATCGAATAGATGGACGGCTTCAGGCGCAGCTCTTGCAGTGCCCGCGGATTTCGATCGTGGTCTTCTCGGTCTTGAAGCTCTGGGCGCGAACGAGCGTCGACAGCCGCTGTTCGATCGCCTCGTCGTGGAACTCGGTCACCTGCCCGCAGCCCTCGCAGATCGTGAAGGCAGTCACGCCGTGGTCATGCTCGTGCTCATGCGGGCACGTGCAGGCCACGAAGGCGTTGAGGCTTTCCAGCCGGTGGACGAGGCCGTATTCCAGCAGCTTGTCGAGGGCGCGATAGACCTGGAGCGGCGCCCGGAAGCCGTGGTCCCTGAGCTTGTCGAGGATCGTGTAGGCGCTCATCGGTCCGTCCGAATGAGAGAGCGCGCCCATCACCAGCGACTGGTTTTTCGTCAATTGGGGCGTACCCATCAATGTCCTCCCTGCGAAGAATGCGACGCGCGCCCTGGTCGGCCGACCGGCAGCAGACTGAGCACGAAAAGCGCCAGCGCGGCAACCACGATCGATGGTCCGGAGGGTGTATCCCAGTGCAGCGAGCCAAAAAGCCCGCCGGCGACGGCAAGAGCGCCGATCAGCGAGGCGAGGACCGCCATCACCTCCGGCGAGGTGGCGAAGCGGCGCGCGGTCGCCGCCGGGATGATCAGCAGCGAGGTGATGAGGAGAATGCCGACGATCTTCATGGCAATGGCGATCACCAGCGCCATCAGCAGCATGAAGACGAGCCGCGCCCGTCCCGGCTTCAGTCCCTCGGCCTCTGCAAGCTCCGGATTGACCGTCGAGGCGAGCAAGGGCCGCCAGAGATAGACGAGCGCCAGGATCACCAGGATGCCGCCGCCCCAGATAATGTCGATATCGGCCTCCGAAACGGCGAGGATATCGCCGAAGAGGAAGCCGACGAGGTCTATGCGGACCCAGGTCATGAAGGCGACGATGACCAAGCCGATCGACAGCGCCGAATGCGACAGGATGCCGAGCAGCGCATCCGTCGACAGGGCGCCGCGCCTCTGCAGAAAGAGAAGCAGCAGGGAAACGGCCGAGGCGACGATGAAGACGCTGATCATCAGATTGAGGTCGAGAAGCAGCGATAGCGCCACGCCAAGCAGCGCCGAATGGGCCATCGTGTCGCCGAAATAGGCCATGCGCCGCCAGATGACAAAGCAGCCGAGCGGTCCCGCGACCATGGCGATGCCGATGCCGGCGAGCAGCGCCCGGATGAAGAAATCGTCAAGCATCGCGCTTCTCCGCGGCGTCAAAGCCGTGCAGCCGTGTGTGATGGCCGCAGCCGCAGTCCGGCTCGTGGTCGTGGACGTTTTCGGCCTCGTCATGATGATGATGGCCATCGCCGGGGAAGCAGCTCTCGGTGATGCTGCCGTCGGCGTGCAGCACCCGCCCGTCCGGCAGATGCGTGTGGTCGTGATGATGGCTGTAGACGGCCAGTGCCCCGGCGGCCCTGCGCCCGAAGAGCTTCAGATATTCCGGGCTTTGGCTGACGGCCTGCGGCGTTCCGCGGCAGCAGACATGGCCGTTCAGGCAAACGACAGTATCGGTCTCCGCCATGACGATGTGCAGATCATGCGAGATCAGCAGGATGCCGCAGCCGGTGCGGTTGCGGATCTGCTTGATCAATTCGTAAAGCGCGATCTCGCCGGAAAAGTCGACGCCCTGCACCGGCTCGTCGAGAACGAGAAGATCCGGCTTGCGGGCGATGGCGCGCGCCAGCAGCGCCCGCTGGAATTCGCCCCCCGAAAGATGCTGCACCTCGGCCTTGGCCATATGCAGCATGCCCGTTGCGGCCAGCGCCTCCTCGATCTCCCTGCCCTTCAATGGACCGGTCAGTGTCATCAACCGCTCGACCGTCAGCGGCAGAGTCCAATCGACGGCTAGCTTTTGCGGTACGTAGCCGACCTTGAGACCGGCAAGCCGCGCGACATTCCCTTCGTCGGGCCTCAGCACGCCGATGGCGGTCTTCGCGGTCGTCGATTTCCCCGATCCGTTCGGACCGATGAGCGTGACGATCTCGCCGCGGCTGATCGAGAATTCGACGCCGCGCACCAGCCAGCGCCCATTGCGGCGTACGCCCGCATTGGTAAGGCTGACAAGCGGCGCAATGTCTGGCGATCGGAAATTCAGCATCGAAAAATTCCGTCTTTTCACGGTTGCCTCTGGCTATCGCACACGTTATAGCATAACGCAATGGATGTAATAACATTACATGGCGATGCCGCGCAGTTTTGGAAGCGCGGATTCGCCGGTGCGATTTTAACTTTGAACTGCAAGCTCGGAGAATCCGATGAAATCGACGCCTGCCCTCCTCCTGCTCTCCACCCTCCTTCTGTCGTCGCCCGCCTGGGCGGAAGCTCCCAACGTGGTGGTCTCGATCAAGCCGATCCACTCTCTCGTCGCCTCGATCATGCAGGGCGTAGGCGAGCCGTCGTTGATCGTCGAAGGCGCAGCCTCGCCCCATACCTACAATATGAAGCCTTCGAACGCCGCAGCACTGCAGGCGGCAAATCTGGTGTTCTGGGTCGGCCCCGGCCTCGAAATCTTCCTTGAAAAGCCGCTCGAAGCCCTCGGTGGCGGCGCAAAAGTGGTCGAACTCAGCGAGGCGCCCGGCATGGAGAAGCTCAAGTTTCGCGAGGGCGGCGCCTTCGAACCGCACGACGATGGCGACGAGCATGGCGAGGAAGGGCACGGGCACGGCGCCGAGGAAGCCAGCCATGAGGGGCACGATGCCGACGCTCATGGCGCCGCAGCGCAGGAAGCCGAGCACCATCACGGTCACGGCGAAGGCGAATTCGACATGCATCTGTGGCTCGACCCGATGAATGCCAAGGCCATGGCCGCCGAGATCGAGAAGACGATCGCCGACACCGATCCCGCCAATGCCGCGGCCTATAAGGCCAATCTGGAAAAACTGAACCAGAGGCTCGATGGCCTGGATAAGAGCCTCGCCGAGACGGTTGCGCCGATCAAGGACAAGCCCTTCATCGTTTTCCATGATGCCTATCAATATTTTGAGCACCGCTACAAAGTGCGCGTCGCAGGCTCGATCACCGTCAGCCCGGAGGTATTACCGGGCGCGGAGCGGCTTTCCGAGATCCACGCCAAGATCGAGGATCTCGGAGCCACCTGTGTCTTTGCCGAACCGCAATTCGAGCCGAAGCTGGTCAATGTCGTCCTAGAGGGCACGCCGGCCAAGTCCGGCACGCTCGACCCGGAGGCGGCCACTCTGGAGGCAGGCCCGGATCTTTACTTCCAGCTGATGGAGAATGTCGGAACGTCGCTCAAAGACTGCCTTTCTTCGGCCAGCTGACGTCCCCCTCCCGCGGTAGCGAGGGCGGGTTCGCAGGAGCCCGCCTTCTTCATGAGGGCGTCGAGCGCCGAATTCCTCTCGCCCCTCGCATTCACATACTAATGGGCCGAGGCCAAGCCGACGATGACACCCGTAGCAAGGCTGATCAGCAGGAAGTCGTTGTCGACGCGCACCCATTGCTGGCCGCGCGGTGGAGTCCGCAGCCGATAGCGCCGGTAATCCCGGACATAGTCCATATGCCGCCGCTCGGACGGGCTCAGCCTATGGCCGCGCGCCCAACGGTATTTCTTGATGATCGCGCGTTTTTCGATGGTCTTTTCGACGCGCTTATCGACATGGCGATCGACCGGCCGGTAGCGATAGCGATCATGCGCCTGTGCAAGCTCGAACGAGGCGCCGGCCGACTGAGCGAACGCCATCGGCGTGGCGAGGAATGAACTGGCGACAAGCGCGATCAAGAGGCGTTTCATAGGGTTTCCTTTCTTTGTCTGCCCCTGGAAACTAGTTCCCGCCTCCTGAACCGAATATGAAGTCGAGATTACATTTATGTAATGATAATCGATGCTTATAAGTACTTTCTTACAAACAAATATCAGATCATAGAACCAAGCGCCTGATAGCGGAACCGGTCGAAATCCGCCGGCATGCCGCTGCCGGACGTGTCGAAGGCGAACATGCCGGCAAAGGCGCCGGTGAAAGAGCCGTGCTCGCCGCGGCCGCCCTCGTCCGAGACGACGCTCGCATCCAGCACAGGGCCGATGGAGGCCCAATCCTCCTCAGCGGTGGTCCGCCAGAAGAATTGGAGTTCGTTTTCCCTCACCTCCATTGCCAGGTGAACCGCGCCGTCCGGCACCGTCACGCCGCTACCGGCCGGATACTGCAGACGCCCATGCGGAAAATCGCCCGGGCATGAGAGGATGGTGACCACACGGCCGAGCGTCTCGTGCCAGGTGACGCCGAGCGCGTGGAACTTGTGGCGGTTATAATAGTGCGTCAGGCCGGCGACCTGCTGGTAGGTATGGGGTGCAAAGTCGACGACAGTCTCGGCTCGGAACGAATGATGCTCCTGGCGCCTCGCCACGAGCGCCTGCTCGAACCAACTGCCGATGCTTTCGCGGCCGAACAGGCGCAAATGCCCTTCGCGCCTTTCCAGCGAGAAGATTCGCTCCGGCAGCGGCGTGCGCAGCCATTGAAACTCCGGCGCAAGGATCGTCTCGTCGAAATCCGTCTCGATGACGGCGGGCTGCGAAAGAACGCTCGTCTCGGCCGGAGCCGGGACGCTCAGCTCCGGCACGATGCCGCTTTCCAGATAGAGCCAACCGTCTTCCCGCCAGACGCACTTCTGCAGGGCCGTCTCGCGACCGAGCGTGCAGCGGCGCTGCGGCGGCAGCGGCCGGCCGCAAAGGTGGGTGTGATAGGCCTGCCCATCGGGCGTCTCGACATACTGACCGTGGCCGGCCCGCTGTAGCGGCGCTTCCGGATGATCCTTCGATGTGATGAGATGGACCTGCGGGTGCATCTCGTACGGCCCGTCGATCGTCCGCGAGCGCGCCATGGTCACCGCATGGTCGTAGCCCGTCCCCCCTTCCGCCGTGGTCAGGTAATACCATCCGTCGCGCTTGAAGAGATGCGGCCCCTCGACGAGCCCGAGCGGACTGCCGGCGAAGATGTTTTTGACGGGACCGACGAGCTTGCGCGTCCGCTCGTCCCATTCCTGCAGCAAGATTCCGTCGAAAGCCGGATGCTTCGGCGCACCGCCAAAACTCTCCGTGCGATGGTTCCACTGCATGTTCAGGAACCACTTGCGGCCGTCGTCATCATGGAAGAGCGACGGATCGAATCCCGAGGAATTGACATAGACGGGATCCGACCAGGTCGCCTCCACCGCTTCCGCGGTGACGATGTAGTTGTGCGCATCCTTGAAGTTGCCGTCAAAGCGCTTCACGTCCGTATAGACCAGCCAGAACAGCCCGTCGCAATAGGAAAGGCACGGGGCCCATATGCCGCAGCTGTCGGGATTGCCGCGCATGTCGAGCTGACTAGCCCGCTCCAGCGGCCGGCGGACGAGGCGCCAGTTCACGAGGTCGCGCGAGTGGTGGATCTGCACGCCCGGAAACCACTCGAAGGTGGACGTCGCGATGTAATAGTCGTCACCGACCCGGCAGATCGACGGGTCGGGATTGAAGCCCGGCAGGATCGGATTGCGGATCATCGCGGTCATGTCTTGCTCCTCCATCTTTGCGCAGCATCCAGCCCCAAACTCGGCGCCGTTTCAAGGCCTTTCCTGTCCATGCAGTGCATGCGCGGAGGGCGACCGAATCGCCTCCACGAGGGGAACCGCACGCCAATACAAGGCGGTATATCGAGCCTAGCGCCGGAGCTTGAGGCACTCCGAGAGCCTCCCCATGATACTTTCGTACATACGCCGGCCGCGAAACGGAAAAATGGCCGCCCAGACTTGAAAGGAAGCTTGAAATCGGCACTGTGACTGTGCTTGGCAGAACACCAAAAACCAGCCAATGCGGGGAGGTATTCAATGAATCCGTTACTCGGCTTCAGCCGATTGATCGATGCCATTACCGAGAGAATCGGCAAGGCAGTTTCCTGGCTCATACTCGTCGCCGTTCTCGTCAGCGCCGGCAACGCGGTCATCAGAAAAGCTTTCAACGTGTCGTCCAACGCCTGGCTCGAGGCGCAATGGTACCTCTTCGGCGCCGCCTTCATGTTCGCCGCCGCCTATACGCTCAGCCAGAACGAGCACATCCGGATCGATGTCGTCTACGGAATGTTCTCGCGGCGCGTCCAGCATTGGATCGATCTCTTCGGGCACGTCTTCTTCCTGATGCCCTTCGTGGTCCTGATGCTCTACTACCTCGTGCCTTACGTCCGAATGTCCTATGTCTCGGGCGAGGTATCGTCGAGCGCCGGCGGGCTGATCATCTGGCCGGCCAAGGCCATCCTGTTGTTCGGCTTCATTCTCCTCGCCTTGCAGGGCGTCTCGGAAATCATCAAGAAGATTGCCATCATGACCGGCAACATGGACGATCCGACCCCCTACGTACCGACCCACGCGCCGCTTGAAGACCCCGTCGCTCCGGAGGTACGCCCGTGATCGAGCTCATCGCTGAAAACCTGGCGCCGATCATGTTCGCCTCATTGATCGTGTTCCTGCTGCTGGGGTACCCGGTCGCCTTCTCGCTTGCCGCCAACGGCCTGCTGTTCTTCATCATCGGCGTGGAACTGGCGCCGCTTTCGGATTCGATCAATCTCTCCTGGCCGCTGCTCAACGCCCTGCCGGAGCGCTTCTGGGGGGTGATGTCGAACGACACATTGCTTGCCATCCCCTTCTTCACCTTCATGGGGATCGTGCTCGAACGCTCCGGCATGGCCGAGGACCTTCTCGACACGATCGGCCAGCTCTTCGGCCCCGTCCGCGGCGGCCTCGCCTATGCGGTGATCTTCGTCGGCGCGCTGCTTGCGGCAACCACCGGTGTGGTGGCGGCCTCGGTCATCGCCATGGGCCTGATCTCGCTGCCGATCATGCTGCGCTACGGCTATGACCGGCGCATCGCGTCGGGCGTCATCGCCGCCTCCGGCACGCTTGCCCAGATCATCCCGCCGTCGCTTGTGCTGATCGTTCTTGCCGACCAGCTCGGCCGCTCCGTCGGCGACATGTATGCCGGCGCCCTGATCCCGGGTCTCGTGCTGACAGGCCTCTACATGGGCTACATCCTGCTCATGACCTTCCTGAAGCGCGATTCCATGCCGGCGCTGCCGCTGGAAGCGCGTACGCTCGGATCGGGCGTGGCGTCGCTCATCGTCGCGCTGCTCGTAGCAGCCGGCATCGCCTATGCGGCGCATGTCTACCTGTCGCCAACCCAGGGCGAAAACGCCGACATTCTCGGCGCGACGGTCGGCGTCGCGATCATCTATGTCGTTGCGCTCGTCGATCGGGCCATGAAGCTCAATGCCCTGTCGCGCCTCGCCCAACAGGTCATCATCGTGCTGATCCCGCCGCTGGCGCTGATCTTTCTCGTGCTCGGCACGATCTTCCTCGGAATCGCGACGCCGACGGAAGGCGGGGCGATGGGTGCAGTCGGCGCGCTGATCATGGCTGCGGCGAAAGGCCGCCTCAACATGGAGGTTATCCGGGCTGCGCTCGCGTCGACCACCCGCCTTTCGGCTTTCGTGCTGTTCATCCTGATCGGCGCTCGCGTCTTCTCGCTGACCTTCTACGGCGTCAACGGGCACCTTTGGGTCGAGCACCTGTTGGTCGGGCTGCCGGGCGGCGAGATCGGCTTCCTGATCGCCGTCAACCTGCTCGTCTTCTTTCTGGCCTTCTTCCTCGACTTCTTCGAGCTCGCCTTCATCATCGTGCCGCTGCTCGCACCGGCGGCGGACAAGCTCGGCATCGATCTGATCTGGTTCGGTGTGCTGCTCGGCATCAACATGCAGACGAGCTTCATGCACCCGCCCTTCGGCTTCGCGCTCTTTTACCTGCGTTCGGTCGCCGCGAGGGTGCCCTATCTCGACAAGGTGACCGGCAAGATGACGCAGCCGGTGACAACCGGCCAAATCTATTGGGGTGCGGTGCCCTTCGTCGGCATCCAGATCGTGATGGTGGCGTTGACGATCCTCTTCCCGCAGATGGTCATGCACTACAAGGGAAGCGGCACCACGGTCGATCCGTCGACGATCAAGATCGAGGTGCCCGGTTTCGGGACGGGAGGCGGCGGACTGACCCTGCCCGACAACGGCGGCGGCCTCGGCCTTCCGGGCGGCCTGCAACTCCCCGGTGGCAGCCCGCCCGGCGGCGGCCTCGGCCTTCCGGGCGGCCTGCAACTCCCCGGTGGCAGCCCGCTCGACCAGAAGCCCGCTGATCAGAACGGCGGCGCACAGCCGCAGCCGCAGACCGCGCCTTCGAACGATCTCAGTCAGCCGCCGTCGTTCAAATAGAGCAAGAATCGGCTCGAAATGCATCGGGCGGCCCCGACCACGGCCGCCCGTTTTCTTTGTGGCTTACGCTCCCGACAAGAAAACCCGGTTCCTAATCCAGCCGCTTTGCCGGATTGTCGCGATACCAGTCGACGATCATGGGCATCATCTCTTCGAAGGGGCCACCCACGAAAACGTTGAGCAGGCCCATGCGGGCCGCGCTCTCGTTCTTGAAATCATGCATCGTTCCACGCGGGATGACGCAAAGCGACCCTTTCTCCATCTGGTGCCAGGTGTCGCCCACTAGGATGCTGGCCGTGCCCTCGATCACATAGAAGATCTCGTCGTTGTCATCGTGCTTGTGGGCACCCGGCCCTTCATGTCGTGCGTCTAGCCACCATTCCGAGACCGAAAAGCGGTCCTGGGTCTCCGGTCCATCGGCTTTGAAGACGGCCTGTATCGCACCCATGTCGTAGCGCCGCCCCTCGTCGGGGCCGAGCGCGATCGATTGGCTCTCACTCGGCATTGCGCCTCCTCCTTGCGCGTTGAGGCGGCAACCCTACCACGAAACCACTGGACAATCGCCGGTCGACGTCCGGCAATAAAAAAGCCGCCCGCGACCAAGGTTGCGAGCGGCTGGTTGCAGTCAGGAACAGGGGTCGAGCTCAGACCTTGCCGTTGCGCTGCTGGATCATCATGAAGGTGTCGTAGTTGTATTCGGCGATCTGGGCGTTCAGGTAGTATTCGGCGCGGAACGCCTTGATCGAATCCCAGATCTTCTTGAAGGTCGGATTCGACGCTTCCATCTCCGCATAGACCTTGTTCGCCTCGTCGAAGCAGGCCGACAGGATTTCCGGGCTGAATGGACTCAGCTTGGCGCCGGCCGCAACCAGGCGCTTGATCGCCGACGGGTTCAGGAAATCGTACTTCTGCAGCATGTTCGCGTCTGTCGCCTGGCAGGCGGTGCGCAGAAGCGACTGATAGGCCTTAGGCAGACCGTCATAGGCCGCCTTGTTGAACATGGCGTGCACCGTCGGACCACCTTCCCACCAACCGGGATAGTAGTAATACGGCGCCACCTTGTAGAAACCAAGCTTCTCGTCGTCATAAGGGCCGACCCACTCGGCGGCATCGATCGTGCCCTTCTCGAGGGCCGGGTAGATGTCGCCGCCGGCGAGCTGCTGCGGCACCACGCCGAGGCGCTCCATGACCTTGCCGGCGAAGCCGCCGACGCGCATCTTTAGCCCCTTCATGTCGGCGACGGTCTTGATTTCCTTGCGGAACCAGCCGCCCATCTGGACGCCGGTATTGCCGTTCGGGAAGCCGACCAGGCCTTGCCCGCCGAGGAATTCGTTGAACAGGTCAATGCCGCCGCCGTGATAGTGCCAGGCGTTCATGCCGCGCGCGTTGAGCGCGAAGGGCACGGCAGCGCCGAGCGCCCAGGTCGGGTCCTTGCCCCAGTAATAGTATGCGACGGTGTGGCACGCTTCCACGGTGCCGGCCGCGGCCGCATCGGCGGCCTGCAGCCCCGGGACGATTTCGCCCGCTGCGAAGACCTGGATCTGGAAGTTGCCGTCGGTCGCCTCGGACACGTATTTCGACAGGACTTCCCCGCCGCCATAGATCGTATCCAGCGACTTCGGGAACGACGACGTCAAACGCCAGGTCACTTTCGGATTGCTTTGCGCGATGGCCGGCGATGCGAGCGCTGACGCGGCAGCCGCACCGAGGCCGCCCAAGCTCGCGTTTTTAATGAATGAACGGCGATCCATAGTTCCTCCCTGGTTCCCGCCTGGCGATCGACGCTGTCGACTGTCAACGCCCCCGCCTATCGAGGCTTCCTCGATCCATTTCGGGTGATCGAAAGCGCCTTGTTTCTCCTCGTTTGCCGCCCGGCACGCGTTGCAAAAAGCACTGCGCAAACCGGACGACAGCAACGCACCTTACATAAACGCAATCCCATGTCCAGCGGCGGCATCGAGCCGCCGCCCCCTACTTTTGTACAGGCTTGGGAAACTATGTCCGATGGCCGTAAATTCAAGGCAAATCAAGGCATTCCGGTGCAATCAGCGTTCGGCTGACGAAGCCCAGAGATTGATGTCGGCTTCACGGGCGTAGAGGTCGATCTCCGCCAGTTCCTCGGCCGTGAAGGCGTCGTTATCGAGCGCCCTGACGCAATCGACGATCTGCTCGGAGCGGCTCGCGCCGATCAGCGCCGAGGTGATGCGCCCGCCGCGCAACACCCAGGCAAGCGCCATCTGCGCCAGCGTCTGGCCGCGCCCTTCGGCGATCGCGTTCAACTTGCGAATGTTGTCGGTGATCGCCGGACGAATGAAGTCCTTCTTGAGGAAGTGGTTCTGGGCGGCGCGGCTGTCCTGCGGGATTCCGCTCAGATATTTCGTCGTCAGCATCCCTTGGGCGAGCGGTGAGAAGACGATTGAGCCGATGCCGAGCTCTTCAAGCGTGTCGACAAGCCCGTCGTCTTCGACCCAGCGGTTTAGCATGGAATAGCTCGGCTGGTGGATGAGGCATGGCGTGCCGAGTTCCTTGAGGATCGCTGCCGCCTCGCGGGTGCGCTGCGAATTGTAGGAGGATATGCCGACATAAAGCGCCCTGCCCGAGCGGACGATGTGGTCGAGCGCGCCGCAGGTCTCCTCGAGCGGCGTGTCCGGATCGAAGCGGTGGGAATAGAAGATGTCGACATAGTCGAGCCCCAAGCGCTTCAGGCTCTGGTCGCAGGAGGCGATCAGATATTTGCGGCTGCCCCATTCGCCATAGGGACCCGGCCACATGTCGTATCCTGCCTTGGAGGAGATGATCAGCTCATCGCGCAGACCGGCGAAATCGGTCCTGAGGATTTCGCCGAAGGCCGTCTCGGCCGAACCGGCCGGCGGACCGTAATTATTGGCGAGATCGAAATGGGTGATGCCGAGGTCGAAAGCCGTCCGGCACATGTCGATCTTGCGCTCATGCGGCGTGTCGCCGCCGAAATTGTGCCACAGCCCCAGTGAAATCGCCGGCAGCTTCAGCCCGCTCCGGCCGCAGCGGTTGTACTTCATCTTCTCGTATCGGTTTTCCGCCGGTTGCCAGGCCATGGCTATGCTCCTCAATTGCGTCGGGTGCTTTGAATACCCCTCCCCAACCCCTCCCCACAAGGGGGAGGGGCAAGTCGTGCCCGCTGCGATCACGTGCGATTTCCAATTGCGTGACTTGCGTAGAGGTCGAGAGGGCGGTCGAAACGGTCCGGCCGAGAAGCCCCTCCCCGTTGTGGGGAGGGGTTGGGGAGGGGTTTGTTCGGCCTCACCGCAGCAACGCCTGCGCCTCCCCGATGCCGAGCGCTGCGGGCTGGGTGCAGGTCGTGGACAGAGTCACGAAGCGGCCCTCCTCGCCCGATTTCAAAATTGACACCATGACGTCGACGGCGTGAAGGGCACGATCGAGCGAGCAACGGGCATCACGGCCGGTCAGAATGGCGTCTGCCAGGTCGGCGAGGCCGGCCGTGCGATAGTTGGCGATCGGGCCGAGCGGATGCTCCCAGTTGTCGACGGCGAACGGGTGCTCCCACATCGTGAGAGGCTGGATCTCCTTGTCCTGGCCGCTGGCCTCGACAGTGCCGCCGAAGAAATTCGGATCCGGTACGAACAACGAGCCTTCGGTGCCGTAGAGCTCCATATTGGCGTGGCGGTGCGACCAGACGTCCCAGCTTGCTGAAAGAGTGATTGTCGCGCCGTTGTGGAATTCGAGCAGCGCGTGGATGTTGGTCGGCGTCTTGACCGGGATCACCTCGCCCTTCCGAGGCTCGCTGGTGATCGTGCGGGTCTGGCTCGCCATCGAGGAAAGTGCTGCGACGCGCTTCACCGGTCCGATGAGATTGACGAGATTGGCGATGTAATAGGGCCCGAGGTCGAGCACCGGCCCGCCGCCCGGCAGGAAGAAGAAGTCCGGATTCGGATGCCACATCTCCATGCCCGGGCTCATCACATGGCAGGTCCCCGATGTGACCCGACCGATCTTGCCCGCGTCGATATGGGCACGGGCGAGCTGGTGCGCGCCGCCGAGGAAGGTGTCCGGCGCCGAGCCGACCATCAGCCCCTTCGCTTTTGCGATTGCCCGCAGTTCCTCGCCCTGCTCGAGCGTGAGCACCAGCGGCTTCTCCGAATAGACGTGCTTGCCGGATTCGAGGATTGCCTTCGAAACCGGGAAATGCGCGTCCGGGATCGTCAGGTTGACGACGATGTCTATCTCCGGATTGACAAGCATCGCCTCGATGCTTTGCGCCGTCACGTCGAATTCAGCGGCACGCGCCTCGGCGGCGGCCGGATTGATATCGGCGCAGGAGATGACCCTGATGCCCTTGAAGAGCGGCGCGAGCTTGAAATAGGTGGTTGAAATATTGCCGCATCCGATGATGCCGACGCCCAGTTCTTTTGCCATGGAAATATCCGCTTCTCAGTAGGATTGAATGGAAGCCAGCGAGCGCTTGGCGAAGCGCCGGAAGTCGCTGGGATTGTCGTGTTCGGCGATGAAGTATTTGGCCGAGGTCCTGGAGAGCGCCTGGATGAGCGCCTTCCAGTCGAGCGTGCCCTGCCCGACATCCGCCCAGCCGTCTTCGCTTGCATTCTCGCCCTTCGGCGCGATGTCCTTGACGTGGACGGCGGTGATGCGGCTGCCGTATTTCGAGATCCAGGCAAAGGGATCGGCATCGCCGCGCACGATCCAGGCGATGTCGGCCTCCCAGGAGAGTTCCGGTCCGCCGGCAAAAATCAGGTCGAGCGGCACCGAACCGTCCGCAAGCGGATGGAACTCGAAGTCGTGATTGTGCCAGCCGAAGTCGAGCCCCGCCTCGCGGAACGGCTTGCCCGCAGTTTGCAGCCGCGCTCCGAAGGCGCGCCAGCCGGCCGCATCGGTCGGGCGCTGGTCGGGCATCAGATAGGGGCAATAGACGGCGCGGATGCCGAGCGCCTTGGCGATCTTCAGGACCCGCTCCGGATCCGACTCGAGCATGTCGAGCCCGAAATGGGCGGTCGGCATGGAGAGGCCGTGGCGATCGAGACCGCTCTTGAAGCCGGCAATCTCGCCGTCGCTAAGCGACGCGTAGAGCGCACCGTAGCCCTCGACCTGCGTGTAGCCGGCATCACCGAGAGCGGAGAGCACCTCGGCAAGCGGCGGGAAGTTGCGGGCGCTATAGAGCTGGAAGCTGACGTCTTTCATTGAGAATCTCCTCGTGGGACTTGCGGGAAGGATTGCTGGAAAAAAGAGATAACGACCGCCCATACGTCGGACGCGGAGCCGCGGGCCATTTGCCGGAATACGCCTCACTCACTCACCCTTTTCCCTGGCAGGATTCGAGATCGCAGGCGGCGAAGCGCGGCAGAGCGCCCTCGGCGAGCCGGGTTCTTGGTGTAAAGCGAATGGTCATGGATTGGCCCGCCGTCAGGTCGAAGGCATTATCGGAATAGCGGCCCTCGACATCGGCCTCGAGCATGACATGCAGCGCGAGACCGGTCGCGGTCGCAGTGACGTCGAAACTGCTGTCCGGCCGCGATGCCGCTTCGAGCGACAGCCCGGACGGCGCGAGTTCGAGCGCCTTGTAGGTGCCGTGGACGTAGTGCCCCTCCCCGCGCATGCCGTTGGAGGCCTCGAAGGACCAGAAGAGCAGCGTATCCCGGGGAATGTCGGTTGCGGCGATGCTCACGAGCGTCGCCGCGCGGTCCGACGAGCAGGATCCCATGGCGGCCATCAATGGACGGCGGCTGCCGTCGAGCGCAACGAGGAAAGCCTCGAGCTCGATCGTCACCGGCTCGGGTGTATCGTTCACCACTGAGAAGGCGATCTCCCGGCCATCCACCGAAGGAATGGCTGCGACGGCGACCGGCTGGAAGAAGCGGCGCGCCATGTAATGCATGGCCTTCCAATGGCCGCCGTAGTCGAGGCTCGACCAGGAGGCGACCGGCCAGGTGTCGTTGAGCTGCCAGTAAAGCGTTCCCATGCAATGGGGCTTCAGCGAGCGCCAGTAGTCGACGGCCGTGCGGATCGCCAGGCCCTGCTGGATCTGGCTCAGATAGACGAAGCTTGGAAAATCCTTGGGAAAGCGGAAATAGCGGAACATGGTCCCGGCGATCCGCTCGTTGCCGCCGGCATTCTTCTGATGTGCCTCAATGACCGGCGAGGCGATGTTGAGGTCGCCCGCCTCGGCGAACTGCCGGATCACCGGCATCGACGTATAGGACTGGAAGCCAAATTCCGAGCAGAAGCGCGGCCGCACGGTGCGATAATTGTCGAAGGACTTGTTCTCGTGCCAGACGGACCAGTAGTGCATGTCGCCGGCGCCATCCGCATGCCAGGCATCGCCGAAATTGAGATATCCGACCGACGGACTCGACGGCCACCAGATCGCCTCCGGCGAGGCGGCCTTGAGCGCAGTCTCCACCGTGCGGTTCAGCCGGTCATAGGAAACCAGGTAGCGGTCGCGATCCCTGCGGCTTTCCTCGAACCAGGTCAGCGCTCCGACCAGTTCGTTGTCTCCGCACCAGAGCGCAATCGACGGATGGGACTGAAGCCTTTTGACCTGATACTCGACTTCCGCGGCAACGTTTTCGAGAAAGTCAGCCGTCGAGGGATAGAGATTGCAGGCGAACATGAAGTCCTGCCAGACGAGCAGGCCGAGGCGGTCGCAGCGATCGTAGAACCAATCCGGCTCGTAGAAGCCGCCGCCCCAGACGCGGATCATGTTCATGTTGGCTTCGACTGCAGAGCGCAACAGGTCCTCGACACCCTGCGGCGTCACGCGGGACGTCAGCGCATCCGCCGGTATCCAGTTGGCGCCGCGGCAGAAAATCTCGCGGCCGTTGACGCGGAACGCAAAGCGGCTGCCGGCTTCGTCCTGGTCGGTGACAAGTTCGAGCGTCCGAAAGCCGATCTGCCGCGTGACGCTCTCCTCGGGCGTTTCCACCTTGAGGATCGAGAGCACCTGCTCGCCGCTGCCGGCCGGCCACCAGCGCCTGGGTTCCGCCACGTTGAACACATGGGTGATGCGGGTTTCGCCTGCGGCAACGCTGCAGTCCAGGCGCTCGCGCAGGCCGTCGAGTTCGAAATGGATCGGCAGGATGCCCGGATCGCCGGCATAGAGCTCCACGGTCACCTGCAGGTCGACAGACCCATCATCGAGCCAGACCTGGCGTGTCGTCACATGTTCGATGCGCGCCGTCTCAAGCCGGCAGAGCGCCGGCGAGCCGTAGACGCCGAGCGGCGCGATGGCGATGTTCCAATCCCAGCCGAAATGGCATTGCGGCTTGCGCAGCATGTTGCCGTTGGCGATCGGCGAGTTGCCGTCGTGATAGGGCACGTAAAACGGCTGCTCCGCCTGGCGCCGGGCACCTTCGGCGATCGAGGAATGCAGCACGAGGCGGATCCGGTTCTCTCCTGCGACAAGTGCCTGCGACACATCGGGGCGATGGCGGCGGAAGCAATTGTCCGCCTGCAAGACGAGGCGATCGTTGACGAAGACGGACGCGACCGTGTCGATGCTCTCGAAATCGAGATACCAGTGTCCCTCGAGATCGCTCGCGTCGATGGCGACCGTGCGCTCGAGCACCCAGTCCTTGTACGCCACCCATTGGACGTCCGCCTCGTTCCGGCCGTGATAGGGGTCGGCAATGATGCCGGCGCGCTGCAGCGCGCTGTGCACGTCGCCCGGCAGCGCGATCGTCAGGGCATGGCTGTTGTCGGCCGAAGCGAGCAGCCAGTCGCCGGAAAGATCGATGCGGATCGGGTCACGGTTGTTGATCTCGGAAGGCATTCCCACAGTCCATTCATTGGCCGGTGATTTCGCGCCGGCTTTCATCCGATGAGACGTCACCGGCCTATCGGATGTTCGGTCAAAGTCGGTTTTCGCTGGCTGCGTCGAAAATCGAGGCGACGGCCATGTCGAAGGAGAGGCGCACCGTGCTGCCCGGTGGGTAGCGCCGCTGGCCGGCGATCCGCACCGACATGGATTGGCCGGCAAGCCTCAGCCACAGGAGGTTGTCGGCGCCCATCGGCTCCTCGATGTCGACCGTCGCGGGGTGCACCTCGTGCCCTTCCGTCGCCTCGTCGACCTTGATGTGTTCGGGCCTCAGGCCGAGGACCACCTTCTGGCCAGGGTGAAGCCTCGTGCGTGCCGGATAGGCGGTGACGTCGAAGGCAACGCCGTCGACCCGAACGAAACTGCGGCCGTCCTTCGCCTCCAGCTCGCCGCGGAAGAAGTTCATCGACGGCGAGCCGATGAAGCCGGCAACGAAGAGGTTCTCTGGGGCGTTGTAGATGGTCATCGGATCGGCGAGCTGCTGGATGACCCCGCTCTTCATCACGGCGATGCGGTCGGCGAGCGTCAGCGCTTCGATCTGATCGTGCGTGACGTAGATCATCGTGTTCTTCAGCGACTGGTGCAGCCGCTTGATCTCGACCCGCAATTCGGAGCGCAGCTTGGCGTCCAGGTTCGACAGCGGCTCGTCGAAGAGAAAGACGTCGACGTCGCGCACCAGCGCCCGGCCGATCGCCACGCGCTGGCGCTGGCCGCCGGAGAGCTCCGAGGGTTTCCGCTTCAGCAGCGGCTGGATCTGCAGGATTTCCGCGGCGCGCTTCACGCGCTTGTCGATTTCCGCATGCGGAATTTTGGCGACCTGCAAGCCGAAGGAAAGGTTCTTCTCGACGGACATCTGCGGATAGAGCGCATAGGACTGGAACACCATGCCGATGCCCCGATCCTTGGGCTCCTCCCAGGTCACATTGCGGTCCTTGATGAAGATTTGTCCATCGGACACGTCGAGCAGGCCGGCGATGCAGTTCAGCAGCGTCGACTTTCCGCAGCCTGACGAACCGAGCAGGACGAGGAACTCGCCATGGTCGATGTCGAGATTGAGCCTGTCGAGAACCGTGACGGCGCCGAAATTCAGTGACAGATCCCTGACGGAAACACTTGTCATCCTTGCTTATCCTTTCACTGCACCGGCCGCGATGCCGCGGACAAAGAGCCGACCGGAGACGAAATAGACGACGAGCGGAACGGCTCCCGTCAAAATCGTCGCTGCCATGTTGACGTTGTATTCCTTCACGCCCTGGACCGAATTGACGATGTTGTTGAGCTGGACGGTCATCGGGTAGTACTCGGGCCGCGTGAACACGACGCCGAACAGGAAGTCGTTCCAGATGCCGGTGACCTGCAGGATCATCGCCACCACGAAGATCGGGAGCGACATCGGCAGCATGATCTTGAAGTAGATCGTCCAGAACCCGGCACCATCGACCCGCGCCGCCTTGAAGAGCTCTTCCGGCAGTCCCGCGAAGTAGTTGCGGAACAGGAGGGTCAGGATCGGCATGCCGAAGATCGTATGCACGATGACAAGTCCGGTCAGCGTGCCATAGACGCCCATTTCACGAAGCACGATCACGATCGGATAGATCATCACCTGGTATGGGATGAAGGCGCCGATGACCAGGATGGTGAAGAAGAGCTCCGCCCCCTTGAAGCGCCAGTTCGCCAGCGCATAGCCGTTCACCGAGGCAACCGCGATCGAGATGATCACCGAAGGCAGGGTGATGCGGACCGAATTCCAGAAGCCGCGGGAGAGCCCGTCGCAATTGAGCCCCGTGCAGGCCTCCGCCCAAGCCTTCACCCAGGGTTCGAAGGTGATTTCGAGCGGCGGCGCGAAGATGTTGCCGACGCGGATTTCCGGCATGCCTTTGAGCGACGTCACGATCATCACGTAGAGCGGCAGCAAGTAGTAAAGGGCCACGACGATCAAGGTGCCGTAGACGATGATGTTGCGCCGCGATAGCCGGCGGCGCGGCTTGCGGCCGCTCGGGCCCTTTTCGATCCGCCCGGTTGCCGTTTCATGGGCAGTGAGCGTGCTGTTGCTGGCAATGTTATCCACGCTTGCGGCCTCCTCCGAATTCCAGATACGCCCACGGCACGATGATGATGGCGACGGTGATCAGCATCATGGTGGAGGCGGCGAAGCCCTGGCCGAGGTTCTGGGCCTGGAACATGTAGTCGTAGACGTATTTGGCCGGCACCTCCGACGCGATGCCGGGGCCGCCGCTCGTTTGCGCCACGACGAGGTCGTAGACCTTGACGATGCCGCTCGCGATGATCACCAGGGTGGTGATGAAAACGCCGCGCATCATCGGGATGATGATCAGCACATAGGTCTTCCACATCGGGATGCCGTCGACCCGCGCGGCCTTCCAGATGTCCTCGTCGATGCCGCGTAAGCCCGCGAGCATCAGACACATGACGAGACCCGTGCCCTGCCAGAGCGCGGCGATCAGGATGCCGTAGATGACGATATCGGCATCGTAGAGCGGGTCGAAGGAGAAGCTTGTCCAGCCGAGCGACCGAACGATCGACTGGATGCCGAATTGTGGATTGAGAAGCCACTGCCAGACCAGCCCGGTCACGATGAAGGACAGGGCGAAGGGATAGAGCATGATCGTTCGGAAGGTATTCTCGAAGCGGATTTTCTGGTCCATCAGCGCCGCGAGCACGAAGCCGATCACCAGGCTGAAGACCAGCGAGAAGAAGCCGTAGACCGCAAGGTTCTGGATGGAGATGATCCAGCGCGGCGCCGCCCACAGCCGCTCGTATTGGTCGAGGCCGACGAAGGAGAGACGCGGCAGCAATTTCGAGTTGGTGAACGAGTAGACGACAGTCCAGATCGTGCCGCCGAGGAAGATGACCACGGCTGTCAGGATCATCGGAATCGAGGCGATCTTCGCATTCAGGTTGCGCAGCCACTGGTTCGGTCTGCCCGAACCACGTGTTAGAGCCGTCATGTTTCCTCCTCCGGAACTGCGACAATGTCTGGCGGCGGGGGGCACCGGCGACCAGCAAGCCGCCGAACTTCAACGCCGGCCACGGGACGTGGCCCCCTGTCCTTGTCTGCCATGCGCGCTCCGCCTCAGCGGCATTCGGGCACGGCGGCGGGCCGAGCGACGGCCTCGCGCAGCAGCGAGGCCGTCTGGAAGCCGCGATCAGTCCGCTGCGGCGATGATTTCCGCGAAGCGCTTCTGCGCGTCTTCCGGCGTCATCGACGGGTTTGCGAAGAACTCGGAGAAGAGATCTTCCTTCTGCTTCTGACTGTCGGCCGACAGCAGCTGGTCGGTGCCCTGGATAACATTGCCCTTGGCGAGGATTTCCAGTCCCTTCTTCATGCAGTCGTTGGCGGTTGCGAGGTCCACGTCGCCGCGCACGGGCAGCGAGCCCTTCTTCAGATTGAAGGCGACCTGTGTTTTCGGATTGAGGAGCGTCGAGGCCAGCACTTCCTGCGCCTTCGACTTTTCCTCGTCCTCGAGCAGCGGGAAGTAGAAGGCATCGCCGCCGGTCGAGATCACTTCGTTCACGCCGAGACCAGGAAGGCAGGTATAGTCGACACCGGCCTTCTGGCCCGCCACCTGGAACTCGCCCTGGGCCCAGTCGCCCATGATCTGGCCGCCGGCCTTGCCGGTGATCACCAGGTTCGTCGCCTGGTTCCAGTCCTGAACATTGGTGCCTTTCGACAGGCGGCGTGCATCGTCGGCCGCCTTGAAGACCTTGGCGATCTCCGGTCCGGCTGCGACTTCCTCATCCTTCTTGGCAAAGACTTGCTCGAACACGTCCTTGCCGACAATCGCCACCATCAGCACGTCGAACGCACCGGCCGCCTGCCACGGCTGACCGCCGACGGCAAGCGGTATGATGCCGGCCTTTTCAAGCGCCGGCCCGGCCGCAACGAATTCGTCCCAGTTCTTCGGCACCGGCACACCGGCCTGCTTGAAGGCAGCATTCGAAAGCCACAGCCATTGCCAGGAATGGATGTTGACGGGCGCGCAATAGATCTTGCCTTCGATCGTGCAGGAGTCGAGCAGGCTGGCCGGCTTGACGATTTCCTTCCAGTTTTCGCGCGTAGCGACATCGGTCAGGTCGCGCATCAACCCGGCCTCGACCAGTTCCTCGGCCTGACGGCCATGGTTGAACTGAGTCGCGCCCATCGGGTCGCCGCCGGTGATGCGGCTGATCATGATCGGCCGCGCCGTGCCGCCGGAGCCGGCGATCGCACCGTCAACCCATTTGTTGCCGGTCGCGTCGAATGCCTTCGCAAGTTCGGCGACCGCGGCAGCTTCGCCGCCGGACGTCCACCAATGCGTGACCTCCAGATCGGTGGCCTGAGCCAGGCCGAACGGCAGGACCACGGTTGCGGCCAAAGCGCCGGCCAAAGAACGTAATTTCATGAGTCTCCTCCCTCACTGTAACGTTACCGTAAAAAACTTAGTTCAATCCAATTGCCGACGCAACACCCACAACGGATAATTCAAATTTATTATTTTAATACTTCCTTTGGTTGTATTCTGCGGACCGGTAAATGGGTTCATTCGGCCACACCAAGCTGCCGCAGCGCTTCAGAAATCATCTCGTAAGTGCCTGCGACGCATAATTTAAATCGACGTGTTGCGATGCGCATCACAAATGGAGTGTTCGCGAACGCTGCATGACGCTGCACGCACTCCTAATTCAACTCACCGTTTACGCCCTTCGCAGCGCAACAACAAAAAGGCTCGACTTCGCTACTGTATCGTTACAGATTTCAAGGTACGATTTCGCCTCGCCCCGATATGGTGCGTTCGGGCAAATCGTATATAACGCCCCTACGGGCTAAGGAGACGGGCTATCGCGAGCGGCCACCGCGGGGTGCGGCTGGGAACGGCGATCTTGAAGGTCCGAACGAGCGGGCTTTGCGTGATGGGCATGGAAGACAGGACGAGAAACAGGCCAGCGGCAGCGCCGCCAACGGAGGGCGGCAGGCCGACATTGAAGACGATCGCCTTCATGACCGGGCTCGGCATCACAACCGTTTCCCGCGCGCTGAAGGACGCGCCCGACATCGGCGCCGAGACCAAGGAGCGGGTGCGCCTGGTCGCCAAGCAGATCGGCTATCAGCCGAACCGCGCAGGCGTCCGCCTCAGGACCGGCAAGACGAATGTCATCAGCCTGGTGCTGACGCTCGAGGAAGAGATCATGGGCATCACCAGCCCGATGGTCATCGGCATCACCGAGATCCTCGCCGGCACGCCGTATCATCTCGTCGTCACGCCCTATAGTTCCTCCAAGGATCCGCTCGGGCCGATCCGCTACATTCTCGATACCGGCGCTGCCGACGGCGTGATCATCTCTCGAATGGAGCCGAACGATCCACGCGTGACGCTGCTCACCGAGCGTCAATTTCCCTTCGCGACACATGGCCGGACCGAAATGGGGATCGCCCATCCCTATCACGACTTCGACAACGGACGCTTCGCGTATGAGGCGGTGCGCAGGCTTGTCGAGCGCGGCAGGCGCCGGCTGGTGCTCCTGGAACCGCCGCCGCACCTCACCTTCCATTCCCACATGCGCACCGGCTTCGAGCACGGTCTCAAGGATTTCGGCGCGGAGTCGGTGAGCTTCCATCAGGTCAACATCGACTACAGCCTCGTCGCCATCCGCGACGCTTTCGAGAAGCTGATGGGCTCTTCGGACGCCCCCGACGGGATCGTCTCCGGCAGCGGCTCGGGTGCCATTGCGCTGATTGCCGGCATCGAGGCGGCGCGCAAGAAGCTCGGCGAGGACGCAGACATGGTCTCCAAGGTCCCGAGCGACTTCCTGCGCTGGCTGCGCCCGGAAGTGATGACCATGTACGAGGATATCCGGGTCGCCGGACGCGAACTCGCCAAGGCGGTCGTCGGCCGCATCGAGGGAAGCCCTCCCGAAACGCTTCAAAGCCTCAGCCAGCCCGAATTCCAGCCGCCGATGCAGAGATCGCCGGAAGTTTAGACTAGGTCGGTCGATCCGCGGGCTACCAGTTGCCCTGCCAGCCCGCTTTGCGGAGACTAATGCGTATTTGTTCGCGTTGCTCGGGATTGACGAAGCGCGATACGAACTCGCCGAGTTCCTCCTGTCCTTCAGACGAGTTCCGTTGCATTTCGGCGGCTGCCTGTTCGGCCTCACGCTGGCGCCCCAGTTCCACGAGACAACAGACGAGTGCGCAGTGCGTGGAGGGTAGATCCGGCCGCTTGGCCGCGGCATTGAGCGCCGGTTGAAGCGATTCTTCGTACTCCCCTGTGAGGAAATGCGCGAAGGCCAGGAAATGCAGCCATAGGAATGCAAGCGGATCGTGCGGACTGAGGCGCAGGCCTCTCTGAAATGGCTCAATCGCCTGGCCGGCCCGGCCGAGGAAGAGGCGCGACATACCGAGGAGCATATAGCCGAGCGCAAAGCTGGGACTGAGGTCAATCGATCTTTGGGCGGCCTCCATTGCCCGATGGAGCCTACCCATGACGACACTCATAATTCCCACCGCATAATGCGCATAGGGGTCGGTTTCGGCAAGTTGCGCGGCACGCAGCGCCGCCTGCCATCCCTCCGCCATGTCCCCCGCGGGGTTCTCGCTCCACCGGAAGAACAGCGTCCCCGCGTTGCACCTGCCAAGCCACGTGTATCCTTCGGCGATATCGGGCGCCGCCACGATCGCCTTGCGAAACAGCTCGCGCGCACAGCGATGCTCTGCCGGCGTGAACTGATAGAAGTGCCACATGCCGCGAAAGATCAGTTCCCAGGCGGTCAGGTTCTCCGGCGCTTTGCGCCGCACCCGTAGGGTCTCCATTCTCAGCATTTCCGGCTCGATCGCGCCGGCAACGCGGTCGACGATCTCGTCCTGCAGCGCGAAGAGCTCCGCCAGGTCACGGTCGTACCGTTCGGCCCAGACATGATGGCCGGTTTCCGCTTCCACCAACTGCGCCGTGACGCGAACCCTGTCGCTCGATTTGCGCGTGCTCCCCTCCAACACATAACGCACGCCGAGTTCACTGCCGATCTGCTGCACCGTGGCGGCGCGGTTCTTGTAGGTGAAGCTCGAATTGCGGGCGATGACGAAAAACCACCGGAACTTTGCGAGGGCCGTAATAAGATCCTCCGTCAGGCCGTCAGCAAAGTAATCCTGCTCGGCATCTCCGCTCATATTGACGAATGGCATCACCGCGATCGACGGCTTGTCCGGCAAGGCCAAAGAGCCGCTCTGGAGCTCGGTTATCGGCACAGGCGGCTCCATGCTGGAGCGGACGCGATAGGCGCGCACCGGTCGCGCGATATTTTTTAAGGTTTTTTCGCCGAGGCACTCACACGCAAAGCTTAGCTTTCCGACGATTTGATCATGCACGGAAGCAGAGATACAGATGTCGCCCGGTTCGTCGAGGGTCTGCAGCCGCGCCGCTATATTGACCCCGTCTCCGAAGAGATCACCGCCGCGGGCGATTACGTCGCCAAGATTGATGCCGATGCGGAACATCATGCGGCGGCGTTCGGGGAGATCGATATTGCGGCGGCCGAGGGCGCGCTGAATAGCGACGGCGCAACGCAGCGCCTGCACGGCACTTGCGAACTCAACCATGACGCCATCGCCAGCCATGTTGAACACCCGACCGCGGTGTTCGGCGACAAGACCCGCAATAATCTCCTGATACTTAGTAAGTAGGCTGAGCGTCGCCTCTTCGTCTTCCGACATGAGACGGCTGTACCCAGCGACGTCGGCAGCCAGGACAACGGCCAGATGGCGTCCCTTTGCTTCATTCGTCGGCACTAGCCCCTCCCTCGCCCCTCAATGGAGCAAGTCTACACCTTGCCGGACGCTTTCATCCAGAGGCGACACCGATGAGATGCACCGCCGCGGACGAACATTTCAGATTTCACAATGTTTCAAAGGACGCAGCCGCACCTCGCGGATCGGGCATAGGAGACGATCTCGGCCCGTTTGCTGCGCCCGTCGCCGAGGAATTCGTCGACGGCCGCGGCGACGTCGCTCGGCCGGTACCGTGCCCAATGGCCGAGGCCATGGAGGGCTGCTTCCTGGCACGCGATCGAGCTGAGGCCTAGCGTGCGGCGCATGACATCGATCGCTGCCTTCTGCATGCGGTCGCAAGAAGGATCGTCCGGGAGCGCCAAAGACGGGAACTCGTCCCACCACATGTAACAGACAGTGTTCAGGGGAGCCGCGCCGGGCTCGTCTACGTGGCCCAACACAGCAGCACAGCGAGGTGCGAATAGATCGGTGAAGACGTTCTCTATGGCCTCAATGCAGGAGAGCCGCGCCCCCGTCGGCGTTGAGGTGCTGTAGAACCACCCGTTGTCACCCGAGGCGCTGGTGCTCAGGAGATAGGTGAGTCCCTGGGCAATCTGCGCATCGGAGAAGCTGGCGAGCGAGTGCTCAGTTGTCGAAAAGAGCCTCGTGAAGTACTCGATGGCGACGGGCGGCTCTGGATTCCACCAAGGCGGATCTTCGTCGAAGAACCAGGGATAGCCGTGCGGCCTGATCGAGTGGCCAAAGGCGTGCTCGAGCCAGGCATCGTAGCTCAGGTTCGAAACCGCGGGCATGCGAGCCTCTTTCCGTTGGAGGTCACGTTATCCGGAACGCGCAGGCATGCCGGGGCCAATCATCCACGTAACTTAACCATCTCACGAGCCCGTTGCGCACGCCAGTTGCGTTTACCGCGCCCCGCTTGTCGGTTCGCGTCGTAGGGTGAGGGCTGGAAGGCGACAGCGGCGCCTTGTAGGCTCGCCGATTCAGGAGCGATGATGTCACCGCCAGGAGGAAACTGACTGATGCCGCCCGTCAAGGTCGATCCCGACAAAGTGCATGAATTCGAGGACCCCGCAGCCTTTTATGCCTGGCTCGGCAAGCACCACGACAAGCAGGACGAAGTCTGGATCAAGGTCCACAAAGTTGGGTCGGGGCTCAAGTCGATCACGCCCAAGCAGGCCATAGACGTGGTGCTCTGCTGGGGCTGGATCGACGGGGTGCGCAAGGGGCTCGATGAGAAAAGCTTTCTCCAACGCTACACGCCACGTGGCAGGAAGAGCACCTGGAGCCAGATCAATGTCGATAATGTCGCGCGACTGATCGAGGACGGCCGGATGACGGAGCACGGGCTTCGGCAGGTGGAGATGGCCAAGGCCGACGGCCGCTGGGACCGCGCCTATAAGAGCGGCAAGGACATGAAGATCCCCGACGACCTCCAGGCCGCAATCGAAGCCGAACCCAAGGCCAGGGAGATGCTTAGCAAGCTTAGCGAACAGAACCGCTTCGCGCTGGCCTTCCGCACCCACAACATGAAAACCGAAGCCGGTCGAAAGAAGAAGATCGAGACCTTTGTCGAGATGCTGAAGCGCGGCGAGACGATCTATCCGCAGGGGAAGAAGTGAACCGATCGAGCCCGTGCTTATGCTTCATATGCTCACGGCTGGCCAGTACTTGTCGTCGGTAAAATCCGCCGGGATCGGATTGAGCTGTTCGAGTTTCTCGGCGACGAAATCGATCTGCATCTTCAGATATCGGATGGAATGCGGCATCGGCGCACCCGTGGCTAGGCTGCGTACCCGCCATTGCTCGTAGCCCGACGCCCTTATGCGCCGCTCCGCCTCGCCGCGGATACCTCCCGGCCCGGTTCCGGACCCAGTGTCGATCGCCTTGCCCCCTTCGATCACCCTGAATTTCATGCTGCCTTCCCGATTGCTCCCTTGCTTGAGATGTCGTGAGCTTGCCGCGGAAGGGCGACCGGCGCCACCCTTCCTTTGGTAGAAGCGATCTGAACTGATTCTAAACTAAGCGGTCAAGCCGCTGCCCCACGGTCCGTGGTGGCTGTCGGCGCCGTCGACGCGGTCGAAACCGTGAGCGCCGAAGAAGTCGCGCTGCGCCTGGATGACGTTCGCCGTGCCGCGGCCGCGGCGGTAGCTGTCGAAATAGCCGAGCGCCGAGGCGAGCGCCGGCACCGGCAGGCCGCCGAGCACCGCCGCGGAAACGACCCGGCGGAGCGCCCCGTCGGTTTCCTTGACCATCGCCGCGAAGGCGGGCGTGACGATCAGGTTGGCCGCATCCGGCGCCTTGGTGAAGGCGGTGGTGATCTCGTCGAGGAATTGCGAGCGGATGATGCAGCCGGCCCGCCAGATCCGGGCGATCGTCGGCATCGGGAGGTTCCAGTCGAACTCCTTCGAGGCGGCCGACATCACCGCGAAGCCCTGCGCATAGGCGCCGATCTTGCCGGCGAGCAGCGCGCTTTCGAGGTCCTTGATGAAGGCTTGCTTGTCCGTCACCTTGAACTCGCCAACCGGCGGCAGCCCGAGGATCTTTTCGGCTGCCTCACGCTCCTCCTTCGCCGAGGAGATGCTGCGGGCGGCGACGGCCGCCTCGATGGCGGTCGCCGGCACGCCCATGTTCTGCGCCTCGATCACCGACCATTTGCCGGTGCCCTTCTGTCCGGCCTTGTCGAGGATCAGGTCGACCATGGGCTTGCCGGTCAAAGGATCGGCGGCCTTCAAAACCTTTTCGGTGATTTCGATCAGGTAGGAATTGAGCCGGCCCTTGTTCCAGGCACCGAAGACCTCGCCGATCTCCTGCGCCGTCATCTTCAGTCCGTCGCGCAGGATGCCGTAGATCTCGGCGATCATCTGCATGTCGGCATATTCGATGCCGTTATGGATCGTCTTGACGAAGTGGCCGGCGCCGTTTTCGCCGAGCCAAGCGACGCAGGGATCATTGTCGTATTTCGCGGCGACCGAGGTCAGCACCTTCTCGACGCGGCGATAGGATTCCTCCGTACCGCCGACCATGATTGACGGTCCATGGCGCGCCCCCTCCTCGCCGCCGGAAACTCCCATGCCGATGAAGGTGAGGCCGCTATCCTTCAACGCATCGAAGCGGCGCATCGTGTCGCGGAAATTGGCGTTACCCGCGTCGATCATGATGTCGCCGTTGTCGAGATGGGGCTTCAGCGCCTGCATCTGCTGGTCGACGGGGTCGCCGGCCTTGATCATGATAATGATCGGGCGCGGCGGACGGATAGCGGCGACGAATTCCTGGATCGTTTCGCAGGGAACGATCTGTTCCTTGAGCGCGCCCGCCTCCGCGTAGAATTTCCGCGTCGCGTCAACCGAACGGTTGAAAACGGCGATCTTGTTGCCTTTTTCCGCGATATTGAGTGCCAGGTTCGATCCCATGACGCCGAGACCGATGAGGCCGATTTCCGCCTGTGACACGTGCTTCCCTCCATTGGGCAGGAGAGCCATGCACGGGCCGCGAAGTCGCGTCGGTGCCGGCTCCTTCGAATTGAACTGCGCACGTCCCGGTGGCCCGCGAAGGGGGTGCCGGCAACATGCGGCGGAGGAGGCTGTTTTGGCACTCAAATCGATTTACGACAAGCCATTCCTGAGAAAATCACTGCTTCTCCGGCTTGCCGTCGCCGTCGTCGAGCACGCGCCGTCCAGCGGAATGCAGCGAGGCTGAGACCGACCCAGATCCTTGATCTGCGTCAAGTTCTGGAGTCGAATGCGCGCGGTGCGTCGCCCCCGGCAACAATCAGCTCCTTTCGGCCCACTTCCGGCTGTAAGATGGCTGCCGTGTCGCCGTAGTAGCGCCGACACCGAGGAGAGCCGGGCATGCCGAACATCACACCGCCGCGACTTGCGCAAAGCACGGGCATTTACCGGGAGCGGCCCGCCGCCGGCGCGCTTGCTGCCTATTTCAAATGCCTGTGGCTGCATCGACTCCCCGACGGCGAAGCGCCAAGCATGGCCGTCGTACCGGACGGCTGCGCCGACGTCATCTGGACGTCCGGCGGCCCGGCAATCGTTGGACCCGACCGTGTCGCCGCCTTCCCCAAGCTCGCCGCAGGCGAAACCATCTTCGGTGCCCGGTTCAGAATTGGTGCAGCGGCCGCCTGGCTGCGCACGCCGTTGAGCGGGTTGACCGGCCGGACGGTCCCACTCGATCTCCTTTGGGGGCGAGCGGCCAACGAAATGGACGAGCGGATGGCGCTGGCACGGGACGCCACCGAGCGGCTCGCGATATTGGCAGGCGCATTTAAAGGCCGCCTCTCGACCGCGCACCCCCCGCCACCGAACATCGCTTCGTTGGTGAAGCATCTCCACGAGGCTCGCCCAGCCGCGGCCGATCCCATCCGAAACCTGGCGCGAACAACCGGCTCTAGCGAGCGAAGTCTCCGCCGTCTCTGCCTCGAGCATTTCGGCTATGGCGCCAAGACCCTAGATCGCGTGCTGCGCCTGCAGCGCTTCCTGGCTGCCGGCCGCGGCCGGCCGCAGGACAAATTGGCGGCCCTCGCCGCCGATGCCGGCTATGCCGACCAGGCACACCTTACCCGGGAAACGAGGGAGCTCACCTCGCTGACGCCCGGCGAAATCCTGCGGCAATTCGCTCCAGACCCATCAGAGAAATCGAAGGGGTGATTTCAGCAGCACGATTGGCCGTTTCGTTCAAGACCATTGCACAACGAGGTGCTATCCGAACTCAAAACGGAGACGCGCATGACCACGATGGCCGCCAGAATTATCCACGTCTCGATCGAGCGAGACTGGCGCGATGTCTACGCCTTCATGGCCGATCACCAAAAGATGCCGCTTTGGGCCTCCGGGCTCTCGACGGGGCTTGCGCGTGACGGCGACGAATGGATCGCGCCGGGCCCGCTCGGCAATGCCCGTGTTCGTTTCGCTCCCGCCAATGAGTTCGGCGTCGTGGACCATTTGGTGAAGCTCGAGAACGGCGCGAAGATCCACAACGCGCTCCGGGTGGTGCCGAATGGCGACGGCGCGGAAGTGATGTTCACCCTACTGAGACAGTTCGACATGAGTGACGAACAATTAGCGGCGGATGCCGCCTGCGTTCAAAAGGATCTCGACACCTTGAAGACCATTCTGGAAGAATCAAAAGACGGCAAAGGACATCGCCATGACCGGTAGCGACCGACGGATCGACTATATCGAATTCAACGTGGCGGACATCGCGGCGAGCAAGGCCTTCTACGGCAGCGCGTTCGGCTGGACCTTTACCGATTACGGTCCGGAATATTGCGAGTTCGCCGACGGCCGGCTGACCGGCGGCTTCACGACGCTCGGTCCGGTCCGCAGCGGAGGGCCGCTCGTCATCATCTATGCCGATGAGCTGGAAGGCGCGCTCGCCCGCGTCGAGGGCGCCGGCGGCAGGATCGTCAAACCGATCTTCACCTTCCCCGGCGGCAGGCGCTTTCACTTTGCCGATCCGGACGGTTACGAGCTGGCGGTCTGGTCCAAGCAATAGCGGCAGTTCGAAATGTTCGACGGGCGGAGTGGACGGCGAAGGGCTATTCGCCGAAGCGGATGAAAAGCGCGCTGACGAGGCCGAAGACGACGATGCACTGGAGGATGAACATGGGCCATTCCTGTGACATCCGCTTCTCCTCCCGCGTGACCACCGCCACAATGGATAGCTGTAAGGAGCGGCGCCGCGGCACAGGCCCCTCGCGGCAACTGCCAATTTCCATTGGCATCCCGCCGCCGGCAAAGTTTAGCATCTCCTGTTGAACTGCGCACGAAAAGCCGCGCGCCCAGAAGGACGCGCGGCTCGCAGCGCGCTTTCTCGGGTTGCTTTGCTACTCGCCGCCGCCGAGGGAGTGGACGAAGACCGCGAGTTGCTTGACTGTCGTATCGCCCATGCGAGGCAGCCAGGCCGGCATGACGCCATGCTTCGGTGCCTTCATCCGGTTGACGATCGCCCGCTCGCCCTCCCCGTTCAACCAGATCGCGTCCGCCAGATTGGGTGCCCCCATCTCGCGATTGCCCTTCGCCGGCGCGCAGCCTGGCGGCTCGGAACCGCGGAGAACGCCCCGCAAATCGAATGAGATTGCTTCAGAGACTGCGCTTGATACGCCACCGGTCGTGATACCAGAGCCACTGGCCCGGATATTCGCGAACCCAGCTCTCGACCTTGTCGTTCAGCATCTGCGCCGTCGCCGTGACATCGACGCTGCCATCGGCCCTGCGCGGAATTTCGACGGCCGGCTCGAGTTCCAGCCGGAATCGGCCGCCGGGGAGGCGGATGCAACGGGCCGGATAGACCTCGCAATTGAACTGGCGAACAAGTTTCGCGAGCAGCGGATTGGTCTGGACGTCCTGGCCGAAGAACTTCGTCTTCAGGCCCTTGCGGAATTTCTGGTCGACCAGCACGCCGACGCCGCCGCCGCGTTCGAGCTGGCGGGCGAGCGCAAAGGAGGAGCCCGCATGGGAGGGCACGAGATTGCCCATCCGCTCCTGGCGGAACTGGAAGACCTTGTCGGCCATGTAAGGATTGTTCGGCGGCCGGAAGAGAACGGTGACGTCCAGCCCGAAGGCGGAGCCCGCCACAGGCAGCATCTCAAAATTGCCGCTATGCGCCGTGAAGACGATGAAGGGCCGCGGATTGTCTCGCAGCTCCAGGAAGAGCGGAATGCCCGAGACCTCCACCCTGCCCGGCTCGGCGCGGTGCGGATCGAAGTCGAAGAGCCGGTCGAGGAAGACATATTCGGCCGCGAGCCGGCCCATATTGCCCCAGCTTTCGAGCGCGGTCTCCTTTATCCAGGCGTCGCTCTTCTCAGGATAGGCATTGCGCAGATTGGTAAGCGTCAGCTTATGGCGGCGGGTCTTCGGACCGATCCAGCGCGCGACGCGATCCATGAAATTGATCGCCGCATCCGCCGGAAAGAGCTTCAAAACATTGAGAAGCAGGAAGACGAGCTGTGCGATCAGCCATTGCCGGAAGCGATCGGCAGCGAGCACCAGCCGTGTGATCAGCATCCGCACCGGGATCAATCCATCCGCAGAATAATCTTGCCGAAGATCTGCCGAGACTCCATCCGCTCGAGCGCACGATCGATGTCGGCGAGGCCGACTTCGGTATCGATCACCGGATGAACGAGGCCGCGCGCCATCTTCTGCATGGCGTTCGCCATGTTTTCCATGCGGCAGCCAAAGGAGCCGAGCAGCTTCAACTGCTGCTGGAAGAGCATCATCAGATTCATGTCGGTCGAGACGCCCGAGGTCGAGCCGCAGGTGACGAGCCGGCCGCCGCGCTTCATCGACAGCATCGAGCCCGCCCAGGTGTCCTTGCCGACATGCTCAAAGACGACATCGACTCCCTTCTTCTTGGTGAGCTTGCGTACCACGCCCTCGAAACGGTCGGTGCGATAGTTGATGACGTGGTCGGCGCCGAGCGCCCTCGCCTTCTCGATCTTGTCGTCGGAACCGACCGTGGTAATGACCGTGCAGCCGATCTTCTTGGCGAGCTGGATCGCCGCCGAGCCGATGCCGGAGCCGCCGGCATGGACAAGGATCGTTTCGCCCGGCTCGAGCTTGGCATTATCGAACAGCATGTGCTCGACCGTACCGAAGGTGACCGGCGCCAGTGCCGCACCGACCGCGTCGACACCGGGCGGCGCCGGGACCAGCAGGCGAGCCGGCAGATTGATCTTCTCCTGGGCGAAGCCGTCGAGATGGAAACCGTGCACGCCGCCGACATGCTCGCACAGATTGTCGCGCCCTTCCTTGCAGGGGCGGCAGAGGCCGCAGGTGCGCGCACCGTAGATCGAAACGAGCTGGCCCGGCAGGACATTTGCCACACCCGGTCCGATGCTCTCGACAGCGCCGGACGCTTCCGCGCCGATGACCAGCGGCATCTTGCGCTTGGCAAAGGCCATGCCGCGCCAGCCCCAGACGTCGATATGGTTGAGCGCGACGGCCTTGACCCGCAGCGTCACCTCGCCCGGACCGGGCGTCTCCGGTTCCGGCAGGTCGGTAATTTCGAGCTTGCGGTCATCGAGCAGTTGCAGGGCGCGCATGGTCTTTCCTTTGCGGAAGGCAGGTATTCGATCGTCGAGCGGCTTAGGCCGGCTCGGCGGTCATGACAAGGCTGGCATTCTGGCCGCCGAAACCGAAGGAATTCGACAGGACCGCGGTGACCTGCTGGCTGCGCTTCACGTTCGGCACGACGTCGAGAACGATCGCCGGGTCCGGGTTCTGGTAGTTGATGGTCGGCGGCAGCGTGCCGGTGAGCATCGTCTGGATCGAGAAAACCGCCTCGACCGCACCGGCGGCGGTCAGCGTGTGGCCGATCATCGACTTGTTGGACGAAACCGGTATCGACGGCAGGCGCTCACCGAAGACGGCCGACATCGACAGATATTCCATCTTGTCGTTCTCCGGCGTCGAGGTGCCGTGGGCATTGATGTAGCCGATGCCGGTTTCATCGATGCCGGCATCCGCAAGCGCCGCGCGGATCGTCGCAATCGCCGGCCCACCATCGGGCGACGAGCGCGTGCGGTGGAAGAGATCCGCCTTTTCGCCGCAGCCCTTGAGAATGCCGTAGATGCGGGCGCCGCGGGCGAGTGCCGCTTCGAGCGATTCCAGCACCAGGGTGGCCGCGCCTTCGGCGATGACGAAGCCGTCTCGATCCTTGGTGAAGGGTTTCGAGGCCTTTTCCGGCGGATCGTTCTGGGTCGAGAGCGCCGAAAGCAGCGAGAAGCGGATCAGCGCCTCGGCGCTGACCGAACCGTCGGTCGCAACCGTCAGCGCCCGGTCGGTACGGCCCTGGCGGATCGCCTCGACGCCAAGCTGGATCGCGGTGGCGCCCGAGGCACAAGCCGTCGACAACGTGACCGGCAGGCCGCGCGTCCCGAAACGATCGGCAAGCCGCTCGGAAATCGACCCGAAGAGCACGGCCTCGTGGAAGACCGGATCGGCCTTCTGGCGCATCGCGGCGAGGAAGCGGTTATAGGCGTCGCCCGGCCGTTCCGAGGCCGGCGCCCGGTCCGCGAGCTCGAAGCGCGCGTTCCACTCCGGTTCGATCGGCGGCGCTGCGAGGAAGAGCGGGCCGTTGAAATCGCCGGAAAGACCGGCCTGCGCGAGCGCTTCCAAGGTCGTCTCGCGCGCCATCGCATAGGAGCGTTCGACGGCGTTGTCGGCCGGAATTTCGATGAAATCGACCGTGCCGCTGATGCGGGTCGAAAGGCCCTCCGTCGGGAAGCGGGTAATCTTGTGAATGCCGGAAACGCCGCCGCTGAGCGCCGCCCAGTTGTCCTCCAGCCCCTGGCCGAGCGAGGTGATGACGCCCATGCCGGTAATGGCGACGATCGGGCGGCCGAGGTGATCGGTGTAAGCCTTGCTCATGCTTGAGCTCCTTATTCCGCGGAAAGCACGGCGACGCCTTCGCCGCGGGAATGGCCGATGGTCGTGACGATCGCCGCCTTGGCGGACGCCGTCATCGGCGCCTCGGCAGGATCGAAGGGCGGCACCTTCGCCGAATGCCCGAGCGAGAGCGCGGCAAAAGCCATGCCGACCGGGAACTGCGCCTCGATACCGTGACCGACGAGACCGCCATAGGCGCGGACCGGCCGTCCGGCGAACTCCGTGTCGAGGAATGCCTTCTCGCGGCGCGCCAGGTCGTGGAAGCCGCTGGTGCCGGAAAACACCACGGTCGACTGCGGCTCAAGTTCTGCGGCAGGTCGTGCCAGATCCCGGAGCCGTGCCTCGAACCGGCCGTCTTCGCGGCTGCCGCGATCGCCTTCGATCGCATCGATCGTGGCATAGATGCGGGCGCCGCGGGCTTCGGCATATTCGCGCGATTCCAGAACGAGGAATGCGCCGACGGACCCCAGGATCATGCCGCCGCCGTTCTCGGGATCGCGCGACCAGATCGGCTGCCACTCGCCAAGCGCATGTCCCTGGATGGCTTCGATCAACAGGATGATGTCGAGGCGTTCGGCCGAGAAGGCGCCGCCGACGAGCGTATGCGTCGACTGCCCGGCCTTGATGCGGGCAAAGGCGGTTTCGATTGCCGAAATGCCCGCCGCTTCCTCGCCCATGAAGGTGCGAGACGAGCCCGTCACCTTGTGGACGATCGAGATGTTGCCGGCCAGAAGATTGGAGAGCTGGGCAAGAAAGAGCGTCGGGCGGAGCTCCGTCGTCAGCTTCTCGTTCAGGAGTTGTTCGCGATCATTGCGCTTCAGGCCCTCATCGACGATCAGCGAGTCGACATTGATATCGCGTTCGCCGCCGCCGGCAGCGACGATCATGTCCATGCTGCCGCAGGCTTCGAGATTGTCCTTGAGCCCCGCGTCGTCCAGCGCGAGCCCGGCTGCGAAGACGCCGAGGCGCTGCCAGTTCTCCATCTGCCGCTGATCGCCGCGCTTGGCGATCTGCGCCGACCAGTCGATCTCCGGCAGGGGATGGACCGGATAAGGCGCAAAGCGCTCGGTCTCGACCCGGGCCTTCGGCGGTTCGACGGAACTCAGCAGGGCAACATGCGGCTCGGCGCCGACGCCCTGGCTCGTCACAATGCCGACGCCGGTGATCACCACGTCGTTTGCGGATTTGGTCATCTTATTTCTCCGAAGCGGCCGCAGCGGCCATCAGTCCCACTTCCTCGGCACGCCTGCGGACGATCTCGCCAAGCGGCACCTGATCGAACGGCATCGTCCTCAACTTTAGCTGGGCATCGCAGATCTTCTTGCCGCCCGATGCGATTTTGGCCTTGGTCACCGCGAAACCCGAGCCCTCGTGCTCCAGGAATGCTTCGATCTCGAGCTCGGCGGAAGGCTCGACGAATGTGCGCATCTTGGCGCCGTCGACCGACATCAGGAAGGGCATCGCCACGAATTTGGTGACAGCAAGCACGAGAAAGCCGGAGGCCTGCGCCATGGTTTCGATCAGCAGCACGCCGGGAACCAGCGGATAGCCGGGAAAATGCCCCTCGAAGACCGGGCTCTTCTCCGGCACGATGGACCGCGCCGTCAGCCGGCCCGCCGCGAGATCCACGGTTTCGATCCGATCGATCATCTGGAAATATTCAAGGAGCATCAGGGCTCATCCCGTTCGTTTCGGGCTCAAGTAAAAATGCCGATGCCGCCTGTCAAGCGAAGGACGCAGCAGGCGGCATCGGTAAACGGATCGAACCGTGTCGGCGGCGAGGCGATCAGGCCTTGGCGGCGCGAAGCTCGTCGATCTTGGCGCAGAGGTTCCTCAGCACGAAGTATTCCTCGGTCGACACCTTGCCTTCGTTGACTTCCTGGGTCCACTGCTCAAGCGGAATCTTGATGCCGAATTCCTTGTCGATCGCAAAGACGATGTCGAGGAAGTCCAGGCTGTCGATGCCGAGATCATCGATCGTGTGGCTTTCCGGCTTGATCGTCTCGCGGTCGATCTCGCTCGTTTCCGAAATGATGTCGGCAACCTTGTCGAATGTAGCTGTCACGCGCTTACCTCTTGAAAATCGAGTCTTGGCGATCCCTATAGAAAAATGCACCGCAAAAGCCAATGCCTCGCGGAGTTTTGCGACCCAGATTTGAAAAACGGTGTTGCTAATCGGCGACCGAGTGCCGGTCGGCTGAGGTGTCGTGCCCGTTGACAGCTGATCCGCTTCCTCACGGCCTTATCCGAAATGACCTGCCGCCAGGCGCGGATCGTCCAAGAGGATGGCGTCAGGCCCAATCGCGCGCAGGCGCTCAAGTCCTTCTCCGTCGACCAGCCCGACCGGAAACGGCGGGTATTCCGGCATCGGAATCGAACGCGGCTGACCCACCATCACCGTGAGGAGCAGGCCGGCGTGGCGAACGATCGCCGCACGTTCGGGGCTCGCTGCGCCCTGCCATAGCCTGAACCAGTCTGCACCGGCATGCCGAGCCCGAGTGGCGGAGTCCGGCTCCTCCAAGAAAGCGAGAATGGCGATGTCCGCTCTGGCGGAGCGGACTGCAGCGATGAGGTCGAGGCTGCGGAGGCCAAGCATCGTTCGCTCGGTCGCACTCGCACCGGTGACCTCGTCGACGATGCGCTGGACGTGCTGCGGGTCGGAAAGCTTGACATCCAGGAGCACCCCTAGCGAGCCCGAGGAGGTCAGCGCCTCTCGAAGCGTCATCGTGGCCGGCAGCAGGCGCCGGAGCGTTTCCAAATCGACATCCGAAACAGTGCGTCCATCACCGCAGAGCCGTCGAAGATCGTCATCGTGCATGCAAATGAGAGCGCCGTCCTTCGTCAGGCGAATGTCCGTCTCGATGGCATCTGCGCCAGCGCCTGCGGCGGCATGCAGCGCCTCCGCGGTGTTTTCGGCAGCAAGCGCCGCGCCGCCGCGATGCGCGATGATGAGAGGTTTGCGGCCGGAGCGACGAAACCAGAACTCAGAGGGCATCATCGTCGCCTGCTGCTGGAGTTTCAGAAAAGCAGGAACGGCAGAACCAGGACGGCGGCGCTCAAGGTGATCGCGCTGCAGGCACCGTAAAAGACGATCACCGCGTCGTCGATGTCGGCTGCCGTCGCGACTGCGCGGCCGGGGCGGTTGATCATCGGCTCCTCGACGCGCGCCCCGCCATAGACCCGTGGCCCGGCAAGCTGGATATCGAGCGCGCCGGCCATCGCCGCCTCGGGCCAGCCGGAGTTAGGCGAGCGGTGAAAAGCGTGATCGCTCTTGGCCACCTCGATTGCGGCCTTCGCCGCTTCGGCGCCGCGCTTCAAGCGAGCCCCTGCGGCGATGAGAAGAGCCGAAAGCCGTGCGGCCGGAAGATTGACGAGGTCGTCGAGCCGCGCCGAGGCCCAGCCGAAATGAAGGTATTTCTGACTCTTATGGCCGATCATCGAATCGGCCGTATTCAGCATCTTGTAAGCGAAAAGGCCGGGGAGCCCAGCAATCGCATACCAAAGGGCGGGAGCGACGACCCCATCGGAAAAATTCTCCGCAAGGCTCTCGATAGCCGCACGGCAGACGCCAGGCTCATCAAGCGTTTTCGGGTCCCGGCCGACGATCATCGACACGGCCTTCCGGCCCCCTTCCAGGCCGTCACGGCGCAATCCGTCGGCGACGCGGCGGACGTGATCGGCGAGGCTCTTCTGGGCCAGGAAAACCGCAACGGTCAGCGCCTCCAGGACGAAACCGAGCGCACCGAGAACATCGAACAGCCGATTGAGCACCACACCGAGCAGCATGCTTGCTGCGACAAGGATGACGATGGCCGCAACGCCCCGCATTTTTAGCCAGCCACCGTGCCCACCGCGATTGAGCGCCGCGTCGAAAACGCCGATGGCCTTGCCGAAGAGTACCACCGGATGCGTCAACCGCTCCCAAAGCCAATCTGGATCGCCAACGATGCGGTCGATGATCAGCGCGACGACGAGGATGAGGAAAATTTCAGCCGACATCTAAACTCCTGCTCGCTGCAAGGCTTCGGCAAGACGGCGGTCGCCATTCGCATCCGCGGCCAGGCCGATCCGCAGCCAGCGCCGGTCGTAGTCGAACTTGCGCGTCAGAATGTGCTCCCCGCAGAGCGCCGTATGAAGATCGTTTGCCCGTTCGTGGTCGACGAGCGCGAAGAGACCGGTACCACCGATGACGTCCATGCCGGCGCCACGAAGCACCGCATGGAGAGCCGCATTGCGTTCGAGAATACCTTCCCTGACCGCCTCCGTGTCGCCTTCCATCAGCCTCGCCGCAACGGCAAGTGCCGGGCCTGACACCGCCCAGGGGCCAAGCCATTCGCGGAAAGATTCCGTGACCGCGGCGTTTGCAACGACGAAGCCGAGCCTCAGGCCCGCAAGGCCGAAGAACTTGCCGAAGGAACGGAAGACGACGAGGTTGTGCTGTGCGTCGACATGCGGCGCAACACTTGTTTCCGGATCGAGGTCACCGAAGGCCTCGTCGACGACGAGCAGTCCGCCGCTCGCCTCCATCTCCCTTGCCATTGCAAGCACTTGGTCGGGCGGAAAAACCCGGCCCGTGGGGTTATTGGGATTTACCAGGACCGCGAGCCCGTGCGCCGCAGAGAGATCATCGGCACGCGCGACAGGGTCGACGGCAAAGCCGGCGCCGGTCAAGACGCGCTCATATTCGCCATAGGTCGGCCCGAATATAGCGGCGCGCCTTTTCAAGTCGGCAAGCCGCGGCAGCAACTGAATGACAGCCTGGGTTCCGGGAACCGGCAGAGGCATGAGGTCGCCGGTCCGATAGTAGCTGGATGCGGCTGCGCGGGCTGCCTCCTCCAGGTGGCGATCCGGCAGCCGATGCCAGACCCGCGCGTCGATCTTCGGCAGCGCGACCGGGCACGGATTGATGCCGGTTGAAAGGTCGAGCCAATCGTCTGGCGCGCCGCCGAAGCGGGCCGCGGCCTCGGTGATCCCGCCGCCATGGACGATCGGCGCGGTCATCGTCACTCCGAAAGATCGATGAGATGCACGAAGGAACCGGCAACATTGCCGCGGCGAAGGCCGGCATGGCCGAGGTCTACACCTGCCGCATCAGAAACGGCGAAGAGCGGCGCGGCCGCCCCTTCGGAAACGATGGTCGAATAGTGAAATTCGTGCGCCGTCATCGGTCCCTCGAAAAATTCATTGTCGAAAGGCGCCACGCGCCGGTAGCCGAGATGCCGCTTGCGTTCCGCGAAACTGGTGACCAGCGGCAACAGCCCGAGCATCTCGTAACGCTTGCCGTCCGCTGCGACAAGACCTTCGCCGAGCGTCATGTAGCCGCCGCATTCACCGAAGATGCGCGCACCGTGATCGGCCGCGGCATGGATCCCGGCTCGGAAACGAGTAGCCCTGGCGAGCCGGTCGGCGTGCAATTCCGGATAGCCGCCCGGCAGATAGATTGCGTCGGCGCCGGCATCGGGCGCTTCATCGGCCAGCGGCGAAAAGAACGAGATTTGCGCTCCCTGGCTCAACCAGCCGGCCAGCACATGCTCGTAACTGAAGGCAAAGGCGACGTCGCGGGCAACGGCAATCCGGTGGCCGATCGGCTTCAGCATCCGGGCGCCTTGCGCCGGCTTCCCCCGCAAGGCAGACGCTGTTGCGAGAAGGGCTTCGACGTTACAGGCCGCAGTGACGCGCGCCGCGGCGTGCTCGATGAAATCTTCGAGCGACTCGTGCTCGCCGGCCTGGACAAGGCCCAGATGCCGTTCCGGCAGCTTCAACGCGGCATCCTGGCGCAGCACGCCGAAAATTGCCACGCCTGCGCGGTCGAGCGCATCGCGGAGCATCGCCTCATGGCGGTCGCTTCCCACGCGGTTCAGGATGACGCCGGCGACGCGCATATCGTCGCGATGATCCATATAGCCGCGCACCAGCGCCGCGACCGAGTGGGAAAGCCGGGCGCAATCGACGACCAGGACCACCGCCAGCCCCAGCGTCGCGGCGAGGTCCGCCGGCGATCCGGTCCCGTCCGCAGCGCCGTCATAGAGCCCCATCATCGCCTCGACGATCAGCGTCGAGCCATCCTTCGCCGCAGCCGCAGCGTTGGCGAGTAGCAGTTCCGGCCGCATCGCCCAGGGATCATAGTTGAGGCAGGCCTTGCCGCTTGCGGCCGTATGGAAGGCGGGATCGATATAATCTGGGCCTGCCTTGCCCGGCGCAATGGAGACGCCGCGCCGCGCCAGCGCCCGCAGAAGACCGAGCGTCACCGTCGTCTTGCCGGAGCCGGAGCTCGGGGCGGCAATCATCAGACCGCTCATGCCGGGTCCCGGCGGATTTGGCTCGCGAACGGATCGGCGACAAGTGTGCGGCCATCGAGTGCGCCGAGCCAATCAAGCGACGGACGCAGCCGAACGACCTCGCCGACGACGACGATTGCCGGCGGCTCCAGCCCGGATGCCGCCACATCGGCTTCGGCGCGGGAAAGCGTGGTCTCGAGCACCGCCTGCTCGGCCGTCGCCGCATTGCAGACGAAGGCAACCGGCTCGTCGGGCGCACGCCCGGCAGCGATGAGGTTCGCCGAAATCTGTCCGATATGCTTCATCGCCATGTACATGACGATGACCGGCGAGCCCTTGGCGATGCCTTCCCAGTTGATCCGGTCTGGCACAACGCCGGAGGAATCGTGGCCAGTGAGGAAGGTGACCGCGTGATTGACTTCGCGGTGGGTCACCGGGATGCCGGCATAGGCCAGTCCGCCGATCCCCGCAGTGATGCCGGGCACGATACGGAATGGAATACCGTGTTCGACAAGGGTCAATGCCTCCTCGCCACCGCGACCGAAGACGAAGGGATCGCCGCCCTTGAGGCGTAGTACCCGGAGCCCGGCGCGTGCGAGCTCGACCAGGCGCAGCGAGATATCACGCTGCTTCGGCGACGGCTTGCCGCCGCGTTTGCCGGCAAATTCAAGCTTGGCGTCCGGGCTGGCGAGCTTCAGGCAATCGGCATTGACCAGCGCATCGTGAACGATCACATCCGCCTGGCGAAGCGCATTGGCGGCATGGAGCGTCAAAAGACCGGGATCGCCGGGTCCGGCACCGACCAGCCAGACGGAACCGGGTTCGAGCTTCGGCAGGCCGGCAAAAAACATATCCGTCACCCCTTATTACTCCGGTCCTGGCGAAACATCTGAGCTTATTCTCTCTCGTAGGAAATGATGGCAGAACATTGAATCTGCGTATGAAATGACAACACGTGTGTGCCCGCGCAAGGCATCAGCCGCCTCCCGTGGCGCCGGCTTCGGTTTCGCGGGTGAAGGCATGGTGCCGCGGTCCTGCGATCGCTGCCGTGGCCCGGGCCGAGCGGATCTTTGGAACGAGCAGCACTGCGTCACGCCCGACCCCCGCCAATGCAGCGCCCTCGGCAACGCCGTGGCAGCCGGTATGGGCAAAGACGATCTCGGACGGATTCTTAAGTCGCGCGGCTTCTGCCTCGAGCGTCGCAGCGTCGAAGAAGCGGACGGGCACGGAAAAATGCCGGCCTGCCGCGTGAATGGCCGGCTCTTCGGCGCGCGCGTCCAGCGAAGCCACGAATGCAATATCGCTCTTCGACGCGCCGGCGTCGGCGAGTGCCCGCTCGGCAAGCGCGATCACTTCCCCGGGCGCTGTATTTCGCTCGCAGCCGAGGCCGAGAACGAGTCGTGCGGCTGAAACTGGCCCCGTGACCAAAGACATCTGCAGTGCTGCTCCCCTGCAGCGCCACACGGCCCGGGGGCACAGAGCAGCTGCAAATCAGTGTAATTGCGCGATAGTCCCATGCCTTTGGGGTTGGGAGCCGCGCAGCGGTCGGCGTTCCACACGAAGCGCCGGCCTGGGCAGACAGCCGCACCGGTCAGGACAGCACCGGATCTGGCCCCCTGAATGGGTCGGCCGCACCGGACGCTCTTTCGATCCGCTCGCACGGACGCCGTCGCATGATCTTCATTTCTACCGAAGGGCATCCGGGCGGTCAAACCAGATTGCGCCATCACGGCGTCGTAAACACATAACCGAGCGCCGCCGCTCCGGCGGGCGAAGACAGGGAGCTTGCAGCAGCAGAATGGCATTTTCTGCGGAAATTGCCGACGACAAGCCTTTGCTTTTCACGCCCGGCTCTGACACAAGGCGGAAGCAATTCCGTTTCGTCTCGAGCTTTCCGTGACCGAACTCGCCATCCACCTGCTGCTCTTTCTGTTCGTAGCCGCCTTCATTGCCGGCTTCATCGATTCGATCGCCGGCGGCGGCGGGATGATCACCATTCCTGCCATGCTGATCGCCGGCATTCCGCCGCTCGAATCGCTCGGCACGAACAAGCTGCAATCGCTCTTCGGTTCGGGCTCCGCCAGCGTCGCCTATGCGCGACACGGCCATGTGAATTTGAAGGAGCAGCTGCCGATGGCGCTGATGTCGGCCGCGGGTTCGGTGCTCGGCGCCTTGATCGCGACAGTCGTTCCAGCCGATGCGCTGAAGGGCGTGCTGCCCTTTCTGCTGATCGCGATTGCCGTCTATTTCGGCTGCAAACCGAATATCGGCGACGTCGAAAAGCACCGCCGCCTGTCGGCTTTTCTCTTCACCCTCACCTTCGTACCGTTGATCGGCTTCTATGACGGCATTTTCGGACCGGGCACGGGCTCGTTCTTCATGCTCGGCTTTGTTTCGCTTGCCGGCTACGGCATCCTCAAGGCGACGGCCCACACGAAGTTCCTCAACTTCGGTTCCAATCTCGGCGCCTTCATCGTTTTCGTTTTCTACGGCGTCGTGCTCTGGAAGGTCGGGCTGCTGATGGGAGCGGGCCAGTTTCTCGGCGCGCAGGTCGGCTCCCGCTATGCGATGGCAAAGGGCGCGAAGATCATCAAGCCGCTGCTCGTCATCGTCTCGATCGCGCTGGCAGTCCGGCTGCTAGCGGATCCAACGCATCCGCTCAGGATTTGGCTGGGCATCTGATCGCGCCGGCCTGCCTGTTCACGGCCGGCGCGTGAACAGGCCGGATTTGCACCGCTAGAACTCGACTCCCTTCTGCGCCTTGATGCCGGAGCGGAACGGATGCTTGACGAGTTCCATCTCCGTCACCAGATCGGCGATCTCGATGAGATCCTCCTTGGCGTTGCGGCCGGTCAGAACCACATGCGTCATGTGCGGCTTCTCCTCCTTGAGGAAGCGAACGACCTCGGCGACGTCGATATAGTCGTAGCGCAGCGCGATGTTGATCTCGTCGAGCAGCACCATGGAATTGCGCTCGTCACGGATCAGTTCCTTGGCCTTCTCCCAGGCCTTCTCGGCCATTGCCACGTCGCGGGCGCGGTCCTGCGTCTCCCAGGTGAAGCCCTCGCCCAGCGTGTAGAACTGGCAGAGGTCGCCGAAGTGCTTGTCGATCAAATCGCGCTCGCCGGTCTGCATGGCGCCCTTGATGAACTGCACGACGGCACAGGGCATGCCATGGGCGATATGGCGGAAGATCATGCCGAAGCCGGCGGTCGACTTGCCCTTGCCTTTGCCCGTATGGACGATGACCAGCCCCTTCTCGTCGGTCTTCGTCGCCATGATCTTGTCGCGCGCCGTCTTCTTCTTCGCCATCTTCATGGCGTGACGGGCTTCGTCCTTCTCGGCAACCGGTTCGCCGGTGTTTGCGGTTTCGTCGCTCATGGCATCCTCCCTATTCGTTGCCGGCGCGCGGGCGCTCAGGCTGAGCGCCCGACAGACTGTTCAGTTCAAATCGCGCCGAGTTGGAGCGCGGGTTCCAGAGACCTCGGTCGACCGCCTCCAGGAACCGCTCGGCGAGTTCGGCAAGTGCCACCGGGTTCTTGTCGCGCAGGAAATCGAGGACTTTCTCGTCGGCGATGAAGGCCTGGTAGGCCGCCTCGAAATGATGGTCGCGCACGGCCCCGGTCGTCGCGGCGAAGGCGAACATGTAATCGACAGTCGCGGCGATCTCGAAGGCGCCCTTGTAACCATGACGCATCACCCCGGCGATCCACTTCGGATTGACGACGCGGGCGCGAACCACGCGGCCGATCTCCTCCTCCAGCGAGCGGATAACCGGCTTTTCCGGACGCGAATGGTCGTTGTGGTAGATCGCGGGACGCTCTCCACTGAGATATTCCGCCGCAGCGCTCATGCCGCCCTCGAACTGGTAGTAATCGTCGCTGTCGAGCAGGTCGTGCTCGCGATTGTCCTGGTTCTGGACGACCGCCTCGATGGTCCGCAGGCGCTCCTCGAAAAGCCCGCGTTCCGCCCTGCCGTCTTCGCCGGCACCATAGGCATAGCCGCCCCAGGTGAGATACGCTGCGGCGAGATCGCCGCGCTTTTCCCAGCCTTTCTCGTCGATCAGCGCCTGTAGACCAGCGCCATAGGCGCCCGGCTTGGCACCGAACACACGATAGGAGGCGCGTCTTGCCGCCTCCATCGGCTCGACGCCCTTTTCCTCGAGGCGTCGCGCTTCGGCACGCATGCGTGCCGCGATCATGTTGTCGGCATCGTCCTCCTCCAGCGCGCCGATCGCGCGGGTCGCCTTGTCGAACAGCGCGATCTGCTCCGGGAAGGCATCGCGGAAGAAGCCCGAAATCCTGAGTGTGACGTCGACGCGCGGTCGGCCGAGCACGGCGAGCGGCACGATTTCATAGCCGGTCACCCGACGCGACGCCATGTCCCAGATCGGCTTTGCACCGATCAGCGCCAGCGCTTGGGCAATGTCGTCGCCGCCGGTGCGCATATTAGAGGTGCCCCAGGCTGTCAGCCCGAAGGAGGACGGCCATTCGCCATGGTCCTGCAGATAGCGGCGGATGAGCAGTTCGGCCGATTTCTTGCCGAGTTCGTAGGCCGCCGGCGTCGGCACGGCGCGGCTGTCGACGGAATAGAAATTGCGGCCGGTCGGCAGCACGTCCGGCCGCCCGCGTGTCGGCGCGCCGGATGGGCCAGGCGCGACGAAGCGGCCGTCGAGACCGGTGAGCAGGCCGGTGATCTCGGCAGCACCCGACCGTTCGATTGAAGGCTTCAGCCGTGCCTCGATCTCGTCGAGCACGGCTTGCGTGTTGGTCCAACCGTCGGGGCAAGCGATCTCGCCCGACACCAGCTTCGTGGCGAGAAGCTCGATGCGCTCAACCGTATCGCCGGCGGTGCGCCAAGAAGCATCCGAGAGGTTGGCGAGGAGATCGGGCTTTGAGCCGAGCCAGGGCGCGGAGAGAACGCAGTCGAGGGGGTCGAAACGTTGTGCGGGAATACCCCCCTCTGTCCTGCCGGACATCTCCCCCACAAGGGGGGAGATTGGCGAGTGGCGCCCGTCCGTTTCCCTGGTTCCGCCGGCGGCGATCGGGCGGTCTATTGAGGAGTTGGTTGCAAGCGCGGCAGTATTTGGGAGGGAAGAACCCGCATCCCTGATCTCCCCCCATGTGGGGGGGATGTCCGGCAGGACAGAGGGGGGTACTCGCCCGGCATCACCCAACCCCAGGTCCGCCGCGATCGCGCGCTGCAAGCTCTGATCGCCGCCCTCGCCCAAGCCACGTGGCACCCGGGCAAGCGCCACCGTCAGGTCGGTCAGCAGCCGCCCTTCCGGCGCCACGCCGAAGATATGCAGCCCGTCGCGGATCTGCATTTCCTTGAGGTCGCAGAGATAGGCGTCGAGCTTTTCGAGCGCCGTGTCGTCGCTGTCGCCCTTGTCGATGCCGGCGTCGTGGTCGAGGCCGATGTCGCGCACGAGATCGAGGATCTGACGACTGAGCAGACGCAGCCGTCGCGGATCGCCGCCCGCCGCTTCGTAATATTCGTCGACCAGCGCTTCGAGATCCTTGAGCGGTCCGTAGGACTCGGCGCGTGTCAGAGGCGGCGTCAGGTGATCGATGATCACCGCGCTGGTGCGGCGTTTCGCTTGCGTCCCCTCGCCCGGGTCGTTGACGATAAAGGGATAGAGATGCGGCGTCGGGCCGAAGATCGCCTCTGGGTAGCAGGTCTCGGAAAGCGCCAGCGCCTTGCCCGGCAGCCATTCGAGATTGCCGTGCTTGCCCATATGGATGATCGCGTCAGCGCCGAAGGTTTGGCGCAGATAGGCATAGAAGGCGATATAGCCGTGCGGCGGCACGAGATCCGGCGCGTGATAGGTTTCCTTCGGATCGATGTTGTAACCGCGCGCCGGCTGGATACCGACGATGACCTCGCCGAACCGGGCAAGCGGCAGGGTGAAGGCGCCGTCGAGGAAGAAAGGATCGGCCTCCGGCGTCCCCCAGCGCACGCCCACTTCCGCCTGAATCTTTTCCGGAAGAGAGGAGAAGAAGTCCTTGTAGTGATTCAAGGAAATGGTTTCGCGAATTTCCCGGCCGCGGCTTGCGGCATTCGTCGGTCCGGCCATCAGGAAGCGGATCAGCGCCTCGCCGCCTTCGGGCAGATCGCCAGTCGAATAACCTTCCGCCGCCATCGCCTTCAGCACCTCGACAGTGCCGGCGGGTGTATCGAGGCCGACGCCGTTGCCGAGACGTCCGTCCCGGTTCGGGTAGTTCGCCATGACGATTGCGACGCGCCGCGCCTGCGGCTTCGCGCGCCGCAACCTTGCCCAATTACCGGCGAGCCGGGCGGCGAAGCGCACGCGGCCGGCAAGCGGCTCATGGCCGACGATGTTTGCCTCGACAAGCGGGTCGTAGACCGATGCCGCCTTGAAGGAGACGGCGCGCGAAAGGATCCGTCCGTCCACCTCCGGCAGCGCGACATTCATACCGAGGTCGCGCGCCATCAGCCCTTGCGGCGAGGCTTCCCAGGCTTCGCGGGAGGAGCCTGAAAAAATCACCTGCAGCACCGGCGCGCCGGTGGATTCCAGCACCGTCGGCTGCCGGTCGGCGCCGGGCGCCGAGACGGCAAAGCCGGTGGCATTCATCACCACGTCCGGCGCCGCCTCGGCAAAGATCGCTTCGAGAGTACCGACCGACACCTGATCCTTGAGGCTCGACACAAAGACCGGAAGCGGGCGCATGCCCTCCTCGGTCAGCGCCTCGATCAGGGCCTCGACCGGCTTGGTCTCGCCGCTCTGCACGAGGGCACGGTAGAAGCAGATGGCAACTGTGGGACGAGCTTCCTTCTTCCCTTCGGAAGTCTGCGCTCCCCCGACATCGCCGGCGATACGCACCCACTCGTCAACCCCGATCACGCCCCTGCCCGGCCACCAGATGCCGGCTTTCAGCAGCGGCCGCGCCGGTTGCGGCTTTTCGGCGCCATCGATCAGCGCCTCGGCATAGTCGAGGAACAGGCCGGCATTGTCCGCGCCGCCTTCGTTGAAATAGGCCCAGAGACGCTCACGGTCTTCCGCTGCAACGGTCGAGAAAGGGTCGAGACCCGGGTCCGGCTTGTCGTCCCCCGGCAGCACCGCAATCTTGAACTTGCCCGCCACCGCCGCGGCATAGAGCGCCTCCAGCACGTAGCGAAAATAGCTGGCGCCGCCGAGCGGCCGGACGACGATCAGCTTCGCATGTCGCGCGGTACGTTCGACGTAGGTGTCGACCGACATCGGATGCATGAGGTTCATGAGGCTGGCGATGCGCAGGCTATTCCCGCTCGCGCGCCGGCGATGCGCGGCGGCAATCGACGCAAGCTCGGTATCGGCCGCCGACAGGAACAGGATATCGGCCGGGCTTTGCCCGAGATCGATCGCTTCGTTGCCGTCGGCGATCGTGCCTTTCTGGGCTAGGAGGAGATGCATTGTTGCTTCCCGCTGGGCTCGTGAAGAGACCCCTCCCCAGCCCCTCCCCACAATGGGGAGGGGTTAGGTCGTGCCACACGCACTCTTTCCCCGAGTATCAGCCGTTCGTGCCATAACGCCGCCCCCCTTTGGGAACGAAAGCGCCGCCGCAAATGCCAGCCGAGCCCCTCCCCCTTGTGGGGAGGGGTTGGGGAGGGGTTCTTCTCACACGCGCTCAAAACAACCTCACGCCAGCGCCGAAATCGCCGCGCGCACGGCCGCCTCGTCCATGTCGTGCAGGCCGATGACGACGAGGCGCGTGCCGCGCGTCTCGCCGGGTGCCCAGGCACGGTCGTAATATTGATCGACCCGGCTGCCGACCGCCTGGATCAACAGACGCATTGGCTTGCCGGGTACGTCGGCAAAGCCCTTGAGGCGTAAAACGTCGTGCTCGGCGATGACGGCCTTGAGCCGGTCGATGAAGGCCGCCGGTTCGGCAATCGGGCCAAGTTCGACGACGAAGCTGTCGAATTCGTCGTGATCATGTTCCTCGCCGGCCTCATGCTCCATCTCGTGATGCGATTTGCGGTCGGCGATCTCGTCTTCCGTGCCGACGCCAAGCCCGAGCAGGATCGCGGCTGCCACCTCGCCGTTCTTGGCCTCGATCATCGCCGGCTTGCGGCTGATGCGCGAGGCGACTTCGTCACGCACGGACTTGAGGCCCGCAGCATCGATGAGATCGGTCTTGTTCAGAACGATGAGGTCGGCGGCGGTGAGTTGGTCCTCGAAGAGCTCTTCCAGCGGGCTCTCATGGTCAAGGTTGTCGTCATTGACGCGCAGCGCATCGACCTTGTCGTGATCGTCGGCAAAACGGCCGGCGGCAACGGCGGCGCTGTCGACGACGGTCACGACGCCATCGACCGTCACTTCGCTGCGGATGTCGGGCCAGTTGAAAGCGGCGACCAGCGGTTGCGGCAGCGCAAGGCCGGAGGTCTCGATGACAATATGATCCGGGCGGTTCTCTCGCTCGAGCAGCTTGGTCATGGTCGGAATGAAGTCGTCGGCGACGGTGCAGCAGATGCAGCCATTGGTGAGCTCGATGATGTCCTCTTCCGAGCAGGCTTCAGCGCCGCAGCCCTTCAACACGTCGCCGTCGACGCCGAGATCGCCGAACTCGTTGATGATCAATGCGATCCGCTTGCCCTCGGCGTTCTGCAGCAAGTTGCGGATCATCGTCGTCTTGCCGGCGCCGAGGAAGCCGGTGATGACCGTGGCGGGGATCTTGCCCGACTGGGCCTTTGCAAGTGTCATGAATCAACCCTTCATTTTCAGCGGCAACCCGGCCGCGACGAAATAGACTTCGGCGGATTTCTCCGCGACGATTTGATGGAGGCGGCCGGCATGGTCGCGGAAGTCTCGCGCCATGCGGTTCTCCGGCACGATGCCGAGACCGACCTCATTGGAGACGATGATGACGCGCGCCTGCATGGCAGGCAGCAAGCCGGCAAGTGCCGCAAACTCGGCCGGCATGTCGCGCTCTTCCATCATCAGGTTCGTCACCCACAGCGTGAGGCAGTCGACAAGAATGACGCGCTCCGGTGCATCCAGTCGACGAAGCAGGCCGGAGAGATCGAGCGGTTCCTCATGCGTTGCCCAGCCCTTGCCCTGCCGCGCGGCCTGGTGGCGGGCGATACGATCGCGCATTTCCTCGTCATAGGCGCGGCCGGTCGCAACATAGTGCATCCCGAGCCCCGAGGCTTCGGCGAGCTTCTCCGCGAAACTGGATTTCCCGGAGCGCGCGCCGCCGAGCACGAAGACCGGACCGGCATTGGAGAATGTCATCCGACCAGATCCCATGCGAGGAAACTGGTGGGGACAAAGCAACGATAGCAAGCGGACGCGTGACGGGCACGCGCAGAAGACGATAAATAAGCCACGACAACCTCCGTGCTGGCATTGGGGAGGACTCCCCCGGGCGATGCCCTGATGGACGGCAGGTCTCCTGGCTCTCGGCGTCACGGGCAAGCGCTGCGCACGCGGTGCCCAGCGCTATTGGGCCCGAACGGGTCCGCCTCGCCTTCCCGGCGTCTGCTGGCTCGTGAAGGCGGACGATTCGTAGAAAGAGAGGCGTCCAGCCCGGCTGCTCACGATGCCACGCCAGTGGCTTTTCCGGCGTGCCTCCAATTCCGCGACAACTGCCCCATGCAGTTTCACCGGAAGAGGTGCGGCATGCCCGATGGCGAACCCTGACCGTTCTACAGTCGCGGGGTCGGCTGCGATAAGGGCGCCCGGTGTGGGTCCGCCCGTCACATTCCCATTTACTCTCCCGCGCCGCTTCGGTGCGGGGGAACCATCCAATGCGTTAATTATGAAGCGGATGCGTCAAAGTCAATCGACGGTCTGCGACGCGAGGTCGGCAAGTTGCGGCAGCGTGAGGTGCGTCGCCAACTCGGCGCCTTTCTCCTAATCCGAACGGGTAGGCAGACGCCCGTCCCAAGCGCGTGATAAAACGGGCATTCGAACCCGAGGCGGCTCCGATGCTTCGCCACGGTGTTCGATTATGTCCACGGCACTGAATTTGTCAGTTCAGCCTGGAGGGGGTGCGATGGCATATCTGCGTCGTGCCGCATTTGTCGCGCTGAGTGTCGCGCTTTACGGCTCCATGCCAAGCAAGGCCGCCGAACCGATTGGTCAGGCGATCCGGATCAAGACTGAGGTCAGCGGAGCGAGCGGACCACTGGTCGTCACGGACCCGGTGCACCGCGACGAGCGGATTCGGACATCCAGATCCGGCCTTGGCCAGTTCGTCTTCCGAGATGGAAGCAAGCTTGCCGTCGGTGCCGGCTCGTCGGTCGTCATCGACAAATTCGTCTTCGACGACTCGAGATCGGTGCAGAAGCTGACCGTCGCGGCGGCGAAGGGAACGTTTCGCTGGATCAGCGGCAACTCGGGGCACGCGGCCTACCAGATCCTGACACCGGCCGGAACCATCGGCGTTCGAGGCACGGTCTTCGACTTTTACGTCGGCGGAGACGGCACGACGGCAGTGGTGCTCCTGAGCGGCGCTGCCGAATTTTGCGGCCGAGGCGGCTGTCAACAGCTGACGCGGCGCTGCGACTGCGTGGTCGCCCGTCCCAATGGCGATATGACCGATACGCGACGGGTCGACCGAAGCATCCTCAGGACACTCGGCAACCAGCAGGCCTTGCCGTTCCTCTCCGGCAGGCAGCAGCTGTCGCCCGGATGGAGCGGCACCGGCTGCGGCCTTTCAGCTGAGATCCAGATCCGTCCAGATCGGGTCCGGCCGCTCGTCGCACCGCCACCCGAACCGGCTCCGCCTGTCGAGACGCCGCCCCAACCCAAGCCACCCAAACCCGACAAGCCTCACAAACCCGACAAGCCTCACAAACCCGACAAGCCTCACAAACCGGACAAGCCCCAAAAACCAGAAAAGCCGGGCAAGCCGGACAAACACGACAAGAGCTGGCACGATAAACCGAACAAGTTCGACAGGTCGGAAAGGCCGCGCAATCGTGATTACTCGCACGAGCGGAGCAAGGACCGTTCGTTCGGACGACGGTGACTGTAATTGAAGTGCCGGAAAGCGGCGCCTTTTGCATCAGTCGGCGAAGCACCTATTCGCCAGCCGCATCCTTCGCCGTCGGCTCACCAATGAAATGTTCGCCGCGCCGCGAAATCCGCCGATAGAACTCCGACAAGCCGGGCGTCAGCGCGGACGCCTTGAGCTTTGCCACGCCCAGCATGCGCCGGCTCTCGGGGGACCGTGCGCGCAAAGCGTCGACCAGCCGCCGATGAACTTCGAAGAGCTCGGCGAATTCATCCGACTCGGCCAGTCGCTCGTCGCCAACGACTCCAAAGAGCCTCGTTCGCGTGCTCTTACCCTTGAGCCCCAATGCTCCGGCCTCCAGCAGGGCGCAGCCGCCAGCCAAATTTGCCGTCGCCTCCGACACGAGGATATCGTAGCCGATCTCCTTGCAGGCGGATTCGATGCGCGCCGCCACATTGACGGTGTCCCCGACCGCCGAATAGTTGAAATGCGTCTCGGCGCCCATGTTGCCGACGCAGGCAAGGCCGGTGTGGATTCCAATGCCGATGGCAACGCTTTGCCCCGCCCCGAAACCGAAGGCATCCTTGTCATTGAGACGAGCAAGCGTTTCTCGCATCGCCAAAGCCGCGCGAACGGCCCTGCGAGGATGATCTCTGACATCGACGGGGGCGTTCCAGAAGGCCATGATCGAGTCGCCGATGAACTTGTCGAGTGTGCCCTCGTTTTCGATGACGTGTCGGCTCAGCGCATCGAGAAGCGTATTCAGGAACCCGACAACCTCGGTCGGCGCCAAACGCTCGCTGATCTCGGTGAAGTTGCGCACGTCGACGAACATGATCGTCAGCTCACGATCGTCTCCCCCGAGCCTCAGTGCGTTCTGCGTGTGCTCGACGCGATAAAGCAGCGACGGCGACAAATATTGGCCGAAGGCGCGCCGGACGACGCGACGCTCCCGGTCGGTCACCAGGAAGCGATAGGCCGTCGCGGCGAAATGCGTGACCAATCCGGAAAAGATCGGAGCAAGCGGGTCGAAGAGCAGTCCCGCGTAGAGAAACGCAGTCCAGGAGGCCGCGAGAGCCAAGCCGGTGATCAGCAACCCGCAGGCGAGCGCCACGCCGGGGCTGACGAAGGTGGTCACCATGACGAGGAGGGTGCCTGCAATGGCGATCGACAGGATCTCGAGCCCTTCGGCCCAGTCCGGGCGCGAGAGGAAGCGACCCGACAGGATCTGCTCGACGGCCTGGGCATGAAGCGAGACTCCCGGGACATTATGGCCGAGAGCCGTGGTGCGGATATCGAGCAAACCGGCAGCCGAGGTGCCGACGAAGACGATGCTGCCTTCGACGGCCGCCCTGACATCCTCGGGAGCACCCGATGCGGCAAGCACGCGCCCGGCCGATACATATCTTTCCGCCCGGTCCTCACTGACATAAAGCCAGAGCTCGCCGGCCGCCGTGACCGGCACGGCGAAATCGCCGATCTTGATCCGGGTTATCGTATCGGGCACCTCCGTCGCGCCGGCCAGCAGATAGGTGGAAGCCCCCTGTGCGACACGCAGCGCCTCGAGCGCCAAATTCGGATAGAGCTGCGCGCCGTCGCTGAGAAGGAGCGGCACCGCCCGTACGACCGCCGACGGGCTGTTGGGATTGAGGCTGATATGCCCGATGCCGGCTGCATTGGCCTCGAGCGCCGGCCGAAGCGGGGTTGCGGCAGTCAGGCGCGGCGGCGCTCCGAAAGGGCTCTCGCCGGTGAAGGCGAAGCCGGACTTTACCGGCGGCCGGTAACTCCCCGCATTCGAAAGGCCGAAGCCCAGCACCACCGGCTTGCCGGCAATCGCCCCGGCAAAGATCTCGTCATTGTCCGGCAGCCGCTCCAGCAAAGCCGGATCGATCCCGCTGACGTCGCGCAGAACGGTGCGCGGCGACAGTCGATCGGGCTCGGCGAACAGGATGTCGAAGGCGATGACGGCGGCGCCCATTTCCGAAAGCCTGTCGACCAGCGCAGCCAATCGATCCCTTGGCCAAGGCCACTGGCCGAACTCGCTCAGCGACGCCTCGTCGATATCGATGACCCGCACGGGCAGGTTTTCGAAGGGCCGCGGCGCCAGGCGCTGGTATTCGTCGAAGGTGATTTCGCGGGCGAATCTCAGCAGTTGTGGATCGCTTGCCCGCAGCACCGTCAGAGCCGCGACAATTGCCAGTCCGATAAGGACGCCGACCAGCTGGGCGCGTGTCATGACCGCCGACCTTTGTGCCGGGCGGCGGCAAGACTTGTATTTTTCTGAAAACCGGTCTGCCGCCTCGCCCGCCATGCTGCATCCTTCGCAGCGGCCATGCAATATCGACCAAAGAGATGAGTGTCACCCGCCGGCGGCACGGCAGCTAGCCGAGCAGGCCGTTAATCCAGGCGCGGTCGAGCACGTCTTCTAGCTCCGAGGCAATCTCGTCGAGCGCGCCGTCGACCGACTGGCGATAGTTGGCGCCTCCGCCTGCAATCCCAAGGCTCTTCAGCAGTGCGGCGCGATAAGCGTCGCTACCGAAGAGCCCATGCAGATAGGTTCCCATGACGCGGCGATCCGGCGACATGGCGCCATCGGGGCGATCGTCGATCGTCACCGGGGCCCGTTCGCAATCTGCCCCGACGGTCTTGCCGAGATGGATCTCATAGCCGTCAAGCGCCACGTCATGCTCCAGCGACCAGGCACGGCTGTTGCGCACGGTCTTTTCCGGCGCCATTTCGGTTTCGACGGAAAGCAGGCCGAGCCCGGCGATATCGCGGTCGCTTCCCTCGATGCCGAGCGGATCGGTGACGCGGAGGCCGAGCATCTGATAACCGCCGCAAATGCCGATCACCCGGCCGCCGCGGCGGACGTGACGCTCGAGATCGCGGTCCCAGCCCTGGGCCCGAAAATCCTTGAGATCCGAAATCGTCGATTTCGAACCGGGGATGACGACAAGCCCCGCGTCGTCGGGGAGCGGCATGCCCGGCCGAACGAAGACGAGTTCGACCTCCGGTTCTACCGCAAGCGGATCTAGATCATCGAAATTGGCGATGCGTGACAGGACGGGCACGGCGACTTTCAAAGCCTTGCCACCGCCGCGCGCCAGCCTCTCGAGAACGACGGAATCCTCGGCCGGCAGCCGCCCGGCGCTTTTCAGCCAGGGCACGACACCGAAACAAGGCCAGCCGGTGAAGCGGCCGATCGCCGCGATGCCATCGTCGAAAAGCCGGACGTCGCCGCGAAACTTGTTGATGAGATAACCGGTGACCATCCGCCGGTCCTCCTCCGGCAGGATTGCATGGGTGCCGACCAGCGATGCGATGACGCCGCCGCGATCGATGTCGCCGACGAGAACCACCGGGACATCGGCGCGCGTGGCGAAACCCATATTGGCGATGTCGCCGGCCCGGAGGTTGATCTCGGCCGGCGAACCGGCGCCCTCGACAACGACGAGATCGGCGCCGGCCGAGATGTGCTCGAAACTCTCCATCACGGCGCCGAGCAGCTTAGGCTTCAGGGCCTGATATTCCCTGCCCTTGGCCTGCCCCGCGACCTTGCCCTGCAGAATGATCTGACTTCCGACATCGGATTGCGGCTTCAGGAGCACCGGATTCATGTGCACCGACGAGGGCACGCGGGCGGCGAGCGACTGCAGCCACTGCGCCCGGCCGATTTCGCCGCCGTCATCGGAGACGGCCGCATTGTTCGACATGTTTTGCGGCTTGAAAGGCCTCACCTTCAGACCGCGATTGGCGGCGAGCCGGCAGAGGCCTGCCACCAATACCGATTTTCCGACATCCGAGCCGGTCCCCTGGAGCATGATCGCGTGTGTCATGCGGTCTCCGTAGCATCGAAACACTCTGCCGCAAAGTCCTGTCTCGACGCTATTTCACGGCATTTGCGCTAGCCGCGATCACGGCCCGTGTCACCCGCTCATCAAGCGTGCGACGAACATTGGAGCCCTAGTCAAAATGCGACATGCGATGCCGAGTCCAGGATCGAAAAATACCTGTCCCACGCCTATATCGCCGCCATCGCAACAACCGGGAAATGAACCGGACTCTCGAAGGCAGGAAAAACCATGCTGTTCATCTTCAGCAAGCCGAATTTTGTTCAAATCGCCTGGAACGCACAGGCGCCGCGCAGCGAATCCCGCGTACGCAACATCCCGGCCGACGCGCCATTCGGCCCGCTCGGCTTCATCCGCACGTCGAACGTCGGGTAAACGGCCTTTCGTGCTCTGACTTTGGCGACGTTCTGCGTCTTTCAAATGGACCGCATACTATCGCGGCGATCGCTCGAAGGCGCGCCTTGCCCGCAAAGTGTCGAGCTGGCTAGGGAGGCAGGTCCGGTACGCAACACCTGAACCGGACCTGCGGCAGTCGCCCGCCGCAGCAAACAATTAGCCTGACATTCTTACCGGATGGTTAGTGAGAGCTTAACCAAACATGAATTCGCACTTTTTTCGAGTTCATCGCGCGATCCTCCGTTGAAAGAGCAACCGGCGCGGCCGCGCCTTACTTAATAGCAGTGCCTCGAACGGCACTCCATTCCAGATCATTTGAAGAGGTTGATTTCTCTTCGAAAACACCTAGGCTGATTGGTCGTGGGCCGCGTAAGGGCGGGAGGCCTGGGAACATGACGAAACTCCTCGCAATCACGTTCGCCGCCGCTGGCATCTGGGTCCTGGCCGGGCCGACGCGGGCCGCCGAGTGCGGCCAGATCAGCATTGCCGAAATGAATTGGGCTTCGGCAGGCATCGCCGCCCATGTCGACAGACTTATTCTCGAGAACGGCTATGGCTGCACCGTCTCCCTGGTCGCCGGCGACACCATGCGGACCTTTGCATCGATGAACGAGAAGGCCGAGCCTGACATGGCACCGGAGCTCTGGATCCATTCCGTGCGCACCCAGCTCGAAGCGGCAGTCAAGGAAGGCCGCCTTATTCAGGCTGCCCCGATTCTCAGTGAAGGTGGCGTCGAAGGCTGGTGGATTCCAAGATTCCTCGCCAATGCCCATCCGGAGATCAAAACCGTCCAAGATGCCCTGAAGCATCCGGATCTGTTCCCCGCGTCCGACGATCCCGCCAAGGGAGCGATCCACAGTTGCCCCTCCGGCTGGAACTGTCGGATCTCGACAACCAATCTCTACAAGGCACTCGGTGCGGAGAAGGCGGGCTTCAAGCTTGTCGACCCCGCTTCGGCAGCCGAGCTTGACGGTTCCATTGCCGAAGCCTTCGAGAAGAAGACGGGTTGGCTCGGCTATTATTGGGCGCCGACGGCAATCCTCGGCAAATATGAAATGATCCGGCTCTCCTTCGGCGTCGACCACGACAGGGCGGAATGGGACTCCTGCTCGGCCGTGCCGAACTGTCCAAGTCCAAAGGTCAACTCCTATCCGGTTTCGGACGTGTTTACCGTGGTGACCAAATCCTTTGCCGAAAAGGCAGGCATCGCCATGGATTACGTGAATGCCCGCGGATGGGACAACGCGACGGTCAATAAAATTCTCGCCTGGATGGATCAGAACCGCGCGACAAACGAGGACGCCGCACGGTATTTTCTCGAACACTTTCCGGACATTTGGGCGAAATGGGTGAGCCCGGACGTCGCAGAAAAGGTGAAGGCGGCGCTTTGAGGCTGTCCTTGCTGTGGACCGAGACGGGACCTCTTGCACTCGGTCGCGCTGCGGATCGAATGTTTCGCGACGAAGCGGCCGCGCCCCGCGTCGCAAACAGCACAGCAGTGGACCTGTTCCGCTGTCACATTGCTCAAGGGGAACCTGGAAGCGGTTGCGCCCGTGCACGCGCCCAAAGAAGCGCAACGGCGGAACGCAGCTCCAGCGGTGTTGCACTAATCGGCAGCGCCATCATTTTCGATCGTGCAAGCCAAGCCTTCGGTAGGTGGCTGCAGAAGCATTCGGAGGTAGTTTATGGCTAGTCGCGCAATCGAGGTGAAGAACCTCTACAAGATCTTCGGTCCGCGCGGGCACGAATATATCGATCCTGTCAAGAACGGCATGAGCAAGGCCGAGCTCAACGAGAAATACGGTCATGTTCTCGGTTTGCAGGACATCAACATCTCGATGCCCGGCGGCTGCATAACGGTGGTTATGGGCCTTTCCGGTTCCGGCAAATCGACGCTCATCCGCCACATCAACCGGCTGATCGACCCGACCGCCGGTGAAGTGCTCTATGACGGCGTCGACGTCTGCAAGATGAACCAGAACGACCTTCGCCAGTTCCGTCGCCACAAGACAGCAATGGTGTTCCAGAAGTTCGCGCTGCTTCCACACCGCACGGTGCTCGAAAACACCGTTTACGGCCTGGAAATTCAGGGTATCGATCAGCGCGAGAGCGAGAAGCGGGCGCTTGGCTGGATCGACCGCGTAGGCCTCAAGGGCTTCGAGAAGCACTATCCGAACCAGCTTTCGGGCGGCATGCAGCAGCGCGTCGGACTGGCCCGGGCACTGACCAACGACGCCGAGATTCTGCTGATGGACGAGGCCTATTCGGCGCTCGACCCGCTGATCCGCGTGGACATGCAGACGGTGCTTCTCGAATTGCAAAAGGAATTGAAGAAGACCGTGGTGTTCATCACGCACGATCTCGACGAGGCCCTGCGCCTCGGCGACAAGATCGCCATCCTGCGCGACGGCCGTGTGGTGCAGCAGGGAACCGGCCAGGAAATCGTGCTTGCGCCGGCGGACGATTACATCACCGCCTTCGTCAAGGAGGTAAACCGCGGCCGGGTCGTTCATGTCGAGACGATCATGCGGCCGCTGTCCGGCAATCCGGAGGGCCTCGCGATCGCGGCAGATACGGTCCTCGAGGCGGCCGCCCGCACAATGACGAGTGCGCATATCAACACCGCCCACGTCGTCGACGCCAATGGCCGCCCGATCGGGGCCATCGACCTGCATACGATCATCGGTGCCATGGTGACGCCGACAAGTCACGGCGATCGAAAGGCGGCATGAGCGCCTTCACCGGCCTAGAGGGGCGACCGAGGCGGTTGCCCCTCTCCCACTTCTAAGCGGCTGGCTGCAAATTGCCGCTGATGAAGCGAAACTCCTGCGTCTTGCCGCCAAAGCCGTAAGCTGCGGCCGCTACCTCGTGAACAAGCACGTAGCTTTCGGGATGAATCGTTCCGAGCAGGCCCTCGAACCCGGCATAGACTGCCTCGATATAGCTTGCGAGCTCCTGTTTCGTATTGGTGCCGTCGACAACCTTGATATCGAGCCAGAAACTCGAGGTCTGCTGTGATGCGATCGACCTGCCCCCGGCAAACCAATGGTGCGGATCGATATAGCTGATCGTAACGGCCGTCACGGTCGGATCCTTGCGCAGGTGCAGGCGCGTCAATTCGCTGACGGATGCCGCGATCTGCGCGGAGAGGCTTGAGTTCGGCGAAGCCGCAACGGCGATGCTGATGATTGGCATGAGAGTTCCTTTCTCGGGATGAATGCGGTGACGAAGTAAGCCTGTCATCATCATTGCATCCATAAAATCGAATTGTGCGGCATCTATAATTCTGTATTATTGAACCATGAGGATGATCGACCCGGAACTCTTGCGCACTTTTCTTGCCTTCGCGGAGGGCGGTTCGCTCGCCCGGGCCGCGGACGTCGTCAGCCGTTCGCCGTCGGCCGTGACGGCGCAGATGCAGCGGCTGGAAGCGCTGGTCGGCGAGGCGCTTCTCGCACCGGCCGGGCGCGGGCGCTCCTTGACACCTGTGGGTGAGGAATTCGTCGGTCATGCCCGTCGCATCCTCGACGCCCATCGTGACGCATGGTTGAGCCTCAAGGGCGCCCGCGCCGACGGCCGCGTGGCGATCGGGAGCACCCAGGATTTTGCAGACACGGCGCTTCCGGATCTGCTCGGCCGCTTCGCCCGCTCGCATTCGCGGGTTCGCCTCGACCTTCGGATCGGCCGCACGAAGGAACTGACGGCCGCTTACGAGCAAGGCCAGATCGACATCGTCCTTGCGATGCGGCAAGGGCCTTCGGCAGACGAACTGCTTGTCTTGCGCGATCCGATGATCTGGTTATGTGCCGAGAGGGGCCTGACTTTGCCCGACGCCGATCTCCCCATAGCTGTACTCGACCCGCCCTGCGGCTTCCGCGCTGCCGCGATTGCCGCGCTCGAGGGGATCAACCGCCCCTTCCGCTTGGCCGCAACGAGCCCGAGTCTTTCGGGTCTGCGGGCCGCGGTCCTCAGCGGCATCGCAGTGACGGCGCGCACCGATCGTTTCCTGGGCACCGGGATAACGGCCGCCCCGAAGCACCTCGATCTGCCGCCGCTGCCCGACTCGGAATTCAGCCTGCGCCTGCGCCCCAACGCAGAGCCCGCCTCGACCGACCTCGCCCGTCTTCTGGCGGATGAACTGCCGCGGCTTTCGGCGGGCGCGTAGTCGCTAATGGTCAGCCGCGAGGTTCGATACACATTTAGCTTGCTTCCTCATGCGCAAACACATAAAGATATGTTTATATCTTGCTACAAGCCATTCAGCCGGGAAACGCCGATGTCGATCGCAGCCAATGCCCTTTCCGACCTCCTCGCCCAGAAGGGCGTTCTGCTTGCCGACGGCGCGACCGGGACGTCGCTCTTCGCCATGGGTCTCGAGGCTGGCGAAGCGCCGGAACTCTGGAACGAGACCAGGCCGGAAAACATCACCAAGCTGCATCAGGATTTCGTCGAGGCCGGCGCCGACATCATCCTGACCAATTCCTTCGGCGGCACGCGCCACCGGCTGAAGCTCCACCAGGCGGAAGACCGGGTGCATGCGCTCAACAAGCGCGCCGCCGAGATCGCCCGTGCCGTCGCCGACAAGGCGCCGCGCAAGGTCATCACCGCCGGCTCCGTCGGCCCGACCGGCGAGTTGCTGGTGCCGCTCGGCGCCCTCTCCTATGAGGACGCGGTCGCAGCTTTTGTCGAGCAGATCGAGGGCCTCAAGGCCGGCGGCGCGGAAGTCGCCTGGATCGAGACGATGTCCTCGCCGGACGAGATCCGGGCAGCCGCCGAGGCCGCCACCAAGGTCGGCCTGCCCTTCGTCTACACCGGTTCCTTCGATACTGCCGGCAAGACGATGATGGGCCTGCACCCTAAGGACCTTCACACGGTCGCGGCAGACATCGGCGAAGGCCCGGTCGCGGTCGGCGCCAATTGCGGCGTCGGCGCATCCGACATTCTGTCCTCGCTCCTCGACATGACCGCCGCCAATCCCCAGGGCACCGTCGTCGTCAAGGGCAATTGCGGCATTCCCGAGTTCCGCGGATCGGAGATCCACTATTCCGGCACGCCGCCGCTGATGGCCGAATATGCGCGCCTGGCCGTCGATGCCGGCGCCAAGATCATCGGCGGCTGCTGCGGCACGTCCTGCAATCACCTCGCCGCGATGCGTCTTGCCCTCGACAATCACACCAGGGGCGAGCGCCCGACGCTTGAGGTCATCGTCGAAAAGATCGGCCCCTTGCGCAACAAGACGGCCAATGAGGGCGCCGCCGCCCCGGTGCGCGAACGGAGAAGTCGCCGCGCATAGCCTGCCCCGGTCTTCAGAGCGTAACTCTTCTCGTGGAGGCGATAGCGGCCCCCGGTTGCGGGAAGTTTTCGCCTGACCGATCGATCACAGGGCTGCCGATGGGGGCGAAGGTTGCGCCGGTGAGACCTGTGCGGATACCGGATCGCTCTTCGCTGCATCGACAAAGGAGCGGTAGAAGTTGAGCGCGCGGCCCATCTGTCGCGATCCTTGCGCGGAGAAATGCCCATGGTCCTCGAAAAGCTCTACGCCCTGATCCTCGACCTTGCAGGCATCCGCATCGCAAAGATAATCCATGAAGCTGACAACGGGATACTCGTCGGCGATATCGGCGACGACCTGTAGTATGTCCTTGTCGTGGACGCGAACATTCTTGAGCGGCAACTCGCAGCGCTCAATCGGTTGATCCAAGAGTCTTGCCCGCGCAACGCAAAGGCCGGTGTCGCGGCCGTCATGCGGCGTCGGCGCGACGAACACGGCCTCAAAACCATTTGCCTTTAGCCAGGCAAGCGTCGAGCGCAGGCTGGTGGTGAGGGTCTTCACCTCGGTGGGGACTTCCCGCCTTCCTTCGACGAGCACCATCTCTTCCGTCAGGTACTGGCTAAGCTGCGATGACAGGACGACATAGCGGATCGACTTGTTCGCTACCAGGAAACGCCGCACATCATCATTATGCTGGGCGCATTCCTTCGGCCAGCTCGGGCCAAGCCGCGGCGCCATCGGGGACAGGTCGAGAAACGGCCCGCAATTGTTTTTGGTAAGTTGTAGCAACCGGACGTCAGGCTTCGAGGCAATGATGCCATCAACCAGATGTCGTGCAAAGGAATCGCCCCAAACGGCCATTTCGGGTGTGTGGCTTGTAGCGCATTTGAGATCGACCACCGCATCGCACCGCTTGCCGAGGCCGACACTCGAGCCGGTCAGCCGCGCCAAGTCCCGCTTTTGCGCAACCATCCCGTCCGTCCCATCAAGGCCCAGGCCCAAAAGGATTGCCACGGCACCAGAGGCGATCGTGAAACTAAAGACGGCGCGCCGTCCGAAACGGGCTCGTTTGCGGAACGGCTGCTCGACATAGCGCCAGCTGAAATAGGCCAATACGAAGCAAATCGCGATCAGCAGCAAGTAACCGAAACGTGGAATCTCGTCGATCCAACGCAAGCGCGCGAAGGCGAAGACCGGCTGATGCCAGAGATAGAGGCTATAGCTTAGAAGTCCGATCGCCACCAAGGGCCGCCACGAAAGCAGTTTGCCCACGACCGTGTCTCCGTGTGCAAAGGCGAGCACGAGAGTAGTTCCCAGCACCACCGGCAGCGTCGTCCAGCCGGGGTAGTAGGCCGTTCCTTGGAGGAGGATGTAACTAGCGGCGATGGCGCAAAGACCGAGCGCTGCCAGGATCTCACGCATTCGTTGGGGAAAATCGAATTGCCTCTCATTGGCAATCGCCAGCATTGCACCGATGCCGAGCTCCCAAAAGCGGCTCGGCAGCAGGTAGAAATTTGCGGCCGGATCGATGCGGGCAAGAATCTGCGTGGCTCCAAAGCTGAGGATAACGCCAGTCGCCAGGAGCTTCATCACCTTAGCCACCGAGTAGCGGCGAAGCGCGAGTAGAAGCAGGGGCAACGCAATGTAAAACTGCTCCTCGACGGCCAGTGACCAGGTGTGCAGAAGGGGCATCAAGTCCGTGTTCGGCGCGAAATACCCGGTCTGACCCCAGAACAGGAAATTCGACCCGAGAAGGCTCACCGCATAAAGGCTCTTGCCGAAATTGTTGAGCTCCTGCGGCAGCATCCAAAGAGCGGCGAAGGCGGTCGAAACGGTGCAGATGAAGAGCAAAGCTGGCGCAAGACGCCTCGCGCGGCGTTCGTAGAATCCGACAATGCTGAAGCTACCGTCGCGGATTTCGCGGTGGATGATCGCCGTGATCAGATAACCACTGATGACGAAGAAAACGTCTACGCCAGCAAACCCGCCCCCGATGAAGCCAAAACCAGCATGGAAGAGAAGCACGGGCATGACCGCGAGCGCGCGCAGTCCATCAATTTCGGGTCTGTATTGTAGCAACGGTGGAGCACCTCGTTCAGAGCTTGCCGGTTAACATGGCCCTGCCGAAGCCGCCACTGCGCGGTCGGGTATATCCACATTGGTGTGATTTCTATGGCACGGCCGACTTGATAAGCGGACTAGGCTGACGCAGCGCGCTGTCCGCGCGCTCCACTGGTAGAGGTTCGGGAGTTCGGCAAAGACGACCGCAAGCTATCAATTGCAGATGGAGGGAGAGTCGCCTATCCGAGGATGTGCGACCAACGGAGATAAATCCATGAGCACGCCAGCCGCCTTCCCCGACCGGGACACGACCGCCGTCAAGCTTTCGAGCTTCGGCGAAGCGGAGCAGGCTTTCGTCAAGCTGCTGATGGAAAATCCGGAACAGGATGAAAATCTGATCGAGGGGTTGCACCGCCACCTCGACCTTGCCGCCGAAGCGCGGTTCCTGAATACGCTGAAACTCGAAAGAGTCGGAGAATGGCTCGGCAACGAGGCGCCGCCGCGTCTTCAGATGCGCCTTATGGAGGTGGCCCGCTCCAGCCAGCATGCGGCCTATCAGGCGTTCCGGAACGGGCTGATCAAATCCGGTGGATTGCAGCGCGCCTTTCCAAAGGCTTGAGAAAAACAGCGTGGGCAGGCAGCATCCGCAAAACTCCGGCGCGTCACGGTGGTGTACGGTGCCGCCCAGCCATTCCTGATGATCCTCGGCGCGCAGGAGTTGCCCGCCCTACAGCGCCGCGCGTCTTATCAGACGCGCAAAGGTCGCTGTCGCACTTTGAATTTGCTGCATGCCTTTGTCCTTAAATCGAGGTCGATAAGGAGACATGCAGTAGGCAGCTACTGCTTTGCGCCCGAAAGCCCTTTCGCCAGCCGCACCAGATTGACGAACTCGCCGCGGCAGCCGAACGGATCGGTGCCCTTGGCGGCGGCGGCGAGATCGGCGATCGCCGGATAGGAATAGTCGGCAAGGGCTGAATTTCCGGCAAGCTTCTGGCCGAACGCCGCGACGGCGATGGAGAAGCGGACGTCAGCCGACGCCTCGGCGAGGTTCGGCACCGCATTTTCCTCGGTGACCGGCGTGGTGATCAACTCACTCCTGTCGCCGTCCGGCTTCTTGTAGCGGATCTTCAGGAAGGCGAGTTCGCCGGCGTGAGCCGCAGCTGTTGCCGGCTTTTCGGTGGTCGCATAGCGGAGCTCGTCGTTGAGCACGGCCGGGCTGCCCTTGGGCGTCACCTCGTAGATCGCCGTCACGCTGTGGCCGGAGCCGATGTCGCCTGCATCGATCCTGTCGTTGTTGAAATCCTCGCGCTTCAGCGCCCGCGTCTCGTAGCCGATCAGCCGGTACTCGACGATCGCCGCCGGATTGAACTCCACCTGCAGCTTCACATCCTTGGCGATCGGGAAGAGAGACGACCCCGCCTCTTCGACGAGCGTTTTCTGCGCCTCCGCCAGCGTGTCGATGTAAGCAGCAACGCCGTTGCCGTTCTGGGCGAGCGTCTGCATCAGCGCGTCGTTGTAGTTGCCTCGACCGAAGCCGAGAACGGAGAGAAAGACGCCGCTTTTGCGCTTCGCTTCGACCATGCGTCTCAATTCCTCGTCGCTCGACGGCCCGACATTGAAGTCCCCGTCGGTCGCGAGCAGGATGCGATTGACGCCGTTCTGGACGAAGGCTTTCTCCGCCAGCCGATAGGCAGCGTCGATGCCCTCGGCACCGGCCGTCGAGCCGCCCGGTTGCAGCGTGTCGATCGCCGCCAGTATCTTCGCCTTGTCCTTGACCGCCGTGGGTTCAAGCACCGTGCCGGCATTGCCGGCATAGGTGACGATCGACACTGTATCGTCCGGTCTCAGCCGTTCGACCAGCAGCCGGAAAGCATTCTTGAGAAGCGGCAGCTTGTCCGGTTCGTCCATGGAGCCGGAGACGTCGATCAGGAAGACGAGGTTGGCTCTCGGCGCCTCCTGCTGAACCACCTCATAGCCCTTGATCGCCACATGCATCAGCCGCGTTGCTGCGTTCCATGGCGTCGGCGTCACTGTGACGGTGGCCTTGAACGGCTCCGCAGCCGTCGTTGGGCGCGGCCAATCATAGGGGAAATAATTGATCATCTCCTCGACGCGTACGGCATCGTGGTTCGGCATCTCGCCCTCCATCAGAGATCGGCGGACGAAGGCGTAAGAGGCCGTATCGACATCGACGGAGAAGGTCGAGACCGGCTCGGTCGCAACGCTTTTTACTGGATTGGCATCGGCGTTGCCGAAGCGCTCGCGGCTTTCTGTCGGCGGCGGAAGGATATCGCCTGGCACGGCCGGCGCCGGCATGAGTGCGGCGCGGCCACGCGCGGCAAAGCCCACCGTCCCGCCTTCGGCAGCGGGCGCTGCGGCCGTATCGGCCGCAGCGCTTGCCGTCGCCTCGTTTTCGGCGGCCTCGCGAAGCACCTCGCTGAGGTCCGAGCCGGACCCGGGCGCAGTCGATTTCGGCTGCGGGCGCGGTACTGGCTTGGCGGCCACCTGCACCTCCGCGTCGCGTGAAAAATCGCTGCGAACCAGTTCCAGCGTCAGGAAAGCGGCGGCCGGGACGACGATCAGCATCGCCAGGGCCGATCCGGCAAGAAATTTCCGGTTCATGATAGGGCTCCATATCCGGTTGAGGATGGAGCTTTGACGCGCGGGCTTCGTCGTTCCTTGGGTGGGGATCGAATTTTCCGCCGCGTCATAGGCCTGCATCGCGGCGGCGAGCGCCCGCGCCCGTGCCGCGTCCGTCGGCTTCGGCGGCGTCCGTCCGGACAGCATATCGAGTTCGTCGGTCATCACACAGCCTCCTTGCCGAGCAGCGTCCGCAAGCGTTTCCGCGCCTCATGGACGTGCCAGGAGATTGTCGCTTCCGAGCAGCCAAGCACGTCGGCGGCTGCCGCATGGCTCAGACCCTCGGCATAAACGAGCAGGACGGCATCGCATTGCTTTTCCGGCAGCGCCCGCACCGCCGCCCACAGCGCCTCGCGCCGCTCCTCGTCATCGCCATCGGACATTGCGGAGAGCGCCGAATCGGATGCATAGGCCTGCATCTTCCGCTCGTCGCGCGCCCGCCGGCGCCGGTGATCACGGGCCGCATTCAGCGTCAATGCATAGAGCCAGGTGCGGAACCGGCTGGTGCCGCGGAAGCCGCGAATCGCCGAGCCAAGCCTTATGCAGACCTCCTGGGCAATATCCTCCGCATCGGCCTCATTGCCCGACCACCGCCAGGCGACCGCATGAACGAAGTCATAGTGGCGCTCGATCAATCGGCCAAAGGCCTCGCGATCGCCGCTCACCGCCCGTTCAACGAGTTCCGCGTCCAAATCCCTGCCCGCCCAATCCCTGCACGCACAATCCCTGCCCGCTCTGTCCTATTTCAAGCTTAGACGGTCGCCGACCGCCATTCCTTGGGTGGAGCCGACAAATTCTTTTGCGGTGCGCTCAATGCGGAAACCTCGCGACGACGGCGATGATTGGCCCGAGCGGAAACAGCCGGTCGTGGCGGTTGATCTCCGGCGCATAAAGGCTCGAAATCGTGCCGTCGAGGAACAGCGCGTTGGGGCAGTCAAGCGCGTCCCGGAAGAGCGTCGCGAAATCGTGGAAGCGCACCGGCCGCTTCGAGACCGCGAAAACCACCTGGCCTTCCGTCGTCACACCGACGCCGTTGCGGGTTTTGAAACTGTCGCTGTCCGGCAGGAAGCGCGGGTGAAGCTTGCCGTCGATCACCAGCATTGGCCCGGATTGCGTGGCAAAGCGCGGTGTGATGCCGGCGTCGCGGTAAGCCTCTGCCGCCATAACGCCTGCCTTGCCGTCCGTCACGTAGAAGACGCCGTTCGGCAGCAGGTGGAAATTGCCCCAACCCGGATTGGTGCTGAGCGGGGCCTGCTCTCCGCCTTCTTCAATGTGCAGGCCGACCGGAGAAAGGTCCTCGTGATACATGCCGCCATTCATGGCGAAGACGAGATATTCGTCGCGATGGCGCAATTCGAGCGACAGCGCCTTGAAGGATCTGAACGGAACGCCCGCATGATCCTTGTTGTAGAAGCGAATGTCGCTTGCGGCGGGATCGAAGCTGCAGGCGATGTAGTCTTCGCCACGGTGGCTCACGTTGCGGCAGGAAGTGCCTGCAGCGTCGGCCGGCGCGGATTTGGCAAAGCCGCCCGTGAGAAGTGCGGCGCCGATGAGAAGGCCTTTTGGAAACAGTGGCATGGTTCGCGACTCGAAGCGGATCGTGACGTAACATCGTATGGATTGCGGCGGTTTGATGCGCGATTGCTGAGTGCTCCGGATTGGCAAGTCAATCACGGCGCAGGAGGGCATTTTCACGGTCCATCATGACCGACTGGGGCCGACTGAGAGCAACCAGTCTAAAGCCTCAGTGCCGCCATATGGAAACGGAGTTGCGCATCCGGGTAGCGAAAGTCTCGCCCTACCGGACAGACATCGCGCGAAAGGCAGCCAAGCGCGAGGCAGCCGCCAGCCTCCTCCTTTGACCTCAAATGCGTGCGGCAGCGAGCGACATCGAATGCGCGGGCGGCCAAGGCATCAGCCGGACAGGCCGAAATGCACGGCTTTCCCACACAAGCATCGCAAGGATTGCCAGTTGAAACTTTGCGCGTCTGCGGAAGTACCCGATCAAAGCCGAGCGCACCGCGATAGCCGTGCCAGAGACCATATTTGGGGTGGATGAGGATGCCGAGCGGCGATGGCTTGAGGCCCTCGGCGGCCATTGCCCATCGCTGGAAGGGCTGCCACGGCGGATCGGACGGGAAATAGGCGGTGGCGCCGAGCCGCTCCGCGACAGGTCGGATTATCTGCTTCGACCAATTGTCGAGCGGATCGCTGCCGCCGTGATCCGGCGCGCCGGCGCGCCAGCGGCTGAACGGCTCCCAGAGCGAACCACCGATATTGCCGACAAGCAGGACGCTCGCGGCAGGCGCGCCGCCCTTTAGCTGGGGAGCCGCCTCGCCGGCCACAAAATTCACAGTGCCACGCAAAAAAAGACCGTGCGGCTCGAGAGCCGCACGGAGCATTTGAACAAGATTGTCGTCACAAGCGGAGGCCGCCGTCATTTCGGTTTCGGCCCCTGGGTTTCGTAATGCGGGCGCCAGACCTCCTTCTGGATCATGTCGGCCACCTGCGCCGCGCCGCCTTGCTCCCTGGCTCGCTCGGGAGCCTTTCAGGTGAAGGCGTCCGGCATCGAATCCTTGCGCTTGGCGATATAGTCCTTGAGCGCATCGTCGATCGACGGATCGAGATAGGGTGCCTCGTAGTGTTCGAGCCACGAGCGGGCGAGCGCGTTAGCGCGCTGCTCGATCCGCTTCTCGCCTTCGATTTCCCACTGTTCGAAGGAATTGTTGTCGGCGAGCGGCGAGCGGTAGAAGGCCGTCTGGAAATTGGCCTGGGTATGGGAGCAGCCGAGATAGTGGCTGCCGGGGCCAACTTCGCGGATCGCGTCGAGCGCCTGCGCATTCTCCGAAAGATCGACGCCTTCGGCCATCTTCTGCATCATGCCGAGCTGATCCTGGTCGATCATGAACTTCTCGTAGGACGAGACCAGACCGCCTTCGAGCCAGCCGGCCGCGTGCAGCACGAAGTTGGTGCCGGCGAGCAGCGTCATGTTGATCGTGTTCGCCGATTCGTGTGCCGCCTGGGCATCCGGAACCTTGGAGCCGCAGAGCGAACCGCCGGTACGGAACGGCAGGCCGAGGCGGCGGGCAAGCTGGGCGGCGCCATAGGAGACAAGCGACGGCTCCGGCGTGCCGAAGGTTGGGGCACCCGACTGCATCGAGATCGAGGCGGCGAAGGTGCCGAAAAGCACCGGCGCGCCCTTGCGGATCAGCTGGGTGAACGAGGCGCCGGCAAGAACCTCGGCCAGAATCTGCGTCAGCGTCCCGGCGACGGTCACCGGGCTCATCGCACCGGAAAGAATGAAGGGCGACAGCACGCAGGCCTGATTATGGCGCGCGTAGACCTTGAGCGCGCCCACCATCGTCTCGTCGAAGACCATCGGCGAATTGGCGTTGATCAGGTTCAGCGTCACCGTATTGTTCTCGACGAAATCGTCGCCGAAGACGATCTTCGCCATGGCGATCGTGTCTTCGGCCCGTTCCGGCGCCGTAACCGAGCCCATGAAGGGTTTGTCGGAATAGCGGATATGGCTGTAGACCATGTCCAGATGGCGCTTGTTGACCGGGATGTCGACCGGCTCGCAGACCGTGCCGCCCGAGGAATGGACGGACGGCGCCATGTAGGCAAGCTTCACGAAATTGCGGAAATCCTCGATCGTCGCATAGCGGCGGTTGCCGTCGAGATCGCGGACGAAGGGCGGGCCGTAGACCGGTGCGAAAACCGTCGCCTTGCCGCCGATATGGGCGTTGCGCTCAGGATTGCGCGCATGCCAGGTGAAGTTCGACGGCGCGGTCTTCAAAAGCTCGCGGCAGAGGCCCTTCGGGAAATGGACGCGCTCGCCGCGCACATCAGCTCCCGCCGCCTTCCAGAGCTCCAACGCTTCCGGATCGTCACGGAATTCGATGCCGATCTCTTCCAGAACGATGTCGGCATTGCGCTCGATGAGCTGCAATCCCTCCTCGTCGAGAACTTCGTACTCGCGAATCTTGCGCTGGATATAGGGCAGAGACGGTCCCGGACCGCCGCCGGTGCGGGAGGCCCGGCGGGCTGCCGCCCCACGTCCCTCGCCACGCGCGCGGCGTCCGCCGCCTTCGATCGCGCCTTGTTCTGTAACGTCGCTCATTCGCTCATTCCTCTCCCGCCAGGTCTCCGCACGGAGGACGCAGCAATATTTCGGTAGGTGGGCGCATAGTCCTTTCCGCCGGTCGAATCCAGTAGCGGCACCATGCGCCCGGCATGGATTTGGCCTAATGCTACCAAGCCGCCGGATTGGTACGGGTCTCAATGCGCCAACAGGTGGCGCAACTTAGACACTCGGCCGGCCCCGTCCACACGGTCCGTTGGTGCCGCGTGAAACCGTGGCTGTGTGCCGGCCATTACCTAAACGCTTGCTCAGCTTGCCTAAACTAACACCTTGAACTGTTGCATAATTTTACCGGGCGGCGGATTCCGCATCGGTGAATTATGCGATACGACTGGCATGACAAACGATGGGAAGCAACGCGTCGTCGTTTTTCACCGTATGCGACGTCGCTTTCGAAAAGAGATTTTTAGGCGCCGCCCGTTAAGGATGGGACAACGCGTCCGGAGTGTTATCGTGCCACTCCCGCGAAACGACTATGCCAGGAACCGAGGACCCTACTATGGCAGATGATGAAATCATTCTCGAGGACCTTTCCGACGAGGAACTCGTGCAGCAGATGCATGACGACCTTTATGACGGTCTCAAGGAGGAAATCGAGGATGGCACCCGCATCCTCCTCAAGCGCGGCTGGACGCCCTACGACATCCTGACCCAGGCGCTCGTCGAAGGCATGCGCATCGTCGGCATCGACTTCCGCGACGGCATTCTCTTCGTGCCGGAAGTTCTGCTTTCCGCAAACGCGATGAAGGCCGGCATGACCATCCTGCGGCCGCTGCTCGCCGAAACCGGCGCACCGAAGCTCGGCAAGATGGTAATCGGCACCGTCAAAGGCGACATTCACGACATCGGCAAGAACCTCGTCGGCATGATGATGGAAGGCGCCGGCTTCGACGTCGTCGACCTCGGCATCAACAATCCGGTCGAGAACTATCTGGAAGCGCTCGAGCGCGAGCAGCCCGACATCCTCGGCATGTCGGCGCTGTTGACGACGACGATGCCCTACATGAAGGTTGTCATCGACACCATGAAGGAGAAGGGCCTGCGCGACGATTACGTCGTTCTCGTCGGCGGCGCGCCGCTCAACGAGGAATTCGGCAAGGCCGTCGGCGCCGACGCCTATTGCCGCGACGCGGCGGTCGCCGTCGAAACCGCAAAGGATTATATGCGGCGCAAGCACAACCAGCTTGCCGCCGGCTGAGTCCAACTGATGCAGAAAAACGCCGGCTGTGCGGATGAAACCGACAGCCGGCGTCTTTGTTTATTATAAAGCGAGGCCGCTACGCCTCCCTACAGCCGCGTGGCGGTCAATTGGCCGCTCGGGCGACCCGGCGCCCGGCTCCCTCTGTGGCGTTCACGGTATTCGCAGTATCCTGCCCCATGCCGCGGATCGTATTGGCGCAGGAACTCAGGGTTGAGAGCGCTACCAGAAGAGCGCCGATCATCGCGATGAACCTTATTGTCATGACCGTGATTCCTTTGTGTTGATACAAGGCGGAATAAAGATGGAAAACGCACCGTCGGCAAGAGAACGTGCACAGCCAAAGAAAGTTCACGTCATTGGTTGCGGCGCCATCGCGCGTGAAATTCTTGCGATCTGCGAGGCCAACAAGCTTGACCATATCGAGCTCAACTGTCTTCCCGCCATCTGGCACAACACGCCGGAAAAGATCGTGCCGGGCCTTCGCGACGCGATCGCCCGCGCCCGTTCCGACGGCTTCGAGCGCATCTTCATCGCCTATGCCGATTGCGGTACCGGCGGTCTCATCGATCGGCTCTGCGAGGAGGAAGGCGTCGAGCGGATTCCCGGCCCGCACTGCTATTCCTTCTTCGCCGGCAATGCGGATTTCGCCGCCCGTTGGGACGACGACCTCACCGCCTTCTTTCTCACCGACTTCCTGGCCCGCCAGTTCGAAGCCTTCGTCGTCGAGCCGCTCGGCCTCGACCGGCATCCGGAACTGCGCGACATGTATTTCGGCCACTACCGCAAGCTCGTCTATCTATCGCAGGTGGAAGACGAGGCGCTCAAGGAGAAGGCCCGCCGCGCCGCCGACTATCTCGGCCTCGCCTATGAGTACCGCTTTACCGGCTACGGCGATCTCAGCCGGTCGTTGATTGAGGCGTAATGCTCGGGCAATCGACCCCGTGATATATTATTGGCTACCCGCTTAAGACCACGGTAACGCCTGTGTCGGCATATCTGTATCTACCCGCCACTGTGTCTGGACGCCGCAGATGATCCTCAGACAACCCTTGCCGACCTATGTACCGATCGCAAAGCGCCCTCACGGAAAGTGAAACGTCAACGGCCGCCTCGACCGGCCGGCGCATCGTCGTCGTTACCGCAGGGGGCGACAATCCGAACATCCTGATCAATGCGCTTGCCGCCCGCTTTTCCGACATCGTCGTCCTGCAGGAGCAGCCGGAATCCAAGGCGCTCTTCGTCAGACGGCGGGCTCGGAAGCTCGGATGGGCGACGGCTTTGGGCCAGCTCGCCACGATGATCGCCTCGCGTTTCGGCAAACGGCTCACGCGCCGGCGGGCGGCCGAAATCCTGCGTGCTACGGCGTGTCTGCCGACAAGCCCCCCTCCATCCCGGTGCACCAGATCGCTTCGATCAACGATGCCGAAGGCCGCGCACGGCTGACGGCGCTTCAGCCCGCCGTCGTCTTTCTCGTCAGTTGCCGGATGCTGAAGCCCGCAACGCTGGCAACAATCCCCTGCCCCGTCCTGAACTTCCATGCGGGCATCAATCCGCAGTATCGCGGACTGGTGGGCGGCTACTGGGCGCTCGTCGGCAATGATTTGGAGAATTTCGGCGCGACCGTTCATCTCGTCGATGAGGGCGTCGATACCGGCGGCATTCTTTACCAGTCGCGGCAGATACCAAGCCGCGCCGATACGATCCATACCTATCCGCTGCTCCAGACAGCCGCCTCGACCGACATTGCGATCAGGGCGGTCGAGGACGCGCTCGCCGGATACCTCCGACCCTTCGATATCGCCGCTCCGTCGCGGCAATGGTATCATCCGCCGGTCTGGGCTTGGCTTTGGAATGGCCTGCGACGCGGGATCTGGTAAACGAGAGGAATCCGATGCAACAGGACCGCTACGAACTCATCCTCGACCCAACCGACCATTGGACCGTGTGGGACAACCTGACCGGTGTCCCGGCGGTATTTGCGGACCAGCTACTAGCCGGGTTCACCGAGGCTGAAGCGGAAGCAGCTCTCAGGGTGCTCATCGCAGTCGGGCGCAAGCCCCGACCGCAGCCGAGGATGCGGTGTAGTCGCCGGATGGCGAAGGCGCTGTCCTACTGAGCAGCCCCCAGGACGCGCTTGGTAGCACTATCCACAGCGTGGCCGGTCTGGGTGCTATCCTGCCTGAATCCGCGCGCCGTGTTCGCGCAGGAAGAAAGCGCGAGAAGCGCGAGGCACAACATTGCGATCACTGTTCTTGACATCAGGACTCTCCGGGGCATCTGCACATTCGATGGAAATGACGCGCTTTTGTACGAAATCAAGCGCACGCATGCACTTGCCTCCAACAGTCGACGGGAAGAACATGGCTGCGCAGTTCCAATCCGTGATTGGAGAAGAAAATGCCGCACGGACCATCGATACTCATCGCCTTGATCGCACTTTTGGCGATCGCCGGGTGCGTCAGCAACCAGACGAGCCAGCAGAACGCCGCCCCTCCTCCACCAAGTTCAACCGGCGCCTCCGGCGGTGGCGGCATGGGCGGCGGCAGCCAGGGCAGCGGAAGCTCCGGCTATTGAGGCCGTAGCCGAGGAGCCCGGTTTGGCGCGATCGGACGGTTGCGGCCAAGGTGTTTGCCAGGACCCTGCTTCCGCGTTCCGAATGCCAAGGGCCGCGTCAAGATACCCGCGGTGCATTCCGCTCTTCATGCGAACCGGGGGAGCGTCGTTTTTTGACATATCCGACGTCGTGCCAAGGTAAGCCACGGCGCATAGACATGCGCATTGTCGGCATAACAGCACCGCTCGTCAGAACAGACGCGCAAAGAACGCTGCAACACTTTGACTCGGCGTAGAAGCCTGTCCGAAGACCGATTTCGGCCTTCGGCATCATGCGCTCTGCATGTTCCTTGGATCGCGATCGACGTAAGGATAAAAACATGCAGTAATTCAAAGGGCTACAGCGACCTCTGCGCGTCTGACAAGAGGCGCGGGCCTGTGGAGGAGAACAGGAATCCCATGGCAGACCGCATCATCGTCTACTGGCGCGATATCCCCGCCCAGGTCATCATCAAACAGGGCCGCAAGAGTGCCAAGCGAGAGCTTTCGCTGCGCTTCACCGAGGCGATCGACATGTGCGCCATGCGGACCGGCGCTGCCGAGACCGACGACTACCTGGCCGAATGGCGCAAGGCCGATCCGGTCCCGGTTTCAGACGATCTCGAGGCGGAGGCCGACAAGGCAGCAGCCGAACTGGAGGCCGCCTACGACAGGGAGCGGCTCGTTGCACTCGTCAAGGCCGGAGGGCGGGACAATGCCTGACCCCAAGGTCGTCACCGGCAACGCCGAATCCGCCAAGAAGGCGGCCACGGGCGCCTATACGCCGACAAATGTCTCGCCGAGCCGCCGCTCGCGCCACAAATACACGGTCCGGCTCTGGGCGGTCCGCCATTCGCGCTTTCTCGAATGGTTCTACAACCGCTTTGCCGACATGTTCCTGATGCTCCATCCGCTCTGGAACGCCATCGGCTACAACCGCGTCGAGCGGCCGGTGACCTTCGTCGAACGCCACGTCAAGGGTTTCCTCTTCGACTGTCGCATGTGCGGCCAGTGCGCGCTGTCCTCGACCGGCATGTCCTGCCCGATGAACTGTCCGAAGCAGCTCCGCAACGGCCCCTGCGGCGGCGTCCGTGCCAACGGCAACTGCGAGGTCGAACCGGATATGCCCTGTGTCTGGGTGCAAGCGTGGAAGGGTTCGCAGAACATGGTGAAGGGCAACGCAATCATGAATGTCCAGAAACCGGTCAACCAATCGCTGCGAGAAACCTCGTCGTGGTTGCGGGTGACGGCCGAGGCCGCGGCTCTCGAAGAGGCGAAGAAGGAAGGCCAGAGATGAGCCCGGATATCAACCCCTTCGACCCCGGTGCGCCGCTCGACCCCCTGCCCGGCCATTCTTCGCGCGGCCGGCTGGAGCGGGTGCTGCGCCGCGGCGAATTTGCCGTCACGGCCGAGCTTAATCCGCCAGACAGCGCCAATCCCCAGGACGTCTACGAACGGGCAGCGATCTTCGACGGCTGGGTGGACGGCATCAACGCCGTCGACGCCTCGGGCGCCAACTGCCACATGTCGTCGGTCGGTATTTGTGCGCTGCTGACGCGCATGGGCTATGCGCCGATCATGCAGATCGCCTGCCGCGACAAGAACCGCATCGCCATCCAGGGCGACGTGCTCGGCGCCTCGGCCATGGGCGTGCAGAACATCATGTGCCTGACAGGCGACGGTGTGCAGGCCGGCGACCAGCCGGGTGCCAAGCCCGTCTTCGACCTCGACTGCATGTCGCTGCTCGAGACCGTCAGGATCATGCGCGACAATTCGAAATTCCTCTCCGGCCGCAAGCTGACGACGCCGCCGCAGGTTTTCCTCGGCGCCGCGATCAACCCCTTTGCGCCGCCTTACGACTTCCGGCCCTACCGGCTGGCAAAGAAGATCGAAGCGGGCGCCCAATTCGTCCAGAGCCAGTACTGCTTCGACGTGCCGATGTTCCGCGAGTACATGAAGAAGGTGCGCGACCTCGGCCTGCACGAGAAATGCTTCATCCTCGTCGGCGTCGGCCCGATGGCCTCGGCCAAGACCGCGCGCTGGATCCGCTCCAACGTGCCGGGCATCCATATTCCCGATTCGATCATCACGCGCCTTGAAGGCGCCCAGGACCAGAAGAAGGAAGGCAAGCAGCTCTGCATCGACATCATCAACGAGGTGAAGGAGATCGAGGGCGTTTCGGGCGTGCACGTGATGGCCTATCGCCAGGAGGAATATGTGGCGGAGATCGTCCACGAGTCCGGCGTCCTGAAGGGTCGCAAGCCATGGAAACACGAAGCGACGCCGACGGAAACGCTTGTGGCCGAGCGGCTCGAGCATCTTCGCGGGGGCATCGAGGAAAACCAGCAGCAGATGGCGGAGGCCGCCGCACACCATCCGCATTGAGAACAGGGCCAGCGGCTTTAACAGAGGAAAACCGGCGCTTCGGCTCGTCCCGCGCCTGACAAACACGAATGGGGTCTATTACATAGCCCCAGGCTCCAGGATCAGAGGATCTTATATGACCCGCACCATCGTCGCTTCCGCCACCCGCGAGATCGTCATCGGCTTCGACCAGCCCTTCTGCGTCATCGGCGAGCGCATCAATCCGACCGGCCGCAAGAAGCTCGCCGCCGAAATGATCGAGGGCAACTTCGAGACGGTCATCAAGGACGCGCTGGAGCAGGTTGCCGCGGGTGCGACCATGCTCGACGTCAATGCGGGCGTGACAGCTGTCAACCCGAACGAGACCGAACCGCCGCTGCTCGTCAAGACGCTGGAAATCGTCCAGGGCCTCGTCGATGTGCCGCTGTCGATCGACAGCTCGGTAACGGCGGCGATCGAAGCCGGCCTGCGCGTTGCCAAGGGCCGCCCGCTCGTCAACTCGGTCACCGGCGAAGAGGAAAAGCTGGAAGCGATCCTTCCGCTCGTTAAGAAGTACGACGTTCCGGTTGTCGCGATCTCAAATGACGAGACCGGCATTTCCATGGATCCCGACGTCCGCTTTGCTGTCGCCAAGAAGATCGTCGAGCGCGCCATGGATCACGGCATCAAGCCGCACGACATCGTCGTCGATCCGCTCGTCATGCCGATCGGCGCCCTGGGCGATGCTGGCCGGCAGGTCTTCGCGCTGCTCCGCCGCCTGCGTGAAGAGCTCAAGGTCAACACCACCTGCGGCCTTTCCAACATCTCCTTCGGCCTGCCGCATCGCCACGGCATCAATGCCGGCTTCATTCCGATGGTAATCGGTGCCGGCATGACGTCGGCAATCATGAACCCCTGCCGCCCGCAGGAAATGGAAGCGGTGCGCGCCGCGAACGTCTTGAACGGTACCGACGCGAACTGCACCAACTGGATCATGACCTATCGCGACCACAAGCCGGCCGAAGGCGGACATGTGGCGGCCGCCGCGGCACCGGCTGCCGGCGGTGGACGTCGTGGCGGACGTGCGGCGCGGGCTGGCGCCGCAGCGGTGCGAGAGTAATATCCTGCTTCGACGCTGCACTGCCTATCAAGGGGAATTGCCTTGAGGAACGATCTTCGGTTCCTTGCGGTTTTCATCCCCTTGATTCTCTTCGCCAGATACATGCTGTTTGGGGATGCGGACGAGTTTCGAAGGTTCTACGGTGCACTCTGGAACTATGGTCTGCCGCTTGTGTTTCTAAACTTCGCGGTGCTTGCCGTTGTATTTGGCTTGGCTTTTACGAATAGAATCAATCTGCGATCTTCAGAACGGGTCATAAACCTGTGCTTTTGAGGTGGTTCGATGGTGTTGGCCACGGCAGTCGCCTATGCATTCGCAGTCGTGAAGCTAACTGTGGCACCATAGCGAAATCCGGAACTCGCATCCGGCCGAAGAGTGGAGATAACCAATGACACCGCGCCGCCTCCGCCTGGACACTGCCACGCTTTGGTTCGATGCTCCATTCGTCATCGCGCTTCGGCTGCAGCAGATGCAGCTTGCGGCAATGACCGGAAAGACGCACGACGTAGCCGAGCTCCAACGCATGGTTTCCGAAAAGGTCGCAGCGGCGGCCGAGAGCGGGATGGCCGTGAACCTGGCCCTCTGGAAGGCCGCTCTCGACAGCACGATGCGGCTGATGACCGGCAGCGGTTCCCACCATGGGACGGCTATTGCCGCGGCCGCCCTCAAGCCCTATGGCAAGCGGGTGCGCAGCAATGCCCGGCGGCTATCGCGCAGGAAACCGTAACCGTCCCGTTCGCCAGCGCACGGCAACCCTCCTGAAATGTGCTGACAGATCTTTTCATGTCGGGATCTGACAACTATCAGGCGTCATTCCGGTGCAGTCTGAAGCGGTCTACCCGCGCTTCGCTCCCCGGTTGAAGCGGACCTGACGAGAGACCGACCAGCATGCGCATCGAAAGCACTTCCGAAATCGAGACCAATATGACCGAAGCCGCGCAGAAGGATCCTCTGGTGCTTTTCATGCCTTCGGGCAAGCGCGGCCGCTTCCCGGTCGGCACCCCAGTGCTCGATGCTGCGCGCAAGCTTGGCGTTTATGTCGAAAGCGTCTGCGGCGGCCGCGCCACCTGCGGACGCTGTCAGGTGTCCGTGCAGGAAGGCAATTTCGCCAAGCACAAGATCGTTTCCTCGAACGAACACCTCTCCCCGATCGGCCCCAAGGAGCAGCGCTACGCCACGGTGCGCGAACTGCCCGATGGTCGTCGCCTCTCCTGCTCGGCGCAGATCCTCGGCGATCTCGTCATCGACGTGCCGCAGGATACCGTCATCAATGCCCAGGTGGTGCGCAAGGCCGCAACCGACCGGTTGATCGAGCGTAATGCCGCCGTCCAGCTCTGCTATGTCGAAGTGGACGAGCCGGACATGCACAAGCCGCTCGGCGATCTCGACCGGATGAAGGCGGTTCTGGAGAAAGACTGGGGCTGGAAGGATCTGCTGATCGCGCCGCACCTGATCCCGCAGGTTCAGGGCATCCTGCGCAAGGGCAACTGGGCGGTGACCGCCGCGATCCATCGGGACATGGATTCCTCCCGCCCCTTCATCGTCGGCCTTTGGCCGGGATTGAAGAACGAGGCCTATGGAATAGCCTGCGACATCGGCTCGACGACGATCGCCATGCACCTGGTGTCGCTGCTCTCCGGCCGAATCGTTGCCTCTTCGGGCGCATCGAACCCGCAGATCCGCTTCGGCGAGGATCTGATGAGCCGCGTCTCCTATGTGATGATGAACCCGGATGGCCGCGAGGCGATGACCAAGGCCGTGCGGGAAGCGGTGAACGGGCTGATCGGCAAGGTCTGCAGCGAAGGCGGCGTCGATCGGCACGACATCCTCGACATGGTGGTCGTCGGCAACCCGATCATGCATCACCTTTTCCTCGGCATTGACCCGACGGAACTCGGCCAAGCGCCCTTCGCACTCGCGGTTTCTGGCGCGCTGCAATATTGGGCGCATGAGATCGACATCGAGGTCAATCGCGGCGCGAGGCTCTATATGCTCCCCTGCATCGCCGGACATGTCGGGGCGGATGCGGCCGGCGCGACGCTTTCGGAGGGTCCGCATCGCCAGGACAAAATGATGCTGCTCGTCGATGTCGGTACCAATGCCGAAATCGTCCTCGGCAACCGCGCCCGCGTCGTCGCCGCCTCCTCGCCGACGGGCCCGGCGTTCGAGGGAGCTGAAATTTCCTCCGGCCAACGCGCCGCACCCGGCGCGATCGAGCGCGTCCGCATCGACCCGGAGACACTCGAGCCACGCTTCCGCGTCATCGGTGTTGACAAGTGGTCGGACGAGGAGGGCTTCGGCGAGGCCGCCGCAGCGGTGGGCGTTACCGGGATCTGCGGCTCGGCGATCATCGAGGTGGTCGCTGAAATGTATCTCACCGGCATCATCTCGCAGGACGGCGTCGTCGACGGTGCGATGGCTGCTAAAAGCTCGCGTATCGTTCCGAACGGCCGCACCTTCTCCTACCTGCTGCATGACGGCGAACCGCGCATCACCGTGACGCAGAACGACATCCGAGCGATCCAACTCGCCAAGGCTGCGCTCTATGCCGGCATCAAGCTCTTGATGGAAAAGCAGGGCGTCGAGCATGTCGACACGATCCGCTTTGCCGGCGCCTTCGGCTCCTTCATCGATCCGAAATACGCCATGGTGCTCGGCCTGATCCCGGATTGCGACCTCGCCGAGGTGAAGGCAGTCGGAAATGCCGCCGGCACCGGCGCCCTTATGGCCCTCCTCAACCGCGGTCACCGTCGCGAGATCGAGGAAACCGTGAGAAAGATCGAGAAGATAGAAACGGCTCTTGAATCGAAATTTCAGGAGCACTTCGTCAACGCCATGGCGATGCCGAACAAGGTCGACGCCTTTCCGAAGCTCTCCGAGGTCGTGGCGCTACCGGAGCGCAAGGCGCTGGCCGATGACGGCGAAGGCGGTGGGCGCAGAAGGCGCAGGAGCCGGGAGTAGCTGCAGAGCCGCTTATGCCACCTTCGCGGCAAACGACGCCAGCAACCCACCCCATCCTTTTTCAGAGTCGAGCACACCGCGCAGATCCTCGGCCTTAACGCCATAATTGCCAAGATCGCGGTGCTCCAGCGTGACGATCGTCTCGCCTTCGCCCTTCGCCTCGAACCAGACTTCGACTTCCGTCTGGAATTTCGGCTCGAAGTCGAAATCGGCGTTGAGCTGCCAAGCGAGAAGAATGCGGTGCGGCGGATCGCAGGTGATGACGCGGCCCCATTCGCGCTCCTCGCCGGCATTCCCGACTTCGTACCATCTGCCGCCCGCTCTGGCCTCGACGATCACCGTCTTCTGTCCGGACTCCGTCAGGCTGTGCTCTTTGATCCACCAGCCACCCATGCCGTTCACGAAGAACTCGAAGGCCTTCTGCGGAGACGTGCGGACGGCAACCGATTTGCGGACCGGGACCGGTTCGATCCTGTGCATGAGGTTTCTCCCGGTTGTGTGCCTCTTTTAGATAGTCGTTCAGTCTTTATCCTGATCGGCCGCCGCTTCGACATTGGATTTGAAGGCGGCGAGTTGGTCAGTCCAGAAGCGGTCCAGCCACTGCCGCAAGGGTCCCAACCCAACGGGATCGATGGAGTAGATCCGCCGCGCCCCCGCGGGTTCCTCACGAATGAGCCGTGCTTCCTTCAAGACCTTCAGGTGCTGCGAGATCGCCGGTTGCGATACGGGCATGGTGCGCGACAGTTCGGAAACGGACTGCCCACGCGCTGCAAGGCGCTCGAAAATCGCCCTTCGTGTCGGATCGGCCAGCGCAGCAAAGACTCTAGCTTCATAAGTCATGGCTTATTATAAGCTGCTACTTATGTCCGTCAAGCCAGGACGAGGCCTCGTCGCAGGCCGCAAGAGCCTCGGCTAAACGGCCTCGGCCATCCTGCCCGTATGCAGTTGGAGTTCGGCGAAAGCCTCACGGACGTGTTCGGCAACCGCCAGTACCGGTGCCGGTGCATCCTCAACCACCTTCAGCCCGATATCGTAATGGCCGAGATCGGGCAGCCCGTCTCGCTCGCCGAGCTGCACCATCTCCCCTTGGACTAGATAGCGCGGCAGCGGCGCGATCGCGAGGCCGGCGCGCACCGCAGCACGTTGTCCCGTCGTATAGGCGCTCAGGAACGCCACGCGGAATTTGCGCCCGGCCCGCGACAGCTTCTCGACCGCATCGGCGCGCCATACGCAGCCGTCCTCCCACATCGACACCGGCAGGGGATCGCGCAGATGCGCGTTGCCGCACTTGGCCCCGGCCCAAACCAGCTTTTCCTGCATCAGGATTTCGCCGTCCTTGGACGCCTCGTCGGAAAGGCTGTTATAAATGGCAATGTCGAGCCGGTGCTCGTCCACCCGCTTGCGCATGGCGTTGCTCATCCCGATCGACACGTCGACCGTGACATTCGGGTAGGTCTCGGCAAAACGCTTCAGCACATCCGGAAGGATGCGCTCGCCCACATCTTCCGGCGCGCCGACGCGGACGACGCCGTTCATGTCGGGCAGCAGGAAGCGAGACACGGTCTCGTTGTTGAGCGACAGGAGCCGGCGGGCGAAGCCGAGCAGCAACTCGCCCTTCGGCGTCAATGAGACAGACCGCGCGTCGCGCAGGAAAAGCGTGCAGCCCAGCGTCTCTTCGAGCTTCTTGATCTGCATCGAGACCGCGGAGGGTGTGCGGTACACGGCTTCGGCCGCAGTCGTGAAGTTGCCGGTTTCGGCAATGGCGACGAAGGTCTTCAACACATCCATTTCGAGAAGCGGAAGCGCGTGGCGCAGGATCATGTTCATGGCGGCCTCCTCATTCAGAAAAACTGAAAGATAGCTTAACTCCATTTCGTTTGATTGAATATTACATCGGAGCGATAGTCAAGCTCGCAAGGAAGCGGGAAGCACCCGCAAAACACAAAGGAGCAAGGTTATGACCGCCCTATCTTTGGCGATCGACAACGCCGCCGCAACCGCACGACGGATCAGTGGCACTCCTTCATTCGGGAAGGACCCGATCGGCGGATCTGCGCCGCAACACAATCGCGTCGTCCGGCATGCAGGCGACGACGGCGATCTCGTTCTCGCAATGCTGTCGCGGGCCCAGGTCTTCATCGAGCGGATCGCGGAGAGAAGGCGCGCGACCAAGCTCGCCAGAAACCGAGTGGAAACCCGGCGCCAATTGGCGAAACTGCCGGCAAGGGTCAGAAATGACCTGTTACAAGCGGAACAGAAGGTGATCAGGAGCCCTGATACAAGCTGTTACGTGCAGCAGTAAGAGATCACCATGTTTGATGGAAAACATCAAACATATTCGTTTGATTGATCAATCAGGTTGCGCCATAACCAAGACATGGTCGCGACCTTTTGAGAAGCTCAGAAGGAACCAGCAATGTCTATGAACCAACATTCCTCATCGTCGAGCCAGAGCCTTGCGGCTTTGCCCGGTCTTTTCAGCCTGCGCGCCCGCGCCTGGGCCGCCTGGAAGCGGCACCGTAACGAGCGCATCTTGGAGAACCTCTCCTACGACACGCTGAAGGATATCGGCTTCCCTTCCGTCGACGACGCGGTGCATAAGACGGAACAATGAACAGCGACACGATCTGTCGAAAGCCCCGCGCTTGGCAGGGGCTGATGAAATGAAGAAGGGCATTCCCGACCGGAGTGCCCTTCTTGCGTTGCGCCACCTTCCGAGGCAATCCGATCATGCTGGATCGGAGGCGTCGTCCCGCACATGACCCTCGCTAAGGCAGCCCCGGCTCGGCTCTTGTCAGATACCGACATCGTCTCCCCCTCCCCGAGAAAGTCGTAATTTACAAAATGTGCAACCAACGTCATGAGCGGTACACATCGGACGCTTGGCGGCGTTTCTTGTCGAAATGCGTCACTTCAGCCAAGACGTCTGTCGCTTTTGTGCAATCAGCAACTCCTCCCGCCTGAGAAGAGCCCGCGGCTCGATGTCGCAATGCGAAATTTCTTCCCGGTCGCGGCTTTCCATGCCAATGTCGTAAACAGACAAGCCGGATGACATATTACAAGCGACGAATAGACACCCTCGTCCAGCATGGGAAGCCTCATGAACAAGCCCCTGACCAAAAAGCGCTCGCTCGTCTTCTTTCTGGTGCCGAACTTTTCAATGCTGCCCTTCTCCGCGGCGATCGAAACGCTTCGCATCGCCAACCGAATGCTCGGCTACGAGGCTTACACATGGCGCCTCGCCTCGACCGACGGTCAGAAGGTCTTTTCCTCGGCCGGCATCGCCCTCGAGGTCAACACCTCGCTTGCGGACGAGCGCAAGTACCTCGCCGGCGAAAACCGCCCCTCCATGGTGCTTGTCTGTTCGGGCGTCTATGTCGAGGAGTTCCAGAACAAATCGGTTAATGCCTGGCTGCGCGAGGTCTACAATCGCGGTATCGCCGTCGGCAGCCTCTGTACGGGCGCCCATGTGCTGGCCTCCGCTGGCCTGCTCACAGGCAAGCGCTGCGCCATCCACTGGGAAAACCTGCCGGGCTTTTCCGAGAGCTTCCCGCAGGCGGAGGTCTATGCCGATCTCTACGAGATCGACAGCAACATCTACACCTGCGCAGGCGGGACCGCTTCGCTTGACATGATGCTGAACCTGATCGACCAGGATTTCGGCGAGAGCCTCGTCAACCGGGTCTGCGAACAGGCTTTGACCGATCGCGTGCGCGGTCCGCATGATCGCCAGCGGCTTCCACTGCGCGCCCGCCTTGGGGTACAGAACGCCAAGGTTCTCTCGATCATCGAACTGATGGAGGCGAACCTCTCCGAGCCGCTCTCGCTCCTCGAAATCGCCGAAAGCGCCGACCTGTCGCGCCGCCAGATCGAGCGGCTGTTCCGACAGGAGATGGGCCGCTCGCCGGCGCGCTATTACCTGGAGATTCGCCTTGACCGCGCCCGGCATCTGCTGATCCAGTCGTCGATGCCGGTGGTCGAGGTGGCCGTCGCCTGCGGTTTCGTGTCCGCCTCGCACTTCTCCAAGTGTTATCGCGAACTTTACAACCGCTCGCCGCAACAGGAGCGCGCCGAGCGCAAGCTGACGCTGCAGATGGCGCGCTGAGGCCGGCTGAAGCAAGGCATCGCAGGCGGACCGCGAGCCGGCCCGTCAACCCTCACGACGCCAGCGCATCGAGCAGCGTCAGCTCGGAAATGACGCGGTTTCGTCCGGCGTGTTTCGCCATATAGAGAAACTGGTCGGCGGCGTGCAGGTAGTTCTCGAAGGCTTCCGGCGCCTCGATCGTCGCAAGACCGATCGAGACGGTGATCGCCAGCTCATCATCGTCGGCGACGATCTTCGTCTTCGCCAGTTCCGCCCGCAGTTTTTCACAAAAGGCGAATGCGTCGCGCACGCCGAGGCCATCGAACAGGATGCCGAACTCCTCGCCGCCGAGCCGCGCCAGGAGATGCTCCTCTCCAACGAGAGTCTTTAATTGACGGGCGACATGCTTCAATACGAGATCGCCGATCTCGTGGCCGTAGGTGTCGTTCAAGCGCTTGAAATGGTCGATGTCGAGGACGGCGATCGAGGTCCCTTCGCCGCGTCGTAAATATTGATCAACCAGGCGCGGGCCGGTCATGAAGAAATGGCGGCGGTTGAAGATTCCCGTCAGGTAGTCGCTGGCCGCTGCGAGTTTCAGGGCCTGAATGCGCTTCTGAAGCATGGCGGCGTGCCGAACGCGGCCGCTGAACTCAGCCTCGAGGAAAGGCTTGCGGATGAAATCCGCGCCGCCGGCCTCGAAGAAGCGCGCAGCGAGTCGTGCATCGCCCTGTTCCGAGAGACCGATGATCGGTACGGCATCCTCGCCCTGGCGCTTGCGCACTTCTTCAAGCAGGGCGAGACCGGCAAGGTCGGCAAGACCCGTATCGGTGACGACCACGTCGACTGCCCCGCCCTGGTCCAGGACCTGCAATGCTTCCCACGCTTCCGACGTCTCGATCACCGCAAATAGCCCCCGCCGCAGGACGCCTGCCATCTGCTCCCGTGAGGCCGCACAGGAATCCACCAGCAGCACATTGGTTCGCCCCTTGGTGAGGACCCGGTCGACCGCCGCGATCAGCCGCTCGATCGACTCTGGCTCGTTCTTGACGATGCAATCGGCAACGCCCCGGTTGAGGATGTGATCGCGGGTGCTGTCGTTGAAGGCGGCGGTGAAGACGATTGCCGGGACATTGTTCGCCAGAATGAAGTCCAAGGCCTCGCAATTCGGGGCGTCGGGCAGGTTGAGATCGAGGACCGCGAGCGAAAACACCCACTCCTCCGCCGCAGCAACCTCGGCCTTCACCGCGGCGAGCGAGGCGCAATGGGCGACATTTATTCCGTGCGTAAGCTCCAGCCCGTGTTTGAGAGCGGCCGCGAACATCCGTGAATCCTCGACGAGCAGCAGACGCTTGTCGCGGTGCTTCTGAATATGGTTCGCCCGTCCCGACGCGCGGCGCAATCTCACGACCCCTGCAACCCCATCCCCTGCGGCAGCTCGTCCCCGGTCGCAGCAACGCCAAGGCTTTTGCCTCTGCGCGATCCGATCCGTGCGGCGGAGCCCCGTGACCCAATATGCAATTGCGCCGATTCGCACCGTCACCGAAGCCCCTCGGTGAGATGCGCCTATGTGGGAATCCCCAGTTCATCTGCTGCGATTGAACGGGCTGCCGGTTGCAATTTCGTTAACGCAGCAACCACCAGCATGGAATTTCAACTGCTTGCTTGAAAATTCGCGAGCGTCAGGCGGGAATTTTCACCCTTTCGCTCAAAGTCTTGATTTTCGTCAAAGTGTCGAGGTTCTGGTTGACGCGGCAATAGAACTCCTCGTTGACGAAGGGACGCACGACGAAATCATTGCCGCCGGCCTTGAGGAAGCGCGCGGAAAGCAAGCGGTTGGTCGACGATGAGACGCCGATGATGCGCAACTGATGCGGTCCGTGGGCCGAGCGGATCCGGCGCGTCAGCTCGAAGCCGTCGATATCCGGCATGTTGTAATCGGTGATGACCAGCGCAATATCCGGATTGTTCTTCAGGATCTTCAGCGCCGCCGCACCGCTTTCGGCCGAGCTGGTGCGAAAATTGTAGCGCTTCAGCTGCGTTGTCAGCAGCGCCCGCGCGGTCGGGCTGTCGTCGACGATCAGCACGTGATGCTTCTGGTTGGTGAGGAACCGGCAGACCGATTCCGCCAGCATGTCGACAGCAAAGACGCTGTCCTTGATCACATAGTCGACGATGTCCTTGGCGAGAATCGCCTCACGCGTCTTCTCCTGAAAGGAACCGGTGAAGACGACCGTCGGCACGCTCATGTCGATCAGATAGTTGAGCGCCTCGCCGTTCTCCGCACCCGGCAGGTTGATGTTCGAAATGGCAAGCGAGGCCGGAAAGGACGCATTCTCCACGGCAAACTGCAAATCCTCGTAGTCGCGGCAGACGATCACGTCGATATCGAACAACTCCTTCAGTCGTTTCGAAACCATCGATGAGAACAGGTTGGAGTCCTCGGCAAGCACAATGCGGTGCTCGCCTAGGGATTCGCCGGAATAATACATTCCGGAAACGCCGAAGAATGACATTGATCGCCTATGTGAAAGAGTGTCCCCGAAAGCATCGTAGGGGAAGAGACTTTATCGGGTGTTAATGGGAGGAATCGCGGGGTGAAGCGCCGCAGTAAAGCTTGCGAATGGATTACCCTCATCCTGGCCGGCGAAGGCAGGAGCGCCCCTCTTTCTCTAAGCGGCCGCTCGCCTTCGTTAGACAAGACAAATCGCCTGACCACGCGTCAGTTTCCGTATAGAATGCCGGCATGGGTGAAGCTCAGACGCTATTCGAAGTGCTGCGCCAGTCTGTGAAGCCGAAGGTCGCTAATGCCTTCGAGCGGCTGGTTCGCGATGCGCCCGACCGCAAGCTCTGCCGCATCAATGCGCTCGGCTTTGCTAGCGCCGAGAGGCTCGACGAGGAAGAAACGATCGCGGGCTTCCTGCACGCCTCCCGGCTCGGCATTTTCGAGCTTTCCTGGAATGTCCTCTGCCCCGGCTGCGGCGGCGTGCTCGATGCCAATACGTCGTTGAAGACGGTGCAGAGCACCGAATATACCTGTGCGCTCTGTGCTGCAGGCTACGAGCCGACCCTCGACGAGATGGTCGAGGTGACCTTCACGGTGAGCCCGCGGGTGCGCCACATCGAGGCACACAATCCGCACCAGTTGCCGCCGATCGAATATTTCCGCCAGATGTATTGGGGCTCCGGCATCGATCTGCCCGAGGACGACTACGAGGAGAAATTCGACGAGTTCATGATCGAGACGCTGGAACTGCCGCCGGGCGAAAAGGCGGTCATCTCGCTGCAGCTGCCGGCGGAATTCGTCATCGTCTTCGAACCGGTGACGCATGCGGCGCAGTTCCTGGATGTCAGCGGCGAGCCGACCAGGGAACGACGCAATCTTTCCCTCGTCTTCGACCGCGCGCACCGGCATGCCGAAACGCTGAAGATGCAGCCCGGCCCGCTTCGCATTCAGGTGGAAAACCATGCGGAGGTCCGCACCCTCCCCTCGGTCTGCATGGCCAACGAGACGCTGCACGGCATGCTCGGCCGCCGGCGGCCGTTCCTCACCGCCAAGCGGCTGCTCTCCAACCAGACCTTCCGCGACATTTACCGCACGGACATGCTCGACGTCGACCAACGGCTGAAGATCACTAGCCTGACCTTCCTTTTTACCGACCTGCGCGGTTCGACCGAGCTCTACGAGCGCGTCGGCGACCTGGCCGCATTCGATCTGGTGCGGGCGCATTTCCGGGTCCTGAACGAGATCGTTGCGGCCGAGGCCGGCGCCGTCGTCAAGACGATCGGCGACGCCGTGATGGCGACCTTTCCGACACCGGACCGGGCGGTCGCCGCGGCCATGCGGATGCGCGACGCCATGCGCAAGCTCAATGACGAACGCGGCAGCGAGGATCTGCTCCTGAAAATCGGCATCCACGAAGGACCGTGCATCGCCGTCAATTTGAACGAGCGGCAGGACTATTTCGGCCAGACCGTCAACATCGCCTCGCGCGTCCAGCATCTGGCCACGTCGCGCGAGATCTTCGCGACCGGCTCTGTGCTCGAAGACCCGCGAGCCTCCAACCTGCTTTCGGATCGGGGTCTGAGCCCGATGTCACACAATGTCACGCTGCGCGGCATTGCCACCGAGATCAGCATCTTCGCCATTCCGTGAGGCCGCGACTGAGAAAGGTGCCGCACTCCTGGAGTCCATCGTTCAGTGGACGTTCAGGCTCGGAGGCCCACTCTGGCGGGAGTGAAGGAGGAAGCCATACGTATCCTGCCGTTTCTATTTGTCGCCGCAGCGATGACAACCGGAAAGGCCGAGGCCGGTAGTCAATCGTCGAACACGAGCTCGAACAGTTCATCCAACAACGGAGTCGTCAACGAGCGGATCGTCGACACCTACTGCGAGGACGGCTATTGCGAACGCCGCGTCTGGCGCCGGACCTATCGCGAGGGACGCCGTGGTGGCGAAGGAGAATGGCGCCGCTATTTTTATCATGAGGACTGACCTGATCGATTTTGGAAGTTAGGCCGAAATTGTCGCTGGCGGCTGTCGGAATCAGCCCCCGCCATCCGTCTTAGTCGATATCAGGAGGCGACTAAGGAGAGCGATAATGAGAAAGATCATCGTTGGCGCATTCGTAAGTCTGGACGGAATCATGCAGGCGCCGGGGGGACCGCACGAAGATCCCGTCGGCGGCTTCAAATATGGCGGCTGGGCCTTCCCCTATTTCGACGAGGCCATGGGACAAGCGGTGGACGAGATGTTCGCCAAGCCGTTTGACCTCCTGCTTGGCCGGAAGACCTATGAGATCTTCGCGGCGCATTGGCCCTATGCCGGCGCGGACGACCCGATCGGCTCATTGTTCGACCGCATCACCAAATACGTCGCGACGCGCAATCCGGACCTGAAGCTCGACTGGAAGAACAGTCAGACATTGGGCAACGACGTGCTTGCTACACTGCAAGAACTGAAAGCTGAGCAAGGACCGGACCTGCTGACGCAGGGCTCGACCGATTTCCTCCAGACCCTTTTCCGCCATGACCTGGTGGACGAGATGTATATCTCGTACTTTCCCGTCATTCTCGGAAAGGGGAAGAGGCTGTTCGGCGAAGGCGCAGCACCGATGGCGTTGAAACTGCTAAGTTCGAAGCTTTCCGGAACCGGCGTCACGGTCAACAAATATATCCGCGGAGGACCGGTCGTCACCGGTTCATTCGAATTCGATCAGCCATCCGAAGCGGAACTCGAACGGCGACGAAAATTGACGTGAGCGATTTCGCGACTGTGGACCGCATCTTTTCCACGAACGTGTAAAGTTCGTGCCGAATTCGCATCGAAACACCGGATTCCAACGATTGGCCATGTTTCAGGCGTGTAATGCGGCTGAGTATAGCAAGGGAGGATATGATGAGAACCGAAGAAGCGATGCATTCCGGTGTTCGTTGGATCGGCCCGGAAGCGGATCTGCGAACCATCGCGCGGATCATGAAGGAGGAAGACATCGGCGCGCTGCCGGTCGGCGAGAACGATCGCTTGATCGGAATGGTAACCGATCGCGATCTCACTCTGCGTGCATTGGCGAACGGCCGCGACGTCTCCTCGCTGACGGCTCGCGACGTTATGACCAGGGAGATCGTCTATTGCCGCACCAATGAATCCGTCGAAGACGCCATTCACCTGATGGAGTCGAAGAAGATCCGGCGGCTGCCGGTGATCAACGATGACAAGCGCATGGTCGGCATGCTGTCGCTGGGCGACATTTCCCACTGCACCAGCCAGCAATTGGCAGGCGAATTGGTCAAGGCAGTCAGCGCTCACCACGCCTGAGCCATTGGACACAATTGTCCAGCATTAAGGAGCGGCGGGGCACCACGTCCCGCCGCCTTCACGCGACCGGCTGTTCAGTTACTTCACCACAACGGAGCCGTTGACGATTTCGATGGTCTCGTCGCCTTGAAGGCCAATATGGTCGCCACTCGGCGCGGTCACGAAGCAGCCGCTCGGGCAAATCATTTCCGTAGCGCCGGAATCGACGACCACCTCTATCCGGCCTTCTCCCTCGACGATCACCAATATGGCGGATTCGCCATCCTTGTTGGTCACCATTGCAGCGTTCGCGACGCCAGCGGCAAACATGCCGCAAAGCAAGGCAGCAACAACTGTCTTCATCGCCATCGGCGCGCTACCCGCGCGCCGCCCCCCTTTGGCCGGTCACCCTTTCGCCCCGTGGCAAAAACTACCGGCCCCCCCTTCAGCCGACGCCAACCTAGACAATGGCCGGTTGAATTGCATGCTTTTTATGAGAGAACTGCTGAATAGGCGCTGAATGGCGCGTTGAGCTGTCGTTCAGAAGCACGAAGGCGGGCACTTGTTATCGTGTTCTTCGACACGGGGAAGCGAAGCCCGAGGCGGGGCAATTTGCCGATCTCCGCAATATCTTTGGACGAGATCTCCAGCTGCCCCTTGATCCGGCGATTGTTGACGGTCTATGCGTTTGCGACGCCGGCCCGGCGTTTCGGGGATCAGGGTATACAAGGATTATAGCTTATGGAGATTTTCACGTCCGCCGGACTATTGGCGCTTATGCAAGTTATCGTCATCGACCTCGTGCTTGCCGGGGACAACGCCGTCGTGATCGGCCTCGCGGCAGCGGGCCTGCCGATCGAGCAGCGCAAAAAGGCCATTCTCGTCGGCATTATCGCGGCGACCGTGCTTCGCATCGTGCTTGCGGCCTTCACGGTCCAGCTTCTGGCCATCATCGGCCTTCTCCTCGCCGGCGGCATTCTCCTGCTTTGGGTCTGCTGGAAAATGTGGCGGGAGATTCGTTCAGGCGGCCATGAAGAGCTTGGATTGGACGACGCCAACGCACCGAAGAAGACATTCAGGCAGGCCGCGACCCAGATCGTCGTGGCAGACGTGTCGATGTCGCTCGACAACGTGCTTGCGGTCGCAGGCGCCGCACGCGAGCATCCGACCGTCCTCGTCTTCGGGCTCATGCTCTCCATCGCCTTGATGGGCGTTGCGGCAACCTTCATTGCCAAGCTGCTCGCCCGCTACCATTGGATCGCCTATGTCGGCCTGGCGATCATTCTCTACGTCGCTCTCGATATGATCTATCGCGGCGCCTTGGAGGTATGGCCACACGTCGCGCCGGTCGCCCAGGCCATGGCCGGGCTCTGACAGCATGTTCCGGAACCGGCGCGTGGACGCGCCGGTTCCGGCACTGCGGCGATAACCTTGCGGCGCCGAAGAGCATCTGCAAGTCGCCTACACGGCGCCGTGCATCCTCAGACGCCACAGTGCACGACAGCAGCATGAATACGCCTTGTCGTCTACCGTACGCACTGCTCTTCTCCCTCATTCCTGTGCTTGTCACAGGAATCCAGCAGTCCAAGTCCTTGGGCTGAAAAATCTTCTGCGCTGCCGACGCGCCGTCGCTGTGACAAGCACATGAGGGCGTGCCACCGTCGTTTACTGCGGGGCGCTGTAGCACTTCGAATTGCTACCGAAGCTTCGAAATTCATTCGCGTTAGCGGCTGCTGCTGCGCGCACCGAAGGACCGGCGGCGCGTCTCGCTCTCCTCCGCCTGAATCTCGGTTTTGTCTTCCTCAGCCGCTGGTAGCTCGATGTCGGATGGCGTCGCCTCCTCCGGCGTCGTGTCCTCTACCCTCACAGGGAATGGGGCGCCGATCTCCTCGTCGCGGAAACGCTCGTAAATCGAGACACGGATGTCGTTGCGGACGTTGCCCGCCGTCAGCACGTCGGCGACATAGATGCGCAATTCGAAAGTCATGCGCTCGTCGCCGAAGGCCGTGAAGCCGACATTCGGCGCCGGATTCTTGAGGACCATCGGATGGGCGGCGGCGATTTCGTGCAGCAGCTCGATGACCCGGCGCGGATCGCTGGCATAGCTGAGCGTGATGGTAATTTCGGAGCGACCAAGCTTGTTTCGGTGCGTCCAGTTGCCGACCGATGCGTTGATGAGCAGCGAGTTCGGCATCATGATCGACTGGTGCTGGAAGGTTTCGATCTCGGTCGCGCGGACGGAAATGCGCCGGACGAAGCCCTCGGTCGTGCCGCTGACGATCCAGTCGCCGACCTTGAAGGGCCGCTCGACGAGCAGGATCAAGCCCGAGACGAAATTCGAGACGATGTTCTGCAGGCCGAAACCGACGCCGAGCGAGAGAGCACCGGCGACGAGAGCGAGGCTTGAAAGATCGATGCCCGCCGCCGACAGGCCGATGAGGCCGGCAAGGCCGACGCCGATATAGCCGATGCCGGTGCGGATGGAATTGCGCACGCCGGCATCGACACGGCTACGCGCCATGACGTTGCCGTCGATCCAGCGCTGCACCCAACGGGTGACGACAAAGCCGATCGCGAAGAAGAGCACGCCCGCAAGAAGGCCGACCAGCGAGATCGTAATCGTTCCGATCCGGATCTCGGTAACGAACCGATAGACCCAGGATTCGATATCCGCGATTTGGAAGCCCCATTGCAGCAGGATCAGCGGGATGAAAAACAGCGCGACGAGCGCATATATGCCGAGGCCGGCGACAAGGCCGATCTGGTCGAGCCCCACCTGTTCCAGTTTGAAGCGACGTTCGAGATAGCGTCCCCCGACCGTTTCCGCGAAGGCGCCCTGTTTGGAGACCGATCGACCGGTGAGAATGCCGATATACATCGTCACCAGGATGGCGCCGGTAACGATGATCTGCGTGGCAATGAACCGCGCCAGGCCGACATACCCGGCAAGGGCTATTGCAATCAGCCCTGCTCCCAACAACAGCAGCGACACGGAAATGAACCGCGGCCACGGACGACCGGGTGCGTCAAACGGCTCGTCCTGCCTGAGCGTCGGGCGGATCCATGCCATCGACATCAATATCAGCCCGATGATGATCGATGCGAGAAAGCTCTTGGCGACGGTCAGCAGGACCGGCGAACCAAGGGAATCGCTGATGCTTCCGAGCAAGTAGTCGAGGCCGTTGACCAGCGCCATGGCAAAGATCGGCGCCATCAGCATGCGCGCACCGCGATCCGAAACGCGCACGAGACGCCAGCTCGAGCGCGCTGGCGACAGCACGGCACTCGCCAGCCTGGTGACGAAGAAGACGGCAACACCCATGCCAAGCGTAACCGCAATGATCGGTGCTATGTCCGGCCGCAAGACATTGAAGCTGCTCAGGAAGAAATAGCTCGAGGTTGCGAAGGCGATGAGCGCCATGGTCGGAATAAGCGTGGACCAGAAGGCCAGCGAAAGCTGCCGGAAATAAGTGGGCTCGTCCTGCTCCTCGTGCTGCAAAATGAACGGCGAGAAAAGCCTATAGCCCCCGACGAGAAAAATCATCGCCCCGCAGAGCGAAAGAAAGATCGCGGTCAAGAAGGGAATGCGCTTGTAGTTCCACGCAAACGTCAGCCAGCTGCTGACGCTGCGCCACAATGCCCTGCTCTCGTCAGCCGTGGTCGTGATCGCCTCGCTCAACATCGCCACGGAAACCTCGGTGCGCTTCAGCAGGGTGTTGGAGAACAGCGCGCGGCGGGTGGCAGTGATGCCGTTGGCGAGCTTCCTGGCCTCAACGGAAAGATTTTCCGCTCTCCCGGTCAGAGCGTTGATGGCGCCGCGCTCGGCCAGCAGGCGCTTTCGCTCCTCGGTGACGATTGCCGCCTCGGGCGGCTGGCCCTCGCCCGGCGGATCGCCCAACTCGGCAAGCCGCGCCTTGATTTCGTCGAGACGCGACCGCGTCGCCACGGATGCCGTGATGATCTGCTTCGACAGCTCGTCGACCTGCACCTTGAGTTCGGCAAGCAGCGTATCGTCATCGGCAGCGGCACCGACACGATCGGCCAGCCGCTTGAGCTCTCGGTCAGCCTGGTCGAGCTGGTCTTCCGCCTGCTGCAGCAAGGGTGAAGCATTTGCCGGGGCCTCGTCGGCTTCGCCTTGGGCCGCCGGAGCGGGTGGCGCGGACTGCGCTTCCGGACTCGGTTGGGGCGGCTGCGCAGGCGTCGGCGTCGAAGGCGCGGCCTGTTGCGGTTGCGCCGCCTGCTGGGCCGTCGCCGTGCCGCCCCCGGCGAGCGTCAGCACGACGAACGAAATGGCAATCGAGAGAACGGTCAATTTCGCAGCGGAATGCAATTCGATATCCTTCGAAATCCGGGAGCCACACAGACGAAATCGCCTGAGCGATCAGCTCGTCTCCTGTGCATAGGCAAGACGGCAAAAAGATGCAAAAGCCGCCCCGGAGCGATGAATTTCTACGTGAATCGACGCCAATTCACAATTGTTTCACCCTACCCAAAACAGACAAGCGGCGTCTTTCCGCAGACAAAGCGACGTTCTACGTGGCCGGCTTCCCGGCCCATTCCGCATATCCTTGCAGCAGGCCCTCATACTCCTCCATCGCCGGAATGGTTTCGTAGCTATGGACGGCGGACGTGGCCGCCCAGGGCAATTTCTCGCTTGTCCAGGTCTCGATGAAAGGCGCGAACCAGCTGGCGTCGTCGAGCATCGTCGCACGAAGGTTCACGAACCAATCCACCCCTTCGGGGCGGGTGAACATCCAGCTCATGCAGTGCGGGCAAAAATAGTGGCGCGTCGCGCCGTGCAGTCCGCCGATCACCGGGTCTCCCTTGGTTACCGCGAAGCCCTCGCTCGGGACCGCGACGCTTAATGAGTAAGCGCTCGCCGTCATGCGCTGGCACCCCGTGCAATGGCAGGCCATGGTGACAAGCGGCGGAGCGCTGACCTCGATGCGCACCCGTCCGCAGCGGCACCCGCCCTCCCACGGCAGCCTTTTCATGCTCATGGCGTTTCTCCCTTGCGTGATGTCCGCTGTCCTTGCGTCTGTTGAGACCACAAGCGGCGCAGTTGACCTGTATTAGCACGATTGGTCTAGAAGCCCGCCCCCGGCTGCGCGAGATACTCCTCTTCGGCCGGCGTCGAAGTGCGCCCCAAGATCGCGTTGCGATGCGGAAAGCGCCCGAACCGTTCGATCACCTCCCGGTGGCGAATGGCATAGTCGAGATAGCCGGGGTCGCCGAGCGCGGTAAACAGCTTCACCGACATCGTCTGATCGGTGAGGTTCTCGGAGTGTTCGAACGGCATGTAGAAAAACGGACGCCATTCCGCCGGCACCGCAATATCGGCACTGGCCCCTATGGCGAGCTTTGCCTCGCGCAACGCGAGGCAGTCGGTCGCATAGGCGAGTGGCGAGCCTCGATACATGTTGCGCGGCAACTGATCGAACAGGATGATCGCGGCGAGCCGATTGCCCGGCGTCTGGCGCCAGCCATCGTCGAGCTTCCGTGAAAGTGCCAGATGCGATGCCTGAAAGCGCTGCACGCACTGACGATCGAGTTCGGTGCTCGGCGTGAACCAGTGGTCATAGGAAAGCTCCGTGAACCAGAACTCCAGCACCTCTTCCGGCGTGCAAATTTCCGCCCCATCGTTCATGTGACCGCCTCTCGTGACTCGCTCTTCAGATAGGAGCCGATCTTGCGGTTTCCACCGTCGATCTTCAATGCCGCCCATTCACTCTTCAGCGCCGCCTCTGCTAGCGGACCTCCAACAGGCCCGAAGGCGAGCGGTCGCCGGACAGAGGCAACAAGATCAGCGAGGATCTTTCCTTATCTAAGCGGCCAGACCCACATCAGCATCGGCACGGCGACGAGGATGATGACGATGGAGAGCGGCAGGCCGAGCCGCGGATAGTCGCCGAAGCGATAGCCGCCTGGCCCCATCACCAGCGTGTTGCACTGGTGGCCGATCGGCGTCAGGAAGTCGGAACCGGCGCCGATCGCCACCGCCATCAGGAAGGCATCAGGCCTGTAGTCCAGCGCCGATGCGAAGCTCGCGGCGATCGGCGCCATGACGAGCACCGTGGCGGCATTGTTGAGAAACGGAGTCACAGCCATGGCCGCCACGAGGATGAGCATGAGCGCGCCGGCCGGAGGCAGGTTGACCGCTATGCCGCTCAACCAGCCCGCTATCAGGTCTGAGCCGCCGGTCGTGCGCAACGTGTCGCTGACCGGGATCAGCGCCGCCAGCATGACGAGGATCGGCCCGTCGACGGCCCGATAAACCTCCCGCAGCGGAATGACGCGAAAGACCACCATGGCAAGCGCTGCGGCAAAGAAAGCAACCTGCACCGGCAGAATGCCGACCGCCGTCGCGCCCATGGCCGTCGCCAACACGATCAGCGGCACGGGGGCACGTCGGGTGGTCCCGAGCAGGATGTCCCGCTGGGCGAGCGGCAAGCAACTGAAATCCTGAAGGAACGCCGGCAGTTCCGCACGCCGGCCCTGCAAGACGACGATGTCGCCGGCCCGCAGCCTTATGCTACCGAGGCGCTGCTTCAGCCGTTCGCCTTGGCGGCTCACGGCAAGCAGGTTGATATTGTGATTGTGAAACAGTGCGAGCCGCTCCGCAGACATGCCGACCAGCGGCGAGCCGCTGGCAATCACCGCTTCGATCGCCTCAATCTCCGCCCTCGCCGTCTCGGTGGACGTTGGCGATCGATCGCCGGAGATTTTCAGTTTCGCCTGGGAAACGATGCGGTCCAGCGCAGCAGGGCCGCCTTCAAGCAGCAGAATGTCATCGGCCTCGATGACCACGTCGGGGAGCGGCGCCAGGTGGGTGCCGCGACGGAAGATGGCGATGACGACGGCGCCGCCGTCGCCGAGCTTCACGAGGTTGCTGAGCGACTTTCCGATCGCCGGGGAACCGGGGGCCGCCATAGCCTCGGACGTATAATCGGTGATTTCGATCGCGTGCTGCACCGAGACCTGCTGGCTTTTTCGCTCCGGAACGAGCCGATAGGCAAAGAGCAGAAAAATCGCCCCGACCAACGCCAGCGAGGCGCCGACAGGCGTGAAATCGAACATGCTGAAGCTTTCGCCGGTCAGTTCCTGCCGCATGCGCGATACGACAACGTTCGGTGAGGTGCCCACCTGCGTCATGAGCCCGCCGATCAGCGCGCCGAAGGCCATGGGCATCAGGAAGACCGAAGGCTGCACGTTCGAGCGCCGGGCGAATTGGAAGGCGACCGGCATCATGATGGCAAGCGCGCCGATGTTCTTGATGAAGGACGAAAGGACCGTAACGGTTACCACCAGCAGCGCGAGCTGTGCCCTCACCGAATTGAGGTCCGGAAGGAAGCGCTGGATCGCCGCATCGACGATGCCGGATCGCGCGACGCCGGCGCTGACGATCAGCGCGCTGCCGACGATGATCACGATATCGTCGCTGAAGCCGTCGAAGGCGTGGTCGTAGGGTACGATGCCGACGGCGACCGCGAGCATCAGCGCCGAACAGGCTACGACGTCATAGCGGAAGCGGTCCCAGATGAAGAAGACCATCATCGTGCCAATGACGAGAAACGAAAGAGACTGCTCGACAGTCATGCAAAACACCTGCGGCGGACTGGTCGCGACATGCCAACAAGGACGCCCGCAGGGCGGCAACGCGTCATCGCCTGAAAAGGTCCACGCTCCCCCCGGGACGTCGCTGATTGCGTATCCGGCTGCCCTAAATCATTCAATCCTCCCGTTCTGCGCAACCGAAATGTTCGAGAATTTGAACTGAAATATTGTGTTTCACCAGAAATCCGCAGAAACGCGTTCCGCTCTTTGATCGTTGCGGCTTCGGGAATACAATGATGCACCAGTTAAACGTGCAGGAAGCTCCTGCAGATGCCGGCCTTGCAGCGGCGTCGCGCCCGAGCGGAGAACATCGCCATGCGGAGTGCCCTTTCCGCGATTTTCGCAGCTTTGATGCTCGGCGCTTGCAGTTCGACACAGACCGTCGGCTATGGGCCCAATCTGGAGCCGATCCCCGGCAGCATCACCTATGGCGGCCAGCCGCGCACAAAGCTCACCAAGGCGCCGGTCGGCAGCACCGTGCCGCACCGCTTCTTCGACGATTTTGGGCGCCGCGTCTCGGAAACCTATATAATTGAACCGGATCGCTCGCTGCGGCTGACGAGCCGGCGCATCGACTACGATATCTTCGACTGACTCGGCAGGAACTCTGCAATTCGGAGATTGCCATGAAACACACACTTCCCACGCTCTGCACGGCCCTCTTGCTTGCCGGCTGCGAGATGACGACATCCTCGGTCGGCTATTCGTACGGCCTTGAGCCCATTCCCGGCAGCATCACCTACGGTGGCCAGCCGCGCACGAAACTCACCAAGGCGCCGGTCGGCAGCATCGTGCCGCACCAGTTCATTGGTCCGTTCGGCCGTCGCGTTTACGAGACCTATGTGATCGAGCCGGATCGGTCGCTCCGGCTTGTCAGCCGGCGTTATCGGGATTTCCTGCTTTTCGACGACGACTGACGCGAAAGAGCCGTTCGAACCGGGCGACGAGGGCCAGCTTCCCGAAGGCGCCGGGGGTTTGCGCACCGCACATAAGCTACGCTGCCCTGATCAGCATGATCGCCCGCCGGGCCGCATCCGCGAAGGTGACGCCGAGTGCCGCGCCACCGATGCCGATGACGCCAAGCGCCCCCATGCCTATCAGCTTCCATTTGCGGACGTCCTCGGTCACCGGCTTCATCTCGACGATGTCGTCCTTGACGAGCGTCATCGACGTCTCGAGCGTTCCAACCCGTTCGACGAGTTCGTCCATGCGCCGATCCATGGAGTTTCGCCCGGCGTCGGACCTGTCCTCCGCACGGCGGAAATCCTCCCGCAGGTTTTTCACCTCGGCAATCAATGTCCCAAGCTGTTGGTGGACCGTGGCGTCAACCATCGCGGAGCTCCCCGTGTCTCGTGCATTCGCTCTTTACCCAGACCGAAGCGGCACAAAGGCCGACCACCGTCCTGTCAATCCTGCGCTGGTCTGCCGCCGTCGCGCCGCGAGCGCCGACGAGGTCAGTGCCGACCACGCCGCGCAGGCCGCTCACATTTGCCGGCGCCGAAGTTCCACAACCCGCCAGAATGAGAGCAGGCATCATAGTCAAGGCGCTTCGCATCAGCGCTATTCGCCGCTTCATTGTTTTGCCTTTCGATTGAATTGCGGACCGCCTGAGCACCGTTCTCGCGGATTTCCAGCACAGCCCAGAAGAGGGCGGCAAGCACAAGCATGCCGCCCAGAAACCTGCTCCAGGGAAAACTCATCGCCCGAGCCCCAGGGCATCGCGGACCGCCGGCATCGATGAGATTGCGTAGACCGCGAAGCCGACGATCGTCGTCAGGATGGCAAGCTGCACCCGCCAGTCGAGTGCCACCAGGTTCAATTCCTTGAGCGCCGTGATGATCGTTCCGCCGGCGGTCAGCAGCCATGTCCAGAACCGCCCCGAACGGGCAACGGGTTTGCGCCGTCCTTCGGGCCGCGCGATCGCGGCCGGCACGTCCTCCGCTGGCCCCGGCGTCGCATCCGCTGGTCGAGCGGCGGAAAACACCTGGCGAAGCACCGCCTCGACCTTGTCCGGCTTCACCAGCGCCCTGTTGAGCCCGTCTCCGGCGTAATAGGACTGGCCGCGTTTCACGCGCCGCCGGTCGCCGTCGCTCTCCGCAAGCACCGGAAGCGATGCCCATTCCATCGCCAGCCGCCGGCCGAACTCGGCCAGGGTGATCTCGCCGGCAAGGAAGCTTGCAAAGCCCCTGCGGTTCAGGAGATGAAGCCCCAGCCTGTCCTGCAAGCCGGGCTCGAAGAACTGGTCCTCCTCCAACCACGGAACGTCCCGGAGCAGCCCAATCAGCGTCGCGCGCATGAATTGGTAGCCGCCGGCCGCACTCGATCCATGCGACTTCGACCAGGTCTTCTGGGCGGCGATCACCTCGCCAAGCGTCATGGCGGTCAGCGGCTTCTTCAGGCAGTTCTGTCTGTGTGCATAGATCACCTCATAGGAGGCGCGATCCCTTCTGCCGACTTCCGCTTCGCGGATGAAGCCAAGCAGAAGCGCCGCGCCGGGAGGCATGGTGTGGGTCATGGTGGATTGCCTTTGCTGGGGAAAGGATGATCTATCCCTTATGGATTGAGACTGGCGTATTCTCTTTCCGCGCGAGTTGCTGTAGGGATGCCCTTTGTTGAGGCGGGGCATCTTTTCGTGGATAGGGTCCTTGTTTCAGGCAAGCGGCTTTCTCGGCCGGCACATCCCACAGTTTATCTCCGAAGCCGGGGCTTCAGTGCATGCCGTGGGACGGACGTCATGACCGGGGCAACCGGATGTCGTGGGTGATGCTGGTGCGGATGTGTCCTGTTGCGGGTGGTGACAACATTCTGTATGAGCAACACAATTCCAATCCCGAGACAATATAAATGGCCAAAACTAAAGTCGTGGTCGTCTTTCCCGTTTACAATGGCGAAAGAACTCTCAGCAGCAGTCTACAGTGCATCGCTGATCAGACATTTAGAGATTTCGAAGCGATTATTCTCGATAATAAATCGACAGACGACACACTCCGGGTCGCTGAGCAATTTTGCAAAATGGATAGTCGTTTCTCTATTGTCCGAACAGAACAGCATGTAAGTGCGCTAGTGAACTTCGCTCGCGCTGTCCAACTCGGCGCAACTCGTGGAGAATATTTCTGTCTTCGTGCATGCGATGACCATTCCTCTCCGGATTTTTTAGCGCGCCTGGTCGGAGCACTTGATCAGGATCCCCAGAAATTACTTGCAGCATGCTCTACAAAACTGGTTGGACCGAACGGGAGCAGAATCAAGTATCCTGATAAAGCCGTATTTGATTTCACAAGAGCGTATGCATCTGGCCACGTCCCAAGAAACCTTACTTTCCCGGCTGAGTGGATCTACGGCTTGTACAGAGCCAGCGCAAAAGACATGCTGATGGCACGCTGGTACGAACTCGGTAATCCTTGGTGCTTCTCATCCTACGTCGTCTCAGAACTAGTAGTTCTGGATCTAGTGGCGTACGTCGAAGGACCAACATACGACTTTACAGAGGGTTCTGGGTCAGAGCAACGTTATGGCGCAAAGAGCTTCCGTGAGAAGCTTGATCAAAGGCTGAAATACACATTGGGATGTTACAAGTTAACAAAAAAACTTCCAAAAGTAAGCTTAATGACAAGATTAAAGTTTTTCAGGATGTGCTGGAACGATGCACGGCGAAAGACGCGATACAAGCTTTTCTGGGTTTTATAGATGAGATATCCCTTTGAGCGTAATTTTTCTTTTCCGCATAGGAATATCGTTGCTCGTCTGCAAACTTTTTACGACAGTTGGCGGGTCACCGCTAGGGAGCGCAGGAACGGCGAGAAAGTCCCCATTTCCCCGGTAAAGGCCGTGCGTCCGCTGGACGCCGCGGATCTACCGCTCGTATTCGTCACACACAATGAAATGGCGCTCGTCCCGGCATTCCTAAGCCACTATCGGAAGCTTGGCGTCACTCGGTTTATTTGCCTTGATGACGTTTCGACGGATGGGACCCGTGATCATTTGATGGACCAGCCGGACGTCGACGTCTGGACATCTCCGATTCGTTTTGAAGCAGCTCGACGAGGGCGCCGGTGGCGCGAAGCGTTGTTCGAGCGTTATGGCTACAATCGCTGGTACGTGAACGTCGATTCCGACGAACTCCTAATCTACGACCAATGCCTCCGCGAACCGCTCAAAGCGCTGATAGCAGTGCTCGAAGAGCACGACATCAAGAGACTTCCAGCACCTATGCTGGATTTTTATCCATCTGCTGATGCGAAGAGCGGAAACGGCAACATGCCGTGGCATACCGTCGACAATATCGATCGCGACGGCTATGAAGTAGAACTTCTTAAACGCGGGATAAGCGTAAAAGGAGGCCCAAGAAAGCGGCTCTTCAACGAGGAGAATGAGCTGATTAAATACCCGCTTATATACTGGGACAAGGATTGCTACTTTGGTAGCAGTATCCATCGTCCGCTCCCTTACACTCGAAATTTTTCGCCGATATGGGGCGTGTTGTTGCACTTCAAGTTGTTCACGAACTACAGAGAAAAGATCGCCGAAGCCGTTACAAATAAGCAGCACTATAATAGTTCGCAACATTATCAAGCGCTCAAGAGAGAGATCGATAAGTCTGGCGCTATCGAATTTGCTGCAGAATCGACGATCCGATTTTATGGTCCGGAACAATTGATTGAGCTGGGATTTATGCCAACGATTGAATTTGATCCGGACGATGAGCGGATTGGCCCCACACGGAATTGGGGCTACTCGAGCCTGTGACTGAGGGCTGGAACGGCTTTTGGCGCCGCGGGCTGGTAATGCACTCGCGGGGATGGCGGCGGACTGGTGGCCGACCCTAAGTGAATTAATCCAGCCGCAGTTTATAAGAAAGCTGCCGCCTCCCACATTGTGTCGATCTGCTCAAGCGGGAGCCCGAGGACTGCGCCAATAGCGCCAATCAGGTGATGGGTGCGGTTAAAGGTGCTCGCATATTCCCACTCTATCTGCGCTCGATCCTTGTCTGCGCCGGCCGGCATAGCGCCGATCGCCACCGAGACCTGGCGCACCGAAATCCCACTTGCGAGCAGGCCAAGCCGCAATTGCCGCGCAGTCAGAGGCGGCATCGAGGCCCGTATCTGCTCACTCGTCGGCGGAACATACGGCTCAAGCGTTGCGTCCAGATTTTCCTGCAGCCATTTCCGGATAGATGGATTGAGACCGTAGCGATCCTCCGGGCGGCTCAAATAGATGGTGTCATAGCTAGCTCCAGTGATGTCGGTAATATTACACGACAGCTCGTAGACATCTTGGTTCTGCGTCGCCCTGACAGAATGCACTTGGTTTAATTGCATTAAGCTACCCTTTGCAAAATGTAACGATCGGTACCGCCCACAACACCACAAGATCGCCACGTCCCTGACAAGGAAGTACCTGCCCCAGAGGTGCCGCTTGCGACGTATTGCATCGTGTCGGCGCTATATAGGCATGGAGCAATGGGGGCGCGTCTTGCTATCCCCGCGGCCGAATAACAACTGATCACGTGCCCCAACGGAAAACTCGTCGTACTGCTGCTGGTCGCCGTGGAGACCTCCGCCGCGACGAACCCCAGCGCATGCGTATGGCTCGTCCCGCTAACTGAATTGGTGGTTGAGTTGGTGATGTCGGATGGCGTGCCCAGCGTCAGCGTGCGGTTTGCCGAAATCGCGCCGCCGCCAGTAAGCCCGCTGCCGGCGATCACCTGTACCGCATTGCTTGCAGGCGTGTAGCCATAGAGCGCGTTGACGTCTGCAGCAGCGAGGTTGCCCGAATGCCAGACGGTGTTATGCGCCGCAACGGAGCTGTCGTAGAATTTCAACGCATCGGTGCTGTTCACATTCGAAAGGTACAAATAGTCGCCGGTCACGTCGTTGGCTGCGCGAAGACCGTCGCCATTCGCCGTGCCGTCGCGATGCTGAATGTAGCCCTGGCGCGCGGTCGCCTTCCAGAATCCGACATACGGGTCGCCCGTCGCCGAGCCCACGAGTTTGACCGCTTCGCCATCCGTGGTTACGGCAATCTGTATGAAGTCGACATAGGCGCCATCGAGTCGAGCTGAGGGTACCGTGCCCGCCGTGAGATTCGATGCGTTATTGGCACCGAGCGTTGCCCGCGCCGCGGCAGCGTCCGCATCGTCGAGCACGGTCTGCGCAAAAGCTGAGACGCCCAACGTCGTAAGGGCGGCTCCGGCAGTCGCATCGTCCAGAAGTGTGCGCGCAAACAGCGTCAAAGCGGTCGTCGTATAGGCGTCCGCCGCGGTCGTGTAGATCATTTTGTCCGCGCCCGTTGCAAGTCCGGCAATCGAGGCGAGCGCCGCGCTCGCAGCCTGCGCGCCGAGAGCTGCGCGGGCGGCGCTGGCGCTTGTGGCGCCCGTTCCGCCCGCGGTGATCGGCCGCGCCGCATTGGCGTCGGCCGTCAGGTCGTCGATCAGCGCATTGTAGGGGACGCTCTGGATCGTGGTGTTCGGCACCCCCTTGGTGCCGGCCGGTGGGGAATAGACTCCGCCTGTCCTTGGCAAGATAGCCTCCATGAAAAAAGACCCCCGATGGGAGGCCCGCGAAACGAATGGAACATGGATTGGAATGGCGCCCGCCACCTCCGCACCTTGCCGCGGCTGCCTTTACTTCCGCCCCCTCCCCGCCGCGAAAAGCCGGCCATAATCCACCCGGCGCATACCGTCAGCCCCGCGCAGCACCGCCTCTGGCCGGGTCTTTTCCACCTCCTGCGCCATCACGCCGATATGCTTCGGCCCGGAGGTGGGTTCGCCCTTGTATTGGAACTCATAGAGGTTGTGGCCCTTGAGCCTGCCGACCTTCTCGATGTTCTTCTTGGCGCGGCGGTCGGACTTCGGAAGAAAGCCCAGCAGGGAGTCGAGCAAATTGCCGCCCGCCTGCTGCCGGGCGTTATAGGCCGCCATCTGGTTCTGGTAGTTCTGCTGCACCAACCCGGCATAATCGACCGGCTGGATCGACTGCCCCTGCGTCTGCACGAAATTCGGGCTCGTCACCTGTGCGCCTGAAAGCAGCGCCGCGATCTCGTTGATCGGCTGGTTGCGGCTCGCATATTGCTCGTTGAGATAGTTCGAGCGGGCGGTGTTCTGGGCATTGATCTGCGCCTGCTGAGCGTTGAAGCTCTGGTCCTGGAGCGCATTGTTGGCCGCCGTCGCCGATTGGCCGTTCTGGTACATCTGCTGGTTTGCGTTGTTGCCGAAATCGGCGTTCTGCAATGCCTGTCCGTAGGCCTGCGCCTGCGCCGCATTCTCGAAGCTCGCCTTCTGGTTCGCGACGTTGGCAAGCCGCGTCTGCTCCTGGCCGGCATTGAGCACGGCGGCGATGCGGGCGTCGTTCGACGTCCGGTTCGCCTCGTCGATCGCCCGGTTATAGGCCTCAGACCCCGGCTGCAGGCCCTGATTGGCAAGCCGCGTCTCCAGCGCCGCGCGGTCGCGCTCGAGCTGCGGATTGAGCCGGGCCATCAGCGCGTTCTCGTATGTCGAAGTATCGAAATCCGTCTCGTAGCTTCGCATGATGTCGCCGGCATTGCCGATGGAGGTCTGAAGCCTGGGCCCAGCAGCAAACTGCTGGTATTGCGGCAACCTCAGCTTCGAAGGGTCACCGGCGACCGGAGCTTTCGATATGTCCATCGGCTTGCCGAGCAGATCGTTCAGCCGGCTCGATTGCGATGTGGCGAGCGTCGCTAAGTTGAGGCTCGCCACATCGTTCTGATCCTTGATCTTCTGCTGCATCTCCGAAAGCTTCTGCGTCGCCGTCGCCACGGGCAGATCATAGACGTTGCCGCTCAGTGGATCGGTCCATTTCTGCGTCGTGTAGCTGTAGCTGAGGCTGCCGTCCGGCGTCACCTGGTTGACATTGCCCATATATCCGTTGGCAACGGCAGTGCCGATATTGGTGGCGGTCTGTGCCGCCGCCGTCGCCTTCGGATCGGGGGGCGTGGGAGCTTTTGACTTTCCGATAGCACACCTACCTTCGATTGACGGGATGTGCCCGCCAGTCGTTGTCTGTCAGAGTGAAGATGATTTCCGCCTCTTCCCGCCCGCGAAGGCGGGGGATGCGGTAGCTCGTGAACCCGAAGCGGCGGGCGATCGAGACCATGCCGCGGTTCTCTTCCGAGACGCGCAGCACCGCCATCTGGCAGCCGATCTCGTCGAATGGATAGCCGAACATGGCCTTCAGCACCGGCCGCGTCAGCCAGCGTTTGCTGGTGGCCGCGGCCGAAAGCTCGATGACGCCCGCTTCGGGCGAATAGTTGTGAAAGACGACGCCGGCGAGGAGCCTGCCCTCCTCCGTCACGCCGAGCGCCGTAAAGTCGGCAAAGCCCCTCTCGCAGCCGTCGATCCGGTCGGCAACAAAAGCGGCGATCCCCTGATTGGTTGCAGGGTCGCCCGCCCCGCCCCAAATGATGTTCAAGCGCTCGCCTCCCCCGCTGCTACTTGCAACGTCGCGACGTCCACTTCGATGTCGAGTTTCACCGCGCCGCCTGAGGTGATCACGCAACCGACGGCCAGCATGTCGCCGCTCGCCCGCACATTCTGGCGAAAATCGTAGCGCAGCGCCTCCGACACGCCGTCCCAGCGCGCCACATCCCAGAGGCCGACATCCCATTCCGGCGAACCCGCATCCCCCTCCGTCACCCGGGCGAAGGGCGGCACCCTCCGGTCGAAGTCGGCGCGGGCGAAGAGCTGCACCTTTGGCTTCGTCTTGGCGCGGAAATACATATGTGCCATCGTCGCCGCCGTCCGCTGACCGAACTGTCCGACCGGCGCGAACTGCGAGAGATAGGTGGCCGCGAAGGTCAGCCCGTCGTCGGTGCCGCCGGTGTCGCCCTGCCAGCAATAGCCCTCGCGCGAGCCGAAGAAGAGTCCGCCCTGCAGCGTCTCGAAGCAGTTGGCCCGCCAGTTGCTGATCGTCGCCCAGCGCCCGCTGAGCACATTCAGGACAAAGGTCTTGTCGCTCACGACGCTGTTCTCGGGAAAGGCGATGAAGACCAGGTTCTGTTCGGCCCACGGTTCCAGTGTCCAGCCGGAGCCGGTGGCGTTCGCCGCCCGCCGCCAGTCGTCCTCGATCGACCGCGAGACCGAGACCTGGATCAGAGCCTGCCGGTCGCGCTGAAACACCTGCGACATCGGCGTCAGCCCGTCCGAAGTCGCAATCAGCACGTCACCCCCAACGCGGATCCAGGCGTTCTTTCCAAGCGGCTTGCCGATCTGGTAGACGCCCTTCAACGCGAAGTCGCTGGCGCTGGAGGGGTCAGAGCCTGCATAGACGGCGATCTCCCCTTCCGTCGAGACGAAGACGCAGAGATCGGAAAGCCCGTCGCCGCTTTCGAGCGACCAGGAAAAGCCGGTGATGAGCGACCCGCCCTTCTTCATCACCCCGCCAAGCGGAAACACGGCCGCCGCGCCGCCGATCGCGTTCACCGGCAAATAGTAGGCGTCGAGCGTCGCGTTCTTCAGGAAGAATTCGCGGTTCTTGAACAGCCAGCCGTAGTTGAGCTGCGCCATGGTGGTCGAGTCGGAAAATGTGATCGTCGGCGTCGTCGTCCAGGTGGTGCCGTCATAGATGCGGCGCGTGTCGGCGCCATTGAGGCAGACGAGAAACGAGCCGCCGGCGGTCGTGTGTTGGAAGGCGCACCAGTCGCCGCCGGAAAGCCCGCCAACCGCCGCCGCAGTCGTTGCCGGCGGAGCGGCCGGCGCGGTCATATCGTAGATCGCGCTCTCCGTCGCCATGAACAGCTTTTCGTTGCTGCCGAACTTGTATTTGAAGGCGCTGCGGATGGCGCCGCCGTCTGCCGCAAGCCCGACCTTGCGCGAGCCGCCACGGATCCTGCAGCCGGCAAGCGTCGGCAGGAAGTTCGTGAGCACCGTGGCCGAGCCCGGGGTCTGCGATGCCATGTCAGCGGTCGTGACGAGCCCCTCTTTCGGAGCCGGGAATGTGACCGATTGCGAGGCCTGCGGCCGGCCGATTCTCGCCTGCCCCCGGTTGGTCTGCGCTAGGCGGCCCGGCCGGACTGTATTCGTGCGAACTGTCATCATGATGTTCCCCTGTCCGCGTTGATCTCCTGCAGGAGATCCGCCTCGAACTCTGCGAGGTTGTCTTCGAAGGAGAGGCCCTTCTGGCGCTTCCAGCGCCAGATCAGCCCCTTCTTCAGCAGCCGCTCGGGAAAGAGCGTCGTGTCGTCGTCGGCCCGGAAGGTATCCCGCTCCTCGTAAGGATCGCCGAGTACCCAATTTTTCGAGACGTATTCGATCGTCGCACCGGCGGCGAAAGCGGCCGGCGAAAAATGCATCTCCCTGCCGCGGAGGTGGCAGTAGGGCTCTGCCGAGGCGATGCCGACGATCACCGCCCATTGCGCGCCGTTGGCGATAGGTCGGAAGAAGTGGCCGTCAGCCGCCCGCACCGCCCCGCCGGGCGCCAGCCGCTGATAGTCGGCAGGCAGGAGCTCCGGCGAAGCGGAGACGGCATGCGTCGTCAGCATCCTCTTCCAGTCGGCGCGCCGCGCAATCTCGGCACCCGCCTCCTCGGCCAGCGCCACCATCGTCTGCGCATTCGGATCGTTCGTGCCGTAAACGCTGTCGAAGCGGTCGAGCGAAACGATGTCCGCGACCTCGTTGATCACGGTCAGAAGCGTCATGGCGTCAGCCCTCCGATGACGATTGCGGCATTACCGAAGCGCAGCCGCTCGTCGGCAAGCCCGAGCCCGGCCATCGCCTGTCGCTTCAGCGCCTCGGCCGCACCCGCCTTGGCTGCGTCCCGCTCCCAGATGGCTATCACCTCGACGAGCGCGTAGAGATAGACGTCCGGCGCCCTTTCGATCAGCCAGTTGCCTGGCGCTCCGGCCGTCAGCGGCGGGATTTTCCCGTAATAGGTCAGTTGGATGTTCTCGCCGCGCTTCGGCCGCACCTGGATGGCGCTGCCGACGATCGCGTAGCCGATCGGAGCACCGTCGGAGGTCACGTGATTGCTGAGTTCCTGCAGCGGCAGCGCCCGAAGCGCCCGGCCGCTGGCGGCAAGCACCTGCCGCGCCTCCAGGAAATCCGCCGGCAATCTGCCTTCGCCTTCCGTCAGCGGCACCGCCACCGTCTTCTCCATGTCGGCAACGCGCATCACGCGGTTGAGCTTGAGTTCGGCAAGCGCGAGAAAGCGTGGAAAAAGATGCGCGACGTCGTCCCGGCCGGAGTAGTCGCCTGCATCGACGAGAAGCGACGCATAATCGAATAGGGTCATAGATGTCCCTCGAAGCTGCGCCAGGCGCGGTTGTCGCCGTCGTTCAGCCACCGCTTCACATAGCGGTCGTCGCCTTCGGAATGCGCCCTGACCAGGCTTTCGGAATGCGCCAGGTTGAGCGGGACCGAGGCGACCTTGGTCCAGTCGCCGAAAGCGTTGCCGGCAGTTGCATGGCGGGTGAAGGCGTTCTGGCGGACGAGGTTTTCGACCGGATAGTCCGTCCGCCAATGGGTCCTGTTGCCGTCCTCCATCACCCAGACGGAGCGGCCGGTCTGAAAATCATAGTCGTAGAGCTTCCAGTCGCCGTCGCGTACAATCATCCCTCTTCACCTGGAAGAGGATCGTTGCGTTCGGCTTTGCCCTGGGCGATCAGGATTTTCGCCGCCTTGACCGGCAAATCGAGTACGGTGCCGGCTGGAATCCGTTCCTCGTCAATCGCCCAGGTATCATAGAGAAGTTTAACGGGTACCGTGGTGGTCTTTGTGTCTGCCATTCATTTCTCCCGGAAACAGGGACCGACGCGCAGTCGGTGCGCTTGAGCCGAAACTTGGAACCCGGGCTAGCTGGCGGAGCTCAGTCCGAAGAGGTCGGCGGCAACGCCAATGCCCCTCTCGTTGTGTACCTTCAGCGTGCCTTCGCCGATGATGACGCCCTTGTCGGCATCGCCAGTTTTGGCAACGTCGCGATCCTCCTGGATCTGGCGCAGCCACAGGAAGGAGAGCATGTCGGTGTCGATGAAGAAGGCGTTGCGGGCGACCCCGCCGTTCACCGCCTGGACCCGGTTCGGGTGGATCATCACCGTGCCGAACGGGCCTTCGTAATAGTCCGCCGTCGCGACAATGGTGTTGCGCTCACCGCTTTGCGACACCGCATAGCGGAAAGGCGCTACGTTGCTGTCGGACATGAAGGTGACGAAGACGGATTTCACATACGGAGAGACGGAGACGTGACGGAAATTGGCGCCGTTCTGATAGCCCTGCTGCATCACAGCATCGAGGATGGCCTTGGTAAAGGGACGCTGCGTCCCTTCGGTCGGCGCCACAGTCAGACCGGTGCCAACGTTAAAGCCGCCATTTGCGCCACCGGCGCCGCGAGAGACGTTGCTAGTGGTCCAAGTGCTGAGCGACCCGAATTCACGGGTACTGCCGGCGACCGTTGCGTTAGTATCGACGATCGCGAACTCCACGTCCTTGCGAATTTCGACGCCCTTCTTTAGCTTCTGGTATTTCCGCTTCTGCACGTTACCAGCCTCAGCCGTCACCTCCTGCGTCGCGGAGATAATCCAGTCCTTGCGCATGATCTGGGTGTAGTTACCAAGCCGCATCGGCGGAGTGATCGCGCCGAAGGCGTATTCCTCGCCTTCTTCACGGATATTTGCGCCGGGCGCGGCAAGTTCGTCCGTCTCCCATTCCGGGTGATAGGTCGTGCACTTGCCCTTTTCGATCAGTGAATAGATGGGGGTATCTTCTGGAGTGATCCGCGACACCACGTCGGAAAGCTCCTCGCGGTTGCCGACGGCCTGCGTTGTCTGAAAGGTATTGGTGAGAACTGCCATTTGATGGTCCTTATGTGGTGACGTGATCCGTCGCCACGCGCCCGGACAGGCACATGGAAGGCGGTCACTGTGTCGAATGAAGGTGCATGCGAGCGATCGCTGAGCAGCGCTTCGTGAACGCTTGCCGCTCGGCCAACGCTTGTCGAATTACTCGAAATCGACCGCCATCGCGTCGCGGATCGATCCCGTTCTTGCAAGTCGCTGCATTGCCTCGCGGCTTTCGCGCTGCTGCCGCTGCGCCTGGTTCTTTGCTTTCATGCGCGGCGCGGCGGCAGGCGCCGCGGCCACCTTCTGCAAGGCCCTTGCCCGCGACCGTTCCGCAAGCAGGCCGAGGCGAGCGTAATGCGCGAGCTTGAACAGCCGATGATCGACGACCTCGCGCACCTCCTCGTCGGAAAAGCCGAGGTCCTTCGCCGCCTCGAAGGCTTCGGCGAAGAAGGCCTGCCGACCCTCGTCATGCCCGGTCTGCGGGAAAGCCTCGAGGAGTTTGGCATTTTCTGCCTCCAGCCTCTCCTCGCTCGCCGCGGCCTGAAGCTCCGCCGCAACGTCCGCCGGTTCTTCGCCCAGGGCCATCACCCGCGCAAGCTGTTCCCGCCCGGCCTGGTGTAGCGCCCACTGTCGCTGATAGGCATCCGGATTGTGGACCCGCAGTTCCTCCGGCGGCTCCAAGGGGATTTGGGCCGCAACCAGTTCCGCAACGGCACTGGCAGTTGCGGCGACCCTGCTGCTCATGCTTTCCAAGGCCCGCCCCCGCTTGGCGAGATCCTGGGTCTTATGGCGATAGTCGCGGTCCCGCATGTAGCCGAGCTTCAATTCCTTGAGCGGAACCTCTTCCCCGCCCTTGAGCGTGACGATCATGTTCTCGGCTTCATTCGTTGCCTCCTCCTCATCAGGAAGGGTTGGCTCTTCGCCTTCGACGTGGGCCTCGTCTCGCTCGTCGTCTACGGCCCCCTCGCCGTGCCGCTCTTCCTCGTCGTGCGGGTTCGCCTTGTGCGGCTCCCAGAAGTCGAGGTTGTCGATACTTGGGAGCTCATGCGAGTCGACAACGGCTTTGCTCCCGCCGGAAGGCGGGTTGGCACTATCGTTCATCATGGAAAGACCTCTTGAGAGAGATTCGGAGCGGAGGTGCCGCTTTCGCGCACTCCCGCACCGAGAAATTTGGGGAGATTTCAGATGCCGCCCCGATTTCTTGAATCAGTTTGACAATGAGGCGCTTCAGGAAGGCAGGCCTGCCGCGCAGTGCACACCTTCACACCGGGGCGTTCATGCCTTCGGATTTGGCTTGCTCCGCGAAGAACTTCAGCCTTGCGCGGAAGTTGCGGACTGCCCGAGCTTCTGCCGCGAAGGCGGCGCGCGCTTCGTGGTCCGTGAGATTCGCGTTGATGCAGCCGTTGATGGCCGCCGCCTCCAACTCCTCCATCAAGCGCTCGAACAGCGGATTGTCGAGAAGCGCTCGCGCAGCCGCCTTTTTTTCTTCTGCCTTCATATCCAGTGCTCTTTCTTGCGAGCAGCCCGACGGACCAACCGAGCGGGCACACGGCAGTATGTTGATTCTCTACCAGTTGCTCGGAAAGGAGTGGTGCAGACACCCTCGGCTGCGCGAGGATGCGAGCCAAAAAGAGCCGTCGTCGATTTTCCCAAAGACGAGCGGGCACCCCGACGAAAGGTGCCTCCGATCAGCTTTTAGTCACGCGTCTCGGGGGAAACCTTCGCGCCTAGCGTCGTAACGCCTACATCCGGCGTGCCGTCGGTTGCCCAACAGGAGCATGGCTCACCGGCGGAACCGGTGCCATAGGGGCAGACTTGGGCCGGTGTCGAGCATTGTCGGGGACTCGGCTTGCCCGCCGTTTTGGTTGCCAGCGCTTGGGCCTTGACCGCTGCACGTGCGGGCACCGCGGTCACAGTCGATTCGCTGCAAGATGCAAGGATGAAAGGGAGCGTTGCAAAGAACAAGCAAAGGTAGCGAACATTTTTCATGCAGTAGGCATATTCTGAGGCGTAGCGGGTTTCAACCCCCCAACTTTCATCCCGTTCGTCCTCCGATATGGACCGACGTTACCGGCTCGCCGCTCACTGCCTCCGCCAGGCTCTGTTGTCGCTTCAGGTTCAGTTCGGCGTCGATCTGGTAGCGCTTCAGGGCGCCGTTCTGCTGGAGTTCGGCAAGCTTCAGCTCGCGCTCGATCTCCAGCTTCCGCCGGTTGTTTTCGGCTGAAAGCCGCGCCTTCTCGGCGTCCACGTGTGCCCGCATCTCAAGCTTCTGCATTTCCGGGTTCGGCTGGTTGGCGCTCGCCTGCATCCGCCGCTGGATCTCCTCCGGCGAGGGCTTCGAAAAATAGAGGTCGGGCGATTTCAGCCCCGCGGCCTCCACCGATTTGGCGATGCCGTTATAAAGGTTGTCCGGCGAGACATAGGGGTTGTCCGGCCCGAGTGTCATCAGCAGTTTTTCCTGAAGCTGCTGGACCATCTGCACCATCATCATGTCGCGCTCGCGGGTCCCGGCGCCGAGCCCCACATTCACCGTCGCGTCCATCCCGGCGTTCCAGTGGCGCGGGTCGAAGCTCACCCATTGGCCGCGCAGCCTCACCATGCGCGGCCGGTCCTGGTGCTTGATGACGAGCCGAAGCAGGCCCTTGAACACGCGCCGCAGGCCCTGTGCGAAGGTGCGCACCATCAGCTCCGTCTGGCCGATCCCCGCCTGCTCGATCAGCGCCGTTGCCCGCGCCGTCATGTTCGTGAGCGCGTCCGGGGCAAGCCCGCTCGAAGCGTCCGAAATGCCGGTGCGGTCGGTCGCCTCCTGGTCGAGATAGGAGAGCATGGCGAAGGATTCCTTCGCGACGAAGGGCACCATGGTGTAGCCGAGTGCGGCGCGCGCATCGATGCCCTGGCTGACGCGGATCGGCTGGCCGAATTTCGGGTTGAGCACGCTTTCCGGATTGGCGATCGCGCCCTCCTGGACGATCGGCTGCTGGTTGTTCTGCCAGTAGAGATTGTCGAGCGTCTGGCGCATCAGCACGGTCTTCACGCGCTGGATTTCCGCCAGATCGTCGGTCACCGAGCCGCCCTCACGCTGGTGCGGGCGCCGCTCGACGATCAGGTCGGCGAAGGGCACCTCGTCCCACTCGTCGTTGGAGATGAGGTTCTCCTCGCCCGTGCCGCCGGCGAGCACGATGCGGCGAAGCTCCGCGATGCCGTCGTCGTCGGCATCCACCTTCACGTAGAGCTCGTAATAGTCCACCTCCTCGAGCGCCTTCGGCACGGCATCCTTGGCCTCGAAGGCACCGCGCCGGCGGGTGAATTCCTCGTCGTCGCGGCCGCCGTCGCGGGTCGAAGCCGGCAGGCTCTCGATGAGATCCCGGTCGTGTCCCATCGCAATCAGGTCCGTGCGGCGCATGCGCGTGGCAATGCCGGTGATCGGGCTATCCTCGATCGAAATCGCATCCGGATGGATCAGGAATTCTTCCAAAGGCACCCCGGCCAGCCGCGGCGTGCCCTGCTCGCTCCGGCGGCGGATCTTCACATTGTAGAGCGGCTGCTCGACCGGACCCTGTAGCGTTTCCAGCACTTCGACCGTTTTCGATTGCTCCAGCACCTCCACCGCGTCGTCGCCGACAAGCTGGATCAGCGCCGCCTCGTCGAGCCCCGTATGGGTCGAGACCTGAACCGTGGCCTCCTTCTCATACCACCAGCGGATCACGCCGTTCCGGAGCTTCAGCGCATCATGCGCCGCGTCCTGCACGGCGTCGTAACCATTGCTTTCGGGAAAGACGACATAGTTGATGTAGTCGGTCGCCTGTTCTGCCGCCGCCTCGTCGCCCTCGTTGACGGGGAAGTATTCCACCACCTTGTCGTTGCCGAGAATGGTGCGGATCAGCGACGGCAGCACCTTCTTGATCGCCGCGCGCACGTCGCGAGAGACGACTTTCGAGCGGTTGGCATCGGCCGGCACGTCCTTCATCGTGCCGTCGTAATATTCCATCGCCTTGATGCGATCGATCGCAAGCTCATCGCGATAGTTTTCGCAGTCCTTGACGAGCTCGCTCACAAGGGCGCACAGGCGTTCATCGGTCATCGCGGCCATCAGAGAACCTTTCGGGCGGTGAAATTCCAGTTTGCGTTGCCGTTGTTCGCTCTCGCATAGCGCTTCATCATCAGCGCGTAGCGCGAGGCGGAGATCAGGTCGTCGCGCTCCTTGACAATCCTGCCATTCTTTCGGTGGTAGAGACGGAATTCCTCGAACCATTCCGTACAGGTGGAAAACACCTTCCAGCGCCCGGTCTGCATCCTTTGCAGCATGTCGGAAAGCCCGGCCTCGACACCGTTGGTGCCGTCGTCGAAGGTCGCCCGCTCGGAAAGCAGCGCCAGTCCCTGTGCGCGATATTGGGCGGCAAGCTGCTCGCCGCTGCCCTTGTCGTGCTGCAGCCCGTCATGCGGCCAGGCGAAAGGCAGCCAGGCTCCCCAGGGCTTCAGCGCCGCCGCATGGATGATCGGCGTCGCCTCCCGCTCGCGATAGAGTTTGGTCAAATAGAAGACGTCGGCGTCGCGGTCCCAGGCACAGCCGGCGGCGGCGAAGGGGTGGTCCCAGCCGAAGTCGATGCCGCCGATCTGCACCCAATGTTTCGGCACATCGAAGGGCTCGACGCGGATCGCCTCCTCCGTCACGGGAAAGATGCGGCCGGAGCCGAGAGCCGGTACCCCCTTGGTGCGCGCTTCGCGCTCATGGGCAGGGTAGCTGTCGATGATCCTTTGGCGTTCTTCGGCCGTATAGTGCTCGGCCTCATCGATCGTCATGGTGATCACTTGGCGATCCGGCGACTTTTCCATGAGATATCGCGCCACGACGCCGCTCAGGCCCTTGAGCGGCGTGAAGGTTACGGCAACCGAGCCGCGCGTCGCATTGGTGCGGGTGATGCCCTCGAAATAGACGTTTTCCGGCGGCTCCTCGTCGAACCAGACATAGTCCACCGTGTTCGCCTGCCACTTGCCGCGCCCCTGCTCATAGGCCTTGAAAAGCAGCGTCGAGACGCCGCCTGAGACATGCCGCACCGTTACGCTGTCGAGTGCCCCGGACGCGCCGGAGCGCCGGGTTGTCGCATGGATCGCCGCCTTCGGAATGAAGCCCGTGCCCCAGTCCTCCTCGGTCAACGGCGGCCCGACGAGCAGCCGCTGCACGCCGTCGCGCGTCAGCTCGTAGGATTCCGAGCCGGCGAGCATGACGATCGGCTTCTCGAAGCGCCTCCCCTGCCACCAGTCCGGGTAACGCCCCGTCAGATGCATCGCCGCTTCGGCCGCTCCCGCCAGCGTCTTGCCGAGCTGGTTGCCCGCCATGAACAGCCGCTCGCGATAGCTGGCTCCGGCCGAATGAAAGTCCCTCTGCTTGGAGTACGGCCGGTACCGCGCCAGAATATCGGTCCTTCGGCGCCGGTCGAGCTCCGCCATGAGCATGGCCTGCTCTTTCAGCATCGCCGAAATCTCGGGCGCGCCCGCGGCGGATGTGCTGGAGGGTGTCATCGGTGGCGATGCCCTGTCTGGATAGAGGTCCGCGCGCGTGTCGTTCGTCAGCAGAGGAATGTCGGCCGAGGTGGCGCCGCTGGACTGCGGTCGGATAAGGTCGATAATGCCTCAATCGACGACTGCCCGCTCACGGGGCGCCGATGGGGAGACTCGAAAATGATCGAAGGCCATTGCCATTGCAGGTCGGTTCGCATCACCGTGCCGGTCCGCCCTGAAACGCTCGGTGATTGCAATTGTTCGCTCTGCAGCAGGGTTGGCGGGCTCTGGGGCTATTACGCCCCGAGCGACGTTACGGTCAGCGATGAGGAGAAGCGCCTCGTCGGCTATGTCCAGGGCGACAAGACGCTTACCATGTTCCATTGCAGCATCTGCGGCTGCATCACCCACTGGTCGCCGATCGGTCGCAGCGCGACGAAGATGGGCGTGAACCTGCGGATGTTCGATCGCTCGGTCTGGGAAGATATCCCGCACCGCCTTATCGACGGCGCGGCTTGGTGAAAGCCGGCGGGTCCTGATCGGACCCGCCGCACATCATATCCTGCCCATCAGCAACAGGATCAGGAGTATGACGACCACCACTCCGAGCAGCCCGGAAGGGCCATACCCCCAGTTGGCCGAATAGGGCCAGGCCGGAATGGCACCGATCAGGAGCAGTACCAGAATAATAAGAAGGACGGTTCCAAGCATATCGCGATCCTCCGCTGCACGTTTCGCGATTTTGGCGAAAATTTCATGCAGCATTCCAAGTTACTGCAGCGATTTTGTCGCGTCCTGAAAGAGGACGGCGCGCTGCAACCAGTGTTTCACGCTTACGGAATGCCGAAGGGTCTCTGTTAGTTCCGTACGGGAAAGCCCGCACCTTCATGAGAGCGCGGCGCGGCGGTGAGCATCGAACGCGCCCAACGACATCGGATCGTCCGAATTGTACCGTCGGGAACAGCCGAGAAGCTGAAAAGGCGCTCCTATGGGCTCATTCTCAGCATTTTGAGAGCGTGCTAATGTTCTCTTGGCTACACGGGGGAGGAATCCAAATGCCACCTATTGCAAATCTTTATTTCAGAACCGCCATCGTCTTCTTGATCTTGGGCATCTCGATCGGGCTCCATATGTCGATTTCGGGGAATCACGCCGCCACTGGCGCCCACGCGCATGCCAACCTGCTCGGCTGGGTCACGATGGCGATCTTCGGCGGCTATCACGCGCTCAATCCGCAGAAGGCGGCAAGACGTCTGGCGACGATTCAATACGCCGTCTACACATTCGGCGTGGCCGTCTTGATCCCGTCTCTCTATCTGTTGCTCTCCGGCAATAGCGCGATGGAGCCGATTGTCGCCGGCTCGTCGCTCATCGCCTTTGCCGGAGTTCTCCTGTTCGCCGTGATCATCTTTTCGAGCAACGAGCCTGTCGCGGTTGCGGCATCTCCAGCACGCTGATCAGTGCTCCACGACGGATAATGGCGCCGCACCCAGCGGCGCCTAGTCGCTGCCTCTCACGCACTGGCGATCAGGGCTTGGAGGTCGGCTTTCGCCGGGCGCGCGCCTTCTTTTCGAGCAACGGCCGTATCACCGTGTCCAGCGCGCGAATCCGTTCGATTAGCTGTTCGTTCGAAAGCTCGTCCATGGCGTTCGTGCTTGCACTCAAATCCTTCGGCGTGACCGCAGCAACGAGCTTCAAGTAAGTCTCCGGCTTCTCCTCCCGAATGCGAGCGATCACACCAGCGCCGTGCGCAGCGAAGTCCGCCTGAACAGCATCCAGGAATGCACCGCCAAGTCGGCCACGTCCACCAGCAGCCTGTTTCGAAGCAAGTCCCTCCGCGACCGCCAGATCGTCAGCCGTTTCTGTAGCCGGCTGCGTTTCATGACCCACCATTGCGACCCCGCTTGTCTTCGTCATCCCTTTCGCGGCGCCAAAACGCTGGCGTCGACATCGCGGCCGGCGATGCCACCAGCTCGCGTGCCGCTCTCTGGAAGAGCAGGCATCGAGCGAGCCACGCACCGTAATACTTCCGAACCGCCATGCGGATTCGGATCGACGCGAAGACGCATCGCCGGCCGCGTACGGCACCGCGGCGTCTAGAGACGCGCTGGCCGCCGTAAGCTTTGATTAGTAGAAAACTACGCAGTGCTGGACTGACAACCTATCCCGGGTCGAAGTGCCGGCATCAACTGCTGTTGCTGCAGGAGGAGGACAAAATTCCTATCCTTGACTTAAGGAATACTCCGAGAACCCTGAACGCGCAAGCCGCGCGCCGCGGCTTTCGGTTCGATTTTCCGGTTAGCCACAGAATTGTGCGAGCAGCCTGCACCGCCAAGTCATGAAGCGCGGCATGCGCCTTTTCCCTGCCTTCTCCGGGGTGATGCTCCCCGATTATCCTCAGCCAATGCTGTTATACAGGCGTATATTACAATCTGCTTGCATAATACATTGGGCTCTGTTTCAATCCTCGAAGGGTTGATGCAAAAGGGCTTGGGCCTAGGTCTCTTGAGGAATGCTTCAAACCGCATGACGCTAACGAATACCCCGGCATCGCACCGATTTGCGGACGCTGGACTGATGCCCACTCCGGGCGAGCCATACTATCATTTGAATGCCGTCAGCACCCCCACGGAAGCTGACGGCGCTATTTAAACTGACTGCCAAGACGCGGTGCCAACCGCGGTTATTTTTAGAAGCTAAACATTTTGCCCGCGTCCCGGTCGCGCCGGGAACCAGAAAGGCCCTCAACGCATTGCCTCGCGGGAGAAGGAGTTGTCCACATGCGCAACCATTGGATCTATGTCGCCATCGGATTTATCGCCGGCGCTGCGTTGTTTCTCTCGACTGCCTGGCAGCGCACGCCGCCGGTCCAGGAGGTCACCCTGAAGCTCGAAAAAACCAGCCGTCTGCATGCGCCCACCATCCAGACCTCGTTCGTCATGGAGCGCTTCGGCCCTGCCACAGCGGTAGAGTAACGACTCCACGGTTCCCTCGTCCTCCAGCGCTCTTGCGTTTCTGAGAAGGATGCGCAAGGTACTCGCAACCTGCCGGCACTAAAGCGCCGCGCGTCCTTTCGGACGAGCAAAGTCGCTTGTAGCAATTGGAAATACTGCATGTTTCCTTCACGGCTCTGATTGAAGAAAACATGCAGTGGAAGCGAGGGAGTCCGCCTTGAATTCTGACAAGAAACCCGCTGCGACGATCCGGGTCGAAAAGCGCATGAACGGCCGCTGGGCCTTCGTGCTCACCTATCGCGGGGTGACCTACCCTGCCCAGGGCCAATTTGGCAGCGAGCTTCAGGCGCAAGCGGCGGCAGAGGCCGCAATGAAATTGCTTGAGAGGCGCGGCTGACGAGCGCCTTTTCGGCTCGCTTCGCGTGTCAGTCGTAGGGCGAATTGCACTGGCGGCGACGGCCACGGAAGGGCTGATAGCTGTTGTCGTCGAAGCGATATGAGGCATAGCGCTCGAGGCACCAGCGCAGATGGGCGTTCAAGTCGAGGCGGATTTCGCGGCGGGGGCGCATCCGCGTCCCGGCGGCCCCGGGCAAAGGCCCGCCGACCGTCGCCCCCGGCCCGATGCTGATATCCGGTCTTTGCCCTTGATAGCGCATGCCATAGCTTGGGTAGCGGGGCAGGACAAAGTCCCTGTATTGCCGCTCGACAAAGAGTTCATGCTTGGAAGGTCCCCCGCAAATGCCGATGCATGTTTGCCCCTCCACCGGGGCAGCAACTGCCAGCGCACTCAACATCGCCAGGGAGATGATTGATGATGTTTTCACAGGCCTAGCCGTCAGTCTCGCAGAAATGCCCCTACGCCGGAGATCGCCCCAGGCGCAGCCTTGATCGGGCTTCGATATTAGCAGATTGTCAGCCGCACTTCCCCTCATTTCCTGGCGTGCCTTTAGGGGCCGGAAAACATCGAACCGAAGCCAGCCCGCCTCGAAATTCACGAGACGGGCGGCGATCATGGAGTTCGGGCTAAGCAGGTCTCACCTTACATATAAGGTGAAACACACTGTCGCCGCGGACCGTAGTAGGGCTGGAACGTATTGTCGTATGCCCGATAGGACCGATAGCGTGCATAGCACCATTGGGTATGGCCATTGCCGCCGGCGTAATATCGTGGCGCAGGAGCATAGTATCGCGGCTGCGCGAGCAGCCCGCCGATCAGTGCGCCGGCCGCCAGACCGCCGAACAGCGCGCCTATATCGTCATCGTCGTCATCGTAATGGCGATAGTGATGGCGACGGTATCCGTTCCGATAGTGGCGGTTGCTGTAGTGCCCGCGCCGATAATCGCGCCCGCGAAAACACGGATATCGGCATCCCCGCCCTTTGAACTGTTCGCCCCGTTCGTAGGAAAACTGCACCCGCTGAACATCGGCGGTCTCAGCCCTTATCGTGGGCATTGTTGGAAACGCCTCTGCGGGAGGAGGAACGCTGCTCATCGCCGTCGCCAGCGACAGGGCAATGATTGCTAGCCTTTTCATTGCCTACACCTTTCGTAGGATATTAATCCCTTCGAAAGAGAGAATGGCCGAATTCTGTTTTTGTGCCAGCACTTAGAAACCGATCACGAAGTGTTGATCGGTCTCGACCAGCCTGGCCTGGCCGGAATGGTTACAGCTCAGTTTCCGGCCGGCCGATTCTCGAAATCCATCAGTAGGTTTATTTTCCTATCATTAGTTAAATGGATACTCTCTCGCCGTAGTCGCGCAAGCCCTTTTCGAAGACAAGGGCGTTCAAGCCACGCTTCAGCCACAGCAATTGCGCCTCCGGCATCATCCGCAAGCCTTCATAGTCCATCACGCACACGTTGAAGACGGTCGTCTTGACCTGTCGCCCCTCGTCGCATCCGAGCAACACGCCTTCGAGCCGCATCATTCTTTCTGTCGCCCGCTTGGTCCGACGATGGCGCTCCTCGTTCGTTTCGGGGGCATGTCCCCGCACCCGGTCGATCGCTTGGGCGCGGACGCTTGGAAAGGGGATACCGGTCAGGTGATAGTATCGCGCCATCCCCTTCGCATAGTCATCTCCCGCCTCCCGTTGCGCCTCGGTGATCCGCCCGTCGAGGAACAGGCGTCCCAGCGTGTAGCCGGCAAAGCTGCTGCTCGTTTCGAGCCCGTGCATGCGCTTGCGCGCCGCAAGCGCCACCGCCATCGCCTCCTTCTCGCTCTCCCGCTTGGACCAACCGGGCTTGATCTTGCCGCAGGCGAAGCGCTCGGCGTTTGCTTTGCGCGGACGTCCAAGTTGCGCTTTTCGCTTGGCACGGAGCTTCTGAGCCTTGCTCATCATGTTTTATCCTTTCGATATCGGAACGAGAAAAATGGCAGTCGATTTCCGTCCTTGAGGACGGCCTCGGCGCGGACCGACAGCGTGTCAGCCTCGGCCACGGGTCGTAGATCGAAATTGTGCCAAGTGAGGTGGATTAGGGAGCCACGCCTTTCACTGCCGCGAGCACCGTCGTGTGGTCGCGATGAAAGATGCGGCCGATCCGCGGCAGCGATAAATCCTTGCGCTTCTCATATACCGCCCGCATGCAGGCGTGCCGTGGCTTCACCAGCCGGCGATCGCGCCGCACGCTGATAATGTCCGCCCATGTCACCCCTGGGAAATCCGCAAGGACGGCGGCAACGATCTCTTCGATCGAGGATTGCTCGTCATTCGCTTCGCCGTCGCTGTCATCCGCAAGCCTGCCGGAAAGCAGCATTTGAGCCTGCGCGAGCAGTCGCGCTTCCGCATCGGCCAAATCCTCCTCGAGCGCAGCGATCCGGCGTGTTTTTGCTGCACTTTCGGTGGCGAGTTCGACCACCTGCATTTCGAGTTCGGCTATTGCCGCCGATCGGCTTGGTGCTGCGGTAGAGCCGGCCAGTCGCTCGCGCACCGCGAGATAATGCCGGTGTTGTCTTGCGAGTTGCGAGTTCGTCATGCGTTTCTCCTCTAATACAATGTCGACCAAAGGTGTGCAGGGTCTTCGGATGACGACATGCACAAAAACAAAGACCTAAAGCGCGCCGCGTGAGGTCGTCTGAACGCAGCGCGCTTTAGCGTCCGCAGCGCTTGCGGCGCTGCCCGTTCGACCACTCAAGAAGAAGCCCGCATCGAAACCAAGCGCAGCAAGCAAATGCCGCAGCCCGAAGGTCGGTCGCTCCGGATCGGATACCCACGATGCTCGATGGCACGCTGGGCAATCGCGTTCTCCCCTTTAGAGATCGGATATGGGTTGTTCATAGGCGCTCGGCTCCCTTCTTTGGCTCGACTACCAATGACATCTTACATGTTGCAATGTCAACATGATTTGTGTTATACATGTTGTTATGCCCCATGTCATGAATGAAAAAGCTGAACGACTACGGCAGGCGCGCATCAGGGCGGGCTACCGCTTCGCCTCCGATGCGGCGAACGCCCTTGGCATCGTCGCCTCGACCTATCGCGCCCATGAGAACGGTCAGAATGAGTTCGAGCTTGCCGAGGCCGAGATTTACGCCCGCAAGTTCAACGTCGATCCCTATTGGCTCATGCGTGGCAAGGCCGGGGACCCGATCTCCATCCCCTCGACACGAGTGATCGACCCACCGAACGCCGAGGTGGGCGCGAAGGTGGTCGGACAGGGCAAGAAGATCCCTGTCTTCGGGCAAGCCGTCGGCGGTGTAGATGGTGAGTTTCTGATGAACGGTACCATGTTGTACGAAGTCATGGCGCCGCCTATTCTTTCGGACATCTCAGGAGCCTATGCTGTCTCGGTATCCGGCGATTCCATGTCTCCCCGCTATGAAGACGGCGAAGTTTGCTTCGTCGACCCCGAGCGCCGCGTCCGGAAGGGCGACTATGTGATCGCCCAGATCCGCCTGGAAGAGGGCGGCGCCCTGCTCGCCTATGTGAAGAAATTCGTCCGGCACAATAGTTCCGAGCTGGTGCTCGAGCAGTTCAACCCGCAAAAAGAACTGCGCTTTGAGGCTCACACAGTGCACTCTGTCCACTACATCGCCCTCGCCGGAAACGCCTGAAGTTCATTGCCTGCCTGCGTCACTGAACGCCAGCATATCGCAAGAAGCGGACGTCCAATCCTGCCCAGGCTGTCACAACCGCCCGCGCTGCAACACAAAAAACAACATGCACAATGTTGACATCAGTCGTGTTGTGCGGAATGCTGTCTTCGACACAACATCTCGGCTGCGGCGGGGTTCCTGCCGGCTGGGATAACAGGAGCGCCGGATGTCCATTCCCGTAATAAGATCCAATCTCCACGACCATGTGGAAGAACTCTTCTCCGCGGATCTGCTGCGCTCGAGCGACGCGGAAAATCAGAGGGCGTTAAAGACATTTCTCTCCTGCACCTATTCAAGCCTCGCCTCGCTGACCTGGCACCTTGGCGCCGACGGCCACGTTTTTCAGCGCGAGGCCGTCCCTGCGGCAGAGATCGCCGACGAGGCTTACTTCGAAAGAAATCTCGAGGATCAGTTTTCAGCTGGGCGAGACGATCAACCGCAGAAATCACACGGAACACACAATCATCGCCAGCAATTCGGGGGCTCGTTGTAATGCACGCCGAGACATATGCCGTCGTCAATCTCGCTGCCTTGAACCTCATCGAAGCCGTGAGCGCCGCCTATTTCGTCACGGAAGAGGAATCTGCCGCCCGCCACGAGTTCCGGGCGCGCGAAATGCTGAAGAAGGTCGCCACGGCGTTGGGATATGAAGTGACCGCGGTCGTTCCAGGCGACGTATCCGCGGAGGGTCTAAAGGGAAGCCGTCCGTCAGCCAACGGTGGCCTGAGGCTCGTGCCCAACGCACTCGTGGAATAGGAATTCAGATATAGTTGCGCGATGTCCAGGGAACCGGCAGGAGCAGACGTGATTGGAGACGTCACCGAAAGGTCCTACGAACCGCTGACCTCGGCCGATCTGAGCATGCTCGCCTCGGCCGCCATGCGCGAACTTTGCGCTATTTTTGATCGTGCAGCGGTCGCCGGCCTCCACCGCCACCGTCTGATCCTGCTGGCTCTCGCACAGGGAAGCGCGCTCCACTACCTCGATGGCGCGAACGGCATCAAGGACTTCGACGTCTGGGCATTCTTCGAGGCCGGTCCCGCAAAGCCATTTCCGCACCGAAAACGCTGGTGCAGCGACCTCGGTCCGTCGCGTTTCGGCAGGCATCCCGCGGATGCCGGCTATTCCGGCCGCCGCCTCGACCTCATGGGCCGATCGATCGAGGTGGCGAGCGACGAAACTGCCGAGGACGCCGTGCGGCGGTGGCTGGCCTCACGCGCGAGATCGGCGATCGCGCTTCGCTGCAAGCCGATGTTTTGCCTGTTCCCCGAGCGTTCCTTCGGCAAACGCATCAACTGAATTCTTCCGCGGCTCGCGTCTTCTCAGTCGCCTGATTGACCAAACATCATCAGTCGTCATCGGGAGGGCACGGCCATTTGGCGGGGGCAGTCAGGCCAGTGGGCAGCTTCGTTGCGGCGTCACCGCAAGCGAGATCGACCTGCTCCTGGCTAAGCCCCTTCGCGGCCGCCAGGTCCAGTCCCTCGATCCTCGTCAGGAACATGAAGGCGCGGTCGAAATCGATCGGCCCCTCGAAAAGAGCTCCGCTCAAATTGGCCCGCGAGAGATTCGCAACGGAGAAGCGCGTGCCGGTCAGAACGGCCTTGTCGAAGTTTGCACGGCCAAGTTCAGCCTTCTCGAAGTCGGCCCCCTTCAGCTTTGCGCCGGTGAAATCGGCACGCTGCAGCTCGGAACTGACGAACAGCGCACCCTCGGCAGAAATGCCGGAGAAGTCACCGCGATAGGCCTCCACTCTGGAGAAATTCGCCTTATCGGCCCTGGCGCCGGCAAGCGAGGCACGCACCAATGTGGCCTTTTCCAGATTCGCCGCCGTAAGATCGGCGCCGTTCAGATCCGTGGCGGCAAAATCCGTATCGACCAGATTGCTGCCTTGGAGATTGCTCCCACCGAGCATCAGCTGCCGCTTGTTGCATTGCCGCCAGTCCACCCCCGGTCCCGGCAGGCTCTTGCAATCCGCAGCCGCCGCACCGCTGGCAAAGCCCGACACCGCAAAAGCGACAAGGCATGCAATGAGGCCGCGCTGTTTGACGGCCTCGCGTGAAGTCATCGCATGCTCGGCCGATGTCGCCGCCCACAAGACCATATAGTCCGCTCCTTGAGAGGAATGCCTATTTTATTACCCAACACGCCCCGACGAAAGTCCGCCGCTGCTCCGGATATCCCGAACGCCGCCATTCTTGCGAAAGAAAATGCGACACGTCTGCCTGGCCCTCGCCTATTCCTCGACCGCCTGAATCGCGGAAATCTGCCAGTCGCCAGCCGGCTTGCGAAGGAAGGTCCACAGTTCCACGGCTTCGGTCGGGCGTTCGGCGTCGCCGCTGACGACGCGACCGGTCGCCCGGTCGCGCATCACGTCGATGCTCTCGTAGCGCATGGCGACCGTCGCATAGTCGCTGCTGCCTTCGCGCCAAGCCTCGGCGACATCGCCCTGGACAAGATGAACGTCGCGCACGTCGTTCTTGAGCCCCTTCGTCGCGTTTTCGCTAAGCTCTTCGGCGAGATAGGACATGGCTTCGGGCGTCGTTAGCCGGCGCAAGGCTGCGTAGTCTTCCGCAGCATAGGCCGCCTGCAACTCCTTTAGCATGGCTTCGAACCGGTCGAGGTCGTTCTGGGCGATTCCGATCTCATCCGTCTTCCCGTTCGTGGCGGCCGCAGACGCCGTTGCGGAAGCTGGGGCGGCGCTCGCGCCAAGGCCGCCGAACCCCTCCCCAATCCGCGGAATGCGGAAGGATCCGGGCGCCGCAGCGGATGCAGGGGACTGTGAGGAGGACGCTGAAGCCGAGGGTGCCGAATAGGCCGGCCTCTGCCCGCGGCCAAAGAGCCGCATCGCGAAGGACACGACGAGGACGATCAGGCCAAGTTGCAGCAGCAATCCGAGGAAACCGATGCCGCCTCCAAACCCGTGCCCGAGCAGCATGCCGAACAGTCCGCCCATGAGCAGACCGCCCAGCATCGATCCTCCGAAGCTGTTGAAGAAGCCGGGACGGTTTGCCGCTGGATTCTGGGTTGTCGGGCTGGTCGCGGCCGGCGCATTCTGCCGCGGCGTCATGGTCCGCTCGATCGGCGCGGCCGGAGTGGGCGCCGTGCGCGTCACCGGCGCGGTCGAGAACGTCCGGCTACCGCGTGAGCCAAAGCCGCCGCCCGCCCGCCGTGCCTCGGCGAAGTCCACCGCCGTCACCATGACCACAAGGGCAACCGCCATTATCGACAGAATACGCTGCATTCTTCTGCTTCCCGTTACAAATCCCGACCGCGAGGCGGCCACGCAAGGGGCATATAGAGCTTGCGGTGCGGGAGTTTAAGAGCTTCGTGCGAATTATAGGCGGTCGCGGGTGCAACGCTAAAGCGCCCAGCGCTGTAGCGTTACCTCATCTGCCGCGCTGCTTCCCGCGCTGCGTCTCGCTCAAATGGGATAGGCGCTATGAAACCGAGTTCAAGCAGCTGCCTTGACCCGGAGAACCGGACGGAATGCTCATGCGCAAAATCGAATTCGCCGGCTTTCTCCAGGTCATCCAGCATCTTGCGGTAGATCGCAGCCCCATCGAAATATTGCCCGTCGCTGACCGCCTGCTCGATCTTCTCTCGGTAGTCGGAAAAGAACTTGAAATGCAGCAGCACCCCGCAAATCTCCAGGAAGTTTCGCTCGCACGGCAGCGGCTGGTGGATGCTGACGCTAAGGCTGCAATTCCTGTCCCAGAAGATCAGCGGGTATTTGATGAGCTCCAATATATGCGCGAACTTGCGTTTGCGCGGGCCGCCCGTGATGCTTATCGCCCGCTTGGTGTAGCCGATTTCATATCCGTCGCCATCGAAATGATCCGCGATTTCCCACGGCATGCGCTGGTCATCGGTGCCAAACGTGGCCGAGCCCAGCGGTTCGATCGGATACATGTCGATCATGGGAGCAGCGAGGCGCTTTTCGCCCCGCCGTTCGAGAACCTGTATGAGCCTGTCGAGACGTTGATGCTCACAATCCTGATAGATCAGGAATTCATCGGAATCGACATTGAGATACCAACGATCGCCGCCGTAGCGATCGAACAGGGCTTCGCGCCACTCGCGGCCGCGTCGAGCGTCGCGGTAACGCAGGGGTGACCGCCACACATCGACATCGGCTTGAGAAAGCAGGTATTCGCGTGTCCCGTCCGATGAAACGTCATCGACACAGATGAAGCGCGAAACGCCAAGCTTCCTGTAATGCGCCAGGAAGGACGGCATCAGCTTTATGTCGTTGTGCGTATTGAAAACGAGCGGAATATCATTCTTCGCGAGGGGCCGATGACCACCTTCCCGAAGGCAGACGATCTCGATCGCCCGTTTTCTCTTGCGCACCCGAGCCGTCAGCTTGTGGGTCTCGTAACGGGTCAGCAACCGGTCCAGAAGGCTCCTTTGGCTCCGCCCGGTGCCGGAAAGACGAAAAGGATAATGAAGATCGCCCACCATGCGCTCCAGTCGGCTGCCACGATGCGAGCGTTTATCGGCATCGCCTCGATAATTCAACTCCACGGGAATAGGAGCGTAGCGGCACCCTGCCCGCTCGCCGCTTCCAGATTGCGAACCTCTCCCGTCAAAACGCGAAAGGATGGCGCGGCTCGAGACTCCGCGTCGCCAGCTTGAAGAAGTTCTTGATCTTGCCGGGGATGTGTTCGCGGCGATCATAGGCGTCCAGCAGGTGTGCAGATCTGCGGTCCTTGTTGAACCGGGCTACCCATTCGTCGGTCAGGTCGTCACGCTGAACCGCCATCGATGTTTGAAGCTCAATCGGAGGAGGCACTCTCAGATGTTCCGCAACGCAAGTGACGAACGGAGTTGGGTCCGCGACAAGCTCCTCATAGACGAACTCGGTGAATTTCGCGCCCGTGAGTTCGAGATAGCTCTGCCAGAAGCTATTGCTGTCGCGGATATAGAAGAAGCATTTCGCGATTTCTTCGAAATCGTATTGGGGCTCGGCCTTGCTTTCGATATGAGCAGCGAAACTGCGCGTTTGTCTTGCCCGGGCATAGGAGATTGCTTGGCGCAGCGTATCCTTGCGCCGCAAGAAGATGAGCGCCACGTCATGCACGGACAGGCAATATTGAATGAAGTCCATGCCGTATTTTTCACGCGTGACGAAAAGATGATTGGGGAAGATCTTCAGCCCGAAATTTCCATTATCGCTGGAACTCTTTCTGATAATTTGGTCGAAGAACACCTCCCACGACAATGAACCGGCATCCAGACGATGGATTTTCGGCGACAGCCATTCGCTCGACCGCCCCATGTTCCCCGAACCATTGATGAGTGAGCCGAGCCAGTTGGAGCCGCTTCTCGCCTCGGTCAAAAGTAGATAGCCGCGCATAATTCTCCATTCGATTCGCCGTGCAGCCTCCCCAGCCGGCGCGTGTTCTAGTCAAAAATGTCGGCGTTTTTTTGGAGCGTACCGTCCGCTTCAGCGGGAGAGCACCGCCAACTGGAGCATTGACGCCGACCACCGAAAAATTCGCGGAGCGCGCTTGCGGGGCCGTTGGTCCCGAAGGGCGAAGAATTTTTTGCCAAGAATTTTGCAGAGGGTGCTGGACAAGCCGGGCCAACGCCATTATACGCCCCACCAGATCGCTGCGACGCGGTCTTGGACGGGTGATTAGCTCAGTTGGTAGAGCAGCTGACTCTTAATCAGCGGGTCCACGGTTCGAGCCCGTGATCACCCACCAAAAACTTCTAAGAAACCAGAGCTTTACAGAAATCATAGCCGGAATATTCCTGGCTAATGCTCGCATTTGGCGAGGCCCGAAATCTGCATCTCTGGCACGCCGAATGCGTATCGACGAACGCCTTGCCGCCGAGCTGGCTTTCGCATCGACGTTAGCGCGATTTGGCATTACCCATAACGACGGCTGCCATTCACGTCCTTGCCGACGATCTCACGGATAATGGTCAGGGTTTCCCTGGCGGCTTCTTTTGGTGCCAAGGCCGTGTCTGCGACATTGCTCACCAGCTTCGTCATGTCATGGTCGATCTTCTTCTCGGACCATTGCTTGCCCTTGGCGACGGTGATGTAGACCGAGTAGGCGTGGTGCATGGTTCCGGGCCGCTCACCGATGATGTGAAGAATCCCCCTGAAGCTGTTGGGATCCGCATTTTCGAAAAGCACTTCACCAATCCGGTAGCCGGCCCGCACCCTTCCGCTGGTGACCATGATGTTCTTGTCGCCCATCGTGACACCCGCCTCGGCGAGCAACCGGCGCATTTCCTCGAGGTAAGGCGCGAGATGTCCTTCGTCCATGATGGCTTTGGCGTTCAGACCGTCCGAGATGACGATCTGGCCCTTGGGCATGCCGTCTCCCCACGCATCTCTTATTCTTTCGATCTCCGCGACTGCTTCGGGACCGAGCGTTTCACCTGTGTTCGGGTGGGCAATGTAATCGTTGCGGTCCTTGGACAGGGTGCGGACGGGCACGACGTCGGGTACGGCGGCGATAAATTCCGGCGTGAGCTCGGCCCATAGAGACTGCTTGGCGTCGTCGTAGAGGGCCTTCACCTTGGCCGCGAGCGTTGGATTGAGGTCCCAGATTTTCTCCCCGTGCCCCGTGGCCAGGTCGACACCTCTTGCTTCAACTTCTCGCATCTTCCGGCCGCCCTCGACGTAAATAGCATCCTTGGAACGCCCATCCCCTTTGGCGAGGCGATACTGGTAATACACCCAGAGGGGATCTCCATAATTCGCTGTGTAGCTGTTGTCTTCGCCAACGATCCCGATCCGTTTGTAGAAGTCCCACATCGCATCGTTGACCTTGAAGCCAAATCTTTCCCTGATCCGGACGTGATCCTGGAACGACGTGGTGAGATAGCTCAGCATCGGGTCGTTCTTGGTGGGCAGCGCAATCAGGTAGGCGGGATTGGCCGGCATGATCTGGTCCTGGCACCAATCCAGGTCTTCGAGGCTGACCGTCATGTGCAGGGTCGTACAGATATCCAGACCGATAGTAAGCCCATGGAGCTTGCCCATGACCATGTCTTCGAGGCAGCATCTCACCAGTTGTTCGCGGCTCTTGAAGACCTCCGGTCCAATGAAACCGGCAACATCGTTGACATGCAGCCATGCGCCGCTCGGCTGTACCTTTGCGAGTTCGAGGCCGACCGCTCTGCTGAAGCCGTATTTTCGCGACTCGAGCACCATCATGTCGACGCCGTTTGCTGCGCCATTGGTAAATTCCGAGCCCTGCCCGGTTTCGAAGTAGAGGCCGTATCTTTCTCCCTCCTTTGCGCGCGCATATTTCAGGATTTTCTCATTCGTGATGTCGAAAATCTTGTTGCAGTCATCCGTCCCAGCAAGGCTTTGGAACATCGTGGAGACTGTTCCCGGGAAACTGTCGCTGACTTCGGCCTGGACATCGATATGTGCGAGCACGCACCAAGGGATCACTTCGCCAAGCCCGAACGTATCGACGATATCCTTGAGCGCGCGTTGAACGGCGACGACGCTCGCGACCGTGCTGTCCACCGGGTTGGTACCGATGACGATGTCCCCGGTTGCATAGGAGAAGGCATCGAAAACCTGCCAGACGATGTCATCGGGGTGGTCTGTCGGAGAATTGGGCTGGATCCGGGCGCCCATGTACCCTTTGGCTCCCATCCTGGTGCCAGGCATTACGTTGAAGATCTTCTGGCTGAGCGAGACCAGTTCCTCGTTGCTCATCAGTTTCGGGACAAAGCCGATCGTGTCGCTGGTCAGGCCATTCATGATGCCTTTGATGTTCTCCTCTGGTTCGGCCAGAAGAAATTCCTTGAGTTGTCCCATGGTCCAGTCCTTGACCTTTTCGTACTGGGCCCGGTCCGTCGTCTGCCAGATCAATTTATGCAGATCATCCTCAAACAGCGGGCGCTGGTGGAGGTCATTGATTTTCGTGTTTGCCAGAAGGGCGCGCGCATTCCGTCGCGTCGTCTCATCTTCGGCCCCCACTTCAATAGCCTCATCTCCTTCCTTGAAGGCATTCGCGGCGCCTATCACCTGCTGGTAAGCCGTCTGGTCAAACCCGCCTTTAATCCTGCCGATATAGCCAAAGACGTCCTCGCCCTGCTTGACCTCCTCAATTGCAAAAACACCTTCGCCAAGCGCCGCTCTGGCGCTAGGGCGATAGCTCGCGAGCGTAGCGGCGGCAGTTCCCGCCATCACGAGGAGATCTCTTCTGGAAATCCCTTCATGCTGATCGAAGAGCAAGCCCTTGTTCATGGCTATTCCTTTCCGCCCATTGAGTTGCATCGACCTCATAGCCAGCCGCCCGAGAACCCGGCTCGCCTCAGTCCCACGACCAGCGGCTCGCAGCGACGCATGATGTTCCACAGCAATCCGGTTCTGTAGTTTTCGATCATCAGAACGACGGGACCTTGATCGATGCCGAAATGATAGGGGCTGACCCACCACCCGGTTTCGCTGTCTTCCACCGCATAGGTCTGGTTGAACGAGGGTTTGAATCCGTAAAGCCGCGTCATGCCGAGATTCATGCGCGCACAGTTCCAAACGGTCGGGATGACGATCTCTGGCGCAAATGGCAGCGAAGCGACGACTGCCCACGGGGATACGGTCCCGTCGTCCGGTCCATATGGCGCGCCGCGGGCGATGTAGTCGAAGAACTCCCTGTCGACGCCGTCGATGTTTCTCTTGGTCCAGCCAGGCCCGTCGCTGGCCGTGAACCCCCAGCAGTGCTCGCCATAGCCGACAAAGTTCAGGGGATTGCGGATGGCGTATTCCTGCTGGACAAAGGTCGCATGCCGGCTGTTCTGGAAATAGTCGCTGTTGTGCTCCCGCATGAATTCGTCGCGGATGCCGCGGAAGTCGATCCACATGTGCGAGAGCTGGTGGGTGAACAGCGGTCCCGAATAGAGCAGGTCCCGGCCATAAAGGTTCCGCCACTCGTAGCTCTCGGTGTAGGCGGCATAGGATTCCGGCGGCAGCGGATGAGCGGGTGAACCGAGGCCAAGGATGTAGAGGAGCAAGCCCTCGTCGTAGCCGCGCCACCGATAGGGAATGAACCCGTCCTCCGGCCTCCAGCCGTGGGTCAGCGTCAGGCCGTGATCGCAGGCCCAGTTCCAGTCGGCGCGTTCGTAGAGCGCGTTTGCCAGGCGGCGAATTTCGATTTCTTCATCCGCGTCTCCGTCAAAATAGGCGGCGACTGTCAGTGCACCGGCGAAAAGGAAGGCTGAATCGATCGTGGACAATTCGCACTCCCACACGCGCCTGCCGGTTTCGATATCAAGGAAATGATAGAAGAAGCCTTTATAGCCGGACGCGTCGGGATCAGGTCCCTGGGGGCATTCCAGAAGACATCTGAGCCGTCGGCGCGCTATCTTCGAGGCGAACTTGCGGATGATAATCCTCCGCTCCACGAGCACGGGGATTGTGGCAAGGGCCATGCCGATCGCGGCAATGCTGGCCGGAGCCTCGGCCTGCGTCTTGTCACGAACGAGCCCGTTGTCCGGGTTGGTGCAGTGCAGATAGTAGAGGAGCGTCGTGAACTGCAGCCGAGCGAGATCCTGATCGGTCGGCATGCGGTTCAGGTCGGGATCGGTCGACAGCAATTGCGACATGGCTAGCCGACCACCAAGTGGACGTCATGGTTTCGTCCGTCGTCCACGAGCGGAACGTACCGTTCAGCGAGGTCCTTGCCGTCAAGGGTCAGCGGGCGCGGCCTTCCGCCAGCTTCTGGTTCGCGGTTGATCCGTATCCGATAGGTGGCTGCGCCATACCGAAAGTCCACCTCGTACCCGGGCCACTGCGCCGGAATGCGCGGCTCGACGAAGAGATGGTCTCCCTCCCGGCGGAGGCCGAGAATAGCTTCAAGGCCGACCCGGTAGAGCCAGCCGGCCGATCCCGTATACCAGGTCCAGCCCCCGCGTCCGGTATGCGGAAAAGCACCATAGACGTCGGCGCTGACCACATAGGGTTCGACCATGTAATGCTCGGTTTCCTCGGGAGAAAGGGCATGGTTGATGGGATTGAGCAGGCTCCAGAGTTCAAACGCCCGATCTCCATCCCCCAGCAATGCAGTCGCCCACACAACCCAGGCGGCCGCATGGGTATATTGCCCGCCATTTTCTCGAATTCCCGGCACATAGCCTCTTATGTAACCCGGCTGCAGCGCCCCCTTGTCGAAGGGCGGATCGAAAAGCTGGATCAGCTTGTCGTCGGAACGAACGAGCCGCTCCCAGACTGCCCGCATTGCCCTGGAAGCCCGCTCGGCATCAGCGGCACCGGAGATCACCGCCCATGCCTGAGGGATGGCGTCGATCTGGCACTCGTCATTCAGGTGTGAGCCAAGGGGAGTACCGTCGTCGAAATAGGCACGCCGATACCAGTCGCCGTCCCAGGCCTCGGCCTCCAGGGCAGTGCGCAACGCCTCGGCGGACTCGCGGCACCACGCGGCGCGTTCTTCGTCTCCCATTGCCGACGCGATGGCGTCAAAAGAGTTGAGCACAGTCAGGAAGAACCAGGCGTTCCAGACGCTCTCGCCCTTGCCTTCGGCGCCCACCTTGTTCATGCCGTCGTTCCAGTCGCCCGTTCCCATAAGCGGAAGCCCATGGCTGCCGAGCCGGAAACCCCAATCCAGCGCGCGGCAGCAGTGCTCATATATGGTCCCGCTTTCCTCGCTCACCTGCGGAACGCCGAAGCTCTCCTCCTGATCGTCGGCTAGCAGCGGCGAGGTGATGAAAGGAACCCGCTCGCCCAGAAGCCCGTGGTCCCCTGTGACCGATACGTAGTGCTGGACGACGTAGGGCAGGAAATAGAGGTCATCGGTCATGCGCGTCCGCACCCCGACGCCCGACGGAGGATGCCACCAGTGTTGAACGTCCCCCTCGGTGAACTGACGCGCAGCGGCTCGAAGGATGTGGGCGCGCGCTTCATGGGGCGCGCAATGCACCAGGGCCGCCACATCCTGGAGTTGATCGCGAAATCCGTATGCGCCACCTGACTGATAGAAGCCCGTTCGAGCCCAGACGCGGCAACACAACACCTGATAAATCAGCCAGCGGTTCATCATGAGGTCAAAGGCGGTGTCGGGCGTTCGAACCGTAACGGAGCTCAGCAGCCGGTCCCATTGGCGAGTGACGATCGCCAGAGAGTTTCGGGCACTCTCTGGCGCGGCATATTCGCGAACCAGCCGGCGGACATCATCGAGGCTATCTGCTTGCCCGAGCACGAAAACCAGTTCGACGCTTTCGCCGGGTGGAACCGACGCCCCGACCATCAGCGCAGCGCAGGGGTCGATGGGGGATCCGACGCTGCCGCTGAGATTGGGACCCTCCAGTCCCGCCGGCAGAAATGCGGAGCCGTTGCTGCCGAGAAACTCACGCCGGTCGCAGGTAAACGACCGCAGCGGCGCGCTCGAGGCAACGAATGCCAGTTTTCCGGAGAAATCACTTTCCCAGACGTTCCGCGCAATAACGGCACCGGTATCGGTGTCAAACTCACATTCCACCCGACCGGAAGCGTTCTCACGCAGCGTACCGAGAACCCATTCGATGAAATAGGTGGCGGTAAGCGTGCGCGTTTCCGCTCCCTCGTTGCGTATGGCGAGGCGGACGATCTTGATCGGTTCCGACACCGGGACATGGACCGTCATTTCCTGGTGCAGCAGCCTGTCGGCGCTCTCGTAGAGGCTGTAACCCTGCCCATGTCTAACGGTGCTCGTCGAAGTATGCCCAAGAGGCAAGTGCGTCGGCGTCCAGAGCTCTCCGGTTCGCTCATCGCGCAGGTAGATGATCTCACTCGGGGGATCCGACACCGGATCGTTCGACCAGGGCGTGAGCCTGTTCAATTGGCTGTTGCCCGCCCAGCTGTAGCCAAGGCCGCTTTCGCTGGTCATGCAGCCACATGCGTGATTGGCTATGACGTTGCACCAGGGCGTCGGCGTCTCTGCGCCGTCGCCCATCGCGATCACATATTCGCGCCCATCCCGGGTGAATCCCCCGCGACCGTTCCAAAAAAGCAAGTCGGTCCGGGCTGCGCCGCCTTGTCTTACGGGAGCGTCACGGAAGTTCGGCTCGGTGTGCTTCGAAGCGGAGAGCTTGGCCGTCGACTTCGGCTCGAGCTGATCGGCAAGCGATCCTCGTCTGCAACAAAGGAGGACGCGCGCCGCGGCGGCGATGGCATCCGCTGCGGCACTCGAAATAGCGGACGCGGACAGGACGTGAACGCCTCCGGGGCCGCCAGGCGCCCTCTCCATTTGGCCCTTCGCCTTGTCGCTCAACTGCATCGCCTCGATCGCGCCGCTCTCGTCGAGCAGGACCAGGTCGAAGGAAAGCCCACGGTTGGTGATGAAGGCGTGAGCGTCGATAACCTCCTCGACGAGCGCGTTTGCATCCGTCTTGTCGATGCGCAGCAGCATTATAGGGAGATCGCCGGATATCCCCACCGACCACAGGTTCCCAGTGCTCAGCGGCTCTTGTCTTAGAGCGCCGCTATCTCGAAGATCGGAATCAAAGAATGCCAGGCTTCCTGCGAGTTGATTGCAGACGTCCACCTTTTCCGGGGAGAGCTTAGAGGACGCGAGTTCCGTGGCATAGGTTTCAAACGCATCTGACAGCGCCCGGCCAGCGGCATTGACGTCTGCAAACCGCTTTGCGATGGCTGCAACCGCCGCCTCGCTGTCAGCCGCGCCCGTCGCGAAGGCGATACGCTGCGTTTCAGAGGGTTTTAGAAGAACTCTCCTGCGTAGGCTGAAGATTGGGTCGAGCACGGGACCCGTCGTGGCTGACAGGCTCTTTCCACGTCCGAGTGCGCTGGGGTTCGATGGCGTCCGTCCGCGGCCAAGAAACCTGCGGCGGTCCGTCTCGTACTCGACCGCAGGCTGGTCATCCGCGCTCGCTGCGGAAACGTGCACCGCCCAGATCGGCTTCTCCGATGCGCTGCGTGGCCGGCGCCGGGCGAACAATGCGGAAGTTTGTTCGTCGAACCACGTTTCGACGAAGAGCTTGGCAAAGGCCGGATGCGCACTGTCGGCGCGTCGGCCATTCAGGCAGACTTCAGCATAGCTCGTCAGGTCAAGTTCTTTCGCCGTCGTGCCCCTGTTGAACAGCCGGAGCAGACGCACCTCGGCATCGCAATCCGTTGCGACGCAGACCTCCCACCAAATGTCGATGTCCCCGGCCGAACAGCGAAACTCCGCGCGGTCGCCGCGAAAGCTGCGCTCGTAAATGGCATCCGCCCGACAGATCGGCTGCCGGCCGATTGTCCACACCTTCCCGTCCTCAAGATCACGGATGTAGCAGAACTGGCCCCAGCAATCTCGCGTGCCATCCTCCCGCCAACGGGTGACATCGTGGCCGCACCAGGATGCAAATCCGGCACCGGACTCCGTAAGGAGCAGGCTGTATCGGCCGTTCGAAAGCAAGGCCGTGTCGGGGCGCGAGCCCACCGGATGCGCCGCAGCGACGTCTTCTTTCCTGTCAACCGACTGGGCCATCAGACCGATCCCTCAATCGATGCGGGCAGAGCTCCTGTCGCAGCTAGGCATTGTCGCCTTCCGTGGATGTCGCTCCCCGCACTTGCTCCATGCCCTTGACGCCCCATTGCCATCCGCTGATGGACGGCATGTCGTCGCCATACTTCTCGATATATTCCCGGTGCTCGATCAGCTTTGCCTGAATGGCTTGCTTGAAATAGGCAGCGCGTGCACCGAGCTGCGGCAGCCGATCGATGACGTCGCTGACGAGATGGAAGCGATCGAGCTCGTTGAGGACAACCATATCGAACGGCGTCGTCGTCGTGCCCTCTTCCTTGTAGCCGCGCACGTGAAGATTTCCATGGTTCGTCCGGCGATAGGTCAGCCGGTGGATGAGCCACGGATAGCCGTGGAAGGCGAAGATGATCGGCTTGTCCCTGGTGAAAAGGCCATCGAAATCCCGGTCAGACAGCCCGTGCGGGTGCTCCTCCGCCGGCTGCAGCTTCATCAGGTTGACGACATTGATGACCCGCACCTTCACCTCCGGCAGGTGCTCGCGCAGCAACTGGACCGCAGCCAAGGTCTCAAGCGTCGGGACGTCGCCGCAACAGGCCATGACGACATCGGGTTCGCCGTCTCTGTCGTTGCTCGCCCAGTCCCATATGCTGAGGCCCATGCTGCAATGCCGCACGGCTTGCTCCATGGTCAGCCATTGCGGAGCGGGCTGCTTGCCGGCGACGACGACGTTGATGTAGTTGCGGCTGCGCAGGCAATGGTCGGTCACGGAAAGAAGCGTATTGGCGTCCGGCGGCAGGTAGACGCGAATGACGTCGGCCTTCTTGTTGACGACGTGGTCGATGAACCCGGGATCCTGATGGCTGAACCCGTTGTGATCCTGCCGCCAGACATGGGAACTGAGGAAATAGTTCAGGGAGGCGACCGGCCTGCGCCACTGGATCTCGTTGCACACCTTCAGCCATTTGGCGTGCTGATTGAACATCGAATCTATGATGTGGATGAAGGCTTCATAGCAGGAGAAGAACCCATGGCGGCCCGTTAGCAGATAGCCTTCCAGCCAGCCCTGGCACTGGTGCTCGCTCAGGACCTCCATGATGCGGCCATCCGGCGACAGGTGGTCGTCCTCCGGAAGGATCTCGGCCATGTAGCAACGATCGGTGACCTCGAGCACGTCCTGCCATCGATTGGAGTTGTTTTCGTCCGGGCTGAACAGGCGGAAGTTCCGGCTGTCCATGTTGAGCTTCATCACGTCCCGCAAGAACTTGCCCATGAGGCGCGCGGCTTCCACCGTCGTTGCTCCGGGGCGCGGAACATCCACGGCATAGTCCCGGAAAGCCGGCATCTTGAGGTCGCGCAGCAGCAGCCCGCCATTGGCGTGGGGGTTGTCGCTCATTCGACGACGTCCGCTCGGTGCCAGCGCGACCAGTTCCGGCTTCAGCCGCCCCTCGTCATTGAAAAGCTCCTCCGGACAGTAGCTTTTCATCCATTGCTCGAGGACGAGGATATGCTCCGGCTTGTCCATCTCGCCCATCGGCACCTGGTGCGATCGCCAATAGTCCTCACACTTCTTGCCATCGATCTCTGAGGGGCAGGTCCAGCCTTTCGGCGTTCGAAAGACGATCATCGGCCATGCCGGGCGTTTCAGATTGCCGCTGGTGCGGGCGCCGTCCCAGATTTCGCGAATGTCGGCGACGGCTGTATCGAGCACGCCGGCCAATTGCTGGTGAACGTTACCCGGCTCATGGCCTTCGACGAAATAGGGCTTGTAACCCATGCCCTCGAAGAATTTCCGCAATTCATCATGAGGTATCCGGGCGAGAAAACACGGATTGGCGATCTTGTATCCGTTCAAGTGCAGGATCGGCAGCACACAGCCGTCGCGCGCCGGGTTCAGGAACTTGTTGCCTTGCCAACCGGTCGCGAGAGGTCCTGTCTCGGCCTCGCCATCGCCAACGACACAGGCGACGATCAGGTCGGGGTTGTCGAATGCCGCGCCATAGGCGTGGCTCAGCGCATATCCGAGCTCGCCGCCCTCGTGAATGCTGCCGGGGGTCTCCGGGGCGACATGGCTGGGAATGCCGCCGGGAAAGCTGAACTGCTTGAAGAGCCGCTGCATTCCCTCGGTGGTTTGGCCGATGTCCGGATAAAATTCGCTGTATGTCCCCTCCAGATAGGCATGCGCCACCAGCGACGGCCCACCATGCCCCGGACCGATGACGTAGATCATGTTGAGATCGTCGCGCTTGATGATCCGGTTGAGGTGCACGTAGAGCATGTTCAGGCCCGGCGACGTTCCCCAATGGCCGAGCAGACGTGGCTTTACGTGCTCGCGTTTCAACGGCTCTCGCAGCAGGGGGTTGTCGAGCAGGTAGATCTGGCCGACCGAGAGGTAGTTCGAAGCCCGCCAGTAGGCGTCCATCAGGCGAAGCTCCTCCGATGACAGCGCGGTCGCTGCCTGTGACTTGCCTGATGCTGTTTCGTTCATCACTGCCGTTTCAGCCATCTGAGCCTCCCCATCCAAATCCGTCATGCAAGGCTATTGCAGTCTCATGACTATGCGGCCGTCGATCTTGCCTGCTTCCATGCGATGGAAGATGTCGTTGATGTTCTCCAGGTTTTCCCAGGAGTAATGCGGCGTCACCTTGCCCTCCGCCGCGAAGAGGAGCGATTCTTCCAGGTCCTGGCGGGTGCCGACGATCGATCCGCGCACGGTTATGCGCTTCAGGACTGTTTCGAACACAGGCAGGGAAACCATCCCGGGCGGAAGGCCGACAAGGACCATCGTGCCCTTCGAGCGCATGAATCCGAAGGCCTGTTCCATCGCGGCGGGCGAGACCGCGGTCACGAGCGCTCCATGAACGCCGCCGTTGGTGGCCTTTGCTACCTGCTCAATGGCATCGGCTGCCTTGCCGTTGACCGTGATGTCGGCGCCGAGTTGCCTCGCCAGGGCCAGTTTGTCCTCGAATATGTCGGCGGCTACGACGTGCATGCCCATCGCCTTGGCATATTGCACCGCCATGTGGCCCAGACCGCCGACACCCGAAATGGCCACCCATTCACCCGGACGGACTTCCGTTTCCTTCAGCCCCTTGTAAACGGTCACCCCCGCACAGAGAACGGGGGCAGCGGCTCCGAATTCCAACCCATCCGGAAGGCTGCCGACGAAGTCGGGGTCCGCCAGCCCGAATTCCGCGAATGTGCCATTCACCGAGTACCCGGTGTTCGACTGTGACGCGCACAAGGTTTCCCAACCGGTCCGGCAATAGGGGCAATAGCCGCAGGCGGTGTGGAGCCAGGGCACGCCAACCCGGTCACCCTCCTTTACTCTTTTCACGCCGGCGCCCGCAGCAGCGACGAAGCCGACACCCTCATGCCCCGGAATGAAGGGCGGGCTTGGCTTTACCGGCCAATCGCCGTTCGCCGCGTGCAGGTCGGTGTGACACACGCCGGTTGCTTCATATTTCACGAGTATCTGCCCCGATCGAGGAGCTGGGACCTCCACGTCCTCGATCGTGAGCGGGGTGCGGAACTGCCGAACGACAGCCGCCTTCATCATCTGTGCCATTTCCATTCCCCTTCATCTCGCATGAGTACAGAGACGCTTCGCGGGGTCGGTATGATCAGGCGGGCAAGCTATTGAGTATAAGGATCTGGGAAATGCTCCACCACGCCCCGAACGCCGTGAACGCTCTCAGCCAGGACGTGCGCGGCCTTCCGGCAAGCGGCTGGCTCGACCTCGCCCCAAAAGTGCACGATCCCCTCGGTCACCGTGACCGTCACATCCAATCCTTCCAGGCCGGTGTTCTCGCCGAGGCGAACAAGGATGCTGCGTCGAATGGCGTCATCGCCGGCTGCTGTTTCGTCCTGCTTTGCCGCAAAAATCGCCTCCAACAGGTCGGCGCGGCTGACGATGCCGACCAGTTCTCCATTCCGCATGACGGGGATGCGCTTGATGGCGCGTTCCTGCATGAGCCTTGCGACACGCGCAAGGGGCGCATCTTCGTTGATGGTCACGGGATCGGCTGTCATGACGTCGCCGACTCTCCACGAGCACCGCCTCATAAAGGCGTTGGCTCTGTCATCGGGGGCAAGGCTCATGTCGGCCATCAAGGCGGATGCTTCACTGCAGAGTTCCGTCCGACGGATCAGGTCGCCTTCGCTGATGACGCCGAGCAAGTGCCCTTCGTCGTCAACGACGGGAATGCCGCTAACGTGATGCTCGAACATCAGCTTGGCTGCCTGTCTGACGCTGTTGTCAGGCGACAGTTTGACGACCTTTGTCGTCATCACATCCTTGACAAGCATATCGATCCAACTCCGGTAAGAATCCCTTCCGTCATTCCCCGCCTGAACCCGACTCCCTCCGTTCCTGCGCTCCCATTCGACAAATCCGGCATGAAGCGAACTGCCGCGGAAAGATGCCGCTCGAAAGGAACGATAGGCCAAAAAAGACGGGCCGGCATTGACCGCAATCAATAACGACACTCGGCTCCGGCGAATCGGGACGCTCTCGCCGTGCCGATTCCGTCATATTGCCGCATTGCGGGCGCTTCTCGACAGCGTCGCAGCGGGATCGCATAGTATGATGCCGCAGTGCAGTTCATCGCGCTCGGCGCCCCGGAAACGCACCGGTCCGCCTGGATTTGACGGAGATCAATGCTCGAAAAGCAGTGTTGCTGTATGTGCGTTCAGAGACTGGGACCGCCCTCCGTTCAAGCCGAGGAGTAGACCGAATGGCTCAGCCGACCATCCCGTCCTTTGCAGACGCATTCGCCTATTCGTTCGATGCCTGGCAGCGTTCCATCCTGTTTCTCGATGTCATGCGCCAGCGTGGTGAACAGTACGAGGAACATGCTGCGCAAACCGCTCCGCACGTGCTGAGCTACGACGCGGAACTTGTCCTCGACGGCCGGACGCTTGATAGGCCGGTCAACTACGCACTCGTCCGTATAATCCCGCCCGAAGGCATTCCCGAAGACATCGTCCTCGACCCGCTGAAGCGTCCGTTCGTCGTCGTCGACCCGCGCGCCGGCCACGGGCCCGGCATCGGCGGGTTCAAGGCCGACAGCGAGATCGGCGTGGCGATGAAGGCCGGCCACCCCTGCTATTTCATCGGCTTCCTTCCCGAACCGGTCCCCGGCCAGACGATCGAGGACATCGCCCGCGCCGAAGCGGTTTTCCTCGAGACGGTCATTGCCCGCCATCCGAACGCCGACGGCAAGCCTTGCGTGATCGGCAACTGCCAGGCCGGCTGGGCGGTGATGATCCTCGCATCCCTGCGCCCGGAACTGTTCGGTCCGATCATCATTGCGGGTACGCCGCTTTCCTATTGGGCCGGCGTCAGGGGGCAGTATCCGATGCGCTATTCGGGTGGACTGCTTGGCGGCAGTTGGCTGACGGCGCTCACCGGCGATCTCGGCGGCGGCCTGTTCGACGGCGCCTGGCTCGTCCAGAATTTCGAGAACCAGAATCCCGCCAATACCCTCTGGAGCAAGCAGTACAATCTCTACTCGAAAATAGACACGGAGCCCGAGCGCTACCTCGGCTTCGAGCGTTGGTGGGGTGGCCATGTGACGCTGAATGCCGAGGAGATGCAGTTCATCGTCGATGAACTCTTCGTCGGCAACAAGCTCGCCGCGGGCGAAATCCGCACCTCCGACGGCACCGCCATCGACTTGCGCAACATCCGCTCGCCCATCGTCGTCTTCTGCTCGAAAGGCGACAACATCACGCCGCCACAGCAGGCGCTCGATTGGATCCTCGATCTTTACGACAGCGTCGACGAGATCCGTGCCTACGGCCAGACAATCGTCTACGCCGTGCACGACAAGATCGGCCACCTCGGCATCTTTGTCTCGGCCGGGGTCGCCCGGAAGGAACACGACGAGTTCGCGTCCAACATCGATCTGATCGACGTGCTGCCGCCCGGCCTCTACGAGGCAGTCCTTGAGCCGGCGAGCGAGGTCGCCGAGGGCCGGGCCTTGGTTGCCGGAGAATGGGTGATGCGTTGCGAAGCGCGAACGCTGGACGATATCCGTGCCCTCGGTGGAAATGACATCGAAGACGAACATCGCTTTGCCGCGGCGGCGAAGCTCTCGGAGGTCAATCTCGCCCTCTACCGCACCTTCCTGCAGCCCGCGGTCCGAGCCATGGTCACGCCGACCTTTGCCGAGGCGATGCGCCGCACGCATCCGCTACGCCTGCAATACGAGCTCTTCGGGCCGAGCAATCCCTTCATGGCCTGGATCCAGGCGGCCGCGGAGCATGCCCGCGAAAACCGCAAGCCGGCGGTCGCCGAGAACCCGTTCCTCGCCCTGCAGGAAAACATGTCGCAACAGATCGTCAGTGGTCTTGAGGCTTGGCGAAGGACGGTAGAGCAACTTTCGGAGGAGACCTTCCGCGCCATCTACGGCTCCCCGGTCCTGCAGACCGCGCTCGGCATCGACAGCACATCCGATCGCCCGCGCAGGCCGGCGAAGAGCCCTCTGCACCAGGAACTTGTCAAAACCCGGATCGCTTCGCTCAGAGCCGAGATCGCCGAGGGCGGGCTGCGCGAGGCCCTTGCCAGGGCCCTGCTGTTCGTCGGGAAAGCGCGCGACGGCGCCGACGAGCGCGGCTTCGAGGCAATCCGCCGGTTGCGCCGCGCCCACCCGACAGCAAGCCAGTTGACGCTTCCGCAGTTCAAGGCGCTGTTGCGCAAGCAGTACTTCATCTTGCTGATCGACGAGGAAGCGGCACTCGCAGCGATCCCCAAATTGCTCCCGGAAGACCTCGATGAACGCCACTCCGCCTTCAATGTCCTGCGTGAGGTGCTGGAGGCATCCGCAGCCATTGCCGGGGCAGCCGCAGAGCGTATGGAACGCGTCGAGAGGCTTTTTGGCCTCGGCAGCGAAACGGTGCCGTTCGCGGCGCGCAAGAGCGCACGCGAGCGTAAGACGTCCTGATCGACCATTTGGAGGTTTCGAAGTGTCCGAGGTCACTGCACTGACGGCCGAGCCGTCCAAGTACGACCGCCTGATCGCAGCCGCACAGGCCGAAACGTCGGCGGTGACGATTGTCGTTCATCCCTGCGACGAGACTTCGCTGCGCGGTGCGCTTCAAGCGGCGGAAACGGGGCTCATCAAACCTGTTCTCGTGGGGCCGGAAGTGAAGATCCGTTCTGTGGCGGCCGAGCATGGGCTCGAAATCGGCGGCTGGGAAATCGTCGATGCGCCGCACAGCCATGCCGCCGCCGCCAAGTCGGTTGCGCTCGTTCGCGAGGGCAAGGGCGAACTTCTGATGAAGGGCAGCCTGCATACCGACGAGCTGATGCATGAGGTCGCCGCCTCCGCCACCGGCCTCAGGACCGATCGGCGGATCAGTCACGTCTTCGTCATGGACGTCCCCGGTCATCCAGAGACGCTGTTCATCACCGACGCAGCGATCAATATCTTCCCGGACCTCGAAGCCAAGCGCGACATCGTTCAGAACGCGATCGATCTCTGGGTGACGATCGGCCTCGGCGAGCCGCGGGTCGCGATCGTTTCGGCGGTGGAGACGGTCACCGCCAAGATCCCATCGACGATCGAAGCGGCGGCGCTCTGCAAGATGGCCGAGCGCGGCCAGATCACCGGCGGCCTGCTCGACGGGCCGCTCGCCTTCGACAACGCAATCGATCCCGAAGCGGCCCGCATCAAGGGCATCAGGTCGCCGGTTGCCGGCCACGCCCAGATCATCGTCGTGCCGGATCTGGAGGCCGGCAACATGCTCGCAAAGAACCTGACCTTCCTTTCCCATGCGGATGCAGCCGGCATCGTCCTCGGCGCCCGCGTGCCGATCGTGCTGACGTCGCGGGCGGATTCGATCAGAACCCGCCTCGCTTCCTGCGCCGTCGCCGCGCTTTTCGCGGCCCGGCGGCGTGCAGCACAAGTCGCGGCGGTCTAGCGCCATGGACGCGATCCTCGTCGTCAATGCCGGTTCATCGAGCCTGAAGTTCCAGGTCTTCAGCGTCGGCGGGGCGAGCCTGACGCGGCAGGTGCGCGGCCAGATCGGCGGCATCGGCTCGCGACCGCGCCTCTATGCCAAAGGCGCCGATGGGGCAATCCTGATCGATCAGAACTACCCCGCGGAGGCCGTTCGCGACCTTCCGGCCGCCATCGCGTCCGCACGCGAATGGCTGCTGACGCTTGAGGGTGTCGAACTTTGCGCAATCGGCCATCGCGTCGTCCATGGCGGCCCCGACTACGCGCAGCCCGTACTGATCGACGCGACAGTGCTCGACCGCCTTGCCAGCTATCAGAATTTGGCGCCGCTGCACCAGCCCAACAATCTCGCGCCCATTCGGCTTGCCATGGAGATTAACCCGGACGTGCCACAGGTCGCCTGTTTCGATACGGCCTTCCACCGCGGGCACCCAAAGGATGCCGATTGTTACGCGTTGCCACGGGCGTTTTACGACCAGGGCGTGCGGCGTTACGGCTTCCATGGCCTTTCCTACGAATACGTCGCCGAGCGGATGCGCGAAATCGCGCCGGACGCAGCGCGCGGCAAAGTCATCGTCGCGCATCTCGGCAGCGGCGCTTCGATGTGCGCGCTACGCGACGGCCACAGCATCGAGAGTACGATGGGCTTCACTGCCCTCGACGGATTGCCGATGGGAACACGTCCAGGCCAACTCGACCCGGGCGTCGTGCTCTACCTCATCTCGCAAAAGGGCATGAGTGCCGAGGCCGTGTCTGACCTCCTCTATCACGATGCCGGCCTAAAAGGTCTTTCCGGCATTTCGAACGACATGCGCGAACTTCTGGAGAGCGACGACAAGCGCGCCTCCTTCGCGATCGACCATTTCGTGCACCGCTGCAGCCTCAGCGCCGGCATGCTCGCCGCGGCGCTCGGCGGTGTCGATGCTTTCGTCTTCACAGCGGGTGTCGGGGAGAACTCGGCGCCGATCCGCGCACGGATCGCCGAGCGCCTCGCCTGGCTTGGCGCCGAACTCGAGCCAGCCGCAAACGAGGGGGGCGCCGCGCTGATATCGACTGCTGCGAGCCGCGTCGCGCTTCATGTCATTCCGACCGACGAGGAACTGATGATCGCACGCCACACGCTCGCGCTGATCAGTGCCCCCAACGCCTGATCCCGGAGGAAAGCCGAGATGTCCATTCCCGCCGTAAAGGCCAAGCTTCTCGAAGGCCGCAAGGGCCTCATCGTCGGCATCGCCAACGACCGCTCGATTGCCTGGGGCTGTGCGCGCGCATTCCATGCGTTCGGGGCGGAAGTCGCGGTGACCTATCTTAACGACAAAGCCAGGCCCCATGTGGAGCCCCTGGCGCGCGAGCTCGACGCGCCGCTCTTTCTGCCGCTGGACGTCGCCGTGCCCGGCCAGATCGAGGCTGTCTTCGAACGCATCGCGGAGACCTGGGGAGAGCTCGACTTCCTCGTCCACTCGATCGCCTTTTCGCCGAAGGATGCGCTCGGCGGGCGGGTGACCGACGTCCCCCGCGAGGGCTTCCTGACGACAATGGAGATCTCCTGCTGGTCCTTCATCCGCATGGCGCATCTGGCCGAACCGCTGATGAAGCGCGGCGGAACGCTCTTCACCATGACCTATCACGGCTCGCAGGTGGTGGTGGAGAACTACAACATCATGGGCGTCGCCAAGGCCGCACTCGAAAGCGCCGTGCGGTACATTGCTGCGGAGCTCGGCCCCAAAGGCATCCGCGTGCACGCGATCTCTCCCGGCGCCCTTGCCACCCGTGCCGCCTCCGGCATTCCCGAGTTCGATACGCTTCTGGAGAAGACGAAAGTGAAATCGCCGACGCGCGAACTGGTCGACATCGACGACGTCGGCGTCGCGACGGCCTTTCTTGCGCACGACGCCGCGCGGCTCATTACGGGTCAGGTGCTCTACGTCGACGGCGGCTACCACATCATCGATTGAAGAGCGGCAATCGGGTTGTCTGCGACATTGAACGAGGCGAGCCGGTCCCTGCTCGAAGCGAAAGGAACGCTTCCCGCTTCCTGCTGACGCAAAAAGCCCCCAATCCGCCTAAACCGTCAGGTCGCCCTCGGCCATCTTCACCGCGTGGCCGCCGATGCGGGCGGTTGCAATCTTGCCGCCGGCAATGTCGAGGTGCAGGTGGATGAAGGAAGGGCGCGCCATCTCGACCCCTTGCTCCACCAGGATGGCGTGATGCCCGTCGACGAGTTCGTCGAAGAGGTGAATCGCGCCGGATAGCGCCGCCACGGCCGCGCCGGTTGCCGGGTCTTCGGCGATTCCCATCTCCGGGGCAAACATGCGGGCGTGGAAGCGGGCCATGTGGTTGATCCCGCCGCGGCAGTAGAGATAGGCGGCGGCGAGCCGCCCTTCCGCCAGCGGTGCCAGTCGCTCCCAGCGCTGCGGGTCGAACTCCACAGCCGCCACGGCAGCGATATCGTGCAACGGCACCATGACGAAGGGAACGCCGGCACTCCAGAAGGAAATGACATGGTTCTCGAAGCCGATCTGCGTCGCCTTGAGGCTCAGCGCATCGGCAATCGCCTGCTTGTCGAAGCGCGCGTCCAGCCGGCTCGGCTTGCGCGGCAGGTCGAACTCGGCGAAGGTCGCGGCTCCGGGCCGCAGCCGCACCGCCGTCCGCACCGGCCCGACCTTCTGTTCCAATATCTGCATGAGATCGAGCGGCTTCTCAGTATCGCCGTAGAGCGCCTCTGCTATTGCCACGGCCGCGCCGACGGTCGGATGGCCGGCGAAGGGCAGTTCGTGCCAGGGCGTGTAGATCCTGAGCTGCACCGCATGCGTTGCGCTCCCCCGCCGCTGAATGAACACCGTCTCCGAAAGATTGAATTCCTGGGCGATCGACTGCATCGCCGCGTCGCTCAGGTCTTCGGCATCGAACACCACCGCAAGCGGATTGCCCTCGAGACGCTTCTCGGTGAAAACGTCGTAGATCGCGTAGCGTCGTCCCATGCATCCCCCCGTCGCCGGCACGTTACCCGATGCCCTTAGTCCGAGATCCGGACTGGCAGGAAGCTTGCAACGCCCTCGTCCGCGCGGCAAGGCGAAATTTCCTCGGATGGCCATGACTTTCCGACGCGAGATGCGGCCGCTTTGCGGACACGTCGTCGATCGGAAATCATCAACTCGATAGCACCTGTTAATTTAAACACCCTTTGTCGCGAGGACGACCTTTCTGCCGTTCACGACAACCGTTATGAGACGTTGCTGCAAGCCCTCCCGAACGGGAACGCCAGAAGCGGCATACACGGATGCTGGCAGGAAAGGACGCGGCGGGAACATGACAAGCGAAGTTATGTCACGCAGAACTATTCCGGCCGGCGTGTGGGCCCTCGGCTTCGTCTCGATGTTCATGGACATCTCCTCGGAGATGATCCACGCGCTGTTGCCCCTCTACATGGTCACCGTGCTCGGCACATCGACGCTCGTGGTCGGACTTATCGAGGGCATAGCCGAGGCGACGGCCTCGATCACCAAGGTTTTCTCAGGCGCACTCAGCGATTGGCTGGGAAAGCGCAAGTTCCTGGCCGTTCTCGGCTATGGCCTGGCGGCGCTCACCAAACCGATCTTTCCGCTCGCCACCTCCGTGGAATGGCTGGTGGGGGCGCGTTTCATCGATCGCGTCGGCAAAGGCATCCGCGGGGCGCCGCGCGACGCGCTCGTCGCCGACCTCGCCCCACCGCACCTGCGTGGCGCCAGCTTCGGCCTGCGCCAGTCGCTCGATACGGTCGGCGCATTCACCGGCCCCCTCCTCGCCATCGGCCTGATGTGGCTGACGGCGGATCACTTTCAGGCCGTGTTCTGGTTCGCGGTGATTCCCGCCTTTTTTTCCGTTGGGGTGCTTGTCGTTTGGGTTAAAGAGCCAGAGCGACCGAAGGAATTGCGCCGGGTGCGCATGCCGCTGCGCCGTGATGAACTCAGTCGGCTCGGATCGGCCTATTGGTGGGTCGTGGCCGTCGCCGCGGTCTTCACGCTGGCCCGCTTCAGCGAGGCCTTCCTCATCCTGCGCGCCCAGTCGATCGGCCTGTCTCCGGCGCTGGCGCCGGTCGTCCTCGTGATCATGAGCTTCGCCTACGCGCTCTCGGCCTATCCTGCCGGCGTGCTCTCCGACCGTCTGAACCGCTTGCCCCTTCTCGTGCTCGGCCTTGTCCTCCTAGTCTTGGCCGACCTGGTCCTCGCCTTCACGACGGGTATCGTAACGCTCGGCATTGGCGTCGCGCTTTGGGGGCTGCATATGGGCCTCACGCAAGGATTGCTGGCGACCTTGATCGCCGACGCGGCGCCGGCGGAACTGCGTGGCACCGCCTTCGGCATGTTCAACTTGGTGACTGGCATCGCCCTGCTGCTTGCCAGCATCATCGCCGGCGCTCTCTGGGACATCGCCGGGCCGCAGGCAACCTTCGTCGCCGGTGCTGCCTTCACTCTCTTGACTATTTTGGGGCTGGTTCCGGTCAGCTCCCGGCTCCCCCGGCGTGACAGAGCATGAGTGCGACAATCCCGCTTCGATAGAGAAGCCGCGCGGGGCGCGCATTGACAAAGGCTACTTGATTTCTCGCCGAGCAAAGAGCCAAGCGAGGATCGGCGGGATAAACTCCGGATAGTTGTGCGCATGCGGTTCGGGCCCACGGATCGCCAGCGCCTCGTCGACCTCCGGATGCGGATCGGCTGCGATATGCACCGCCACCCGCGCGACGACCTCGTCCGCTGTAGCGGGGAGCCGGAAAACGCGAAACACGGTGATCGTGCCGGCCACGTGAATGGCGTGCCAGCCCGTTTCGGCGGAGGCCTCGGAGAGTGAAATGCCCGTTTCCTCCTTCACTTCGCGGGCAATATTGCCGGCGACGTCGCAACGCCCATCGACAACGTCTTCCGGTTCCAGCGAGCCGCCGGGGCTGTAGACGCGTCCGGCATTGGCCGTGTGGGCGCCCATGCGGATGGCGATCAGGGCACCGTCCGAGGAAAGCAGCATCGGCATGCCGAAGATGTGGCAGGCCCCCGGTCCCCGCGTCTTTCGCCACCAGAGAAAGGTCGAGTACGGAACGATATGCGCCCGGGCGGCGATGCGCCCTTCGGCGATGCGGATCGACCGCTGCAGTACCATCCTGCCGTCGAACAGGTGCGGATTGGCGGCGATCTCGCGCTGCCAGCTCTCCCGCGCGCGCTCCGACTCGGCAAGGTGGAACGGGTGCGGTTCGGCGGAAACCTCTATGTCGATCTCCGACACCGGGAAAACCTTACCTTCCGGGGGCCAGCCGGTCCGATTGCTCTCGAGAAGGGTCATCGTCAGATGTCCAGCGTCATGACGACCGGGCAATGGTCGGAGGCCTTCGGCCGGTCCCAGCCGGTGCGCGGATAACGCTTCACCTCCTGCCCCGCGGGAAAGATCGTCCGGAAAGGCTGGCCGGCGCGGACGATCTCCGGAATACGGCCGGCATTGCGCCGCGCAAGCGCCGGCGACAGCCAGATATAGTCGAGCTGGCAGAGGTGCCGTTCCTCCGGACCGCGGCTGTGGAAGAGTGTCCAGCGGTCGAGCACCGGTCGTCTCGACATGGGATTCTCGACGAAGCCGTCACGGCTGAGAATATCGAGGGCGCTCGCCTCTTCCTGGCTCGGCACGAATTCGTAGCCGTTGCGGCGGTCGCCGAGGATGACGACCTTCTCCTGATAATCATTCATGTCCCCACAAATGGCGAACATCTTGTCCGCCGCATGGCCGCGGCCGAAGCGGCTTTCGATGATATGGCGCACCGCCTTCGCCTCGGCTTCGCGAATGGCCATGGTTGCCCGTCGGCCGTCGAGGCCGTCGCGCGCCGGTCCCATCGATTTGAAATGCACCACATAGAGCGTCAGCGGCCGGCCGCCGATCCTCAGATCCACTTCCAGGCAGTCGCGCTTGAAGATGCGATCGCGCGGGCGGTTGGTCAAAGCCAGTTCGTCGTTGAAGAGGCCGACATCCTCATAGGTCAGCGCCGCATGGCTCTTGACCTCGAGGCATTCGATTTTCTGCCCGTCGCGCGTCTCCTCGCGCATCAGAACCGCCACGTCGATGCCGCGCGAATCGTTGCCCTCGATCAGATGCTTCTGCCGGTATCCGTTGCCGACCATGCGGAAGAGGTAGCCATATTCGAAGGCCTGCAAGGCCGCCATGTTGTCCGCCTCCTGCAGGCAGAGAATGTCGGCATCGCAGTCGGCGATGGCAAGCGCCGACATCTGTCGCGTGTCGTCGGTGTGGGCGATCGTGCGCGCCTCCTCCAGCCGCTGATACTCCGCCTCGCTCCGCACATCGAAAAGCCTCAGCACCCGGTCCTGCTTGAGTTGGTTGCGGAAGCCGGAAAAGTCGAACCGGCTCAGAAGGTTCTCGATATTGAACGTGGCGAGGCGAAGCGACATCGGGCCATCCGCAGTTGGAGACGCCGCGGAGATTAGAGCATTTTGCAGTCAGGTGGAAACACCTGACGTCGCACAAATGCGGCAAAAACAAACAGATAGAGCGGCAGCGAACGTGCAAGCGCATCCCGCTCCTCATGCGGGATGAGCAAGAAGGCAACCCGCCCATCGGCGTCCGATATCAACCGACGTCCGTCCTAACGTCTCACGGCGACCACCTGGCCGCGGCTGAAATAGGACAGTTGCACCCTACCCGATTGATTGCCGCCGATCACCCGGGCCGTCGATTTCGACAGCGCGGACAGGATACCGACATGGTAGTTCCGGCCGGTTCTGACCACGATGACGTCGCCCGGGCGGGCATAGGAAAGTTTGATCGGTGCACCGAACCTCAGCCACGACCGCGCAAAACTATAGCTCTGCGGTGGTTGACGACCGGCTTTCCGGGCGATCATGCCCATGAAGTGTCCGCACCAGGGCGTGCGTGCCGGATTGATGCCGAGGGCGGCACGCAGCCGCTTGTTGTTCTTGACCTCGTGCAGTCCTGCATATTGCTGGGCCTGGGCCAGCATGCCTGCGGACGCGGTCTCCGGTGATGTAAGCGCGACAAATGCCGCAGTCAGAAACGCCACAACCTTCATGATTCGGGTCTCCTTTGTGCGCGGACCGGCCTCATGCCGGCTTGCGCCGCTCTGCGTCTCCGACCATCGCACCGGGTTCGCCTTCCTCCGGCACGCAAATTTCTGCGCGCAAAGAGCCACCCGCGCTCGGGAAGCGTCCCTGGCGCGCGAACGAAAGCTCCGGTATCAAAGGGCTAGAGCGTCCTTAATCGAGGCGCGCGACAAACCCCGGCCAAGCCTGGGAGGTCGAAACTTTGCATGGCTCCGCCCGAGAGCGGTACCGCACTACGGCGCCGCGTCTTGTCAGACGCGCAAAGGTCGCCGTAGCACTTTGAATTCCTGCATGTCTTTGTCCCTATCGAGTCGATTTAAGGAGACATGCAGCAGCAACCACGCAAACTACACCACGCCTTCGCTACGACGTACGAAAGACTCTCTAGCGCTTTGAGGCTGCACGTCTTCTGTCGCCGGAAGCCCGGTTGCCGGTTCCAGCTTGAAGTTGCAGCCGGCCTGCGAACTGCAATGGCCGTGCCCCAACCTGATGGCGGTCGCTCAACGAGAGATGAAATTCCCCTGCCAGCCGTTGGTCAGCGGGCAGGACTTTGCCGGTGAGGTGCAGCGAAATTGTGGCAGAGATCGCGCCCAAGATGCGAGAGGCGCGCATTTCTCTATCGGACTCGCGGGATTGGCCCAAAAATGGCGCGTCCTCATCGCGAAGCACCGGGATTTTGTGCACGTGCAATTGCCCGGGGCCACCGGCGTTGCGCGCGGCCGGCGCTGAAATGAGCGCCGCCATTGCGTCTCAGCAAATGCCAAGCTCATTCGCTTGCGACACGACGAATGAGGGGCGGGATGCATCCATCCCGCCCCTTTCGTGATCAGCCCGGGTAAGCGAAGCCGCTTAGAACAGCGAGAAGTCGCTGGTCGAAAGCGTCGTGACACCCTTGAGGATCGCCACCAGTTCGAGGTCCGCCTCGGTGCCCTTGCCGTCGGCGTCGAACCACAGCCGGCCGTTGTCGCTTTCGAACAGGAAGGTACCCTTGCTGCTCGTCGCCACCGGATCGGCGCCGACGACGAGCGTGACGGTCGCGTCGGCGGCGGCAATGCCGTAGTCGCTTTTGTCGATCACCAGCTTGTCCTGGCCGCGGGTGAAGTCGGTGATGACGTCGCCCTCGCCGTCCCGGCCGGAGCGGTCGAAGACGAACAGGTCGTTGCCGGCACCGCCGGTCAGCCAGTCGTCGCCGGCGCCGCCGTTCAGTCGGTCGACACCAGCGCGACCGTCGAGAACGTCGTCGGCCCCGCCGCCGTTGAAGGTATTCGCAAGGGCATCGCCGCGGATGACATCGTCATTGGCGCTGCCGTTGATGATCTCGAAATTTTTCACCGTCAGGCCCTGCGCCATGCCCCTGTTCGAGGCCTGGCTCTGAAGGTCAAGCACGACCGAGATGTCGCTGGTGTCCTTGAACGAGAGCGTGTCGGTGCCGATGCCGCCGTCGAAGACATCGGTTCCGGTGAAGACGGTGCGCGTCAGCGTGTCATTGCCGGCGTCGCCGAACAGGCTGTCGCTGCCGGCGCCGTCGGTGAGCACGTCATTGCCGTCGCCGCCGCGCAGCGTGTCGTTGCCGCCATTGCCCTCGAGCCGGTCGCCGAGCTTGCCGCCGGTGATCGTGTCCTTGCCGGCGCTGCCGAGATAGTTCAGCACCTCGAAGGCCTTGAAGGAGGTGGTCGCATCGACGGTGGCGCTGCCGGTTGCGAAGCTGAAGGCGATGTCCTTCGTCTGGTTGCTTGCATCAAGGTCGAGCGTGTCGGTACCGGCACCGCCATCGGCCGTGTCGCCGATCCCGGCATAGACGCGGTCGTTGCCGTCTTCGCCGGAGATCTTGTCGCGGCCGCCGTAGAAACCGACGCCGTCGCCGGAGAGCGTGTCGTCGCCTAGGCCGCCCTTCAGCGTGTCGTTGCCGAGATTGCCGGCAAGCACGTCGTCGCCGGCGCCGCCGGTCAGGCTGTCGTGGCCGATGCCGCCGTGCAGCGCGTCATTCAGCGCGCCGCCGACAAAGACGTCGTTGCCGCTGCCGCCGACGAGTTTCACCCGCTCGATGTTCTTGACCGTCACCGGCGCATTGCTGACGCTGACCGAGGGGGCGAGCTTGAACGTGATGCCGGCCGTGTATTTGGAGAAATCGATCGACGCGAAGTCCGTACCGGTGCCGCCGTCGAGCGTCAGCTTGCCGGTCGAAGCGCTGCGCTCGAAGGAGTCGTTGCCGGTGCCGAGATCGACCGTGTTGTGGCCAATCACGCTGCCGCTGTCGCCGACAGTGACCGTGTCGTTGCCGTCGCCAGCCTTGAGGGCATTGGTGCCGCCGAAGTCAATGAGGCGGTCGTTGCCGGCGCCGGAGGACACGTTGTCATTGCCGGTGCCGCCGTCGAGCACGTCGGAGCCGGCGGTGCCGATCAGCGTGTCGTTGCCGGCATAGCCGGAGAAGCTGACGCTTTGAGCGGCGCCGACCGACTTCACCACGTCATTGCCGGAACCGAAGGACACCTGATAGCGCTCGAAGTTCTTGAGCGACGTTCCCTCGGAAAGCGCGGCGCTGGCGCCCGTCGCAGAGAAGCTCAGGTCGGCAGTTGCTGTCCGCCGGTCGATATTCACATGGTCGGTACCGAGGCCGCCGTCGGCCTTGTCTGCCCCGCCATCGCCCAGTTCCACCCGGTCGCTGCCGTCGCCGGCAACGACGCTGTCCTTGCCGAGACCGCTCTTGACATGATCATCACCGGCACCGGCGTTGACGATGTCATCGCCGGCCGCGCTGTCGATGATATCGGCACCGGTGCTGGTGGTGATCGTGTTGGCGCCACTTCCAGCCGCGGTGATGGTGTAGTTTTCGATGCCGATGAAGGTCGTTCCGCCGGCAATCGTGTTGACGACATTCGCCGCTTTCGCGGTGAAATTGCCCGTAAAGTTCGTCAGCACGAGGCGATCATTGCCGCCGGCGTCGGTGATCGTGTCCTTGCCCTCGCCATAGCGGTAGGTGATCGTGTCGTTGCCTGCCCCGCCCTCGACCTTGTCGTCGCCGGCGCCGCCATCCAGCGAGTCGTTGCCGACGTCACCGAAGAGGCTGTCATTGCCGATACCGCCAGCTACGGAATCGTCGCCTGTGCCGCCGCGGACATCGTCATTGCCGGCGTCGCCGGAAAGAAAGTCCATTCCCTGGTCGCCGGTGAGAATATCGTCATCGTCATCGCCGTTGATGAAATCCGTGCCATAGCCACCCTTGAGCGTGTCCTTGCCGAGCCCGCCCATCAGCAGGTCTGCGCCGCGACCGCCGGTCAGCTTGTCGTCGCCGGCCCCGCCGGTGAACATGTCGCTATAGTTGCCGCCGGTGATCGTATCGGCGAAATCGGTCCCGGTGATGCTGAAGGCTTCGACATTGGTGGTCTTGATATTGCCGACCAGCGTCTGCGGGGCGATCCAATCCTTGATCGCGATGTTCACGCCAGCGGTAAGGTCGGAATAATCGACCATGAGACGATCAGTGCCCGAACCGCCGTCAGCGATGTCGCCGGCGCCGGAAAGCGGCACGTCGGCCATGATCGTGTCCTGACCGGAGCCGCCATTGACGGTATCGCTTTCGTCGCCGCCGTCGAGAAAATCATTGCCGCTGTTGCCGTTCAGCGTGTCCTTGCCCGTATCGCCCAAGATAAAATCGGCCTGGAACGAGCCGCTGAGAGTATCATTGCCTCCGAGGCCGATAATCTGGTCAGCGCCGAAATTGCCGTTCAGCGTATCGGCGCCGTCCGTACCCATTATATTTGTTGCCATTAGTATCTCCTGAGGATTTCTGACATAGAAACTCCGTTCGCCGGCAGCGTGCGGCGTCGAAGCGAATTGAACTTTTTGAAATTGCTGCCGCAGCTGGGAAATGGCGGCATGCGGTTGGAATGTGCTGGCTAGCGGATTTTGCTCATCGCTAATCTTTCTCCTCGAATCCGGACGCCTTACGTCCATGTCCGCCATATTGTTCAGAAAAAACTATCGCGGTGTTCCCATGGATACAGCCGGCGATAGGCGAAGACTTTACTTCAATCGTCAGAAATACCGCCTATGGAGTGAGCGGATCATGCTGAAAGACTTGAGCTTCTTTCCCGTTTGTGATGCACGTTGTACTTTACTCTGACGCGACAATGGCAGTTCCCAACATTCCTTCCGAAACCTGCTCCGCGCTGCCGCATGCATATTTCACCGCTAGGCGCCGAGGGCGTCGCGCGCTTCGAGGCCGCTTGTCTCACTGGTGCGCATCCCAATTGAAAATTGAACAACAGCCATTCGTGAAAAGAGCGTGAAATGAACGAGGTACCGCGGTTTTCAGAGAACTTCCGTGGGTTGCAGATCGAGTTCAAACTGCTGGGAGGATTCGCTGTGCGCTCCCCCACCGGTGAGGCACTGATCCTGCCGACCGCCAAGACTCGGCTTCTCGCCGCCTATCTGGCTTTGTCGGCGGGCCAGTATCAGGCTCGCTCCAAGCTGTGCGCGCTTTTCTGGGAGGACCGGGGCGCTGAGCAGGCGCGGGCAAGCCTGCGCAATGCGCTGGCGGCGATCCGCGCCGTCCTGGGGGATCACATTTTGATCGCGAACCGCGAGGCGGTCATGCTCGACCCGAATTTCCTATGCACCGACGTCGATGAACTCAAGTCGCTCATGGGCCGAACCTCGGCCACCGCGGAAGCCGAGACGGCGCGACGCTTGGCCGCTGAGCTTTTGGAAGGCCTGACGGTCTCGGGGGAAGAGCTGACGGAATGGCTCGAGTTCGAGCGGACGCGATGCCGCAATCTATCGGAAGCATTGCTTTCCAAGACTGCGGAACAGCTTGCCGAGCACGGCGACGAAGCGGCAGCCGTGGCGCTCGCCCAGCAACTGGTCGCACTCGACCCCTTTCGAGAAAAGAGCCATCGATTGCTGATGCGCCTCTATGCACGCCAAGGGGAGCGTTCGCTTGCCGCAGCGCAATTCCAGACCTGTCGCCAACTGCTTGCCGACGAGCTCGGAACCGCGCCCTCGCCGCAGACCGTCGCTCTGGCCCATGAACTATCGTTGGACGCAACGCCCACGCGGGAAGCCAGACGCCTGGAGGTCGCGCCCTCCCCCATCCAGCAGAAAGCAGCACGCGGTGCGGATACCGATTTCCGCATTTCCATCGCCGTCCTGCCATTTCTTCGTCCGGTGGAGGATGCCGATCAGTCGTTCCTCGCGGAAGGGCTCGCAGAGGATCTGATCAACGAGCTTTCGCGTCACAAGGATTTCCTCGTCATTGCCCGCCAATCGACCTTCGCCTTCGGCGCCGGCCCGCGGCTTGCGGAGCACGCCGCCCAAGCTCTTGATGTTCGTTATGTGCTTACCGGAAATCTTAGGCGTCGGGGAGATGATCTGAGCCTCGGCGTCCAGCTCATCGACACTGCTACCCACCGTACCGTCTGGGCCGAACGCTATGCACGCAAGCTCGAAGAGCTATTCGCGGTTCAGGATGAAATCGTCGGCCTCATCATCACCGCCGTCGACGCAGAAGTGCGTTCGTCGGAGCGCGAGCGGGCTCTGCGCAAACTGCCCGAGACCATGGATGCTTGGGAATTTTTCCACCGCGGCCTCTGGCATGTCTACAATTTCTCCATGGACCAAATCGAGGCGGCGGAGCACTACTTCAGGCGCGCGACAGAGCTCAATCCGCGTTTTGCTCTCGGACATGCCGGCTTGGCGCAGGCAGCGGTCGTTCGCGTTGTCTGGCAAATGTCGGACGACATCCCCGCCACGCTTGAGTCCGGCCTCGTGCATGCCCGTCATGCCGTAGCCCTCGATGGCGCCCACCCCTACCCGCACGTCATGCTGGGGAGGCTTCTCACCTGCCGGGGCGAACTCGGCCTTGCGCATGACCACCTTCGCATCGCGACAGAGCTTAACCCGAGCTACGCCCACGCCCATTACGCGGTGGCGCAGGTGCATATCTGGTCGGGTCAGCCGGCCGAGGCCCTTCCCCACATCGATCGCGCCATCCGTTTCAGTCCGCGCGATCCCCTTCTCAGCATGTTCATGACCGTGCGTTCGGTCTGTCTTTTTCTGATGGGCGACATGACTGGTGCGGAGGCCGCAGCCCGAGCTGCGATTGGTCGCCAGGCGCGCGAAAGTTGGTCGCGCCTTGGGCTCGCCGCAGCACTCGTCGAGAGCGGTCGGACCGACGAGGCACGGGCAGCCGTGGCCGAGGCAAAAGCGCTGATGCCGAACCTGTCAATCGCCAATCTCGACAATCTGATCGGGCGAATGGCATCGGCGCCGCGTCAGCGCATCATAGAAGCATTGCAACGGGCAGGCCTCCAATAGTCGGCCTTCGTGCCGAAAAAAGTCCTTCAATCTCATATCCGACCGCATTGCATTGCAGCATTCGGTAATTGACTGATATTGCTCGCCAGTCCAGGAAGGATCCTCGGCGCCGTGGAGTCCATTTGATGCAGTGCAAGGCAACTCCTCCGTCGGAATTTCAAGATTATTCTGGAGGAATTGCTAAAATACATGTATCTTTCGAGCTAGATCGTCCCGGGAGGGGGAAAATCCCCGCGGATTGAACGAAGAGATAAGACTAATATCTGCTGCACCAAGCCCGGATTCACGCCTTCGGGCTAGCATACTCATATTCTGCAAGAATGACATTTCTGAGTCTTCTTTAACGCCCTGCGAAAGCAGACATTTTTCTATAAAAGGCCGATTGCTGCATCACTGATTTATCTCGAACAAATTGAGAACCAAATTTCTATTGCGTGTGTCGACATTGAAAGGGGCGTTTTGTAACCGGAGTACTGGACGATGTCGGATGCGTACCAAGACAAGTTACTGCTTAGCCTCATTCAAGCAATTTACGAAACGGTGTTACTGCCTTCCGCCTGGGATAGAATTGTCGCAGATCTGACGAAATTGGCACGGGCGGAGTCGGGCGCCATCCTCGGTTTCGAGGGGCTCGACAACAGGAAAATCAGCCTCGCCGTCAAGGGGGTGCAGAGATCGGCTCTGCTCGACGTCGATACGCTCTCGGCGCTGGACGAAGCGACGCTCGCGATGGGCTTGGGAGCGATTGCGACATTGCCGGTAACGCTGGCGAACAGAGCGCCTTGGTCATCCGCCTTGCGGCGCTGCTTCGGCGAGGATGGCAAAATCATCGTTCTGCTCGTGTCGAAGGAAGGAAGCCGGCGAATTGTCGTCGCCTGTTTTTTCCCGCACGCTGCCGACAATCATCTGGCGATCGCCGCCGAAACGCTGATGAAGGTTCTCCCGCATTTCCAGACGGCATTCGCTTTGCAGAAAGCGATGGTCAACGAACGGGAAAGGTCGACCCGCACCGAACGGGCGCTCAGAAGCTGCGCCACCTCGTCGGCCATCGTCACCGCTGATCTTCGCGTCAAATTCGCCAATCGCCGCTTCGGCCGCTTCGTCGATGCCTCCGGCTCCTTCATCGAGTTCCGGGACGAGGTGCTCGAGTTCCAGGACGAGGAGCTTCAGTCGGAGGTCGAGGATCTGATCGAACAGGCGCGCGTCAACAAGCACGATCACCACCTGCGCTGGGCGAAGAGCAAGCGAACCGGCGTGAGCTGGATTGTCAGCGTCGATTTCCTGTCGTTCGGCAGTGACACCTACCGGTTCGGCAATGTTTTCTCCAGCAATGAGCCGAGCTTTCTGCTGACGATCCGGGAATTGAGCCGGAACACCTTGCTCACTCCCGACGACATCAAGACGGTGTTCGGGCTCACGCCGACCGAAGCTGCCCTGGTCCACTCGCTTGCCAACGGCGACGCGCCGTCCGACATCGCGAAGCGCCGGGGCGTTTCCAAGAACACCGTCCATAATCAGCTCGCTTCGGCGATGGGACGGCTCGGCGTGCGCCGGCAGGCACAGCTCCTGAGTTCGCTCGCCGTTCTCTCGTTTTTCACCAAGTGACGGCACGGTGCGCTCCGAGGAGTGGACCTGGCATCACGGAACCGAACTTTCGCACAGCAGCGTCCCGTCGGCGGCATAGACGGACAGGCGGGCCGTCCATACGTCGGGCGCGGTACTGACCAGGATCGTCGATAGCTCCTGCCGTCCCGCCTGTTCGCTCGCGAACGCGCCCGCTTGCACATTCGTGGACGATCCCGTCGTTACCTTGAAGTGGTAGGTCCCGGTCTCCATCCAGTCGCTGTGCAGCGTCGCAACCAAGGAGGTCAGAGTATTGGTTCTGGAATGTTCTATGACACATTCGATCGGGGCATAAGCAACTGTATCCAGGCTGATCATGGCCTCGTCTCCCGCGCGTTGATTTCACGATGGAGGACCGGCCGCGCTACAGCGCCGCGCGTCCCGTTAGGCGCGCAAAGGTCGCTGTAGCCCTTTGAAATGCTGCCTGTCGTTGTCCTTAAAGCGAGGTCGATTTAAGGAGACATGCAGTAGGCGGCCGGTCGATCGAAAATCGATCAGTCCTGCACCGTTATGGAGAGGTTCCCCTCGCCGTCTTGATGGGTCAGCGACTTGTTGCCCCAGCCGAACTGGAACGTGCCGGAGGCGTTGTACTTGCCCTTCTGCAAGGTGATCGACTTGTGGTGCTTTCCAAACTGCGCCGTTCCGGAAATGTTGCCGGTGCCCTTCTGGACCGACACGGACTGGTTACCCTTGCCGACTTGTCCGGTGCCGGAGAAGTTGCCCCAGCCCGACTGGCCGGTAGCGGACATATTGCCGAAGCCCGATTGGCTCGTGACCGATACGTTGTTCCCGGCATAAGCCGAGGAAACGGTGGAGAATGCGAGAAGTGCGGATATTGCGAGTGCCTTGAGCATGACCTGTCTCCCACATGGACGCCATCATGGCGTGAGGAAACGGTCGCAGAATTGGGCTTCTTAGTACTCATGAACATAAGACTAGAAGGAGGATACACTTCCAGCAGGCATTACGAGTTTCATAACAGAAGAATATGCTCAATCATGCAGATATATAGTGAAACAATACCCTAGGCATCATAGCAACTTATCAACCCCACGTTAATCGACCTTTGAGATTTGCAATCTGGATTAGGCTTGGCCCGGCCGTCTTCGGCCGCGCCTTCTCAGGTTGGACGAAGTCAAGCAACGCCACTCTTTCTTTACCAATTGCTGAAATACTGTCGACGAACGCCTTGTTCGCCTCGAGATGATCCGCCAACCGCGGAAAAAATCCAAGCGGCACGACTGAGCAGTACCGAGTATCAGTTGCTAAGGGGAAACGTTCTGAACGCCGACGATCTGGAGCGGCATCCCTCGAACGAGGAGTCGCACGGCAATGTCACCCCATTCCTTGCTCGATTGCCGGGCCGCTTCGCCGGTGTCTTGGTCATCGTCGTCTGTTGGCAGCAGTCAACCAACGTGCGGGCAGACGAGTCGACAACAGCGATGCTAACCTCGGGACACGCCCCGACTTTCTCCTGGGATTTTGGCGCCAGGTGGGAAGACGTCGACACGCCGGACCTATTCTCAAATGTCATCTTTCCGGGCACGTCCGGGCAACTCGAGCCCCCCGATACCATCGGCCTCAGAACGAACCTCTCATTCCGGCTGCCGCTGCAGGATGCGGGGATGGGCCCCTTTTTCCTCGAATGGGATGGAGCGCTCTCGCGTGCAGGCGGCTCCTCCAGCAGGGTCGTGCAGCCGACGGGCAGCGGCTTCGACCTCGCCGCGGGCGAACCAGCCGGTGGGATCATCTCTCTGGCGACGGTTGGCGATATCGGGGGCGCGACCGCGGCCGGCACGATCCATTTCAAGGATAGTTCGGGCGACCCCGCCCGGATCATGGCCTTCGCCCATTCGCAGGCCGGCGACAATGCCATCACGCAATATGCCATCAGCGGCACACAAACGGGCGCCGCCTTCCTGGCTCTGGTCACCAGCGGCGATACATCGTCGGCCGCCGCTTACGCAGCCTTTGCGGATGATCGAGGTCTGTTCTTCCAAGCGCTCGGCGACCTCGACGGAACTGTCGTGAAATCGGCGGTCGAGCAACGGGCGCGCCATTTCGATCAGACGCTCTGGCTCGGAGCTGCCCTTGAACTTGGAAACGGCTGGACGGTCACGCCGAGGCTCGGCCCGACCTACCAGTCGACAAGGCAGGACACCACCTTTCGAACGGAAGTCGACATCGCCGAGAGCATCATGTCGGGCGCCTCAATTCCGGCAATCGGCTATCAGGAGAGGGTCAACGTCTCCGCCGACTATTACGGCGTCCTCGCCGGTTTCAGCGCAGAAACGCCCGTGACCGAAAACCTCCTGCTTCGGATCAATGTCAGCGGCGGCGCCGCGCATTACCGGGCTCGCCTCGACAATCGCGCCACGGCAATCTTCCCGGACGCCGACATCACCTTTTCTTCAAGCGAGCAAGGACGGCACGGCGGTACTTTCCTCGCCAACGCCAGCGCCGCAATGATCCTTTCGTCACGCGAAAGCTTCTCCTTGAAGTTCGAAGCCGGCACGAGTTTCCTCGCGGACATGCCGATCTACCGGTCAGGCAAGCTCGGGACAGAGAGCACGCAGAGCTACTATCTGGCTGTCGGGCTGGAACATCGGTTCTGACAGGGGCGTGGTGGCCAGCTGAACTGGTGGGCTCTTCGGTGATTGCAACAACGCGCCGCAACCATCAGATTTCGCGCGTTTCGATAGCATGGCCACCGCCAATATATGCACCAGGTTGCGCAAGATTCGATCGTGCATCGTTACAATTCGCCCTGAAAAGTTACTGGACCGAATCTCCTGATCTGGCGAATATGAGCCTGCAAATCAGGGAATTGATTTCAGTAGCAATTTAGATCAGAGCTCGCTGCGAAAGCGAGCTCTGATTGGAGAAGGGAACCGGTTGAGCTCGCGGCGGCTCTCGGGGAAACGTGCTGATCGGTAGCCCACGCACTCACGGGCGGGCGCGACATTGCCGCCAAAACAACTGCGCCATAGGTGGGACATTTCACCGCATTCTTGAAGGGCTCGCTTGCTGACGGCGGGCCCTTCCCTTCTTCAAGGCATCGGTAAACAGCGCTTGCGACTTCCCTCAACCGTAGAGGTAGTTCGGCAACCACAGCGTCATGCCGGGCCAGGCATACATGATGATCATGCAGAGGATGACGATCAGCATGTAGGGCATCATGCCCGCGAAGATCTGCCTGAGCGTAACATGCGGCGGGGACACGCCTTTGAGATAGTAGGCGGACATGGCGACCGGCGGCGACAGGAAGGCCGCCTGGAGATTGACGAAGACGAGAACGCCCCAGACGATCGGATCAATGTCGAAGTGCCGGAGCATCGGCAGGAAGATTGGCACGAAGATGATGATGATCTCCGTCCATTCCAGCGGCCACCCCAGAATGAAGATGATCGCCTGCGACAGGATCATGAATTGCAGCGGCGTGAGATCGAGCGCAAGCACCCATTGCTCGACCAGCGCCTGGCCGCCGAGGATCGCGAAGACTGCGGAGAACAGCGCCGAACCGACGAAGAGCCAGCAGACCATCGCCGTCGTTTTCGCCGTCAGGAACACCGCCTCCTTGGTTCGCTTCCAATTGAGCGTTCCTGCCTGCAAGGCGAGCAGAAACGCCCCGGCCGCCCCGACCGCAGCGGACTCCGTCGCTGTCGTGATGCCGAAGAGGATGACGGCGAGCACGACGATGGTGAGGATGGCGAGCGGCATGACCGAGGAGACCAGGAGTTTCACCACCTGCAGCCGCTCCGCGGTCATGTTGCGGTAATAGCGGACGATGAGGATCAGCGCCACCGCTGCCGCCAAGCCGAACCACAGGTAGAAGCTCGTGGCCGGTCCGTCGGCGGCGGCCGGCCCGGCATCGGCCGCAGGTGCTCCGAGTTCCTCCAGCCCCTCCGGCGCTTCGGTTTCGACCGCCTGCGGATGAATAACCACGTACCACCACACAAGCGCCAGCGTGGCCGCAGTCAACAGAAAGGGGACGAGCGCTGCAAAGGCATTCTTGAAGAGCTTCCAATAGGTAAATCGCCCTTCCTCCGTCTCGATCGCCAATGCCCGCCGCGGCGAGACGAGGGCGGTGAAAAGCCCGGCCAGCATGTTGCGCGAATAGAGCGCCTCGAAACGCCTCATCCAGACCGGCACGGGGACACGTGTTTCTTCTTCCGGCAGGGCCGGCGCGATCTTCGGATTGAGCGCCGCCCAGCCAAGAACATAGGCAAGATAGAGAAGAGCCAGGAAGAAGCCGGGGAACATCGTCGCGGCATAGAGCTTGACCACCGACTGCCCGGCAACCGCCGCATAGACGATGATCATCACCGACGGCGGGATTAGGATGCCGAGCGTGCCGCCCGCGGTGATGACGCCGGAAGCGAGTTTCACGTCGTATCCGGCGCGCAGCATCGGGTTCATGGCGATCACGCCCATCAGCACGACCACCGCACCCACCAGGCCGCTGGCGATGCCCCAGAATGTGCAGATGATCAGCGTCGTCACAGCGAGCGAGGCCGGCACGCGCCGGAAGGAAAGCTGGACGCTGTAGAACATCTTGTCGACGAGGGCGCCGCGCTCCATCACGTATCCCATCAGCACGAAGAGCGGGATGCAGATCAGCACGTCGTTGGTCATCGCGCCATAGGTGCGCTGGACCATGAGATCGAACACGCGATTGTCGATCCAGTGCTCGGCGGGATTGTAGAAGGCATAGAAGCCGAAGACCATTCCGAGCCCCATCAGCGTGAACGCCGTTGGAAATCCCATCAGGATCACGACGACGATCAGCATCAGCATGGTCAATCCGAGAAACGGATCGCTCACGGCTCCTCCTCTCCCTTGAGGCCGCGCTGCCGCGCCGCTCTGTCGATGTCCTGCGCCCGCTCGATCGCCGCCTCGCGCGCCTCCAGGTCGACATGCTCGCTATGGGCAAGCTGCTCGGCGACCACGTCCATCTCCTCGACGTCCTCCATCCTGCGCGGCCATTCGCCGGTCCTCAGACAGGCGATGCAGCGCACGATCTCGGCGAACCCCTGCAGCATCACGAGGGCGCCGGCCACCGGAATGACCGTTTTGAAATAGTAGATCGGCGGCCCTTCCGCCGTCACGGTCGAGTGTTCGCGGATCCGCCAGGAAAGGGCGGCGTAATCGTATCCGGCATAGACGAGGGCGGCGACGCCCGGCAGAAAGAACAGGATGTAGAGCGCGAGATCCAGCGCGGCCTGCGTGCGGGGTTTCAGCGAACTGTAGATGAAGTCACCGCGCACATGGGCGTTCTGCGCCAGCGCATAGGCACCCGCCAGCATGAACAGGCTGCCGTAGAGCATGTTGCTCGCATCGAAGATCCAGGCGGTCGGCGCGTTCAGGATGTAGCGCTTGAACACCTCGACGCAGACAAGCGCCATCAGCCCGATGATCAGCCACGCGGCAGCCTTGCCGACCCACACGCTGATCTCGTCGATCCTGATCAGAAAACGCTGGACGTCCACGCGCTCCCCCAATGCCCCCTGCTCCGATCACGCGTCGCCGGCATCTGCCCCGGGGACGCGTGAAGGGTGAAAAGATCAGAGCGACTTCGCCACCCCGTCCTTTCCGAAATAATGGTCGAATGCCAGCCGCCGTCCGACGACGGTGTCCTGTTCCCATCGCGTCGCGCGCTCGGCAAAGGCGATCTGGGACTGGATGACCTCCTTGAACAGCGGGTTTTCCGCCGACTTCTTCTTCACCACCTCGTCATAAACTTCGAGCTGTCTCTTCAGGATCGCTTCCGGTGTCTTGTAGAACTTGACCTGATCGGTGGTCTGCATCGCCACATAGTCGCGCGAATAGCGGTCGATCGCTTTCCAGTGCATGTCCTGCGAAGCGGCTTCCGCCGCATTGGTGATGATCGCCTTTACCTGTTCCGGCAACTGATCGTAACGGGCCTTGTTGAACAGGACTTCGAACTGCTCGGCATTCTGGTGATAGCTCTGCAGCATGCAGATCTTCGATACGTCCGGGAAACCGAGCACCCGGTCGGACGAGGCATTGTTGAACTCCGCCGCGTCGAGCAGGCCGCGATCGAGCGCGGCGACGATCTCGCCGCCCGGCAAGGCGTTGACCGCCGCGCCGAGCCCGGTGAAGACGTCGATCGAAATGCCGACGGTACGGAATTTGAGGCCCTGGATATCTTCGGCCTTGGCGACCGGCTTCTTGAACCAGCCGAGCGGCTGCGTCGGCATCGGTCCGTAGAGGAACGAAACGACGTTGGCGCCGATCGATTCATAGAGCTTGGCGAGCAGGTCCTTGCCGCCGCCATATTTGTGCCAGGCGAGCAGCATGTTAGCGTCCATGGCAAAGCCCGGCCCGGAGCCCCAGAGCGCCAGCGCCGATTGCTTGCCGTAGTGGTAGGCGACGACGCCATGGCCGCCGTCAAGCGTCCCTTGCGATACCGCGTCGAGCAGGCCGAAGGCCGGCACGACGGCGCCTGCCGGCAGCACCTCGATCTTCAGGTCGCCGCCGGTCATGTCGTTGACCTTCTTGGCGAAATCGATTGCGAACTCGTGAAAGATATCCTTTGAGGGCCAGGTGCTTTGCCAGCGCATGTTCACCGGCCCTTGCGCCTTGGCGACGCTGGGCGCCGCGACTGCCGCTGCGCCGGCCATGGCAGCGCCGCTCAGGAATTGGCGGCGCGACGTTTTCCCCCGAGTCCGGGTTCCTTGCTTCATGTCTTCCTCCCAGAGCCTGCGCTTGTTGGGAACAGTTTTCCGCAGGCTAATCAAAGTTCTAAGAGGCTGCACGCCCACTGCGAGGCGTTGCGCCCCCGTCATTTTCGAGCTGTTTCCGAGAATACTCCCGAATGCGGCCCCACGCAAAGATTGCAGGAACAAGTCGGGAACGATGCTGTTTGATGCCCCGACAAGGAATATTGCGAAGCGGCCGCGCGTCTAACGACGAAGCGGCACATGCGTTCCGAGGACATCGCGATGAAGACCCGCCTCCCGCTCGACTTACTCATCATCATCCTCTTGGGCAGCCTCATCGCGGGCTGCACCAGCGTCTCCGCGCAGCGAACCGGCGCAATCGCCGGCAGCATCGGCTACGGCCCGAACCCGACTCTGCCGAAGCCGAGACCGACGCTGATCCCGACGATCAGGATTGCCGAGGCGAAAGGCTGGCAGAGCGGTACGATGCCGACGCCGGCGAAGGGGCTGAGGGTGAACGCCTTTGCGACCGGCCTCGACCACCCGCGCTGGCTGCATGTGCTGCCGAACGGCGATGTGCTGGTCGCCGAAAGCAACGCCCCGGAAAAGAAGAACAGCGGCTTCAGCCTGCGCAAGCTGGTCATGGGAGCCGCGATGAAGCGCGCCGGTGCCGCGACGAAAAGCGCCAATCGCATCACGCTGCTGCGCGACACGGACGGCGACGGTGTCGCCGATCTGCGCCGGCCCTTCCTCGAGGGGCTCAATTCGCCCTTCGGCATGACGCTCTCGAACGGCAGGCTTTACGTCGCCAACACCGACGCGCTGGTCGCCTTCCCCTATAGGAGCGGCCGGACGAGGATAACCGCGAGGCCGGAGAAAGTCGTCGACCTGCCCGCGGGCGATCTGAACCACCATTGGACGAAGGATGTGATTGCGAGCCCCGACGGTCGCAAGCTCTACGTCACGGTCGGCTCCAACAGCAATGTCGGGGAGAACGGCATGGCAGTGGAGAAGAACCGTGCCGCCGTCCTCGAGGTCGACCGGACGAGCCGCAGCACCCGCGTATTCGCCTCGGGGCTGCGCAACCCGAACGGGCTCTCCTGGAATCCCGAAAGCGGCGATCTCTGGGTCGCCGTCAACGAGCGGGACGAGATTGGCGACGATCTCGTCCCGGACTACATGACCTCAGTCCGCGCCGGCGGCTTTTACGGCTGGCCCTACAGCTATTTCGGCCAGAACGTCGATCAGCGGGTCAAGCCGCAGCGCCCGGACCTTGTCGCCAGGGCGATCAAGCCCGATTACGCGCTTGGTTCACATACGGCGTCGCTCGGACTGACATTCTCCAAAGGCGCCTCGCTGGGTCCGAGCTACCGCAACGGCGCTTTCGTCGGCCAGCACGGTTCCTGGAATCGAAGCGTCTACAGCGGTTACAAGGTCGTCTTCGTCCCGTTCCGCAACGGCAAGCCGAACGGTCCGCCGAGGGACGTCCTCACCGGCTTCATCGGCCGCGACAACAAGGCCATGGGTCGGCCCGTCGGCGTCGTTATCGACAGGAAGGGCGCCCTGCTCGTTGCCGACGACGTCGGCAACGTCATCTGGCGGGTGAGCCGCCGCGGGAAGTGACACCTGCTCAGAGCGTTGCGATATCACTTCACAGCCGCACCTGCGATTGCTAGGCTTTGCCAGCGGGATAAGGACTGCAGTGTTCGCCATTCCCGACGCCCAATCGGGATCGATCGTACCCATGAGTTGGATTGGTCAAGGCCCATCACCGCAGCACATCCGGGAGGTTGCCGCATGAGGCGGCTGGCGGCGATCCTGGACGCCGACGTCGTCGGCTATAGCCGTTTGATGGGGCTCGACGAGGCCGGAACCTTCAAGGCGCTGAAGACCTGCCGCAGTTCGCTGATCCTTCCGACGATTGCCGCGCATAGAGGCCGGATCGTGAAGCAGACGGGCGACGGATTGCTGGCGGAGTTCGCGAGCGTCGTCGATGCCGTCGGCTGCGCAATGGCGATCCAGGAGATGATGCTGCAGCACAAGGAGGAGATCGACGGCCGGCGTCTGGAGCTGCGTATCGGCATTCATCTTGGCGATGTCATTGTCGAGGACGACGACATTCACGGCGATGGCGTCACCGTCGCAACGCGTCTCCAGGAAATTGCTCCGCCCGGGGGCATCTGCGTTTCGCGGCAGGTTCATGATCAGGTCGCATCTAAGCTTGACTTCCCGGCCGTCGATTGCGGCAAGCGAAAGCTCAGCGACGCACATGGTCCCATTCGCATCTGGCGGTGGCAACCGGGCGGAGCGCCCGAACAGTCCCCCGCCGCACCGCCGCCGGGCGAACAGCCGGTACCAGGGCGCCAGCGCCCGTCGATCGCCGTCCTGCCCTTCGTCAATCTCTCCAGCGTCGGCGAGCAGGAGCATTTTTCCGATGGCTTCACCGAAGAGCTGATCGCCACGCTCGCCCGCTGCCGCTGGCTGAGGGTCGTCGCCCGCAACTCATCGTTCAGCTACAAGGGCAAGTCCGTCGACGTCAGGAAGGTGGCCGAGGATCTCGGCGTCAAATACGTCATCGAGGGCAGCGTTCGCCGTTCCGGCGACCGCATCCGCATAACCGCCCAATTGCTGAGCGGGGAAAGCGGCATGCTGCTCTGGGCGGAGCGCTACGACCGCACGCTCGACGACATCTTCGTGCTCCAGGACGAGATCGCCGGCCAGATCACCGGCACCATCGAGCCGGAACTCGGGATGATCGAATTCGCGGCACTGCGCGGTCATACCGCCGCTGACATGGATGCCTGGAACATCTATCTGAAGGGCCTCTGGCACCTTTACAAGTTTAACCTCGACGACCTGAAGATCGCCAAGCAGCTCTTCGAGAGGGCCGTAGAACTCGAGCCCAGTTTCGCCCAGGCCCATGCGCGGCTTGCCTATGTCCATATCCAGCTCGGCTGGTACGGTCCGCTCGACGAACGGGCCGAGCGGATCGCCGATGCCACCCGGCTCGCCGAGCGGGCGATCGCCCTCGACAGCCGCGAGCCGGCCGCGCACCTGGCGCTCGGCCGTGCGCTGGCCCTCGGAGGCCAGCCGGAGCGCGGCATCGACCATCTGCGCAATGCCCTCCGGCTCGACGCGAGCTTCGCCCAGGGCCACTTCGCGCTCGGCCAGGCGCTTTGCTATGTCGATCTCCCGGAGGAAGGCATCGCCGCGATCAGCGAGGCCTTCCGATTGAGCCCGCGCGACCCGCATCTCTGGACTTTCTATAACATGCTGGCGATCGCCCACTACCAGGCGGGCCGGCTGGCGGAATCGGCGGCCGCTGCCCGCGCCTCGCTGCGCCAGGAAAACGTCACCTTCTGGCCGGCCATGGTGCTCGCGGCTGCCCTCGGCGCCGAAGGACGGAGCCGGGAAGCGAGCGAAGCGGTCGCCGCCCTCCTCTGCCGCCGACCGGACATGACCGTCGACAAGGCGCGGGCCGAATTCTATTTCGGCAGCGTGCCGGCGATGTCGGAGGATTTCATCGAGCGTTTTGTCGAAGAACTGCGGCGGGCGGGCTTACCGGCTTAGCTTCGCGCAGCCACGCCCCTCATCCGGCCTGCCGGCACCTTCTCCCCGCAAGCGGGGCGAAGGAGACTCGCGGCACCGTTCACGTCCCCTCTCCCCGCATGCGGGGAGGGCTAGTCCTTCGGGTTAAACCCCAGGTGAGGGGCGATCCCCTAACCAACTACTGCAGCGTGCGAATCGGTGCGGCCGCCGCCTGGCCGTTCATCGCCTCTGGCGCCGCTGCATCGGCGCTGCGGGCGGCACTGTCGAGGCCGGTGGCGACGACCGAGACGCGGAAGGTGCCGTCGAGGCTGCGGTCGAAGATCGCGCCTACGACGATGTCGGCCTCGTCATAGACCTCCTCGCGGATGCGGGTCGCCGCCTCGTCCACCTCGAAAAGCGTCATGTCCATGCCGCCGGAGATCGACACCAGCACGCCCTTGGCGCCGCGCATCGAGACCTCGTCGAGCAGCGGATTGGCGATCGCCGCCTCCGCCGCCATCATCGCCCTGCCCTCGCCGGCCGCCTCGCCGGTGCCCATCATCGCCCGGCCCATGCCCTTCATCACCGTCTTCACGTCGGCAAAGTCGAGATTCATCAGGCCTTCCTTGACGATGAGGTCGGTAATGCAGCTGACGCCGGAATAGAGCACCCGGTCGGCGATCATGAAGGCGTCGGCAAAGGTAGTCTTGGCATCGGCGATGCGGAAGAGGTTCTGGTTGGGGATGACGATCACCGTGTCGGCGCTCTCGCGCAGCCGCTCGATTCCGAATTCCGCCGTCTGCATGCGCCGCTTGCCTTCGAAGCTGAAGGGCTTGGTGACGACCGCGACCGTCAGGATGCCGGCGCGCCGCGCCGCCTCGGCGATCACCGGCGCTGCGCCGGTGCCGGTGCCGCCGCCCATGCCGGCGGTGACGAAGCACATATGCGTGCCGCCGAGATGGTCCATGATCTCGTCGATCGATTCCTGCGCCGCCGCATTGCCGATATCCGGCAGCGAGCCGGCGCCAAGGCCCTCGGTAATGGCCGCGCCGAGCTGGATCCGCCGCGCCGCCTTCGACATCGCAAGCGCCTGCGCATCCGTATTGGCGGCAATGAAGTCGACGCCCTGCAGGTCTTCGGCGATCATGTTGTTGATCGCGTTGCCGCCGCCGCCACCGACGCCGATGACAGTGATTTTCGGGCGCATCTCCGTGATGATCGGCTTCTTGTACTCTGTCATGGCTCTTCTCCTTGGGCAGTTCCCCGGCCGTCGAAAGCTGCCCGTGCCCGGGAAACGCGATCGAATGCGGTGCGGCGCGAATCACGCGTCTTCATTCTAGGAATTCAAAAAGGCCAGGGAGAAGGCAAGAGGGGCGAAATCAAGGCGAGTCCACAGTTACGTGTAACTCGGGCGAACCATTATCCAGAGTGACAGCAGAAGTTGTAGCTCCCTTCCCTCGGCTGCGGCAAACCTGCCGAACGAATCTTCCAGGGAACAGGAAACTTTCCCGGACGTTGAGGATGACGTTCCGATCAGCGCAGGAGTGTCTGCAATGGGTGTCGAACAAGCCCCGACGGCAAAGGGCAAGAAAGCCGCAAGCGGCCTGCACAAGAGCGCCGCGAAAGAAGAGAAGAAGGTGGAAGCGCAAAAGGGATCCGATCTCGCCAAGGGCGCCGATCGCTTCGAAGAGCGTTCCAAAAGCTCCGACGGCAAAAGTGCCGGGACGAAGCAGAAGCCGAAACGGTAGAACGCCGTCGCCGCCTCAGTCCTTCCCCGACGCCGGTGCGGTGTAGCGCCGGCGCACGGCCTCCGCGAGCCTCTTCCGGCTCTCGGCAGGTGAGAGGGAACGGTCCTCTTCGATACCGGCCGCCTCCTGCGCCAAATCGGCATCGCCGATGCGCTCGCCGAACCATTTCGAGTAGTCGCCGGCCCTCAGATGATGTTCCCAGGTCTCGTCGTCGATCCCTTCGGCAATCTGCAGGAAGATGATCAGATTGTGGGCGCGCAGGTTCATCTTGTTCTCAGGACCGCGGAAATAGAAGCTCGCGTCCTCGCCGAGATGTCCCTCGGCATATTTGCGGGTGTGCCGCTTGCGCACCTGCTTCGGCTTTTCGGCCCGGATACGCTGCACCGGCGCGCCGGTCGCGCGTCGCCAGAAAAGCACCTCGTCCTCTTGATGGAGTTGATCGAGGCCGGCGGGCGGCGCCTCGCCGACGGCCGTGCAGAAGGTCTCGATCACTTCGCGGGCGCTCGGGCCGAGGGCGACCACTGCCGTCACCGCCGAAAGCGCCCTTGGCGAGACCGCGTCCGGATGCACGGTGATCATGATCGTTCCAGAGATGTCGTCCGAGAGCGCCAGCGACGCACTGTCGCGGGCCGCCGGCATCAGGTGATGAGCCTCGTCGATGATCAGCCAATGCGGCCTGCCCGTCCGGGCGCGAAGCGCCGACAGGCCCGGCATCAGCTTGGCGAAGAAGGAAGGCCGCTCCTTGAGCTCGAAGCCGAGCGCGCTCACGACCACATTGTCGTCTGGGTTGGCGAGGATTTCGAGCACCTGGCTCTCGGTCGGCGTGGTCGAACCGTTGCCCACGCTGACGGCGCCCTCGAGGTCCTCATAGTCGCCTTCCGGATCGAACACGCAGAACTGGAAGCGCCGCTCGCGCATACCCTCGGAAAGCGCCGTTGCCAGCGTCGACTTGCCGATGCCGGAACTTCCGGCGATCAGCAGCACGTCGAGCGGCCCGATGTCGACCGGACCGTCGTCGCCCTCGCCGAGCGGCACCTGGTGGCGCTGATTGGTGCAGAAGGCATAGTCGCGCTCGACGATCTCGGCGATCAACTCCTCGACGCCTTCGCCGCGGGCGCCTTCGAGCGCAAGATCGGCAGTCTCCTTCAGCGCCGGCAGAGCATTCGAAACCGCCGCGCCGCAGCCGCACATCCTCAAGAGCGCGTGGTCGTTCTCCGCATCGCCGACGGCCACGACATTCAGGAATGAAAGCTGCATCTCCTTCAGCGCCGCCTTCAGGCCCGTCGCCTTGTTGACGCCGGTCGGAAGGATCATCACCGCGCCCTTATTGAAGATGATCTCGAGCTCGAGGCCGAGCTCATTGATGGCTTCGAGCGCGGCGGTCTGATGCGGCTCCCAGGTGGCGACGATCGAGCGCCCCACCGAGATATTGTCGACGCCCTTCTGCCGCAGCCGTTCGACGAATTCCGGCGGCGGCGCCGGTGCGATCGGCTTTTCCTCTTCGGTCTCGGGCGTGTAGAGCAAGGCGCCGTTCTCGACGACCACCTTGTCGAACAGATCCATGTTGGGAAAGACCCGCTTCAGGTCCGGCAACTCGCGCCCGGTGACGAGCAACAGCTTGCGGCCCGTCTCTTTCAGCCGCTTGAGCGCTTCCAGCGTTTCCGCCCGAACCATGCCATCCTCGGCCAATGTGCCATCATAGTCCGTCGCAAGGGCCATGAAATACATGCGCGCCGCCTCTCTTGCCGTGTGCCTCGCCGATTGCCGTCCCGACAGGGAACGTGCGGGCACGGCGCTGGTTCCCGCGGCGCGCGGCACGAGGTCTGCGATGTCACCCGCGGCGGAGCGTAGTCCGGCCTCAAGCATTCCAGCTCGGCCGGCTCCTCACCCGCTCGTTCCAGCGCTGCACGTTCTTGAGCTCTGGAGGTATCTCCATGCAGAAGACGTCCGCAAGCCAGCCGCAGACGCCGGCGGTGATATCGGCGACCGAGAACGCCTCGCCGGCGAGGAACGGCCGGCCATCCGCAAGCTCGCGGTCGAGCCAGGCCCATTTCTTCGGCACGGCCCGCCGCTCGGTTTCCGCGAAGGCCGGAAACTGGGTGAGGCGATCCTTGAACAAGGCATCGGAATGGAGGGCCACATTGCCGATGGTGGCGAAAATCACCAATTCCGCCCGCCGATTCCACATCTCCACCTTGGCGCGGCTGACGGCATCCGATCCGAAGAGCGGCGGCTCCGGGTGGACTTCCTCGAAATAGCGGCAGATCGCGACGCTTTCGGTGATGATCGTGCCATCGTCGAGCTCAAGCACCGGGATCTGCCCAAGCGAATTGAGTGTCAGGAATTCCGGCGCCCTGTGCTCGCCCTTGGCAAAGTCGATCTCCACCATTGGGACCTCGATGCGCTTCTCCTTGAGGAAGATGCGCACCCGATAGGAGTTCGGCCCTATGCCCTGATAGAGTTTCATCGTCGTCTCCCTGGTATGGTCAAGGAGGTAGTATGACGCACTTGATTGCATGTTGCAACCAGTCATCTTATTGATCCGGTTCTTGGAACGCATCCAACATCGTGGGCTGATTTCATCAACGCCGGCCGCGACCTCCGTCATGCCGGTCAAGTTTCGGTGGCCCACCCACCCTTTCGTCATCCTCGGGCTTGACCCGAGGGTCCAAGCGCAAAGCCGTTCAAAACGCTTAGGAAAAACTCGCTTATTGATGGATCCTCGGGTCAAGCCCGAGGATGACGAGTAGCGGACGGAGGCCGTGCGTCCCGAAACGTCGTCGGTTAGCGGAACGCATCCCGCCCCAGCCGCGCCAACGCGTCGTAAGGCCGCCGCACCACCCGCCCTCATTCCTGTGCTCGTCACAGGAATCCAGCAGCGCCGCGTCTGCGGCGCGAGAAACTCTTAGTGCTTGTGAAACGATGACTACATACTGGGAGCCACAGGCAGAGCGGCGACACTTTGTTTCGCGGCAATCGCGATGTCATTCACGGCGCCGACGCGCCCTGGCTGAGATCCCTGTGACGAGCCCAGGGATGAGGGTATTCGAGGCAGCCGATGCGCGGCAAAGCCGCGGCGGTATCCGACCCCAACTCAAAGCCGCCAGCCACTGCCGATGACAAAGGCCGCGAGCGTACCCTCCGCAATCGCCGCGCTGCTGAAGGCCTTCAGCCGCTGGCCGTCGGGAAGCGCCAAATCGAGGGCGAAGCGCTCGCCTTCGAAGACGGACGAAAGCACCCGCATCAGCACGCCGTCGGTGCCGCGGTGGACATGCTCCGGCCGTACCAGCACGTCGGCAAGCGGCCCGTCCGCGATCCCATCCCGCGACCCGAGCGCCGCCCGCAGCACCGGCCAGCCGAGCTGCCTTTCGCCGTTTTCCGCCATCGGCAGCCGCAGGATGCTGCCGCGGCCGATGAGCCCGCCGACCACCCGGCCTTCCGGCCGGGCATAGATCTCTGCCGGCGGCGCCACCTGCAAAAGCCGGCCTTCCGACATCACCGCGACGTCGGTCGCGAGCGCCATCGCCTCAGCCTGGTCGTGGGTGACATAGACCATGGTGGCGCCGGAGCGCTCGTGAAAGGTGCGGAAGGTCTCCTCGATCGCCTTCCTCAGATGTTGGTCGAGATTGGCGAGCGGCTCGTCGAGCAGCACGACGTCCGGCTGGGTGACGAGGCAGCGGGCGAGCGCCACCCGCTGGCGCTGGCCGCCGGAAAGTGCGGCCGGCCGCCGCTCGGCAAGCTCGGTGAGTTTCACCAGCGACAGTGCCTCGCCGACCCGCTTCTGCCATTGAGCCCCGGAAATGCCGCGCACTTTCAAGGGATAGCCGACATTCTGCGCGACCGTCATATGCGGCCAGAGCGCATAGGACTGGAACACCATCGCCATGTTGCGCTTTTCCGGCGGCAGCGCGCCCCCGGCGTCCGAAAGCCGCCGCTCGCCATAGGAGATCGAGCCGTCGCTCGGCTGCTCGAAGCCGGCAATCATGCGCAGCACCGTCGTCTTGCCGCAGCCCGATGGACCGAGGAGCGCCAGGAAGGCCTGCCGCCGCAGCGTCAGCGAAACATCGGCGACCGCCGGCCTGTCATTCCCAGGAGACTTGCCGCTGCCGAAATCCTTGCTCAAGTGGTTGAGGATCAGTTGCGCCACGGCAGCACGCCCTCCGGCAGGTATTTTGCGAAAAACTCGAGCGCCGCCATCAGCGCGATTACCAGCAACACGACGAGCACCGAGAGCGCCGAGGCGAGATCGGAGGAGCCGCTGTCGTCGAGATTGAAGATCGCGACGCCGAGCGTCTGCGTGCCCGCCGACCAGAGCAGCGCCGAAACCGTCAGCTCGTTCGCCGCGATCAGGAAGACGAGGATCACCGAGGCGCCGGCGGCCGGGGCGATCAGCGGCAGCAGCACGTCGTGCATGCGGCGGAAGAAGCCGGCGCCTGCAAGCCGTGCCGCCTCCTCGAGCGCCGGGTCCATCTGCGCAAACGCGCTCATGACCGGCTTCAGGCTGACGGCGAGGAAGGAGGAGAAATAGGCGGCGAGAATGATCCAGATCGTGCCGTAGAGCGAGACGCCGATGACCGGCAGCGGGGCGGCGAAGGTAAGGATGAAGGCGACGGCAAGCACGATGCCGGGCAGCGCGTAAGGGATCTCGATCAGGATGGCGACGAGATTGGCGAGCGCCCCCTTCCGCCGCGTCAAGAGATAGGCGGCCGGGACGGTGACGAGGAGTAGCCCGAGGGCGGCGGCAGAGGCGAGGAACAGCGAATTCTTGAGCGCCGTCAGGGTGATCGACTGGCGGAAGAGGATTTCCGCATAGGCGCTGAGCGACATGGTGTTGAAATTGAGCGGCACGCCATAGGCCGGCACCAGCGAACTTGCGACGAGCGCCAGCAGCGGCGCGACCAGCACCAGCGCCAGCACAATGAGGAGCAGCGCCTCGACAGCGATGCGGAGGCGCCCCAGCGAAAAGGCGGCGTGGGCGCCGGAATGGCCGATCAGGCGATAGTCGCGGCCGGCGAGCGCCCGCTGCTGTACGAGAAGCCCGGCGGCGGAGATCGCCGCGATTAAGGTCGAGATCAGCGCGATCTCGCCGAAGGTGGCGGCGCCGAAACTCGCCAAGCGGCTGAAGATCAGCGTCGGCAAGGTCTCGATCCCGGCAGGTATGCCGAGGATCGCCGGAATGCCGAAATTGCCGATGCCGGAGACGAAGGCGATCGCACCGCCGGCGATCAGCCCTGGAGCGCTGAGCGGCAGCACGATGTCGCGAAACACCCGGAACGACCCGGCACCTGAAAGGCGCGCTGCCTCGATGCGGTCGCGCGGGCTCGCCGCAAGCCCGGCCTTCAGCGCCAGGAAGACGAGCGGCGCATGCTGCACGCCGAGGATCAGCGCGATGCCGGAAAGCGAATAGAGCGGCTGCGGGCTGCCGAGCGGCGGCGCCAGCCCGAGCGTCTTCAGGAGCGGGCTCGCCGGCCCCGACATCTCCACCCAGGCGAGCGCCGTCACCTGCGGCGGGATCATCATCGGCAGCATGAAGGCGAAGCTTAACGCCAGCTTGCCGCGAATGTCGGTGAGCGCCAGCGCGAAGGCGAAGAGCGAACCGAAGAGGAGCGAGACGACCATGCCGCCGGCGGCGGTGAGAAGCGTGTTGCGGAGTGCCGCAAAGGTCGCCGCCTCGAAGACCAGCCGCGCCGCCTCGCCGTCGACAAGTCCGCTCACCCCCGCCCCGGCCAGGCGGGCGAGCGGCAGCACGGAAAGCAAGAGCACCGCACCAAGTATGAAAGGCAGCAGCCAGGCCGGCTCGCCAGACGGCGCCCGCCGCTTTCGCGGGCGGAAGCCGAGCCCTTCCCGGCCGCGCGGCGGCCTCGCCTGGAGGATGCCGTCTTCCGTGGCGTGAGGCACCGGGGGCAGTTCGACGCCGCGCAAGGTCCGCGTCAGAGCGGCCGGCAGTTTGCCGGACGTCATCTGGGGAGGCCGGCTTTCCGCCGCCTCCTTGCCGCCAAAGAGAAACCGCAACCGGCCGAAGCGCCGCGCCTTCGACAGAAGACGCGACGGATCCGGCGTGTTGGACCCGGAGCCTCTTTCCGCGTCCGGCGCTTCGGCCGGAGCGCGCGCGCTCCGGCCGCGGGCGGTCTCGTCCGCTCGCGTCATCGGGCGATCAGTTCGTCCCGAAAATGCCGGAGAAGGTTTTGAGGTCCGCTTCGGAATTCTTGACCGCCGCGGCGGCATCGAGCGGCAGCACCTTGATCGTCTCGCGGGCCGGATAGCCTTCCGGCAGCGCCACGCCGTCGCGGGCCGGGATATAGCCCATCTTCGCCGCCACCTTCTGACCTTCCTCGGAAAGCAGGAAGTCGACGAATTTCCTCGCGGCTTCGACGTTTTTCGCGGTCTTCAAAATACCGACCGGCTCGGTGACGGCGGAAACGCCCTCGGCCGGGAAGACGAATTCCACCGGCGCCCCCTTGGCCTTCTCGCGGATCGCCATGAAATCGACGAGCATGCCATAGGCCTTCTCGCCCGTCGCGACCGCCTTCAACACGCTGCCATTGCCGCCGGCGGCCGTCGCGCCGTTTTCGGCCAGCGCCTTGTAATAGTGCCAGCCGAGGCCGGGAATGGCGGCGAGCGTCTCGGCATGGATCAGCGCCGCGCCAGAGGTGAGCGGGCTCGGCATGGTGACGAGGCCCTTCGCTTCAGGCTTGGTCAGATCCTGCCAACCTTCCGGCTTCATCCCGGCCGAGCTGTTGTAGACGATACCGGTGGTGATCATCTTGGTCGAATAATAGGCGCCGTCCGCATCATAGAGCGCCGCATTGTAGCCCGCCGCCTCCGGCGACTTATGCGGCAGCAGATGCCCCCCCTCCTTCAGCCGCTGCATCGTCACCGTATCGGCGATCAAAAGCACGTCCGCCACCGGATTGCCCGCCTCGATCTCGGCCATCAGCTTGGCCATGATCTTCGTCGTCCCCTCACGCACCCACTCGACCTCGACGCCGGGATTTACCGCCTTGAATGCATCCACCGTCGCCTGCGCATCCTCGTTCGGCTGGCTGGTGTAGAGGATAAGGTTTTCGGCATAGGCCGCGGTAGAAAAAAGGCCGGCAAGAAGCGTGGCGGCAACGGCGGAGACAAGCGTTTTCATAGGGAATTGCCCTCGGTGGGAGAAAGATGGCGCCGAGGGATAGAGCGAGTGTTTTACAGGGGTGTGACAGGGGAGTGGGTAGACGAGCGTGGGTCAGCTTTGCGCCAATTGCGGACCTTGCTATTGGAGATCGCGAAGGTCGCTATCCGACCCAGCGGTCGCGGCGCTTAGCGAGCAGAACGGCCAGGTTTTGCCCCCGGAGCGGACATTCAGGCTCTAATTGGTCGCCGGAACCGGACGACTACTGACTCGCTGATGCACATCAAAGCTACCGTTGCCATCCGACGGTGCTGTCAACGCGGTTTGGACTCTTCGGATGACTTGGTCGCGCCATTGACGCCGGCTGTCTCGCGAAGCACCCGCTCGGCCGATTGCAGATCCGTTGTCGCGAATCCCTCCGTGAACTTGCGGCAGAGGGGCGCAAGCAGGTGATGAGCCTCGCCGAACCGGTTCTGCACGATCCATAGTCGGGCCAGGCTTGTCGCCGCGCGCAACTCCCATAAGTCAGCGTTTTGCCCTCGCGCTACCTCGGCCGCGTGCCGGAGTCGTGCTTCCGCCTCCGCACGATCAAACGCGGGCAGCTGCAGCATCAGCTCGCCCGTCAGTCGATGCAATTCCGCCTCGAACCACCGCTCGCCCGTTGCGCCCGCTCGGTTCAGCGCGTCGGTCAGCAAATCCAAGCCCCGCTGTGCTCCCCCTGCACGGGTCTCGACGCGCGCGAGCAAGCTCAAAAAGAATGGAACCAGGAATCTCGCTCCAGTCATCTCCCACGACGCCAAGCCCCCTCGAACCTGTGTGATGGCCGCTGGTAATTCACCCATCTCTGCTAGCGTCCAGCCTCGAACGATTGTACCTGCACCGAGGAAGTGGGGAGAGCCCTGCGCTCTTGCGAGCGTGATCAGTGAATCCGCCCGATCTCGCGCTTCTCGCCAGTCGCCGCGCAGCTGCGACAGGATGCAGCCGTAAAGCAGGGCGTAACCGAGCGTGTTGCGGTGGGAAAGTTCCCTTGCGTCTGCCAAGGCCTCGTTGCTCCTGGCCTGGGCCTGCTCGGGATACCCAAGAGTGAAGAGAGTCCAGGAGAGGACCGACAGCCCCGCCACCCGAGGGTCCTGGGCGAACAGGAATGCGAGGGAGCGATGTTGCTGCGGGTCATAAAGAGCGAGCGACCGTTCCAGATATTCACGGGCAGTCGCAATCTCGCCGCGAAGGAAGGCATCGGTTCCGGCGATGCGATTGCCGACGGTCTCACCGGACGCCTCCCGTTCTTCCTGCGCGCGCCGGAGCAGCGCCTCTCCCGCCTTTCTTCCCGCCTCCAGTTCAGCGCGCACGACGTGGAAGACCCACTCCCCGTAGAGGACAGGGAAGAGCCTGCCTTTATCCCCGATCCGCTCGCATAATTCCCGTGCTCGCGCGTTGGCCCGGCCGACCTCTGGCGCTGCCCAACCCTTGGCAGTCATCAGGGCAACGCTGAGAGCGACCTGCAATTCGAGTTCCTGCCGCCATCGCGCAGAATCATCAGGCAGTCCTTCAAGCAGCTCCAGCCCTCTTGTCAGATGAGTAATCGCTTCGGCCGTTGCGGAGCGCGCAATCTCTGCTTGCCCGGCCCTGAGCCAGTAATTGACCGCAGGTTCCAGCCGCCCCGCCTCCGCATAGTGCTGAGCCAGAAGCTCGGGCTGCGTCTGGACCGTTTCGGGGAAACGTTGCTCGATCGCTGTGGCTATCGCCGCGTGCAACCGTTGTCGTTTCGTGCGCACAAGGGTCGCGTAGGCGGCGTCGCGTACGAGCGCGTGCTTGAAGCTGTAGGTCGCCTGCGGCGGAGTCCCGTGGCGGAACACCAATCCTGAAGCAATGAGTTCGTCCAGTGCTTCCTCGACTTCGCTGGGCTGCAACGGCGCGGCGGTCACGAGCAGCTCATGCGAGAATTCTCGACCGATTGCGGCCGCCACCTGCGCTACCTCCCTGGCGGGGGCAAGCCGGTCAAGCCGGGCCAATAACGATTCCTGAAGCGTAGCTGGAATTGCGATCGCCGACAGGGGACGCGCGAGAGCGTAGTGATCGCCCTCGTCTTTAAGCAAGTTGGTCTCCAATATCGCGCGCGTCAGCTCCTCCACGAAGAGCGGCACGCCGTCTGTCTGTCCGACGATTTGGTTGAGCACTTCGGCAGGCAGAGCCCTGCCGCCGGTCAGGCTCTCCACCATATCTGCGCCTTGCCGGCGGCTCAAACGACTAAGCGTCAATGCCGTGACATGGGGATAGCGCATCCACGGTGGGAGAAAGTCGGAGCGGTATGTGATGAGCACCAGCACTGGCGCGTCTTGCACGCGGTCAACAACAAGATCCAGCAGTTCCAGCGAGGTGGGATCTGCCCAATGCACGTCCTCGTATATTGCCAGGACGGGCCGACGTGCCGCGAGCCCGATGAGCTGATCGACGAGTACCTCCAGCGTCCGCTTCTTCTGCCGGTGCGGGCTTAACTCCAACGGCAGATAGCGACCGTCCGCTGGGACCGACAGCAACGCCGCGAGCAGCGGCGCCGTGTCGGCGACGTCTTCGGTCGATTGCGTGAGCAGCGTCTCGAGCTTGCTCAGTTTCACTGCGGGGGGATCCTCCGCGGCGAAGCCGGCTGCCCGCTCCAGAAGGCGGACAACCGGATGAAGCGGGCTGGTCTGATGATAGGGCGAGCAGTAGTGACTTACAGTGGTATGCGGCTCGCTTTCCAGACGCCAACGCAGGGCACGAACAAGGCGCGACTTGCCGATGCCGGGCTCGCCCGCCAGCAACACCACACGGCCTTCGCTTTCTTTGACTGCTTCCCAGCGCTTAAGCAGGAGGCCTATCTCGTGCTCGCGACCGACGAGCGGGGTCAGGCTCGCCCCGCGGAGAGCTTCGAACCGGCTTTCCGCAGAGCTTTCACCGAGCACGCGCCAAGCGGGTACGGAAGCAGGAAAGCCCTTCAAGGAGTGGAGTCCGAGCTCGGCGAAATCGAACAGGCCGCGGATCAACTGCCGGGTCGTGGATGCCACCACCACCGTTCCCGGTTCGGCGACACTTTGCAGTCGTGCCGCTAAATTGGGCGTCTCGCCGATTACCGTCTCCTCACGCGCAGCACCTTCGCCGATCAGTTCGCCGACAACCACCAGGCCGGTCGCGATGCCGACGCGAGCCTGCAGCGTCTCCCCATGCGTTGATTGCACGTTCTGCACTGCGTCGATGGCGGAAAGCCCCGCTCGCACCGCTCGTTCTGCCTCATCCTCGTGAGCGCGCGGGTAGCCAAAGTAAGCGAGCACGCCATCGCCCATGAACTTGGCAACGTGGCCCTCGAATCGCGCAATAGCGCCCGCCACCGCACGCTGATAGCCCCGCAGCAGTTCGCCCATCTCCTCTGGATCGAGTCGTGAGGAAAGCCTGGTCGAGTCGACAAGGTCGACGAACATCACGGTAAGCTGGCGGCGCTCCGCCTGCGGGAAAATTACAGGTGTCCCGCCAACCCCAGTTGGCCCGCTCGGTTGTTCAGCGACCTCACGCAACGCGGCGATGGCAGCAAGCAGCTTACGACGGTGCCCTACCGAGGCGACGCCGAGCCCAATCAGGTCGTCGGCCGTAAGATCCCTTAGGACTTCAGGATCGATGTCGTTTTGGCGGAACGCTTCTTCGTACTGTCCCAGCCCTTGATCGCGCAGCCACGCACCGACGTCCATGGCTCCTCCTCCGTCTACTCGGAGTGCAAGGTTCTTCAGCATACTCCAGAAGTCTCTACGCCGCACGACCCCAAGGCGTGCGGTTGGACTTCATCGATGGGATGCACTGAACGATCGCTTCCGGCGTAGCAGGGGAAGGTCCGGTTCGAGGCGGTGCCGGGAACGTCTGCTTACGGCGAACGTGTTCGTTCCGGCAGACGAGCCGAACGGCAACTCCCGACCCGATCCGGACCACAGCATCCCGACGTCGAGGTCCGCTTCGGGCCGGAACCGGAATTTCCAGTCGGTATCCACGAGCGACCTCACCCGGGCCACTCTGCTGCGACGGCGGTGCGCCAGCTGGCATCCGACCATGAGGATCGGATATGCTCAAACGCTCCTTGTCCGCTTTGGCCCGGCTGCCGCAATAGCGAGATCGCGCCCCTCGTTGCGCACCGCCTGCTGGGTGGTCACAGCTCACACTATGACTAAGCGCAGTTCGACTGTCAGATCGTTGTTGCTAGAGGCAGCTTACCTGACCAACCGCCGCATAGGCGGCCGCCCTGATAGTTAGCAGTCCGACAGAGACGATCATTCCGTGGCACGCCAATAGAAAGCAAGAACCCGCGCGTATCGACGGCTGATAGGCCGCGATTAGTAGAACTATCGAACTGCAGGTAGCGACTGCGATAATTGCGAACTGGAAGGGGGGGAAGTAGATCGGGATGATGGGCCAGCAACTTGCGAACGTGTACGGGCCTGCAGTGGTGTAAGCCACGGCGGTCAATGTCAGCCAAATCACCATGTGGATGGACAAAGACGTGCCCCAGAACCGTGCCATCGAAGCTGCCTACCTGAATAATTCGGTGACCGTCGCGCTTAGTGTGAACTCACGCTGAACCGGACCACCGAAAATTGATGACCGACAACAGGACAATAATCGGTTAATAGTTGCGCGTGCTCTGGTCGTTGCAATGGCTGCAAGGGGCCGACAGGAGACGGAAAGCCATCGACCGGGAAGCGCCAGAAGCGGTCATTGCTACGCTCTGGCGAAAAGAGTAATGTGCTTCGCTCTGAGCGCGAATGGAGGCACTTCTTCAATCGGCTACTCAGTTGACGGCTTCGGGTCGACTGCGGACGACCCGCTCGGCGGCTTCGCGCCTCAAGCGGCTGATCAGCCGACAGATGTAAAACGGCGGGAGTCGCATCCTGAGCGGACATCGCCGAGGGCCTGTCCCGAATGCCGATAATGGTGCCGCCCGCGCTGCGCCGAATATTCAGCGGCGCTCCCCGCGGAGCTATTTGAAGTGGGCTGAGCTCCTCACCGCAAGGTAGTTACATGCATGCTACCCATTGTTCGGTGAGGCCACATATCGCTCAACATCCCAGTTGTGCGACACTGGCCCAGAGTACTTCGCAAAACTGGCTGCCCGCGCCTACGAAGGGCATTCAACCTGACCGCATCTCGGGACTGCCCTTTGCTCATTGATGCCACGCACTCAACACATGGAGACATGCGATGAATCTGACCAGACGCGACTTCACGAAATGTTCGGCGCTGGCTGCGGGCCTTTTTGCACTTACCACGAGCGTCCAAGCCCAGGACGTGACCGCCGCTGAAGCCCGCACCATTGCCAAGGAAGCCTATGTTTACGGCTTCCCGCTGGTGGATAATTATCGCATCCAGCACGCCTATTTTATCGACACCAAAAACCCCGAATACAAGGGTCCCTGGAACACAATCGTCAACACACCGCGTGTCTATACGCCAGCAGACAAGGCGGTTCAGACCCCCAACTCGGACACGCCCTACTCCTTCGTCGGTGCAGACCTCCGCGCTGAACCGATTGTCCTCACGGTCCCCAAGATCGAAAAGGACCGCTATTTCAGCATCCAGCTCATCGATTGGTACACCCACAACTTTGACTACGTCGGCAGCCGTACCACTGGTAACGACGGCGGCAGCTACTTGATCGCCGGGCCAAGCTGGAAAGGCGAGACACCCGCGGGCGTGGAAAAGGTATTCCGCTCCGAAACGGAGTTCGTGTTTGCCGGCTATCGTACGCAGCTCTTCAACCCGGATGACCTCGACAACGTCAAGAAGGTGCAGGCTGGTTATAAAGCGGAGCCGCTCTCGAAGTTTCTTGGTCAGCCCGCCCCAGCGGCTGCACCCTCGATTGATTTCCCCGTGCCGTTGTCCCCGGACGAGCAGCGGAAGTCGCTAGAGTTTTTCAACATCCTGAACTTCGTCCTGCAGTTCGCCCCGACCCATGCTTCCGAAACCGACCTCATGGCGCGGTTCGCCAAGATCGGTGTCGGGGCCGGGAAGACCATAGACGTAACTGCTCTGTCGCCTGAGATGAAAACGGCCATGGAGCAGGGCATGGCGGATGCCTGGATTGATTTTGAGAACCTGAGGAACGAGGTCGAGGCCGGGAAGGTCGCCGTTGGCGACCTGTTTGGCACGCGCGAATATCTCAAGAACAACTACCTTTACCGGATGGCAGGGGCGGTGATGGGCATCTACGGCAATTCGAAACAGGAGGCAATGTACCCACCTTACGGCGTCGATTCCGAGGGCAACAAGCTCGACGGTGCCAATAAATACACCGTGCGTTTCGCGCCGGGCCAGCTACCGCCCGCCAACGCCTTCTGGTCGCTCACCATGTACGGGCTGCCGGAGAGCCTGCTCGTGGACAATCCGATCAAGCGTTACCTCGTCAACTCACCGATGTTGCCGCAGTTCGTCAAGGATCCCGACGGCGGCCTGACACTCTACATCCAGAATGAATCACCCGGCAAAGACAAGGAAGCCAATTGGCTTCCAGCGCCGAGAGGTCCCTTCACGATCTATATGCGCATCTATTGGCCGAAGGAGGAAGCGCTCGACGGCACGTGGAAGCAGCCGCCGCTGACGAAGACATCCTGAAGGGTCGGTTTCGTCGGCAACTCAGCGAGCGCACCATTGCTGGTGACGATGCGGCCGCTTTGGGCCGGAAGCAGCCATCTCTTCGACTATTTCCAATGCCAGCCGTGAAATGTCATCGCCGAGTGTCCCTCAGGTCAGCACTCCAATTTTGCGGCCCCTTCCCGGTCTCGACCGCGCTCTTCCTCGAATATCGCCAGCGGGCGCTGCGCGGCGAAATCGGCCGCGACGCCAAGGTGGAGCTGCTGCTGCCGGACGGCACGACCTATCCGAAGAAGGGGGCCATCAATTTCGTCTCCAGCGACGTCTCGGCAGGCACCGACACGATCACCGTCCGGGCCGAGTTCGAAAACCCGACTATCTCCTGCTCGACGGCACGCTTGTTCGGGTCACGCTCGAGCAGACCGACAAGCACGAGGTTCTGGCGGTGCCGCAGCAGGCGATCCAGCGCGACCAGCAGTAGACGCGCAGGGGCCGCGGTAGCACTTTGAATTGCTGCATGTTTTCATCCCTAGACGAAGGAAACATGCAGCAGCAACTCAACGGACGGCGCCCACGATATGGGCCTGGATGCGCCGTTCGATCATCCCGCTCCCGAAGCGCTTCCTCAGCGCCTCCGCCACCTCCTCCGTGACCGCGGCCAGCGCCGAAGCGTCGCGTTCCTCGATCTCGCTGCGGACGGGCGTGCCCTGGCAGAAGCCGGTCGCGGCATCGGAAGCGGATATGGGGCCGTTCCTCTTCTCGAGCGTTTCGAGCGTGATGTCGTGAAAGCCGGCGGCCACCAGATCGGCGCGGATGATTTTCGGGTCCGCATAGCCGTGCGGCACGCGGCGCATGAAGCTCGGCGGGTTCTCCTGGAACTGCGCTGCCAGCGCCTCCACGGCCGCATGCGCAAGCTCGTTTGCCTCCACCCTGTCCCAGACGTTGAAGAGGAAGCGCCCGCCGGGTTTCAGCACGCGCCGCGCCTCTCGGTAGGCTTTCACCCGGTCCGGGAAGAACATCACGCCGAACTGGCAGAGCACGACATCGAAGCTTTCGTCGTCGAAGGGCAGCGCCATGGCGTCCGCCTGCTGCCAGACGATCCGTTCGTCATCGCCCAGCCTGGCATGCGCGACATCCAGCATCGGCTGGTTGAGATCGGTCACGACGAACTGCGCTTCGACATCGAGCTTGGGCGCCAGCATCCGGGTCACAACGCCGGTGCCGGCGGCGATTTCAAGTACATCAAGGGGCTTGAGCTGCGCTACCCGCTCGGCCAAGTCTTTCGCATAGGGCTCGAAGATCAGCGGCACCATTAGCCGCTCGTAAAGGTCGGGTATCGCTCCCGCAAAGACCTTGTCCGCTTCCGCCATGCTCCCCTCCCGCGTCGGTGAGTGGCGCCCTCCGATGACGCCGCTTTCGCAAGAGTAAGATACAACCTTGCGCCGCATTTCCGAAGCGGTGCGAACGAGACGGTGAATAGCAACATGATTACCGCCTCTTGCGAGCACTTGCGATCGTCCGACAGATTGCCTCACCCCGCGTCAGGAGTAAGCTGCCTCACCGATACCCCGTCGGATCGGCCGGCTTGCCGTCCTCCATCACCTCGTCCATGTAGCGCCAGCAATCCGGCCGGGAGCCGTCGAGGTCGGTGAAGCCGTAGATCTGGGCGAGCCCGCCGCTTGATAGCGACTGGCCGTTGAAGCGGGACTTCTCCGGATCGGCGGCAAGCGCCGCGACAGCCCGGCCGACGAAGCGCGGGCTTTCGGAAATGACGAAATGCGGCTGATAGGCCGTGGCGTCGTGCCAGTTCTCCTCCGTCACCTTGAAGGCCTCGAGCATCATTTCCGAGCGCAGCCAGCCGGGGGTGACCGAGACCGCCGTGGCGCCGTGCGGCTCGAGGTCCTTGGCATGCGCCCAGGCCATGCGGTTCGCCGAGATCTTGGCGAGGTCGTAGAAGGGCGAGAGCCGGTAGTGATCGGCATTGTATTGCGCCGTGCCGTCGGTCACCTCGACGAGCAGCCCGCCGGGTCGCTCGATCAGGAGCGGCAGCGCGTAATGGGCGGTGATCAGATGCGTGTCGATCGCCAGCCGCAGGATCCTCAGGCCGTTCTCGAGATTGTGATCCCAGACCGGCTTATTCCATTCGAAGAGCTTCTCGCCGCCCCAGATGTCGTTGACGAGGATGTCGAGCCTTCCCTCGGATGCGATCGACGAGCGCCTGCACCGCCGTCGGCTGCAGGTGGTCCACCTGGACGGCGATCCCCTTGCCGCCCGCGGCCGTCGCGAGCTCCGCCGTTTCCTCGATCGTCTCGGGTCGCTGGTATTCCGACGGCTGCGCCCGCGTCGTCCGCCCCGTGACATAGACCGTCGCGCCCGCGGCGCCGAGTTCCACCGCAATGCCGCGGCCGGCACCGCGCGTTGCGCCCGCGACCAGCGCCACCTTGCCTTCAAGCGTCATGGCATCCTCCCTGAGAAATCCCTCTGGCCTTGATCGGCACACACATATATATATAAACGCTTATTCGGTTATAAATGAAGGTCAAAAATGCCACGCCCCAAAACTCTGCCAAACGAAGAGGTGCTCGACGCGGCCCTCAACCTCATGCGCAAGGAGGGGCCGGATGCCCTCACCTTCGCGGCCCTCTCGGCCGCCTGCGGCCTTTCCCCCTCGACCCTGGTGCAGCGTTTCGTAACCAAATCAGGCCTCATCCAGGCGGCCTTGCTGCAGGCCTGGGACCGGCTTGACCGGCTGACGGCGGAGCTGGCAGCCGCCGCGCCGAAGACCCCGGCGGGCGCCGTCGCCCTGCTCATTGGGCTCTCCGGCGACTACGGCGGCATCGAAAGCTACGCGGACGATCTCCTGATCCTCCGCGAGGACCTGCGCGACCCGCTGCTGCGCGCCCGCGGCGCGGCTTGGCGCGACGTGCTTTCCGCGGCGCTCGACGAGCGTTTCGCGCGTGTTCCGGCCGCCCCCACCGGCATCGGCCTGATGATGGCCGCCCAATGGCAGGGCGCGCTCCTCTGGTGGAGCTTCGATCCGCGCATGCCGGTCACCGATTTCGTCAAGCAAAGCCTCGAGCACTTCGTCGCGGCTTTCACGGTGGAGCGGGAAACGCATTGAGCTGACGATGGCCTTCACGGCGGATGAATCGCGAAGACTCCCCTTTTCTCTTCGCGCTGGCGCGCTATACTGATTGCGAAACGCAACCAATCATTATAGGCACGCCCATGGCTCTCACTCTCTATCTCCACCCGCTCGCCTCCTTCTGCCACAAGGTGCTGATCGCGCTCTATGAGGCCGGAACGCCCTTCGAGGCGCGGATCGTCGATCTCATGGACCCGCAGGAGAATGCCCGCTACCTCGAGGTCTGGCCGGTCGGCAAGATCCCGGTGCTGCACGATGGCGCTGAGAACCGGATCGTGCCGGAAACCTCGGTCATCATCGAATATCTCGATCGCCATTATCCCGGCAAAGAACCGCTGATCCCGCGCGACGAGACGCTGGCGCTCGAGGCGCGGCTGTGGGACCGCTTCTTCGATCTCTACATCCACGTCCCGATGCAGAAGATCGTCACCGACACGCTGCGCGCTTCCGGTGAGAACGACCGTCGCGGTGTCGCCGACGCCCGCGCGTCGCTCGCAACCGCCTATGATCTGGCCGAACGCCATCTCACCGACCGGCGCTTTGCCGTCGGCGAGGCCTTCACCATCGCCGATTGCGCCGCCGCACCCGCGCTCTTCTATGCCGGCATCGTCGAGCCCTTCAGCGGCACGCATCCGAATCTTTCGGCCTATTTCGAGCGGCTGCTCGAGCGCCCTTCCTTCCAGCGCACGCTCGCCGAGGCGAGACCCTATTTCGATATGTTCCCTTACAAGGACGCGATGCCGGCACGCTTTCTTTGACCCTTTCGGCGGGACGCCGCTTGCGTTCGCGGCCATGCCGGCTACCCTCTCCGGCGACAACCACGCAAGGGAGCGAGACAATGGAATATCGTCTGCTCGGCCGCTCCGGCCTGAAAGTCTCGACCGTCACCATGGGAACGATGACCATCGGCGGCGGCGGCAAATTCGCACAGGTCGGCAGTGTCGGGGTCGAGGAGGCGCGCCGCTATGTCGACCTCTGCCTCGATGCCGGCGTCAACCTGATCGACACCGCCGATATCTATTCGACCGGCACCTGCGAGGAAATCCTAGGCGAGGTACTGGGCGGCAAGCGCAAGAACGGCGTGCTTCTCGCCACCAAGGCGCGCTTCTCCATGGGCCCGGGTCCGAATGACGGCGGCCTGTCGCGCCAGCACCTGATCAGCGCCTGCGAGGCGAGCCTCAAGCGGCTGAAGACCGACGTCATCGACCTTTACCAGGTCCACGAATGGGATGGCCAGACGCCGCTCGAGGAAACGATGGAAGCGCTCGACACGCTCGTGCGCCAGGGCAAGGTGCGCTACATCGGCTGCTCCAACTATTCCGGCTGGCACATCATGAAGGCGCTCGGCATCAGCGCGCTGGAACGCCGCCAGCGCTTCGTCAGCCAGCAGATCCACTATACGCTGGAGGCCCGCGAGGCCGAATACGAGCTGGTTCCAATCTCGATCGACCAGGGCCTCGGCATCCTCGTCTGGAGCCCGCTCGCCGGCGGCCTCCTTTCCGGAAAGCACCGCCGCGGCCAGTCACCGGAAGGCACCCGCCAGTTTGCCGGCTGGAACGAGCCGCCGATCCGCGACGAGGAACGGCTCTGGAAGATCGTCGACATGCTGGTGGCGATCGCCGCCGAGCGCAACGTCTCGCCTGCGCAGGTGGCGCTCGCCTGGCTGATCGGCCGCAAGGCGGTCACCTCGGTCATCATCGGCGGCCGCACCGAGGCGCAGTTCCGCGACAATCTCGCCGCCGCCAGCCTCAAGCTCACCGACGAGGAACGCGAACTGCTCGACGCCGTCAGCCTGCCGCCGGTCATCTATCCCTATTGGCACCAGCTCTGGACCGCCAAGGACCGGCTCGGCGCCGCCGATCTGTCGCTGCTCGGGCCGCATGTTTGAGCGGGAGCGGTGATTGCTTCTCGACTGCAGCAGTGTTGGATTACCCCTCTCTGCCCTGCCGGGCATCTCCCCCACAAGGGGGGAGATCTGCAAGCGGCAATGTGTCGCTCAACTTTCAGAGCTGAAATTCTGACGGTGCATTCGCCGACCTAGCATCATTGCGCTCACTCTCGGGCAGGTCTTCGCTTCTGGCCGATCTCCCCCCTTGTGGGGGAGATGCCCGGCAGGGCAGAGGGGGGTGCGCCTCCGAGCCATATTGTCAGCGTCCCCCGAACACCGCTCGCTCCAGGCGAGGCGCGAGCGACTCAGCGTAGGGAGTCGCGATATGGTGGCGGTCGCGGAAGGTGAGCTTGCCGTCGACGACCGCGGGGCATGTTGTCCTGTTGCAGAACAGATCAACCACATCGACATAAGACGCATGCGTCTCCACGGCGGCCTTTCTTTCCGCGGCGGGGATGGTTTCCTCCACCGCCTCGCGGCGCGGCGTGTCGCAGACGGTCGGGCTCTTCTGCTGCCACAGGGCGCGCGCCACGCATTTGTCGAGATAGGATTTGTGCACCGGCACGTCGCGCAGGAGCACGACTTCGCTGCCGGCGCGTTCTAGCGTCTCGACCGAGCGCCTGATGCCTTTCTCCCAATCCCGCACATCCATCTGGTGGCTGGATACGAAGTTGATGTCGTTCTTCACATAACTCGACGAATATTGCGAAAGGATCACCACATCCGGCTTCAGCGCCGCGATCTCGCCGAACGCCCGGCGCTTCCAGGCGTCGCATTCGTCATAGTTCCGCATCAGCACGCCGTTCCAGGTCGGCACATCCGCCGCCGGGCAGGACGACTTCAGATAGGTGACGAGCCGCCAGCCGTTCCTTTCGGCGATCTTCTTCAGCGGCGTCGACCAATGGTCGGCATGGGAGTCGCCGAGGAGGACGACGGTCTTCTTCGGCTTGGCGGCGCCGAATTCGCATGCCTTCGGCTGCACCGCTTCCCTTTCGAGCACGCAGGCCGAATCGAATTCACGCGCCGCCGATTTGCGTTCGGCGCTTTGCTGGATCTGTCGCTGCTCCCCATCGAGGCTGTAGCCGGCCAGGGCGGCGCTGCCATAGGCGAGCGTCGTGCCCGCCCCTGTAAGCAACGCGGCGAGCCCCAGCGAGCGTCCGGTCCTCGCTGCCAGCCAGCCGTTGTGGCGGATCGGATTTTCGATGAAGTGATAGCTAAAGAGCGACAGGGCGAGCGTAACCGCCAGGCACAGAAGCCGGTCGACGAGCGAAAGCTCCGGTTCGATGATGCCCGCATAGACGATGACCGGCCAGTGCCAAAGATAGAGCGAATAGGAGAGCTTTCCGATCTCCTGCAGCGGCCTAAGCGCGAGGACGGACTTCGGGCCTGCCGCTCCCTCATGGGCGCCGCTCAGGAGCAGAAGCACCGTGCCGAGAACCGGCACGAGCGCGATCGAGCCCGGAAAAGGTATTTCCTCCGTCACGGCCAGATAGGCGGTGACGATCAGAAAGAGCCCGAGCCAGCCGAGGGCAGGCGCAAAGCGAGTGCGCCGCGCCCATTGCTGCGGCAGCGCCATCGAAGCAAGCCCCCCGCAGGCAAATTCCCAGGCGCGCAGGGGCGAGAAATAGAAGGCCCAAGGCTGCGACACGGCCGTCATGTGCCAGCAGAGTGCGAAGGAGACGGCGGCGACTAGGGCGAGAAGGAAGAAAAGACCGCCCTTCCCCGGCCGCAGCCGCGCGAGGATCAGCAGCAGCGCGGGCCAGACGAGATAGAACTGCTCCTCGACCGAGAGCGACCAGAAGTGGATGAAGGGATTGTTCGAGGCGTCCGAGGCAAAGTAGTCGACCGTCCACCTAATCAGCCAGAGGTTGATCATATAGGCCGAGGCGAACAGCGATCCCTTGGAATAGAACTGCTGCTCGGACGGCGCGAGGATGAAATAACCGACGAGCAGCGTGGTCAGGATGGCGAAGAGCGAGGCCGGAAGCAGCCGGCGGGCGCGGCGGGCGTAGAAGCGCCAGAGATCGACAGTGCCGCTTCTCGCAATCTCCTGCTGCAGGTGCCTGGTGATCAGAAAGCCGGAAATGACGAAGAAGATGTCGACGCCGACGAATCCGCCCGGCAAGCTGGTCATTCCGAAGTGGAAGGCGATGACACCCGAAACTGCCAAGGCGCGCAGGCCTTCGATATCCGGACGAAAATTTCCTGAAGTCGCTGGTGTACTCATACGCACAACGCCCCGTCCTAGAGCACTTGCAGTCGGGTCATGTCACCCGACGTCGCGCAAATGCGGCAATGAACAGATGGAGCGGCGTCGCAAACGCATCCCGCTCCGGTTCCGGCCGGCCGAAGGGTATCAGCAAACCGGAAAACAAAGCTCCCTGATGCGCCGCAGCAATCTTGCTGCAGCGCGGCGGAACGGGGCGAGATACTGGTTCAGAATATGGCCTCAATAAGGGGCCGGCGGTTGAAAGGCTCGCGCAACGGCTGACGCGGGGCCTCAGAGAGGCGACGCGGCGCTTCGTTTCCGAAGGCCGCAAGGGCCGCCACGCTCATAGAATATCGAGTTACGCCAAGGACTTCAGCTGAAACCCTCGACTGAAGTAGCAGCTAAACGAGTGGCGCGCCCGGCCAAGGCCTTCATGTTTTGTGGAAAACTGCCGATCAGGCGGCTTTCGCCATCCCGCCGCGAATCAACTCGCCCAGCCGGCGGATGCCTTCGTCGATCATCCTGTCGTTGGCGCAGGAGAAGCTCAGGCGCAGAGTGTTCACACCGGAACCGTCGGCGAAGAAGGCGCGGCCGGGAACGAAGGCCACTTTCGCGCTCTGGATCGACTTGGCCAGGAGTTCGGCGCCGTCCGTGCCGTTCGGCAGCGTGACCCAGACGAACATGCCACCCTCCGGCTTGGTCCAGGTGATGCCGGCCGGCATGTATCTTTCGAGCGCCGCGAGCATCGTGTCGCGGCGGTGCTTGTAGACCTTGTGGACCTTCGCCACCTGCTCGTCGAAGCCGCGTTCGGCGACGGTGCAGATCGCCATCTGGTTGATGGTCGAGGAATGAAGGTCGGCCGCCTGCTTCAGGAGCACCAGCTTGCGGATCACCGGCTCTGCCGCGCAGACCCAGCCGACGCGCAGCCCCGGCGCCAGCGTCTTCGAAAAGCTGCCGCAATAGATCGTCCGGGCATTGTTGATGTCGCCCCTGCGGGCGATCTCCAGCGCCAGGATCGGCGGGATCGCCTCGCCGTCATAGCGCAGCGACTGGTAGGCGGCATCCTCGATCACCGGGATATCGAGTTCCTCGGCAAGGTCCAGCACCCGCTCACGGCCGGCGCGGTCGACCGTTTCGCCGGTCGGATTGGCGAAATCGGCCGAGAGATAGGCGAACTTCACCCGGCCGCCCGCCTCGGCTGCCGCCCGGATATAGGCTTGCGGCGTGCGGTTGCCGCCGGGGTTCAGCTGGTCGTAGTTCGGCTCATAGGCGTTGAAGGCCTGCAGCGCGCCAAGATAGGTCGGCCAGGTGACGAGCGCCGTATCCTTGGGCGAGAGAAACAGCTTGCCGAGATAGTCGAGCCCCTGCTGCGAGCCGGAGGTGATGAAGATGTTATCGACGGTAGCGGGAATGCCGAGCGCCGTCATCTGCTTGGCAAGCCATTCGCGCAGCGGCCGGTATCCCTCGCTGACGGAATATTGCAGGGCGGCGCTGACCGCCGGCCCGCCGAAGATCTCCGCATAGGCCTGGGCGAACTCCGCTTGCGGAAAGAGCTCGGGATCGGGAATGCCGCCGGCGAAGGAGATGATGTCCGGACGGTCGAGCAGCTTCAAAAGCTCGCGGATTTCCGAAGCCTTCATCCGGCTCGAGCGCGTTGCGAAAATGCTTTCCCAATTGAGCATGCGACCCTCCCGTCTTGCGAAGGCCGGAGATGATCACAGCGCGCGATTTATGTCAATATTGCTGACCTATATTGCGATCCCCGCCGTCGTGAGGAAGAGGGCAAATCGCCGCCGCGGCATGGCGACTATTGCGGAACGGGAGCCTGGCAGGTTCGGTTGGTATTCAAGGCGATCGGGCCGGGATCAGGCTGCGGAGGCTCACACTCAATCTTCACGCCGACGATGTCGTCCCATCCTTTTATGATGACGTCTCGCGCCCTTTCCTGTTCCTCTATGCTCGGAAAGGCCGGGTCCGAGGCGCCGCGATCACGCTCGATTTGCCGCAGCCTCTCGCGCCAATCGACAGGTATCGCACCTTTGCGCATCAGGTCCGCGCGGCGGATCGGCTCACAATGGCCCGCCAGCCAGGCAAGTTGCGCCTCGTCGGAGTAGAGGTGCTCCATCCACAGCCGGGCGGCGTTCGGATGCGGAGCAAAGGCACTGATCGCCTGGACATAGACACCGGCAATGTTGCCCGTCTTGGGTCTGACGACCTCGATCCTGGTTTTCCCCTTGAGGCGGTCGCGATCACCGAGCGCGAGATACTCCCAGCGGATGAGGATCGGTGTGCGGCCGTCTACGAGTGTGTCGGTGCTACCGACGAGCGGAACGAAGTTGCCTTTGCTGTTGAGATCGGCGAAGAACCTCAGCCCCAGCCTCGCAGCTTCTTCGACGTTTCGGTCCGTTATGGAGAGGCCCGCGGCGTAAACACCGAGGATGGCCTGGTTCGAAGCGAGGTCGCCGGCAAGCGCGACTGCGTTCCTGTAGTCAGGCGAAGCGAAATCGGCCCAATCCCGCGGCATCGTCGAGACCCGGTCCGCATTGATCTCGAAAACGAGCACCCCGTAGTAGTCGCCATACCAATGACCGTCCGCATCCTTGACGGCGTCCGGGATCGTGTCCCAGGTGGAAACCTTGTAGGGCTGCAGCAAGCCGTCTTTTTTTGCGGGTGGGCCGAAGGAGATGCCGACATCGATCACATCCGGTCTCTCTCGGCCGGCCCCGATCCCCGCCTTAATCGCCTCGATCTGTTCTTCCGATCCCGCCTGAGGCTTCAGTTCGTTGACCGCCAAACCGTATTTCGCCTTGAAACCATCGATGATGCCGCCGTAGCCGCACCAGTCGCGGGGCAAGGCAATGACGTTGAGCTGTCCTTCCTCCCTGGCGGCGGTAACCAGTTCGTCCATCGAGCCTGCGGAAGCCACTGCCGCGCATGTCAGGACCGCGAGCGCCGCAGCCGGCGCCACCAGGTTTCTCGCTCTCCACTCCCATTTCATCGCCGCGCCCTCCACGGTTCGGGCACCATTGCACCCAGTCTTACCAAACCTGCGCGGACCGCGAAAAACCGCACCTCCGCCCGCTGGCTCAACGAACGACGGCCAGCCCTGCCTTATGCAATCCATCGAGGAAGTGCTCGTACTGGGCTGGTTCTGCATACGGAGTCAGCATCCGCCAGTAGTGTGCGAGGTTGGTCGTCACGTTCGCCATGATGTCCGGAATCAGGGCACGTGCTTCCTGGTTGCGGCCAAGCTGGCCTAGGATGGCCAGCAGCACGACCCGGTTAAAGTATCCCCGGCGGAGCGAAACCCCTCGTTCCGAAGACCGCAACGCTTCGTCGTAATTGGCGAGATGGTAATGCGCGAGCGCGAGCCGATCGAGAAACAGATACGTCAGCGGATCGTGCGGGCTGAGCCTTAGTGCCGTGTGAAGGGAATCGAGCGCTTCTGCGCATTGACCAGTGTAGATCCGGGCCCATCCCAAGCCCAAATGAGCGAGCGCGAGATTCGGATTGAGGTCGACCGCGCGCTGCGCCTCGGCGACCGCCGCGTGTGCCCGCTGCCCGACAAAATGGGCAAGGCACATTGCATAGTGGGAATAGGGATCGCGATCATCCAGGGCCACAGCGCGCTCGGCCGCGGCTCGGAGCTCGGCACCATCGCGATCGACGGCGGCGCTGAAACCATGGAAACATTGTGCATATAGCGCGCGGGCAAGCATCATGTGCGCTCGACCGAAGTCTGGATCGAGAGCAATCGCCCGACGATGCCAGGCGATCGCTTCCTTGAAGTGCTCGGCGGTGTCCTGCGCGTTATGCAGCCACGTGCCGCGCATGTGGCATTCGTAGGCGTCGAGATTGTCCGTTCCGCACGACAGCGCGCGGCGGCTTTCGCCAATTAGGATTTCGGGCTCGATGGCGCCGACGATGCTCTGGGCGAGCTCGTCCTGAATGGCAAAAATGTCGCCGATCTCGCGGTCATAGCGCTGTGCCCAGAGGTGCACGCCGGTGTTCGTCTCGACAAGTTGGCCGGAGACGCGCAAGCGGGTACCCGCTTTGCGCACGCTCCCCTCCACAATGTAGCGCACGCCGAGCTCACGACCGATCTGCTTTGCGTCGATGGCGCGCCCCTTATAGGCGAACGAGGAGTTTCGAGCGACCACGAAGAACCAGCGATAAAGTGAAAGCGCCGTGATGATGTCTTCTGTCAGACCGTCGGCGAAATATTCCTGCTCCGGGTCGCCCGACATGTTGACGAAGGGAAGTACCGCAATCGACGGCTTGTCTGGTAGCGTAAGCGGGCCGCCCAGTACGGCCGCCTCGGCCGAGTCCTCCGGACGCCAATCGAGTCCGAAGACCGCCACCGGCCGGGGGATGTTCTTGAGCTTGCGGTCGCCCAGCCGGACCATTGGAGAGCCGAGCTTGCCCTCGATCTGATCGCGCAATGCGCCCGAAACGCAGATACCGCCGGGCTGTGCAACCTCCTGCAGCCGCGCCGCAACGTTGACGCCGTCGCCGAGCAGATTGGTGCCTTCCACGACGACGTCGCCGAGATGGAGGCCGATGCGGAACTCCATTCGCCGATCCGGCGCAAGATCGGCATTGCGGCGCCTCAATATCCGCTGGATCGCAACGGCGGCGCGCGCCCCTTGCACGGCGCTCTGGAACTCTGCCACGACGCTGTCGCCGGCGGATGCGAATATGCGCCCGCCGTGCTCGCCCACAAGGTCGGCGATGATGGACCCATAAGTCCGCAGCTGCTCGAGGACGCCTTCCTCGTTCGCGGCGACGAGCCGGCTGTAGCCGGCCACGTCAGCGGCAAGGATCACTGCGAGCTTGCGTTCCACGAGAAGAGCCGCTCCTGCGGCACTTGGCCAGGATGTTTCAAGGGTAGCTTAAATACGAAATCCGGAGAAGCGCGAAATGCCAGCTGGACCAAGGTGAGGTTGTGTTCCGGCGGGCCCAATCGGCGCTTCGCGAAAGCGATCTGGCATCGGTCAACGACCGACGCTGCCTCGTCCGCGCATGACCCATCGAATGGCGGCGGCGATCGCCAGGCCGAGCAGCGGCCAGCGCGCCCAAAATTCTCCGCTCCAGCTAAGAAGGTTGATCGTGACGATGGCGAGCCCGGCCACGGCGAGCGTGGCAAATCCGCGGTCCACCCGTGAGGTCCTGATCCAGAGCAATGCTGCGGCGAGCCCGATCCCGAAGAGCGGCCATACCGCCCAGAATTCGCCTCGCCACGAAAGAAGGTTTATGGCGACGACACCGGCGGCAACCATGGCGAGCACCATATAGGCCCGAGAATGTCGGCGGATGGGTGCAGCCGCGGCCGGCTGCAGCGGCTGCGGCTGCCGCCCGAAGACGGGGTCGGCCGTCGGCGCGGCCCGATGTTCCCCGGCGCCGATCCGAACCGCATAGCTCGGAACGCCGCCCTCGATGTTCTTGACCTCGAGCTGCCCGAGAAAGTCGAATCCGACCGCTACCTTGTTGCGCACCTGATCATAGACGGTGTTGGAAATGACGACGCCACCGGCGGGTGCGGATGCCTGAAGCCGGGCGGCGATGTTGACGCCGTCGCCGTAGATGTCGTTGCCTTCGGCAATCACGTCGCCGAGGTTGATGCCGATGCGAAAGAACATCCGCGCCGCGCTTGGCAGCCCGGCGTTCAGTCCGGCCAGTTCGCTCTGGACATCGACGGCCGACCTCACCGCCTCCACCACGCTCGGGAACTCGGCAATCAGCCCGTCGCCCCAGGTGTTGACGACCCGGCCCCCATGCGAGGCGATAAGACGCGCCATGGCATCGCGGTATTGCTTGAGGGTGGCCAGCGTCCCCTCTTCATCCGCCCCCATCAGGCGCGAATAGTCCTGGACGTCGGCACAGAAGATGGTTGTCAGCTTGCGACGCGTTTCGGACATGGCCCTTGATCCTCGCTCGGTCACAGCGCCAAGGCACAACCCGTAGATTGTAGACCCGTTGCACGATTCGCCACTCGAATCCAGTTCGCCTCCAGCATACAGAGTGCAGGCTGTTCCGGCGACTCCGCAGGACACCGGATGCGCAAAGGCGCCAACGCGTGGCATTATCCTCCGACATGCCCGGAACGATGTTGAAGGCCCGGCCCGCAGGAGGACGATATGACGACCATCGATGACGGCACCGCCCGGTTTTACCGCGACAGCGCCGCCGCCTATGCGCGCCGTGCCCGCCGGACGCCCGCGAGGCGGCTCGATAAGTTCCTGGCGCGGCTGAACCCTGGCGCCGCCGTGCTGGAGATCGGCTGCGGCGGTGGTCAGGACAGCGCCTATATGATCGCCCGCGGCTTCGACGTCACGCCGACGGACGGATCGCCGGAACTGGCGGCCGAGGCCGAACGCCTGCTGGGCCGGCCAGTCGACGTGATCCGCTTCGAAGAGCTCTCCTGGCGGGAGCGCTTCGACGGCATCTGGGCGGAGGCCTGCCTGCTGCATGTGCCGCGTACCACTCTCGGAGATGTACTCACCCGCCTCCTCCGGGCTCTCAAGGCCGGTGGTGTGCTGCATGCAAGTTTCAAGGGCGGCGATGGCGAGGGTCGCGACGACTTCGGCCGCTACTACAACTATCCCTCGCACGAATGGCTTCTGCGGCAGTTCGAGGAGACGGGCTGGACGGCGGTCGAAATCACCGAAGCCGACGGCGGCGGCTATGACGGCAGGCCGACGCGCTGGCTGCATGTGGCGGCCGAGAAGCCGGAGATTTGACTTCGGAAGGTCGAGGCCTAGCCAACAGGCGTTCCTCCCTCCTCTCGATCCAACACCAGCGAGACCGCCATGCACTACCGAACCCTGGGCCGCACCGGCCTGCGCATCTCCGAAATCGGCTACGGTGCCTGGGGCATCGGCAATAGCGGCTGGCAGGGCGCTAAGGACGAGGAGTCCGCGCGAGCCCTCAACCGCGCAATCGACCTCGGGCTGAACTTCATCGACACCGCCCTGGGCTACGGCGACGGCCACAGCGAAAGACTAGTCGGCAAGCTGCTGCGCGAACGGTCGGAGACCATCCACGTCGCGACAAAGATTCCGCCGAAGAACCGGATATGGCCGGCTCGACCAGGCACGCCGGTGGAGGACGGCTTTCCGGCCGATCACGTCATCGCCTTGACCGAGACAAGCCTGCGCAATCTCGGCGTCGAGACGATCGACGTACAGCAGTTCCATGTCTGGTCGGACGAGTGGGTCGGCCGCGGCGACTTGCTGGCGGCGGTCGAGCGCCTGAAGCGCGACGGCAAGATCCGCATTTTCGGCGTCTCGATCAACGACTACGAACCGCACAATGCCCTAAAGCTGATCTAAAGCGGTGTGGTCGACACTGTTCAGGTGATCTACAACGTCTTCGAGCAGGCGCCCGAAGAGCAGCTGTTTCCGGCCTGCGAACGCCACAAGGTCGGCGTCATCGTCCGCGTCGCGCTCGACGAGGGCGGCCTGACCGGTCAAATTCGTGCCGATACGGTTTTCCCGGAAGGCGATTTTCGCCAGAACTACTTCCGCGGCGAGCGCAAGCGCGACGTCGAGGAGCGCGTCCGAAAGATCGTCGAGGACCTGGAGATCGCACCCGACGGGCTCGCAGAAACGGCACTCCGCTTCGTGCTCAGCCACCCCGCCGTATCGACGGTCATTCCCGGCATGCGCTCCGTCCGCAATGTCGAGCGCAACTGCGCGATCGGCGAACGGAGGCGGGCTGCCGCAGGCACAACGCGAGAAACTGCGGGCGCACAGATGGCCGCGCAATTTCTACGGCGCCTGACGGCTCCCGGAACGGAACCGCCCGACGGCGGTTTGGCCCCTGCGTATCGCAGAAAGCGATGGCATTGGAGGTTACATATGTTCAAGAAACTGTTGGTTGCAGCCGCGATCTCGACGGCCTGCGTGTCCCCGGCTCTCGCCCAGGCCGATCTCGTCTGCGACCAGGCGGGCATGACCAAGCTCGAAACGGACGTGGGTCAGATCACCGACTCGGGCCGCAAGGAGATGGCGCAGAAAGAACTGACCATGGCCAAGGAAGCTTTGGCGGCTAATGACCAGGAGAAGTGCAAAACCCATATGGCCAACGCCATGAAGGGCAAAGATCCGATGTGATTCTGCGTCGCCTCGTGCCGCACCATCAGTCGCGTTCCGTCACCGCAAATGAGAAAGCCGAGGCACGATGCCCCGGCTTCTCCAGCCTTGGGAGGTAAGGCTTTAGAGCGAGATGCGCTCACATTCGTTCGCGCCCCCCGCTCTATCGTTTTTGCCGCATTTGTGCGACGTCAGGTGATTCCACCTGACTGCAAAATGCTTTAGTTCTTCGCCTTGTCGACCAGCTTGTTCTTGCCGATCCAGGGCATCATGCCGCGCAGCTTGGCGCCGACTTCCTCGATCTGGTGGGCGTCGTTGACGCGGCGGATACCCTTGAAGCGGGCAGCACCCGAACGATATTCCTGCATCCATTCCGAGGTGAACTTGCCGGTCTGGATGTCCTTAAGCACGCGCTTCATCTCGGCCTTGGTCTCTTCCGTGATGATGCGCGGGCCGGTGACGTATTCGCCCCACTCGGCCGTGTTGGAGATCGAGTAGTTCATGTTGGCGATGCCGCCTTCATAGATCAGGTCGACGATCAGCTTCACTTCGTGCAGGCACTCGAAATAGGCCATTTCCGGTGCGTAGCCGGCCTCGACCAGCGTTTCGAAGCCGGCGCGGATGAGCTCGACCAGACCACCGCAGAGAACGACCTGCTCGCCGAAGAGGTCGGTTTCGCACTCTTCCTTGAAGTTGGTTTCGATGATGCCGGAGCGGCCGCCGCCGACGCCGCAGGCGTAGGAGAGCGCGAGGTCAAGTGCATTGCCGGAAGCGTTCTGGTGAACGGCGACGAGGCAGGGTACGCCGCCACCCTTCTGGTATTCGCCGCGAACCGTGTGCCCGGGGCCCTTCGGCGCGATCATGACGACGTCGACGGAAGCCTTCGGCTCGATCAGGCCGAAGTGAACATTGAGGCCGTGGGCGAAGGCGATCGCCGCGCCGTCGCGGATGTTGCCGGCGATTTCGGCCTTGTAGATGTCGGCCTGGAGCTCGTCCGGGGTCGCCATCATCATCAGGTCGGCCCAGGCGGCAGCCTCGGCAACCGTCATGACCTTGAAACCGTCGGCTTCGGCCTTCTTTGCCGTAGCGGAGCCGGCCTTCAGCGCGATGGCGACGTTCTGTGCGCCGGAATCTTTGAGGTTCAGCGCATGGGCGCGGCCCTGCGAGCCGTAGCCGATGATGGCGACCTTCTTCGACTTGATGAGGTTGAGATCGGCATCACGATCGTAATAGACGCGCATTGAACTTTCCTTCCCTTTGCTTGTCCGTTTCCCTTTGACGGTCCGCAGTTCGGCCGCCGTTACACCTTTCTGCCGTAAAGGGTGAGAAAGGCGTCGACCGCCCGCTCCGCCCTCAGGCCGAAATTCTTCTTCAGGCCGCCCGGATCCTCGCCGAGCAGCATGCGCAAATGCCAGTCGGAGACGACCAGCCCATAGAGCGCGCCATAGGCCTCCTCCGCATCGCCGAAGGCAAGAAAACCCGCCTTGCGGCCCGCCTCGAGCAGTGCCCCGGCTCTGCGGCCGATCTGCCGGCGCCCGCGCTCCTCGAGCAGACGGCCGAGCTTGGAGCCCTCGCGGCTTGCCTGGCCGATCGCCAGCCGGTTGAGCGCCAGCGACACGTCGCCTGCCAGCACGTCGAGCAGGTCCTTGGCAAAGGCGACAAGATGCGCCTTGAGGCTTGCCGCGTCCAGCACCCCGCCAGAAACGTCGAGCGTCCTGACTTTGCTTGCCTGGAAGGCGATCATCGCCGAAAGCAGCCCGTCGCGGTCGCCGAACCACTTGTAGAGGCTCTCCTTGGAGCAGTTCGCCGCGCGCGCAACGCCGGCGGTCGTCAGCGCCCGCTCGCCGCCGTCGACAAGCAGTCGCAGCGCCTGTTCGAGCACCGCACCCTGACGCTCCGTCAGGCCGCTTCCGCTACCGCTCCGTTTGATCGTTTCGACGCCCTGCACTTCGCTGCCACTCCATCAGTACCGTACGGTACGGTTCGCCGTTTTAGTGAGATGATCTCTGGACGTCAAGTGCGAATCCGCTGATGGCGAAACAAGCCGAACCTGCAAGCAACATTTTCGGATTACGGCATCGGCCTCACCCGCGGGCAGCGGCAATGATTACGAAAATATAATGATCCCGACGCTGTTCCCTCGCCCCGTTCGCCTTTATTTTAAAAGGAGAAAATCCGCCGGCGGAAAGCCATTGTGCCGATGAGCAAGACAGCGAAGACGATCAGACAGGAAGCGCCGGCTGCGGCGCCGAACGTCACCCTGATGCCGAGCCCGGCCCTACCCGTCCGCCGCAAGCGACGCTGGCGCCTGGTATTCGCTGTGCCGGTTCTAATCGCTGTGCTCGGCGCCGGCTATTATGCCTGGAGCCAATACGGCGCGCAGCCCGAGACCGCGATGATCACGCAAGCCGTGACCCGCGGCGACATTGAAGACAGCGTCACCGCCGTCGGCACGCTCGATGCCATCAAGTCGGTCGATGCCGGTGCGCAGGTCTCTGGCCAGCTGAAATCGCTGCATGTGGAGATCGGCGACAAGGTCGAGGCGAACCAGCTCGTCGCCGAGATCGATCCCGCCTCGATCGAAAACAGGATCGAGATCGACGAGGCGGAGCTTGCCCATCTCGAGGCCCAGCTCGTCTCGACGAAGGCGCAGCTGGTGCTGAAGGAAGCGAATATCGAGCGCCAGCGCAGTCTCGTCGCGACGAAGAGCGTTTCGCAATCGACACTCGATCAGGCGATTGCCGATCACACCGCCGCTCAGGCCGACGTGCAGGCGATCGAGGCGCAGATCCGCAAGCAGAAGGCGACGCTCGCCGGCGACAAGGTCGATCTCGGCTACACCAAAATCTATGCGCCGATGGCCGGCACGATCGTCGCCAACCCGGCCAAGGAAGGCCAGACCCTCAACGCCAACCAGACGACGCCGACGATCGTCACCATAGCCGATCTCTCGACGATGACCGTCAAGGCCCAGGTCTCGGAAGCCGACGTCGGCAAGCTGAAGATCGGCATGGATGCCTACTTCACCCTGCTCGGCCAGCCGGGCAAGCGCTTCACCGGCAAGCTGCGGCAGATCCAGCCGATGCCGGACACGGAAAACAACGTCGTCCTCTATTACGCGCTCTTCGACGTTCCCAATCCGACCGGCGAACTGATGATGTCGATGAGCGCCCAGGTCTTCTTCGTCGAGGCTGCCGCCAAGGACGTTCTTGTCGTGCCCAGCGCCGCCATCCGCACGGCGCGCGGCGATGGTGGAGGCAAACCGGGGAACGAAGTGACCGTGCTTACCCGGTCGGGCGCCACCGAAACCCGCCCGGTCGAAGTCGGCATCCGCAATCGCGTCAGCGCGGAGATCGTCAGCGGCCTGAAGGAGGGGGAGAGCGTCGTCGTCGACTCGGATTCAGGTTCGTCCCGCAGCAGCCAGCGCAGCACGCGCACGCGCGGCATGCGCATGCCGCCGATGTTCTGAAGACGGCCTATGCAGCCCCTCATCTCCCTCCGGAACGTCAGCAAGACCTACTTCAACGGCGACCTCGCCGTCGAGGTCCTCCATGATATCTCGCTCGACATCGAGGCGGGCGAGTTCGTGGCGATCATCGGTCAGTCCGGCTCCGGCAAATCGACCTTGATGAATATTCTCGGATGCCTCGACCAGCCGACCGCGGGCGAGTACCTGATCGAAGGCGAAAGGGTCTCCGGCTTCGACGGCGACGAGCTCGCAGCGTTGCGCCGGCGCACCTTCGGCTTCGTCTTCCAGGCCTACAACCTGATCCCGACCGCGAGCGCCCAGGAGAATGTCGAGGTGCCCGCCGTCTATGCCGGTGTGCCGGCCCATGGCCGGCGCGAGCGTGCCGAGGCGCTGTTGAGATCGCTCAACCTCGGTGAGCGGCTCGACCACCGGCCAAGCCAGCTTTCCGGCGGGCAGCAGCAGCGCGTCTCGATCGCCCGCGCCCTGATGAACGGCGGCCGCGTCATCCTCGCCGACGAACCCACCGGTGCGCTCGACAGCCAGAGCGGTCGCGACGTGATGGCGCTCCTGCGCGAGATGAACGACAAGGGCCACACGATCGTCGTCATCACCCATTCGCGCGAGGTGGCGGAACAGGCCGACCGGCTGATCGAGATCCGCGACGGCCGCATCATCGCCGATCGCGTCAAGAAGGGCCGGAGTAATCCGGAAGCGGCTTTCAGCCTTGCTCAGCGCACGCGCGAGGGACTTGCCGCACTCGCCGACGTCTCGGAAGCGGTCAAGATGGCGATGCGGGCGCTGCGGGCAAACCTCTTCCGCACGATCCTGACACTGCTCGGCATCGTCATCGGCGTCGGCTCCGTCGTCGCCATGCTGGCGATCGGCACCGGCGCGCAGGATTCGGTGCTGAGCCGCATTTCCTCCATGGGCTCCGACCTCTTGCTGGTGCGCCCCAGCATGGCCAATTTCCGCGGCAGCGCCGGCGGCAGCAACGTCACGCTCGTACCGGCGGATGCCGACGCCATCCTCGAACTGCCGAATGTCGCCTTCGCCGTTCCGGAGATGACGAGTACCGTGACGCTCAGGCGCGGCAATATCGACTATCAGACGACCGCCAACGGAACCGTGCCGCAGTTCACGGCAGCGAAATCCTGGCCGATCGGACGCGGCGAGTTCATCAACCGCGACGACCTGGAGGGCTATGCGCCAGTCACGGTCCTCGGCCAAACGGTGGTGAGGACGCTCTTCCCCGACGGCTCCGATCCGATCGGTCAATTTGTGCTCGTCAACAAGATCCCCTTCCAGGTGATCGGCGTGATGAGCGAAATGGGCGCCAGCGCCGGCGGCAACGATCAGGACGACGTCGTCCTCGTGCCGCTCACCACCGGCAGCATGCGCATATTCGGCCAGCGCAACATCCGCACCATCACCGTCAAGGTGAAGGACGCCGCGGCCATCGACCTGACTCAGGAACGCATCCAGGCCCTGCTCAACGAGCGCCACAAGAAGGAAGACACGCAGATCACCAACATGTCCTCCGTGCGCGAGGCCTTCACCGAGACGTCGAACACGATGAAGCTCTTCCTCGGCTCCGTCGCAGCGATCTCGCTTCTCGTCGGCGGCATCGGGGTGATGAACATCATGCTGGTCAGCGTCAGCGAGCGAACCCGCGAAATCGGCGTGCGCATGGCGACCGGCGCCCGCCAGCGAGACATACTCGTCCAATTCATCGTCGAGGCGCTGGTCGTCTCCGCCATCGGCGGCGCGATCGGCATCGTTGCCGGCCTCGGCACCGCTTACGTCGCCCGCACCTTCGGCATGCCCGTCAGTTTCACCGCCGGTCCGGTGGCGCTGGCCTTTGCCTGCGCCTTCTTGACGGGCCTGCTTTTCGGTTTCCTGCCGGCCCGCAATGCCTCACGCCTGCAGCCCGCCGTGGCGCTGAGTGCCGATTGAAGAGCGTGTCACTGCACCGGACGGTGCCCGTCAGATCTGCTGTGCTCCGGCGATCCGCTCCCAGCGGCTACCGTTTGATTGCGACTGGCGGGCGAAATAATCGTAGGGCGTGCGCGACCAGTCCCTGACAGAGTTGGTCAGATTGTCGAGCACAAGATCTCCTTCACTGGTGCGGACAGTCAGCACCGTATGGCCATCGCCGTGATAACGGGCGACTGTCAGCAACAATGCGGAAGCCGGCCAGCCGCGCTTGAGGAGCTCGCGCTTCTTCAAAATCGCAAAATCCTCGCAATCTCCGTAGGTCGTCGGCACGCGCCAGTCGTCGTCTCTGCCGACATTCGCGCGGTCGCTGCGTTCCTTAATACGAGCGTTGACGGCGCTGTTGACCTGCTGAAGTTCACTGGCCTTGTCTGAGCGAAGGACAACAGCCTTTTGCCCACCATCGGTCCTGCACAACTGCGGTTCGCGCGAGCAGAACGAAGCGAAGGCCGGCGGTGCAAACGCCTTGCCGGCCGTTTTCATGATCGTCCCCGCATCAGCGATCGCCGGGGCAAAAAAAAGCAAAAGGAATGCGGTCTTCGCGATGAAGCGATTCATGAAGTGTTCTCCAACGGCAGGCGTAACGTCCCCCGCGTCCGACGTAGAGATTAAATCAGACGGGTTAATCCGGGGTTGATTAGCCCGGAATAGGGCGATGTTATGGCGACATACTAATAATTCGTAAATTGACCCCAAACATCTTTAAGTAAATCATTGGATTTATTTCCATAGTTATATTTTGCGTGGAGTTAAGTAATGAAAAGAATTCATAGATCGATTTTCCAAACGTTCTTCCTTCTCTCTACGGCCGCGATAGCATCCGTCGTCGTTACGACGGATGCGAATGCAGTAGAGCGTCGACGTATGACTACTGCGCAATGCAGCCCTTTGACAGAAGACAACTTTGCAGCGTGTTGCGTTGCGATAAATCGCTCGAAAATTCTTACTCCTGCGCAAATCAAAATGTGCCCGCCTCTGTCAACCGCGACCATTGGCAAGAACACGCGCCGAGATGATCGCAGCGACACCGCCAGCCGCGGCAGCGGCAGCGGAGGCTCCGGTGGCTCCGGCTCCGGCGGTAGTGGCTCCGGTAGCGGCGGCTCCGGCGGTGGCGGTGGTTCCGGCGGCAGCGGCGGCTCCGGCGGTGGCGGCTCAGGCGGCGGCTCCGGCGGTGGTGGCGGTAGCTCCGGTGGTGGCGGCGGCTCTGGCGGTGGCTCCGGCGGTAGCGGTGGCTCCGGCGGCGGTGGCAGCTCTGGCGGTGGCTCCGGCGGTAGCGGCGGCTCCGGCGGCGGCGGCTCCGGCGGCGACGGTGGCTCCGGCGGCAGCGGCGGCTCCAGCGGTGGCGGTGGCTCCGGTGATGGCGGTGGCTCCGGCGGCGGTGGCGGCGGTGGCGGCGGTGGCGGCTCTGGCGGCAGCGGCGGCTCCAGCGGTGGCGGTGGCGGCTCCGGCGGCAGCGGCGGCTCCAGTGGTGGCGATGGTGGCTCCGGCGGCGGTGGCTCCAGTGGTGGCGATGGTGGCTCCGGCGGCGGTGGCTCCGGCGGCGGTGGCAGCTCTGGCGGTGGCTCCGGCGGCAGCGGTGGCTCCGGTGGCTCCGGCGGTGGTGGCTCCGGTGATGGCGGTGGCTCCGGCGGCGGTGGCGGCTCTGGCGGCGGTGACGGCTCTGGCGGCAGCGGCGGCTCCGGCGGCGGTGGCAGCTCTGGCGGCAGCGGCGGCTCCGGCGGCGGTGGCAGCTCTGGCGGTGGCTCCGGCGGCAGCGGTGGCTCCGGCGGTGGCGGTGGCTCCGGTGATGGCGGTGGCTCCGGCGGCGGTGGCGGCGGTGGCGGATCTGGCGGCAGCGGCGGCTCCGGCGGTGGCGGTGGCTCCGGTGGTAGCGGCGGCTCCGGCGGTGGTGGCGGCTCTGGCGGTGGCGGCTCCGGCGGCGGTGGCGGCTCCGGCGGCGGTGGCGGGTCCGGTGGTAGCGGCGGCTCCGGCGGCAGCGGCGGTTCCGGCGGTGGCGGTGGCTCCGGTGGCGGTGGCGGCTCCGGCGGCGGCTCTGGCGGTGGCGGTGGCTCCGGTGGCGGTGGCGGCTCCGGCGGCGGCGGTGGCGGCTCTGGCGGCTCTGGCGGCAGCGGTGGCTCCAGCGGCGGTGGCGGCTCCGGCGGCGGCGGCAGCGGTGGCTCCGGTGGCGGCGGCAACAATGGAAATGGGAACGGCGGTGGCGACGGGACCCCGGGCAATTCCGGTAAAAGCGACGTCACCCGCTAACGCATTGCGGTTAATGCGCGATCGCATCAAAGTCGTGCAACGCTCGCCTCCGGTAGAGCGCAGCTACCGAGACATACGATCGACAAGGGGCGGGTTCCGGCGGAGCCCGCCCCTTGTTGCTGAGGAAAGTCAGAAACGAAGGCCGCCCGACCTCCGCGAAAACCTTTCAGCAACTCCTCGCCAGGATAATGCCCGCGCAATCGAGGACCGAATCGGATGGCCAAGGCAAAATCCCCGCGACGGAAACGCAGCACACGCTCGAAAGGCAGCCGGGGCGGTATGATGCCCTGGTATCTCGCCGCTACGGTTCTTGTCGGGGGCATTATTGGCTATGATAACCGCGAACAACTCCGGGACTGGCTGGACCAAAGCGAAATGACCGCGTTCCTCTCCAAGTCGGAGAAGGCGCCCGAGAAGAGATCAAAGACGACCGTTATCGCCCCGCGTCCGAAGGAGCATGCGGGCACCGTCGCGACAAAATCGGCATTGGTCCCACCGGCACCGGTCGGCAGGCCGATGCAGCAGCCGCCGGCGCAACTCGCCTCCGTTCAAACGGGAAGCAACACTTTTTTCTTCTGCGGCATTCGCCACGATAACTGCGTGATCGACGGCGACACTTTCCTCTTCAACGGAGAAAGAATTCTTATCGCCGATATCGACGCGCCCGAGACGAAGCTCGCGAAGTGCGACGCGGAGCGGTCGCGCGGTTCCTATGCCAAGGCACGACTGCGTGAAGTACTGAACGCCGGGGAATTCACACTGGTCGCTTCATCGGGCGGATTCGCCGACGAGGAGGCGGGCAAGCCCCGCGTCGTCATGAGAGGCGGCAGGTCGCTGGGAGACCTCCTCCTTTCCGAGGGGCTGGTGAGAAAGCGCACCAGCCGGCCGGCAAGCTGGTGCGGCCAGGCTCCGCGCGCCTCCGGCTAAACCCATCAACCGTACCGCAGGTGATCGGCGAGCACTTCGGCAATCACGCGCCGCGACTTTTCGACTTCGAGACGATCGGTGCCCGGCATCTCGGCTGCAACGATCATGGCCTTCCACAGGGTCCAGCCGCGGCCGCGCGCCCAGGTTCCCCGGTCAAGAGGAAGTGCCGCACGAAACGCCTCGCGGCTATCGCCGCTGAACATCGTCCAGGCAATCGAGAGATCGCAGGCGGGATCGCCGACGCCGGACGTGCCGAAATCGATGACGGCGGTGAGACAGCCGCCTTCGACGAGCAGGTTGCCGGAACTGACATCGCCATGGAACCAGACCGGGTTTCCCGTCCAGCTGGCGGCAAGCGCCGCCTCCCAGACAGAGCGCGCCGCATTTGTGTCGATTTGACCTTCAAGTGCATCGAGAGCCCAGCGCGTTTCGTGGTCGTAGACGGTCAGCGGACCGCCCCGGAAGAAATTGTGCTGCCCCGGTGACGGCCCTCCATCGGCGTCGATCCGCTGCAGGGCGGCGAGAAATTCGCCGAGCGTCGCCGCGAAGGCCGGCAGATCGGCGATCGGAGCATGCGTGGCGATCTCGCCATAGCGCCATCGATAGACGGACCAAGGCCAGGGATAACCTTCGCCCGGCCGCCCCATCGCGACGGGCGCCGGAATCGGCAGCGGCAGGTGCGCTGCCAGCTGCGGCAGCCAGCGCTGTTCCTTCTCGACCTGCAGCGCATAGGACGCGGCACTCGGCAGACGAACGGAGAGATCATCGCCAAGATGAAAGGTCCGGTTGTCCCAGCCGCCATGCCGGACCGGTCGCACCGGCAGGTCCGCCCACTGCGGAAACTGAGCCGCGATCAGCCGCCTGACAAGGGAGCTGTCGATTTCGATGCTTTCGGAGGCGTTGACCATCGGCACTCGTTGTTACGTCGGGCAGTCAGGTTGCATTGGCAGCGATCGATTTGCAACCCAAGGCTATCCCTCCCCGCGCATCGTTTCCTTTTGCGTAATCAGGCGCGCGCTGTGCTGACCGCTCAGATAGATCCACAACCAGCTCCAGGCCACGGCGAAACGGCTGCGGGTGCCGATCAGGAAGTAGATGTGAGCGATGCCCCAGATCCACCAGGCAAGGCCGCCTTTGAGCTTTATCCTGCCGAAGTCGATGATTGCGGCCCGCTTGCCGATCGTGGCTAGGCTTCCCTGGTGGCGGTAGCGGAAAGGGCCCGGAGAAGGCCGGCCGGTGAGACGGGCGCGGATCACCCGGGCCACATAGGCGCCCTGCTGCTTGGCAGCGGGCGCAATGCCCGGCACCGGCATACCATTCTCCTGCTTGACCGCGGCGGTGTCGCCAATCACGAAGGCGTCCGCGTTGCCCGGTGCGGTGAGGTAAGGATCAACCATCGCCCGGCCCGCACGATCCGCCTCGATCCCGAGCCACTGGGCGGCTGGAGACGCCTGAACGCCCGCCGCCCAGACGAGCGTGCAGCTTGGCACGAAACTGTCGCCGATCTTGACCCCGTCCGCCGTACAGTCCGTCACCGGCGTTCCGGTGCGCACCTCGACGCCGAGCTTCGCGAGTGCGGCCATAGCATAGGCGGAAAGCTCTTCCGCGAAGGCCGGCAAAATGCGCGGCCCCGCCTCGACGAGGACCACGCGGGCCTGACGCGTATCGATGCGGCGGAACTCGTCCGGCAAGGTTCGGTGCGCCATTTCGGCAATGATACCGGCAAGTTCCACGCCTGTCGGACCGGCACCGATGATCGTGAAGGTCAACAGTGCATCGCGCCTCGCAGGGTCGTCCTCGACTTCCGCCTGCTCGAATGCGAGCAGCACGCGTCGGCGAATGGTCGTCGCATCCTCGAGCGTCTTCAGCCCGGGTGCGACCGCGGCCCATTCGTCATGGCCGAAATAGGCGTGGGTCGCGCCGGTCGCGAGCACCAGCGTGTCGTAGTGGATGGCCTGGCCGCTCGACAGCCGCACGGCCCTCGCCGCCCTGTCGATGCCCTGCACCTCGCCGAGCAGGGTCGTAACCTCCGGTCGATCGCGGTAGAGATGACGGATCGGCCAGGCAATCTCGGAGGTCGCAAGAATGGTGGTCGCGACCTGGTAGAGCAGCGGCTGAAAGAGATGGTGGTTGCGCCGATCGATGAGCGTGATGCGGACCGGCGCGCCCTTGAGGTCATGCACCAGTTGCAACCCGCCGAAGCCGCCGCCCACGACCACCACGTGATGTCTTTCCTGCATCGTCGCTGCCTCGTTCGCTGGGTAAATCCAAAATTACACCGGCGCTTCCGACACGCCATGCCCGCGCCGCAGCATCCTACTCAGCGTAACGGACCGGAACCGCCGTGCCGCTTTTCAGCACTTCCATGGAGATCGAGGCGGTAACGTCGAAAAGCTCCACCTTTCGGACGATCTGCTTGTAGACCATGTCATATTGCTCGACCCGCGGCAGGACAACCTTGACGATGTAATCGTAGTTGCCGGTCAACCGGTGCGCCTCGACGATTTCGGGAATGTCGCTGATTGCGCGCCGGAACGTCTCAATCCACTCATCGGAGTGATGCGCAGTCTTGATGAGCGCGAAGACCGTCGTGGGCACGCCCATCTTCTCGCGATCGAGAACGACGATGCGCCTGGACACATAGCCGGCCTCTTCCAGCCGCTGAATGCGGCGCGAGCAAGCGGATAAGGAAAGGTTTACCCGCTCGGCGAGATCGCCCATCGCAACGCTCGCATCTTCCTGCAGAAGCGTGAGCAGCTTTCGGTCCCTCTCATCCAGCACGCCCTTTACTCCTCACTCTATGCCACAACGACGCCTGAATATTGCATGAACTGAAGAAATGACGCAAAAACCTATTGATGATTCTCTTTTAGATAGCCCTCAAAGCAAACAAATCCAACCCGAGTCGCGCCATAATCTTACGGCTGGATCGAGATAGGAAAGTGGCAACGCGCCCTTTCGGCTTCAGTTCCAGCAATTGGATGCAAAAAGGGAGCGAGTTGATGGAAATGCGCAAGATCGGCCTCATCGGCGGCATGAGCTTCGAAAGTTCGGCGGTCTATTACCGGATGGTCAACGAGGCGGTTCGCGAGCGGCTGGGCGCGTTGCATTCGGCCGAGGTGCTGCTCCATTCCGTCGACTTCCAGAAAATCGTCGACCTGCAGAAGGCCGGCCGCTGGGACGAGGCCGCCCGGCGCCTGTCCGAGGTCGCGCGCGCACTTCAATCCGGCGGAGCCGACTGCGTGCTGATCTGCACCAACACCATGCACCTGATCGCCGACGCGGTTGCCGCTTCCGTCGAGATCCCGCTGATCAACATCATCGACGAGACCGCACTTCGTCTCAAGGCCGCCGGGAGTCGCCGGCCGCTGCTGCTCGCCACCCGCTACACGATGGAGCACGGCTTCTATGCCGAGCGGATGAAGGCGCACGGCATCGACGTGGTCGTGCCGGATGCAGACGGACGTACGCTGACCCACGGAGTGATTTTCGACGAACTCTGCGCTGGCAAGGTGCTGGACACGTCGCGTCAAGCGCTGGTGGCGCTGATCGAGAAGGCAAAGGCGGATGGCGCCGACGCCGTCATCCTCGGCTGCACCGAGATCTGCCTGATCCTTGATCCGGCAAACCTGCCCTTGCCCGGCTTCGATTCCACAGCCATCCACGCCGCAGCCGCCGTCGAGTTCTCGCTGAGCTCGCGGAATGTGAGCCGCGCCGCCTGAGCCTCGGTGCCGCCTAGATGGCGGCGTCATACTCCGCCCGCGCGTTGCGGATCGCCTCGTGATTTTCGAGTGACCAGTCGACGAACGGCCTCAAAATCGTCAGAAACGATCGGCCGAGATCGGTGAGGCCGTATTCCACGCTCGGCGGCTGTGTCGGATAGACGGTGCGGCTCAAATAGCCGTCACGCTGTAGATCGCGCAGCGTCTGCGTCAGCATCCGCTGGGAAATGTCCGGGATCAGCCGGCGCAGTTGCGAAAAGCGCAGCGGGCCGTCGGCGAGCGACAGGATCATCAGCGAATTCCATTTGCCGCCGATATTGTCCATCACATCCCGCACCGGGCAGTCGTCGATGTCGAGCGGCACGCCGCCGACTAGGGCGACGCGCTTCCCCTTCACCTTGCCGGTCGCCTTGTTCATGGCGGTACCCTTTCCGTAACCTTCGCAGAAAAAACTGCCTCCTTTACAGCTCTTAGCAGATTACGGGATAAGAGCAACTCTCAAAAAGAGACCAGCATTCGACATCGGCCGGTCGAGGCATTGCGGAGCTGGAAAGCAAAGTGAAAGGAAGATCATGTCCCAGAGATTGCTCGTAACCGGCGCTGCAGGTCAGCTCGGCAAACTCGTCCTCGATGCGCTTCTCGCCTCCGGCAAGACGAAGCCCGCCGACATCATCGCCACCAGCCGCGATACCGCCAAGCTCGCCGATTACGCCGCCAAGGGCGTAGAGACCCGCGCTGCCAATTTCGACGACCCGGCCTCACTCGAAAAGGCCTTTGCCGGCGCCGACCGGATCCTCATCATCTCGACCGACACGCTTGACGAGCCGGGCAAGCGGCTGAAGCAGCATCTCGCCGCCGTCGAAGCCGCCAGGAAGGCAGGCGTCAAGTACATCCTCTACACGTCCATGCCCAACCCTGAAACCTCGGTCATTCCCTTTGCCGCCGACCATCTCGGCACCGAAAACGCCATCAAGGCAAGCGGCATTCCCTATACGATCCTGCGCAATGCCTGGTACATGGAAAACCTGTTCCTGGCGCTGCCGCATGCGCTTCAGACGGGCCAATGGTTCTCGTCGGCGGGTGAAGGCCGGATCTCGCATGTGGCGCGCGACGATCTCGCCAAGGCCGCTGCCGCCGCGCTGGAAGCAGCTTCGACGGAAAGCCGCATTTATACGCTAACCGGAACAGAGGCGATGACGACCGCAGAGATCGCCGGCCTCGTCGCCGAAGCCACCGGCAAGCCGCTCGAGGTCGTCCAGGTTTCCGACGAGGCTCTGGCGGGCGGGCTCAAGGGAGCCGGGCTGCCGGACTTCTTCGTGCCGATCCTCGTCTCCTTCGACACCAATACGCGCGAAGGTCATTTCGACCTGGTGACCGATGACGTCGCCATCTTGACCGGCAGAACCCCGGTCGGGCTGCCGGCCTTTCTCGCAGCAAACAAGGCTGCGCTCGTTCAGTAGCAATCGCCGCGATGGCGATCGGCCCGGCGTCCCGAGCCGGGCCCTCCATGCCCAGCCCGTCGTCAGTCTTTGCTCGAAGCCCGCATCCGCCACCCCCTCGCCGCAGCGCGGCATTATCATGAGGTCCGGTTTGGATTGGGAGTAAGGACAATGACGGCGCCGGTCGACTTCTGGTTCTCGATAGGAAGCCCCTACACATTTCTCGCAGTGATGCGGCTATCAGAAGTCGCCGAAAAAGCCGGCGTCGAGGTTCGCTGGAGGCCCTTCGACGTTTCCGAAATCCAAGCCGAGGCGAATGACGGCCCCTTCGCCGGCAAACCGCTCAAGGCAGCCTATATGTGGCGCGACATCGAACGGCGGGCCGCTAAGTTCGGTTTGCCGCTGCGATTTCCGATCCCCTATCCGCTCGCCGACCTCGCAGCGGCAAACCGCGTGGCGGTGCTCGCCGCCCAGGAAGGCTGGTGCCCCGCCTATGCCATCGCCGCCTACCGGCGCTGGTTCGTCGACCGCGAGCCGGCCGGGAGCGAGCCAAACCTCTCGGCGAGCATCAAGGAAGCGGGGCAAGACCCTGCTCGCGTGCTGGAGGAGGCGAGCACACGGGCGGCCGCCGAGGCGCTAGACGCCGCCACTCAGGAGGCGAAGGAGATCGGCATCTTCGGTACGCCCTCCTTCGTGGCGGATGGCGAGCTGTTTTGGGGTCACGATCGGCTGGAAGACGCCATCGAATGGCAGCACAATCTGGACCAGGGGAATCCGGGGTGAACGCTTAAGCCGCCCGCTGCCCTTCCTTCGCATCAGCGGGCGTTGCAATTGGCTTGCGCACCAGCTTGCCCTCTTCGGCCTTGTAGAAGAACTGGCTGGCGACCAGCCAGCCTTTCAGCGGCCTTAGCGGCGGAATACAGGTCAACAGCATGAAGGGCCCGGTGACGAGCAGATGCACCCAAAGCGGCGCACTGTATTGCACTTCCAGCCAGACGCCGAGAAACACGCTCGGCACGCAGGCAAAGCAAATGACGAAGAAGGCGGGGCCGTCGGCAGGGTCGGCGAAGGAATAGTCGAGGCCGCAGACCTCGCATTCTGGCCGGAGCTTCAAAAATCCCTGGAACAGATGCCCCTGCCCGCAGCGCGGGCAGCGGCCACGGAGGCCCGTATGGAGCGGCGACAGGGGCGGCCACTCATTGGTTGAAGACATCATTCTTCCTTTCCAAGATTCTCTTCGGGCGCGTGGGCAAACCGCGAATGGAGACCGACGTTCCACAGCACTGCCACAGGCCTCCCTCATGAGCATACATAGCATACACTCCTGGTATTGTATGCATCCGCATCTGCGACAATTCGGCCCGCTTACGACGAAAGGCACGCCACGAGAAAAACTCAGTGCGTCCTCAGACAACGAGATTGAGCGCCGCGGGCGATTGTGCGAGAAGTTCGGAAATGACGTCGAGGCTTCGCTGCAGATCAGCCTGCGTCTCCGGCGCGCCAAGGCCGAGACGCACCGCCTCCGGTGGCTCCAAAAGCGCGAAGGCATCGCTCGCAACGATACCGATACCCGCCGCCCTGAGCCGGGCGGCAAACTCGCCGCGGCTCCAATGGGGCGGCAATCTCAGCCACAGATGAAAGCCCTCGCGGTCGTTGAGAACATCGGCGCCCGGCAGGCTGACGGAAACCATCTTCTGGCGCCGCCCCGCCTCGCTTCGTATGGCGGACAGCACCGCTTTCGCCGTCCCCTCCTCGATCCAACGCGTGGCGATCGCGGCAGAAAGCGGCGAGGCCATTCCGGCCGTCGCCCGAATGGCGCTCTCCAGGCGACCGGCCGCGATCGGATTCGGCACGACCAGATAGGCGATCCGCAGGGCCGGCGAGAGACATTTGGCAAGCCCCGCCACATGATAGACGAGGTCGGGTGCGAGCGCCGCAAGCGGCGGCACCGGCGTTGCGGGCAATGCCCCATAGGCGTCGTCCTCGACGATGGCGACGCCGTGTCTGCGCGCAATGGCGACGATCGCCTCGCGCCTTTTCAACGGCAGCGTAGCGGTTGTTGGATTGTGCAGTGTCGGATTGCAATAGAGAGCCTTGGGCCGCTGCTCGCGGCACACGGCCTCGAAGGCCTCCGGTACGAGGCCCTCTTCGTCCATGTCAACGCCCAGAACCTCGATGCCGAGATAGGCCGCCACGGAACGAAGACCTGGATAGGTGAGCGCCTCGGCACAGATCATGTCGCCCTTCGCCACCAGTAGGCCAAGGACGGCAAGCAGCGCGCCTTGCGCCCCGGGGCAAACCAGCACCCGCTCCGGCGACACCTCGCCGAGCCGCGGCTTCAGCCAAGCCGTCCCCGCCGCCCGGTCTTCCCGGGCACCACCGACGGGTTGATAGCGCATCAGCAGAGCGACACCCTGCTCGTGCTGCACGTCGGCGATATCGCGCCACATTCGTTCCGCAAGCGCCGGATCATCGAAAAGCGGCGGCAGGTTCATGCTCATGTCGACGAGTCCGGCCGGAGACGAACGGCCTGTGCCTCTCGGCCGCGCCCGCATATAGGTCCCTTGCCCCACGCGGCCTTCGATCAAACCGCGACGCCTTGCCTCGTTATAGGCGCGGCTCACCGTCGTGAAATCGATGCCAAGGGCGGCCGCGAGCGCCCGCTGCGGCGGCAAGCGTGTCCCGGCCGCCAGCCGCCCCGCCGCGCTGTCGGCAGCGATCTGGTCGGCGATGTCGAGGTAGAGCGGCCCCCGGGCCTTGCCGAGCACCGGCACCCATGAAAGGCCCTCGCGGTTTCCACCCATGCAAACCTCCGTCGTAATGTATGGATATTGCATGGAAGCGCTTGTTGGGCAAGCACGCGGTTACCGGCACCCAAGCGGATAAATCCGCGGGCCTCGAACTCGTTACGATGCGGTGGACCGCTTACAGGGCTTCCCCGCAGGCGCGGCGGAAGCGGCGCACGGTCTCGGCCATGCCGTATTGCAGCGCGTCGGCCGTCAGGCCGTGGCCGATCGAGACCTCGGCAAGCGCCGGGATATGCTTGGCGAGCCGCGGCAGGTTGGCGACGGTCAGGTCGTGCCCCGCATTGACGGCGAGGCCGAGATCGATTGCGATCGCGGCCGTGCGGCCGAGCTCGCCGGCGATCCGCTCGGCCTTCTCCGGATCGTCGTGGCAGCCGCCGTAGGGGCCCGTATAGAGTTCGATGCGGTCCGCCCCGGTCTCCTTGGCGATTTTCAGCGCTTCGGCGTCCGGATCCCCATCGGCAAACAGCGACACGCGGAAGCCCTTCTTCTTGAGACGCCCGACGACCTTGCCGAGCAGAGCCTGGTTCTCGCGAAAGTCCCAGCCGTGGTCGGAAGTCGCCTGCGCCGGATCATCAGGCACCAGCGTCACCTGTTCCGGTTCGTTTCGCTCGACGAGTTGCAGGAACTCCTCGTTGGGATAGCCTTCCATGTTGAACTCCGCGCCCGCGAATTCGTCGTCGATCAGGTCGCGGATCGGCTGCAGGTCGGAAAAGCGGATGTGCCGCTGGTCGGGACGCGGATGCACGGTCAGTCCGCTCGCCCCCGCCTGAAGCGCGATCCGGCCGAGCCCGGTCACGGAGGGCCATGGAAGATCGCGCCGGTTGCGCAGCATGGCGATGGCATTGAGATTCACGGAGAGCTTTGCGGGCATATTGAAACTTTCAAAGCGACAGCTGGAAGGCGGGTGTCGGCGACCAAACCGATCGTCGCAGTTCTACCGCAGATTCTGCAAGACCGGAAACGGCCTTTGCACGGCTTCGTCGCGAAGTTTTGACACCGCGTAAATATGTTGATATCAACGTTATCAACCGCAGCATTCAAGGAGGAGAGCACCATGACGACGCAGGCCCCACTCGTCCCGGCAACGGAACTCGCCGCAAGGAACCGCGCCCGCTTCCCGAACGAGAGTGCGGAGTATCGTCGGGCACGCAACGCTTTGCTCGCCGAGGAAATCGAACTCCGCCGCCATATCGAACGCGTCGCCGCGCAACGCCGGCAACTGCCGCCGGGTGGCGAAGTGCCACGGACCTACGTTTTCGAAAGTGAGAACGGTCCTGTGACGCTCGACGACCTCTTCGGGGACAAGGACACGCTCATCATCTACAGCTACATGTTCGGCCCGAAGCGCGAAAAGCCCTGCCCCATGTGCACCTCACTCATGGCCGCCTGGGAGGGAAAAGTGCCGGACATCGAACAACGCATCGCTCTGGCGATGGTCGCCCGATCACCGATCGAGCGGCTCCTCGAGGCCAAGAAGGCGCGCGGCTGGACCCAGCTGAAGGTCTATTCCGATAGCGAGGGGAGCTTTACCCGCGATTATGTCAGCGCCGAGGACGCGGACGTCCCCGGCTACACGGTCTTCACCCGCCGGGACGGTACGATCCGGCATTTCTGGAGCGGCGAGATGAGCGGCGAAATGGCCGATCCTGGCCAGGACCCGCGCGATGCACCCGACCCCGATCCGTTGTGGCACCTGCTCGACACGACGCCCGAAGGCCGCGGCGCCGATTGGTATCCGAAGCTTGAATATCGCGGCGCTGAGCGCGGTTAACTCGCACACTCTGCAGCGCCGCGCGTCTTATCAGACGCGCAAAGGTCGCTGTAGCACTTTGAGTTGCTGCATGTCTGTGTCCTTAAATCGAGTTCGATTTAAGGACACATGCAGTAGCATACGGCGGACCGATTTAATCCGGACATCCGGCCGCGCCGCTCGCGCCTTCGCGAGAGGTGCGCGGCCTCGGCCGTTCAGAAAAGCCTCAATTTCGTATTACTAAACCTGACAACCATCGTTCTTTCGGTTTAAATTCCGAATCAGGGTATTGTTGCCCGCTTTTCATTCGACACGGCTTCTTCCGGAGCAATTGATGACGCCAGCCGAAAGGCCCTGCGACGCGGCGATCCGCTCCGCGCTCGGCCGGATTCTCGACAGCAAGAGCTTTCAGCGCTCCGAGCGGCTGCGTGCCTTCCTCACCTATGTCGTCGAGAAGGAGATCGCCGGCGAGGCCGGGCAATTGAAAGGCTATTCGATCGCGGTCGACGTCTTCGGACGCAGCCAGGCTTTCGATGCCGATAGCGATCCGCTCGTGCGCGTTCACGCCGGAAAGCTGCGCAAATTGCTGAAAGGCTTCTATGACGCCGAAGGGGCCGGCGAGGAATGGCAGATCAGCATTCCGAAGGGGACCTACGTGCCGGAGTACCGCCGGCTGCGTGAACCTGCGGCGGAACGCCTTGGGGAGCCGGCCACGAATGCCCGAGATCGCCTTTCCAGGCGCCGCCCCGCATGGCAGCCCTCGCCCTTCTCCTCCCCCTGGGCTGTGCTGACGGTGCTTCCGCTTCTTTTGTTCACGCCGTTGCCGTCACCGAAGGTCGCGCTCGACTTCGGTGCAGAAGCCAAGCTCGCAAACGGCCCGATGGCCGCCGTCCGGGGACTTCCGTCGGTAAGTTTCGTCATCGACGGGGAGCATGGCACCGCAGAACATTTCGCCGCGCTGTTGCGCGCAGCCGCGCTGCGTCACAGGACCCTTGCCGCGGCAGAGGTTGCGGGCACTTCACATCCGGCCGGTTCCATGGATTCGGCGCTCGCCTTCTCCGTCAAGGTCGACTGGCACGACAGTCCCGAGCCCGGCCTTCGGCTCACGCTTTCGCACAATGGCGAGCGCGTGCCGCTCCGCCAGGAGTTCATCGGCGCGCAACAGCTCGCCAATGAATCGGACATCCTCTACAAGACCACCTCGCTCGCAGCGCAGTTTTTCGCTCTCAATGGCGAGATCTACGCCCACGCCGCCACCGAGGGGCTGCAGAGTACATTGATGCGATGCATGGTGACGACGGCGCGCTACAAGAAGCTCCTGACGCGCGATGCCTTTCAGGAGGCCTGGACATGCCAGCAGGAACTTGCCCCGCTCAAAGGCGATGAACCGCTCTTCATCCTCTCCTCGAAGAAACAGAATGAGCTTTTCAGCCACTGAGCAGCTCGATCGGACTATAATTGCCCGCAACCATCGCCAAGATTTTACCCGCAACATTGGGGCTGTTCATTTCGACGATTCGCGCCTCCGTGAATTCGTGCATTAGAAAATAAATGCCTGGTTGCTCGTTGGGGCATTGCGCGTTCGAGGAGCGCGCGAAGGAGCTCCCGCCCACCACTGCGGCCCCCGCGCCTCCAAAGCGCCGGGCCGGTGAAGGGCAAGCACATTGGTCTGTAGTAAGTCGTGCCGCGCGCACGATGTGCCCCGAGAGGCAGCCGGTAGTGGCCAGTGCGATTGGCGGATCGCATTCGTCACGGCGCGGAAACGGGGGGCGCGAAAATGCCACAGGATTCTTGGAAGAATGCCGACGCCGGCACGGCGCCTCGCACCGGCGGCTTTCTGCCGAAGCTGCCTATCCCCTATAGAGGCTCGAACGATCGGCTTGCCATTGCCGAAATGGCAGAGGCTTTCGGTGTGACGCACCGCACCTTGCACTTCTACGAAGAGAAGGGACTGCTGAACGCCGCACGCCTGGGCCCGATGCGGGTCTATGGCGAGAGCCATATCCGCCGCATGGCCGTGATCAACGCATGCCGGGAGATCGACATGCCGGTTGCCGGGATCCAGGACCTGATGGCGGCGCTGGACGCGGCCGGAAGCCAGTCCGAGGCCAACCAAATCTTCGAGACGGCGCTTCGCTCGCGCCGGCGCGAGCTTGCGGCCCAGCAATCGATCCTGCGCCGGCAGATGCAACGCATCGCCGAGCTGCTCGAAAACGGCTCCGGCGGGTCCGCTGATCCGGCATCCGGGGGCGTCCACCTGTCGCCGATCGAGAGCGAATGCCTCGGCCTGATGGCGGAGGGGCACGCCGCCGCCCGCATCGCGCAACTGATGGAGATGGATATCACCGCGGCTCTCGCGCTCGAGTCCGGCATTATCCGCAAATTCGATGCGCAAAATCGCTTCCAGGCGGTCGCGAAGGCCGTGCTCGCCGGCATGATCGCGTCGGAATAGCACCGTCGGCACGATTCCGCTCCACCAGGACCCGCCCTCCGAAAGGCCGCAGTCCACAAAGAGTTGTCATCATCCGTCCGTGGCGGTAGTATTTGCGCGCAGTTCCGGACGGCTGCGTCGACAGACTGCATGTTTCGTCAATGAGCTGCTTCTGATCGAACACAAGAGCCTCTCGTAGTTCGGGAGACATACTCAGAAGCTTATTTGCATCCGACGCCAAGTTTGGCGCCTCCGCCGATTCGTATTGCATTCGGACGAATATTTTGGAGGAGAAGATGAGCAAGCCTACTGTAACTTTGATTGTCTTTGGCGCCCTCGCCTTATCCGGGTGCCAGTCCGCTGCGACATCCCAGAGGGGAGGCGTCGGCGAATTCGGCTGTATTGCCGGGACCGTCGGCGGCGCGATCGTCGGCGGCGTGGTCGGCGCGACCATCGGTTCGGGCACCGGCCAGCTCTGGGCCGTCGGCGGCGGTGCCACGCTCGGCAGCGCGGCAGGCAACGCCCTGACCTGCGCCTATTAAAGCGGAATGCGCTCGCCTACATTCCCGGCGCCAGTTCTATTGTTTGTTTTTGCCGCATTTGTGCGACGTCAGGCGATTCCGCCGTGCCGCAAGATGCTGAAGCGGAAGGTCGCCATGCTGCCAAGACTCGCTCTTTCCACGGCGCTCGCGCTTTGCCAGCTCGTGTCGCCCGCACAGGCTCAGTCGGCGGCAATGAACCAGGGTCAGATGGATCGCCTCGACCGTGACCGAAACGGAGCGGTTGACCGCTCCGAATACCAGGCGTTCATGACGATAGCCTTCGCAAGCCTGGACAAGAACAAGGACGGCAGCCTGCGCTCCGACGAGGTGGCGCAGGCACTCACCGCCCAGCAATTTGCCGCCACCGACAAGAACGGCGACGGCAGGGTGAGCCAGACCGAATTCCTGAACAGGGTCATGGCCGATTTCCAGGCAGCCGACCGCAGCGGCGACGGCAACCTGGAATAGGAAGGCAAGTCGCTCATCGTCGCCACGATCGCGGCCACGCTCGCCGATAAATCGGAGCTTGGCTCGCATGAATCTCACAGCGAGCATTCCCCGATTTTCGGCCAGTTCTTGCAAAGCTTATCAATCGCGATGCCGTTGCGGGGCAAGCGATTGCGCCTGCGCGTAAGCCAACGGCGAACGGTTGCCCGGCAGGTTCTCGTCCAGGACCAGAGTTTTCAAGTCATCGGCACGAATATCGAGGACTATGGCTCGCTCCAGCTTATCGATGGACCAGACGGCATAACCAAATGCGGGGTCAAACCCACAATCCCCCTTTGCGACAGTTGTCGGCCTTTCGGATAGACACATAATCTGCGGCTTCGGGAGTTTGTAGCAGTGCCCCTCATAAGCGTAGCCGTAGATAACCCCGATGCTCTTTATATAATTTTTTTGCACTTTCAACGCGATCGGGAGGAAGTGATAAAAATCACCGTCGAATACAGCGACTGTTATACCTTCTCCAACAACACCTGCTTTTTTTCTAATTGCTTCAATCAGATCATCTATGGTCTTTTTTATTTGCTCAAATATATCGTCACCAATACCAATTGGCCTTAACTTAGCTTCCAGCTCTTTCAGTGCCTCATTAAGTTTTTCATCGTCCTTTTCTCTTTTAACAAAATCCGCAGGACGGCCATATAGCCTTAGATCACCAGGTTTATAGTATTTATAGTCGATTTTATCCGTTAAGGTTCGCACATCGCCAACAACTGGATTGACAAAGCATTCGCTCATCGCCATCTCCTGTTCCTATTAATTGGTGTTATGATTTCACGCCACGTAAAATTCTCCTCCAATTGCTGTGCGGCCGCAGGGTCCGCCGCCGCGATTATGGCGCGCGCAGCGCTGTCGAGCCGAAGCGCGGATGGGTCCTGCATTCGCAGAGATCCCCCCAATGCATATCCCACTGCGTCGCGCGCGGTTGCGAGCGCCTGTTTGAAGAACAGCGGCTTGGCCGCATAGGCTTCGGCGGTCATTGCCCGGAAGCGATCGAACTCGTCCTGCTCCAGTTCACGAAGGTCAACGTCAAGTAGCCGTCTGTCCGCGCAACCGTTTGCGACCAACTGCCGGTGATAGAGTTCGACGATGGTGTCGAAAATGGCACCAAGGAACGGAAGTCCGCGATCATGGACTTCGCGTGTCGTCTCCGACATGCGCCGAGCGTTAGTCGCCATGCGAATCTGCGTTTCCGGGCTTGTCTCGGCGAAACGATTGAGTTCGCTGTAAAGGAGCAAATTGCCTCGCGTCCGGCGCAATAGCCGTTCGACGGCCGAATCGAAGTGGAGAAAAGAAATCAATGATACCGCGTCCGAGAAGGCTTCTGAAAAAGGGAAGAAGTCGAGGTCCCTTGACGGCCCCTTCGGCAGGCCCGTCTCGGAGAGGACGATGAAGTGTCCGACCTCGTGGGCAATCGTGTCGAAGTTCAAGGCATAGGGACGCACGATGCCATCTACCTGCGCTCGGCCGAGTTCCAGAAAGCCGTACCCGGCATGCGCATTATCCCACTCAACGAACGGAACAATCTCGAGCTTCGGGTAGGTCTGCTCGAAGAACCAATGCACCGGACATCCAAGGTAGCTCTGCCAAACGTCCCGGACGAAATGCACGCAAGCATAGGCGTGCACGCCCAGAAAGGCACGTGATGTCGGGTCGATATTGTCGAAATGGCGATCCGGACCGGGTAGCGGCGGAGGTCTTCGAGCACCGTCAAACGGTGGCAGACGCGCTAAGCTGTACGGCTGCTTGTCGTAAACTGGATCTGCGACGTACACTCCGACGTCGCTCGGACCCTCGCCAATTTCGTCCGGCATGATCGACAGCCAGACGCGATCCGGCTGCTCATATCCGGGGATGAACGGAGGCTGGGGGAATATCCAGAAGCGCGTCCCCAGGCGCGCACCGGCATCTTCGAGGGAATCGTCCCGAAGCAAACGCATCGCACAATTGCCCCCTCGATTTGGTAAATACCGGCAATTACGGATTCAATTTATAAGTGTTCACTAAATTTGAGTCAATCCCGCCGGCTTCCAGGTCCCGGATGAAAGTGTTCGTTGCAATCCACGGCATGTTTCCGCCCGCGCCCCGAGCCTTTTGCGCAAGGGCTCGTGCATTGTGGAGCGCTGACAGAGCGTCCAGTTCTTTCTGCCTCACCACCGCCCGCCGTAGCACCTGCGCCTGCTCGGTGGACCAGCCGGCTCTTTCCAGCGCGGCCGCGAGCGTACGCTCTCGAAAGTTCATGTCTCGCGCCATTGTTGTAAGCGTGCATCGCTCGGCTGGCGAAATTAGACCGCGACGCGATAAGGAGGAGAAGGTTCGCTGAAGGTCAACCAGAGAATCTGTGAGCGGAAGGAAGCCAAGCTCGGCAGGTGCCGAATGAACAGCGACGGCATCATCAGCAGCAAGCTGGCAGCGCCGGTACCATCGATAAATCAGGCCGACCCCGATCATTCCGAAGTCGCAAAGCTCCGCAGCCCTCAGCGCTCCCATGCTCGCGGCACCTATCATTGTGATCCCCTGCGCCATCGCCCAGAGGATTTCCTTGTGCCGGACGGCCGGGCGGTCTTCGAATAGGCCGTCAATAAGTAGCATGGCGCGAGGCCGAAACGCATGCGCGGCGAGCACGATATCGCCTTGCGCGACGGGCTTCAGATAGATTGCGTCGAGAGCCGCCTGGGCTTCGGCAAGGCGAAGTGTCGGGCCAAGAAACACCAGGATTGGACCGTCGTCGTTCGCGCTCGCCATTCAATCACCTGAGGACAAACAAGGCGTGAGCCCCGGCAAGGACCGTCCTGACGCAATGAACATTCGTGTCCCTGTCGTAGCCAAGCGGCACGGCGATGATCGGGCCTAGGCCGGAAGATCCTACAACGGACACGAGCGTCGCGGGATCAGCGATAGCAGGCGATGCGGGGACTCGCACCGGCCTCCCGAATTGCTCATCGAGAATGAGCACGCGTGCCTTTGCAACCGCGGCGTCCACACTTCTTCTGTAGTGCACTCTCGTCTGGTCGTCGCGAGCACCCGAGATCGCCCCTGCCCGGGCCGAGAGTGCTTCCAACATGGCGTTTGCGGCGGCTGCCTCCAAGCTTGGACCGGCGCCATAGCCTTCGGTCGGCAGGGCGAGGATCGGTTCTCCGGGACCTGTCTCGATCGTCTGGCACCAAACCACCGGCACGCCGGTCGGCGATGGCGCATGCCAAAGGGCACAGGAGATCCCCAAGGCTGCGGCGGCTGAGCGGATATGGTCCACGCGCGAGCCAAGCCCGGTAGGAGGAATACGCATCCTATCGAAGAATCCATGCGTGACAAAGGCACGGGCAATTGCATCGCGCTCGATGCACTCGAACAGCCCGTGCAGAAAAGCACTGCAAGCATCCATATGGCAGGCGAGACCAGTAGTCGTGCGAACGAACAGACCATCGCCCGGAGGTGGCGGCTCCGTGTAGCAAGTATGCACCAGCTCCAACGGGACGGGCTGTGGGCGACCGGTGACAATGTCGACGCCCATGATCCAGGGGATGACGTGTCTTTGCCATTTCTCCCGGTAACTCGGCAGCAGCAGGGCCTCGAACAGCCCGTCCGGGACTTCTAGCTCCTCGGCCGTGGCGGGAAACGTCCACTCAGGCGGGATGGCTTCGGCGTAGTAGCGTTCGAGCGCTTCCATGATCGCTCCCACGGCCGCCTCTGCTATGAACATGCCCCGCCCCAAGGACGTGACCTCCGACAGCGCCGCGGGGCGAATGGCCTGCACCACCGGAAGGCCGATGCGGTCGAGACCGGTCAAATCCGCAAGCCGCGTTATGCGCGCGCGGTGGCAGAGGGGGCGAATCCTCCTCAGCCGCCGTTCCGCCTCTTCTGGTTTTGTCGCCTGAGTCCAAGGCCGTCCAAGGCCCGAAACGATTGCTTGGTGAAATGCGGGGAGTTCCTGGATGCTGAACGTCTGGCCCTCCGCCGCGTCGTCCTTGGGGTCAAAGCTTATCGGCAACGCCGAGCTCCCGGATTGAACGTTTGGCGCGGTGCAGCAGAGCCTTTGCCCCTTGACGCTCGGCAATCTCGACGGCGCAGCGCAAGTCAGCAAGGGCATGGTCCGAGTTTGCTGCGGCCCGTATCCGAAGAACCGCACGGCACCGGAAAAGCTCGGCGAGCCAATAGGCGTGGTAGGTTTCTTGCGCCCTTTCGATCGCCTCATCCGCAACTTCGATCGCCGCATCGTACTTTCCCGCAAGGCCAAGCATCGTGGCATGCATATAGAGGTAGATTGGCAGGTCGATAACGGTGCCGAGCTCTTTCAGGAGAGTCAGACCGCTCTGAAAGGTCTGGTGGCCGGATTCCAGGTCTTCGAGGTGCGCCGCGCCCCACCCCCTAAAGAGAAGAGAAAGCGCGGAGAGCGATTGCATTTCGTGCTTCGTCGCAAAGTCCGCCATGCGATCCGCTACATCCGTTAGGTGCTCGAAATCGTCGCGGTAGAATGCGGACACCGCTTCCGTGTCGAGCGAATGGGCCTTGCTCGGTACATGCGCGATGCGGTCGACGAAAGTGATCATTCTCGAAAGCGCCGCATTCGATTCGCTCGTCCTTCCGGTCAGCCACAGTGACAATGCCATTTGGCCGAGGCCGCAAACCTTGGCATCGTGGCCCCCATAGAGAGTCCGGTTGCTCTTCGCCCTCCTCTCGTCATAGAGCGCCAACCCCGCCCGGATCGCGTCTTGCGTTTGCCGGTGGTGGCCAAGGTTGAAATCGATTGCCCAAATGCAATGGTTGACCTGCAACCTGATCTCTGGATCCTCGACCTCCGCGAGCATGGACTGCACCTCGAGAGCGCGGTCATGCATGACCCGAAAATCCGGCCCGGTAAGCCACCATCCCCAATAGATCGGAAACCACTGGGACTGCTCCGACATCGGCTGGCGGCGGGCAATCGCCACCCCATCCTCGTATAGTTGGCGGGCCGGTTGTGAACTCATCCCGACCATGCCGATCAGTATCGGCCCCAGTGCCGTCAACGCCGCCAGCTGCAAAGTCTCGACGGCGCTCTCCTCACCCAATTCGCTGCAGAGCGCCAGCGCATGTTCCAGATACTGGCGCGCCTCGATCATTGCCGAGCGGCTCGAGCTCTCCTTCCCGGCCGCGATGAGCAGTTCGACCGCATTCTCGATGAGCCCGGCCCGTTCGGCATGTTCGGCCAGTGCGCCGGTGTCGATCCAGGCGGCCATGCCGCGGTTCTGGTTGACGGCGCCGAAGAGCCGCCGGTGCAGCACCTGCCGCTGTTTGCGCAGCAGCGCGTTGTAGATCGTCTCCTGGATCAGCACGTGGCGAAAGCCGTATGCAATGCTTCCTGGCGCGCGTACACGCGTCAGGAAGCCGGTCTCGCACAGCATATCGGCCGCACTTGCGATCGCCTTCTTGCTGAAATCGGGCAGAAGCACGCGCAGCAGGGGCAGGGTCACCTGCGTGCCGGCGGCGGCCGCCGCACGCGCCACTTCCCGGGCCGGCCCCAGATGCTGCAGCCGTGCGTCGAGTATGGATTCGAATGCGGATAGATGGACCGGCTTCATGGTCTCCGACAGGCTCGCCTCATCCGCTTCGGCACTTTGGGATGCCCATTGGCAGATTTCCTCGATGAAAAGCGGGACGCCGCCGGATATCCGTTCCGCCACTTCGAAGAGCTCCGGCAGCCTCGCCAGCCGATGCTCAGGCCACTTCGCCCTGATCGCCAGCCGCGTTTCGTCGCTGTCGAGCGGCCGCAACGACAGCCGCAGCGGGTTTGCCGTATCCAGCCACTCGACCGGTGCACCGCGGCGCGACGTCAAGATGAGAAAGATCGGGAATTGACCGATGAGCCGGGCTGCTTCGCCGAGCAGATCGCGCGAAGTCGGGTCTATCCAATGGATGTCCTCAACGGCGACGACCACAGGGCCGCTTCGCGAGACCGCTTCCAGCGTCCGCAAAAGCGCCCGGTGCGCCTTTTCACGGATCGCCTTGGGGTTGTCATTCGCCAGAAGCTGGTTTCGTCCCTCTGCTCCGAGCAGATAGGCGAAGACCTCGATCGCCTCCTTGTCCTCGATGCCGTTGCGCTCGAACAATGTCGCCACATCGGATGCCGTGACGCCCATCTGGCCGTTTCTCGTCGTCGACCCGGGAAAGCTGTGCAGCAGGGGATGCAGCGTCGAGCGCAATCCCCCGGGGAGGCACTGGAAGAAAAACAGCTTCGAGCGCCGATCCCGCGTTCTCCTGCGGATCTCCCGCAAAAGGCGGGACTTGCCGATGCCGGCGTCGCCCTCGATGAGCAGGCTTGCGCCCCGCCCGGCAAGAACGCCGTCCCAGGTACGAGCGATCGTATTAAGCTCGCTCTCGCGGTTGATGAACGGACCGCCCAGTCGCCCGTACGCATGGAAGCGATCGACCTCCATCTTGTGTCCGAGCGCCCGCCACACTTTCTCGGGCGTTGAAAAGCCCTTGAGCGGCTTACTGCCCTGAAAAACGAAGGCGTGCGATCGCCCTGCCAGGTTTCGTGTCTCCTCCGAGACCAGGACGCTGTTGGGCTCGGCGATGACTTGCAGACGAGCGGCCATGGCGAGTGCCGCTCCGGTGACGGGCTCCTGCAGCCAGCTCTCGCGCTCCATGTCGCGGATGAGCGCCGCGGACGTGGCGATGCCGACGCGGACGCGAAGATCATCCCGTCCCCACTCTCGGCCGACGCGCTTGCAGGCGTCGACGATGTCGAGCCCCGCCCGGATGGCGAGCGAAGCCGCGTCCTTGGCATCGAGATCGATCGGAAACAGCGCCACGCCGCCATCGCCCGCCTCGTGCTGCATCACTCCGGAATGCGCGGCGATCGACTGCCTGCTCGACCGCTGGAAGGCGGACATCAGATCCTGATAATCCTCGATGTCCATGACATGCAGGAGATCGGTCGACCCTACGAGGTCGTAGCAAAGGGCGGTAACGATATGGCGCTCGCTGCCGTGTGCCGACGAACCGCCGGCGCGCGCCGTGCGACTGACTGCTTTTCGTGGTGTATTGGTCCGGTTTTCGCGCAGCATGCACCACCACCCCGCGTTCGGCAGCGCGCCCCCGAAGACTATACGCGCATGTTCAAGACAAATAAGCTGGTTCTTGCAATTTCTGAAATATCTGGCTTGAGAGGCGTGCTGCAGACCATGCGTCACGCTCCCCACTTGGCGTAGCCAAGGCTGCTCACCCAACCGGTCTATGTCAATCGGCGCAGAGTTGCAACGATCGAGAATGCTCTATTGGGTCTGAATGGACAAATCCAGTCCGGCTGCGATGGCGGCCGCGTAAACAACAAGCCCGTCCTAAGCGACGGATTTACAGACCATCACCGGACGATCGTCAGCCGCTCCGCCGCGCGGGTGATTGCCGTATAGAGCCAGCGCTCGCGCGTGTCGCGGAAGGCCCAGCTCTCGTCGAAGAGCACGACATTGTCCCATTGCGAGCCCTGCGCCTTGTGCACGGTCAGCGCATAGCCGTAGTCGAACTCGTCGTAGCGTTTGCGGGTGGACCAGGGAATCTCGCCCTCGACGTCCTCGAAGGCTGCCTTCAAGAGCTTGATCTTCGCCGCGCCGCGATCCATATCGTCGTCCTCGGGACGGATCATCAGGTTGATCCCCGGCTTCACCGTCTCTTTCGACGAGCTCATCACCTGCCAGAGAGAACCGTTGAGCAGGCCTTTGGCAGGATCGTTCCTCAGGCAGACGAGCTTGTCGCCCGATTGAGGATACTCGCTCGAAAAGCCCTTCAGCTCGCGCAGACGTTGGTTGTAGCGCCGCCGCGTCCGGTTGGTGCCGACAAGCACCTGGTCGGCTTCCAGCACCAGCGGCTGGGTGACCTCGCTCTTGGAGATGATCTGTGCCGTGCCGTAGTCGCCCTGCATGATCTCCTTGCCCTCGCGAACATGCATGGCGAGCTGGATGATCGGGTTGTCGCGCGCCTGGCGGTGGATATCGGTCAGCAGATAGTCCGGCTCGTGATTGGTGAAATAGCCGCCGCCCGACACGGGCGGCAACTGACCCGGATCGCCGAGCACCAGGATTGGCGTGCCGAAGCTCATCAGGTCCTTGCCGAGCGCCTCGTCGACCATCGAGCATTCGTCGATGATGATCAGCGCCGCCTTGGCGACCGGGCTCTGGCGGTTGATGGCGAACATCGGCGCGATCGAGGTCTTGCCGGTCTCCTCGTCCGCGACCTCCTCCTCGCCACGAGGCCGGTAGATCAGCGAATGAATGGTCTTGGCATTGCTGGCGCCCTTGGAACGCAGCACCTGCGCGGCCTTGCCGGTGAAGGCCGCAAAGAGCACCTCGCCGTCGACGTGCTCCGCGAAATGCCGTGCCAGCGTCGTCTTGCCGGTGCCGGCATAGCCGAACAGCCGGAAGAGCGGCGAGCGGCCTTCCTTCAGCCAACGCGAAACGGCCTTCAGGGCCTCGTCCTGTTGCGGAGCGAATTGCATGACCTGCAGTGTCAGGATTCGGTGGCCAGGCGCAAGCCCGGATTTCTGTCTGGCGTCGGTGTGGATGCTTCGGCGGTCACAATGCCGTCGAGCGGCTTCAGCGCGAAATCTTCTGCGGCGGGAGCACCGGCAATCACTTTCATGCGCTGCGCGCCGAAGCCCTGTCTGGATCAAGATCGCCTGTGGCAGTTTCTTGCCACGGCACTTGAAACGGCTCGCGCGATGCTGCTAACAACAGGGCGGCTGCATACTGTGTGCACGAGCGGCCGTCCTCGCCGGAGAATGCCGTTGAAGCCGGAACAGCCCGCAACGCCGATGACCCCCGAAAGCAGCCGGCTTGGTCGCTTGCCGCGCATCTGGCAATGGTGCCTGCTGGGCGTGCTTTCCCTGCTGCTTGCTGCTCTCTTCGAAATGGCGGGCATTCCGGCCGGGCTTCTCATGGGCCCCATGGTGGCCGGCGCGCTTGTCGGCATGAATGGCGGCACGATCCGCCTGCCCCGCCAGTTCGTTTTCTGCGTCCAGTTCGTCCTGGCGATGATGATCGCCGGCTCGATGCGGCCCGATCTGTTCGCCACCTTCTCCAGCAATTGGCCGCTCTTCCTCGCCGTCATCCTGTCGGTGATCGGCGTCAGCACGCTGTGCGGCTGGACGATCACGCGGATGCGCATCCTGCCTGGAACGACGGCGATCTGGGGGTCCTCGGCCGGTGCGGCCTCGACCATGCTGCTGATGGCCGACGCCTATGGCGCCGATGCCCGCCTCGTCGCCTTCATGCAATATTTGCGGGTGGTCTGCGTCGCCGGCGCCGCGACGATGGTCGCGCATCTCTGGGTCAGCGGCACGGAGGCCGAGACGGCAACCCATTGGTTTGCGCCGGTCGCTGCCCTGCCCTTCCTTGCGACGCTCGCCGTCGGCATCGTCGGCGGCTTCCTCGGCAAGCTGCTGCGCGTGCCGGCCGGCGCTTTCCTCGTCCCCTTCGCGATCGGCTCGGCTCTCAATGTCTCCGGCATGCTGACGATCGAATTGCCGCAATGGCTGCTGGCGCTCTCCTTCGCGCTGCTCGGCTGGAACATCGGGCTGGGCTTTACCCGCAGCATCATCGCGCATGCGCGCCGGGCCTTCGTGCCGACGGTCGTCTCCATCCTCGTGCTGATGGCCTCTTCCGGTTTGCTCGCACTGCTCCTCACCAAGGCGGTCGGCATCGATCCGTTGACAGCCTATCTCGCCACCAGTCCCGGTGGCCTCGATTCCATTGCCGTGATCGCCGCCTCGAGCGATGTCGACCTTCCCTTTGTCATGGCGCTGCAGACGGCCCGCCTGCTGATCATCACGCTGATCGGCCCGGCTCTTGCCCGCTTCGTCGCCGACCGGGCCTGACGCCGTCACGGCACCCCAACGCAAACGCGAAGCACCTTCCCGTCATTTGCAACCATCACGAGCGCCTAGGGAATAAATTCTTGGCCCGCCGTGTCTCATCCATGAACCCGCTTGGAACGGTTCTAGGAAGGAGCCCCGCAATGAGAACGATCCCCTTGACCATCACCATTTGCCTCGTCACCAGCGCTTCCGCTTTCGCGGCACCGCCCGTCAAAACGGTTGAGAGCGAAAAAGGTCCGGTGCTTGCCGCGGCAAACGGCATGACGCTCTACACCTACAAGGATGATCAGAAGGGCGTCTCCACCTGCTATGATCAATGCGCAAAGAACTGGCCGCCCTTCATGGTGGAAGGCGACGCGATGGCAGAAGGCGCCTATTCGATCGTCGAACGCAAGGACGGCAGCAAGCAATGGGCAAAGGACGGCATGCCGCTCTACTTCTGGGTAAAGGACAAGAAAATGGGCGATATCACCGGTGACGGTGTGAAGGGCGAATGGGATGTCGCACGGCCGTGACGATTCGGAAGCAGGTGCGAATGCTTCCGCACCCGACGCTTTCGAGGAAGACGTCCTCACCCTCATGCCGGCGCTCAGGCGCTATTCACGTAGCCTCGCCCGATCCGACACGGACGGCGAGGACCTTCTCCAGGACTGCGTCGAAAAGGTGCTGGCGCGCCGGCAGCAATGGCGAGGCGTGAACCTGCGCGCCTGGGCCTTCACCATCATGACGAACCTGTACCGCAACCGTCACCGCCATCGCGCCTTGCATCCCGAGGTCGAATATGAGGAGGCTCTTGGCCTCGTCGCCGAAGACCAGAATGCCGACCCCCTGCAAAGCCGGCGGCTCGAGCGCGCGCTGGAGCGGCTGTCGGTCGACAACCGCTCCGTGCTGATGCTCGTGGTGATCGAAGGCTACCGCTATCAGGATGTGGCGGAGATGATGGCTATCCCGATCGGCACGGTGATGTCGCGCCTGTCGCGCGCGCGCCGCCAGCTCGCCGAAGCGATGAAGGACGACAACGTGATCGCCCTGCGGAGACCGAAATGACGGACGAATTCAACACCGTCTCCGAAGACGAACTGCATGCCTATGTCGATGGCCAGCTGAGCGAGCCGGAGCGCAGGCGCATCGAAGCCTGGCTCGAAAGGCACCCGGATCGCGCTCAGGAAGTCCGCGAATGGCAGGCCCAGGCGGCTGCGCTCCAACACCATTTCGCATCCTATGCCCGTGATCATGAAGGCGATCGGGCGCTGGTCTCGGCCCGTCGAGGCCGGGGGCACGGCGTTGCCTCGGCCCCTGCGCCCGTCCTCCTACGGATCGCCGCCGGTCTCCTGATCTTCGCGGCCGGTGCCCTGACCGGGTTCTACGCCCCTGCGATCGTCTCCGGGGATCGGTTGCCCGCGGCGGCCGAGAGCACCGACAGCCTTCCGCGCCAGGCGCAATCCGCTTTTCTCGTCTATGCGAGCGAGGTGCGCCATCCGGTCGAGGTCGGCGCCGACCAGGAGGCGCATCTCGCCACCTGGCTCGGCAAGCGGCTCGATTACGGGTTGAAGATTCCGGATCTGTCGGCTTTCGGATTTTCGCTCGTAGGCGGCCGGCTGATCCCCGTCAACGGCACGGCGGGCGCCCTGCTGATGTATGAGGACGGCTCCCGCCAGCGGCTCACCGTACTTCTCGGCCGCAACAGCGACAATCGCGAGACGAGCTTCCGCATCGCGAGCCAGGGCGATCTCGAAACTTTCTACTGGATTGACGGCGAGATCGGCTACGCGGTTACCGGCGAGGTGCCGCGCAGCCTCCTGCAGCGGGTCGCCGACGCGTGTTACCGCCAGTTCGAGGGGTCGGAGGGCTCATAGCACGCGGGCTCATCCTCGTCGCAGCGGATCGTTCTCCAGGACGATAGGCTTGCCATGCGGCGTCCCTTCGGCAGCACGCTGCCAGCTTCGGACGAGCGCCTCCAGCTCCGGCCCAGAGGTGATGGAAAGCTTCTCGACCAGGTGGCTGAGGGTCGCCACCCAGCAATCATAGTAATCGCTGCCGTCCGGCTTCCGGCCGGGCTTGTGGAGCTCGGCCGAAAGCGCCTCGGCCCACTCGCTCCAGGAAAACACGCCCTGTTCATGGAGCCGGACGGTCATGGCGAAGGCGGCAGCCTGCCAGGGCTCAGCAAAGACTGGATCGCCGTCCGCCGATTTCGGCAGTTCGGCAGAGGCGACAAGTGGAGAGGTGGTGCTACACGGACTCAAGATAGCTCTCCCAGGCATCGATCGAGACGGTCAATGACGGATCGCCGCCCTCACCCCAGATCTCCCCGCCATCAAAGACGACCGTGTAGACCCATTGCGGGTTCTCGCCCTTGCCGTGGGCGTTGTCGTCCGGAAAGACAAAACTGCCCTGCACCGCTTCCACCACGCCGACTTTGGCACGGGCGTAGCGCGGCAGGCGCGTGTGGGTTTCCGGATGGAAGTTCTTCGTACGGACACGGTCGCCGACGCCGAAACGCGGCTTCGTATCGACCGGCCGGTCGCAAGGCCCGCCTCTGGCGAGCACGCCCGCCACCATATCGGCCTTGAGCACCCGCTTCGGCTCCCGCCCCTTCTCGTGCATATGGCCGGCATCGAGCTCCGCTTGGGTCACGAAGCCGTGGCGCTTCAGGAGCGTTTCCAGCGCACGAGTCCAGATCTCGTAATAGCTTGCCGCGAGATAAGTGGCGGGGGGCAGGCTTTCGCGCGCATGCCGGCTCTCGTCGATCGTCCAGGCGCCGAAGGCTCCGCAGGAGAGCGTGATCCCGAGTGCGCGCTTTTCCCATTCCGCATGGAAATAGGGCTCGTCCTTTTCCGGCGCGATCGGCCCAAGGCCATGCTGGCCGCCAGGGTCGTGAGGCCCGTTCATGGCTTGGCCTGCGGTGAAAGGGCGAGCCCGGTGCCGATCATCGAATCGCGCGTGACGAGATCGGCGAGCGCCTCCTCGCTGAAGTCTTCGGTGCCGTCGGGCCGCTCCGGCACCACGAGATAACGCAGCTCCGCGGTCGAATCCCAGACGCGGATCTTCTTGTCGATCGGCAGCTCCAGCCCGAATTCGGCGAGCACGCCGCGCGGATCGATGACGGCGCGCGAGCGATAGGGTGGCGCCTTGTACCAGACGGGCGGCAGGCCGAGCACGGCCCAGGGATAGCAGGAGCAGAGCGTGCAGACGATGAGATTGTGGGTATCGGGCGTGTTGAAGACGGCGCGCATGTGTTCGCCCTGCCGGCCGGTGAAGCCGAGACTGGCGATCGCCGCCGTTGCATCGCGCTTCAGCCAGTCCGCAAACTCCGCATCGCTCCAGGCCCTGGCAACGACGCGCGCACCGTTCCTCGGACCGACCTTCGTCTCGTAGGTGTCGACGATCGCATCGATTGCCGCCGGGTCGATCAGTCCCTTCTCCGTCAGCACCGTTTCCAGCGCCTTCACCCGCGCTTCCACATCGGTGAAATGATTGTCGTGATGGTGATGGCCGTGATCGCCGTCCTGGCCACGATGATGCTCGGACATTCCGTGCCTCCTCCACCGGAAACCCGGCCATTTCTAATGCATCAGGGCGGGAATCGGAATCGATATTTCAAGAGTTACTCTACTTTAGCATCGGCCAGAGGCTGACGACGAGCAGCACGGCCATGGTGATGTTGAACCATTTGAGCCGCGCCGGCTCGGAGAGCCATTGCCTCAGCGCCGAGCCGAAGCCTGCCCAGGTCGAGACGCTCGGCACGTTGACGAGCGCGAAGACGAGGCCGACGACGAGCACGCTCGCGAGATAGCGTTCGCCACTGGTATAAGTGGCCATGGCCGAGACAGCCATCACCCAGGCTTTCGGATTGACCCATTGAAAGGCGGCAGCCTGGAGAAAAGTCAAAGGCGCAGCCCCTGACTTGCCCTCGCCAAGCGAGCGCGAGGATCCGATCTTCCATGCAATCCAGACGAGATAGGCGCCACCGGCGAACTTCAGCCCGGTGTAGAGAAGCGGCACGGAGTGAAGCAGCGCGCCAAGGCCCAGGCCAACCGCAATCAACAGCAGGAAGAAGCCGCTACCGATCCCGAGCATATGCGGGATCGTACGGGCGAAGCCGAAATTCACGCCCGAGGCAAACAGCATCATATTGTTCGGGCCGGGCGTGATCGATGTCGTGAAGGCGAACAGGAACAACGCCAGAAGCGTATCGGCTTGCATGCATTTCTCCCAAGGCATTGTTCGAGACGGTCGTCGGCAGCGACGTTCCGCATTTTGGAAATTTAGGTCAGCCTAGCTGACCTAAATCCAAAGACCAGTCAAATCTTGTCATGGTTACAAAACCGGAAGCGATGAATCGCCCGATACGTCGGTAGGAGGCAACAAAAAAGGCCGGGTGAAAACCCGACCTTCCTCATCATCTCGACCTGCCGATGCCAGTACATCCGTGGTCAAAGGCAGGGAGATGACATCTGTTGAACGAATGTCCCGCACCGAAATGGCCCGCCTCGCGTCTCCGAAAGGCAACCAAACTCGGGAGGACCCAGCGACATCGTGCCTTGGCGCAATAAAGAACGTCGCCGATCAACATCGATGAGCCGCCTGTCGTGAGACAATGTGGTCTTCGCAAGGCATTGGACGAAATTTTCAATCAGGTCTCCTGTCGCCCGCAGATCATGGACTTTTTCCGCCCGGGTGCCATTTTGTCATTGTCAGAAGCGAGCGAGGGCGCATGTCATGCACGATCCTATCCCGACCACCACGTTCCCGGATGGGCGCAAGGTTCCGGTCCTCGGTCAGGGAACCTGGCGGATGGGCGAGAACCGCACCACGGCTGCCGACGAAATCCGCAGCCTCCAGATTGGGCTTGATCTCGGCATGACGCTTATCGACACGGCCGAAATGTACGGGAACGGCGGCTCCGAGCGGATTGTGGGCGAGGCGGTCCGCGGCCGTCGCGACGAAGCCTTCATCGTCAGCAAGGTGCTGCCCTCCAATGCCAGCCGGTCGGGCACCATTGCCGCCTGCGAGCGTAGCCTCCGCCATCTCGGCACCGACCGCGTCGATCTCTATCTGCTGCATTGGCGCGGCGGCTATCCGCTCGCCGAAACCCTCGCCGCTTTCGAGGAGTTGAAGCGGGACGGCAAGATCGTCGCCTGGGGCGTTTCGAACTTCGATGTCGACGACATGGAGGAATTGATATCGGTCCCGGGCGGCGGCAGCGTCGCGGCAAACCAGGTGCTCTATAACCTTGGCCGCCGCGGCATCGAATACGACCTCCTGCCCTGGTGCCGCGACCGCAGCGTGCCGATCATGGCCTATTCGCCGCTCGACGAAGGGCGCCTGCTCCACGATGCGGACCTCGTTCATATCGCCAAGGCGCACCAGGCGACCCCCGCTCAGGTCGCTCTCGCCTTCCTAAAGACCCGCGCCGGCGTGATCTCCATACCGAAGACCGGCTCTGCCGAGCGCGCCCGCGAAAACCGCGACGCCATGGATATTCACCTGACGGCGGAAAACCTCGCCGAACTCGATCGCATCTTCCCGCCGCCAAGACGGAAGATGCGGCTGGAGGTGATTTGAGAACACAGGAAGATAGCCCTGCCCAAAAGGAAGAATGCCCCTCCCCACAGGTGGGAGGGGCTTAACCTGCCGAGCCCTCTGCGGTAATTAATTCCTGGCCTTTGCATCGAGCACAAAGCGACTGAAATTGCAGGAGCGCGCCGCGGGCGCCAAGCCCCTCCCACCTGTGGGGAGGGGTTGGGGCGGGGCGCGCACGAAAGGTGCGCAATCCCTCACATCCCCTGCGGGCCGCGGTTCATTGCGGCAATGCCCGTGCGGCAGACCTCGATCAGACCGAGCGGCTTCATGATTGCGATGAATTGCTCGATCTTCGAAGGCTTGCCGGTGATCTCGAAGACGAAGTGATCGATATTGGCGTCGATGACCGAAGCGCGGAAGGCATCGGCAAGTCTCAGCGCCTCCACCCGGTGCTCGCCCGAACCGTGCACCTTGACGAGCGCCAGCTCGCGCTCGACCGGCCGGTCGTGGCCAAGCCCTGCGGCGCGCACGGTGAGGTCGACGACGCGGTGCACCGGCACGAGCCGCTCGAGCTGGTTCTTGATCTGCTCCAGCACGTGCGGCGTGCCGCGCGTGACGATGGTGATGCGCGACAGATGCGCCTCGTGCTCGGTCTCGGAGACCGTCAGGCTTTCGATGTTGTAGCCGCGGCCGGAAAAGAGGCCGATGACGCGGGCCAGCACGCCCGGCTCGTTGTCGACGAGGACGGAGAGCGTGTGCGTCTCCGCAAGCTCCGTCTCCTTGGCGATGAAATAGGCGGAGCCCGTCGGTTGAAGATGTGCGCTCATTCTCTTGTTCCTAATCCTTATCCTCAGACGAGCTGGCGGCCCTTGGCATCGATGGCATTGGCAACCGCCTCGTCCGTCGCCTCGTCGGGAAGCAGCATTTCGTTATGCGCCTTGCCGGACGGGATCATCGGGAAGCAGTTGGCGAGGTTGGCGACGCGGCAGTCGAAGATCACCGGCGCCGGCGTGTCGATCATGCGGCGGATCGCGTCGTCCAGTTCGCCGGGCTTCTCGCAACGGATGCCGACGCCGCCATAGGCTTCGGCCAGCTTGACGAAGTCGGGCATCGCTTCCGTATAGGAATGCGACAGCCGGTTGCCGTGCAGCAGTTGCTGCCATTGGCGGACCATGCCCATGTACTGGTTGTTGAGGATGAAGATCTTGACCGGCAGCCCGTACTGGACCGCGCAGGACATTTCCTGGATGCACATCTGGATGGATGCATCGCCGGCGATGTCGATGACGAGGCTTTGCGGATGCGCCACCTGGACGCCGACAGCGGCCGGGAAGCCGTAGCCCATGGTGCCGAGGCCGCCCGACGTCATCCAGCGGTTCGGCTGCTCGAAGCCGAAGAACTGCGCCGCCCACATCTGGTGCTGGCCGACCTCGGTGGTGATATAGGTGTCGCGGTCCTTGGTGAGCTCATAGAGCCGCTGGATCGCATATTGCGGCATGATGACATCGTCGCTCGGCGTATAGGCAAGCGAATTGCGCGCCCGCCACTTGGCGATCGACCCCCACCAATCGTTCAGCCGTGCCTTGTCGACCGTCTTTGCCGCCGCGTGCCACAGCCGGACCATGTCTTCGAGGACGTTGCCGACATCGCCGACGATCGGAACGTCGACCCGGACGTTCTTGTTGATCGAGGACGGATCGATATCGATATGGATCTTCTTGGAGTTCGGCGAAAAGGCGTTGAGGCGGCCGGTGATGCGGTCGTCGAATCGGGCGCCGATGCAGATCATGACGTCGCAGTCATGCATCGCCATGTTGGCCTCGTAGGTGCCGTGCATGCCGAGCATGCCGAGCCAGTTCTTGCCGGAGGCCGGATAGGCGCCGAGGCCCATCAGCGTCGAGGTGATCGGAAAGCCGGTGAGGTCGACGAGCTCGCGCAGGAAATGCGCCGCCTCCAACCCGGAGTTGATGACGCCGCCGCCGGAATAGATGACCGGTTGGCGCGCCGACTTCATCAGCGCGACCGCTTCCTCGATCTTCTTGAGGTCCCCTTGGGTCTTCGGCTGGTAGCTCTTCTGCGTCGGCACGGCGGAAGGCGGCGTGTAGGTGCCGGTCGCGAACTGGATGTCCTTCGGGATGTCGACGACGACCGGACCCGGACGACCGGACTGAGCGATGCGGAACGCCTCATGGATGATGCGGGCAAGATCGTTGACGTCCTTGACCAGCCAGTTGTGCTTGGTGCAAGGCCTCGTGATGCCGACCGTGTCGCATTCCTGGAAGGCATCCGAGCCGATCAACGGGGTCGGAACCTGGCCGGAGATGCAGACGAGCGGGATCGAATCCATCAGCGCGTCCTGGAGCGGCGTGACCGCATTGGTGGCGCCGGGACCGGAGGTGACCAGCATGACGCCGACCTTGCCGGTGGAGCGGGCATAGCCCTCGGCCATGTGGCCGGCGCCCTGCTCATGGCGGACGAGAATGTGCTGGATCTCTTCCTGCTGGAAAATTTCGTCGTAGATCGGAAGCACGGCGCCGCCCGGGTAGCCGAAGATGTGTTCGACACCATTGTCCTTCAGGGCCTGGAGAACGATCTCCGCCCCTGTCATCTGGTTTTCAGTTCCGCTCATTGGCCTGCTTCCGTCCCTTTTGTAAGGCTTGGGGTGATTAGCTTGTTTGAGGACATAAAAAAAGGCCCCATCAGGAGCCTCGTTCAGCGCATGGGTGGCTACCGCCGGATGGTTACACCATCCTGCCCATGCGCCGTCCCACCACAAGAATAACCGCGAAATTTTTCATGGGTCGATTTGATAAACAGAAAACCGTGACCCGTCAACGCCGATTTAACGGACGTCCTTCCCGGACCGGACCCTTAGAACACAAGGAAATCCTCTGCGGCGAGCGAAGTGCCACGGCTCACGATGGCGAACCGAACGGCATCTGCGCCCCCGGTGCCATCCGCATCGTAAAATAGCTCCCCACGAGCTTGGTCATATACGATCCGGTCGTCCTCGTCGGACGCAGCCTTGCCAAAAGCCAAGGTCTCACTGTCCAGCGTGCCTACCGAGAGCGCCGCAAATACAGCAGCGTCCAGCCTGAACAGGTCATCGGCCGCGCAGAAGTCGAGGACGCGGTCGCAGCTTGCCGTGTCCGGGGCAACGTCGAACAGGAAGGTATCGGCTCCCTCCCCCCCGATCAGCTTGTCGCGACCGACGCCGCCGCTGAGGATGTCGTTGCCCGCGCCGCCATTCAGCCGGTCATTGCCCGCCATGCCCTCGAGTGTATCGTCGAACCGGCTACCCGCGATCCGGTCGTTGCCGCCCGCGGCGACGACCAGCACAGGGTGATCATATGCCTGATAGCTGATCTTCTCGGCGGCATCTGTCAGTATGATCGATTGCGTGGGCGGAGTGACCGTTATGGTGATGGTCGCCAGATTGCTGTTTCCCTGACCATCGGTGACGTAGATGGTGAACCTGTCGGTCCCGAGAAAACCCGCCTCGGGAGTGTAGTCGAACAGGTTTCCACTGAGGAAATCCTGATGAAAGTGAAGGCTGCCCCCGTATTCACCCTGGGGGAATGGATAGTAGCCGCTTTCGTAGCGCGTCTCCTGTTCCAGCGTGCCATGGGCCGGCCCCTCCACGACGATGAAGGCCAGCAGATCGAAATCGGCGTCCGCCGCACTAAAGGCCACGTCGTCGAGGGACTGGCCAGGGAGAATCGTGAAGTTCATATCGGTCGCTACGGGGACATGGTTGACGAAGCTGTCCAGGTGCAGCGCGCCATCCCGCAGGATGATCTGGTGTTGGCCGTATTGCGTGTTTTCGCCGCCAAAGTATTGATTTGCGCCGATCCAGGTCACCGTGATGTCGTCGGGACTCTCCGCGGTCACTGACACGATCTGGGCCGAAAGATAAGCGGCCTGATCAGACAAGCTGCGAATGTAATTGCCCTCGTTGTCGAAGACGAGGGTCTCTATCGTCGTTGCGACCTCGGTCCTGCCGTCATGGGTGAAAGTCGTGATCGTGAAGAACCCGTCGAACACGTCGATCGAAGCCACTTCAATCGAACCGAAAGGGTAATCTGCGCGTGCGCCGACGGGGCCGAGAACATCCCCATTCGATGCCGTTATCGTGAAGAGGACCGCATCAGGGCTTTGATTGTCGAGGTCCTCCCAGACGGTCAACTCGCTCCCATTGCTCAAGCTCGGCATGGCTTCCCCCTCGTCGACGCGGAGAAATGAATGGCTGCGCGGTCCATTCCGTGGATAACACGAGCCATTCGTGGCTACATCCCTCAATGCTTAGGGATGCGAGCGAAGTTCATTGTGAGCCGTTTGAACCTGAAGGGCGCCCCATAGTGCGCAACCACTTATTAAAATCGTTTCGTTATTCTGGAACGCTATTAGCCGAGGTGTGTCTTGCTCAACAGTGAAACTCAAGCTCCGATCAGCGCCGGAGAACAGGACCGCCGCGACGGCATGAAGCCGGGGAACCGTTTCCTCGGGCGGGTCGTCGCGTGCAACGGCTCGCGCGCAACCATCGCAGCCGTGGCCGAGGGGGGCGAGACCTCCCTCACCGAACTCTGGTCGGTCGGTCGGCTGATTTCGATCTCAGTCGGCACAAACCGGATCGTCGCTCTGGTCTGCTCCATGCAGACCGCGGCCGAAGAATGGAGCGAGGAGACCAACAACACCTTCCGCATCGAGGTCGAATTGATGGGCGAAGTCTTCAAGCGCCCCGACGGACAGGAAGAGTTCTCAGCCGGCATCAGCCGCTATCCCTATCTCGGCGCCATCGCGCACCGGATCCGTGCAGCCGATCTTGCGCGGATCTATGATTCCCGGCAGGCGGACAGTTGCGTCATCGGCAAGCTGACGCAGGACGAAAGCCTCGATGCCACCATCCATGTGCCCTCGATGCTGGCCAAGCATTTCGCCATCGTCGGCACGACCGGCGTCGGCAAGTCTACGGCCGTCACACTGCTGCTCAACAAGGCGATTGCCGCCGATCCGAAGCTACGCGTCCTGATTCTCGATCCTCACAACGAGTTCGCGGCCGCCTTTCCGGAGAGTGCGGTGGTCATCGAGACCGATACGCTCGACCTGCCGTTCTGGCTCTTCCGCCTCGAGGAATTCGCGGAAGTCCTCTTTCGCGGTCGGCCGCCCGTGCCCGAAGAGCTCGATATCCTGCGCGATGTGATCCCGGATGCCAAGAAGGCCTTCAAGGGCGGCGAGTCCGGCCTAATGCGCCGTCAGACCGAAAAAAGCTCGATCACCGCGGACACGCCGGTCCCCTACCGCATCGCCGATCTGCTGGCGATGATCGACGAGCGCATCGGCCGGCTCGAGGGCCGCAACGACAAGCCGCATCTGCGCTCGCTGAAGGTGAAGATCGTCTCGGCGATCAACGATCCGCGCTATCACTTCATGTTCTCGTCGAACACGATCACCGACACGATCCAGGACACGATCGCCAAGATCTTCCGTATACCGGGCGAAGGCAAGCCGATCGCCACCTTCGAACTCGCCGGCATTCCGTCCGAGGTCGTCAATTCGGTCGCCTCGGTGCTCTGCCGCATGGCGTTCGAAATCGGCCTCTGGAGCAATGGCGGCATCCATATGCTGGTGGTCTGCGAAGAGGCGCACCGCTACGTGCCCGCCGATCCGACGCTCGGCTTCCTGCCGACGCGCCAGGCGATCGCCCGGATTGCCAAGGAGGGCCGCAAATACGGCGTGTCGCTCGGCATCATCACGCAGCGCCCGGGCGAGCTCGATCCGACGATCCTGTCGCAATGCTCGACGGTCTTTGCCATGCGGCTCGCCAACGACCGCGACCAGGAAATCATCCGCTCGGCGATTTCCAATTCGTCGATGTCGACCACCAGCTTCATTTCCTCGATCGGCAACGGTGAGGCGATCGCATTCGGCGAGGCCGTGGCAGTGCCGATGCGCATGCGCTTCGGCCGGGTCGAAGAGGCGAGGCTTCCCCGCGCCCACGGCATCATCGACAAGGTCGACGAGGATCAGCCGCCGGTCGTTGACCTTCGTTCGATCGTCAGCCGCATGCGCGCCATGAACGGACCGGACATTTCGAGCTTTCAGCAAAGCTATCTTGCCGCCCAAAGCAACCTGGCGGTTCCCTATGAGGATCGTACCGGCGATGCGCCCGACGAAGTCGAGCCGATGGATCTGCGCGACGATTTCTCCACGTCCGCGCTTGAATCCTATCGGCCCGAAATGTTGCCGCGCGGGTCCGAGCCGACCAATCCGCAGCTTGAACGCTTCAACCAGATCCGCGACCAGATCCTCTCCGGGCAGGCGGAAAAAGACGCCGCGCGAATGCTGAACACGCCGGCAGTGCCGGAGCGCGGCTTCTCGGCCTCCGCAACCTCGGGATCGCTGCGCGAGAGCCTGCTGAAGCGCCCTCTCGGAAGCATCATCCGCAAATAGCAGGGATCGGATCGCGACCTCCGACGTTGTTGCCATAGAACGCGCAGCAACAGGACGGGAGGCTGCAATGGACGAGCGAGAGGCCTGGCAACGGGAACGCGGACTGTGGCTCGAAGGTGCCGGCGCGTACCAGCAACTGCTCGACGACGAATGCCTGATGGCCTTTGCTCCGGTGGGCATCCTCGGCGGGGTGGAAATCATCCGGGCTCTCGATGGCGCACCGCGCTGGCTGGACGTGGAGATGACGGAGCGGAGGAGCGCTCGGCCGAATGACAGCGTCCTCGTATTGGCCTACAGGGTCGACGCCCGACGCGACTCCGATGCCCCCTATGCGGCCTATTGCACCTCGACCTATGCACGAACCGGGAAGGCGTGGCGGCTGGTTCAGCACCAGCAGACGCCGATCGATCCCTCGGCAAACCAACCGGGCACGGCGCCGCGACAGGAGAACGCAATGGATGAACTCCTTCGTAGCTTTTTCAATCGCTACGAGAGCATGGCAAACCGCGTGCTCGCCAGGGAAATGGACGTAGCCGAGACGACCTTCGCCTTCGCATCCGATTTCATCGCCGCCTCACCGGCGGGCGTCATGGCGGGGAAGAACGACCAGAGCCTCAAAGCGTCGATGGAAAAGGGTTACGCCCGCTACAGGGAAATCGGCACGAAGGAGCTGAAGATCCGCGACCTCAAGACAACGCCGATCGACCCGCTGCATTCGCTCGTCCGCGTCGACTGGCGGTCCGTCTATGAGGCCGATGGGCGGCCCGATGTAGTCATCGATTTCGAGGTCCACTATCTTGTCCAGCTGCGCAATGGAGAGCCGAAGATCTTCGGCTGGGTGAGCGGCGACGAAGAGGCCGTGCTCCGGGAACACGGCATCGGCTGAGCGAAACGCGCCTAGAGAACTTCGTCTGGCTGCGCGATCCGCTGCCAGCTGTCATCGAGCTGGTTGCGGAACCAGGTCATCTGGCGCTTGGCATATTGCCGGGTCGCCGCCGCGCCCGTGGAGATCACCTCCGCCTCCCTCATCTCGCCCCTCAGCATCGCGGCGATCTGCTGCACGCCGATTGCTTTCATCACCGGCATGTCCGGCGAAAGCTTCAGCGCCAGGAGCGCCTGCACCTCCTCGACCGCGCCGCTAGCGAGCATCGCCTCGAAGCGCCGATCGATCCGGCTGTGAAGAAGCGACCGTTCGGGCAGTACGACGATTTTCCGGGCTCGGTCCGGATCGACAATCACCGGGCCGCGCATCTGCTGATAGTGACCCATCGGCTTGCCGGTCGCCTCGACGACCTCGAGTGCGCGGACGATCCGTTGGCCGTCTTCAGGCCGCAATTGTGCCGCCGCCTGCCTGTCGCTGCGCTCGAGCTCGGCGTGGAGTGCGGCAGCCCCTTCGACCGTCAGCCGCTGTCGCAGCCGCTGCCGGATCGCCGGCGGAATGTCGGGCATGTCCGCCAGCCCACCGGTCAGCGCCTTGAAATAGAGGCCCGTGCCGCCGACGAAAACGGGCAACCTGCCCTCGCCGCGCAGTCTCTCGACCAAGACCTCGGCGTCCCGCAGCCAGGCGCCGGTGGAGTAGAGACGCCCGGCCGGCACATGGCCGTAGAGAAAATGCGCGATGCCGCCCATCTCGGGCTCGTCGGGACGCGCGGTCAGCACCTTCAAGGTATCGTAGACCTGCATGCTGTCGGCATTGACCACCACGCCGCCGTGCCGCTTCGCCAGCGCCACCGCAAGCGCGGACTTGCCGCTGGCGGTCGGCCCGGTTATCAGGATCGCGTCCAGATCTCGTTCAAGGTTTTTCATCATGGCTCTCGTTGCCACGCTTATCGCCAATCCGTCAAATCCCGTTCTCACCCCCGCGCTGGCTGAGGCGGCGGCCGCAGCCGTTGAGGCATCAGGGCTTTACTGGCTGGCCGATGGCGTTGCCTGCGACCTTGCGCTAAAGGACGGCACGGATCCAATTGAAGCCGAAGCGCGGCTGCGGGACACGATGGATGGAGCCGCCGTCGACGTCGCCGTGCAGGATGCCGAGACGCGCCGAAAGAAATTTCTCATCGCCGACATGGATTCAACCATGATTGGCCAGGAATGCATCGACGAACTCGCCGCGGAAGTCGGGCTGAAGGAAAAGGTTGCCGCGATAACTGCCCGCGCCATGAACGGCGAGATCGCCTTCGAACCGGCGCTGATCGAACGCGTGGCGCTCCTGAAAGGCTTGCCCGCCACGGTCATTGCCGAAGTGATCGCCAAGCGCATCACACTGACGCCCGGCGGACGCGAGCTGATCGCCACCATGAAGGCAAAGGGCCACTATACGGCGCTCGTTTCCGGCGGCTTCACCGTTTTTACCGGTCCGATCGCCGAAAAGCTCGGCTTCGATGAAAACCGTGCCAACGAGCTTCTGGAAGAGAACGGAGCACTGACCGGCGAGGTCGCCCGGCCGATCCTCGGCAAGCAGGCCAAGGTCGACGCGCTGATCGACATCACGGAACGGCTCGGCATCTCGACGGCGGACGCGATCGCCGTCGGCGACGGCGCCAACGATCTCGGCATGCTGCAGCTTGCCGGCAGCGGCGTGGCGCTGCACGCCAAGGCGGTCGTTGCCGAACAGGCGAAGATCCGGATCGATCATGGCGATCTCTCCGCCCTCCTCTATCTCCAGGGCTATCGCAAGACGGATTTTGTGACGTGATCATCGGCAAGACCGAGCGCCTCATCATCCGCAACTGGCGCGAGGGCGATCGCGATCTCTTCGCCGAGATCAACAGCGATCCGAAGGTGATGGAATTTTTTCCGTTTCGACGTGACCGGGCGGCGGCCGATGCGCTGTTCGACCGCAATGCCGGCACCATCGCCGAGACGGGCTTCGGCTTCTTCGCGCTTGCGCTGCGCGACGGCGACGTGCCGATCGGCTTCTGCGGGCTGGCCCGCACCCATCTTGAGCCGCATCTGCCCGACGGCACAGTCGAAATCGGCTGGCGCCTTGCCGTTTCCTATTGGCGCAAAGGCTACGTCACCGAGGCAGCGCTGGCGCTTGTAGACCTCGGTTTCGGTGAAAGGAATCTCGGCGAAATCGCCTCCTTCGCGGTGGCGACGAACGCGCGGTCGATCGCCGTGATGAGGCGCATCGGCATGCGGCCGGACCCATCTCGCGACTTCGATCATCCGGGCGTGCCCGAGACGCATCAGCATCTGAAGCGCCACGTGCTTTACACGATCACAGCGGACGAATGGAGGCTGGGCGCAAAGACACCGAACTGATTTCCCGCGCCCTCTCCGGCAAGCTCGAAGACTGGGCCTCGCTACTCCATCCGCACCGTCACGAAACGCAGCTCGCCGGTCTTGCTGGCGATCATCAGCAATGCGTTGCGGCGGCCGTCGGCCTTCAGTTCGCCGACGCGGGAGGTGACGTCTTCCGGCGAGTCCATTGCCTCCTGACCGACCTCGACAATGACGTCTCCCGCCTCGACGCGGCGCTCGGCGGCGGGCGAGTTCGGCTGGACCTCGGTCACGACGACGCCGCTGACATTCTCGGCGATGCCAAAGCTCTTGCGGCGATCGGCGTCGAGCACCGCGAGCTTCATGCCAAGGACGACGTCCGTCGCCGGCAACGTGGCGGCCGGCGGCTTGCTCGGCTTGGCGCTCTCTTTTTTCAGTTCCCCGCCAGCTCCGGCGGCCGCCAGGTGTTCGCCATCCTCGAGTCGACCAAGCGTCACGCGCACCGTCTGCTCCTTGCCGTCCCGGATGATGACGACCTCGACGGCCTTGCCGACCGGGCTTTCGCCGACGGCACGCATGAGATCGCGCATTTCGCCGATCGCCGTTCCGTCGAAGCGGATGATGATGTCGCCCGCCTTGATCTCGCCCTTGGTAATCGGACCTCCCTCGATGATGCCGGAAACCAGCGCTCCTTGCGGCGCGTCCATCTTCAGGCTCTCGGCGATATCGTCGGTGACCGGCTGAATGCGTACGCCGAGCCAGCCGCGCCGCGTCTCGCCGAACTCCTTGAGCTGGTTGACGACGTTCATCGCAAGCTCGGTCGGCACCGCAAAGCCGATGCCGACCGACATGCCGGTCTGCGACAGGATCGCGGTGTTGATGCCGATCACCTCGCCCTGCATGTTGAACAGCGGCCCGCCGGAATTGCCGCGGTTGATGGCGGCATCGGTCTGGATGAAGCTATCATAGGGTCCGGCATTGATATTGCGGCCGCGCGCCGAAACCACGCCGACGGAGACGGACACGCCGAGGCCGAAGGGGTTGCCGACGACCATGACCCAATCGCCGATCCTGATCTTTCGTGAATCGCCGAAGGACACCGCCTTTAGCGGCTTCTTCGGCTCGACTTTCAGCACCGCCAGATCGGTCTTGGTATCGTTGCCGACCAGCTTCGCCTTCAGCCGGGTGCCGTCGGAGAGATTGATCTCGATATCGTCGGCATCTTGGATGACGTGATTGTTGGTGACGATATAGCCGGACGGATCGATGATGAAGCCGGAGCCAAGCGAGTTGACCGTGCGCGGGCGCCCGCCCTCGCCGCCCTGCCCTTTGAAGAATTCGTCGAAGAATTCCTGATGCGGCGAACCCTCCGGCACCTGCGGCATCGGCGCATTGTCATCGTCGGCCTTGACGTTCTGCGAGATGGAGATGTTGACCACGGCATCGAGCAGGCTTTCGGCGAGATCGGCGACCGAGGGCGGCCCGGCCGCCGGCCGCGGCAGCGCCGTTTCGGCAAGAGCCGTATTGGAAAAGAACAGTGCCGTCGCAGCCGCCAACACCAGGCCGCGGAAGATCTTGGGTCGTTTCGACAAGTCGCTGTGCTCCTGTATTCCGTTGCGCCACACGGTCCACGGACTCCGCTCGTCCGCGATCACCACGTGATCCCTTCCCATTCGTTTCGGCGAATTATACCACTGCCGCAAGGCGTTGCCGCGGCTGCTTCGCGCAGCAAACGATCTTCTGTTGAAGATACGGCGGTTTTCCGGAGCGTCCAGACACGATTTCCTGATCTTCGGCGGATCAGCTGGTGATTTCGTGGCCGTGCTCCTTCAGCGCCTGTACCGCCTTTTCGAGATCGGAACCGGCAACGAAGACATAGTCGGTGCTGAAGGTCGAATTGGCGAAGACGCCGACACCGGCCGCCGAAAGCGGGCGGAGCACGGAAGACAGGACCCCCGGCACATCGAAGCTGAAATGCTGTTCGATGCGGAGGCAGCGCCAGCCAAGCGAGCTCTGGACGCTCGAAGGGACACGGGCGGCACGGCAGACGAGCGTCATCTCCTCGCGCGAACTCGAAACGGTCCAAAACCCTGGCCCGGGCAGCCACTCCGGAATAGCGGACCCGATAGTCAGGCGGGTAATCGCATATTCGGCATCGACCAACCGGATCAGCAGTGTATGTGGCATTTCGCACTACCCTCGAAGCAACCAAACAAGTCCGACGCCAACCGCCACCGATGTGAGCCCGGCGAGGCGCAGCTGATGCTCCGGGACATACGGCAAACGCTTCGCCAATTCCACAAGAACCAAAGGGGCCAGTGCGTACACCAGCCCCTCGATGATCAGGAAAAATGCAAACCCGGTCAAAAGATCGGACATCGTCCGCTCAATCTCCGGTCGCAGGCGCTGCCGGTACGGTCGGCGAAAGCGGCGCCGCCGCCCCGTCCGCGCTGTTGAAATAACGGAAGAATTCGGAGTGCGGCGACAGTACGACGGTTGTGTCCGGATTTCCGATCGACTGGGTATAGGCCGCCATCGAGCGATAGAATTCGAAGAAACCGGGGTCGCGTTGGAAAGCGTCTGCGAAGATGCCCGTCCGCTCGGCTTCGCCCTCGCCTCGAAGGATTTCCGAATCGCGCTGGGCTTCGGCGACGATCTCGACCACCTGGCGATCGGCAATGGCGCGACGGCGCTGGCCCTCTTCGTTGCCGCGGGCGCGGATCAGTTCGGCCTCGGCCAGGCGCTCCGCCTTCATGCGGTCGAAGGTCTGCTGCGAGACTTCCTGCGTCAGGTCCGTCCGGCGGATGCGGACGTCCTCGATGTTGAGTCCGAGCGATTCCGCGTCTCCCCGCAGATCGGCGCGAACCTCGCGCATCATCGACGCGCGCTCGTCCGAAAGCGCCGCCTCGAAGCCCCTCAGGCCGTAGACGCGGCGCAGCGACGCGTCGAGACGCGTGCGAAGACGCGCTTCCGCAGATTCGCGGTCGCCGGACACCGTTTCACGGAAGCGGCGGGGATCGGCGATCCTGTAGACCACGAAGGCGTCCACCTCGTAGAACTTGCCGCCGGAAACCTGCACGCGGATATTGTCGAGGTCGAAGCGGAGCGCCTGGTCCTCGACATATTGTACACGGTCGGCATCCATGAAGGCGAAAGGCAGCTTGAAATAAAGCCCGGGCTCGGTCTTCACGTCGCGGATTTCACCGAAGCGAACGACGATCGCCTGCTGGCGCTCATTGACGACGAACACCGACGAGTAGACGACGACCAGCAGCGCCGCGAGGACGATGAGGATGATGGAACTGCGATTGTTTATCATTGGGTACCTCCCGACTGCGCGGGCCTGCCGATTTCGTTGAGCGGCAGATAGGGCAGCACGCCCTGGCCGTTCTTCTCGTCGAGAATGACCTTTTTCGACTTGCCGAGAACATCCTGCATGGTTTCGAGGTAAAGCCGTCTGCGGGTGACCTCCGGCGCCTTGGAATAGGCGTCATAGACCGAAATGAAGCGCTGCGCCTCACCCTGGGCCTCCTTGACGACGCGGTCCTTGTAGGCGGCCGCCTCTTCCCGGATCTGGGCTCCCTGGCCGCGCGCCTTGCCGAGCACCTGGTTGGCATATTGGTTGGCTTCCTCGACGAAACGGTCCTCATCCTGCTCGGCGCGCTGTACCTCGTCGAAGGCGTCGGCCACTTCGCGCGGCGGCGCCGCATCCTCAATCGCGACCGTGTTCACCGAAATGCCGGCGCCATAGGTGTCCATGGTGGCCTGGATGGTGTTCTTGACGTCGGCGGCGATCGCCTGACGGTTGTCGCGGAAGATGTCCTGGGCCGGGCGCCGGCCGACGACCTCGCGCATGGCGCTCTCGGCCACCTGCTGCAACGTGTCGGCCGGGTTTTCGACGTTGAAGAGATAGGACTTCGGATCGGTGACCGAGAACAGCACCGAGAATTGCACGTTGACGATATTCTGATCGCCGGACAGCATCAGCCCGGCGCTCGACTGGGCGCCAACACGGCTGCCGATATTCAGCTGCTGCTCCGTCACCTTGACGATCTCGACGGTTTCGAGCGGCCAGAAATGGTAATGCAGGCCGGGCATGGAGATTTCTTCCTTCGGCTTTCCGAAGCGCATCTCGACGCCGCGTTCATCCGGCTGGACGGTGTAGATCGAATTCAGCAGCAGGAAGCCGACGATCAGCAGGCCGACGATGACGAAGATGCCACCGTTGAAGCCGCCCGGAACGACGTTCTTCAGCTGATCCTGGCCGCGACGGATGATCTCTTCCAGATCCGGCGGGCCGCCCCGGCCTCCGCGCGGTCTGTTTCCCTGACCCCATGGCCCTTGATTGCCGCCGCCGCCCCAAGGGCCGCCGCCGCCATTCTGATTGCTCCAGGGCATCAAAACCTCTCTTCAAAGAAAATTCTCTCGCTGGACGCCCCGCAGACATGCGGCCGGTCACGACGTGATCCCGTTATAGGTATCATGTGCATTGCTTTCAACGCGATACGGGCGAGTTCACCGTAAAGTGCTAAAAATAGTTGACGGCCTCTCGACGCGATCGGAAAGGAACGAAGCGAGTATTCGCCACCGGTCGGCTTCGACTATTTTGGCAGCGTTTCGCGGCGACGCCACGTGACAAAATGCATCGCATGGCTGTCCTTCTCACCGCGCGGCAGATCCTCCTCGAAGACCTTCTCGAAAATTTGGGGGTCGATCGGCGGAAAGCGCGTATCGCCCTCCACCTCGGCCTGCACTTCGGTCACGTGCAGCACGTCGGCAAGGTCGATCGACTGCCGGTAGATCTCCCCGCCGCCGATGATGCAGATCTCGTCGGCACCGAGCTCCGCCGCATGCGCTCGCGCCTTGTCGAGCGCCTCCTGGAGCGAAGAGGCGACCTCGGCTCCCGGGGCCGTAAAGTTCAGGTCGCGGCTGATGACGATGTTCGGCCGGCTTGGCAGCGGGCGGCCGAGCGACGCCCAGGTCTTTCGCCCCATGATAACCGGCTTGCCGATCGTCAGCGCCTTGAACCGCTTGAGGTCCGTCGAAAGCCGCCACGGCAGGTCGCCCTCGCGCCCGATCACACCGTTGGTCGCAACCGCGACGACGATGACGATTTTCGGCTCCGGTCCTGCATCAGTCATGGAAGCCACTCGGTTTGCTGTCGATTTCGCGGGCGCGCAGCAGCGCCGGCCGGTCGGTCACGGCGTGGATGTAACGGTCGATCACGTCGCTTTCCGGCAGGATCTTGCGCATCCATTGGAGCGCGCTTGCAAGCAGCAGGTCGGCCGCGCTCATCCTGTCGCCTATGAGATAGGGCTGGCGCGTCAAGACATCGATGACATGCGCGCACATGTCGGCATAGAGGCGCGCCAGCATCGGGTTGCTGACTGTCACGCCGGAGATATGGGCAAGCGCCGTCGGCTCGATCACCCCGGCATAATAGACGAGCCAGGAAAGATAGGCGCCGCGTTCCGGGTGGCCGGGCGGCCGACCGAGGCTTGAGTCGGGATAGAGATCGGTCAGATACTGCACGACGGCGGCCGACTCCCAGACGAGCGTTCCGTCGTGCAGCAGCGCCGGCACCTGCTTGTGCGGATGCGGATTGTTCTCGTCCGGGCCGCCGGAGCCATCCGAGCGGCGAATATTGACGTAGCGAATCTCGTATTCGGCGCCGAGCTCCTCGAGCAGCCAGATGATCCGCGACGAGCGCGACAAGGGTGCATGGATCAATGTCAGCATCAGAACCTCCCGTCCTCGCCGGCATTTTTGAGCGTCACCGGGTGACTGGCCGCCCGACACTCCAGTACATTCGCGTTCAGACCGCGACGGGCGCCTTTATATGTGAATCGGCTTCGTAGCCGACGAGCGTAAAGTCCTCGAACTTGAAGGAGAAAATGTCCTTGACCGCCGGATTGATCTTCATCCTCGGCAGCGCCTTCGGCGTCCGCGTCAGTTGCAGCCGCGCCTGCTCGAAGTGGTTATGGTAGATATGCGCGTCGCCGAGGGTGTGCACGAAGTCGCCCGGCTTCAGCCCGGTGACCTGCGCCACCATCATCGTCAGCAGCGCATAGGACGCGATGTTGAATGGCACGCCCAGGAAGATGTCCGCGGAGCGCTGATAGAGCTGGCACGAGAGCTTGCCGTCCGAGACGTAGAACTGGAAGAGGCAATGGCACGGCGGCAGCGCCATTTCGTCGACGAGCGCCGGGTTCCAGGCCGAGACGATGTGCCGGCGCGAATTCGGATTGGTCTTCAGGCCCTCGATCAGCCCGGCGATCTGGTCGATGTGGCCGCCGGCGGGCGCCGGCCAGGACCGCCACTGGTAGCCATAGACAGGCCCGAGTTCGCCGCTTTCATCGGCCCATTCGTCCCAGATGCTGACGCCGTTTTCCTTGAGGTAGGCGATATTCGTCTCGCCCTTCAGGAACCACAGGAGCTCGTGGATGATCGAACGCAGATGCAGCTTCTTGGTGGTCAGCACCGGAAAGCCTTCGGCGAGATCGAAGCGCATCTGATAGCCGAAGACGGAACGCGTGCCGGTGCCTGTCCGGTCGCCCCGGTCGGTTCCGTTGCTCATCACGTGGTCGAGAAGCTCTAGATACTGCCGCATGGTCCTTCGCACCGCCGATTCGTTCGTGCCTTGAAAATAGGACGAAGCCAAGGTGTAAGCCATGGGGGAATCACTGGCGCGGCGACGTTTTCCCGCGATTTGGCGCTTCTATCGCATGCGGAACGCGCGGAGCCCGGAACAGCCGGTGATCTTGAACGTTGGAGGGGGCACCGCATCGGAGCCATCGCTTGATGGAAAGACCTCAGTTCGTTTTCATTTTCGGCACCTTGAAGAAAGGCTTTCCGCTGCATCGGCGCGGCCTGGCGCATGCCGCCTATCTCGGGCCCTATCGCACCGCAGCGAACTATCCGATGCTTGTCGCTGGACCGTGGTTCGCGCCGATGATGTTCCATGAGCCCGGCAGCGGCTTGCGTGTCAGCGGCGAACTCTATGCGATTGACCCCGCTACGCTCGAACGACTCGACCGCACGATCGGCAAGCCCGGCAATTTCCGGCGGCGTATTCGCGTGGTGCCGAGGCGGCACGGCCGCCGTTGCGAGGCTTTAGCCTACTTCAAGGCAAGGTTTCTCGCCTCGCCCGTCCACACCGGATATCTGCGATCCTATGAAGACAGGCGCTTCGTGCCGCCCTGGCGCCGGAGAATATGAGGGCCGCCACAGGCGTCATTTCGCAGGGCGCCGGTTTCCGGAATGGTCCTGGTATTGCTCTGTCTTGGTCGCGTTCTGGTCAAGACCCCTGGCCTGCGAGTGCTGTGCCTTGTCGCGGTTGGACAATACGTCGCTCTCGCCCACCATTCCTTCTTTCATAGTGGTCCGGGCACCGCTGCCCGAGCCCTTTCCCTTGTCGGGTTTTCCGATGTTCTTACGACTGGCGTTGGCCATGACCATCTCCTTTTGCCGCTCAGCTTTCACAAGGCTCTGGAATCGCCGAAATGAAGCGGCCTACCGCCCGGTGTCCTTGTGGTGCCTGCTTTCCTGGTTCTCGCCTCTCAGAATGCTGCGATCGTTCTCCTCGCGCGCATCCGCATGCGCCGTATCAAGCTTCTGCCCCTTCCGCTCGGCCTTGCGCAGAGCATCCGAGCGCTTAAGTTCCGCTTCGGCATCGAAGTCCTTGCCGGCATTCGATGTGTTCTCGCGGCCCTGAATTATCCGTTGCTGCTGTTCGTGCGTCTTCCTGCCGACCATGATCGGACCTCCTGATTGCTCATTTGTTCGTTCGGCCGCGATGGCCCGGATTGGCGCCGCCTTGCGGCGTCGGGTCATTCGCCACATCGCCTTCGATCGTGTTGTCTCGCTTGAGACTTTCGCGGTCCGACGGTCCGCGAATGCCCTTGGACTGACCGATGCCGGGATCCCGCCTGAGGTCCTTGTCGCTCGGTCGCTGTGTTTTCGGTTGTTTGGAGGTTGTCATCGGAGTGCCCTTCCCTTCCTGCCGATCTTGCCGCGCCAGCAGGCACTGCCGGCTTGATGTCTTAACCGGGCCCGGCAGCGAATGTTCCCAGAAGGGGGCGATTACAGGCCGAGCCGGTTTCTACGTCTCGACGAGAGCGGCAGCCGACGATGCCTGGCGAAGGATGGAGATGGATGGGGGAGAGCCGACAGCGTCGGCCGAGGTAAGGGGATGGTGACGGATCCGCCATCCCCTGCCTCTCCGATCAGAGCGTCTGCAGTTTGCCGAGTTCCTTCGCGACGAGGTAGTAGAAGGTGACGCGGGACTTGGAACGGTCCTCGGCCATGGCCTTTGCAGCCGCGGCGATCGCCGCATCTGCCTCCGACCTGCCGACGCCGAGCTTCTTCTCGCACCACCTCTCTTTGACCCGCTCCAGTTCGTCGGGATCGGAGGCCGAGACGAGCGCCGAATCACGATTTCGAAGTGCGATCCCGAGGCGACGCAAGATTTTGTTCACGACGGCCTCATCGGCACTGCTGTCGTATTTCTGTACGTCTGCGGGATAGTCGTTCATGCTTCCCGCCACCTGACGTTTGTTGGCTGAATGCGCACTCTTCGCGAACTGCGTGCAGCAAGGAAAGTTTTGCACGCTCTTCGAGCATATCAAGCGTTTGGAGGCAGGCGCAGGCCCGAGACTTATCCGACTGATTTCCTTTCCTCACCCCTTTTCTTGGCTGCTTGAAAGACCTATATGACAGGAGCCGTCTTCGGGCGGCTATGGCAATAAACGGGCGATGCAATAAACCCATTGGACCCGGGGGCGGTACCCGGCGCCTCCACCAAAAACCGGTCGCTGGACCGGCTTTTGATGGGGGCGAAATAGGATCGACAAGGGCGTAAAGATCGACTTTTTGCTCGGCATTGTACCACCGTTATCGGGCTAAACTTATAGTTGCAAACGACAACTATGCTGAAGCACGTCTCGCTGCCTAACGGCGGTGCGGCACTTCAAATCAAGTCCTTCCGGGTAGCACCGTAAGGCGGGGTCCGAAGGCACCTGGCAACAGAAGCCTTCACCTTCTCCCCCGTGCTGAAATCGGCTATAGATGCCTTGTTAATTGACTCGTCCGATTTGGACGGGCAATGAGACGAAACATGGCCAGTCACGAACGGCCTGACGCCGACCGCCCCGAATAGGGCATTGAATTGCTGTATGAAACGCGATTTCGATCCGAGCCATCATGCGGTAAAGTGAATTTGAAGAAAGACGGGGATCATATGGGCCAGGACCACATCCGCTACGACATTCTGGCGCAGGACGCGCTTCGCGGCGTCATCCGCAAGGTGCTGGCCGAAGTCGCCGCTACCGGCCATCTCCCCGGTGACCACCATTTCTTCATCACTTTCCTGACGGGGGCTCCCGGCGTACGCATCTCGCAACATCTCAAGGCGAAGTACCCGGAACAGATGACGATCGTCGTCCAACATCAATTCTGGGACCTGAAAGTTTCCGAGACCGGCTTTGAAATCGGCCTCTCCTTCTCCGATACGCCGGAAAAGCTGGTCATTCCCTTCAATGCTGTTCGCGGTTTCTACGATCCGTCGGTGAATTTCGAACTCGAGTTCGATGTCGCGGCCGGCGAGGAGGACGAGTCGGAATCGGCGGAGATTACCGCTTACCCGGTCAACGAGGCCGATGACGCTGAGCAGAAGAGCCCGGCGGGCGACGGCCCGAAGGGCGGCGGCGGTTCGGTCGTCTCGCTCGATTCTTTCCGCAAGAAGAACTGACCGCCGGAGCGTGGCATGAGCGGCGAAGTCGTCAACCTGCGTCAGTTCCGCAAGCGACAGGCCCGCGCCGGGCGGGAGAAGCAGGCCGAACAGAATCGGATCTCTTTCGGCCGAACGAAAACGGAAAAATCCCTCACGACGGCCCTGAACGAAAAGGCGACCAAGACGCTCGATCAGGGCCGACTGGAAGGCTCGGCATCGCCAGATCGGCCCGTTGCCGATGGGGACGAGGCCTGAGCCGCCCTCTAAAAAAACGATTCCCCCACAAGGACTTGGAAACGATTCCGGAATCGGATTGCCAACCCGTTGAATCGACTTGTGAGGCCAGGGATGATCGCCAAGCATTCGGCGACGCTGCACGGACACCGCACCAGTTTCACGCTTGAGGATCCCTTCTGGCAGGAGCTGAAGTCGATCGCCAAGAGCCGCGACATGCCGCTCGCGCGTTTGATCGCGGAGATCGACGACGGGCGCGATCCGGAAGTAAACCTCTCCTCGGCGCTGCGGCTATACGTGCTTGCCTGGATAAAAGCCCAGGCAAAGGCCGCGGAATCTCTTTGAGCCGCTCAACCTCATTTTCCTGACTTCTTGATCTACCGCACGGTGATGTCGGGCAGCATGTCGAAGTTCAGCCCCTGCCCCGCCGGCGCGCCGGCGTTCTCGCCGGCGGGCGGCGGCGCATTCCGCTGAACGTCTTGGACCGGAGCGCCTTGAGGCTGCGCTGGCGGCCGCGGAAGTTGGCGCAAGCGCTGGCGCTCCTCTTCGGCCGCCCGACGAGCTTCGGCTGCCCGCGCCATCGCCTCGGCCTTCATCCGCGCCGCTTCGGCCGCGGCCGCCTGGCGCCGGCGCTCCTCGATGATCGCCCGCCGCCGCTGGACTTCGCGCTCGGCGGCCCGCGCCCTGTAAAGCGCCACCTCTCGGCGCAGGCGCTGTTTTTCAAGAACGTTCGCCTGCAGCGTTTCCACCCGCCGACGCTCCTTTTCGTAAGCGCGAAGCGACAGGAAATTGGCGAGGTCGGTAACGTCGACGCTGACGCCGGGGGCCGCAAGCAGCCCCGCATAGCCGAAGCGCACGCGCGGCTCAGCGCCGGCAAGCGCCTCTTCACCCGGCCGGAAGGTGAGATCGACCGCACCGCTTATCCGTTCGGCCGGGAGATCGAAGGAGACTTCGCCGGAGAAGGCAGCATTGCCGTCCGCGGCCGTGACGTTCTGTGCCCTGACGGTTCCGCCGGCGATGCTGAAGGGCGCCTTGACGGTACCGACGACCGATTGGCCATTGAAGAGCAGCTCTTCAGCGGCTTTGCGCACGGCGTCCGGCGAAATCTCGGTCTTCATCGCATCGGCCGCCGCCATCAGTTGCGGCAGCGCCGCCGTGTTGATGCCGTTGAGCGTAACGCCATTGAACGTCGCCGAGCCCGAGCCGCTGACCGAACTTGCCATCGCCTTCGGCGTCGCACCGGACGCTTCCATCGCGACGGAAAGGTCGAACCGGCCGGTCGCGACGGGACCGTTCTGCCGCGCCCATCCCGCCGCAGCGAGATCGCCGCCCGTCAGGTCGAACCGCGAGCGCAGGAAACCCGAGCCGTTTGCGTTGCCGACTTGCAGCCGTCCCACGAGCTTACCTCCCAACCAGTCGCCCGCCGCCTCGCTCAAGGCAAGTTCATCGCCCTTCCATTCAAGCTTGCCGCGGAAGCTGGTAATCTCCCCATAGACACCCGGCCAAAAGCGCTTTGCCGTGAGGTCGAGAGCGACGTCGAGCCCCGTCCAGGCGGGCTGCGCGAGGGGCGCCACCGACAATCCACCGGCCGATGGGTCGTGGACCTGTCCAAGAATCCCTTCGCCGAGCCAGGCAAGGTCGATCGTATCGAGCGCCAGTTCGCCGCGCGCCGTGCCGGGCGCCTTGCGGTCGAGCGTCAGACTACCGGCAAACCCGTTCCGGTCGGCGCTGCCTTCGATGGCTGAAAGCGCGACCTTCTCAGGATCGACTGCGATGTCGGCGGTCAGCTTCACGGGCAGCCCGCTGCCCATCTGCGGCAAGGCAATGCCCTGCAGCAGCAGATAGGGCTCGAAATCCTCCGTCTGCAGCGTCAGCTTGCCCTGACCCTCGAGATAGTGATCCCTCGAAAGGTCGACCGTCCCCTTGGCGGCGATCTGCGTCTTCTCGGTCGTGAAGGTCAGCGAGCCGTTCGCCTCAGAACCCTCCGTGCTCTGCAGCTTGACCGCGAGAATGCCGTTGGCGTCCGCATCGAACGGCAGCGGATCGAGCCCGGCCTGGCCGAGAAGAACCGGGGTCTGCGGGTTCTCGAGCGTCGCCTCCAGCAATATGCCTTTTCCGGCAAGGGCCTGGGCAACGTCCGGCGCCTGATAGCTGGCGGCAATCTTGCCGCCATTGGCGGTGCCGATCACCCCAAAGGTGAAGGGCGCGTTGCCCTCCTTGCTGCCCGCCGTCAAGGTCATGTCGAGGGCAGCGGCGGAATAATAGGGTCCGGCCCTGATCAGCCGCGCCAGGGCCGGGTGGGTGATCGTGTGCCGCCCGACAAGTTCCAAAAACGGCGTCAGCTCTTCGGCGGCAAGCTTCATCTTCGCCGAAATCACCGGCTTCTCGAAACCGCCGCTCACGCGGCCGGAAAAGGCGAGTTGGGCGCCGGAAAGGTTGCCGATTGCCACCCGCTCGGCCTGCAACTGGCCATTCTTGAGCGTTAGGACGGCCTGCACGTCGCGCGCCTCCTCGCCGAAAGCGGAAAACGTCTCGGCGGACAGTTCGGCAGCGATGGCGTGATTGAGCAGGGTTGCGGTCGAAGCATCTCCGGCAACGAGGCCGGCCAGCGCCTGCAGCGCCTCGAGGTCGATGCGGTTTCCCTTGAGCTGCAGCGACAGCGTCGGCTGCTGCTCGGCAAAGGACTGGCGCTCCAGCCTTCCCTTGAGGGTCGCTGGGCCGGCCGCCACTTCGAGCTTCTCGAATTGCTGCAGCGTGTCGGTGAGGTTGACGGTCGCGGCAAAACCCGCCGTCTTAAGCTTGCGAATGGCGGGATCGACCGATCCGGCGAGCCAATTGGCGAGCCCCGACGGTTGATTGGAGGCGACGACGATGTCGCCGCGAAAGGCGCGCTGCCCCATGAGGTTCAGCCGTCCCTTGGCCTCCAGCTGCGTGCGGCCGGGCAACAGCGCCACCGCGTTGTCGACGATCCAGCCGGCGCCGTCAGGTCTGACGTCGAGACGTATGTCGCGCACGGTGGTATCGCCGATGACGATCGCCGGAAGCTTCAGGCTCGCACGGCCCGGCACCTGCGGGATGGGGATGTTGGCGGCAATCGCCATCATCGTTTCGACCCGCTGTCGCAGGGAAACTGCCGGGTCGCGACCGGTCTTGCCGCCCCGGCCGGAATTGCCGATCCGACTGACGTCGATCTGCTGCCCGTCGGCGATCAACAGGAACTTCTGATCCTTGCCGGTATCGAGCGTTGCCTCGCCGGTGACGACATAAGGATCGTCCGGCGGACCGACCTCGAAATGATATTCCGGCACGCGGATGCTCTCATTGGTGAGCTGGAACTCGCCATTGATGCGCAGCGCCCGGCCGGTTCTTCCCTCCTCGGCCGGCCGATTCTCCGTCAGCGTGAAGCGGCCCGCATAGACCGGCCTGAAATCGACGACTTTGAGCTCGCCGTCGAGCTCGACGCCGAAGGGGCGCGCGTCCGGCGTCAGCCGGGCGCGAAGGCTGAGCGCTCCTTCCTCGTCCACCGCATTGCTCACGAAGGAGAAGCTGCCCGCTTCGCCATCGAGCGCGGCACGGCCCTCGACTTTCCAGGGACCGGCCAGCGAACGGGCCGACACGTCGGCGGAAAGATCGCTCACTCGGCGCGTACGCCCGGTCTGCTCGTCGACGAATTCGATCTCGCCGTCCACGATCTCGACGTTTTCCAGCACGACGGTGTTCGCCGGGATCGCCGCGCGCGGGCCGCGCGCCCAATCGAGCGTCCCGTCCGGCTGCAGCCGCAGTTTTGCCCGCGGCCGGTCGAGGCGCATGTCGAAGATCAGCGCCTCGCCGCTTAAGAAGGGTGCGAGCTCGGCGCTCATCGAGAACTGGGCGACCTGGATCAGCGGCTCCCCGCCGCCTTCAGCGCCGACGCGCACGTCGTTGAGGGTCACCGTCGGGAAGGGGATGAGCCGCGCATCGACGCTGCCGTGCACGACGACCGGCTTGCCCATGATACGGCTCGCCTCGCGCTCGAAATCGGTGCGGAAATCGGTCCAGTTTACGAACAACGGTGCGATCAGCGCCGCAAAAAGCGCGACAACCAACAGGCCGCCAGTGATTACGAAAATTCGCGCCAGCACCGTGTCACATTCCCATCTGTTCCGTTCGCGCCCCACTTTGCGAGTTTCATCCGATCCGCCGGGATCACGTGAAGATCTTGCCCGGGTTGAAGATGTCGTCCGGATCGAGCGAACGCTTGATCTGCCGCATCAGATCGATCGTTCCGCCGAGCTCCGCTTCCAGGAACGGCATCTTGCCCTGACCGATGCCATGCTCTCCCGTACAAGTACCATCCATCGACAGTGCACGGCTATTCAGCCGTTCGACGAAAGCCTCGACCCGCGCCACGTCGGCTGGGTCCTTGTCGTCGAACAGCACACCGACGTGGAAATTGCCGTCGCCCGCATGGCCGACGATCGGGGCGATCAGCCCATGTGCGGCGATATCCTCATGTGTCGCGGCGACGCAATCGGCAAGCCGCGAAATCGGTACGCAGACATCGGTTGCCAGGATGGCGGCGCCGGGCTTCAGGCTCTTCTGCGCCCAGTAGGCATTGTGCCGCGCTCGCCACAGGCGCGCCCGCTCTTCCGGGTTGGTGGTCCAGACAAATCCTGTAGAACCAAATTCCGACGCTATTTCGGCGAACTGGCGCGATTGCAGCTCGACGCTCTCGGTGCTGCCGTGAAATTCGACGAAGAGCGTCGGCATTTCCCCATAGTCCAGACCGGAATAGGCGTTGCAGGCCCGCATCTGCACGGCGTCGAGGAGTTCGATGCGGGCTACGGGAATGCCCGACTGAATTGTCAGGATGACAGCGTTGCAGGCGTCGGCAATCGTCGGGAACGGGCAGACGCCGCCCGATATCACCTCCGGGATGCCCTGCAGGCGCAGCGTGATCGAGGTGAGGATGCCGAGGGTCCCTTCCGCCCCGACGAAAAGCCGCGTCAGATCATAGCCGGCCGAGGACTTGCGGGCCCGGTGTGCGGTTCTGACCTCTCGTCCCCCGGCGACGACCGCGGTGACCGCAAGCACGTTCTCTCTCATGGTGCCGTAGCGCACCGCATTGGTGCCGGACGCCCGCGTCGAGGTCATGCCACCGATCGAGGCATTCGCGCCCGGGTCGATCGGGAAGAAGAGGCCTGTATCGCGCAGATAGGCGTTCAATTCCTCGCGCGTCACGCCCGGCTCGACCGTGCAGTCGAGGTCCTCGGCATTGACGGCAAGGATGCGGTTCATCCGCATCATGTCGACCGATATGCCGCCATGCGGCGCATTCACATGGCCCTCGAGTGAAGAGCCGGCGCCGAAGGCAATGAGCGGCACGCAATGCGCCGATGCGATCTCGACGATCTCGCGAACTTCGGATGCACTTTCGGGAAAGACGACCGCGTCCGGAAGCTGTGCCGGGATGTAGGTCGTCGTGTTGGCGTGCTGGGACCGGATGGCCTCTCCCGTCTGAAACCGATCACCGAACCGTCCGCCGAGGAGCGTCTTGGCTGCGGCGATGCCGCTTTCGTTCCTCGACCCCGCCCTGATCGCCTTCAACGCCACGACATCTTCCCTCCTGCGACGTACATGCCGAAAGGCAGCCGCCGCAACGTTCTTTAACGCCCGCACAATCTATCCTCAATTCGACGCCGAATTAAGGAGTTATACAGTCACCAACTGCGGAAAGCCGCCGGGCAGTCCGCTTCGCATCGGATCGCGCTGCGCTCCAGCCGTTCGGTGACCGCTTTGCCCTGACCGTCCGCCAAGGACGCTCGATCGACCTCCAACAGGCCAAGGCAGAACGTCGATGGCGAAGCGCTTTCATTTCAAGGCGCTACTGTGCAAATCGGAATCGGTTTGTCCAGAAGTTACGCGATCCCTTGCGGCGCGCGCATCCCAAATCACCGCCGCTGATACCGGCTTGTCACAAACCTCGCACGCCTCGCGGAAGCGCGCAATGGAGGACGGCCATCAGCCTATAATGCAGCTTTTGTTTGCGAGCCCTTCGGGTATCATGTCTGAAAACGGGAGAGCGTCTGATGTTCGGCCTGCTCGCTTTGATTACGTCATCCGTCTTCTTCGGCGCCGCCATTTACATCAACATTGCAGAACAGCCGGCCCGGCTTCGCCTCGACCACCGCGCCGCACTGGCAGAGTGGGGTCCAGCCTATCGCCGCGGCTTCGAGATGCAGGCCTCTCTGGCGATCATATCCGGTCTCCTCGGCGCTGCTGCCTGGTGGCAGAGCGGCAACCCCCTTTGGGGCCTCGGCGCCGCCGTCATTATCCTGAACTGGCCCTATACGCTGATGCTGATCATGCCGATCAACAACCGTCTGGAGACGACGCCCCCGGACCAGGCGAGCGAGGAGACGCGCGAGCTCATCATGCGCTGGGGCAAATTCCATGCCGGTCGCAGCGCTCTCGGCGCGGTTGCAACGGCAATCTATCTTGCTGCAGCCGCTGACCGGATGTGAGCTAGACGATTTCTGCTAACACCTTGATCGAGCTTGGCGATCACGGCTGCAACCGGCCGGGCGAGGCGCCCCTAATTCGACACAAGATGTAACCCGCTGCCGGCTGTCATCTCCTGTGGGATCTCGAGTTTTGTATACAAAATCGCATAGCAATGTTGACAATAATGTACTTTAGGCTTTCCCTAACACATCCGCAGCCACATCGCGCCGGATGAAAAAATGGGGAGTGAGATGATCAACAGACGCTCGACATTGAAATCGCTGGCGCTTGGCGCCGTTTCATTTCTGGCTATCGTGGCGGGAGGAGCGTTTTCCGCGCAGGCCGAGAACAAGGAGCTCAAAATCGGTTTCGTCGGTGTGACCAGCGGTCCCGCCGCAGCTTGGGGCACATCGAACGTCCGCTCGATGCAGACGCGGGCCGACTGGCTCAACGAAACGGGTGGCGTGAGGATCGGCGAAGATACCTACAACATCAACATCGTCACCTTCGACGACCAGAAGGACCCGAAGCGGGCCATCGCCGGCATGGAAAAAATGGCCCAGGAAGGTATCCACTATGTGGTCGGGCCGAATGTAGATGACGGCGCTGCCGCCGTCCGCCCGGTGGCGGAATCCAAGGGGATCATCTATTTCCCCTATGCCTTCCCGAAAGCCCTCTATACGCCTCCGGCTTCGAATGCCGTGCTCGGAATGGTCGCCAACTATCAGTCGGGACCGGCCATCTACAAATATCTGAAAGAAAACAAGGGCGTGAAGAAGGTTGCCTTTATCGCGGCCAACGAATCCGATCCGCTCAGCCAGCGCGACAGCGGCGTTGCCGCGGCCAAGGAACTCGGGCTCGAGGTGGTCGCGGAGAAAGACACCTACCAGAACGACACCCGCGACTTCACGCCCGTGCTGACACCGATCGTGCAACTGAAGCCTGACCTCCTCGTGCTCTCGGGTGTCGCACCGGCAAATGCGCCGCTCCTGATCCGCGCGGCCCGCGAACTCGGTTACGAGGGCCTGATCTCGGCGGAAACTGCGCAGGACGCCACCGTCCTGCAAGAGGGCGCTGGCGAACTTGCCAATGGTTTCATTTCCGTCGGTGGCGCGTCGACGCCGGAAATCCGCACGCCGGTGATGGAGGAGTTCATCGATCGCTACACCAAGAAGTTCGGCGAATACAATGACGAGTCGAACACCAAGGTCTACGCGCTCGAGTACATTATCGAGACGCTGAAGGCGAACCCCAAGGCGATCGATGACGTCGAAGAGTTCAAGAAGACCATGGACACCTTCTCGGCGCCCAATCCCTACGCCAAGGACAGCACACTGAAATATGTCGGCGCTACCTCCTTCGGCCAGAAACGACAGCTCTCCGTTCCGATGGTGGTGACCGAATTCAAGGACGGCCAATTCCAGACCCTGTTCGTCGGCGAAGTGGACTGACGCTCGCAGACCGAGAGGCCGAGGGCGCGGCTCGCGCCCCCCGGCAAACTCAAAGCGCTTCGCACCGCCAAGCTCGACAGGGGCCGATTCGCCGCATGGAACAGGTAATTGCCAACGGACTCTATCTCGGCGCCCAGTATGCGCTGATCGCGTTGGGGCTGACGCTGATCTTCGCCCTGATGAACGTGCTCAATTTCGCGCACGGGCAGATGTATGTGCTGGGTGGCTTCGTGACCTACACGATCTATGGCCAGCTCAAGCTGCCATTCGTCGTGGCGCTGATCTGCTCGGGCGTGACGCTGGCGATCATCGGCGCACTCATGGAAAAGTTCCTCTTCCGGCCGGTGGTCCGCCGCAGCAAGCGCGAGGAGAGCACGATGCTGCTGGCCGCGGCGACGGCATTCTTTCTTGATGCCGTCATGCTGCTCCTGTTCGGCGAGAAGCAGCGAGGCGTCCCGAAGATCATCAGCGGCGTCTTCGTCTCCGACAGGGTAATCCTGCCCTACGACCGCATTGCCGTCGGCGTGATCGCCATCCTGATGATCGCCGCCTTCATGCTCTTCATGCAATACAGCAAGCCCGGCCGCGCCATGCGGGCGCTGGCGCAGGACCGCGTTGCGGCACAGTTGATGGGCGTCAAGGTCGAGCGCTACTCGATGATCGGCTTCGCGCTCGGGGCGATGCTTGCGGGCGTCGTCGGCGGATTGCTCGTCAGCATCACCGGAGTGAATTCCGGTATAGGCGGGCCGATCTCCATCAAAGCCTTCCTTATGGTGATGATCGGCGGCGCCGGGGTCGTCGGCGGCGCGATTGCGGGCGGCTTCATCCTTGGCATGATGGAATCGGTGGGCCTGACCGTGCTGCGCGAATATGGCGACATCACCTACCTCGTCATCTTTGCTCTGCTGATGATCTTCCTAAGCATCCGTCCGCACGGGCTGATGGGAAAACCGTGGGGTTGATCGCATGCGCAAGACTTCGGCTCCCACCTTCAAGATCGCCTCGGCAGTCCTTTTCCTGCTCGTCCTGCTTGTCGCAGTGCCGCTGCTGATCAACGCCACGGGACGAAGCGACCTCTACTACACGCTGACATCGGTGGCGCTGCTCAGCATCATCAGCGCGGGCGTGTGGATCACCTTCTATATTGGCCGCATCAATATCGGCCAGGGCGCATATGCGTTGATGGGCGGCTATGTCTCCGCCATCCTGGTGATGAATTATGGCATGTCCTTCTGGCTGACACTGCCATTGGCGGGTCTCTTCTGCGCCGTCGCGAGCGTGCTGATCGGCCTGCCCATCCTGCGGCTGCGCGGCGTCTATTTCGCGATGGTGTCGCTGGTATTGACCGAGGTTGCCCGCCTTCTCGCCCTTGCACTGCCGATTACCAATGGTGCCAGTGGCATCGTCAGCATTCCGCTGCCGACCGGCATTAGCTTTTTCGGCCTAACGCTCGTTCCGGATTTTGCCACACTGGCCAATCCCCGTCTGGCCTTCTATATCGTTGCGGTGCTTTTGATGGCGCTCTGCTTTCTCGGCCTCTACCGGCTCGCTCATTCCCGCATCGGACAACTCTGCCAGTCACTGCAGCAGAACGAGGAACTCGCTTCGTCGATCGGCGTCAACATCGCCTATCTCCGCGTCATCGCCTATGCGCTTTCCTCCTTCCTCGGCGGGGTCGGCGGAGCGATGTTCGCCTCGATCTCCCAATCGATCTATCCGTCGAGCTTCACCGTCGCCGACTCGGTCAACTTCATGCTGAACTGCTTCCTCGGCGGGCTCGGCTACGTGCTCGGGCCGATGCTCGGTACGTTCGTGCTCTATTTCGGCTGGGATCTGCTGTTCCAGACCGGCGAATTCCAGCTCCTGATCTTCTCCGCAGTGCTGATCGTGCTGATGCTGGTCCTCCCCAACGGCCTCCTCAGCCTGGCACTCCCGCGCAAAAGGAGCCTCTAGCGATGCCGGACATCCTGGAAGTTGTCGGGCTTACCAAACGTTTCGGCGGCCTCGTCGCGGTCAACGACGTATCCTTCACCGTCCGTGAGCGCGAGATCCTCTCGGTGATCGGGCCGAACGGCGCCGGCAAGTCGACACTGTTCAAGCTGATCTCATCCTTCCTCCGACCGACGCACGGCGAAGTCCGCTTCAATCGCGAGCGCATCTCCGGTCTCGCGCCGCACATCACTGCCCGCAAGGGCGTCGTGCGGACGTTCCAGGAAACGACGATATTCAAGGACATGACGGTCCGCGACAACGTCGTGACCGCCCATCATCTGCGTTCGCGCGCCAGTCTTGCCGGTTTCTACTTCGGGAGCGCTGCGGCGCGGCGCGATCTCGAGGCCTTCGGTGCCTCGGCGGACGAAATCCTTGTGTTCCTCGGACTGAACGCGATGCGCAGCGAGATTGCCAGCACCCTGCCGCACGGTCATCTGCGTGCACTCGGCATTGCGATCGCGCTTGCCACCGACCCCGCCATCATGCTCCTCGATGAACCTTTCGCTGGCATGAACCACGACGAGACCCGCCGCGCTGTCGAAATCGTCCGCAAGCTGCGTGAACGCGGCGTTACGGTGCTCCTCGTCGAGCACGACATGCCGGCCGTCATGAATATTTCCGACCGTATTGTCGTGCTCAACTTCGGCCAGAAAATCGCCGAGGGCACCCCGGCCGAAATCCAGCAGAACCCCAAGGTCATCGAGGCTTATCTCGGTGCCGAAGACGAATCGATCGGAATGTAGTCCATGGAGCCGCTGCTCAAATTCGATGACGTCGAACTCTACTACGACCACGTCTATGCGCTGAAAGGCGTCACCATTGAGGTTCAAGAGGGCGAGACCGTTGCGCTGATCGGAGCCAATGGCGCAGGCAAGTCGTCCATCCTGCGCGCCATCACCGGCTTGCGGAAAATCCGCAAGGGCGAGATCCGCTATCACGGGAAGCGCATCGACGGTGTCGCACCGGACGAGATCGTCCGGATGGGCATCTCGATGGTGCCCGAGGCGCGCCGCGTCTTTCCTTTCATGACCGTGCGCGACAATCTGCTGATGGGCGCCTTCACCCGCAGCGACAAGGCCGAGATTCAGCAGAGCATCGATATGGTGCTGACGCGTTTCCCGCGTCTCAAGGAGCGATATTCGCAGCAGGCCGGGACGATGAGCGGCGGCGAGCAGCAGATGCTGGTCATCGGCCGAGCGCTAATGGCCCGGCCGCGTCTGCTCCTGCTCGACGAGCCGTCGCTCGGTGTCGCTCCGAAGCTGGTGCAGGACATTGCCCGGTCAATCGTGGCGATCAATCGCGACGAAAAGGTCAGTGTGCTGCTGGTCGAGCAGAACTCGCGCATGGCGCTGAGGATCTCGCAGCGCGCCTATGCATTGACGACCGGAAAGGTCGCGCTCAGCGGCAATTCCCCTGAATTGCTAACCGACGAACGGGTCAAGCATCTTTATCTCGGCGGCGAATTCTAGGCAGCTCAATCATGCGCATACTCGTGATAAACCCCAATACGACCACGTCGATGACCGACAAGATCGGCAAGGCGGCACAAGCTGCGGCGTCGCCGGCAACGGAGGTCGTTGCTGTCAATCCCAAGGACGGCCCGCCGAGCATCGAGGGCTACTTCGACGAGGTCTTCTCGGTGCCAGGCATCATCGCGGAAATGGCGAAGGCAGGTACGATGGATGCCTATGTGATCGCCTGTTTCGATGACACGGGGCTCGACGCGGCACGCTGCGCCACCGAAGCACCCGTCATCGGGATCGGCGAAGCGGCCTTCCACCTCGCCACCCTCATTGCCGGCAAGTTCAGCGTCGTGACCACGCTTGCACGTTCGGTGCCGGCGATCGAACACAATCTGCTGAAATACGGTCTCTCGTCCCGCTGCGCCAAGGTCCGCGCCTCGGATGTGGCGGTGCTCGATCTCGAGCTACCGGGCTCCGACGCGCGCCACAAGATTTCCGCCGAAATTGCGCGTGCCGTCGCCGAGGACAAGGCCGAAGCAATCGTGCTTGGTTGCGCGGGGATGGCGGATCTCGCTCACGCTCTCTCGATCGAGCACGGTGTGCCGGTGCTCGACGGGGTCGCCTGCGCGGTCCGGCTCGCAGAAACAGTCTCGGCTCTTGGTCTCAGGACGTCGAAGATCGGCGGCTACGCCGAACCGCGCGCGAAACGATTCTCGGGGCGTTACGCGCCGTGGTCTCCGCCACTACAGCGCAGCGCGTCTAGTTAGACGCGCAAAAGGTCGCTGTAGCATTTTGAGATTGCTGCACGATTTTGTCCTTAAATCGATTCCGATGTAGGGAATCACGCAGCAGGCAGGAACTCGACCAGCGCTCCAAAGCGCGACGTCCTCCGGGGCTGTCCGATTGGTTGGATTGACCGATGAGCACGCCCTATGAGAATTCATGAGCTTCGAGTCGAAGCGCGGACGTATTGGTCAGCGCGCCGCATGACGCAAGCTCGCCAGAGACGATGAAATGTTGACGACCCTCAGGCCCGAAAAAGATCGCAAGAAACCGGCGGCGCGCTGGTCACCGATCTATCATGGTCTGAGGGATGCAATCGTCAGCCATCGGCTGACGCCGGGCACAAAACTGCCGGAGGATGAACTCGCCTCGATCTATTCAGTAAGCCGAACCGTCATCCGCGCCGCACTTCAGGCCCTCGCCCATGACTGGCTGGTGCGGCTGGAGCCAAATAGGGGTGCCTTCGTCGCGCAACCTTCGCCAAAGGAGGCACGCGAAGTATTCGAGGCCCGCGCACTGATCGAGCCCCGCGTAGCCGCGCTCGCCGCACAGGTCGCAAGGGCCGAGGACGTAACCTTGCTGCGTGGCCATCTCGAAAGAGAGCACGAGGCGCTGGACGCCGGGCGCGACAGCGATGCCATCATGCTGTCCGCCATGTTCCATGTCGGCGTTGCCGAGATCGCCGATCAAGCCGTCCTGACCGGCTTCGTGCGCGATCTTGTGTCGCACTCCTCACTGATCATCGCGCTTTATTGGAAGCGTCGGGATACAACCTGCGAGAGCCACGCGCATCATGCGCTGGTCGACGCCATCGAGGCACGTGATTCAGATAGGGCCGCGCAACTGATGAAGGACCATCTACACGATCTGCTGTCCGGCCTCGAGCTCAAGCGCACCGGCCGGAAACCGGAACATCTCGCCGACATCCTCCGCTGAGATCTCCTACAGCGCCGCGCGTCTTATCAGACGCGCAAAGGTCGCTGTAGCACTTTGAGTTGCTGCATGTCGTTGTTCTTAAATCGAGGTCGATTTAAGGAGACATGCAGTAGACCGGCCCCTCACCCTTTGAACGCCGCCGCCGCATCCATTTCCTCGTGCAGCTTGCGCTCCTCGTCCGCGTGCGGACTGGTGAAGCGGGCGATGACGAGATAGGCGACCGGGGTCAGATACAAGGTCACGATCACCGCAAGTCCAAGGCCGCCGACGAGCACCCAGCCGAGTGCGATGCGCGCTTCAGCCCCTGCCCCGCTCGCGAGCACCAGGGGCACGGCGCCGACGATGGTGGCGATCATCGTCATCATCACCGGCCTCAGACGGATATTGGCGGCGTTCTCGATGGCGCTGCGCACGTCGTGGCCGCGGTCACGCAGTTGGTTGGCGAACTCGACGATCAGGATGCCGTTCTTCGCCATGATGCCGACCAGCATGACGAGACCGATCTGGCTGTAGATGTTCAGAGTATTGCCGGTCATGATCATCGCGAAGACGGCGCAGGCGAGGCCGAGCGGCACCGTCGACATGATGATGATGCCGCTGACGAAGCTTTCGAACTGCGCCGCCAACACCAGGAAGATGATGACGATCGCGAAGCCGAAGGTGATGAAGAGGCCGCTGGCGTTCTCGTCGAGCGTCGCGGCTTCAGCGAGCGGCATGACACGCGACCCCGGCGGCAGCAGCGGCTCGGCCATGTCTTCCACCATCGTCAGTGCCTCGCCGAGTGCGAGGTCGGATTTCAGGCCGGCCGACAGCGAGACGGCGCGGAGCTGCAATTCGCGTGCAAGCTGGGGCGCCACGGCCTTCTCCTCGATCGTCGCGATCGACGACATCGGCACGATCCGGCCGTCGCCGGCCTTGACGAAGATGTTCTGCAGGTCGGTGGGATCGTTGAGCGGCGTGGTGGAGGAGAGCAGCTTGACCGGATAGGCCTCTCCCTCGACAAAGATGTCGACGACGCTGCTGCCGTCGAGCATTGCCTGCATCGCCCAGGAAAGCGCACTGATGTCGACGCCGAGGTCGGAGGCGCGCTCGCGGTCGATGGTCACAGACAATTGCGCCTGGTTCGCCTCGTAGTTCAGCCGCACGTTCTCGAAGCGGCCGGTATCTTCCATGGCCCGCACCAGTTTCGCCGCAGCATCGCCGAGCTTCGTATAGTCGTTGCCGACCAGCGCCACCTGGAGGCCGCTGCCGGCTCCCCGAATACCGAGGCTGTTGGGCTGTATGGCGAAGGCGCGGACCGAGGGAACCTTGGCGGTCACCTTGTTGATATCCGCGACGATCTGCTGCTGGGACCGCTCACGCTGCTCCCAGGAGGCGAGCGTCAGCACCATGAAGCCGCTATTCGCCGAACCGCCCTGGCCGGAAATCGAAAACACATTGGTGACTTCGCCGGATTTGACGAGCGGCTGCAGCCCCTCCTCGATCCGGCGCATCTGGGCCTGCGTATATTCGAGCGAGACGCCTTGCGGCGCGTTGATCCGGAGCATCACCTGCGACCGGTCCTCGTTCGGCGTCAGCTCCGATTTCAGCGTCATGAACGCCGCCGCCCCGGCAACTGTGAAGAAGGCGGCGACCGTGAAGACGACGAGCGGCGCATTGAGGCAGGCGCGGAGCGTCACGCGGTAGAAGCCGGCGGCACGCTGGCCGAAGCGCGCCATCGGGCCTTGATGCGCATGCGCCTCGCTGGTCAGCATGCGCGAGGCGAGCATCGGGCAAAGCGTCAGCGAAACGAAGGAGGACAGCAGGATCGAGAAAGCGAGCACGAAGCCGAATTCGCGGAAAAGCCCGCCTGTCTGCCCCGGCAGGAACGAGAGCGGCACGAAGACGGCCGCCAGCGTCGCAGTGGTCGCCAGGACGGCGAAGAAGACCTCGAGCGTTCCATGCACGGCGGCCGCGCGTGGACCCAGGCCTTCCGCTCGGCGGCGCACGATGTTCTCCAGCACCACGATCGCGTCGTCGACGACAAGCCCGGTCGCCAGCACGATCGCAAGCAGCGTCAGGATGTTGATCGAGAAGCCGGCGAGATAGATCGCCGCCACCGTTCCGACAAGCGCAATCGGCATGCTGATCGTCGGGATCAGCGTCGCGCGCCAGTCGAGCAGGAATAGATAGATGACGAGCGTGACGATGAAGACGGCGACGACCAGCGCGATCTCCACCTCATGGATTGCGCCATTGATGAACACCGCATCGTCGCTGGTGATCTTGAGCTCGGTGCCCGCCGGCAGGATGTCCGAGGAGATCGTATCGACCACCTTGCGCACGCCTTCGGAAATATCGACGGTGTTCGACTGCGCCTGGCGGATGATGCCGAGACCGATGCCCTGGCGGCCATTGGAGCGCAACGCCGAACTCCCGGTGTCCGGGCCGAGCGTCACCGTCGCCACGTCGCGCAGCCGGACATTGCTGCCGAGGATCAGGTTCTCGAACTGCTCGGGCGTCTGCAGGTCCGCAGTCGCCCGGACCGAGATCTCCTGGCTGGCGCTCGTCAGCGAGCCGGCCGGGACGTCGTAGGAAGCATTCGCCAGCGCCTCGCGCAAATTGGCGACGGTGACGCCGCGCCCGGCGAGCTTCGCCTGGTTGAGGTCGATGCGGAAGATCTTCTCCTGGTCGCCATAGACGGTGACATCGGCAACGCCCTCGACGGCCGCCAGCCGGTCGCTAATCTCGTTCTCGACCAGCAGCGTCATGTCCTCCATCGACATGGTGTCGGAGGTCAGCGCCAGGCGCATGATCGGCTGGCTGTCGGAATCGGCCTTGACAATGCGCGGCTCTTCCACGTCGTCCGGCAGCTGGCCGCTGATTCGGCCGAGCGCATCGCGAATGTCGTTCGCCGCCTGGCCGATGTCGGTCGTGTCGGAAAATTCGAGCGTCACGCGGCTGCGGCCGAAGGACGACGACGAGGAAATGCCCTTGATGCCCTGGACGCGCGACACCGCACCTTCGATGACCGAGGTCACCTCGCGATCGATGGTCTCGGGCGAGGCGCCCTCGAACTCCGTCGTCACCGATATGACCGGCTGGTCGACCTGCGGCAGCTCGCGGATCTCGATGCCGTTCCAGGCGGCAAGCCCCGCGACCACGATCAGCATGTTGACGACGAGTGCGAAAATCGGCCGGCGGATAAAGAGCGCGGTGAAGCCGGTCTTGCCGCCCTGCCCGCCGGGGTGACCACCAATGCCGATGTTCATTGCGCGTCCCCCGCCACCTTCTGCTCGCGTTCGGGGCTTGCCTCGCCGGCTATGCGCACCGCGCCGCCGTCGCGAAGCCGCTGCACACCCTCGGTGACGATGCGGTCACCCTCGGCGATCTGCGCCTCGACCAGCACCTTGTCGGGATTGCGCTGGATGATCTTGATCGGCACGCGCTGGCTCTTGTCGCCGCTGACGCGCCAGATATAGGAGCCTTCCGAGCTCCACTGGATAGACAGCGGGTCGACGGTCGGATAGCGATCGCCGTCAAAGGCCATCGTGACCGAGAAGGACATGCCGGCACGCAGCATGTCGTCCGGATTTTCGATCCGCGCCCGCACCCGGAGCGTGCGGCTTGCCTGATCGAGGCGGTTGTCGATCGCATGAATGGCGCCGGTGAGCTGGCGGCCGGGTTGCGCCACCGCATTCGCGGTGACCGGCTGCCCCACGGAAATCTTGCTGGCGAAGCGTTCCGGCACCCAGAAATCGACCAGGATCTGCGACCGGTCATCGACGACGGCGATCGGCGTCGACGTGGTGACGTAGTCGCCGACATTGACGGTGATGATGCCGACGATGCCCTTCGAAGGCGCCACGACGTCGCGCCGCTTGAGATCGAGCTCAGCCGTCCTCAGCGCCAGTTCGGCGGCCTGCATGGCGATCTCGGCGTCGCGGATCTCGACCGCGGTAACCGCGCGGGCCGTTCCGAGATTGCGATAGCGCTCGACCTTTTCCCGGGCGCTGTCGCGCGTCAGCCGGGCCTGCTCGGCGGCAATCATCTGCTCGTCGCTGTCGAGCCGCGCGATCACCTGGCCCTCCTCGATCCTGTCGCCGGATTTTACCAGGATTTCCGTCAGATTACCCGTGGAAGCGGGCGTCACGGTCACCGAGCGGATTGCTTCGCCATTGCCGATGGCGTTCAGCCTATTGTTGACGATCGCGCTCTCAGCCGGCCTGACGACCACGAGCGCCGCGTCCGAGAAGCCGCGCCCACCTTCTCCGCGCCCGCCGTTGCGGGGGCCACCGGCTCCCTCGCCGCCCGCAGATCCGGAGAGCGCATCGATCAGCGGATGCGAAACACCAATCGCCCCCAGCGTTTCACCCGCTCCGGGGGCAAAGCGCACCCAGGCGGCTCCCCCGACGACGAGTACGAGGAGGCTGACCGCCAGTTGCTTCAAAAAGCGCATGCATGTCTCCGAATAAGATACGCGCTCCAGCGCGGCGCGTACCGGCGGAACGTTCCGAGTTGCCGCAAGTATCATTGTTTGCGCGCCTTCGGGCAATCTCGGAACGCCATCATTACGCATTTGTAATGAAAGCAGAATTTGTTGTCCGCATCATGGCGCCCCCGCATGCCGGCGCTCGTCGATCGCTGTTTACAGCCGCCGCGGCTCGGCTATTCTGCCTCATGAAACCGGACGTTGAAAAAGGGGGGAGAAAGCACATGTGCGATGCATGCGTGATCGAATCGGTAAAGCAGCAAATGTTGTCGCGGCGCAGCTTCTTCCGCGCCGCCGCTGTCGCATCGGCGGGCGCCGCGGCCGCCGGCATGGGGGTCGCGCCGCCGGCGCTTGCCACCGGCCATACGAGCGTCACCGACCTCACCCATGAACTCCATGAGGAGTTTCCGACCTTCTTCGGCCAGCAGCAGTTCTTCCGCGAGCAGAAGTTCAACTTTGCCGAACATACGTTCAACCTGTTCGAGCTCCGGGTGAACGAACATACCGGCACCCATGTCGATGCGCCGCTGCATTTCTCCGCCGACGGCCTCTCGGTCGCGGAACTGCCGGTCGAAAAACTCCTCGTGCCGCTCTGCATCGTCGACATTCGCGAGAGGGCGGCAGCCGACCCGGACGCGCAGGTCACACCCGAGGACATCAAGGCGTGGATCGCCGCCAATGGCGATGTTCCGGAGAATGCCTGCGTCGCCATGCTTTCCGGTTGGACGGCCCATCTCGGCACGGAGAAGTTCCGCAACGCCGACGCCGAGGGCAAGCTGCACTTCCCCGGCTTCCATGTCGACGCAGCCAAGTTTCTGCTCCAGGAAACGAAGGCTGCCGGCATTGCCGTCGACACGCTCTCGCTCGATCACGGCATATCTCCTGACTTCGCCACCCACCGCGCCTGGCTGCCGGAGGGTCGCTGGGGGCTGGAAGCCGCCGCCAATCTCGACAAGCTACCGGCCAAGGGCGCAACGCTCGTCCTCGGCGCGCCGAAGCACCGCGGCGGCACCGGCGGGCCGGCGCGCGTTTTCGCCCTCGTTTAGAACCTCGGAAGGAAGCATCATGAGCACCGTTGCGCCGCCGTCCGACCCCGAATCGAACCTGCGCGTCAAGGCGGTTTTCGACGACATCCGCGCCACGCGGAAATCGGACTTCATCAACAATATGTGGCTGTGGCTCGCCTTCGATCCGGACCTGCTGGAACGCACCTGGGCGGAGGTCAAGGCGGTGATGGCGACGCCCTCGGCGCTCGATCCGCTGGTCAAGGAGATGCTGTACATCGCAGTTTCCGTCAGCAATGGCTGCGGCTATTGCATCCACTCGCACACCGCCGCCGCCAAGGCAAAGGGGATGAGCGAAGCCGAGCATGCCGATCTGCTGCGCGTCATTTCGCTTGCCGCCAAGACCAACCAGCTGGCGACCGCGCTGCAGGTCCCGGTCGATCCGGCCTTCGACGCCACGGCCGAACGATAGCGACATCGAAACACCAGCGCTGAAAACGCCTGTCTTTCCACAGGTTTGCAGAAATCCGACGAGACTCCGGAATAAAAGAAGAACATCCTTTCTGGCCTTTCGGTCCCGAATCACTACATTGGGCCGCATGAGCAAAGGTTTCGACGACATCCCCTTCTTCGACGAGGAGCCGGCGCCGCGCAAACCCGCCCCTGCCGCCGGCGGCATCGCGGCGCGCGCCATGGCTGCCCGCGACAAGGCGCAACGGCCGGACTATCTCTCCGGTCTCAACTCGGAACAGCGCGAAGCCGTCGAAACGCTGGAGGGCCCGGTGCTCGTGCTTGCCGGCGCCGGCACCGGCAAGACGCGCGTGCTGACCACCCGCATCGCCCATATCCTGTCGACCGGCCGCGCCTATCCCTCGCAGATCCTCGCCGTGACCTTCACCAACAAGGCGGCGCGCGAGATGAAGGAGCGCATCGGCGTGCTCGTCGGCCATGCGGTCGAAGGCATGCCCTGGCTCGGCACCTTCCACTCGATCGGTGTCAAGCTCTTGCGCCGCCATGCCGAACTCGTGGGGCTGAGATCCGATTTCACCATCCTCGACACCGACGACGTCGTGCGGCTGATCAAGCAGCTTATCCAGGCCGAAGGGCTGGACGACAAGCGTTGGCAGGCCAAGCAATTCGCCGCCATGATCGACACCTGGAAGAACAAGGGCCTCGATCCGGCGCATATCCCCGAGGGCGACGCCCGCGCCTTCGCGAACGGCAAGGGCCGCGAGCTCTACGCCGCCTACCAGAACCGCCTGGTGACGCTAAACGCCTGCGACTTCGGCGACCTGCTGCTGCACCCGATCCGCATGTTCCGCGCCAATCCGGACGTGCTCAAGGATTATCACGACAAGTTCCGCTATATCCTCGTCGACGAGTACCAGGATACCAACACGGCGCAATATATGTGGCTGCGGCTCTTGGCGCAGCGGCCGCAGAGCGGCAAGGCCGTCGTGAGAGAAACGCCTGCGGGCGAAGCCCGAGCCAGCCAAGGCTGGCCGGACGACGTTTCGTCCGCCCCCGCGGAGCGCAGCCGCGCAGGCGGCGACAGCGTGAGCGCAAACAAACAGCAGCAGATAAACATCTGCTGCGTCGGCGACGACGACCAGTCGATATACGGCTGGCGCGGCGCCGAGGTCGACAATATCCTCCGTTTTGAGAAGGACTTCCCGGGCGCCAAGGTCATCAAGCTCGAGCGCAACTACCGCTCGACCGAGCATATCCTCGGCACCGCCGCGCATCTGATCGCCCACAATGAGGGCCGGCTCGGCAAGACACTCTTCACCGAACGCAGCCACCCGGACGACGAGAAGGTGCATGTGCACGCCGCCTGGGATTCCGAAGAGGAAGCCCGCGCCGTCGGCGAGGAGATCGAACAGCTCCAGCGCCAGAAGCACAATCTGAACGACATTGCGATCCTGGTGCGCGCCTCCTTCCAGATGCGCGAGTTCGAAGACCGCTTCGTCACCCTCGGCCTCAATTATCGCGTCATCGGCGGCCCGCGCTTCTACGAGCGGCTCGAAATCCGCGACGCCATGGCATATTTCCGCCTCGTCTGCCAGCCGGCCGACGATCTCGCCTTCGAGCGCATCGTCAACACGCCGAAACGAGGCCTCGGCGACACCACCGTTCGAACCCTGCACGACTATGCCCGCGCCCGCGACATTCCGATGCTCGCCGCCGCAACCGAGATCATCGAGACCGACGAGTTGAAGCCGAAGGCGCGCAAGGCGCTGTTCGACGTCGTCACCGATTTCCGCCGCTGGCAGACCTTGCTCGAAACGACGCCGCACACGGAGCTTGCCGAACAGATCTTGGATGAGAGTGGCTATACGGCGATGTGGCAGGCGGACAAGTCGGCCGAAGCGCCGGGGCGGCTTGAAAACCTCAAGGAACTCATCCGCTCGATGGAGGCCTTCGAATCAATGCGCGGCTTCCTGGAGCATGTCGCGCTCGTCATGGATGCCGAGCAGAACGAGGACATGGATGCCGTGTCGATCATGACGCTGCACTCGGCCAAGGGCCTGGAATTCGACACCGTCTTCCTGCCGGGCTGGGAGGAAGGTCTCTTTCCGCATCAGCGGGCACTCGACGAGGGCGGCCGCGCCGGGCTCGAAGAGGAACGCCGCCTCGCCTATGTCGGGATCACCCGCGCCAAGCGCCGCTGTCACATCTGGTTCGTCTCGAACCGCCGCATTCACGGCCTCTGGCAGTCGACGATGCCGTCGCGCTTCCTCGACGAACTGCCGGTCGACCATGTCGAGGTCGCCGAGCAGGACGTCTCCTATGGCGGCTACAATCGCGGCGGCTATGGCCAATCCCGCTTCGACAAGGCCGATCCGTTCGAGAACAGCTACCAGACGCCCGGCTGGAAGCGCGCCCAGCAGCACCGCTCGGACGCCACCCGCGACAATTGGGGCAGCCGCTCCGGCCATGCCGTCGAACGCATCGGCTACGGCGAGTCAGGTCCCCGCACCCGCACCATCGAGGGCGAGCTCGTCGCCAAGTCGACGACTGCGGAACCGTCCCGCTTCAGCGTCGGCGACCGCGTCTTCCATCTGAAATTCGGCAACGGCAACATTGCCGCGGTCGAAGGCAACAAGCTGACGATCGATTTCGACCGCGCCGGACAGAAGCGCGTGCTGGAGGGGTTTGTGGAAAGAGTGTGACGCGCCCCCTCAGATCACCATCCGATACATCACGAAGCCCGACTTCTCCGCCACCTTGTCGTAGAGCCGCATCGCCTTGAGGTTGGTCTCGTGGGTCAGCCAGTAGACCCGCGAGGTGCCGGCGCGTCGCGCTGCTTCGAAGACCCCGTTGATCAGCGCCTCGCCGACCCCTCTGCCGCGGGCTGCCTCGTTGATGAAGAGGTCCTGGAGATAGCAGTTCGGCTGGATTGCCGTGGTGGTGCGGTGAAAGATGAAGTGGGTGAGCCCGACCAACCGGCCCTTGTTCTCGGCAACCAGGGCATGCATCGGTTCATAGGCATCGAAGAAGCGCGACCAGGTCATATGGGTGATGTCGGGAGCGAGTGCGGCTTCGCCCGAACGTCCGTAAAAGGCGTTGTAGCCCTCCCAGAGCAGCAGCCACTGGTCGTAGTCGCCCCGGACGACCGGGCGGATGGAAAGGTTTTCACTCATCGTCGAACCCACCGGAAAGGCCGTTGCGGGGGCGCCAGCATAACCCTTGATTTCGGCAAGGTCTATCTGGCAGCCGCATGCCGTCGATCACTGATTTTCATCCGAAGGGGCCCTTGCTGCGCTTTCTCCTTTCGCGCGCCGCATCAGCGCGATCACCTCGGCGTCGGTGGTTTGCTCGAAATCGTCGTAATAGATGCTGACCGCATGAAAGGGATGAGGCGTTGCGAGGCAGACGACCCGGTCCACTTGACGGCGAAGGCCGGCGATTGCACTCGGCGGAGCCACCGGGACGGCCACGACAAGTGCCGCAGCGCCCGCCTTCCGGAGCGCCTGGACGGCGGCCCTCACCGTGCCGCCGGTGGCAATCCCGTCGTCGACGAGGATGACCTTGCGCCTTGCCGGAGAAATGCGCGGCCGGTCGCCGAGGTAAAGTTCGCGGCGGCGCTCCAGTTCCAGGCGCTGACGCGACACCTCGGCATCGATATATTCCTGTGAGGGTTTGACCAGGCGCATGACCTCGGCGTTGAGCACCAGTTGCGGTTCGTCGCCATCGACGAGCGCGCCGAGGCCGAACTCGGCCTGTCCGGGAGCGCCGATCTTCCGTACGATCAGCAGTTCGAGCGGAGCACCGAGGACCGTCGCCACCTCGAAGGCAACCGGCACGCCGCCGCGTGGCAGCGCCATCACCAGGGGCTCGGCAATGCCCTCGCTTGCGATGGCAGCAGCGAGCCTTCGCCCCGCGTCGATCCGGTCTGCGAAGCAAGGTCTCTCATCCGACATGGAGCACGCTCCGGAGCATCGTCTGACAGGTTGAACCGATGCATATCATGAGAGGTATCGGCCCCTTAGGTTGGATGAATCGTCCGAGAACCGTGTGCTCCCGTATCCGACTGGATGGCGCGGGTGAAGATTCTTGTCGCAACCAGTGCGAGAAAGACCAAACGCTCAAATTGCAGCGAATTTGGCCGGCCTTCGTTAACACGGCGCCGCTACGAATTTGTTCACGCATACCGCTGCCCCGAAAGCCATCCGCTTCATTTTAGCACGACAGGCCGTTTCGAAATGAGCATTTTCCCTGCCATATCGGTCATTTCGCTTTTTGCCCTACTGCCCGCCCTTCTACGACTGCGAAGCTCCGAAAAGGCCGGCGTCCGGGAATTCGCGATCGCCTGCTCACTATCGGCGATTGCAACGGCGCTGCTGATGGCGGCGACGTCGTTCGGGTTTCCGCTCGCCGCAATGCCCGGCCATGCGGTGCTGATCTTTGCCCTTTTCGCGCTCTTTCTCGGTTTTCGCCGACTCGACGACCAATCCGCCTCAATCGGCTTCTGTGCTACGATGGCATTTGTTGCTGCGGCGGCGGGCCTTCTCGTCGATGCGGGCAGCGAGGACAGCTTCGGCGCGCGCATGATCGTTATCGCCGGCTGCGGCGCGGCTCTGCTTGTCGTCATCGGCCTCCCGGCCGTTGATGAATGGGCGAACGACAAGCCGGCTTTGCGCGCCGGCGTCCCCGGCCTTCTGACGGTCGCCTTTGCCGGGCTCGTTCACGCTGTCCGATCCGCGCCCGAGACCTCCCCTGAACTCTCGGCCTCCCCTTCATCGGTAGTCTTCGAATTCTCCCTTGCCTTTCTGCAGATATTCTTCCTCCCCACTCTTTTCGTCGCGGTTATCCTGACGATCGAGAATCGCGTCATCGTTGGTCTCAAGACGATGCTCGCACGTGACCCCCTGACGGGCGCACTGTCGCGCAGGGCGCTCATCGAAGACGGCGAGAAAACGATCGCCCATTGTCTTGCCGATCATCGTCCGGCGGCCTTCCTCCAGCTCGACCTCGACTATTTCAAGCAGATCAACGACCAATACGGTCACGCCTGCGGCGACATGGCGCTCGCCCATTTCGTCAAGACCGTGTCCGCTTTCCTCGACAGGCGCGGTATCTTCGGGCGGATTGGTGGCGAGGAATTCGGCATCGTGCTGCCGGACCATTCGGAAGAGCAGGCTGCAGCAGTCGCCGAAGCGATCTGCCGCGCCGTGCGCGACACGCCGGTTGGTCGGGCGCATCAGCGCATCCGCCTGACGGTCAGCATCGGCATCGCCGCAGCGGCACCCGGCGACACGATCATGGACGTCATGATCCGCGCGGATCTGGCACTTTACGATTCCAAGGCCGATGGCCGTGATCGCTGCTCGATCGCCAGGCCTCGCCATATCGATGCCAGCGCCCGGGTGCTTGCAGCCGCCGCGGCGCAGCTGCGACAGGCCGACGTCCCTCACCAGGATCAGATGCGCCACAGCGCATGAGCGCAGCAGCGGCCCCGCGACATCTTGCATCGCCCGCGCCGCCACCTATGTGAACGGTGCTGCTCGTTGGAGGATCCCATGTCTCGCCGCACCCGCACCCTGCTCCTCGCCGCTCTGGCATTGACCGCCACGGCCGCGCCCCCTGCTCGCGCCGAGACAGTGGGCAAAGTCGGCGTCGACTGGCTCGGCAACGATATCAAGATCGATGCCGTTCGCGATCCGAAGGTCAACGGCGTCACCTGCCACGTCACCTATTTCGATCGCAGCGTCATCGACCGCCTGAAGAACGGCAACTGGTTCGAGGATCCCTCGAACAACTCGATCGCCTGCCGCCAGACAGGTCCGATCAGCATCGGCGATATCGATCTGTCGAACGAGGGAGAGGAAGTCTTCCGGTCCGGCCTGTCGCTTATCTGGAAGGATCTGCTCGTGACCCGCATCTACGACAAGGCGAACGACACTTTGATCTATCTCGCCCATTCGCGCCAATTGACCGACGGGTCGGCCAAGATGTCGATCACCACCGTTCCGCTCTTCGGCCAGACCGTCACTTGGGAAAAGGGCCGTCCCCAATAAGCACTGCCGCCGCAATTGCGGCGGCAGTATGCAAGCTGGCCCCTTCGGGGCCCGATTGCTCAGGACATCAGGGCGTCGGCGGAAAGATGCCGCGATAGTATTGGCCCTCACCCGACTCGTATCTTTCCCTGTAGGTGGTGCCACCGATGGGCGTAACGCGCTGTCCGTCGATGCTGCCCGTGGGCATGACGTCGACGTTCGACGGCGTGGTGCTACGCGGCATCAGCACGCGCGTATTGTTCTGCGTCCCCGGAGGGTTATGCGGGTCTATGCCCTGGTAATAGCTATCCGCGAAGGCTGGTGCGGCAACACCGGCAAGCGCGGACGAGAGGACGAATGCGGCGAATGATGTTTTTAGAGAAAATCTCATGACCTTAGCTCCTATCTCCATTCAGCATCCTCGCCTCCTGACGGATGCAACATGGCAGCATACGGCCTCCTAACGAATGCTGCTGTTACCAGCATAACACCTTTCGCTGCCTTGGCTTCCTCCGCACAGTCAATGTTTCGTCACGATTGCTCCTGCAACCGTGATGGAGATGAAGCAACTTTAACTTGACGCAGTGGCGGGCCTCGATGGCGCGAGATCCTGTCCACGGCCGGAAAGCCGCGCCGGCGCTCACCTCGCTCGGCCGGCCGGCGGGCTTGCCGGGCTCCTGTCGCTCAGGGAACAGGAGCCGGTGGGATGATACCCTGGTAGTAGTCGCCCTGACCGCCGCCCTGGTACTCGTTCTCGTAGCGCTCGCGGACTTGAGAGGGCGATCCGCCGTAGATGCCCATCGGCACCGGCTCGACATACACGGGTGCGGGGTCGACGTAGATGCTGCCGGTCGGCGCTGGATCAACATAGACGCCGCGATCGACGTAATACGGGCTCTCCACCATCGGGACGTATACCGACCCTCTGTTCTGCGTTCCCGGCGGATGATGCGGGTCGATGCCCTGATAGAAGCCGTTCGCAAAGGACGGTGCGGCGGCTCCGGCAAGCGCGAACGAGAGGACAAATGCGGCGAATGAAGCTCTTGGAGAAACTCTCATGGCATTGCTCCTTGTCCGTTTCAGCATCCGACTTCAACGGACGCTGCGACTAACAGTATAAGATCTCCTCACCGACGCTGCACCTTTCATAACTCGGATGCCGTGCAGGTGTTCCTGCACGCGAGCGTCACTGCCTCCCGACCAGCTAGCTGCACCTTTGCCCCTCGCCGGATCTACCGACGCCCCGCCGTAACGCAAAAGGCCCGCTCTCGCGGGCCCCTGCATGTGTCTCTACGAGCATCCGGGCCTATGCGGCCTGGGCCAGCTCGTCGGCAATGACCGTATCGAGGTTGAGGAAGCACACCATCGACTTCTCGAGCGCGACGATGCCGCGGCAGAAGGCACGCTGGGCCTCCGGAATGATTTCCGGCGCCGGCTGCAGGTCTTCGCTGCGGATCGTCATCATGTCCGAAACCTGCTCGACCAGGAGGCCGACGAGCTTGCCGTTGATATCGGTGACGATGATCGCCGAACGCTCCGAGGGCTCGGTCATCTTCATGCCGAGCCGGCATGCCATGTCGATGACGGGGATCACCGCGCCGCGCAGGTTGATGAGGCCGAGCACGTAGGGCGGCGTATGCGGCATCGGTGTCACCGGCGCCCAGCCGCGAATCTCGCGGATCGCCATGATGTCGATGCAGAATTCCTGGTCCCCGAGGTGGAAGGAGACGATTTCGAGATAGGCGCCGGACTGCTTGATTGCGTTGCTCATGATCAGAATTCTTCCCAATTGTCACCGGAGGCCGTGACGGAGGGTACGGCGGCCGATGTGTTGCCGAAAGCGCCCGCCAGCTTGCCCATCAGGGCCTTGGCGGGAGATGGAGCCGGACGGGTGGATGCCTGGGCAGCTGCCGGCTGATGGAGCGCAACGGATTTGGCGGCCACTGCCTTGCGTGCACCGGCCTGCATGCTCGAGCCTGCCGCGCTTGTCTTGATGGACGGCGCCGCCGCTGCCGGAGCAGCGGCCCGCATCGTCGTTTCGCTGACCTGCCCGTTGCGGAACTGGCTCAGGAGCTCGCTGAGCTTCTCGGCATCCTGGGCGAGCGTGTGGCTCGCCGCATTGGTCTGTTCGACCATCGCGGCATTCTGCTGCGTCATCTGATCGAGTTGGCCGACCGCGGTATTTATCTCGTGGAGTCCGGTCGACTGCTCGCGCGCCGCCTGTACGATGGAGCTCATGTGTTCGTTGATGCGTGCGACATTTGTACCGATGCGGCCAAGGGCATCGCCGGTCGCCTGGACCAGCTTGACGCCGGTTTCGACCTCGGTACCCGAGCGCGTGACCAGCGCTTTGATGTCCTTCGCAGCACCCGCCGCCCGTTGCGCGAGTTCGCGGACCTCCTGAGCGACGACCGCAAAGCCCTTGCCGGCCTCGCCGGCCCGCGCTGCCTCTACGCCGGCATTGAGCGCCAAGAGGTTCGTCTGGAAGGCGATCTCGTCGATGACGTTGATGATCTTGCCGATCTCGTTGGATGCGCCCTCGATCCGGGCCATGGCGGAGATCGCCTCGCCGACGATGCGACCCGATTCCTCGGCATTGACGCGCGTCTCGCCGACCATGCGGCTTGCCTCTTCGGCGCGGTCGGTCGCCGTCTTGACGGTGACCGTGATCTCTTCGAGAGCCGCCGATGTCTGCTCGAGCGATGCCGCCTGCCTTTCCGTCCGCCGCGCCAGATCGTCGGCGGCACTGCGCATCTGCCGGCCGTTGGCGTCGATCGAGATCACGTTCTCCTTCACATTGCCAAGAACATGGCTCAGCCGGTCGACCGTGTTGTTGAAGTCACGCCGGAGCGTGTCGAGTCCCTCCTCGAACGGCTCGCGGATCGATACTGCGAGATTGCCTTCGGCAAGTTGATTGAGCGCCCGGCCGAGAGCGTCCACCGCCGCCTTGATGCGGCCGACCACCTGCTCGCGCTCGGCAGCCTGGTTTTCGCGGTCCCTTTCCATCTCGTTGCGGCTTGCGGCGGTATGCTGTTCGAGCGAGCGCTTTTCCATTGCTGCGGTCCGGAACAGATCGACCGAGCGGGCCATCTCGCCGATTTCGTCGCTGCGGTCGAGGGCGGCGACGGCCGACGTCAAATCGCCGGAGTGGATGCGCTGCATGCTGTCTCGTAGCCCGAGGATACCCCGGCGAAGCGCGTTCCCGTGGAACCAGATCAACCCCAGCATGCCGGCCATGGCTAGGATGCCCACAAAGGATTGCAATAGGAGCGCGTCGCTCGAAGCGACGCGCGCTTCCTCGGTACGCGCCGTGGCAAGATGGGCCGCAGCGTCGGTGATTTCAGTCAGGAGGGCATTCATGCGTTCGCCGCCGCCGTCGATCGCATCGTCCAGGCGGCCGAATTCCTCCGCCGGCGCGCCGTCCTCCACCAGCCTCTTCAAATCTACTTCAATCGCCTGGCGGAGTGCGGCGAGGTCGGATCCGAAACCCGCGAGCTGCCCGGATTTGCCAAGCAGCCGCGCCAAGGCTTCGAGATCGGGCATCTTCGCGTCGAGCAGGGCGAGCGACTCCTTGATCTGCGTCGCCCGCTCCGGCTGGATCCTGCCCTCCTCGCGGTCGATGATCGTATCCATCGCAATGAGTACCAGTTCGATACTGGCAAACCGCATATCCTCGGCGGTTTTCATGCCTTTCTCAGCGATGATCGCCTTCTCGAGCGCGGCTTCAGAGCGACTGTTTTGGTAAAAGCCGACGCCAAGCACGCAGCCGAAACCGAGAAAGGCCGCTGCTGCGAGCGTCGCCAGCCGCTGGCTGACAGAGAGGGTGCGGGTTTCGGAAGGAGACGTGGTCATTTGACTGGCAGTCCGTGGCAATGGACCTGCCCGACGCGAGCGCGGTCCTCCGTTGCGATCGATGCGGATAGCCGGGCTCGATCAACCGGATGACCTCATGTCATGTCGAAGTGGTGGCACTCCTCCGCGTCAGCCGATAGTGTCAAAGAGACCTTAAACAATCGCTAATACACCGTTCCCACTGCCTCGAAGAAGCTGGATGGGACGGCCTCTTTTCTTGCCGTTTTGTGATGCTATGATCGTCTCATGCGCACGGATACGAACAGATCCCTTTCTCCCCTCGTGCTGACCCTTCTCACCGGGGGGGTCGCGCTAGTCTGCCTCTTCGCATTCCAGGGCTGGCTCGCCCATGGCGCGGATATTTTCCTCGCGCTCGCCGAAACGGGCGTTTCCTGGTGCTTCTAGGAAAGCGCAAGCGGAGCAAGTAAGCCCTCAAAACGGGAGCGAAACGCCTGCGGCAATTGGGCCTTTGCGCCGGTTGCGACGAAGCGCTATCAAAGCCTCCATGTTCATCGACGGCCGGCAATCGGCCGCAACAGGCCGGTGGCAATGATGAAGTCAATCCGCATCGCCCTTTGGGCAGCCATCCTCGTCATGGTGGCCCTCCTGGGCTGGCTCACTTACGACATGACCCAGCCGAAACAACAGGCGTCGGCCGGCCCCTTCGGCGTGCCCTTCACGCTGGTGGCCCAGAACGGCCAGCCGATCACCGAGAAGGCGTTCGCCGGCAAGCCGACCGCCCTCTTCTTCGGCTTCACGCATTGCCCGGAAGTCTGCCCGACCACACTGTTCGAATTGAATGGCTGGCTTGAAAAGGTCGATCCGGAAGGCAAGAGGCTGCAGGCCTATTTCATCACGGTCGATCCGGAACGCGATACGCCGGAGATCCTCGGCCAGTACGTCTCGAACGTGTCGAAGCGCATCACCGGCATCTCCGGCCCGCCGGACAAGGTGCTCGAAATGGCCAAAGGCTATCGGGTCTACTTCAAGAAGGTGCCGGTTGACGAAGCGAAGCCTGATGGCGACTACACCATGGACCACACCGCTTCGGTCTTCCTGATCGACGCCGACGGAAAGTTCAGCGGCACGATCTCCTATGGCGAAAACCCCGAAACCGCGGTCAAGAAGCTCGAAAACCTCGTAAGGGGTTGAGGGCAGTTGCATAGCCTCGAAAGCGCCGGTCATCCGGCGCTTTGCGTTTATGCGCCAATCATGTTAGCGGCGGCCCGCGCGCCCAATCGAAGCGCGCAAAGGCCGTTGGGGCAGCCGAAGGGAAAAACCTTGAGCGAGATACGTCTTTTCGTCACCACCACCGAGAAGCAGGCGGCAGCCGTTCTCGACGTCATCAGCATGATCTTCGAAGACGAGGGTTACGCCGTTGCGACGATGGAAATCGACGAGAAGCGCGACGTCTGGGAAGCCTCCGTCTACATGATGGCGCACGAAGAGGAGAGCGTCGGATCGCGCCTTGCCGATGCGCTCGCCGCCGAATTCTCTCATCTTCCGATCGAGCGCGAGGTGCTGCCGGAGATCGACTGGATCGCCAAGTCGCTGGAAGGCCTCGCACCGGTGCGCGCCGGCCGTTTCGTCGTCCACGGCTCGCATGATCGCGACAAGGTGAAGACCGGCGAGATCGCCATCGAGATCGATGCCGGGCAGGCCTTCGGTACGGGCCATCACGGGACGACCGCTGGCTGCCTTGAAATGCTCGCCTCCGTGGCCCACTCACGTTGCATCCGCAACGTCCTCGACCTCGGCACCGGAAGCGGCGTGCTGGCGATTGCCGCCTGGAAGCTCCTGCATGTACCGGGGCTCGCAACCGATATCGATCCGATTGCTACCCGCGTCGCAACCGAGAATGCCCGCCGCAACGGCGTCGTCGCCGGCCTGACCTTCGCGACCGCGCCCGGATTTCATTCGACCGCCTTCGGCGCCCATGCCCCCTTCGATCTCATCATTGCCAATATCCTGGCGCGGCCGCTGATGAAGATGGCACCCGAGCTCGTCGCGAATCTTGCCCCCGGCGGCTCGGTCATCCTTTCCGGCATTCTTGCCGAACAGCGCTGGAAGGTGCTCGCCGCCTATAATGGCCAGCGGCTCAGGCATGTTCGGACGATCTGGAGAAACGGCTGGGTGACGATCCACCTGACGAAATAGGTTGGCCGTGCAAAGCGCCGCTCCGGGCGGCGCCTCATCTTTCCTGCCGCTCGGCAGCCCAAAATGAAAAGGCCGCCCAATCCTTCATGGAGGGCGGCCTTTTCGAAACAAAGGCGATGCCGGAGCATCGCCCGCTGGCCGGCTTTTGACCGACCATGCCCGCGAGCTTGAGGAGGAGGAGCGCTCAAGCGGGCTCTACCGTTCCGAAATTGGCCACCTTGAGGGAGGAGGAGAACAGATGACCAATTATCTCGGAACTGCAGTCTTTTGAACTGCCGGACCTTCGTCCGTGTTCGTTGGCGCCCTTATACCCCATTATTTCAATAGAGAAAGATACACTGGCGCATGGGAGCCATGCGGGCAGCGCATATGTATGACAAATGGAGTGAGGCGGTGCGCGGTCGTCGCGCATGGCAGAATGTCGCCTCTTTCCCCCGAAGCGCCCTTTCCGCTAACATGGCACCACCTTCCCTGCGGCTCTCCGCCAAACCCAATTGGAAATTGTCATGTTTCAGTCCTTCGACGTCACCTCCACGCCCCAGTTCGGCAAGGAGCGGGCCACCGCGCTGCGTGCCGCTTTCGCGCCGCTCGGCATTGACGGCTTCCTCGTGCCGCGTGCCGACGAATTCCAGGGCGAATATGTGCCGGTCTCATCCGAGCGGCTGTCCTGGCTGACCGGCTTTACCGGATCGGCAGGCGTCGCCCTTGTCACGCAGCGGGAGGCAGTCGTTTTCGTCGACGGACGTTACGTGACCCAACTAAAGGAGCAGGTCGACGGCAGCGTCTTTACCGGCGGCGACCTCGTTGGAGAGCCGCCGCATGTCTGGCTGGAGGTGCATGCGCCGAAGGGGTTCCGTCTCGGCATCGATCCCTGGCTGCATACCGCGGCGGAGGTCCGCCGGCTCGAAAAGGCGCTTGCGGCAATCGGCGGCGCGCTCGTCTTCCTCGACCACAATCCGCTCGACCGGCTCTGGACCGACAGGCCCGCGGCTCCCCTCGGCGGCGTGACGATCCAGCCGATCGAGCATGCGGGCCAATTGGCCAAGGACAAGATCGCCGCGATCGCCGCGACGGTGGAAAAAGCCGAGGCAGCCGCGGTGGTATTGACCGACCCCTCCTCCGTCGCCTGGACGTTCAACATCCGCGGCAGCGACGTACCGCACACGCCGCATCCGCTGGCCCGCGCCGTCATTCATGCGAACGGTCGCGCCGAGCTCTTTCTCGACAAGCGGAAGACGGGGATCGAACAGGAAGCCTATCTGACCCAGCTTGCGGATATGCTGCCGCCCGGCGATTTTGGCGATCGGCTTGCATCGCTCGCCGCGAGCGGCGCCGCGATCATGATCGATCCGGATCTCGCTCCCTTCGCCATTGGCGAACTGATCCGTTCGAGGGGCGGTGTCATCGTCGAGGCCATCGATCCCGCCCGCCTGCCCCGCGCCCGCAAGAACGCTGCAGAGATCGCCGGATCGCTGCGCGCGCACCTGCAGGACGGAGCGGCGATGGTCGAATTCCTCGCCTGGCTCGCCGGAACGGAGCCCGGCAGCCTTACGGAAATCGGCGCGACCAAGAAATTGGAGGCGGTTCGGGCCGCTGTCGGCGAGCGCATGCAGAACCCGCTAAAGGACATTTCCTTCGATACGATTGCCGGCGCCGGCTCGCACGCCGCGATCATGCACTACCGCGTCACCACCGATACCGACCGGCCGATCGAGGCAGGAACCATGTTCCTGATCGACTCGGGTGCGCAATATATAAACGGCACGACCGACATCACCCGCACCGTCGCGATCGGCAGCGTGCCGGAGGAGCAGAAGCGCTTCTTCACCCTGGTGCTGAAAGGCATGATCGCAATCAGCACGGCGCGGTTTCCCAAGGGGTCCCGCGGTGTCGATCTCGACCCCCTCGCCCGCATCGCGCTCTGGAAGGCGGGTGCCGACTATGCGCACGGCACCGGCCATGGAGTCGGCTCCTACCTCTCGGTTCACGAGGGCCCGCAGCGGATCGCCCGGCTTGCCACCCAGGAACTCCTGCCCGGCATGATCCTTTCCAACGAGCCCGGCTACTACCGCCCCGGCGCCTTTGGCATTCGCATCGAAAATCTTGTCGTCGTGCGTGAAGCCGCGCGGATCGCCGGCGGCGATCTGCCGATGCTCGGCTTCGACACGCTGACCTATTGCCCGATCGATCGGCGGCTCGTGCTGCCGGCCCTCTTGAGCGACGAGGAACTTGCCTGGATGAACGATTATCATGCGGAGACGCGGGAGAAGCTGATGCCGCTCATTGCCGGCGAGGAAACGCGCCAGTGGCTGAAGGCCGCAACGGAAGCCGTTTCACGTTGAGTAAGCTGTGTAGGTGAGAGGTCGGTAGGGAGGCCCGGCGGCGTGGGCTGGGGCTACAGGGGGCAGCCGGGCCTCCGTTGGGAGGTTTGATGTCTCAACCAACAACGCCGTTATATGCACCCCGGCGCTCGCGTGTAACCCGAGAATTTTACTGGATTGCCGGCAAATCTCCGAATTTTCCGCCTCGGCAAGCCTCGGGCGGAAGCTGAAAAGCCGGAACGAGACCGGCTTCTCCCTCAGATCCCGAGCATTTTCTTTGCTTCGCCGAGGGCTGCTTCCGAACCGGCATGATCGCCGGACTGGTGCAATTGCTCGCCCTGCGCGCGCAGCTCCTTGACCTTGGCCATGTCAGCCTCGGAAAGCGAGGCGTTCGGAATGGCGGCGTCGATTGCGGCCATCATTGAAGGGCACTGGTTGGCGAAGGCGGCCATAGGCGCGAGGGCCAGCATAAGGGCAAACGTGATCCTGGTAATCATTGTCGCTCCTCCACGGCCGGAGGGCTCATGCCTCTCCGGCATTGGATGAATGATAATCCATGACGGTGCCGGCGCCAATGCACCGTCGCGCAACCAAAAGGATGCTGCGAGCCCACGACTACAGGATCACGTGGCGGATCGCCATCACCACGACCCAGCCGACGAGCAGCATCCGCAGCGTCGAGAAGCGAAGCCCCGCGGCGAAGGCGACGAACATCGAAGCGGCCACGTCGAAGCCGCCATAGACGAAAGCGGGTGCCACGAGCGTCGTCAGCACGGCCGCCGGAACAGCGTTCAGCGCCGCCTCGAGGCGTGGGGGGATGTGCTTCAACTGCGTGATCAACACATAGCCGCCGACCCGCGTGGCAAACGTGGCGACCGCCGCGGCGATGATCAGGTAGAGCAGGTTGAGGTGCTGGGCATCCACGGCTCAGGCCTCCCTTTCGATTGCAGCCATTTCCCTTGGCTGCCGATCCTGCGGCAAGCACGCGGCAAGCACTACGCCGGCAAGCGCGCCGATGCTCACATGCCAGGGCGAACCGACGAAGTGCATGGCCGCAACCGAGGCGACCGCGCTCGCCGCGACAACGGGCAGGAAGCGGTCGCGCTTGCGGAAACCGAGAACCAGCCCCAGGAAATAGATCGGCAAGAGCACGTCGATGCCGATGACCCTGGGATCGCCGATCAACTGTCCGAAAACAGCGCCCATTGCCGTGGTGATGAGCCAGGGGAAATAGATGATCAGGCCGAAGCCGAGATACCAGGAAAAGCTGACCGGAAGCCCGCACTCGGCCCGCCTCTCGCTTTCCGCATATTGGGGATCGATCAGCAGGAAGAAGGCGAAGAACTTCTGAACCAGCGTGAAGTGGCGGATGTGCCTGGCGATCGAGGCCGAATAGAGCACGTGCCGGAAGTTGACGGCGAAGACCGACAGCACCACCAGCCAAGGCTGGACATTGTTGCCGAACAGCTCGATGCCGACCATCTGGCTGGCACCGGCATAGACCATGGCGCTCATGAACACCGCATCGGCGATCGTAAAGCCGTTGTCGACGGCGAGCGCCCCGAACAAGGCGCCGAAAGGCGATGCCGCCATCATGATCGGGAAGCCGCCGCGCAGCCCCTCGCGGAACTCGTCTCTGTCCATGGATTTCCTCCGGTCGGAGCCCGGCGCGAGCGGCACTCGCAAGCTCTTCGTGCGGGACAGATAGGCCCTCGGGGAAGCCGCTACAATTCAATTACACTGATGCACAGATTGAATTTTATGATGATTGGTCAGGAGGCCCCTGCTGGTTTCCGGCAGTGAAGGGCGCCCGCCCTTAGGGACGGATCGTCCTGTCACGCGATTCTGCCCCCTCATCCCGCTGCCGCGACCTTCTCCCGGCTTCTGGCGGGGAGAAGGCTAAAGCCGTGCTCTCTTAAGTCCCCTTTCCCCGTTTGCGGGCCGAGGGGCAGAGATTGCGATTGCCGTGGCGCTTAACGCTTCGCCTGGAACGTATGCTCGATCCCCGGGAAGGAGCGCGCCTTCACCTCATTGGCATAGTCTTCCGCTGCCTTGGAGATCGCCGGGGCGAGCTCGGCGAAATGCTTGACGAAGCGCGGCTTGAAATCGTTGAAGATGCCGAGCATGTCGTCCGAGACGAGGATCTGGCCGTCGCAAGCCGGGGACGCGCCAATGCCGATGGTCGGCGAGCGCAATGTCGCGGTAATCTCGCGCGCGACCGGCTCGACCGTGCCTTCGACGACGATCGCAAAGGCGCCGGCGTCGTCGATCGCCTTGGCGTCGCGGCGGATCTTCGCCACTTCCTTCTCGTTGCGCCCCACCGAGCGGTAGCCGCCGGTGGTGTTGACCAGCTGAGGCATCAGTCCCACATGGCCGAGCACCGGAATGCCGCGGCTGACGAGGAAATCGACCGTCTCGGCCATTTCCGCGCCGCCCTCGAGCTTCACGGCGCTGCAGCCCGTTTCCTTGAGCACCCGCGCGGCGCTGCGGAAGGCCTGCTCCTTCGATTCCTGATAGGAGCCGAAGGGCAGGTCGACGACGATGCAGGCCCGCTCCGAGCCGCGCATCACCGCCTGGCCATGAGCAATCATCATGTCGAGGGTTACGCCGACGGTCGTGTCGAGGCCGTAGAGCACCATGCCGAGCGAATCGCCGACGAGCAGGAAATCGACATGCGGGTCGAGAAGCCGCGCGATCGGCGTCGTATAGGCTGTGAGGCTGACGATCGGACGTTCGCCCTTCAAGGCTTCGATGCTGGCGGGGCTGAGCCGCCGTTTCGTGGTCTGGACGCTCATGTCAGGCAACCTTTGCAAAACGGGCGGATTTCGGAGCGATGACGCGATTGTCGAGCAGCTTGGTCGCGCCGAAGCGGACGAAAAGCAGGAGCAGCACCGGCTTGTCGCCAATCTCGCCGACCGGCTCGAGCGTCTCGGGATCGCGTAGCGCCACCACCTCGGGGCATGCCAACGGCTCGCTCGACAGGAAATCGGTGACGCCCTTCTCGACAACGGCCGGATCGGTGACGCCGCTCGCGATCAGCTGCTCGGCCTCGTCGAGCGCTTTCGGCACGACCGCCGCCGCCCGGCGTTCATCGGCAGTCAGGTAGACATTGCGGGACGAACAGGCGAGCCCATCGGCTTCCCGGACTGTCGGCACGCCGACAACGGTGACGGGCTGAGCGAGATCCGCGACCATGCGACGGATAATCTGCAACTGCTGAAAATCCTTCTCGCCGAAATAGGCGCGATCCGGCTGGACGATATTGAAGAGCTTGGTGACCACCGTCGCGACGCCGGCGAAGTGCCCGGGCCGCACCGAGCCTTCGAGCTCGGAGCCGAGCTTCGGCAGGTCGACGATCGTCTCCATCGGCTGCGGATACATGTCGGCAACACCCGGCGCGAAGAGGAAATCGACGCCGCCTTCCTCGAGCATCTCCTGATCGCGAGCGAGATCGCGCGGATATTTCGCGAGATCTTCGTGCGGACCGAACTGCAGCGGGTTGACGAAGATGCTGGCGACGACCACGTCGTTCTCGCTGCGGGCGCGGCGCACGAGCTCCATATGGCCGACATGAAGATAGCCCATGGTGGGCACCAGCCCGATCGTCTTGCCGCCGCGCCGGTGCTCGGCAAGGGCTGCGCGCAGCTCGGCGATGGTCGCTATCGTCTTCATCTCCGGACCCTCCAATCCGCCGGGGCGGGAAAGACGCGCCCCGCTTCGCTGATATGGCGAGAAGCCAGCCCCGCGAAAAGGCAATTGCACAAATTTTGGCTGCAAGGTCTATCTTGTGCAGCGCAAAAATACAAATGGAATTGGTGTGCGCCCGTTACCGCGGACGGAGGTAAGCCAGCCCTTGAAAGCCGTTTTCCCGGCGCCAGATAAATCTCTTTCCTACCTGTCGGCAGAAGACGTCCGCCTTCGTCCTTGGCCCGTCAACATCATCACGAGGAACGCTTCCATGCGCATGATTTTCGTTAACCTTCCCGTCAAGGACCTGAAAGCCTCGCGGTCCTTCTTCTCCTCCCTCGGCTTCACATTCAACGAGCAATTCTCCGATGATACGGCCGCCTGCATGGTCATCGACGACAATATCTTCGCCATGCTTCTGACCGAGCCGAAATTCCGTAGCTTTATTGTCGGCGAGATCAGCGACACCGCGCGCGCCACGGAGGTGATCACCGCGCTTTCCGCCGGCAGCCGGGCCGAATGCGACGAGATGTTCGACAAGGCGATCGCCGCCGGCGGCAAGCCCTGGAAGCCGGCGATCGACTACGGCTCGATGTATGGCGTGAGCTTCCAGGACCTCGACGGCCATGTCTGGGAATTCATGTGGATGGATATGTCGGCCGAGCAGCCCGCCTGATCGACAGGGTGCAAGAGACCCTCTCCGCACCGCCGACGCGGTGCGGCTGGATTCCTGTGACAAGCACAGGAATGAGGAGTGAGAGGCGGCGCGCCCGCTCCGCATTACCCGCCGATCAATGCCAGCCACTCGTCCTCGTCCATCGTCTGGACGCCGAGCTCGTGGGCCTTATCGAGCTTCGAGCCGGCGCCGGGACCGGCCACCACGATGTCGGTCTTCTTCGAGACGGAACCCGCCACCTTAGCGCCAAGGCTTTCGGCCTTCGCCTTCGCCTCGTCGCGGGTCATCTTTTCGAGCGAACCGGTGAAGACCACGGTCTTGCCGGCGACCGGGCTGTCCGTCGCCACCCGTGTTTCCGCGCTCTCCGGCGTCACCTCTTCGAGAAGATCGGCAACGACTTTCAGGTTGCGCGGCTCCTTGTAGAACTCGACGATGGCACGCGCGACGACTTCGCCGATGCCCTCAATGCTGTTGAGCTCATTCCAGGCATCCCCGGCGAGGCTGCCCGCCTCCACCATTGCGGCGCCGAAGTGCTCGTAAGTTCCGTAAGAGCGCGCGAGCAGCTTGGCGGTCGTCTCGCCGACATGGCGGATGCCGAGCGCGTAGATGAAGCGATGCAGCGCGATCGAACGGCGGGCGTTGATCGCCTCATAGAGCTTGCGAACGCTGACCTTGCCGAAACCTTCTATGTTTTCGAGCTTAGTGAGCGACGCCGCCTGACGGCGCTCCAGCGTGAAGATGTCGGGCGCGGTCCGGATCGACAGCGTCGGATCCTCGCTTTCGAAGAAGAATTCGATCTGTTTCGATCCCAGCCCCTCGATATCGAAAGCGTGGCGCGAGACGAAGTGCTTCAGGTGCTCGACCGCCTGCGCCCGGCAGACGAAGCCGCCGGTGCAGCGGCGCACGGCGTCCACCTTGCCGGTCTTCTCGTTGATATCGCGCACCGCATGGCTGCCGCAGACCGGGCATGTGGTCGGAAACCTGTAGGGCTCCGCCCCGTCTGCCCGCTCATCCATCACCACGTCGACGATCTGCGGGATGACGTCGCCTGCCCGCTGGACGATCACCATGTCGCCGATGCGGATGTCGCGCCCCTCGCGGATCGGCTCACCGCTGTTGCCGAGGCCGCGGATATAGTCCTCGTTGTGGAGCGTCGCATTGGTGACGACGACGCCTCCGACGGTGATCGGCTCCAGCCGCGCGACCGGGGTCAAGGCGCCGGTCCGGCCGACCTGGATGTCGATCCCCTTGAGCCGCGTGAAGGCCTGTTCGGCCGGGAACTTGTGCGCCGTCGCCCAGCGCGGGCTCCGTGAGCGGAAGCCGAGCCGTGCCTGCAGGTCGAGACGATCGACCTTGTAGACGACGCCGTCGATATCATAATCGAGATCCGGCCGCTCGCGCTCGATATGGTGATAGTGCTCCAGCAATTCGTCGGCGGAGGAGAACCGCTGCATCAGCGGATTGACCGGGAAGCCCCAGGCCTTGAAGGTCTCGACCATCCCGAACTGCGTATCCGCGGGCATTGCCGACATCTCGCCCCAAGCATAGGCGAAGAAGCGCAGCTTGCGGCTCGCCGTCACCTTCGCGTCGAGCTGGCGCAGCGATCCGGACGCCGTGTTGCGTGGATTGACGTAGAGCGGCCTGCCCTGGGCCGCCATTTCGGCATTGAGAGCGGCAAAATCGGATTTCGCCATATAGATCTCGCCGCGGACCTCGACGACGTCCGGCGCATCGGCCGGCAAGGCCTGGGGGATCATGCGGATCGTGCGGATATTGGCGGTGACGTTCTCTCCCGTCGTGCCGTCGCCGCGCGTCGCTGCCGTGACCAGCCGGCGGTTCTCGTAGCGCAGCGACATGGAGAGCCCGTCGATCTTCGGCTCGGCGGTGAAGGCGATGGAATGGTCGGGGAGCTTGCCCAAGAAGCGGTAGATGCCGGCCACGAAATCGCGCGCATCCTCGTCGGAAAAGGTGTTGTCGAGCGAGAGCATCGGCCGGGCATGGACGACCGCCTGGAAGGTCAGCGAAGGCGCCGCGCCGACCTTCTTCGAGGGACTATCCTCGCGGACCAGCGCCGGAAAGCGCTGCTCGATCAGATCATTTCGACGCTTCAGCGCGTCGTAATCCGCGTCCGAGATCTCCGGCGCATCCTGCCCGTGATAGAGCGCATCGTGGCGGGCGAGTTCGGCCGCGAGGAAGGCAAGTTCCTCCGCCGCTTCGCTTTCGGTCAGTTGCTCGACGGGCTTGTTCTCGTTCAGCATGGATGGCGACTCCGGATTGGGAGTCGTTTTTACTGCATGATTCTTTAAATCGGAATCGATTTGAGGACAGAATAATTCAGCGTTTCAAAGTGCTTCAGAGGCTTGGCGGATGCTTTTCCGCCCGAGGAGGGGCCTGCCGTACAGCAACAGACCAAGCCCCAATAGACTGCTGTCGTGTAGTGTGTGATTGCACGCGGTGCTGTTGAGCAACCTACAGCAAAGAACGTGGCGCGTTCAGCCGCCGCCCGCCAGCAACCGCGCCGCCGCCGCCCTCGCCTCCTCGGTGATCGAGGCGCCGGCGAGCATGCGGGCGATTTCTTCGGTGCGGGCTTCGTCGTCCATGCGGGCGACGCGGGTGGCGATCATTTCGGCCTTCTGCGCCGATGGACCTTTGGAGATCAGCAGATGCGTTGCGGCGCGCGCCGCAACCTGCGGCGCATGGGTGACGGAAAGCACCTGGACGGTTTTCGAAAGCCGCTTCAGCCGCTGGCCGATGGCATCCGCCACTGCACCTCCGACGCCGGTGTCGATTTCGTCGAAGACGAGCGTCGGCGCCGAGCCGCGATCGGCAAGCGCCACCTTCAGCGCCAGGAGGAAGCGAGAAAGCTCGCCGCCCGAGGCGACCTTCATGATCGGTCCCGGCCGCGTGCCGGGGTTCGTCTGCACATGGAACTCTACGATGTCGATGCCCTCGGCCGAGGGTGAATTGGGGTCCGTGGCGACCTCGACCATGAAGCGGGCGCGCTCGAGCTTCAGCGCCGGCAGTTCTGCCATCACCGCTGCCGAGAGCGCGCTGGCCGTATTGTGACGCTTTTCCGATAGCGACCGGGCCGCGGCATCGAAGGCCGCCCTCGCCTCGGCCACCTGCTTTTCGAGCTGCTTCAGCTTCTCCTCGCCGGCGTCGAGATCGGCGAGATCGGCGATCATCCGGACGGCAAGCGCCGGCAGTTCGGTGACCGGAACCGAATATTTGCGGCTGGCGGCACGCAGGGCGAAGAGCCGCTCCTCGACGCGCTCCAATTCCTTCGGATCGAACTCAGTGTTGCGCAGCGCCCGCTCGACCGCCATCTGCGCGTCGGAAAGCTGGTTCAGCGCCCCGTCCAGAAGCTCGACCGTCTCTTCCAGCAGGCCCGGCGCCTCGTGGCTCTTGCGCTCGAGCCGTCGCACCAGCGAGGCGATTAGCGGCACCGGCGACGCATTGCCGTTCAGGAATTCGGACGCTTCGCTGATGTCGCCGGCGATCCGCTCGACTTTCATCATGCGCGCCCGGCTTTCGGCGAGTTCCTCTTCCTCGCCGTCCCGGGGCGCCAGTGCCTCGAGTTCCTCGACGGAGGAGCGCAGATAATCCGCCTCGCGCGCTGCCGCTTCGACGCGCTCGCGGTGCTTCTTCAGCCCCCGCTCGGCGTCCCGCCAGCCGCGATAGAGCGCGCCCACCTCTTCCGCCGCCTCGGTGGTGCCGCCGAAGGCGTCGAGCAGCGCGCGGTGCGCGTCGATGTCGACAAGCGCCCGATCATCGTGCTGGCCGTGTATTTCGACGAGCACCTGGCCGGCCTGGCGCATCAGCTGCACGCTTACCGGCTGGTCGTTGATATAGGCCTTGGTACGGCCGTCCGCCGACTGCACCCGGCGGAAGATCAGGTCGCCGTCGTCGTCGATGCCGTTTTCGTGCAGCAGAAGCCGCGCCGCATGGCCGGGCGGCACGTCGAAGACGGCAGTCACCTGCCCCTTGTCCTCGCCGTGGCGCACCAGCGAACCATCGCCGCGGCCGCCGAGCGCCAGCGACAGGCTGTCGAGAAGGATGGATTTGCCCGCGCCGGTTTCGCCGGTCAGCACCGAGAGCCCCGCGTCGAAGCTGAGGTCAAGCCGTTCGATCAGGACGATATCGCGGATCGAGAGCTGGGCGAGCATCCGGTGTCATATCTTCGTTGGAGCGCCGAGGTTATCAGGCGCCGATGAGTTTCTTGCCCGCGCGCGCGATCCAGGACGTGCCGCTTTCGCGCGGTTCGAGACCGCCCGACTGCAGCAGCTTGTAGGAATCGGCGTACCACTGGCTGTCCGGGTAGTTATGCCCGAGAACCGCCGCCGCCGTCTGTGCCTCCGCGGTCACGCCCATGGAGAAATAGGCCTCGACGAGACGCGCCAGCGCTTCCTCGACCTGGTTTGTGTTCGGATATTGCTCGACGACGACGCGGAAACGGGAAATCGCGGCAAGATATTCCTTACGCTCGAGGTAATAGCGCCCGACCTGCATCTCCTTGCCGGCGAGCTGGTCGCGGGCAAAGCGGATTTTTGCCTGCGCGTCATCGACGTATTCCGAATCGGGATATTTGTCGACGACCACCTGCATCGCATCGATCGCCTTCTGGGCAGGCTTCTGGTCCTGCGTCACCGAGGGGATCTGCTTCGTATAGGCGAGGCCCTGGATATATTGCGCATAGGCCGCGTCTTCGGACTGCGGATAGAGATTGAGGTACCGGCTCGTGGAGTTGATCGCGTCCTGGTACTGGCCGTTGCGGTAGGCGACGAAGGCATTCATCACCAGTGCCTTGCGGGCATATTCGGAGAACGGATGCTGCCGGTCGATCGCCTCGAACTTGCGTCCCGCTTCCGTCGTCTTGCCGGCATTCAAATTGGCGAGGCCCTGATTGTAGAGCACTTCCGGCGGATCAGTCTCCGCGGTCAGCTTGGTGATGTCGATATCCGGATCGTTCTGGCAGGCGGTGATCAGGCTCGAGCCGGCGACTGCCGCAAGGACGACGGCGACGACGCGCGCTGATTTTCTCATGTCAACAGAAACTGCAAGGACCATCGGATATTCCCGTTTCACTTACACCGCCGCGCGTCTTATCACACGCGCAAAGGTCGCTGTAGCACTCTAGATTGCTGCATGTCTTTGCTCCTTAGCTCGAGCTCGATTTAAGGAGACATGCAGTAGCGGTTGGCATCCGCCAGACTTGCGCGTTTTAGAGCAAGTTGCCTCAAGACCGCAACGTCATGAGCGGCGATTCATGCAAATTTGTGACATTCGTCGGATATCCGCGCGATGTTCTTCATTTTTCCACCGCATTTCGCCGCGCTTTACTCATAGCCACCATGAAAAACGCCGGCCTTTCGGCCGGCGACTGGAGAAAAATGAACTGTGTTTCTTTATGCCGACCAGGGCGCAAAACCCGGAGCGGCAACCGCGACCAATTCGCGGGAGCGCGTGCGCTGGCGCTGGGATGCGGTTTCCACGACCTCATAGGCGGTCGGGTCGCTCAGGAGGGCTTTCAGCGCATTGGCGTTCATCTTGTGGCCGCCGCGATAGGAACGATAGCAGCCGAGGAACGGTGCGCCGGCGAGCGAAAGGTCGCCCACCGCGTCGAGCGCCTTGTGGCGGACGAACTCGTCCGCGTAACGAAGGCCTTCGACATTGACGATCGTGTCGTCGTCCGAAATCACCACCGAGTTTTCGAGCGACGAGCCCAGCGCAAAGCCGGCAGCCCACAGCCGCTCGACGTCACGCATGAAGCCGAAGGTCCGCGCCCGCGACAGTTCCCGCTTGAAGACGGCCGGCGTCATGTCGCCCTTCCAGGACTGACGGCCGATCAGCGGGCAATCGAAATCGATCTCGACTTCGAAGCGCATGCCGTCATAGGGAGTGAACTCCGACCAGGAAGCGCCCGATTCGATGCGAACCGGCTTGAGAATACGGATATAGCGGCGCTTCACCGCAAGCGCGCGGATCCCCGTCTGCTCGATGGCGTCGATGAAAGGCTCCGAACTGCCGTCCATGATCGGCATTTCCGCGCCATTGACTTCGATCAGCAGGTTGTCGAGGCCAAGCGCATAGATCGCCGCCATGACATGCTCGATGGTGGCGATCGATGTTGCTGGCGAAAGTCCGAGCACGGTGCAAAGATCGGTATTGCCGACCTGCGACGAAACGGCTCTGAACTCGCTCACCCGTCCGCCGGCGAGAACCCGCTGGAAGACGATGCCGGCATCCGCCTCGGCCGGATGGAAGGTGATTTCCACCTCGGCGCCGGAGTGAACGCCAATTCCCTTGAGGGTTATCGGGCTTGCGATCGTCGTCTGAAACCCGAGCAGTTCGATTCCCATTCTCTCGTCACTTTCAATCAATTGGGCCGGACAATTGGCCGGAGCCATACTCTTGCGGCACGCGGGCGACTTTCAGCACAGACCTACCAGTCGTGACCCGACGGCTGTCAGCCGAAGCCACGTTTGAACTGACAGCGTTCGATCGAATCGCGTGCGTCCCTATCCGATGCTGAAAATAAGAGTTCTGAGGCACCATTCCAAATCACTGTTCGTTTCGCTTTGTTACGCAATTCATATGCGTGCAATCGAACGAACAACCCATTGAAAATGCCTGACAAAGTGAAAATGCCCGGGCTTTCGCCCGGGCACCGGCAAGGTGAAGGAACGCGTTGGAAATCAGTTAGATTGACGGCGCAGGAACGCCGGAATCTCGAGTTGATCGTCCTCGTGCGAGCGCATCTGCGGCGTGGCGCGGCCCTGATCGTCGAGCTGGCCGCGACGCGGAGCATAAAGGCTCGCCTCCGGCGACAGCGGGCGGCGCTGCTGGGAAGCGGCGCTCGGCGCTGCCGAGGTCATATCGGACGAGACATTCTGGCTCTCGCGCTCGCGCAGTCCGAGCGAGCTGGTGAGCCGGTTGAGGAGGCCCATCGGACCACGCTCTTCCTGAAGCGCCGCAGCGGGTTGTGCGCGATGGTCGATCTCGGCCTTCACGACGGGCGGAAAGTCCTCGACCTTCGGCATACGCACCGGCTCGGCATGCTGGCGGACGACCGGCGCCGGCTCCTGGCGGACCGGCTGCGGTTGCACCTGCGGCTGAACCTGAGCCTGGATCGGCGCTTCGACGGGCCGCGGCATCGGCTGCGGCGCGCGGGCTACGGGAGCGGCTTCCACCGGAGCGGCGCCGGCAAAGAGCTTGCTCTGCGGGCGAAAGGCCTCTTCCTGGACCTGCGGAGCCGGTGCAGCGACCTGTGCCCGGGTTGCAATGTCGAGTTCACGCTCCATTTCGGCCTCGCGGATCGCAAGTGCGATCTGATCGACCTGCTGAACCGGCTGTTGGACCGGCTGCGGCGCGATCTGCTGGACCGGCTGTTGCTGAACCGGCTGCTGCAGGACGGACTGCTGCGGGGCGGGAACGGCGGCCGACGGGCGGACGATCGGCTTCGGCGCTACCGGACGAAAGTCGGCGGAGCGGCCGGGCACCTCTGCGGCTCCACGGTCGATACCGGTTGCGACCACCGAAACCCGGATCAGGCCTTCGAGGTCTTCGTCGAAGGTGGCGCCGAGAATGATGTTGGCGTCCGGATCCACTTCCTCGCGGATGCGCGTTGCCGCTTCGTCCACCTCGAAGAGGGTGAGGTCGCGGCCGCCGGTGATCGAGATCAGCAGACCTTGCGCGCCCTTCATCGAAGTTTCGTCGAGCAGCGGGTTGGCGATCGCCGCTTCCGCAGCGGCCATGGCGCGGCCTTCGCCGGATGCCTCGCCGGTTCCCATCATGGCGCGGCCCATTTCGCGCATCACCGAGCGGACGTCGGCGAAGTCGAGGTTGATGAGGCCTTCCTTGACCATGAGGTCGGTGATGCAGGCAACGCCCGAATAGAGAACCTGGTCGGCCATGGCGAAGGCGTCCGCGAAGGTCGTCTTGTCGTTGGCGATCCGGAAGAGATTCTGGTTCGGGATGACGATCAGCGTGTCGACCGACTTCTGCAGATCGGCAATGCCCTGATCGGCGATGCGCATGCGGCGCCCGCCTTCGAAGTGGAAGGGCTTGGTGACGACGCCGACGGTCAGGATGCCCTTGTTGCGAGCGGCCTGGGCCACGATCGGGGCAGCGCCCGTGCCGGTGCCGCCGCCCATGCCGGCGGTCACGAAGCACATATGCGTGCCCTGCAGGTGATCGATGATTTCATCGATGCACTCTTCCGCAGCGGCGCGGCCGACTTCCGGCTGCGAGCCGGCGCCGAGACCCTCGGTGACGGCGACACCCATCTGGATGATCCGTTCGGCCTTGGTCATGGTGAGCGCCTGCGCGTCCGTGTTGGCGACGACGAAATCGACGCCCTGCAGGCCCGCGGTGATCATGTTGTTGACGGCGTTGCCGCCGCCGCCGCCGACGCCGAAGACCGTGATGCGGGGCTTCAGCTCGGTAATGTCCGGCTTTTGCAAGTTGATGGCCATAGTACCGTTCCTTCTCTTTTTTCTGGCCGCCTTGCCGAGCCGGCCAAATCCTTAAAACTCAAAACCCGTCTTGCCCGGCGCCAGACCCGCGCCGGTGAAACTCAGAAACTCTCTTTCAACCACTGGCCCATGCGGGCGATCCGGCTGTTGCCGCCGCCGAAGGAGAACATGCCGCCCTGGCTGGCATGCGTCTCGAGATCGGCGACCTGCGGATAGATCATCAGCCCGACGGCCGTGGAGAATGCGGGGCCCTTGGCGGCCGCCGGCAGGCCGGAGACGCCGAGCGGCCGGCCGATGCGGACGTTGCGCGCCAGGATCCGCCGCGCTGCTTCCGGCAGGCCGGTCAACTGGCTGGCGCCGCCGGTCAGCACGATCCGCTTGCCGACGATCGGGCTGAAGCCGGAGCGCTGGATGCGATCACGGATGAGTTCAAGCGTTTCCTCGATGCGGGCCCGGACTATGCGCGAGACAAGCGCGCGCGGCACATGGGTCGGCTGGTCACGGTCGTCCTCGCCGATCGGCGGAACCGAGACGATGTCGCGCTCGTCGGCGCTGTTCGGAAGCGCCGAACCGTGCACGACTTTCAGACGCTCCGCATCCTCGATTCGCGTCGAAAGCCCGCGCGCCAGATCGGTCGTCACATGATGGCCGCCGAGGCTGACGGCATCCGAATGCACCAGCTTGCCTTCGGCGAAGACGGAGATCGTCGTCGTGCCGCCACCCATATCGATCGCCGCACAGCCGAGCTCGACCTCGTCGTCGACGAGCGCGGCGAGACCGCTGGCATAGGGCGTAGCGACGATGCCTTCGACCGACAGATGGGCGCGATTGACGCAAAGCTCGAGATTCTTCAGCGCCGCCCGTTCGACGGTCAGCACATGCATGTCGACGCCGAGGACGTCGCCGAACATCGCCAACGGGTCGCGGATGCCGCGCTCTCCATCGAGCGAGAAGCCGGTCGGCAGCGAATGCAGGATGGCCCGGTCGCTCCTGAGCGACTGTTGGCCGGCAGCGGCAAGCACCTTCTTGAGGTCGTTCGCGTCGACTTCCTGGCCGCCGAGATCGATTGTCGCCGTATAGACGTCGCTCTGCAGCCGGCCGGCCGACACGTTGACGATCAGGCTGTCGATCGTCAGCCCGGCCATCCGCTCGGCGGCGTCGACGGCGAGCCGCACGACGCTTTCCGCCGCGTCCAGGTCGGCGATCACCCCATTCTTGACGCCGCGCGACTTCTGGTGGCCGATACCGATGATCTCGATATTGTGGGTGCGGCCCGGCAGGATCTGGCTCTCGGCGCGCGGCGTCAGCCGGCCGATCATGCAGACGACCTTGGTCGAACCGATGTCGAGCACCGAAACGACATGCGACCGCTTCGAGGAAAGCGGCTTCAGGCGCGGCAGGCCGAAACTGGCGGAACCGAATAGACTCATATCCGCTTCTCCTGGGCCTTCAGCATCTTCTCCCTCGCCTTCAGCGCCACTTCGCGGCGCGCAACCGCTTCCGGTGTGAGTTGTACGGTCGTGCGGTCCTCAAGCCTCAGATCGACGGCAGCGATATCGCGCTCCAGAAGCTGATGACCTTCTTCCATCTCGGCCAGAACCCGCATCGCCCGGGCGACATCCTTCTCTGGAAGCTTGACGACGATGCCGTTGTCGAGGCGCAAGTCCCAGCGCCGTCCGGCGACCCGCACGAAAGCCTTGACGCGCGAGCGGAACTCCGGCCAGCGGGAAAACTCGTCGTAGAAGGCAGCGGCCGCCGTCTCGGCATCGCGCCCGACGAAGAGCGGCAGCTCGGCAAACTTGTTGTCGCGCAAAGGCGCGATCACGCTGCCGCTGCGCTCGATGAGCGACAGATCCGAACCGTGCTGCCAAATGCCGAAGGCCTGGCGCTCCTTCAGGTTCACCTCGATGGTTGCCGGATAGATCTTGCGCACGGTCACGCTCTCCACCCAGGGCAACTCGCCGATCAGGCGGCGTGCCTCGCCGATATCGAGCGCGACCAAAGACGTGGTCCCGTCAAGACCGAGCTGCTGGAGAATGTCGATCTCGGAGGTCTGCTCGTTGCCGGAGACCCGGACGTCTTCGATGGCAAAGCCGGCAGCCGTCGTCGAGGCCTGTGCGAAGTTCTGCGTGTGGCCGCCGAGGGACATGCCGTAGAGGCCGGTCGCCAGAAGGAAAGCGGCGGCGGAGATGGTGCCGGTATGGGCGGGAAAGCGGACGCGGCCTGCGCCGAGGCTGACCAGGAAGCGGACGCCCTTGCGCAGCGGCCGCGGCAATACGAAAGCATCATCACCCTCGGCGGCGACGCCGAGCGGGTGACGAACCCTTCTGCCCCTTTTGCCCCTCAACGCAAGCACGATGCGTCCTCCACCATCCACTTTAGAAACTCACCAAACTGAAGGCCCGCATGCTGCGCCATTTCGGGAACCAGGGAGGTCGGGGTCATGCCGGGCTGCGTGTTGATCTCCAGCCAGATCAACTCGCCCTCGCCATCTCCACGATCATCGAAACGGAAGTCGGATCGGCTGACGCCGCGGCAACCGATCGCCTGATGCGCCTTCACCGCCAAGGATTGTATTTTTTGGTAAATATTTGGTGAAATCTGCGCCGGAATAACGTGCCTCGAACCACCTTTTACGTATTTCGAATCATAGTCGTAGAAGGCATGCCCCTGCGGGATGATCTCGGTAACGCCGAGCGCCACGTCGCCCATAACGCCGCAGGTGAGTTCGCGTCCGGCAATATAGCGCTCAACCATCACGCGGTCGCCGTAGCGCCATTCGCTGGAGGTAATGACCTGCGGCGGATGCGACTGATCTTCCTTGACGATGACCACGCCGAAGCTCGACCCTTCCCGGACCGGCTTCACCACATAGGGCGGCTTCATCGGATGGACGCTGCCGAAGTCGCGCCGGTCCATGATCAGGGCGTCGGCAACCGGAATTCCGGCGGCCTTAGCGACGTGCTTCGCCTGCGCCTTGTCCATGGCGAGCGCCGAGGCAAGCACGCCCGAATGGGTATAGGGAATCTCGAGATATTCCAGAATGCCCTGGATGGTCCCGTCTTCGCCGAAGGGTCCATGCAAGGCGTTGAAGACGACGTCGGGACGCAAATCGGCGAGCACGGCGGCGACCTCACGCCCGACATCGACGCGGGTGACGCGGTAACCCTCGGCCTCCAAGGCATCCGCGCAAGCCGCCCCGGAAGACAGGCTCACCGGCCTCTCCGAGGAAAATCCGCCCATCAGGACAGCAACATGCCTGCCGCTCATTCAGACCCCCAAACAGTACGCCACTATCGCAAAGCTTGCTTGCGTCTGGCTGTTTCCATCAGCCCCGAGTCGCGAGATCTCCGCGTCGGGCCACTACAACGACATTATGGTTAATGAATCGTTTACTTTGGTTAACTCTTCTTGCGGCGACCGCAGACGCCGCGGGCCAGAATCGACCATACACAGGGCTTCCACGCTGAATCGGCGCTTTGTAAGGCGGGCGCGAGAAATGGTCCGCAAGTCCGGCGAGCCTTGTGTCGAAGGTTCGAGAAACAAGAAAAAAGCCGCGGCGGTTTCCCGTCGCGGCTCGTGTTCATTCCGTTCTTCTCGTCTCAGGCCGTGGCGCGGCCGAGGAATTCCTTGATCTCGTAGCCCGGCATGAAATTGCCGATCCGCTTGATCTCCCATTCGAGCTTGATACCGGAATGCTCCATCACTTGCGCCCGCACGGTCTCGCCGAGATATTCGAGCTCGTAGCCGCTCGCCTGACCCGTATTGATCATGAAGTTGCAGTGCAGCGGCGACATCTGGGCGCCGCCAATCATCATGCCGCGGCCACCGGCCTCGTCGATCAGCTTCCAGGCCGAATGGCCTTCCGGGTTCTTGAAGGTGGAGCCGCCGGTCTTCTCGCGAATCGGCTGCACCGTCTCGCGATGCTGGCGGACCGCATCCATGTCGTGGCGGATCTTCGCCTTGTCCTCCGGAAAGCCTTCGAAGATCGCATGCGTGAAGATCAGATCCTTGGCGGCGGCAGTATACCGATAGGCATAGCCCATGTCAGCATTGCTCAAGACGTGCCTGTCGCCCTTGCGGTCGACCGCGTGGACCTCGACGACGCGCTCCCGCGTTTCGCCGCCATTGGCGCCGGCATTCATCCTCAGCGCCCCGCCGATCGAGCCCGGAATGCCGTAGTAGAAGTAGAAGCCGCCGATGCCGTGGTCGAGCGCCATGGCCGCGATGTTCTTGTCCGGGCAGATCGCCCCCGCCTTGATGCGGTTCTCGCCGACGATCTCCAGATCGCCGAAGCCCTTGGCGGAGAGGCGAATGACCACGCCCGGGATGCCTCCGTCGCGCACCAGCAGGTTCGAGCCGACGCCGATCACCATCACCGGCACTTCCTGTGGCACGAGCTTCAGGAAGGCGACGAGATCGTCGGTGTCGTGCGGCTGGAACATGAGCTCGGCAAGCCCGCCGGCGCGAAACCAGGTCACCCGGTCCATCGGGGCATCGGGCGTGAGGCGGCCGCGGATTGCACTGACGCCGCTTCCGAGCGCGTCCAGGAGTTTCTGACCGTTAACCTGCTTCATGCTTCAACTTCCTGAAATTTCCGCGAGTTCCTTGGGAAGCGCCGCGGCCCAATAGGTGATGCTGCCAGCCCCCAAGAGAACCACAAAGTCGCCCGGCTGCGCAATCTTCGAGACGGCCGGGGCGAGCGCTTCCGGGCCGGCGAGGTAGCGGGCATCGCGATGGCCGGCGGCCTTGATGCTGTTGACGAGCGCTTCGGAATTCACGCCGTCGATCGCGTCCTCGCCTGCCGCATAGACCGGCGCGATCAGGATAGTATCCGCATCGTTGAAGCAGGCGGAGAAATCCTCGAACAGGCTCGACAGACGCGAATAGCGGTGCGGCTGGTGAACGGCGACGATCCGCCCCTGGCAGGCCTCGCGCGCCGCTCTCAGGACAGCCTTGATCTCGACCGGATGGTGGCCGTAGTCGTCGAAAATGTGAGCGCCGTTCCATTCGCCGGTGAGCGTGAAGCGGCGCTTCACGCCGCCGAAGGAGGCGAGTCCCTTGGCGATCGCCTCCGGCGCAATGCCGAGACGCTGCGCGACGGCGACTGCGGCCGTGGCGTTCGAAACGTTGTGCCGGCCGGGCATCGGCAGGCGCAGGTCGTTGAGCTTTATCACCTGGCCGGTGCGGCGCCGGCGAATCTCGACATCAAAGACAGAGGTCGCGCCGTCCATGCGGATATTGTGGTAGCGCACGTCGGCCTGCGGATTCTCGCCATAGGTCACGACCTTGCGGTCCTCGATCTTGCCGACCATGGACTGGACTTCCGGATGATCGAGGCAGAGAACGCCGAACCCATAGAAGGGCACGTTTTCGACGAACTGGCGGAAGGCCGCGCGCACGGCGTCGAAATTGCCGTAATGATCGAGGTGCTCCGGGTCTATGTTGGTGACGATGGCTATATCGGCCGGGAGCTTGAGGAAGGTGCCGTCGGATTCGTCCGCCTCGACGACCATCCACTCGCCGGCGCCCATGCGGGCATTGGTGCCATAGGCATTGATGATGCCGCCATTGATGACCGTCGGATCGAGGCCGCCGGCGTCGAGCAGCGCCGCCACCATCGACGTCGTCGTCGTCTTGCCGTGCGTGCCGCCGATGGCGATCGCATTGCGGAAGCGCATCAGTTCGGCCAGCATCTCGGCGCGGCGTACCACCGGCAGGAATTTTTCGCGCGCTGCAATCAGTTCGGGATTGTCCTTCTTGATCGCCGTCGAGACGACCACCACCTCGGCGTCGCCGAGATTTTCGGCCTTGTGGCCGACCGAGATCTTGATGCCCTTTTCGCGCAGGCGCTGCACATTGGCGCTGTCCGACTGGTCGGAGCCCTGGACCCGGTGACCGAGATTGTGCAGCACCTCGGCGATGCCGCTCATGCCGATGCCGCCGATCCCAATGAAATGTACGAGGCCGATCGTCTTCGGCATTTTCATGAGCGTGCTTCCTTGAACTTGGCGACTGTCGAGCCGCTGGCAATAGCCTCTACCAGGGATGCAAGCAAGCGCGCGGCATCCGGTTTGCCGGTTTCGCGAGCGTTCGCCGCCATCTGCGCCAGCGCTTCGGGGGTGTTCATGGCGTCGGCAAGAATGCCGGCGAGCCGTTCGGCGCTGAGCTCCGCCTGGGCGATGACACGGGCCCCGCCCTTGTCGGCAAGTGCTGCGGCATTCGCCGCCTGGTCGTGATCGAGCGCGTAAGGATAGGGAACGAGGATGGCCGGGCGGCCGATCACAGAGACCTCGGATACTGTCGAGGCCCCGGAGCGGCAGATAACCAGATGCGCCGAAGCGATGCGGGCGGCCATGTCGTTGAAGAAGGGCGAGACCTCGGCCGGTATCCCAAGCTTGTCGTAAGCGGCAATGACGCCTTCCCTGTCTTCCGGCCGCGCCTGCTGCGTCACCTTGAGCCGCTGGCGCTGAGCGTCGTCGAGACGGCAAACGGCCTGCGGCACTGCCTTCGAGAAGAATTGTGCGCCCTGGCTGCCGCCGAAGACGACGAGATGGAACGGGCCGCCGTCCGGCGCCCGATAGGGTACGCCGGCCGCCTCCAATACGGCAGGGCGGACCGGATTTCCGGTCGCCACGGTCTTTGCCGCGAAGCTTCCGGCGCTCTCGGGAAGAAAGCCGCCGGCAATTGCTTGCACCCGCGAAGCCAGCATCCTGTTGGCCCGCCCCATCACTGCATTCTGCTCGTGAATGAGCGACGGAACCCCCATGCCGGTGGCAGCGAGGAGCGGCGGCACCGTGGGGTAGCCGCCAAAGCCTATCACCGCCCTGGGCCTGTAGCGGGCAATCAGGCGACGCGCGGCGCGCAGGCCGGTCCAAAGTTTCCAGACCGATTGCGCCAGCTTGATCGGGTTCTTCGACCCGATCGTGGCGGAGGGCACGACATGCACCTCGTCGGCCGGGAACTTTCCGGCATAGCGCTCGGCACGGCTATCGGTTACGAGATGCACCGCATAGCCGGACGCCTTCAGTTCGTGCGCAAGCGCCTCGGCGGGAAAGAGGTGTCCGCCGGTCCCTCCGGCGGCAAGAAAAATGATGCCCTTGTCCATGTCTTACTCCGCCGGCACGCCGACGCCGGATCGAAAGAGGCTGCGCTCGACCGCACGTTTCTCCGGCCGATGACGGGTGAGTGCCAGGACAAAGCCGGCGGTCACGCAGATCGCCACCATCGACGAGCCGCCATAGGAAATCAGCGGCAGGGTCATGCCCTTGGCCGGCAGCAATTCGAGGTTCACGCCGATGTTGATCATCGACTGAATGCCGATCTGCAGCACCAGGCCAGCGACGGCAAAACGGTTGAAATCGTTGCGCTCCCGGAAGGCGTGATTAAGGCCGCGCATGACCAGGAAGGCGAAGATCAGCACGATCACCATGCAGAAGACGATGCCGAACTCTTCTGCGGCCACCGAGAAGACGAAGTCGGTGTGGCTATCGGGAATGATGCGCTTGACGATGCCCTCGCCCGGGCCGCGGCCGAACCAGTCGCCGCGGATGATGGCGTCGCGCGCCGTATCCACCTGGAACGTGTCACCCTCGCCGGTCATGAAGCGGTCGATACGTCCGGCGACGTGCGGCAGCATCGTATAGGCGACGAAGAAGCCACCCGCGGCCGCCCCGGCCAGCACGATGATCCAGAGCCAAGGCATGCCGGCCATGAAGAACATGCCGCCCCATACCGCGGCGGTAAGGATGGTCTGGCCGAGGTCCGGCTGGGCGACGAGCAACGCGCCGACGATGCCGAAGAGCAGGATCGACAACAGGTTGCCGGGGATCTCCGGCTGCTTGGCGTGCTCGGCGAATAGCCAGGCGCAGACGACGACGAAGGCAGGTTTCATGAACTCGGACGGCTGGATCGAAATGCCGGCGATCGAGATCCAGCGGAGCGACCCCTTGACCTCCTCGCCGACGAAGAGAACGAGAACCATCATGCCGAGCGATGCGGCGAGCAGGATGATCGCCGCGCGCCTGACTTGCCGCGGCGACAGAAAGGATATGCCCACCATCACCACGAGCGACGGCAGGAGGAAGACCGCGTGACGCTTGACGAAGTGGAAGCTGTCGAGCCCGAGCCGCTCGGCGACCGGAGGGCTTGCGGCGAAGGAAAGCATGAAGCCGACGCCCATCAGGAGGATGAAGGTCGCCAGGAAGAACCTGTCTATCGTCCAGAACCAGTCGGCCACAGGGCCACGTTCGGCTCGGCTTACCATCTGTCTGTCCCCTTTTCCGGCGCACTATACGCCAACTTCCGAATCCCGCTCCGCCGCGCGTCCAGGACTCACGCATCAGATGAGCATGGTCACGCCTTCGAGGGCCGCCACATGGCCGACGAAGGCATCGCCCCGCACTTCGAAATTCTTGTACTGGTCGAAACTTGCGCAAGCCGGGGAAAGCATCACCGCGGCAGGACCCTGGCGATCCCGCGCCGCATCCGCCGCCGCGTGCGCGACCGCCTTTTCCAAGGTGCCGGAAATCTCGTAGGGCACCGCCTCACCGAGCGTAGCCGCGAAGGCGGGCGCCGCCTCGCCGATCAGATAGGCCTTGACGATCTTCGGAAAGAACGGCGTCAGCGAGGCGATGCCGCCTTCCTTTGGCAGGCCGCCGGCAATCCAATAGATCCGCTCGTAGCTCGAAAGCGCGGGGGCAGCCGCATCGGCATTGGTCGCCTTGCTGTCATTGACGAAGACGATCTCGTCCTTTTTGGCGACCGGCTGCATTCGGTGCTTGAGGCCCGGAAAACTCTTGAGCCCGTTGATGATCTCATCTTCGCTGACGCCGACGGCAAGGCAGGCGGCAACGGCCGCCGCCGCATTCTGGGCATTGTGCCCGCCTCTCAGCGTCTGGATGCCGGCGAGATCGCTAAAGAGCGACGACGATCCGCCCTCGGCCCGCATGAGCGATGATCCCTCGGCGTAGATCCCGTCCGCCAGCACATGACGGCGCGAGATGCGCACGACCCTGGTTCCCGCCCGCTCCACGCGGTCCGCGATCAGGCGGGAGAAGCTGTCGTCGACGCCGACGACGGCGGTACCGCTTCCCGCCACCAAGCGCTCCTTGATGTCGGCATAGTGCTGCATCGTACCGTGCCGGTCCAAATGGTCCGGCGTCAGGTTGAGGAGAATGCCGGCCGTGGGGTCGAGCGTCGGCGCCAGGTCGATCTGGTAGGACGAGCATTCGACCACATAGAAACGACCCGCTTTCGGCGGATCGAGCGTCAGCACGGCCGTGCCGATGTTGCCGCCGAGTTGCGTGTCTCGCCCGCTGGTCTTGAGGATGTGGGCGATCAGCGCCGTCGTCGTCGATTTGCCGTTCGTACCTGTGATGGCAATGAAGGGGCATTCGGGGGCATGGGCGCGGCGCTCGCGCACGAAAAGCTCGACATCGCCGATGATCTCGACGCCGGCCTGATGCGCAAGATCGACCGCCCAATGCGGCTTCGGGTGAGTGAGCGGCACGCCGGGCGAGAGGACGAAGGATGCAAAGGCAGTCCAGTCGACGTGGCGCAAGTCCGCCGTCGCGAGGCCAGCGGCGTCGGCCTTCGCGACGCTCTCCGGATTGTCGTCCCAGGCGGTGACCACCGCCCCGCCCGCAACCAGCGCCTCAGCCGTCGCCAGACCCGAACCGCCGAGGCCGAAGAGTGCGACCTTCCTGCCCTTGAATGTGGTGACCGGTATCATCTCGATTACCGCAGCTTGAGGGTCGAGAGGCCGACCATCGCCAGGATGACCGCAACGATCCAGAAGCGGATCACCACCTGGCTCTCCGTCCATCCCTTTTTCTCGAAGTGATGGTGGATCGGCGCCATCAGGAAGACGCGACGGCCGGTGCGTTTGAACCAGAAGACCTGGATGATGACCGACAGCGTTTCGATGACGAAGAGGCCGCCGATGATGATCATGACGATCTCATGCTTGGTGGCGACGGCAACGGTGCCGATCAGGCCGCCGAGCGCAAGCGATCCCGTGTCGCCCATGAAAATCGCCGCCGGCGGCGCATTGAACCAGAGGAAGCCGAGTCCGGCGCCGATCACTGCGCCGAGGATCACCGCGAGTTCGCCGGTGCCCGGCACGAAATGGATCTGCAGGTAGTTGGCGAAGACCGCGTTGCCGGCGAGATAGGCGATCAGCCCGAAGGCCGCCGAGGCGATCATCACCGGCCCGATGGCGAGACCATCGAGTCCGTCGGTCAGGTTCACGGCATTGCCCGCCCCGACGATGACGAAACCGCCGAACAGCACGAAGAAATAGCCGAGATTGAGCATCAGGTCCTTGAAGAACGGAAAGGTCACCGACGAACCGAAGGTCGAGCCAGCGCTGCCGGCAGACAGCGCCGCCTGCATCATGAAGAAGACCGCGATGGCGGCGATGACGAATTCGATGCCAAGGCGTGCCTTGCCGGAAAAGCCCTTGTCCGACTGCTTGGTGACCTTGAGATAGTCGTCGTAGAAGCCGATGGCGCCGAAGCCGAGGGTTACCAACAGCGTCGACACGACATAGATGCTCGAAAGATCAGCCCAGAGCAGCGCCGAGCCGACAATGCCGGCGAGGATCATCAGCCCGCCCATGGTCGGCGTGCCAGCCTTCTTGAAATGCGTCTGCGGCCCGTCGGCGCGGATCGGCTGGCCCTTGCCCTGGCGGATGCGCAGCGACGAGATGATCGCCGGACCGAACAGAAAGACGATCAGGGCGGAGGTGAAGAGAGCTGCACCCGTGCGGAAGGTGATGTAGCGGAAGAGATTGAAGAATTGAAAGTGGTCCGCCAGTTCCACGAGCCAGATGAGCATAAGGGACCTTTCCCCAAAGGTTTAGAATCGGACATCGCCCAACAGAATCATCTGATGAACGATATCCACTTGCACTTGTCCATGTTAGGCCAATTCCCCTGGCCCGGGCCTTATCCACCAGCCTTGGTGGCGCTGCCCTCTATACTTGCCCCGCTTCGGCCGTCTCTTCGGGATATGCATCGAGAAGAGCCTGAACGATCTTGGCGCAACCGGTGCCCTTCGACGATTTGACCATCACCACGTCACCGGCAGCAACCGCGCCGAGCGCGTAGGAGGTGAGATCGCCGATCGCCTCGCGGTGGACAACCGCAACCTCGACCGGCAGCGCGTCGCGCAGATGCGCCATGTCGGGGCCGGCGAGCCAGACATCGGTTATGCCCGCTTCAACGATCGGGTTTGCAAGGGCGGCATGTACGGCGGCAGCATGCTCCCCCATCTCGAGCATGTCGCCGAGAATTGCGATACGGCGCCCGCCGGCCGGCGGCTCGGCGTCGCGCAACAGGGCGATCGCCGCCCGCATTGATGCCGGGTTGGCATTGTAGCTTTCGTCGATCAGTGTCAGGTGACCCCCGCCGATCTTCAGACGGTGCCGCAAGCCCCTGCCCTTTTCCGGCTGCATGGTAGCGAGCGAGGCAAGGACGCGGTCGATATCCGCGCCCGCAAGCTGTGCGGCGGCAATCACCGCGAGGGCATTCTCGGCAATGTGCCGTCCCGGAGCCCCGATCGTCACCTCCAGCGTCCTGCCGCCGATGCCGGCCCATAGCACGGATCGATCGGCGCCGCCGGCGAACTCGATCAGCCGATATTCCGATTTGGGATTGGCGCCGAAGGAATGGATATGGCTGATGCCCGCCGCCGCGGCAGCCCGTTCAAGAAGCTCGAACTGCGGACTGTCGCGGTTGATGACCGCATGCCCACCCTTGACCACACCTTCGAAGATCTCCGCCTTCGCCGCGGCGATCTCGTCGAGGCTCGCAAAATTGCCGAGATGAGCGGCGGCGATGCTGGTGACGACGGCCACATGCGGGCGCACCATGGCGGACAGCGGCCGGATCTCGCCCGGATGGTTCATGCCGATCTCGAAGATGCCGAAATCGGTCGTCTCCGGCATGCGCGCCAATGTCAGCGGCACACCCCAATGATTGTTGAAGGAGGCGACGGAAGCGTGGACGCGCCCGAGCGGCGACAGGACATGCCTCAGCATCTCCTTCGTCGTCGTCTTGCCGACCGAGCCGGTGACCGCGATGACCTTTGCGGCACTCCGGTCGCGCGCAGCGCAGCCGAGGCGGATCATCGCCTCCAGGACGTCGTCGACGACGATCATCGGCGCGATCAATCGCCCGAGTGCGGGAAGCTTTCCTTCGCTGACGACGAGCAGGGAGGCTCCGTTGGCAAGCGCGATGCCGGCATAGTCATGGCCGTCGACGCGATCGCCCCGGATGGCGAAAAAAGCCTCGCCCTTTTCAATCGTGCGGCTGTCGATCGAGATGCCGATGATCCCTTCGGGCAGGTTGCCGACCGGGCGGCCGTTCATGGCGGCCAGCAGGTCGCTGCTTGTCCAGAGCCAGCTCAAGTCAAAGCCCTCCCAACGCCTTGCGTATTTCCGCATGATCGGAGAACGGCAGCGTCACGGAGCCGATCGTCTGCCCCTCCTCATGTCCCTTGCCGGCAACGATCAGCGTATCGCCGGCCTTCAGCATGCCGACGGCAGTCCGGATCGCGTCGGCGCGATCGGCGATTTCGGTGGCCCCCCTGGCACCGGCCATGATCTCCGAGCGGATCACTTCGGGGATTTCCGATCGGGGATTGTCGTCGGTGACGATCACGACATCGGCTAGCCGCGTTGCAACTTCACCCATGATCGGCCGCTTGCCCTTGTCGCGGTCGCCGCCGCAGCCGAAGACGACGATCACCCGGCCGGTGGTGAACGGGCGCACCGATTCCAGCACGTTTTCGAGCGCGTCGGGCTTGTGGGCATAGTCCACATAGGCGAGCGCGCCGTCCTTTGTCTGCCCGACCAGTTCCAGCCGGCCGGAGGCGCCCTGCAGTTTATCGAGCGCCGAGAAGGCTGCTTTCGCTTCGATCCCCGTGGATATGGCAAGGCCCGCCGCGACAAGCGCATTGGCCACTTGGAAATCGCCGGCGAGCGGCACGTGGATTTCGAATATGTCGTCCCCGACATGCACCTCGGCCGACTGCTTGTGGCGGAAGTGCTCGACCCTCTTCAAGCTGATGAAGTCGCCGTTGCGGCCGACGGTGCGCACATCGTGTCCGGCCTTGCTGGCAGCAGTGATCGCCTCGGCCGACCACTGGTCGTCGGCAAAGATCACCGCTGGCGCGCCCTTCGGCAGAAGCGCGCCAAAGAGGCGCATCTTCGAGGCCATGTAGTGCTCGACGGTCGGATGGTAGTCCATGTGATCGCGGCCGAGATTGGTGAAGGCGGCAGCGGCCAATCGGACGCCATCGAGCCGGCTCTGGTCGAGACCGTGGCTGGAAGCCTCCATCGCCGCGTGGGTGACGCCCTCGTCGGCGAGTTCGGCGAGCAGCTTGTGCAGCGATACCGGATCCGGAGTGGTGAGGGAGCCGTAATCGTTGCGGCCCGGCGCCGTGATCCCGGTGGTGCCGATCATCGCCGCCGAAAGCCCGGAATGTGCCCAGATCTGCCGCGTGAAGGAGGCGACGGACGTCTTGCCAGCGGTCCCGGTCACCGCCACCATCGTCGCCGGCTGACGCCCGTAAAAGGCGGCGGCCGCCTTGGCGAGGAAGCGACGCGGATCTGAAAGCAGGAACACCGGCGCACGCGCGTCCGGGTGGGAATCGGCAGCCACGATAGCCGCAGCGCCGCGCGCGATCGCATCGGCGATATAGGCGGCGCCGTTCGCCTTTGTCCCGGCGACAGCCACGAAAAGATCGCCGGGTTTGACCTGCCGGCTGTCGGCCGTGAGGCCGGAGATTTCCGCATTCGCGGAATCACCGTTCAATTGCGCCGAGAGTTCCGGGAAATCTGCTCCCGCCAGGTCCTTGATCTTCATGAACTGCATGTCTCACTTCGATACCGATCCGCTATGACGAATCGCCCGCATTCTCATTTCACGGTCAATAAGACACAAGCAAGGCAGAACCGTCTTCTCCGAATTTCGGTTCGACGCCGAGGAGCGGCGCCGAGCGGCTGATGATGTCGCGCACCATCGGCGCCGCGTTGGAGCCGGCGGTGCGCCCGCCACCTTCGCCGGTCTTCGGCGCGTCGATGAAGGTCAGCACAATATATTTCGGATCGTCGATCGGAAAGGCCGCCAGAAAGGCGTTGAAGTTCAGGTCGTTCGAATAACGGCCATTGACCACCTTGTCGGCCGTGCCGGTCTTGCCGCCGACGTTGAAGCCCGGCACGAGCGCTCGCTTGCCAGAACCGGCAATGCCGTTCCAGCGAAGCAGGAACCGCATGTCTTCGCTGGTGCTTTTCTTGACGACCGCGGTCGCAAGCTCGTTCGCCTGCTCTTCCGTGCGCGGCAGGAAGGTCGGCGGTATCAGCTTGCCGCCGTTCACGAGTGCTGCACCGGCGACCGCAGTCTGCAGCGGCGTGGTCGAGACGCCGTGGCCGAAGGAGATGGTGATCGAGTTGATCTTCTTCCATTCGCGCGGCTGGGACGGCGATTTGACCTCGGGCAGTTCCGTCGGCAGCTTGGAAAGCAGGCCGAGGCGGGTGAGGAATTCCTTGTGCCCGGGTATGCCGACGAGGTCGGCGATCTTCGCCGTGCCGATGTTCGACGAATACTGGAAGATTTCCGGAACGGTCAGAACCCGCCGCTTGCCGTGGAAGTCCTTGATGGTGAAGCCGCCGATGCGGATCGGCGCCGTCGCGTCGAAGCTGTCGTTGAGCGTCACCTTGCCGGAATCGAGGCCCATGGCGATGGTGAAGGTCTTGAAGGTGGAGCCCATCTCGAACGTGCCGTTCGACATGCGGTTCATCCAGCCCTCTTCGGCGCCTTCGGCCGGCTTGTTGGGGTCGTAGTCCGGCACCGACGCCATCGCCAGCACCTCGCCGGTATGGACGTCCATGACGACGGCGCCGGCGGCGATCGCCTCATAGTTCTTCATGCCGGAAGCGATGACGTCGCGTACGATGTTCTGGACGCGCACGTCGATCGACAGCTTGACCGGCTCGAGCTTCGCATCGCTGGTCATGCCGATCGCCGCGAGGTCGGCAAGCCCTTGGCTGTCGATGTAGCGCTCCATGCCGGCGACGCCGCGGTTGTCGATATTCACGTGGCCAAGGATATGGGCGGCTGTCGGCCCGCCGGGATAGAAGCGGCGTTTCTCGGGGCGGAAGCCGATTCCCGGAATGCCGAGCGCCAGGATTTCGCTCTGCTGCTTCGGCGTCAATTGCCGGCGCAGCCACTGGAAACGCGAGTTCGACTTGAGCTTGTTGTAGATCTCCCGGGCGTTGAGGTCGGGCAGAACCGTGGCCAGACGCTCAACCGCCTCGTCCGCATCGACGATCTTGTGCGGCTCGGCATAGAGCGAGACGGTGCGGATGTCGGTCGCGAGGATCTCGCCGTTGCGGTCGAGAATGTCGGGGCGCGACGCCATGAGGTTGTCGGCGCGACCGATCGAGGAAACCGTCTCCGGCTGCGCCATGCCGTATTGCACTAGCCGGCCTCCGATCACCGCATAGGCGATGCCGAAGCTTGCGATGACGATCGCAACGCGGCTCTTCGCCTGACTGGCGCTCTTCTTGCGCGTCCCTTGAAACGTGACGTTGACGCTCGCCTCGGCAGGGCGGTTGTTGCCACCGGCAGAGAAATGCGCCTTGCTCTTCAGCACCATGATACGGGAGAGAAACGACATCAGCGCGCCACCGACCCTGTTGCGATGTTATCGGCATTGATGACGGCGGCGATGCCGTCGTCCGTCTTGACTTTGCCCTTCTTATCCTTGCCTTCCTCCGGCGGCGGCACATCCGCCTTCAGCATCGGCAGTTCCTCGGGCCTAGCGAGTTGCGTCGAGGGCGTCGGCACGAGTTGCAGGTCGGCCGCGAAGGCGCCGACGAGCCGCTCCAGCCGGTTCGGCTGGGTGAGGAGCGCCCAGTCGGCTTTGAGCAGGTCGATCGTGTCCTCCTCGAGCTTGATCGCGGCATCGAGCCTGCGGACCTCCTCGAGCTTGTTCTCGGCCTGGTGCTTGATCGTGTAGGTGACCGTGGCGGCCCCCGTCATGATGACAATCAGCACGATATCCAGCGTTCTGAGCATCGTTTCTTAGCCCCCTAGTCTGGCAAGGCTCGCCAGCTCCGGCAGGTTGAAAATGGACAGATCGTTTCCCGGCGACGGAGCCTCTGTACGGATACCGGCCCTGAGTTTCGCCGACCGGGCGCGCGGATTGCGGGACGCTTCTTCCTCGCTCGCCGCAATCATAGGCTTGCCGACTGGCGTGAAGGTTGCGTCCCGTGCCGCGACCAGCGGAAGGTGACGCGAGCCGCCGGCCTTGCCCGAGCGGTCCTGGAAAAACGTCTTGACGACCCTGTCTTCGAGAGAATGAAAGGTGACGACGACGAGCCGCCCCCCGGGCTTCAGCACCCGCTCCGCAGCAAAGAGCGCATTGGCGAGTTCGCCGAGTTCGTCGTTGACGAAAATCCGCAGCGCCTGGAAGACGCGCGTTGCCGGATGGATCTTGTCCTTGGCCTTTCGGGGCGTGACGATCTCGATGAGGCCGGCAAGGTCGCGGGTGGTCTCGAAAGGCTGCTCGGCACGGCGTTTCTCGATCGCACGCGCGATTCGGCCCGCCTGCTTCTCCTCGCCCAGGAAGCCGAAGATGCGGATCAGATCGGAGACCTTGGCCCGATTGACCACATCGGCAGCCGTCACGCCGCTTGCCGACATGCGCATGTCGAGCGGCCCCTGCTTCTGGAAGGAGAAGCCGCGCTCCGCCTCATCGATCTGCATGGACGAAACGCCGATGTCGAGCACGACGCCGTCGAGCCCGCCGTCCGGCGTATGGTCCGCCAACTCGGAAAAACGGGAATTGATGAGCTTGAGTCTTCCGCCGGCAGCGACGACCATCGGCTGCCCTGCAGCGATTGCCGTTGGGTCCCGGTCGAGAGCGATCACTTCGGCACCGGCATCGAGGATCGCAGACGTGTAGCCGCCGGCACCGAAGGTGCCATCGAGAACGACCTTGCCGGGCGCCGGATCGAGAGCCGCAACGACCTCGGCGAGCATGACGGGAATGTGACGAACCGGTCCGCCGTCGGCTTCAGAAGCTCTGCCGCCTTGATCCGTCACCATTCCGCCTCTCCCCTCTATTCCGGACGCAGCCCCCGTTGCTTGCGCCCTTCCCGGGCCTCCGCCTGCGCCCTCGCAAACGCCTGCGGCTCCCAGAGCTGAAAATGATCGCCACGCCCGACGAAAGTCACGTCGGTCGAAATGCCGGTGAAGTCGCGGATGAAATCCGTCACCATCAACCGACCCTCCGGGTCGAGCTTCACGAAGACGCCGCCCCCATGAACGAGGAGCGACATCTGGTTGGCCGCATCCGAGAACGGATCCTCGGAGGCCATCTGCCTCTCGAACCGGTCCAGAAGCTCCGGCCCGCCGACGCTGATCGCCGGAAAGACGAAGTCCTGGAAGCAGTATAACTCCCTCGCGCCCGCCTCCGTAAGCACGGCGCGAAACGACGAAGGCACGGAAACCCGCCCCTTCGCATCGATCCGGTTCGTAGCATGTGACAAGAAGCGGTTCATGACGCGAAACGGCCGCCCCCGACTGACGGACCCTGGTCATCGGCCCGAAAGAACACTCGCCTGCGCGCACAAAAGACCCCCGCCGGACACGAGCATGTCCGCCTGAACCTCCCGAGGAAGGCACCCTGGAATTTCGCGATGATGGGCCACGACGCGGCCCTTGCGCAGTACCATTATGGGATAACATGGGACCATATGGGCGTCAATGGGAGAAGCCTGGAAACAGCCTCGCGGATGATCAAATATTGATAGGTTGTTAAGTTTAACGAAGGGTTACGATCGCACCCCTAACGGCTTTGGAATCGCGCAAATAGGCACCTTTCCAACCACGTTGAGGGCGTGGCTCTTCCGCCGGATTCATCCGCTAATTTGATTCAGAGAAGAATCGCCAGTTGGCCTGTAAGCCGGGTTCTGTATGGCTCCACCTCCGAAGAGGCGAAACGTGGCAGCCATTCATCTGGGACTGCGCTTGCGCACAGCCTCGTGCAACCCACCCGGATGACGGGCCTGGAAACCGGCTGGGCGCTCGCGCGCCCGTGTCATCCCTATTCGGTCTTGCTCCCGGTGGGGTTTACCGTGCCGTCCATGTCGCCATGTCCGCGGTGGGCTCTTACCCCACCCTTTCACCCTTACTCCGCAGGCGGAGCGGTTTGCTTTCTGTGGCACTTTCCCTGGGGTCGCCCCCGCCGGACGTTATCCGGCACCGTGTTTCCGTGGAGCCCGGACTTTCCTCACCCCGCGGCCTTTCGGCACCTGCGAGGCGCGGCTGCCCGGCCAACTGGCAGAGGCTCATTAACCGACCGGAGCGAGAAGCGCTACAAAAAATCGGCGCCCTCACCTCGACATGCTCATCCGCCTATCGATAAGCGACGGCAAAATCGGTCTCGTACTCACCGGCATCAAGGCGGCCGTTCAGCGCCAGCACCGTCCCGAGCCGCCCGATCTCGTCGGAACTCTTCGCCGCCTGGCCGTTGCCGCCGGTGAGAACGGCGATCCGGTCGCCGGCAAAGCCGATATAAGGATAGCCGTGCCGCGTGAACGTGGTGACGCATGGCGAAAAATGCGTCGATTTCGGCTCGAAGCCCGGCATCACACCGGCAAGCAAGCCACGCATATGCGCTGCCGCCTCGGCGCTCGCGCTGCCGCGAAACCATTCGCGAACCGAAGCCTCGTGGGCAAGGACCCTATCGATCGGGTCACCGCCGATCTTGATGTAGTGTTTGCCGTCGGCGTAGGCAACCGGCGGCAAGAGATAATAGCTTTGGTGCTGGTCAGAGGCCGCAGAGATCAGCGACGGCATGCCGCCGAATCGGGCGAGATCGTCGGCGCCGACCTCGGAAAAAAGCACGGTACGGGCCTTCACCGTCAAGTCGAGTGGCCTCGGCAGCAGCGCTTCGGAGAGCGAAAAACCGCCGGCAGCGACGAGGACGCGCCCGCCGCGAAGCCTGTGTCCGTCGATGGTCGAAACCTCGACCGAACCGGTCCCCGCGTCGACGGCAACGACTTCGGAGCGGATCACCCGCGCACCCAGTCTCTCTGCCGCAACCGTCTGCGCACGAACCAAGGCGCGAGGATTGATATAGCCGGCGCCGCGCGCCTCATGAATGCCGGCATAGTGCCGTGGGAAGTCGAACCATGGAAAGCGCTCGGCGAGCTGCTCGCCGACGATCAAGGGTGCTTCGACACCGAGTCCGTCCCGTGCAAGCGCAACTCTCTCGATATAGTCGAAATCGCCGCCCGGCGCCGGTCCGGCAATCAGGCAGCCGACCTCGTGGTAGAATTCGATCCCGCTTGTCTCGGCGATTTGCCGGTAGCGCTCGATCGAGCGGCGGGCGAGACGCGCCCAAACGGGATTGTTGTCGATCGTGCGGGTGATGCGGGCATTGTCGTAGTGGCTGGCGAAAACGCCCCGGTGGTTCACCCGGTCTTCCGGCTCGTCCGGCCCGACAAGTGCGGCACGGGCCCCTGCCAGGCTCAGGTGGCGCGCCGCCGCGGCCCCCATCATGCCCTTGCCGACGACAACGAAATCAAAGCTTTCCGACATGAATATCCCTCGACGCTTCGCTGCGGGAATAGCATGCCACCCGGGCAATGGCACCGAGCTCTCTCTGAGAATTATTTCGCCGGAACGCGATACCTATCCGGCTGCCCCCTGGATCAGCGAATGGTCCAAGGATCGATCGTCAACCGCTGCTCGCGGAGTGGCGGCTCGTGCCTCGCGTCAATTCAGGATGCTCTTGACCTTGCCGCAATAGCGCTTGGACACCGGGTTCATGCGCTTGGCGCCATGGCCGGCATTGTATTTGAGGATGGTTCCGCAGGTCGTCCCATCCGAAAGCTCCTGGGCCTTCGCCAGATACAGCATGCCGAACTTGATATTGGTGGCCGGATCGTAGAGGCCCTTGGTCGAACCGGAATAGCCCATCATGCGCGCCGTGGCCGGCTTGATCTGCATGAGACCAACTTCACCCGCGCTGCCCCGCGCACTCGCATCGAAATTGCTTTCGACCTGGACGATGGCATGGGCGAGATCGACGGGAACGCCATACTGCTTGGCGTAGCTCTGGATGAGGATCGTGTATTGCGATCCGCGCGTCAGGTCGAATTGGGGAGCCGGATAGCCTGTGGTTCTCGTCACCGAGGGGATTGCGGAAGTCTTGATGGTCTTGTCGACACCCCCTGCATACGACGTACCCATCCCGGCAACGAACATGCCAAAGCATGCCGCCGCCGCAGCAACAAACGCTATTCTCATGTAGTTTGAAGTCTCCGGTCTGGGGAACTGGCCGGACGGCGCACCCCACCGTCACGACCGATTTCCTGATCGTTTTCCTTGACAGGAGCACGGGACTTAAACGCCGCATCTCCTGCGTTGATGGACCGGAAATGAAGGGCCTAACATGGTAAACATGTGGCAAACGCGAAAAAATCGCGCAGCAAAGCATCGAGGCCGCTAAATCAGCGCGCTCGAAAATCGCCGCCTAGGCACCGAAATTCCGTAGTTCCGAGAGCAACCGGTGAAGCGTATCAATGGTGGAAATGTCGGCGATGCCGTCTACCCGCGATTGGCGAAAATGCCGCTGGAAAGCGGCCACCACGCCTTCCGTCCGTTCGCAGAAATCTCCAGTAACTTCAATGTTGTAGCCGTAGAGGGACAGCATCGACTGGAGGGCTTCGACCGGCTGTCCGCGGTCGCCGCGCTGAAAAAAGCGCCCGCCCCCGACAGGCGCCGGTTCAACCCAGTGACCAACCCCGCGGCGAAATAGCCCAATCCAGGGAAAATTTTCTCCCGGATCGACCTTGCGAATCGGGGCCACGTCGCTATGTGCGAGCACCCTTTCGGGTGCGATTTGCCAGCGTTCGCCACAGTCCCGACATAATTCGGCGACCGCGTCGATCTGCGCTTCAGGGAAGTCCGGCAGTCCCGCCGGATGGCCTGCATTGGCGATCTCGACGCCGATCGAGCAGGAATTGATGTCCGTCTCGCCTTTCCAGAAGCTCTTGCCGGCATGCCAGGCGCGGCGCTCCTCCGGCACGAGCTGATCGATGCGGCCGTCCTCGTGAACGAAATAGTGGCTGGAAACCTGACTTTCCTCGCGACAGAGCCAGTCGAGCGCCGAGAGCGCCGTTTCCATGCCGGTATAGTGCAGCACGATCATGTCCGGCCGGCGCCCGCCGGCCCGTTCGCCATGATTAGGTGACGGTACGAAGCGGGCCCCCGGAAAGTCGCAGGTGCTGGCGGTCATGCGGCGCGGCGTTCTCTCTCGATCGCCTCGTAGGCTGCGTTCAACGCGGCCATGCGGTCATTGGCTATCGCATGAAATTCCTCCGGCACGCCGCGCGCCACCAGCATGTCCGGGTGATTCTCGGAGACGAGCACCCGATAGCGCCGGCGGATGTCGGAGAAATCGTCCTTCGGCGAAACACCGAGAACCTGATACGGATCGCGGTCGTCGCCATGGACATGGCGCGCCATGATGCGTTCGAACTGCGCCTCGTCCATGTTGAAGATTTCCGCAACCCGCATCAGATAGGCGAGTTCCTTGTCGTGCACAGCGCCGTCCGACTTCGCGATATGGAAGAGCCCGTCGACGATGTCCTCGAGAATTGGGCAGTTGCGCTCGCAGGACGAGCAGAGCGACGCCATCTTCTCCGCATAGGCCTCATAGCCCGCCACATCCTGGCGTGCGAGGTTGTAGAGCCGAGCGACGTTCTTCGCCTGGTCCGCAGGAAACTTGAAGATATCCCGAAAAGCCGCGACTTCGGCTTCGTTGACGATGCCGTCAGCCTTCGCCATCTTCGCAGACAAGGCGATCATCGCCACCGAGAAAGCCACTTTGCGGCGTGTCTCCGGATCCCCTTCGAAAAGTGTACGGACCGCCTCGACCACACCGGCGAGCGCATTGCCGGTGGCCGTTACGATCTTCAGCAGGCTGTCCCAGAATGACATAAGCGCGATTTTTCCCCTATCCACGACCGAGCATGGCCCGATGTGGTGGCATATTGCAAGCGGCCGTCTGTGCCAAACGTCACCGATGACGGAATTGTGATGGCCCCTCAATAAATCAGCTCGCCGTGAATCTCAAGTGAATTGCACTGATCCTGCGTTTTGCCGCGCTGATGCCGCCCTTTTCAGACATCCACAGTCCTGTCATTTTATTTCCATCGGAATTGCGTTAGACCACCTTCCCGGTCTTTGACCTGCGCAATAGTGCAGGGCGGTCGATCTTTCGAACGATCGCCTGATGCCGAATCCGAGGAGGAAACATGGCCAAGAAGAAAGTCGCAATGCTGACGGCGGGCGGGCTCGCACCCTGTCTTTCATCCGCTGTCGGCGGGCTCATCGAACGCTATACGGATATCGCCCCCGACTACGAACTCGTGGCCTACCGTTCGGGCTATCAGGGCCTGCTTCTCGCCGACCGCATCGAGATCACCAAGGAAATGCGCGAGCGGGCGCATATTCTTCACCGCCACGGCGGATCGCCGATCGGCAACAGCCGCGTGAAGCTCACCAATACGGCCGATTGCGTCAAGCGCGGCCTAGTGAAGGAAGGCGAAAACCCGCTTCGCGTCGCGGCCGAAAGATTGGCTGCCGATGGCATAAGCATCCTGCACACGATCGGCGGCGACGACACCAACACGACCGCTGCCGACCTGGCCGCCTATCTCGGCGCCAACGGCTATGACCTGACCGTCGTCGGCCTGCCGAAGACCGTCGACAACGATGTGGTGCCGATCCGCCAGACCCTCGGCGCCTGGACGGCCGCCGAATACGGCGCACGCTTCTTCGACAATGTCAGCAACGAGCAGAGCGCTGCGCCGCGCACGCTCGTGGTCCACGAGGTAATGGGCCGCCACTGCGGCTGGCTGACGGCAGCGACAGCGCGCGCTTACATTCAGCTGGCCGCCGGCAAGGACTATGTCGACGGCTTCATGATGAACGAGCAACTGAAGAACATCGACGGCCTCTATTTGCCCGAGGTGAAGTTCGACCTCGAAGCCGAAGCCGAACGCCTGCGCCAGACCATGGACCGGAACGGCTATGTTACCCTGTTCGTCAGCGAAGGTGCCTGCCTCGACGCAATCGTCGCCGAGCGCGAAGCCGCCGGCGAAACGATCAAGCGCGATGCCTTCGGCCATGTGAAGATCGACACGATCAATGTCGGCAACTGGTTCTCGAAACAGTTCGCCGCCCTGCTCGGCGCCGAGCGCTCGATGGTCCAGAAGTCCGGCTATTACGCCCGCTCCGCACCGGCGAACGGCGACGACCTGCGACTGATCCAGAGCATGGTCGACCTTGCGGTGGAGAGCGCACTCAACAAGGTCTCCGGCGTCACCGGCCACGATGAGGACCAGGGCGGCAGGCTGCGCACCATCGAGTTCCCCCGCATCAAGGGCGGCAAGCATTTCGATACGTCCGCCAAGTGGTTCGGCGACGCCATGGATGCGATCGGCCAGAAGTGGCAGGCAGCGGACTGATCTGAGCTTCTTTCGCACGCTCAATAGCAGTTGACGGCTCCGCGTTTGAATGGCTCCCTCCGATTTCTCGGCTGGACGCCGTTCAAACGCGGAGCTCTTTCATGTCTTTCGAACACTGGTTTGCCTTCGTCGCCGCCTCGGCCGTGTTGCTCGCCATTCCCGGCCCGACTATCCTGCTCGTGATCTCCTATGCGATCAGTCGCGGGCGCAAGGCAGCGGGCGCAACCGTCGCAGGCGTGGCGCTTGGCGATTTCACGGCGATGACCGCCTCCATGCTTGGACTGGGCGCGTTGCTCGCCGCCTCGGCGACGATTTTCACGATCCTCAAATGGATCGGCGGCGCCTATCTCGTCTGGCTCGGAATCAAGCTCTGGAAGACCCCTCTGGGTGTCAGCGGCGCGAATGACGGTGAAGCGCCCGCAACGCAACGGCCGCTGCGGGTATTCCTCCACGCCTATGCCGTGACCGCGCTCAACCCGAAAAGCATCATCTTCTTTGTCGCCTTCCTGCCCCAGTTCCTTGACCTCTCGCGGCCACTTCTTGCGCAGATGGCGATCTTCGAAGCGACATTCCTCGCCCTCGCCGCCGCCAACGCGATGCTCTATGGGTTTCTTGCCTCCGCCGCGGGAGGCGCGATTCGCAAGCCCAGCGTCCGGCGGGTCGTGAACCGCACCGGCGGCTCTTTGCTCATCGGCGCCGGGCTATTTTCGCTCAGCCTGAAGCGTGCAACGGCGTGACATTCGCCCCGCGCTTGCCGCAACCGGCGGCATAGGTTAAGGAAGATTCAAGCGCAGCGGTTGGCAGCTGCTGATTTGCAGGGGCTACGGGGCCCAGAAGCACGAAAGTGACCGCATGGCGAAGATCCGTATTTCCCTTCCGAAACAGGCATTTACCGCCATCGCGCTAACATCGGCAATTGCTTCGGGTTGCTCCACGGTCGAGCACACCTCTCTCGAAGAACTGACGGCCGTGCAAACGGTTACCCCCATAGCGAAGCCCGGAACGGAAATGACGGCTTACGCTCTGCCGGCGCCAATCGGCGTGGCGTCGAGCACCTCCGCCGCGCTGAACACGCAGACGGCCTCGGCACCGGCGGACGTGGCACCAGCTCCGCAAGGCGCGATCGCTGCCACCTCCGCCGCTCAGCCCAGCATGACGCCGGCGACGGATGCGACGCTCGCCTTCGCGGCTCCCCAGGCGGTTGCGGTGCCCACCGCCAAGCCGGGCCAGGCCTTCGACGCGGCGATGGCAACGCCCGCATCGGCCACTCTCCCGGCTGCCGCGGCTACGCCGGCCGTTGAAAAAAGCGCCGAGGCGCCCGCGACGTCCTCTCTCACGATTGCCGCCTCATGGGAGTCGGATTTCGACACCGGGGAGCCGGTCGGCCTTGAAACCCTGGTGGCCAAGCGCATGATCGTTCCGACGGAGCGGCCCAAGACCGGCGTCATCGGCTCGGCGGTCGGCGCGGTTGCGAGCGTCATCCCCGATTCGTTGAAGCTGACGAAAGCCCCGACCAGTTCCAAGCCGGAACTCGACCGGCTGATCAAGCATTACGCCGAGCTCAACGGCCTTCCCCTGGAACTCGTGCATCGGGTCGTCAAGCGCGAGAGCAACTACAATCCGCACGCCTACAGCAGGGGCAATTACGGCCTGATGCAGATCCGGTACAATACCGCGCGGGGCCTCGGCTATGAAGGCCCGCCCGAGGGCCTCTTCGACGCGGAAACCAACCTCAAATATGCGACCAAGTATCTGCGTGGTGCCTGGATGGTCGCCGACAACCAGCACGACGGCGCGGTGAAGCTCTATGCCAGCGGCTATTATTACCACGCCAAGCGCAAGGGCATGCTCGACATGCTGGACATGCAGTAACGGGCCGCTTCCGTCCCTCCCAGCCTATGACATTGCTGATCGGCGCCGCGCTCAATCGAGCGCAGCAATCACCGCGGTTTGCAGCTTCCGTACATCATAACCGCCGCCTCCGGGGGTGAGACCAAGCCGAACGACGGCGAGTCGGAGCGACGGAACGAGCATGATCGATTGCCCGTCATGCCCGAGCATCCAGAACGTGTCGGGCGGGAAATTACCCGTTCCGGCGCGCGTGCCGTTCTCGATAAGCCAGATCTGGCCGGCGCCGTAGTCGCCACCGGATGCGGCAGTCGGGATTCGCATGAACTTCACAAATCCCTCGGGCAGCAGGGCTCTGCCCTGCCAACGGCCATCATCCAGCAGAAATTGGGCAAACCGCGCCCAATCCTGCGCCGTGGCGTACATGTATGAGGAGCCGACGAAAGTGCCCTGCGCATCCGTCTCCATGACGGCGCTGGTCATCCCAAGCGGCTCGAACAGCACCCGGCGGGGATAGGCGAGCGCCTGAGCGGGGCTGTCGAAAGTCTGCATCCACAGGCGCGACAGGACGTTCGTCGTTCCGGTCGAATAGTTGAACCGGGCACCCGGTGCCGCTTCGAGCGGCTTCGAAGCGGCGAACCCGGCCATGTCGCTTTCGAGAAAGAGCATCCGCGTGACATCGGTGACGTCGCCGTAATCCTCGTTGAAGGCAAGCCCGCTCTGCATCGCCAGGAGATCGGCAAGCTTGATCCGCGCTCGTTCATCCCCGCTCCATTCCGGCAGAAGGTTGGCCTTCTCCAGGTCCATGCGCCCTTCGGCGATACGCATGCCGACCAGGGCCGCGGTGACCGATTTCGTCATCGACCAGCCAAGCAGACGCGTCTCGCGGTCGAAACCCTGGCCATACGCTTCGCCGACGAGATGCCCATCCTTGACGACAAGGACGGCCCGCATGCCTGAACCGGCCAATTCGGGATCTTCTGCCAGTTTCTGGAATGCCGGGTCGATCTCCGCCTTGTTGCCGACGGGCCAGGCAAGGTCCGGGCTCTTTGCAGCCGCGGCAGCCCCAGTGACGTTATCGAGCGCCGGCGCGGCCAGCGCCTGCATGGTCCCCTCCGCGGTTACCGTGCAGCCAAGTCCCGGGCGATAGACAGCCCGTGCCGGGGCCGCGAAGCCGAAGATCCTTGCCGTCACCGCATGCTGATCGCGGTCGACCGACACGCTGACGAACTTGAGCAACGGATGACCGGGCGCCTGCACGTCTTCGGCGAGCACCGCCTGCGGGTCTCGTCCCGCCAGGAAGACGTTGGAACAGACGATCTTGGCGGCATAGCCGTCCCCGACCTTGAGCAGTTCCGGTGGAAAGAGGGCCAACCAGCCGGCGGCCGCCGCGGCGATCGCAATTAACAAGGCACCGGATTTCCGCAATAAACCCTTCATAGCCGCCTCCTGGGCCACAGGAGATCAGGTTTTCAGGGAAAGGAAAAGTGGATTTACCATGATCGGGAACTCTGTTGAAGAACGCCCGTTCCGGCCGCCTTTCGCTCTTAGAGGTCTCGGCGGAGTGCCGCCGGCCTGTGGGAATCCCGTCATCAAAGTGTAGTCGAGTCGCTCTAGAAGCGCCTTAGTTTCAACTGGATGGCAGGCAAATGACAGAACTCGCCCACGATGCCGGCTTTGGCGGAAAGAACGCCAAGCTGAAGAGCGCGCTTCTCCAGCACCGGGCCCTTTCCCTCGCCGGACTGTCGGAGCGCGTGTTCGGGCTGCTCTTCTCCGGCCTGGTCTACCCCCAGATCTGGGAAGATCCGATTATCGACATGGAAGCAATGCAGATCGAGCCCGGCCACCATATCGTGACTATCGGGTCCGGCGGCTGCAACATGCTGACCTATCTGTCCGCCGGCCCGGCGCACATCGACGTGGTCGACCTCAATCCACACCATATCGCCTTGAACCGGCTGAAGCTTGCCGCCCTCCGTCACCTGCCGAGTCACAAGGATGTCGTACGGTTCCTGGGCAGTGCCGGCACGCGTTCGAACATCCAGGCCTTCGATCTCTTCATAGCGCCCAAGCTCGATCAAGCCACTCGCACCTACTGGAACGGCCGCGACATGGCGGGTCGCCGCCGCATCGGCGTCTTCGGCCGCAATATCTATCGCACCGGCCTTCTCGGCCGCTTCATCGCCGCCAGCCACCTTCTGGCGCGGCTCCACGGCGTCAATCCCGCGGATTTCGTCGAGGCACGCTCCATGCGCGAGCAGCGGCAATTCTTCGACGACAAGCTCGCACCGCTCTTCGACCGGCCGATCATCCGCTGGATCACCGGCCGCAAGAGTTCGCTTTTCGGCCTCGGCATCCCGCCGCAGCAGTTCGACGAACTCGCCAGCCTCAGCCAGGAGAAATCGCTGGCCCAAGTGCTGCGCCATCGTCTCGAAAAGCTGACGTGCCACTTTCCGCTGCGCGAGAACTACTTCGCCTGGCAGGCTTTCGGCCGGCGCTATCCGCTCCCGCACGAGGGCGAGTTGCCGCCCTATCTGCAGACATCCAATTACGAAACTATCCGCAACCACACGGACCGGGTCACGGTCCATCACGAGAGCTTCACCGATTTGCTCGGCCGCAAGCCGGCCTCTTCCGTCGATCGCTATGTGCTCCTCGATGCGCAGGACTGGATGGCCGACCGGCAGCTGAACGACCTCTGGAGCGAAATCACCCGCACCGCCGCGCCGGGCGCCGTGGTGATCTTCCGCACCGCTGCAGAAGCGAGCATCCTGCCGGGACGTCTCTCCGAGGCCCTGCTCGACCAGTGGCACTACGATGCGGAGACTTCGTCGAAGCTCGGTGCCGAGGACCGTTCGGCCATCTATGGTGGCTTCCACATCTACCGGAAGAGAGCATGAGCGGCCCGCCGTCCGTTGGCAACAGCCATGCCCGGCTCATGGACCGGATGTACCGCTACCAGCGCTACATCTATGATTTTACCAGGAAATATTACCTCTTCGCCCGCGACACGCTGATCCGCGAACTGGACGCGCCGCCGGGCGGTTCGGTGCTCGAGATCGGCTGCGGCACCGGGCGTAACCTGGCGATGATCGGCGATCTCTATCCAACGGCACGTCTTTTCGGTCTCGACATCTCCGCCGAGATGCTCGCAACCGCCAAGGCGAAGCTTCGGCGCCACGGACGGCCGGATGCAAACCTGCGCATAGCCGACGCGACGAACTTCACTGCCGCCTCTTTCGGTGAGGCGGGCTTTGACCGAATCGTCATCTCCTATGCGCTGTCGATGATTCCCGACTGGCAGAAGGCGGTCGACGCGGCGATCGGCGCCCTCTATCCGGGCGGCTCGCTGCATGTCGCCGATTTCGGCCAGCAGGAGGGATGGCCGGGCGGCTTCCGCCGCCTCCTCCAGGGCTGGCTGAAGCGCTTTCACGTCACGCCACGCGAATCGCTGTTCGACGTCATGCGCGCCAGGGCCGAGCGGGACGGCGCCGCACTGGAGCTCAGGACGATCGGCAGAGGCTATGCATGGATCGCTGTCTACCGCCGTCCGGCGGACGTGCAGGCTCCGTGATCGGCCAGCGCGACAGCAATGCAATTGCCGCTTGAGCTAACTCAAATTTTACGATGTTATGGTGAAAAGGAGGTCAAGCCTCCCTGGGGGACATCACCATCATGGAAACCATCGCGTGAGGCAGGATCGTCGTTCGTCTGCAAACGGAACCCTCATGCGCCGGCTCCTCCTGGCTTTGCTGCCCATCGCCACCATTCTCTCCGCCTGCACGTCCACCGACTACGACCTCGTGCGCACGGCCTCCATACCGCCGCGGTTCCGGGACACCGATCCGCAGGATTTCGGCGATCGCACACCGCACCATCACAGCGTCCACGGCATCGACGTTTCCAAATGGAACGGCGACATCGACTGGATGAGGGTCAAGAACTCCGGCGTTTCCTTCGCCTTCATCAAGGCAACCGAGGGCAAGGACCGCGTCGATTCGCGCTTCCACGAATATTGGCCGGGCGCGCGCGCCGCCGGGCTCGCCTATGCCCCCTACCATTTCTACTATTTCTGCTCGAGCGCGGACGCGCAGGCCGACTGGTTCATCGCCAATGTACCGAGGAGCGCGGTCCATCTGCCGCCGGTTCTCGATGTCGAGTGGAACGGCGAATCGAAGACCTGCCGCTACCGCCCGTCGCCGGACACCGTGCGCTCCGAGATGAAGCGGTTCATGGACCGCTTGGAAGCGCATTACGGCAAGCGGCCGATCATCTACACCTCCGTCGATTTCCACCGCGACAATCTCGTCGGCGCCTTCAACGACTATCACTTCTGGGTGCGTTCCGTCGCCAAGCACCCCAAGGACATTTACGTCGACCGACGCTGGGCCTTCTGGCAATACACCAGCACCGGAGTCATTCCGGGCATCGAAGGCCATACCGACATCAACGCCTTCGCGGGCTCCGCCAAGAATTGGAAGAAATGGGTGGCGGCGGTTTCGCAATAGGCGAGAATGCCGCCCGCACCGACGCTTGGCGGACCGATTTCTTCATTCGGTCATAATGCTCTGAGAAAGCACCGGCATATTGATCTGCGCAATTTCGCAAGCCCGACGGCCGCGCCAGGCCACGCGGGCCCTCGAAAGGAATTATGATGATTGGCAAGGCTCGCAACGCGTTCCTCACCCTTGGCCTGCTCGCCCTCTCCAGCACCTCGGCGCTGGCTCAGACGCAGCCCCAACCGCAGACCCCCGTTGCCTGCGGCGGCGATCTCGCTGCCTTTCTGGAGGGCGTCAAGGCCGAGGCGATCGGCAAGGGCATCCCCGCCGATGTCGCGGACCGGGCGCTCGCCGGGGCGGCCATCGACCAGAAGGTATTGAGTCGCGACCGCGCCCAGGGCGTGTTCAAGCAGACCTTCACCGAGTTTTCCAAGCGCACCGTCAGCAAGGCGCGGCTCGACATCGGCGCCCAGAAGATGAGGGAATATGCCGACGTCTTCGCCCGCGCGGAGAGTGAGTTCGGCGTGCCGGCGCCGGTGATCACGGCGTTCTGGGCGATGGAAACCGATTTCGGCGCCGTTCAGGGCGATTTCAACACACGCAATGCGCTGGTGACGCTGGCGCATGACTGCCGCCGGCCGGAAATGTTCCGGCCGCAGCTCCTTGCCGCCATCGAAATGGTCCAGCACGGCGATCTCGACCCGCCGGTGACCACGGGCGCCTGGGCCGGCGAGATCGGTCAGGTGCAGATGCTGCCGGAGGACATCATCGCCTATGGCATCGATGGCGACGGCGATGGGCACGTAAATCTGAAGAAGAGCGCGCCGGATTCAATTCTGACCGCGGCGAAGTTTATCCAGAGCCTCGGCTTCACCGCGGGACAGCCCTGGATCCAGGAAGTCAGCGTGCCGGATGAACTGCCCTGGGAAAAGACGGGCCTGCAGGCGGGCATGACGGCGGGTGACTGGTTCGCTCTTGGCGTCACTCCGCGCGACGGCAATACCTCGCATGGGTCGCTTGAGGCCTCGCTGGTGCTGCCCCAGGGGCGAAAGGGCGTAGCGTTCCTGACCTACCCGAACTTCAAGATCTATCTCGAATGGAACCAGTCGTTCATCTATACGACGTCGGCCGCCTATTTCGCCACCCGCCTCGCCGGCGCCCCGCCCTACCAGGCCGGCAATCCGGAACCGGGCCTCGGCGATGCGGAGATGAAGGCACTGCAGACGAAGCTGCAGGCGCTCGGCCACGACGTCGGCAAGATCGACGGTATTCTCGGCTCGGGCACACGCACGGCCCTGCAGAAGGAGCAGCTGAAACTCGGCCTGCCGGCCGACGGTTGGGCGACGCCGGATCTGCTCCAGGCGCTCTGACGCCAAAATCGAAACCCCTGAGCAATTTCGCAGGAAGCGGGTGGCAACGCCCGCTTCTTCGCATTATCGCTTGCGCAATCGCAAATTGCTGGATTGGATACGCCCGGCGAATCCAATCCGGCTTCGATCGCAGCAGGGCCCAAATGCTATCATCCGGCAGAACCGCCACCACCCACATGACCCTGCGGCTTTGGCTGCTGCTGATGCTGCTCGGCCTGATCTGGGGCGGGTCTTTCTTTTTCGCCCGCGTGGCGGTTGCCCATGTCCCGCCCTTCACGCTCGTGCTGCTGCGCCTCAGCCTCGCCGCGATCGCCCTGCACATCTACTTGCGCGGCAATCATGGCCTCTACCCGGCGCTCGTTGGACGTTGGCGGGAATTCCTGGTCATGGGCCTCGTCAACAACGCCATTCCACACGCGTTCATCTTTCTCGGCCAGACCCATATCGGTGCCGGGCTGGCCGCCATTCTGAACGCGACGACGCCCGTCTGGACGGTGCTCATTGCCAATGTCGCAACGGAAGACGAGCGCTTGACCGCGGCCAAGATCAGCGGCTGTCTGCTCGGGCTCGCCGGCACCGTGGTGCTCATCGGGCCGAGCGCGCTTGCGGGCCTTTTCGGGGACGCGGGGAACGTACCGCTCTGGGCCCTCCTCCTGCCGGTTCTCGCGGCCGTGAGCTATGGCCTGTCCGCCACCTACGGCAAACGCTTCCGCAATCTGGCGCCGCCGGTGACGGCCGCCGGACAGCTGACGGCCTCGACCATCGTCATGCTGCCGGTTGCCGCCTTCGTGGACACCCCGTGGATCCTCCCGATGCCGCCCCTCTCCGCCGTGCTGGCGATCCTCGGCCTGGCGCTCGTCTCGACCGCCTATGCCTATATTCTGTTCTTCCGCATCATGGCGGAGGCCGGTGCCACCAACACGTCGCTGGTCACGCTTCTCGTGCCGCCAAGCGCGATTCTTCTCGGCTATCTCTTCCTTGGCGAGACGCTGCAGGTCACCGACCTCGCCGGGATGGCGCTGATCGCGGCGGGCCTCGCCGTCCTCGATGGGCGCATGCTGCGGCCGCGCGCGTCGACCTGAGGGAATCAAAAACAGCTGCCGGGTCCGGCTTTGAGACGCTTCACAGACCGTTACAGACGTTCACATTAACCTTCCGGCAGCAATTGTGAAAATAATGTGGCATTTGATTCATAAAACGATTCAGACACTTAGGGCTGTGAATATCGGAGCGGGGATACACGGTTTTCGCGCTGCAGCACAAGTTTCGCTTTTATGCGCCGCTTTTTGGCCCTATGTTTTACCCGTCAACGCAGGGAGGATCCTATGGGACTTACACATTCGTTGAATGTCCTCATGATCAGTGCAGCGTTCGCATTCGTGGCGGTTATGCTCTTCGTCTGACGAAAGGCCGCTGAAAGTCCAAACCGAGGGACTTAAATTTCCGGAAACTCCAATTTGCAGCAGAAGAGGTAACGAAGGCCGCTCCGAGAGCACCCGGCCAGAGCTGCGACATCAGAAAAGCCCATGAACGACGAACCGTTCATGGGCTTTCGCTTCTCTTGGAGCCGGATTCAGGCCGACAGCGCCGCGCGTCTTTTCGGATGCGCAAAGGACGCTGTAACGCTTTGAATCTACGCATCGTGCTTTCCGAAAATCGATTCCGATTTTCGCGCCGATGCGCTAAGCCGTAGCAACCGCCGGATAGGAGGGTGCGGGGGCGGGCCTGAGCGGTCGGCGCTGATAGCCGACCAGTTCACAGACGGACGCGAGGAGCGGCGACCGGTTCATCGTATAAAGGTGGAAGTCGCGTAGACCCCGACGCGCCAGATCGACGATCTGTTCGGCAGCGATATGGCTCGCCTCCTTGAACCGCTCCTCCGGCTGGTCGTCGAGATGGGCAAGCCGCGAGATGATCGCCTCCGGTACCTTCGAGCCGCAAAGTCCGGCGAAGCGGATGACCTGCGTCAGATTGTTGATCGGCAGGATGCCCGGGACGACCGGGATCTGCACGCCGGCGCGCCGCACCCGCTCGAGATATCGTTCGAAATCGTCATTGTCGAAGAAGAACTGGGTGATCGCGCGCGTGGCGCCGCTGTCGACCTTGCGCTTCAGCATGTCGATATCGGCCGCGACATCAGCGCTCTCCGGGTGCTTTTCCGGATAGGCAGAGACGGAAATCTCGAAATCGCCGCGGGCACGAAGCGCCTTGACGAGCGACGCCGAGCTTTCATATCCGCCCGGAAAGGGCTCATAGGCACTGCCGATACCGCCCTGCGGGTCGCCCCTCAGCGCCACGAAATGCCGGACGCCACAGGCGACGAACTCGTCGATCACCGCATCGACCTCGGCCTTCGGTGCGCCGACACAGGTCAGGTGGGCCGCCGTGTTGTTCAGCCCCATCTCCCTGATCATCCGCTTGACGGTGGTCAGCGAACGCGCCTTGGTCGAGCCGCCGGCTCCGTAGGTCACCGTCTGAAATGCCGGCGCGAAGACCGAGAGATCCGATATGGTCTGGAAGAGCTGGATTTCCATCTCTTCGTTCTTCGGCGGAAAGTATTCGAAGGAAAGTCTGAGATTGCCGCGCTCCGCGGGATAAAGCGTCCGTGCGTTCATTCTCAGATTCCCCCTGCCTGTAGGCGCTGTCGCGGCATATCGGCCACAGCGGCAGCCCGCTCGTCGCGCGCCAGCCAGATCGTCACCGTCAGTTTTCCCTCTTCCCCGCCTTCCGGGGCAAGATCCGTCGTCTTCTCGAGTGTCAGTCCGGCCTTCTGCAGCCAATCGGCCATCGTCTGATGGGCAAAGCCAAGGCGGGCATGAGCGTGCTCGTTGCGCAGATATTCGAGGCCATGCGGGGCAAAATCGATGATCACGAGCCGCCCTCCGGGCACGAGCATGCGTGCCGCCTCGGCGATCGCCGCTTCCGGATCTTCGAGGAAGTGGAGCACTTGATGGATCGTCACGAGATCGAAGGACTGGCCGTCCAGCGGCAGGTTGAAGATGTCGCCGTGGCGGATCGAAGCCTTGGTGATGCCGGCCCGGTCGAGATTGGAACGTGCCACCGCCAGCATGTCACGGCTGGCGTCGACGCCGATACCGCGCCGGTAGAGCCCCTCGAAGAGCTGCAGGATGCGGCCCGTGCCGGTTCCGAGATCGAGCAGGCTGTCGACCGGTTCGTCGCCGACCATCGTCTTCAAGGCTGCCTCGACGTCGCCTTCGCTGACATGCAGGCGCCTCAATTCGTCCCACTCGGCAGCGTTGCGGCTGAAATAGGCCTGGGCCTTCTCGGCGCGCGCCTTCTTCAGGGTCGCGAGCCGAATGGAATCTCTGGCAAGGATCGCATCGTCCGGTGCCGACGCCGCGAGAAGCTCGCGGACAAGCGCGACCCGCCCGCCCTCCTGCCGCAGACGGAAATAGGCCCAGGCGCCCTCCTGGTAGCGATCGATCAGCGCCACTTCCGCAAGCAGTTTCAGGTGCCGGGAAATGCGAGGCTGCGACTGGCCGAGAATTTCGGTAAGATCGGTCACGGTCAGATCGCCGGCCGCAAGCAGCGCCAGAAGACGCATGCGCGTCGGCTCGCCCGCCGCCTTCAGGACGTCGACCAAGGCATCCAAGCCAAGCGTTCCACGGTTCGTCATCGCGATCCTCATCAACACATAAAGATATGTTTATGTGATTTGAAGACGGCGCGCAAGCGGGATTTGCGCGGAAAGGCAAGGAGATGACGCTTCCCGGACATGAAAGCGGGCAGACCTTACGATCCGCCCGCGCAGCGATGTTACGAGTTCTGGACGCGGCAGCCGCGGACATGAGCGGCGGGGCTGCTCAAGCGCGGCTCCCGTCCCGTCGCACAAGTTGCCACATCCGCGCGGCGAATGCGCCGAAGCACACCGGGACATCCGACGGCGTGTGCGGCGCCCCCGAGTGGTTGATTACCGCGTCAGGCGTTTGTACGTCACCCGCTTCGGGTTGACCGAGTCGGGACCGAGCCGGCGGATCTTGTCCTTCTCGTAATCCTCGAAGTTGCCTTCGAACCATTCGACATGGCTGTCGCCCTCGAAGGCGAGGATATGGGTCGCCAGCCGATCGAGGAACATGCGGTCGTGGCTGATGATCACCGCGCAGCCGGCGAAGTTTTCGAGCGCATCCTCGAGTGCGGCAAGCGTCTCGGTGTCGAGGTCGTTGGTCGGCTCGTCGAGCAGGATGACGTTGCCGCCGGCCTTGAGCATCTTGGCGAGGTGCACGCGGTTGCGCTGGCCGCCGGAAAGCGTGCCGACCTTCTGCTGCTGGTCACCGCCCTTGAAATTGAAGGACGAGCAATAGGCCCGCGAATTGACCTCGTGCTTGCCGAGCCTGATGACGTCGTTGCCGCCGGAGATTTCCTCCCACACCGTCTTGTTGCCGTCGAGCGCGTCGCGGCTCTGGTCGACATAGCCGAGTTGCACGCTGTCGCCGATGCGGATCGCGCCCTCTTCGGGCTGCTCCTGGCCGGTGATCATCCGGAACAGCGTCGTCTTACCGGCGCCGTTCGGGCCGATGACGCCGACGATGCCGCCCGGCGGCAGCTTGAAGCTCAGGCCCTCGATCAGCAACTGGTCGTCATAGCCCTTGGAGATGTTCTCCGCTTCGATGACCACCTGGCCGAGCCGCTCGCCGACCGGAATGATGATCTGGGCGTCGCCCGGACGCCTGTCGGCCGCCGCCTTTACCAACTCGTCATAGGCGCGGATACGCGCCTTCGACTTCGCCTGGCGGGCCTTCGGGCTCGAGGCGATCCACTCCTGCTCGCGGCTGATGGCCTTCTGGCGGGTCGCCTCTTCACGCCCTTCCTGGGCCATACGCTTGGCCTTTGCCTGCAGATAGGCGGAATAGTTGCCTTCATAGGGAATGCCGCGGCCACGATCGAGCTCGAGAATCCAGCCGGTGACGTTGTCGAGGAAGTAGCGGTCGTGGGTGATCATCAGCACGGCGCCCGGATATTCGCGCAGGTGCTTTTCGAGCCAGGCGATCGTCTCGGCGTCGAGATGGTTGGTCGGTTCGTCGAGAAGCAGCAGGTCCGGCTGCGACAAGAGCAGCTTGCAGAGTGCCACGCGGCGCTTCTCGCCGCCGGACAGATTGGTGACCTCGGCGTCGCCCGGCGGGCAGCGGAGCGCGTCCATCGCCATTTCGACTTGGCTGTCGAGATCCCAGAGGTTCTGGCTATCGATGATGTCCTGAAGCTTGGCGCCCTCTTCCGCCGTCTCGTCGGAATAGTTCATCATCAGCTCGTTGTAGCGGTCGATGATCGCCTTCTTCGCGGCCACGCCTTCCATGACGTTCTCGAGCACGTTCTTCTGCGCATCGAGCTGCGGCTCCTGCGGCAGGTAGCCGACGGTCGCGCCTTCGGCGACCCAGGCCTCGCCGGTATATTCGTGGTCGAGCCCGGCCATGATCCGCAGAACCGTGGACTTGCCGGCGCCGTTGGGGCCGAGAATGCCGATCTTAGCGTCCGGATAGAACGACAGATGGATATTCTCCAGGACCTTCTTGTTGCCATAGGCCTTGTTGAGCCCGGCCATGTGGTAGATAAACTGACGTGCCATAAAGGAATGCTCCGCATCGGAAGGGGAAATTTGCCCGCTATGTAGGCGAATTATGGTGGCGGGGCAATCGCCAAAGGGCCCTGCCCGCGCCGTTCCCTTGCTGCGATAAGCCTTCCAGTTCAGCCCCGCCCGGCGGCGTCGGCGATCCCCTTGGCGCATTTGAACTCGGTCGGCCCGGCCGCCTTTATGAGGCCCGCGAGACCCGCTTGGCCCGAGAGATCGCCGGAAAGCCCAATGGTGAGACCGGTGATTACGCTGCGGCCCTCGACGGTCTGGCAGCGCATGCGCACCCGATCACCGGCCCCTGCTCCGAAACTCTGTTCGAAGGCCGCCTTGATCTGCTTTTCGCCAATCTCCGAACCGATCCTGTCGGCAAACAGGGCACGCACCGCCGATGCGTTCAGCTCGTCGAGAAGACGAAGCTGGAGCGTGAAATAGTCGTCGGCGTTGTCGGCCTGGCAGGTGCCGCTTCGCAGCCATTGGTGCCGGTCGAGGCCGGATTTCACCCCCGGCATGGCGACGATGAGACGCGCGGCGGTTTCGTCTGCCATGGCGAGTTTCGGCAGCTCGAGCCACTCCCCCTTGCGGTCTTGCGCCTTCAGTTCCGTCTCCACGCCGCAATAGCTCTTCTTCAAGGGCCAAAGGCCGTGGAGCGAGAAATGCGTCGCATCGAACCGGTCCGAGGTCTGGTCGACGCATTCCTTGCGCGTGGGCCGCGTCTCGCAAAAGCCGGGCTGCCAACTGACCGCCAGCACATATTCCGTCCTTGCCCCATCCGGTACCGTCTTCATCTCTTCACCCGGCGACTCCTCTGCGGCGGCCAGAGACGACATCCCCAACCCAAGAGCAAGCGCTGCAACTCTTACCACCTGTACGATAGCTCGCACTGCCATAACGGCCTCCAGTAAATACAAAACGAGAACAAACTAACAACAAAAGCGGGAAGGTTGCAACCCCCAATATGTCTCTTCGAATCGGTTCTGATCTCATGCGCAAGAAGCAACAAGCAGCGATTGCCTTTGACCGCCAAATCGATTTGATATCGCGTGGAGTGTTGGGCGGATGGTGGATCAGCCTCCATCGCAATAGCTGCTCTGCGGCTATTGGATTTGATTGGAGTGAGGCATGTTCGGGCAGGTAAGGACACTTCAAAGCCCGACGGGTGCGACGCTCGCATGGCGCCATCGGACGGCTTCCGATGCGCCGCGAGGCATATTGCTGGTCAGCCACGGGCTTGCCGAACATTCCGGCCGCTACGCCCGCTTTGCCGAAGCCATGGCCCAGCATGGCTTCCATGTCTACGCACACGATCATCGTGGCCACGGCGAGAGCCGCGCGGCCGATGCGCAGCTCGGTCTCTTCTCTAAGCGCGGTGGCTCCGAAAAGGTGATTGCCGATCTGCGCGCCGTGCGGCAGATGGCCGCCGCCAACCATCCCGGGCTGCCGGTCGTGCTGTTCGGCCACTCGATGGGTGGGCTGATCGCCCTGAACGCTGCCGAGACCGATCCGGAACTTTATGACGCGCTCGCCGTCTGGAACTCCAATTTTCGCCCCGGTCCCGCCGGCCGCGGCGGCCAACTGATCCTCGCGATCGAACGAATGCTGAAGGGTTCGGACGTCCCGAGCCCGCTGCTTTCGCAACTCACCTTCGGCGCCTGGAGCAAAGCCATTGCCGCTCGGAAGACCGAATTCGACTGGCTGTCGCGCGACGAGGACGAAGTTGCAAAGTATATCGCCGATCCGCTCTGCGGCTTCGAGACCAGCGTCTCACTCTGGATCGACGTCTTCGAACTTGCCTTTGCCGGTGCGCGGTTCGACCGGCTCGCCCGCTTGCCGGCGACGCTGCCGGTCCACCTGGTCGGCGGCAGCGCCGACCCCTCAACCTTGAACGGCGACGTCGTCGACTGGCTCGGCCGACGCATGAAGGCGCGCGGCATGGCCGACGTGACGATCACGATATATGAGGGAATGCGCCACGAGACGCTCAACGAAATCGGCCGCGAAACCGCGACGGAAGATTTCGCCCGCTGGTGCCTGAAAGCCGTCGGGGTGAGGAACCGCATAGACGAAACAACATGACAGATCCCGCAAGCCGGCGATCTGATCGAAACGGACGATAGCATTGGGAGGTGCCGACATGAAGACGGGCGGGCAACTGGTGGTCGAGGCGCTCATCGCAAACGGCGTCGAGCGCATCTCCTGCGTGCCGGGCGAAAGCTACCTGGCCGTTTTGGATGCGCTCCACGACACCGACATCGACGTCGTCGTCTGCCGCCAGGAAGGCGGTGCGGCGATGATGGCGGATGCCTGGGGCCGGCTGACCGGCGAGCCCGGCATCTGCATGGTCACGCGCGGCCCCGGCGCCACCAATGCCTCCGCCGGGCTTCACGTCGCCCGCCAGGATTCGATCCCGATGATCCTCTTCATCGGCCAGGTGCAGCGTGACGCCCGCGAACGCGAGGCCTTCCAGGAGATCGAATATCGCCGCGCCCTCACCGAGGTCGCCAAATGGGTGGGCGAGATCGACGATCCGGCGCGGATTGCTGAATTCGTCACCCGCGCCTTTGCCGTCGCGACCTCCGGCCGTCCCGGACCGGTGGTTCTGACACTGCCGGAAGACATGCTGACGGAGCGAACGGAAGCTCCGGCCTCCCGCCCTTACCAGCCGGTCGAAAGCCATCCGGGACCGAGCCAGATCGCTCGGCTCGCCGATCTCCTCACGGAAGCGCAGCGCCCAATTGCCATTCTCGGCGGCACCCGCTGGTCCGCGGAAAGCGTTGCCGATTTTGAGCAATTCGCCGAACGCTGGCATCTGCCGGTGGGCTGCTCCTTCCGGCGCCAAATGCTCTTCGATCACCTGCATCCCAGCTATGCCGGCGACGTCGGCATCGGCGTCAACCCGGCGTTGGCAAAGGAAATCAAGGAAGCGGATCTCGTCCTGCTTCTGGGCGGTCGCTTCTCGGAAATGCCCTCCTCCTCTTATACCCTCCTCGATGTCCCCTATCCGAAGCAGAGACTGGTGCATGTCCATCCGGATCCGTCGGAACTCGGCCGCGTCTATAGGCCGGATCTGGCGATCGCCGCGAGCCCGCGCGACTTTGTAGCCGCGCTAGCGGGGATTGAGCCCACTGGAACGGCTGGCTGGGCGCCGCGCACGGCCGCCATGCACGAGACTTATCTCAGATGGTCGACGCCGCCGGAGACCGGGCCGGGCGACGTGCGGATGGGACCGATCATGAACTGGATCGAGGCGAACACGGCGCCGGACGCAATCTTCACCAACGGCGCCGGCAACTACGCCACCTGGCTGCACCGCTTCCACCGCTTCCGCCGCTACGGCACGCAAGCCGCGCCCGCCTCAGGCTCGATGGGCTACGGCCTGCCGGCGGCGGTCGCGGCGAAACGCCTTCACCCAAACCGTGAGGTCATCTGCTTTGCCGGCGACGGCTGTTTCCTGATGCATGGGCAGGAATTCGCCACGGCGGTTCGTTACGCCCTGCCGATTATCGTGCTGGTCATCAACAACGGCATCTACGGCACCATCCGCATGCATCAGGAGCGGGAATATCCCGGCCGCGTCAGCGCCACGGATTTGACAAATCCGGATTTTGCGGCGCTTGCCCGCGCCTATGGCGGCCATGGCGAGACGGTCGAGCGGACGGAAGAGTTTGCCGATGCATTTCTCAGAGCGCGTGCCAGCCGCAAGCCGGCGATCATCGAGATCAAGCTCGACCCGGAGGCGATCACGCCGGCACGGACGCTGAGCGAAATACGCAAGGGCTGAGGGAAAAGACGACGCCTGAATGAGAGCCCGGCCGGGAGCGGGCGTCGGCAAGTCCTTGCGCTTTCAAACTGTCCGAATCATCTCCCAGAGCTGGTCCGGCTCTTTCACGCCGGCCTGATAAAGCTTGGCAATCTTCCTGGCGAGTTGGTCGGCCTCCTCGCTGCCGATCGACAGGTTTCGCTCTTCCAGCGCGCGGTGCCAAACGCCTTCGAGGATCGCCACGTGGCCGGGAAGAATCGGATAGTCTCTGAAACTATTGAACGGATCCATGGCCGGTCGCCTCTTTAAAGCTGTCCGCCGAGACCCTCGCGCGCCCGACGAGACGGCGATGTCTAACAATTTCGCGGCCAGCAGGAACGGCGTCAGAAACGCGAAAGCGCGCTTGTTTGGGCCAAGCGCGCTCCAAGCGAACGATCTTCAAAGGGCGCCGGCACCCTCGATCGAACAAATCCAATATAGCACCGAATACCGGCTGGAAACAGTGAAAAGCGGTCGTTCGCCCGTCCGACCTTTGCCGCCGAACGCACGATCGCGGGTCTAGCTGCGAATATGTTGCGTCTGCTGGTAGACGGCCGTCGAGCGGGCGCCGGAGCGGCAATAGCCAAGCATCGGGCGCTCGAATTCGTCGAGCGCGTCGACCATGCGGGTCACCGCATCGGCGGTCACGCCCATCGGGCCGACCGGGATATGGGCGATGTCCAGCCCGAGTTCCTGGGCACGCGCGGCAATCGCGTCGAAGGTCGGCTGGTCGGGAGCCTCGAAATCCGGACGGTGGCAGACGATGGACTTGAAACCGAGCGCCTTGATCTCGTCGAGGTCCTCGACCGTGATCTGACCGGAGACCGAGTATTCATCGTTGATCTGGCGAATGTCCATGATGTCGCTTCCTCAAGACTGCGTTGCCTTGGTGTAGGCCGCAGGCCCGGCGGCGTCAATCGCGAAGCGATCTCAGACGACGCCGAAGGTAAGCGCGTAGTCGCGTGACTGTCCGGGCTTAAGCAGACCGAGCTCGCCGGCGGCCGAGAGTTCCACCCGCTTGGCAATTCGGTGCGACGCCGGCTCGATGCTGAGGACATTCGCACCGCCGCGTTGGCAGCGCCACATCTGCAGGAAAGGCAGCGTGTCGGCCAGGAATTGCACATTTAAGGCGCGCCCTTGAAGCCCGGGCAGAGCAGACAGCGTAACCTCCGCCCAGCGGTCTTCGCCGGCGACTGCCCTCCGGCAGAAATGCGCGCTCTCGCCTTCCCCGAACCGCCAGGCAATTGACCCGCCCTCCACCGAGGCACTGTCGATCCGCGTTTCATCGCCAAGCAGGCGGCCGCCGATATTCATGTGGTACATCATCATCGGCGCGAAGGCGGAGGCGCCGATATTGACGACACGGTCCTTGAGCATCACGCCATGCCCGTTCCCGTGGAGCTGCCAAACGCGCTCGACCGCCGCCCTGCCGCCGCAGGCAAGGTCGACTTCCGTAACCGCCGAGCAGCGCGAACCATCGGCGGACATCTCCGTCCGGCTGACCGGCGTACCGGCAAGCGACCCGTGCAATGGGTAGCGTACCTTATCGTCACGCCCCGCGATCGGCTCCGGATGGCGGATATGGTCAGGACCGCAGGTGAACAGGAAGCCGGCCAGAGCCCGGTCGATCCGCGGGTCGCCGTCGGAGGGGATCGCCTCTCCCGGCGAGAGATCTGTGCCCTCTGTGACGAAAGCGGCGATATCAAGCGCCGAGGAACGGTCGAACAGGAGATGGCTCTCCAGGCCATTGTCGGCGCTCAAGATGGTCCCCATTCTCGCCTCCCGGCCGCACTCAGAATCACGAATCGTGAGGGTATGATAGCGCAGTCGCCCCACTGAAGTGGCCGGTCTTTTGGATTGAACCTTCCGCGAGGAAAAACGTTATAAATTCAACGCGGTTGGAGGGCATTCCCGTCCTCTGACAGAGTTCCCGTGTTGCAACCGCTCGGAAGCTCGCCTAACTAGATTTTAAGGGATCGTTCATGATGAATTCATTTTTTTCACATTAACGTCGGAATCGGTATGTACCGCCGCAAAGCAGCCACCATGAAAATAGGTTCCAACTTGTCAGCGACCCGCACCGGCCTTTCGCTTCTCGCCGCACTCGGCCTTCTCGCAGTGGAGCTCGTGCCCGCCCGCGCCCAGGATGGCTATGGCGGCTATTGGGGCGGCGGCGATGTGATGCTGGTCACTCCCGAGGGCGATATTCTCGACTACATGCCCGGACCGGACGAGGTACAGGCGATGCGCGACCGCCGCGGCCGTACGGTGCTCGTGGATCCCTGGGGAAATATCGTCGCCACCGTCGTCCCGAATGACGGCTACGGCGTGCGCCGCCGGCAATACGGCGATGACGGGTATTCCAACGAGCGGGAGCGCGGCTACGGCTATTCAGAGCCCGGTGAATACACCGGCACCGTTCCCGACTATCGCGACGCGACGCCCGCCCCGGTCGAACGCGAGGAACTGCCGAACAGCCTTCCGAGCCTTGGCGAAGAACAGGCCGCCTACGATCCGCAGTATCAGGATCCACTCGGCCAGCCGATGCCGCCGGCGATCGAGATGAAGGGCAAATCGCGGGCCGAAATCACCGCCCTCCAGGTCTTCCTCGACCGCGAAGGCTTCTCGCCGGGCGTCATCGACGGCAAGATGGGCTCCAACGTCACCAAGGCGATAGAGGCCTTTCAGCAGGCGACCGGCGAAAAGCTCGACCCGAACAATACCGAGGACATTCTCGAGCGGCTGCGCTTCAATGGCGGCCTGCCTATCACCACTTACACGATCACCGCTGCCGACGCAGCCGGGCCCTATGTCGCCGCGATCCCGGAAGACTATGCCCACAAGGCGCAGCTCCCGCATCTCTCCTTCACCTCCACGGCCGAGATGCTGGGCGAGAAATTCCATATGGACGAGAACTACCTGCGCGAACTCAACCCGGGCGTCGACTTCTCCATCCCTGGCACGACGATCAAGGTCATCAATCCCGGAGCGAACAAGTCCGGAAAGGTGGCACGGATCATTGCCGACAAGGGGCGCAAGCAGGTGTTCGCCTATGACGATGCCGGCAAGCTCATCGCCGCCTACCCCGCCACCATCGGTTCGGCTGATACGCCTTCACCGTCGGGCACGGTCTCGGTCGAGCGGATCGCCTTCAATCCAGGTTACACTTACAATCCGAAGATCAACTTCCAGCAGGGCGCCAACAACAAGATCCTGACGCTGCAGCCGGGACCGAACGGCCCGGTGGGCACCGTCTGGATAGCGCTTTCGAGGCCGACCTACGGCATTCACGGCACGCCGGATCCATCGAAGATCGGCAAAACGCAGAGCCACGGCTGCATCCGGCTCACCAATTGGGACGCCACCGAACTCGGAAAGATGGTCAGCGTTGGCGTGACCGTCGAGTTCATCGACGAGCCGGGCGCTCCGGTTTCTGAGGATGTCTTGAATCCTTATTGAGAGCTGTCTGATGGGCTGAGTCAGGCGGAGCCGCGCGGTCATCCGCGCCCGTTTCTGTTCGCTTTGCCCGGCATTGTCGGACTTCATGACTTTATGAAACATTGTCATGAAGAACTTTGCCCCGTTGGTTCTATCAAAGGCAAAGGAATCCCTCGATTACCGCAAAGGAATGGCCCGCAATGGCGACGGAGCGCCCTCTTCCCAACCTCTGGCATGCAACGGCTCCAGCCGCACCCGAAACAGGCCGCCTCAGCGGTGACATGGCTGCAGATGTGGCCATTATCGGCGGAGGCTTTACCGGGCTCTCGGCCGCCCTTCACCTCGCCGAAATGGGCGTCAAGGCCGTTGTGATCGAGGCGCGCATGATCGGCTTCGGCGGTTCCGGCCGCAATGTCGGCCTGGTCAATGCCGGCATGTGGGTGAAGCCGGACGACCTCATTGCCACGCTCGGCGCGGAGGCCGGCGGCCGCCTGTTGAGCGAGCTCGGGAACGGCCCCTCGCTTGTCTATGACCTTGTCGAGCGTCATGGCATCGCTTGCGAAGCGGTCCGCAACGGAACGCTGCACATGGCGGTCGGACCCGAGGGGCTCAAGGAGATCACCGCGCGCGAGGCGCAATGGCAGAAGCTGGGCGCCCCGGTCGAAGCGCTTTCGGCGGAAAAGGCCAAGATGCTTTCAGGCGCCGAAGGATTTACTGGCGCATTGCTCGACCGGCGGGCCGGCACGATCCAGCCTCTCGCCTATGCGCGCGGCCTGGCTCGGGCGGCGCTGAAGGCAGGTGCCCAGATCTTCACGGAAACGCCGCTGGTTGCCGCCGAGCGCAGCGGCGACGCCTGGAAGCTTTCGGCCGGCCGCGGCACGCTGACGGCCCGGCATGTCATCGTCGCCACCGAGGCCTATGGCGCGCTCGTGAACGGCGCGCCATGGAGGACACAGACGCAGGAACTCACGGTCCTTCCCTATTTTCAATTCGCGACCAATCCGCTGCCTGACGATGTCGCGGGCCGCATCCTCCCCGAGCGCCAGGGCGCCTGGGACACGGGCCTCGTCATGACGTCGTTCCGCATGGATCGGCAGAACCGGCTGATCTTCGGCTCGATCGGCCGCCTCGACGCCATGGCCGCGGGGACGCATCGCGCCTTCGCGGCGCGCTCGGTGCGCAAGCTCTTCCCCTATATCGGCGATTTCCGCTTCGAATATTGGTGGGACGGCCGGATCGGCATGACGACCAATCACCTGCCGGTCATGCACGCGTTGGCGCCGAATGTCGTTTCCGTCAGCGGTTACAACGGCCGCGGCATCGCCCCCGGCACGGTCTTCGGCCGCGCCCTTGCCCGGCATGTCACGGGCGACGTCTCGGCGATCCCGCTCGCCGAGACCCCGATCACGCCGGATCCCTGGCGGAACCTCAAATCTGCCTTCTATCATGCCGGCGCCCAGGCCAAGCATTTCATCGACAGGCGGTTCTGACGGAAGATTTCGACCGGAACGGCCTACTGCATCTCTCCTTGAATCGACCTCGATTCAAGGACAAAGACATGCAGCAATTCTAAGTGCTACAACGACCTTTGCGCGTCTGATAAGACGCGCGGCGCTGTAGGCCAGTTCCGGCCGGCCTTGGGAGGCAATAGGGGGCCGCCCGCTTCAGGCCGCGCGAGGCAGGGCCGAGCGCAAGCGAGACATAAGGGCACGGCGTGGCGTTACCGGCAGCAGGCTTTGCACCTCGCTGGCGAGCGCGAACGCGTTTTCGCGCGCTTTGTCGAGATTGCTGACGCGGTTTGGGTCCATGGTCTCCAAGGTGCCGCCCAGTTCGAAGATCTCCCGATAGGCGGCGCGTTCGATAATCGGCGTGTCGAGGACAGAAACGCCGCGCGAGGCGAGCAGCGCCTTGATCGCCTGCAGCGCCCGCGTCGTCACCAGGGAATTGACGCGCGTCAGGACCACCGAGTGGTTGATGCACACCCTGGCCTTCTGTTCGATCTGGCGAATGAGCTCCAGGATCTGGACTGCGCCGCGCGCGTCCATGGCACAGCCCTGCACCGGGATCAGCACCTGATCTGAAAGCCCGAGTGCCAGCGCGACGATCGCGTCCCTGGCACCGGCGAGATCGACCACGATGTAATCGGCCTCGTCTTTCAGTTCGCGGATATGGCAGGGCAACGAGGCGGGCGTAATGTGCGAGATCACCTCGAGATTGGCGATGTGACCGGAGGCTTCCGACCAGCTGGTGATCCATCGCTGCGGATCCGCATCCAGGATCACCACGCGGTTGCCCTGCCGGGCCAGTTCCGTCGCCAGGATCAGGGCAGCCGTCGTCTTGCCGGCGCCGCCCTTTGCGTTGGCCAAAGTAATGACCGCCATCTTGTCACCTCATTCTCTCAGTGCCCCCGTCGCCTGGGCTCGGGTGCAGGTTCGGTTAACAGAACCTTTCAGAAGATGGTTAACAAAATGGAAACTTTGGCTGGCAAAGATTAACCGGCGCAGCCGACGGCTTGCGGCTTCCCAACAAAAAAGCCCGGGAAATCAACGCTTCCCTGAGCCTTGGAAAAATTAACGCGATGGCTCAGATGCACTCGGCAAAGAGCTTCTTCGCGGCGTCGAGCGTCAGTTTCACCGGATTGCCGCTGGCGGTCGGGTCTACGATCGCCATTTCCGCCATCTCGCCTATTCGGTCAGTGCCGACGCCGAGCGCGAAGAGCTTGTCCGGCACGCCGAGTTCCTCGCGCAGTTGCAGCACATAGTCATAGAAGCCGTCGAAGCCGCCGGCGATGCCGAGATAGGCGGCCGCCCGCGCGATCTTCTCCTCGATCGCTGGCCGATTGAAGCGCAGCACCGGCGGCATCACCACGGCATTGGTCATCCCATGATGGGTGTTGTAGATCGCGCCGACCGGGTGCGAAAGCGAGTGGATCGCTCCGAGCCCCTTCTGGAATGCGACCGCGCCCATCGCCGCCGCGCTCATCATATTGGCGCGCGCCTCGATGTCCGTGCCGTCCTTGTAGGCGCGCGGCAGGTTTTCCTTGACAAGCCGCATGCCTTCGAGCGCGATGCCTGCCGACATCGGATGATAGAAGGGCGAGGAATAGGCCTCCAGGCAATGGGCAAAGGCGTCCATGCCGGTGCCGGCGGTGATGACCTTCGGCATGCCGACCGTCAGTTCCGGGTCGCAGATCGTCACGGCCGGGAGGAATTTCGGGTGGAAGATCACCTTCTTCACGTGGCTCGCCGAATTGGTGATGACGCTGGCGCGGCCCACTTCGGAGCCGGTGCCAGCCGTCGTCGGCACGGCGACGATCGGTGCGATGCCATCGACGCTGGCGCGCGTCCACCAGTCGCCGACGTCCTCGAAGTCCCAGACCGGCCGGGTCTGGCCGGCCATGAAGGCCACGCATTTGCCGAGATCCAGGCCAGAGCCGCCGCCGAAGGCGACGACACCGTCATGGCCGCCATCCTTGAACGCCTTGATCCCCGCCCTGAGATTGAGGTCGTTCGGGTTCGGGTCGACCTCGGCAAAGAGGGCACGCCCAAGGCCAGCAGCTTCCAGAATATCAAGCGCGTTCTGCGTGATCGGCATCGACGCAAGCCCGCGGTCGGTGATCAGCAGCGGCTTCTTCATGCCGGCGGCCTTGCAATGGTCGGCAAGCTCCTTGATGCGGCCGGCTCCGAACTTGACGGCGGTCGGATAGCTCCAGTTGGCGGTGATCGTCATGCTGTGACTTTCTTCAGATGGAAGGATTTCGGACGGGTGAGATTGTGGAAGCCGAGCATTGACAGCGAGCCGCCGCGACCTGTCTCCTTGACGCCGGTCCAGCAAAGTGCCGGGTCGAGATAGTCGGCGCGGTTCATGAACACGGTGCCGGTCTCGAGCTCGCGGCCGATGCTTGCGGCGCGCTCGGCATCCTTAGTCCAGAGCGATGCGGTAAGACCATACTGGCTGTCGTTCATCAGCTCGATCGCCTCGGCGTCGCTCTTCACCTTCATGATGCCGACCGCCGGCCCGAAGGTTTCCTCGCGCATGAACTCCATCGAGTGATCGACATCGACGAGGACCTGCGGCGCGAGATAGGCGCCGCCGTCGTCCTCAGGGAAACGCTTCGGATCGATCAGCGCCCTGGCGCCCTTCGATACGGCATCGGCGATCTGGTTGCGGACGGTTGCCGCAAACCGCTTATTCGCCATTGGCCCGAGTGTCGTTTCCGGATCGAGCGGGTTTCCGAGCTTGTAGTTGGAAACCCAGCCGACCGCCTTCTCGACGAAGGCATCATAGAGCGATTCGTGCACATAGATACGCTCGATGCCGCAGCAGCACTGGCCGGAATTGTAGGTGGCGCCATCCATCAGCGTGTCGACGGCGGCATCGAGATCGGCATCCTCCATCACATAGCCGGGGTCCTTGCCGCCAAGCTCAAGGCCGAGTCCGGTAAAGGTGCCTGCGGCCGCACGCTCGATCGAGCGCCCGCCCTCGACCGAGCCGGTGAAGTTGATGAAATCGAAGGTTTTCGCGGCAATCAGCGCCGCGGTCGTCTGGTGGTCGAGGAAAAGGTTCTGGAAGACATCGGCCGGCACACCCGCCTCGACGAAGGCACGCACCATGCGCTCGCCGACGAGGATCGTCTGGCTGGCATGCTTGAGGATCACCGTATTGCCGGCCATCAGCGCCGGCGCCACCGTATTGATCGCCGTCATGTAGGGATAGTTCCAGGGCGCGATAACGAAGACGACGCCATGCGGCTCGCGCTCGATGCGCCGCTCGAAGCGGTCGCTCTCCTCGACGACAAGCGGCCTCAGCGCATCTGCGGCGATGGAGGCCACGTAATTCGAGCGCTCGTTGAAACCCTTGAACTCGCCGCCGTAGCGGACCGGACGGCCCATCTGCCAGGCAAGTTCGGGCACCACGTCGTCGACCATCTCGTTGAGTCGGGCCACACCGGCGAGCACCAATTTGACGCGCTCGTCGAGCGGCCGCTTCGCCCAGCTCTTCTGCGCGAGCCGCGCCTGCGCCACCGCCTGTCTGGCGAGCTCCAGCGGCAGTGCGGGCCGCTCGGCAAAGACCTCGCCATTCACCGGCGAAATGCATCTGATCATCGTCATGATCGTTTTCCTGTTTCTGCTTTCAAAATAATGACCCCTCCCCAACCCCTCCCCACAAGGGGGAGGGGCTACACTGCCGCACCCTCGCCTCGCTGGCCTGAAGCGTCGCAACTCGCGAAAACGCCGGGGTGGGCAAGACGGTGCCGCCGCGAAGCCCCTCCCCCTTGGGGGGAGGGGTTGGGGAGGGGTAGACCCTCGTACGGAGGGGATTCCCTACGCCCTCTCGAATCCGCGCGCGACCTCCCAATCCGTCACCCGCCGGTCATATTCCTCCTGCTCCCACCGCGCCGCACGGGCATAGTGGTCGATGACCTCTTCGCCGAACGCTTCCCGCAGCATTTTCGAACCCGTCAGCGCTTCGGTTGCCGCCCTGAGCGTATGCGGAATTTCGCGCACCTCCTTGCCCTGATAGGCATCGCCGACGAAGGGCGCCTCCAGTTGCATCTTGTTCTCGATGCCGGATATGCCGGCCGCGACCAAGGCGGCGAAGGCGAGATAGGGGTTGAGGTCGGAGCCGCCGACGCGGCATTCGATGCGGATCGCCTTGGTATCTTCGCCGCACAGGCGATAGCCGGCGGTGCGGTTGTCCTTGCTCCAGATCGCCTTTGTGGGCGCGAAGGTTCCGGCCATGAAGCGCTTGTAGGAATTGATGTAGGGCGCCAGGAAATAAGTGATCTCGCTCGCATGGGCGAGCAATCCGGCCACGTACTGCCGCATCAGCTCGGACATGCCGTATTGCCCCTCCTTATCGTAGAACAGCGGCGTCTTGCCGTCGACGCTCCACAGAGACTGGTGGACATGCGACGACGAGCCGGCGGCGGAATAGTTCCACTTGGCGAGGAAGGTGATCGCCTTGCCCCGAGACCAGGCAATTTCTTTGCAGCCATTCTTGATGATGGCGTGCCGGTCGGCCATGGTCAGCGCATCGGCATAGCGCACGTTGATTTCCTCCTGGCCGGCGGATGCTTCGCCCTTGGAATTCTCGACCGGAATGTCCGCACCCTGAAGGCCGTTGCGGATCGCCCGCATCACATCCTCTTCCTTGGTCGTCTGGAAGATGTGGTAGTCCTCGTTGTAGCCGCTGGCGAGATGCAGGTCGCGGTATCCGGAAAGCCGCGCATCCTCGTAGGACTGATCGAACAGGAAGAATTCGAGCTCGCTCGCCATGAAGGCCTTGAGGCCCATGGCTTCGAGCCGTGCGATCTGCCTCTTGAGGATGGCACGCGGCGAATGCGGCACTTCCTCATGCGTATGATGATCGAGCACGTCGCAGAGAACCAGCGCCGTGCCTTCCAGCCAGGGGATGCGCCGAAGCGTCGCAAGATCCGGCTTCATCGTGTAGTCGCCGTAGCCCTTCTCCCAGCTCGTCGCCTTGTAGCCGGGCACGGTTTCCATTTCGATGTCGGTCGCCAGCAGGTAGTTGCAGCTATGCGTTTCCTTCCAAGCACTATCGACGAAATATTGGGCGTGAAAACGCTTGCCCATTAGGCGGCCTTGCATGTCCACCTGGCAGGCGAGCACCGTGTCGATACGCCCGTTGGCGACATCCTCTTTCAGTTCCTCGAACGAGTAGCTCATGAAAGTACAATCCCATGTTTCGGCGCGGCCGTTCCCATAGCCGCTAATACGAAGCGGAGATCGCAAGCGCGATCTCCGCCCTCTTTCCATCTTCTCAGACTTCGCCGACGGCCTTCTCGGCGGCAGCGATCTCCGCCTGGCGGCGCGCGACCTCGTCACCGATCGGCGGCCCGCGGAAGCGGCGGCTCTCGAAACCGAACCAGATGATGCCGGTGACGACGAGGAAGCCGACGGTGATGTAGAGCGCCCAGTCGTTTGGCGGCTGAATGCCGAGCACGAAGATCAGGACCATGGCGATGATCGACAGGATGGCGAACAGCTTGAACATCCCTTCGCCGAGGTTCCACGGCCCCATCTTGTCCCACTTCGACGTTCCCCAGGCGAACAGGCCGAGCGTGATCGGGATTGCGAAGGAGAAGAACAGGAAGATGACCGTGCAGGAGACGACGATCGTATAGACCGGCGTTTCGCCGATCGAGACGAGCGACGAACCCCAGACGAACAGCACCGAAAGGATCGAGCCCGTCCAGATCGCTGCAACCGGCGAGCGATAGGTGGGGCTTACCTTCGAGAGTGCCTTTGAGGCCGGCAGGCCGCCGTCACGCGAGAAGGCGAAGATCATGCGCGAAACCGAGGTCACCGTCGCCAGGCCGCACAGCCACTGGCTGACGAAGATGGCAAGGTAGAGAATGTCCTTGATGAGCGGATGGACCTGCGCGTCCATTGCCCAGAAGAACACGTTCCAGCCCTGCTTGGCGGCTTCGTCCATGTTCGGGATCATCAGCACGAAGGCGCATAGCATGATATAGCCGAAGAGCGCCGACCAAAGCACGGAGGAGACCATGCCGCGCGGCACCGATTCCGCCGCCTTGACGGTCTCCTCCGACGTATGCGCCGAAGCGTCATAGCCGGTGATCGTGTAGATCGGCAGCAGCAGGCCGAGCAGGAACACCCAGGTTCCGGAGGTCTCAGGCCAGACATTGCCGCCCGCCTCGCCGGAATAATTCGAGAAGGTGAACAGCCTGCCGATCTCATAGCTGTCGGCCGCCGCGAGGCAGACGATCGCCAGCAGGATCGCGGTGGCGAAGATCAGATAGCCGGAAAAGTCGGTGAGCTTCGCGGTTAGGCCGATTCCCATGTGGTTCACCAGCGCCTGCCCGCCGGTGATGATCGCCAGGAACACGATGCGGGTCGTCGTCGTATCTTCCAGGCCGAAATAGGGTGTCCCGAATGAGCCCATGAAGAAGTAATAGGTGCCGACGTTGATGGCCCCGAGAACGGTCACCAGGCCGAGGAGGTTGAACCAGGCCGTGAGCCAGCCGGTGAAGCGGTTCCCGAGGATCGATCCCCAATGATAGAGGCCGCCGGCGGTTGGATAGGCCGAGCTGATCTGCGCCATAGCCACGGCAAAGACCAGCGAGATGAAGCATCCGAGCGGCCAGCCGATGCCGATCGCCGCTCCGCCCGCACCTGCGGTCGCCTGCGCCAGCGAATTGATGCCCCCCGACAGAATGCAGATGATCGAGAAGGATACGGCGAAATTCGAGAACTGGCTCATTCGCCGCTCGAGTTCCTGGGCATAGCCCATCGAATGCAGGATGTGCATATCCTGCTTCTTATCGGTTTCGGTATAGTCTGACATCTCTTTCCCCTGTTTCTCCTGACCCGGCGCGCCATTGCGAAAGGTCACGTCACCACCTGTTCCGGCACCGGAACAGGACCGCGGCTTTGCCGCTCCCCTGGGTCTTTTATTGTTTCGGAAGGGCGGCTACGCTTTTTGCGAGCAGCCCTTCCAGATAGTCGGCCATGACCCTCTGGCCGGCTTCGGTGCGAATGAGATCGTTCCTGATCTCGATCATCACGTTCGGCAGCCCGTAACGGACGCCGTATTCTATCAAGCTATGGGTTACGCCGTCAGTCGGCCCGTAGGGCTCGTTGCGACGGATGTCGTATGCAACCTCCCCGCTCGTCGCGACCGCCAGCATGCGGTCGGCGAGCCGGCCGTCGGCATCGTGCAGGATGCCGATCTCGACGCTGCGGCGTTTGCCGAAATAGACCGGCGTAAAGCTGTGCATGGTGACGAGAATCGGAAGCCGCCCCGCCGCCTTGCGACCGGCGATGAACGCGGACACCGCGTCGCGGAACGGCTGATAGATCTCGTCGACGCGCGCCTGGCGCTCCGACGCCGACATCACCCGGTTTCCCGGAACCTCGTAGACCTCGCTGACGACCGGCGTTGCGGCGTCGGACTCCGGCGGTCTGTTGCAGTCATAGACGAGGCGTGAAAAACGCTGATAGATGAGCGTACCATCCACCTTCCCCGCAAGAAGCTTGGAAACCGCCAGCGCTCCCGGATCCCAGGCGATGTGGCTGGCGAGCGCTTCCTCGGAAAGGCCGAGCGTTCCGAGGCGCTCGGGCAGACGGCTCGACGCGTGTTCGCAGACGAAGAGAAAATCTCCCTTCGCATCGGCACTCTCGATGGCGACCGGACCGCCCTCTGCCTGGGTCAAAAGCCCCGTCAAAACCGGCTCCCCTTTGCCTCGTCAGACGATGTTGCTGAAAAGAATTCTTCACGAATCGGCGGGTGTCAATCAAAATTTGAAACGATCTTTTCAGTTTCCCATTGACTTCGGTTACGCCCGCGATGTTTAATTTCCTTCAAGCTGGCAAAGACCGGCTGAGGGGCACGACATTGAACGGCAACACGGCATCCATGACGGTGTCGGATGTGATCAACGCGCATTTCGCGGTGCTGACGCGCGCCGAGAAACGTTTGGCGGAGACACTTCTCGACAACTATCCGGTTTCCGGCCTCGGCTCGATCACGACGGTCGCCGAGAACGCCGGCGTTTCCACGCCGACCGTGGCGCGCATGGTGCAGAAGCTCGGCTTTCGCGGCTTTCCCGATTTCCAGGCGAGGCTCCACCAGGAGCTGGAGGCGACGATCTCCAATCCGATAGCCAAGCACGATCGCTGGGCGGCCAGCGCACCGGGCACCCACATCCTCAACCGCTTTGCCGATGCCATCATGGGCAATATGCGCCAGACACTGTCCCAGCTGGAGCCGGTCGAATTCGACCAGGCGGCCGCCCTCATCGCCGACCGCAAGCGCAACCTCTATCTTGTCGGCGGCCGCATCACCCGCTCGACGGCCGATTACCTCTTCACCCATCTCCAGGTCATCCGCACGGGCGTCACCCAGATTGCCGCCAATCCGAGCTCGTGGCCGCACTACGTGCTCGATATGAAACAGGGCGACGTTCTGATCCTGTTCGACATCCGTCGCTATGAACAGGAAATGGAGACCCTCGCCCGCTCCGCCCGCAACCGCGGCGTCGAGATCATCCTTTTCACCGACCAATGGGGTTCGCCCGTCGCTAAGTCGGCTTCCAAGGTCTTCCGCGCTCAGATCGAAGTCCCCTCGGCCTGGGATAGTTCGGTCATGCTGCTGTTCCTCGTCGAGGCGCTGATCGAAGCGGTGCAGAGCTCGAATTGGGACGAAACCAGGGACCGGATGAGGACGCTCGAAGGGCTCTTCGATTCGACCCGCATCTTTCGCAAGCCAGGTTAGGAGGTACCGGTCGAAGACTGAATGTCCGGAGGAAGAAATGGGGGTGCAAGGCGCGCCGTGCACCGCTTGGAACACCCACCTCCCGAGGCGGCGTTCTCGCCGCAAACGGGAAAATGGCCTGTCACACAAGTTTCATCGCGCCGCTTTAACAGCATCGCCGAAATTGACTGAAAACCGATAAGGAGAACGCCAGTGATTTCAAAGACTCAACGCCTGCTCTCGCTCTCGACCGCCATTCTGCTGGCAACCACGGCCGTGGCCGCTGCCGACCCGAGCGAAGAGCTCATCGCCGCCGCCAAGAAGGAAGGCACGCTCACCACCATTGCGCTGCCGCACACCTGGTGCGGTTATGGCGATCTCATCGCCGGTTTCAAGGCGAAGTACGGGATCGAGGTCAACGAGCTGAACCCCGACGCCGGTTCCGGCGACGAGATCGAAGCCATCAAGGCCAACAAGGGCAATACCGGCCCGCAGGCACCCGACGTGATCGACGTCGGCCTGTCCTTCGGCCCCTCTGCCAAGGCCGAAGGCCTGATCCAGCCCTACAAGGTCTCGACCTGGGATACGATCCCGGATAGCGCCAAGGATCCGGAAGGGTTCTGGTACGGCGACTATTACGGTGTTCTCTCCTTCGTCGTGAACACCGATATCGTCAAGGAAGTGCCGAAGGACTGGGCCGACCTCAAGAAGTCGGACTACGCGAACGCGGTCGCTCTCGCCGGCGACCCGCGCGCCTCGAACCAGGCCGTGCAGGCCGTCTACGCCGCTGGTCTCGCCGCTGGCGAAAAGGATGCGGCCAAGGCCGGTGAAGCAGGCCTCGCCTTCTTCGCGGAAGTCAACAAGGCCGGCAATTTCGTTCCGGTCATCGGCAAGTCCGCTTCGCTCGCACAGGGCTCGACCCCGATCATCATCGCCTGGGACTATAACGGTCTCTCCTGGCGCGACAGCCTGAACGGCAACCCGCCGGTCGAAGTCGTCGTTCCGGCGTCGGGCGTCGTCGCCGGCGTCTATGTGCAGGCGATCTCAGCCTTCGCCCCGCATCCGAACGCCGCCAAGCTGTGGATGGAATATCTCTACTCGGACGAAGGCCAGCTCGGTTGGCTGAAGGGCTATTGCCACCCGATCCGCTTCAACGATCTCGCCAAGAACGGCAAGATCCCGCAGGAAATGCTGGACAAGCTGCCGCCGGCAGCTGCCTATGAAAAGGCCGTATTCCCGACGCTCGAGGAACAGGCCAAGGGCAAGGAAGCGATCACCACCAAGTGGGACAGCGTGGTCGGCGCCAACGTTCAGTAATCATTGCCATGCCTCCCCGCTCGATCGGCGGGGAGGCTGTTTCATTTGACTGAGGAACATCGAAGCCTTCATGACCACGACAACAGCAACCGCACCCCTGATCAACAAACGAGCGGTCATCGATTGGCTCGGGATAGCCCCGTTCGCGATTTTTGCGCTGATGTTCCTGATCGTTCCGACGCTCTACCTCGTCACCGGCGCCTTTCTGACGCCCGAAGGAACCTTCACCTTCAAGAATCTCGCCGATCTCTTCACGCCGACGATCATGAGCGCCTACTGGATCTCGATCCGCGTGTCGGTCGCCTCCTCGCTCGGCGGCGCGCTGATCGGCTTCTTCCTCGCCTGGGCGGTCGTGCTCGGCGGAGTTCCGAACTGGATCCGCTCCGGCCTGCTGACCTTCTCCGGCGTCGCCTCCAATTTCGCGGGCGTGCCGCTCGCTTTCGCGTTTCTTTCGACGCTCGGCCGCACCGGGCTCGTCACCGTCTTTTTACGCGACTGGTTTGGCTTCAATCTTTACGGAACCGGTTTCAATCTCCTGAGCTTCTTCGGTCTCACCATCACCTATATGTATTTCCAGATCCCGCTGATGGTGCTGATCCTCACCCCGGCGCTGGACGGCCTCAAGAAGGAGTGGCGCGAGGCGGCCGAAATCCTCGGCGCCTCCACCTGGCAATATTGGCGCATGGTGGCGCTGCCGATCCTCTGGCCGAGCCTGCTCGGCACGACTCTCCTGCTCTTCGCCAATGCCTTCGGCGCCATCGCCACGGCTTACGCGCTGACCGGCAGTTCGCTCAACATCGTGCCGATCCTGCTCTACGCGCAGATCCGCGGCGACGTGTTGCACAACCCCAATCTCGGCTATGCGCTGGCCCTCGGCATGATCGTCATCACCGGCATTTCCAACATTCTCTATATCTGGCTGCGCATGCGCGCCGAACGGTGGCAGAAATGAAAGCACAACGCCTCGGCGCCTGGATCGCCATCGCCATCGGAGCCAGCTATTTCATCATTCCGCTGCTCGGCACGCTGGAGTTCTCGCTGCGGATGCGACGCGGCGCCTATTCCTTCGACGCCTACCAGTCGGTTTTCTCCGACATCCAGTTTCGCGAGACCTTCGGCTATTCGATGCTGATGGCCGTACTGACGATCGTCTTCGGCATGCTGCTCGTCGTGCCGACGGCGTACTGGGTGCGGCTACGCCTGCCGCAGGTGCGGCCGATCGTCGAGTTCGTCACGCTGCTGCCGCTCGTCATTCCGGCTATCGTTATCGTCTTCGGCTATCTGAGGCTCTACAATTCCTCGTCGATCCTGCCGCTCACCGGTTCGACCTCCGGCACCAACGCGCTGTTGATGTTCTCCTACATGACCCTGTCGCTTCCCTACATGTACCGCGCCGTCGACACGGCGATGCGGGCGATCGACGTCAGGACTTTGACGGAGGCCGCCGAAAGCCTCGGCGCCAAATGGCCGACGATCCTTTTCCGCTGCATCTTCCCGAATGTGATGAGCGGCGTGCTTTCCGGCGCCTTCATCACCTTCGCCATCGTCATGGGCGAATTCACCATGGCGGCGCTGCTCAACCGCCCGGCTTTCGGTCCCTATCTGCAGCTCGTCGGCGCCAATAAGGCCTATGAGCCTTCGGCGCTCGCCGTCATCGCTTTCGCAATCACGTGGCTGAGCATGGGGCTGATCCAGCTCGTCTCCCGCTTCCAGAAATCCGCTTCGCCCAAGGCTTGATCACATGGCTTTCCTGACACTGACCAATATTCAGAAATCCTTCGGCCCGGTTCAGGTCGTTCATAATTTCAACATGGGCATCGAAAAGGGCGAGTTCGTCTCCTTCCTCGGCCCGTCCGGCTGCGGCAAGACCACGATCCTGCGCATGATCGCCGGTTTCGAGACGCCGTCCGGCGGCTCGATCGTCATCAACGGCCAGGACCAGGGCGCTCTGAAGCCGAACCAGCGCAATATCGGCATGGTCTTCCAGGCCTATGCGCTGTTTCCCAACATGAACGTCCATGACAATGTCGCCTTCGGCCTGAAGGTCGCCCGCGCCACCAAAACGGACATCGATATCCGGGTGAAGCAGATGCTCGGGCTCATCAAGCTCGAGCACCTGGCGGACCGCTTCCCCTATCAACTGTCCGGCGGCCAGCAGCAGCGTGTGGCGCTCGCCCGCGCGCTTGCCGTGAAGCCGCAAGTGCTGCTGCTCGACGAGCCGCTCTCGGCGCTCGATGCGAAGATTCGCATCTCGCTGCGCGAAGAGATCCGGCAGATCCAGCAGCAGCTCGGCATCACCACGGTGTTCGTCACCCACGACCAGGAGGAGGCGCTGTCGATCTCCGACCGGATCGTGGTGATGAATGCCGGCCGCGCCGACCAGATCGGCACCCCGTTCGAGATCTACAACACGCCGGCGACCCGCTTCGTCGCTTCCTTCGTCGGAACGCTCAATATCATCGAGGGCAAGGTCGTCGATCCCGCCACCGGTGCGGTCACCATCGGCGGGCAACGGATTGCCCTGAAAGAGCCGATTGCCGGCCTCAAGGGCGGGGACAGCATTTCGCTGGCGCTTCGGCCGGAGGCGGGTTCGATCGCCGAGGGCTCCAAAGGCGATACCGCGCTGCCCGGCGAAGTCGTCTCGACGAGCTTCCTCGGCTCGGTCATCCGCACCAAGCTGCGGGTTGGCGATGATGTCATCTCGTTCGACATGTTCAACGATCCGGGCATTACACCGCCTGTTGCCGGCGAGAATGTCAGCCTGCGCTTCGCCGCCAAGGACCTGTTGGTCATCCGCGAGTAGTGATGGCCGGAACGATTTCGTTCCGGCCTCGATCTTTCCCGGAAAAATCTGTCGTGATTTCTCGCATTTTCGTCGGAGCCTGCGTTTGACGGGCGCTGCTCTCCGTATATAGTCGCACGCGTTCTCAGGGCGGGGTGAAATTCCCCACCGGCGGTAGCGATCGGCGGACCAGCGGTCTAATGATCGAAGCCCGCGAGCGCTTCAGGCAATGCAGCTCCGCGCGTCCATGGACGCGCAAAGGTCGCTGTAGCACTTTGAGTTGCTGCATGATTCTGTCCTTAAATCGATCTCGATTTAAGGAACTGTGCAGTGTCTGAAGGTCAGCAGATCCGGTCAGATTCCGGAGCCGACGGTCACAGTCCGGATGGAAGAGAGCAAGCAGTGCGAACCCTTTGCGGGGTTGTCGTGCATGCATGTTCGCCCGACGGGATCATTGGAACAAACGCCAACCCTGAAAGGCTTGAGACCATGACCATTCTTTCCCACCCCTCCACCAAGATCGCGATCGTCCGTGCCCGCTGGCACGCCGACATCGTCGACCAGTGCGTCGACGCCTTCGTCGCCCAGTGGTCGAAGCTCGGCGGCAACGCGGCCGACATCGAGATCTTCGACGTGCCGGGAGCGCTGGAAATTCCGCTGCATACGCAGAAGCTCGCCAAGACCGGACGCTATTCGGCGATCCTCGGCACCGCCTTCGTCGTCAACGGCGGCATCTATCGCCACGACTTCGTCGCCGGAATCGTGCTGGACGGCATGATGCGCGTCCAGCTCGACACGGACGTGCCGGTGCTCTCCGCAGTGTTGACGCCGCACAACTTCCAGGAAAGCGAGCCGCTGATCGCCTTCTTCCGCGACCATTTCGTCGTCAAGGGCGAAGAAGCTGCGAATGCCTGCGCACAAATTCTCGACGCGCGCGCCAAGTTGGCGCTGGTCAACGCCTGACGGACTACAAATCGACGCAAAGGAGAGGGCGCAGCCGGCTGGCGCGCCCTTTTTTGCCTCGCCAATAATGCGGCTACCGACAGGTGTCAGTGGCCGAGATTCTTGATGTAGAGCGACAGCAGCTGCGTTTGCGAGGAAATTCCGAGCTTGCGATAAACGTTGCGCCGATGGACTTTGACGGTCCCGGTCGAGATGCCGAGCCTTAATCCGATCGACTCCGATGAATGCCCCTGCAGGACCAGTTCGATGATTGCCGCTTCTCGATCGGTGAGGTTGAGATGTTGCCAGACCCCGTCCGCGGGCGGATGCAAAGCCTTGCGGCGGCTGCGGCCGGTTTTCGCGAGCGCCGCGTCGAATCGGTGGTCGAGGTCGGCCCAATGATGGCGAGCGAGTGCGGCCACCAAGGGCTCGGCCCTCTTGAGCAGGGCAAACTCGGCGGCGCCGAAAGGGCCGGTCGCCTCCCGCCGCATCAGCGATAGCACGACGGTGACCTGTTCGCTGATCGGAACGAAGAAACCCACCTCCTCCGCAAGCCCGGTCTGCACATAATAGGTGCGGTAATATTCGCTGGAGAAAAAGCGATCGGGCGCCAACTCCCGCATCCGCCACACGCCAGGTCGGGGCGCACAGGCGGCATGATAGAAGGGATCGAGCAGGTATGGACCCGCCTGGTAGAGGCTCACGAAGAGCACATGGTCCTTGGCATCGAAAGTACTGTAGAGATCAAGCGGACGCTCCTTGCCACGATAGGCGAAGACGACGACATAGTCGAAGGCTATCAGGCTCGACATCAGCCGGCGGAACGCAGTGCCGACGGCCTCGTCGCCCATCGCCGAACCATTCATCAACGGCGCCAGGGCCTGGAAAAGCTTCTCGAAGTCGACGCCCAAACCGCCCTCCCCAGTCCCCTGCGCTGCCACTTGGACGGCTTAACCAGGGTATACTCCTTTCACAAGCAAATTCCGGCGGGAATACCTCTCTCGGGGTATATACCGACGCGGCTTCCGGTGACTAGGCTGTCAGCAATGACGGTGGGAACAGGAGGCGCAAGGACCGCGTCCAATTCCTATAATAGCGCCGCAGGGAACAGACGTGACATCCGATTCAAACGACATCGAATTCCGTTCGGTCGCCAAACGCTATGGCAGCGTGACGGCGGTGTCGGATATCAGCCTCGGGGTGCCCAAGGGGGCTTTCGTCGCGCTGCTCGGCCCGTCCGGCTGCGGCAAGACCACCTGCCTGCGAATGATCGGCGGCTTCGAACAGCCAAGCGCGGGGATGGTCTGTATCGGTGGCCAGCCTATGAACGGCGTGCCGGCCTATCGGCGCCCGGTCAATATGGTCTTCCAGCAATACGCGCTGTTCCCCCATCTTGATGTCGAGCAGAACGTCGCCTACGGGCTGAAGCAAATGCGCCCGCGCATTGCGGCGGCCGAAATCAGCCGCCGCGCCCGGGAGGCGCTGGAGATGGTCCGTCTTGCCGGCTTCGGCAAGCGCCGCATTCACGAGATGTCGGGCGGACAGCAACAGCGCGTGGCGCTTGCCCGCGCCATCGTCAACAAGCCGAAGGTGTTGCTCCTCGATGAGCCTCTTGCCGCGCTCGACAAGAAGCTGCGCACAGCGATGCAGATCGAACTCCAGAGCCTCCAGCGCGAGCTCGGCATCACCTTCATGCTCGTCACGCACGACCAGGAAGAAGCGCTGTCGATGAGCGATCTCGTCTGCGTTATGAATGCCGGGCGAGTGGTCCAGATCGGACCGCCGCAGGAAATCTACGATCGCCCGGCGAATCTTTTTGTCGCCGATTTCGTCGGCAAGACCAATCGCATCGAAGCGACGGTCGAGCCCGGCGCGAATGCGGTGCGGCTGGCAAATGGCGTCGGTTTGGCAAAGCCCGCGCGTGCCAATGGAACCGCGGGTGCGGCCATGGTGGCGCTCCGTCCGGAATCGATAAGCCTTGTGCGTGACGATACCGCCACGCTGCATGGCACGGTGACCCACCGCATCTTCCTCGGCTCATCGGTCGAATACTCCGTCGAGGTTGACGGGCTTGGCGATTTTCTGGTGACCGCCGACCGCCGCAGCCTGGATGAGTCCGACCTCGCAGAACCTGGAGAAAGGATCGGACTCCGCTTCGATCCGAACGCAATGCATGTCTTTCCGGCCTGAACGGGCCGACGCTCTGCCATCAAATGCATGCCAACGACAAGGGAACAGCATCATGACCAAGTGGTACAGAGAGAATGCCCCGATCACCGCGGAAAAGCTTGCGGACGAGCTGATGCGCCTGAAACGCGGTTCGGTGACCCGCCGCCATTTTCTCGGCGTCACCGGCCTCGGGCTTGCCACTGCCGTCCTGGCGCGCGCGCCCGGCCTCTTCAACGCGACGGCTTTTGCCGAAGACCTCGGCACGCAGATGTCGCTCGCGACCTGGCCGAACTATCATGATCCCGCCACCTTCGAAGCCTTCAGGGCCGCGACTGGCGTCGCCGTAGAAGTCAACGTTTTCGGCTCGAACGAGGAAATGCTTGCGAAGCTGCAGGCAGGCGGCACCGGTTGGGACCTCTTCGTCCCGACCAATTACACGATTTCGACCTATGCAAAGCTCGGCCTCATCGATGAGCTCGACCTGTCGAAGCTCCCGAACTACGACGCCTCGACGGAAAACGCCCGCTTCACCAATGAAGGCGTCATCGACGGCAAGACCTATGCGGTGCCGAAGAACTGGGGCACGACCGGCATTGCCGTGAACAGCGACAAGATCAAAAAGCCGGTTACGAGCTGGAAGGAGTTCTTCGAGGTGGCGATGGCCGAGGCCGATGGTCGCGCCATGGTGCATGACTACCAGCTCACCACCATCGGCAACGCACTCGTCTCGCTTGGATTTTCCTTTAACTCAATCAAGCCGGAGGAACTCGCCAAGGCCGAGGAGCTGCTGATCAAGGTCAAGCCGCATCTCTACGCGATCAACAGCGACTACCAGCCGGCGATGCGGGCGACGGACGCCTGGATGACAATGTGCTGGACCAATGACGGCGCCCAGCTCAATCGCGACATGCCGGAAATCCAATTCGTGCTCGGCAAGGATGGCGGCGAAATCTGGTCGGATTTCTACGCGATCCCGAAGAGTGCGGCCAATAAGCCCGCCGGCTATGCGCTGCTCAACTATCTGATGATGCCCGAAAACGCCGTCAAGGAGCACATCGCCAACGGCGCGCCGACGACCGACAGCCGCGTCTTGAAGTTGCTGCCACCGGAGGTGACGTCGAACAAGATCGTCTATCCGGACGAGGCGGCGCTGACGCCGCTCGAATTCGGCGCCGCGGTGACGCTGACAGATCCCGGTCGCGCCGAACTGATGGCCCGCTTCAAGTCGGCGTGAGGTCGAAAGTTCGCCCCTCACCCTAGCCTTCCCCGCCAGCGGGAGAGGGGGCGGGCGCCGCGGGTTCCCTCTCCCCGTTCGAATGGGAGAAGGTGGCCGGCGGGCTGGATGAGGGCCCAGTTCAATACACGTTTCAACGGACTGACCATGCGTGCGGCAAAGAACACGAAGAGGAACCTGGTGACGGCGGCGCTGGTAGCGCCGGCGGCGGCGTGGCTTTGTGTCTTTCTCGTTCTCCCCTTCATCGCCATGCTCGTCTTCGCTTTCGGCGAGCGGGCGCCGGAAGGCGGCTATCAGGCGGCTTTCACCTTCGCCCAGTTCGCAAACCTGCCGACGCGCGCCGCAGCCTTCTGGAACACGCTGATGCTTGCGCCAGCCGGCGCTCTGCTCTGCCTTCTGGTGGCCTATCCTGTCGCCTACTACCTCGCCGTCAGGGCAAACCCGCGCTATCGCCTGATCCTCGTATCGCTGGTCGTCGTGCCGTTCTGGACGAGCCTTCTGGTGCGCACCTATGCCTGGATGTACATCCTCGGCTCGCGCGGCATTCCCAATCTGCTCGCGATGATCGGCATCGAGGACGTGCGCATGCTCAACACGCCCGGCGCCGTGCTGCTCGGTATCGTCTACGGCTACCTGCCGCTGATGATCATGCCGATCTATGTGAGCCTCGAGAAACTCGACCGGCGGCTTCTTGAGGCTTCCGCCGATCTTGGCGCCAAGCCGGTTTCCAGCTTCCTCGGCGTCACCCTGCCGCTATCGCTCCCGGGCGTCATGACCGGCATCGCGCTGGTGACGATCCTGCTCCTCGGCGAATATCTGATCCCCCAGCTTCTCGGCGGCGGCAAGGTCTTCTTCATCGGCAACGCGCTGGTCGATCTCTTCCTGCAATCACGCAACTGGCCCTTCGGCTCGGCGATCGCCGTCACGCTGGTTGCCGTCGTCGTCGTCGTGCTCATGGTGGCGATGCGCATCGCCTGGAAGGTCGCCGGAACAAGACAGGTAGATCTCGTCTGATGCGTGCCCTCGTCTCCTCCGTCTATCTCTTCCTCTATGCGCCGATCGCGCTCGTCGTTCTGTTCTCCTTCAATGCGGGGCGCAATGCGAGCGAGTTCACCGGCTTCTCCGCTGCCTGGTACGGCAAGGCTCTCAGCAACACCTTCCTGGTTTCAGCACTGCAGAACAGCCTAATGATCGCCTTCACGAGCGCTGCGCTTGCGGCGGTCTTCGGGACCATGGCGGCGCTTGGCATGGAGCGCCTCGGGCCGCGCATGCGAGCCTTCTTCGATGCCCTCTTCGCCGCTGCCATCGTCGTTCCGGGTGTCGTCATCGGAATCGCCACGCTCGTGGCGCTGGTCGCCGTCTTCTCCTTCGTTAATCCAGCGCTCGCGACGATCTGGCCGGGCGATCACCCGCCACAACTCGGTCTTGGCTACGGCTCTATCATCGCCGCCCATGGGCTGTTCTCGATGGCACTCGTCGCCATGATCGTGAAGGCGCGGATCGCCAGTCTCGGCCGTGACATCGTCGAGGCGTCCAGCGATCTCTACGCGACGCCGCTCACCACCTTCCGACTGATTGTGCTGCCGCAGATCCTTCCCTCGATTCTTGCCGGCTTCCTGCTCGCCTTCACCTTCTCCTTCGACGATTTCATCATCGCCTTCTTCGTCGCAGGCTCGAAGACCACCTTGCCTATCTATGTCTTCGCCTCGATCCGTCGCGGCGTGACGCCGGAGATCAATGCGATCGCAACCTTGGTTCTCGTCGCGTCGCTTCTCCTGATCCTGACTGCGCGCGTGCTGATGCGCGAGACGAAAAGCAAATCCGGGGAGTGAAACCATGATCCTGAAAGACCGGATCGCGATCGTGACCGGCGGCGGCTCCGGAATCGGTCAGGCGGGTGCCGCCATCATGGCGCGCGAAGGCGCCCATGTGGTGGTCGTCGACCGTAGCGCGAAGGCTTCGGAAGAGACCGTGACATCGATCGCCGCCAAGGGCGGCAGCGCCGAACCTCTAGCGATCGACGTCACCGACGACGGAGCGCTGTCGAACGGCATTGCCGACGTCCTTCGACGGCATGGCCGCATCGATATTCTGCACAACCATGCCGGCGCCCAGGTGGCCGGCGACCTGGAACATGTCGAGGTGGCGGGTTTCGATCGCTCGTGGAACCTGAACGTTCGCGCGCACTTCATGGCGGCTCGCCTCGTCGTGCCGTCGATGAGGGCGGCGGGGCGCGGCGTGATCGTCAACACCTCGTCCTCTTCCGGCGTCCTCTACGACCGTGAGATGATCGCCTACACCACGACAAAGCACGCCGTCATCGCCATGACGCGGCAGATGGCCGGCGACTACGCGAAACATGGGGTGCGAATAAACGCACTCTGCCCCGGCTGGGTCGACACGCCGTTCAACGAACCTTTCATCAAGCAGATGGGCGGTCGGAAGGCAATCGAGGCCTATATCCGCGAGAAGGTGCCGCTCGGACGGTGGGCAAGCGTCGACGAGATCGCCGAAGCGATCCTCTTCCTTGTCTCCGACCGTTCCTCTTATATGACCGGCCAGGTCCTTGTGGTCGACGGCGGCGAGACAGTCGTCTGAGCTACTGGCATCCTGCTCCGGTAGCAGATGAGAAGAAACTGCGCGAGCTTTCACTTCGGTGGCAGCGAGAGCACGTAGCCGAGCGCCGCATCGAGCAGGCGCTTGCGCAGCGCGTCGTCGCCATAGGCCTCGGCGCCGGCACGCACCCATCCATGCATCCTCCGCTCGCCCATCACCATCTGGGCGACGCCGGGCAGCGCCAGCGCCCAGTCATCACTGCCCTTGCCGAGCCGCACCAGCATCCCGTCATCGCGTGCGCCGCAGACGAGATTGCCGTTCACGAGAAAAGCCAGGCCGCCGAACATCGGTTTCTCGGAAAGCCCCGGCCGGTCGCCGAGTTCTTGCCTTACCAATTCCTCCAGTCCCGTGTCGCGCATGGGTCGTCTTCCTCCTTCTTGTGCCGCAGGGCGGCGCGTGCCTGAATCACCTTCCCACGAGCCGGCGATAGATCGCTGATTCGATTCAAACGCCCCTGCTGAATCGCCCTTTGAAGTGATTCAATCAACTCTTGAGCTTCAGCCGCCGGCGTGTCTCGCTCGGGCTCTCGCGATAGTGTGCGCGATAGCTTCGCGAAAACGACGACGACGAGTTGAAGCCGGAAATTGCCGCGATGTCGGCGAACTCCATCCGCGTCTCGATCACCTTGCGGCGCGCCGCATTGAGCCGCAGCGCCAGATAGTGTTCGTGCGGCGCCACGCCCATGGTGTCCTTGAAGAGGTCCTGCAGGTGGCGGGCGCTGACGCCGACCCGGCGCGCGAGCCGTGCAAGCGTCAACGGCGCCTCGACCGTCTCCTCCATCAGCTTGACCGCCGCACCGACCCGCTCGTCAAGGATGCGCATATTGCCGATTGCCGGCACCTGTAAGAGGTCGCCGCGCGTGCGCTCCTGCTCGTAGATGAAGAGACGCGAGACTTCGAGCGCCAGCGAATAGCCGTGCGCGCGGCGGATCAATTCCAACATCAGGTCGAGCGTGGGCAGCGAGCCGCCGGTGGTGATGCGCTTGCCATCGATGACGAAGCGCTCCCGAACCATCGTCACCTGCGGATAGGCGCTGGCGAAATCCTCGAAGTCTTCCCAGTGAGTCGTGGCGGAAAAATCGTCGAGCAGGCTCGTCTCCGCCAGAAGCCAGGACCCCGATTCGATGCCGGCCATCGCCTCCCGGTGCCGGGCCGTCTGCGACAGCAGCATCTTGAGCTGTGAGGTAGCGCTGCGCCGCCAGTTGTAGCTCGACAGCACGAAGAGCGGCGCCGTTTCGCGTTGCGGCCGGAAGGGGCCGGACACCGGAATCGGGATGCCGCTTTTCGTCTCGATCGCCTCGCCGTCCGGGCTGAACATTGTCCAGCTGTAGAGCGTTCGCCCGACGATGCGGTTGGCGGCGCGCAGCGGCTCGATAACCGAGGCGACCAGAATGAGATTGGTCTCCGGCAGGATCAGCAAATCGATATGCTGCGCCTGCGAAACACTGCCGTCCATCGCGAAACTTCCCCCGGCTGTCTCCGAGAATGTATAGGATCGTTCCACTTTTGGAAAGCAGCCTCGCCGTTTCTGGCTCGTAATGGGTCCAACGAAAAGGGAGACAGCCATGCCGCTCAGCATGAACCGCGAGGTTTTCGTCACCTGCGCCGTCACCGGCTCCGGAGACACCGTTTCGAAATCCAGCCATGTTCCGATCACGCCGAAACAGATCGCCGAAGCGGCAGTCGAAGCGGCCAAGGCGGGTGCCGCGATCGTCCATTGCCATGTCCGCGACCCGGAGACCGGCGCGCCGGCCCGCCGCCTCGACCTCTACAGGGAAGTGACCGACCGCATTCGCTCCGCCGATATCGACGTCGTTCTCAACCTGACCGCCGGCATGGGCGGAGACCTGATCTTCGGCAATGTCGAAAGCCCTCTCCCGCTCAACGAGAAAGGCACCGACATGGCCGGCGCCACCGAGCGCGTCGCCCATGTCGCCGAATGTCTGCCGGAGATCTGCACGCTCGACTGCGGCACGATGAACTTCTCGCTCGGCGACTACGTGATGACCAACACGCCGTCTATGCTGCGCGAGATGGCGCGCCAGATGACCGCACTCGGCGTGCGTCCCGAGATCGAGGCCTTCGACACCGGCCATCTCTGGTTCGCCAAACAGCTCGTCGAGGAAGGTCTGATCGAGGATCCGGTGCTGATCCAGCTCTGCATGGGCATTCCCTGGGGCGCACCCGACGACCTCAACACCTTCATGGCGATGGTCAACAACGTGCCGGCGAACTGGACCTTCTCGGCCTTCTCGATCGGCCGCAACGCGCTCGCATATCCGGCGGCGGCGATCCTTGCCGGCGGCAATGTCCGCGTCGGACTGGAGGACAACCTCTATGTCGGCAAGGGCCAGCTCGCGACCAACGGCCAGCTCGTCGAAAAGGCGGTGTCGGTGATCGAGGGCATGGGGGCGAAGATCATCGGGCCCAAGGAGGTTCGCGAGAAGCTGAAGCTGACGAAGAGATAAGACCCCTCCCAACCCTCCCCACAAGGGGAGGGCTCGACATGCGTCGGCGCCGAACTCCGAACGAAGCGCATGTTTCCGCGGAGATGTTCGCAAGAAGGCCGGCCCCCGGCGCGGTTAGTCGCCGGAGAGAGGGCCGCAGAGGATCCGGAGCCACCCACCCCTCCCCCTTGTGGGGAGGGTGGCCCAAAGGGCCGGGAGGGGCTCCCACGGAACGATTTGGATGGAGAGGCAATGACCATCATCACCAAGGCCGCCTGCGTTGGCGGCGGCGTCATCGGCGGGGCCTGGGCGGCGCGTTTCGCGCTCGCCGGCATCGACGTCAACATTTTCGATCCGCATCCAGAAGCCGAGCGCATCATCGGCGAGGTCATGGCCAATGCAGAGCGCGCCTATGGCATGCTAACCATGGCGCCGCTGCCGCCGCGCGGCAATCTCACCTTCTGCAAGAGCATTGAGGAAGCCGTCCACGATGTTGACTGGATTCAGGAAAGCGTGCCCGAACGGCTGCCGCTGAAGCGCGGCGTCATCACCGAGATCGACGCAGCCGCCCGCCCCGACGCGTTGATCGGCTCGTCGACCTCGGGCCTGCTGCCGTCCGACCTCCAGGCCGAGATGAAGCATCCCGAGCGCATGTTCGTCGCCCACCCTTATAACCCGGTCTACCTGCTGCCACTGGTCGAGCTCGTCGGCGGCAGGAAGACATCCCCCGAGACGATCAGGCGCGCCGAGGAAGCCGTCGCAGAGATCGGCATGAAGGGCGTCGTCATCGCCAAGGAGATCGAGGCCTTCGTCGGCGACCGCCTGCTCGAAGCGCTCTGGCGCGAAGCGCTCTGGCTGATCCAGGACGACATCTGCGATACCGAGACGCTCGATAATGTCATGCGCTATTCCTTCGGCATGCGCTGGGCGCAGATGGGTCTCTTCGAGACCTATCGCATCGCCGGCGGCGAAGCCGGCATGCGCCACTTCCTCGCCCAGTTCGGCCCCTGCCTCAAATGGCCCTGGACGAAGTTCACTGATGTCGTCGATCTCGACGACGCGCTGGTCGAGAAGATCGGCGCGCAGTCCGACGCCCAGGCCGCCGGCCGCTCGATCCGCGAACTGGAACGCATCCGCGACGAAAACCTCGTTGGCATCATGCAGGCGCTGAAAGCCGGCAATGGCGGTGAAGGCTGGGGTGCCGGCAAGCTGCTCGCCGATTTCGAGGCGCGCCTCTGGGCAAAGGGCGGCAATCAATCGAAGTCTTATGACGCCTCCGGCCCGCTGCGCCTCGTCGAAACCAAGGTCAACGCCGCCTGGGTCGACTATAACGGCCACATGACCGAGCACCGCTATCTGCAGCTCTTCGGCGATACGTCGGATGCGCTGCTGCGATTGATCGGCGTCGACTTCGCCTATGTCGAGGCCGGCCACAGCTACTACACGGTGGAGACCCATATCCGCCATCTCGGTGAGGCGAAGCTTGGCCAGGCGCTCTATACGACCCTGCAAATTCTCGCCTCCGACGAAAAGCGCATCCACTTCTTCACGCGGATCCACGATGCCGCCTCGGACGACGTGATCGCCACCGCCGAGCAGATAATGCTGCATGTCGATGCCAAGGCCGGCAAGTCGGCGCCGGCGCCGGCCGATGTGCTGGCGAAGCTGAAGCCGATCGCGGAAGGGCATGCGAGGCTTGAGGTGCCGGGGGGCGCCGGGCGGCATGTGGGGCAGAAGCGGTAAAGGTGATGAGAGCGGACGATTGCCCCTCATCCGCCTGCCGGCACCTTCTCCCGGTTCTGACGGGGAGAAGGGACATGCCGCAACGGCCTGCTTTTTGCTGGCGGAGGATGCTGGTAGCCAAAGTCCCCTCTCCCCGCATGCGGGGAGAGGGTTAGGGTGAGGGGCAAAGCCGCACCCGGGAAGCCTGCGGATCGATGGGGAGATCGGCCGGATGACAGGCGGACTAAAATGACGAGGGAGAACAATGAATTTCGCACTGACCGAAGAACAGCAGATGATCGTCGACACGGTCCGCGGCTTCGTCGAGACCGAGATCTATCCGCATGAAAACGAGGTCGAGCGTACCGGCACCGTACCGCGCGAGCTCGGCCAGGAGATCGCCCGCAAATGCAAGGAGCTCGGCTTCTTCGCCTGCAATTTTCCCGAAGAGGTCGGCGGCGCCGGTCTTGATCACCTCACCTTCACGCTCGTCGAGCGCGAGCTCGGCCGCGGCTCGATGGGCCTTACCGTCTTCTTTGGCCGCCCCTCCGGCATCCTGATGGCCTGCAACGAGGAACAGCGCCAGCGCTATCTGCTGCCCGCCGTGCGCGGCGACAAGTTCGATGCGCTTGCGATGACCGAGCCGGATGCGGGCTCCGATGTGCGCGGCATGAAATGCTTCGCCCGGCAGGACGGCGACGAGTGGATCGTGAATGGCACCAAGCACTTCATCAGCCATGCCGACATCGCCGATTTTGTCATCGTCTTCATCGCCACCGGCGAGGAGCAGACGCCGCGCGGGCCGAAGAAGAAGATCACCTGCTTCCTCGTCGACCGCGGCACGCCCGGTTTCGAAATCCGCGACGGTTACAATTCCGTTTCACATCGCGGCTACAAGAACTGCATCCTCACTTTCGACGACTGCCGCCTGCCCTCCTCCCAGATTCTCGGCGAACTCCACAAGGGCTTCGATCTCGCCAATGACTGGCTCTATGCCACCCGTCTGACGGTTGCCGCCACCTCCGTCGGCCGGGCCCGCCGCGCCTTCGACTACGCGCGCTCCTACGCCGCCGAGCGCAAGCAGTTCGGCAAGCCGATCGGCGCCAATCAGGGCGTCTCCTTTAAGCTCGCCGACATGATAACCGAGATCGATGCCGCGGACCTACTGACTTTGTCTGCCGCCTGGCGTCTCGACCAGGGCCTGCCGTCGAACCGCGAAATCGCCTCCGCCAAGGTTTTTGCGACGGAAATGCTTGCCCGCGTCACCGACGAGGCGATCCAGATCTATGGCGGCATGGGCCTGATGGACGACCTGCCGCTCGCCCGCTTCTGGCGCGACGCCCGCGTCGAGCGCATCTGGGACGGCACATCCGAAATTCAGCGGCACATTATCAGCCGCGATCTGCTGCGGCCGCTGGGGGCGTGAGGGAATGGTCGTCTTTCCGCAAGTCACCCCCCTCTGCCCTGCCGGGCATCTCCCCCACAAGGGGGGAGATCGGCAAGACGCGACCACCCCGTTTCTTTTTCAGACAACCGTCTGGGCGACCCGCCGCCCATTGATAGTCTTTAAGCACTCCTCGACGGCCACTGACTCGCGAAAACATTGCGCCGTACAATCTCCCCCCTTGCGGGGGAGATGCCCGGCAGGGCAGAGGGGGGTATTCCGCGGATCGCGCACCCTTGAGGCGTTCAACGAGGGCGCCGCATGACCACCTCTCCCCGCTCTCTCGATCGCCTCATCCGCCCGCAATCCATCGCCGTCTTCGGCGGCAAGGAAGCGCGGCGCGTCATCGAGCAATGCGACAGGATGGGCTTCGCCGGCAAGATCTGGCCGGTCCATCCGCGCGAGGATGAAATCCTCGGCCGCCGCTGCTACCGCTCCGTCGCCGACCTGCCGGAAGCGCCGGATGCTTCCTTCGTCGGCGTCAACCGGGCGCTCACCATAGAGATCATCCGCGATCTCGCGGCGCGTGGCGCCGGTGGCGCCGTCTGCTACGCCTCCGGTTTCCGCGAGGCGGCGAGCGAACTTGCCGATGGCAACGACCTCCAGGAGGCGCTGGTCGCGGCGGCCGACGACATGCCGATCGTCGGACCCAATTGTTACGGCTTCATCAACATGTTGGACGGCGCGCTGCTCTGGCCGGATCAGCACGGCATGCTCCGCGTCGAACGCGGCGTCGCGATCCTTACCCAATCCTCGAACATCGCCTGCAACATCTCGATGCAGAAGCGCGGCCTGCCGCTCGCCTATGTGATGACCGCCGGCAACCAGGCGCAGACCGGCCTTTCGGACATCGCCTGCGCCGTTCTCGAGGATCCGCGCGTCACCGCCGTCGGGCTGCATATCGAAGGCTTCGACAGCATCGAGGCCTTGGAACGGCTCGCACACCGCGCCCGCGAACTTCGTAAGCCGGTCGTGACGCTGAAGGTCGGCAAGTCGGAGGCCGCTCGTCTGGCAACGGTCTCCCACACCGCTTCGCTTGCCGGTAACGACCGCGTCTCTTCGGCGTTGCTTGCCCGCCTCGGCATCGGCCGCGTCGATACCCTGCCGGAGCTGCTCGAAACATTGAAGCTCCTGCATCTCCACGGCACCCTCCCCAGCGCCGACATTTCGTCGATGAGCTGCTCCGGCGGCGAAGCGTCGCTGATGGCGGATGCCGGCGTCCGGCGCAGGGTGAACTTCCGACCGCTCAAGGAGGAGCAGCGCCAGCCGCTCAGGGAAAGCCTCGGCGAGATGGTGACGATCGCCAATCCGCTCGACTACCACACCTTCGTCTGGGGCAACCGCGAAAAGCAGACCGCCGCCTTCACCGCCATGCTGCAGGGCGGCTACGCGCTGAACCTGGTCGTGCTCGATTTCCCCCGCCTCGACCGCTGCGATGCCGCCGACTGGGTAACGACCTGCGATGCGGTCATCGACTCCGCCAATGCGACGGGCGCCGTCGCCGGCATCGTCGCCAGCCTCGGCGAGAACATGCCGGAAGAAACGGCTCTCTCCCTGATGGCAGCCGGCGTCGTGCCCTTCTTCGGCTTGGACGAGGCCCTCGCGGCGGCCGAAACGGCCGCCGCGATCGGCACCGTCTGGGCAAATCCGGCGCCACCGCCGCTCGTCAAGATGGCAATGGGCGGCGGAGATCCCGAGACGTTGACGGAGGCCGAAGCAAAGGCGGAGCTCGCCGCGGCCGGCGTGTCGGTCCCGAACGGCAAGACCGCCCGGACGCCTAAAGAAGCGGCGGAAGTCGCCGAAACCCTTGGCTTCCCGGTCGCGCTCAAGGGCCTCGGTGTTGCCCACAAGACCGAAGCCGGTGCCGTCAGGCTCAATCTCGCAAAAAGGGAAGAGGTCGTCGCCGCCGCGGAAGGGATGGCCTCGGTCGCCTCCGGCTATCTGGTGGAGAAAATGATCGCCAAGCCGGTCGCCGAAGTGATCATCGGCGCTATGCGCGATCCCGTGGCCGGTCCGGTGCTGACCATTGGCGCCGGCGGCATTCTCGTGGAAATGCTCGATGATTCCGCGATCGTGACGCTACCCGCCACCGAAGAGATGATCGAAGCAGCGATCGACGGCCTGAAGGTCAGGAAACTGCTCGACGGCTACCGCGGCGGTCCGAAAGGCGATGTCGCAGCGCTGACAAGGACTGTCGCAGCCGCGGCATCCTATGTCGTTGCAAACGCTTCCAAACTCGAAGAACTCGATATCAATCCTATTATGGTATTGCCGGACGGCCATGGTGTTGTCGCCGCCGATGCCTTGATCCGCCGGAGGAAATGACGCCTATGACCGGACCGATCCTCACCCGCCGCGAAGGTGGCATTCTCGAAGTCACGATCGACCGGCCGAAGGCGAATGCCATCGACCTGAAGACCAGCCGGCTGATGGGTGAGATCTTCCGCGATTTCCGCGACGATCCGACGCTCCGGGTCGCTCTCGTCACCGGCGCCGGCGAAAAATTCTTCTGTCCCGGCTGGGACCTGAAGGCGGCGGCGGACGGCGATCCGGTCGACGGCGACTATGGTGTCGGCGGGTTCGGCGGCATGCAGGAGCTTCGCGACCTCAACAAGCCGATCATTGCCGCCGTCAACGGCATCTGCTGCGGCGGCGGGTTGGAGATCGCCCTTTCGACCGACCTCATCCTCGCCGCCGAACACGCGACCTTCGCGCTGCCGGAGATCCGCTCGGGCACCGTTGCCGACGCCGCCTCGATCAAGCTGCCGAAGCGTATCCCCTACCACATTGCCATGGACATGCTCCTGACCGGGCGCTGGCTCGAGGCCGCGGAGGCCCATCGCTGGGGCTTCGTCAACGAGATCCTGCCCGCAGGCCGGCTGATGGAGCGTGCCTGGGAACTGGCGCGCCTTCTCGAGAGCGGCCCGCCGCTCGTCTATGCGGCAATCAAGGAGGTCGTGCGCGAAGCCGAGGGCCGCGACTTCCAGACCACGATGAACAAGATCACCCGTCGCCAGCTCAAGACGGTCGACGTGCTCTATTCCAGCGAGGACCAACTGGAGGGCGCGCGCGCCTTCTCCGAAAAGCGCGATCCCATCTGGAAGGGGCGATAGCTTACCGGCGGAAGGAAATGATGATTTAGGACGTTACAAGCTTCGGCCGAGAGGATAGCCTTATGGTTGAAGCCCATAGCGCCCCCAGGTGAGGGAGGACGGAGGAAGGACATCAAGCGGAACAGTGCCTTGGGCCATCTCACGATGGCGATACGCAGTCTCTACCAACCACAATGAACGGCGAATGCCGGCAACGAAAGGGAACAGGGGAATGAGCGATTACAAGGATTATCTGACACGACAGATCATGCTGGGCAAAATGAACCGCCGCGAATTTCTCGGGCGCGCTGCCGCCCTCGGCATTGCCGCATCGACGGCCAACACGCTGTTTGCGGCGAGTGCCGCGGCGCAAGAGCCGAAGCGCGGCGGCCATCTGAAACTCGGTCTCGAAGGCGCGGCCGCAACCGATTCGAAAGACCCGGCAAAGGCACTCTCGCAATTTCTGTTCGTCGTCGTTCGGACCTGGGGCGATCTGCTGGTGGAGAGCCATCCGACGACCGGCGCGGCCGTACCGGCGCTTGCCGAGTCCTGGGAGCCTTCCGCCGACGCGGCCACTTGGACCTTCACGATCCGCAAGGGCGTCAAATTCCATGATGGCAAGGAACTGACGGTAGAGGACGTCGTCAAGACGCTGCAGCGACACACGGACGATAAGTCGGAGTCGGGCGCCCTTGGCGTGATGAAATCCATCAAGGAAATCAAGGCCGACGGCGGCAAGCTCGTGCTGACGCTGACGGAAGGCAACGCCGACCTGCCGCTGCTGCTTTCGGATTATCACCTCGTCATCCAACCGAACGGCGGCATGGACAACCCCGACGCCATGATCGGCACCGGCCCCTATAAAGTCGCCAGCTTCGAACCGGGCGTGCGCGCCACTTTCGAAAGGAACCAGGACGACTGGCGTACGGACAGAGGTTATGTGGATTCGATCGAACTGATCGCCATGAACGATGCGACTGCACGCATCGCGGCGCTCTCCTCGGGTCAGGTGCATTTCATCAACCGCGTCGATCCCAAGACAGTCAACCTCTTGAAGCGCGCGCCGACCGTCGAAATCCTCAACACGTCCGGCCGCGGCCATTACGTCTTCATCATGCATTGCAACACCGCGCCGTTCGACAACAACGACCTTCGGATGGCGCTGAAGCTGGCCATGGACCGCGAGACCATGGTCCAGCGCATCCTCGGCGGTTACGGCAAGATCGGCAACGACTTCCCGATCAACGACACCTATGCGCTCTTCCCGGAGGGTATCGAGCAGCGCGTCTATGATCCGGACAAGGCAGCCTTCCATTACAAGAAGTCCGGCCACAGCGGGCCGGTATTGCTGCGCACCTCCGACGTCGCCTTCCCAGGCGCGGTGGATGCGGCGGTCCTCTACCAGGAGAGTGCCAAGAAGGCCGGCATCGAGATCGAGGTCAAGCGCGAGCCCGGCGACGGCTACTGGACCAATGTCTGGAACGCCCAACCGTTCTGCACGTCGTATTGGGGCGGCCGTCCGACCCAGGATCAGATGTATTCGACGGCTTATCTGTCGAACGCCGACTGGAACGACACCCGCTTCCAGCGTGAGGACTTCGACAAGCTCCTGCTCGAAGCGCGTTCCGAACTGGACGAGGCCAAGCGCAAGGACATGTATCGTACCCTAGCGATGATGGTGCGGGACGAAGGTGGCGTTATCCTGCCGATGTTCAACGATTTCGTGAACGCATCGACTAAACAGGTGAAGGGCTACGTCCACGACATCGGCAACGACATGTCGAACGGCTATGTCGCAACCCGGGTCTGGCTGGACGCCTGACCATGGAGAGCGGACCGATCACTGGTCCGGTCCTGACCGATGGGGTCGCGGGTGAAACAGTCCCGCGCTCCGCCGATCTTTCCGGAGTGCCAGCAAAGCCCAACCCCGCCGCCGCCACGGGCGAGATCGGTGGATCGTTCTGGCGGCGTTTCGTGTTTCGCCGCCCTCTCGCGGCGCTGATCCTTCAGCGCCTCGGCCTCAGCGTCGGCCTGCTTTTTGCCGTGTCGCTGATGATTTTCGGCGGCATCGAGGCGCTGCCCGGCGATTTCGCCACCACCTATCTCGGCCAGTCGGCGACGCCGCAGGCCGTCGAGAACATCCGCAAGGATCTCGGCCTCGACCGGCCCTGGAGCGAGCGCTATCTGAACTGGCTCGGCGGCGCGGTGAAGGGCGATTTCGGCACCTCCTGGGCGAGCAAGAATTCGGTCAGCGAGCAGATCGGCAATAGGCTCGGCAATTCGCTCTTCCTCGCCTTTTTCGCGGCTCTCATCTCCGTGCCGCTCGCCGTCGGTCTCGGCATGCTCGCGGTGCAGTTCCGCAATCGACTGCCGGACAAGATCATCAATGTGATATCGCTGGCGGCGATATCGCTGCCGGAATTCTTCATCGGCTATCTGCTGATCATGTTCTTCGCGGTCCAACTGGGGGTCGCCACATTCCCGGCGACGGTCTATGACAGCATGACCTTCAGCGAACGGCTCTCGGCGATCGCCCTGCCCGTCGCAACCCTCGTGCTCGTCGTTCTCGCCCACATGATGCGCATGACGCGGGCGGCGATCCTCAACGTCATGTCCTCGGCCTATGTCGAGACCGCCGAGCTCAAGGGTCTCGGCACTTTCCGCATCATCGCCCGCCATGCGGCACCCAACGCCGTGGCACCAGTCATCAACGTCATCGCGCTGAACCTCGCCTATCTGGTCGTCGGCGTCGTCGTCGTCGAGGTCGTCTTCGTCTATCCCGGCATGGGGCAGTACATGGTGGACGCGGTGACGGTGCGCGACATGCCCGTCGTGCAGGCCTGCGGGCTGATCTTCGCGGCCTTCTATATCTTCCTCAACATGGCGGCCGACATCCTCGCCATTCTCGCCAACCCGAGACTGAGGCACCCGCGATGAATTTCAGATCTATCCCCATCAGCGCCTGGATCGGCATCGCCGGCATTGCGCTGGCAATTGTCTGCGCGCTCTTTGCCCCCCTTCTTGCCCCCTTCGGCGAACGCGACGTTGTCGGCGAGATCTGGATGCCGGCCGGCGGCGATTTCCTGCTCGGCACCGACAATCTCGGACGCGACCTGCTGTCGCGTCTGATCTATGGCGCCCGCACCACCATCTTTGTGGCGCTGGCGGCGACCCTGATCTCCTTCGCACTCGGCATGATCCTGAGCTTCACGGCGGCCGTCACCGGCGGCTTCGTCGACCAGCTGTTCTCGCGCTTCAACGACCTGATGATGGCAGTCCCGACGCTGATCTTCGCCCTCGTCGTGCTCGCGGTCCTGCCGCAGCATCTCTGGATCCTGATCCTGGTAATGGCGGTGCTCGATTCCACCCGCGTCTTCCGCATCGGCCGCGCCGTCGCTCTCGACGTCGCGGTGATGGAATTCGTCGAGGCGGCCAGGCTTCGCGGGGAGGGCTCGCTGTGGATCATCTTCCGGGAAATCCTGCCGAACACGCTGTCGCCGCTCTTGGCCGAATTCGGCCTGCGCTTCGCCTTCTCGATCCTGTTCCTCTCCACCCTCTCCTTCCTGGGTCTCGGCATTCAGCCGCCGGCTGCCGACTGGGGCGGCATGGTCAAGGACAACAAGGACGGGATCATCTTCGGCATCTCGGCCGCTCTCGTGCCGGGCGCCGCGATCGCAACGCTCGCCATCTGCGTCAACCTCGTCGTCGACTGGCTGATGAAGCGCACCTCGAGCCTGAAAGGAGGGCGCGGCGATGCCTGATCTGCTTTCCGTCAAGAACCTGAAGATCGAGGCGACAAGCTATCCGCCGGGCGAGCCGCCGAAGGTGGTGACGCTCGTCGAGGGCGTCTCCTTCAATCTCGAAAAGGGCAAGGTGCTGGGCCTCATCGGAGAGTCCGGCGCCGGCAAATCGACGATCGGCCTTTCGGCGCTTGCCTATGGCCGCGGCGGCGTGCGGATCACCGGCGGCGAGGTGCTGCTCAATGGCCGCGATATCCTGAAGCTCGACCGCAGCGGCATCAATTCGGTTCGCGGATGCCATGTCTGCTATGTCGCTCAATCCGCCGCGGCTGCCTTCAACCCGGCGCACAAGCTCGGCGACCAGGTGATCGAGGCGTCGCTCCGCCACGGCATCATGTCGAAAGAGGACGCGAAGAAACGCGCACTCTATCTTTTCCGGGTGCTGGGACTTCCCAATCCCGAGAGTTTCGGCGAGCGCTACCCGCATCAGGTGTCGGGCGGACAATTGCAGCGCGCCATGACCGCCATGGCCCTCTGCCCCAATCCGGAACTGATCGTCTTCGACGAGCCGACGACGGCGCTCGACGTGACGACCCAGATCGACGTTCTCGCGGCGATCAAGCACGCCATCGAAGAGACCCATACGGCGGCGCTCTATATCACCCACGATCTCGCCGTGGTCGCCCAAATCTCCGACGACATCATGGTGCTCCGCCACGGCAAGACCGTCGAATACGGCACGACCAAGCAGGTGATCGAGGCGCCGAAGGAGGACTATACGAGAGCGCTCGTCAGCGTCCGGCAGGCAAAACGCGACGAAGCTCCGGACCAGACCGGCACGCTGCTCAAGATCGAGCATGTCCATGCCGCTTACGGCAACGGCTTTAAGGTGCTGCACGACGTCTCGATGCACCTGTCGAAGGGCCAGACGCTGGCGATCGTCGGCGAATCCGGCTCAGGCAAATCCACCCTCGCCCGCGTCATCACCGGGCTGTTGCCGCCGACGGAGGGCCGCATCACCTTCGACGGCAAGGAACTGCCGAAGGCGCTGAAGGGCCGCAGGAACGAGGAACTGCGCCGTATCCAGATGATCTACCAGATGGCGGACACGGCCATGAATCCGCGCCAGACGGTGCGCGACATCGTCGGCCGGCCGCTCTCCTTCTATTTCGGCATGCACGGTGCGAAGAAGACCGAGCGCGTCGGGGAACTGCTCGATCAGATCGAGATGGGCTCACGCTTCCTCGATCGCTACCCGGCCGAACTCTCCGGTGGCCAGAAGCAACGCGTCGCGATTGCCCGGGCGCTCGCCGCCAGGCCGGAGCTCATCCTCTGCGACGAGCCGACCTCGGCGCTCGACCCGCTGGTCGCCGAAGGCATCCTGAATCTGCTTATGAAGCTTCAGGAGGAAACCGCTGTTTCCTATCTGTTTATCACCCACGACATCGCCATCGTCCGGGCGATCGCCGACAGCGTGGCCGTGATGCATCGCGGCCGGCTGGTGCGCTTCGGACCGAAGTCGAAGGTGCTCTCGGCGCCCTTCGACGACTACACCGACCTCCTCCTGAAGTCGGTGCCGGAAATGGAAATCGGCTGGCTCGAACGGGTGCTTAAGACCAGACGCATGGAGAGTGCGGGGAATTGACCCGGAGAGCGGGGCGCCTCCGTCCCGCACACTCACTCCGATCCGCTGTAGATCGCTCACGCGCAGAAAATCGGGAGAATATAAACGTGTCCGATCGCAACTTCACCGTCATCGAAAACGAATGGATCACCCTCAAGGACGGGACCCGGCTGGCGGCGCGCATCTGGATGCCGGAGGGAACCGAGCAGAATCCGGTCCCGGCGGTGCTCGAATACCTGCCCTATCGCAAGCGCGACGGCACCTGCGCCCGCGACGAATCCACCTATCCGGTCTTCGCCGCGGCCGGCATTGCCGGCGTTCGCGTCGACATCCGCGGCTGCGGCGAATCCGAAGGGGTGATCGACGGCGAATATACGCCGCGCGAACTCTCCGACGGCTGCGAGATCATCGAATGGATCGCGACGCAGCCCTGGTCAAACGGCAAGGTCGGCATGATGGGCATCTCCTGGGGCGGCTTCAACTGCCTGCAGGTGGCCGCTCTGAAACCGCCGGCGCTCAAGGCCGTTATCTCGATCGCCTCGACCGTCGACCGCTACAATGACGACATCCACTACAAGAACGGCTGCCATCTTTCGGCGCAGCTTTCCTGGGCCGCGACCATGCTCGCCTACCAGTCGCGCTCGCCCGATCCGGAGCTCGTCGGCGAGCGCTGGAAGGAAATGTGGCTGGAGCGGCTGGAGAACGAGCCCTTCTTCCTGGAGGAATGGCTCGAGCACCAGCGCCGCGACGATTTTTGGCGCCACGGCTCCATAGCCGAGGATTTCGAAGGCTTCCCGGTACCCGCTCTCGTGATCGCCGGCTGGGCCGACGGCTACCGCAATACGCCGATCAAGGCGATCGAGGGGCTCGGCGACAGGGCCAAGGCGCTGATCGGACCATGGGTTCACAAATACCCGCATTTCGCCTGGCCGAAGCCGCGGGCGGATTTTCACAGCGAGGCGATCCGCTGGTGGAACCGCTGGCTGCGGGATGAGAGAAACGGTGCCGAAAGGCTACCGCAGATCCGCGCCTATATTCTCGATGGCCCGAAGCCGGCGCTGAGACGCAACGAAGATCCCGGCCGCTGGATTGCCAAGGACGTCTGGAACACCCCCGACGCGCGCAGCTTCACGGTATCGAGCGACGGCAGCCTCGTGACCGGGGCCGCTGCCAAGAAGGGGATCGGCGACATCTATCTCCGCTCGCCGCTCGATACCGGCACGGCCGCCGGCGAATATTTCACCTTGAAGCCGGATGCCGAGATGGCCGGCGACCAGCGTATCGACGATGCGGGTTCCCTCACCTTCGATAGCCATCCCCTGCTCGAAGCGGAGGACTACCTCGGAGAACCGGCCCTCACTCTGGAGGTCGCCTGCAGCGCGGAGACGGCCAATCTTGTCGCCCGTCTCGTCGACATTCATCCGGACGGCACGGCAACCCGCGTCGCCTTCGGCGTCCTCAACCTGGCCCACCGCAACGGCAACGCAAAGCCGATGCCGATGCAAAAGAACCACAAGACACGCATCACGCTGGTGCTCGATGCCTGCGGCTATCGCTTTCGCGCGGGTCATCGCATCCGGCTGTCGCTCTCGACATCCTACTGGCCGATGATCCTGCCGCCGCCCACCGATCCCGGCCTGACGATCGATACCGCGAGCCTCTCGCTGTCGCTGCCGCTCCTCGGCGAGCACCGCGAGATCGTCGTGCCGCAGCCGACCAATCCCAACCCTCTACCCACCTATATCGAGCATTCGCCGGCGCAAACCCGCCGCAGCGTTGAGCGCGATATGGCCAAGGGTGTAACGCATAATCTGATCTACGAAGACACCGGCCTCGTCGAACACCCCGATACCGGCAACGCCACGCGTGACATCCGCGACGAGGTTTGGTCGATCGCCCCCAGTGATCCGCATTCGATGACCGGCCTCTCGACCTGGACCTGCATCGCCAGGCGCGGCGAGCAGTCGCTGAAGACCGTTTCGACCTCCCGGCTCGGCTGCACGGAAAGCGAGTGGGTCACATCGGCCAAGGTCGAGGCTTTCGAGGGCGAAGAGAAGATCTTCGAGAAGATCTTCGAGAAGCGGATTAAGCGGGATTTCATGTAAGGGACCGCTGAGCGCATGCGGCCATCATCCTGCTGCCGCGACTTTCTCCCCGCACGCGAAGAGAAGGGACTCGCAGATCGCTCGACCACCATTCCGCGCCTGTGAAGATGGAAAGTGCGGCGCCCGCGACGGTGTCTCCTCCCCCGTCGCGACCGGGCTCGGGTGAGGGGCAAAGTCACTGAATTCCGTTGGTCTCGCGGCTCAATTCCTGCAACGCCTCCAGCGCCCGCTCCGCATCCGCCGCCGGCACGAAGATGTGGTCGTGATAATACGCGGCCACGACATTGGCACTGATGCCGGCCCGAGTGAGTGCCGCTGAAACAGCCGCCGTCAAACCCACCGCCTCAAGTGCGGAATGAACGCTGAGCGTTATCTGTCGCAGCACCGGGCCGTAGGAAAGTCTGGCCGCATCGGCCTTCGAGCGTTCGAGTATCAGCGTCAACCCCTCCACCTCGCGGAAGGTGCCGATCGGTTCAAGGGCAAACCAGAACGCGGCATCGCCCTCGACCGTGCAGTAGACATACTCGCCTTCGCCCAGGATCGGGTTCATCCCGCCGAGCAGGTGCCGCAGATCGGTGTCTCCGCTCATGGTTGCCTCAGAGGGGCCCCAACCAGCCGTGCCACACCACGAACCAGATGGTCAAACCCTTCGCGGGCGCCTGGACTCATGTGCCGTGCCCGGAGCCAGGCATGGATCATCTGCGGCTCTTCGCGATAGGTGACGTCCACGCCTGCCTGCGCAAGGCGCACCGCATAGCCTCGCGCATCGTCCCGCAAGGGATCGAAGTGCGCCCCGGTGATATAGGTGGGCGGCAGATCGAACAGTTCGGCCGCTTTCAACGGGTAGGCGAACACATCGTCGGCCGGGGCCTTCAGTACCTCGCGATAATAGGCCACGTCGGTCGTCGACAGGCCCGGCGCCTCCGCCATCTCGGCACAGGAACCGCTAACGAGATCGCCGCCGAGGCCGGGATAGACCAGCGCCTGGCCGATAATGCCGGATAGCCCTCTGGCCCTCGCCTTGAGCACGATGCCCGCAACCAGATTGCCGCCGGCGCTGTCGCCGACAGCGACGAGCGGCCGACCATCGGCAAGCAGGCTTTCGAGCACGGCGGAACAGTCATCGAAAGCCGCCGGCCAGACATGCTCCGGCGCGAGCCGATAGTCCACCGAAATCAGCTCAGCCCGCACTCCATGCGCAAGCTCGGCACAGATCGCATCATGGCTCTCGAGCGAGCCGACGACAAAGCCGCCACCATGGATATAGAGCACGCGCACCGCGGTCGCGACCTCCGCCGGCCGATAGTGCCGGATCGGAATCCGCCTGGCTACAAGCGCATCGCGCCTTGTCAGCCCCTCCGGCGACGGCGCGTCGAACTCCGCACACAGAGCGTCGTACCATTGTCGCTGTTGTGAGATCGAAGCGGTCACGGCATCGGCCGGGTAGAACGCCTCACAGCGCTCGTGGAATGCCAGGATTTCGCGCTCCGTCGGCATCGGTCTTGATCGTCTCGAATCCATCCTGCGCTCCCTTGAGCCCACCTTAGCACCGGCCTGCCGCCATGCACGACCAGCTGCGCCAAATCGTGGCGCTGCATCGGCCGGCTTGCCATCCGCTTGTCGCCCGGTGTTAATTCGCTCATGGCATTCACACTCAGGCAATTGCAATATTTCGTCGCTGTCGCCGAACAGGGCACGGTCACCCGCGCAGCGCAGAACCTGTCGATCTCGCAGTCATCGATCACCGAAGCGATCAAGGAGTTGGAGACAGATCTTGGCGTCGAGCTCTTCGACCGGCATCCGCGCGGCCTGTCGATCACCCATAACGGTCACCAGTTCCTCCGTCATGCGACGAAGATTCTCGCCGATGTGTCCGATGCGCGGCGCAGCTTCTCCGATAGCCGCGAGGAGCGCGGCGGCAGGCTTAATCTCGGCGTCACCTCGCTCGTCGCCGGCTACGTGCTCTCCGACCTGCTGGCCCGCTATCGCCGCGCCTGCCCCGGAGTCGAGGTGAGTGCCATCGAGGACAACGGCTCCTATCTCGAGCACCTGCTGGTCGGCGGCGAGCTGGATGTCGCCGTGATGGTGATCTCCAACCTGCGCGACCGGATGGCGCTGCAGGCGGAAATCCTCGAAACCTCGCCTTACCGGCTCTGGCTGCCGATCGGCCATCCGCTCGTCAGCGCCGACATCATCTCGGTCGAGGATATCGCCAGGGAGCCGCTGATCATGCTGACGGTCGACGAAATCGAGGAAAACACCGGCAAGCTGCTGACGGCGCTCGGCGCCCGGCCGCATGTCGCCTTCCGCACCCGCTCGGTCGAGGCGGTCAGAAGCCTGGTCGCCACCGGCGCCGGCATCGCGCTTTTGCCGGACCTCGTCTATCGCCCCTGGTCGCTCGAAGGAGACCGTATCGAGAGCCGCGACGTTTCCGGCGCCTTGCCGGTCGTGCAGGTCGGCATGGTGTGGCGCAAAGGGTCAAGCCTGCCGCAATCGGCGCGCGATTTCGTCGGCATCGCCGAAGCCCTTCGCAGTGCCCGTCCACGGTGAATTGATATCGGGAAAACCGATAACGCCATTCTGATTAATGAATTTGCGAATACGGAGAAATAGAGGCACGCTTCATCCCAGGGAACAAGGCCGCGGACGCGGCATAACTGGGGAGACTTCAATGAAGCAGATGTTGAAATCCTGCACGGCGCTTACCCTTACGCTCGGCCTCGTTGCCCCGGCACTTGCCCTGGAGCCGCAAAAGGAGCTCGGCCAGGGTGAGGGCGAGCTCTCTATCGTAGCCTGGCCCGGCTATATCGAGCGCGGCGAGACCGACAAGAACTTCGACTGGGTCACCGAATTCGAGAAGAAGACCGGCTGCAAGGTCAGCGTCAAGACCGCCGCCACTTCCGACGAAATGGTGGCGCTGATGAACGAGGGCGGCTTTGACCTCGTCACCGCCTCCGGCGACGCCTCGCTTCGGCTGGTGGCCGGCAAGCGCGTCCAGCCGATCAATACCAGCCTCATTCCGAGCTGGAAGACCATCGACGAGCGCATGCAGAACGCGCCCTGGCACACGGTCAACGACGTCCATTACGGCACGCCCTATGTCTGGGGCCCGAACGTGCTGATGTACAACACGGAAGCCTTCAAGGGTCAGCCGCCGAAAAGCTGGAATGTCGTCTTCGAGGAGATGACGCTGCCTGACGGCAAGTCCAACAAGGGCCGCATCCAGGCCTATGACGGTCCGATCCACGTCGCCGACGCGGCCAACTACTTGATGGCCCACAAGCCGGAGCTCGGCATCAAGGATCCCTATGAGCTCAATGAGGACCAGTACAAGGCGGCCCTCGACCTGCTTCGCGTGCAGCGCACGCTAGTCGGCCGCTATTGGCACGATGCGATGATCCAGATAGACGACTTCAAGAACGAAGGCGTGGTCGCGTCCGGCTCCTGGCCGTTCCAGGTCAACCTGATGCAGGCCGAGAAGCTGCCGATCTCCTCGGTCATTCCGGAAGAAGGAGTAACCGGCTGGGCGGATACGACCATGCTGCATGCCGAGAGCGAGCATCCGAACTGCGCCTATATGTGGATGGAGCACACGCTCTCGCCGAAGGTCCAGGGCGACGTGTCCGCCTGGTTCGGCGCCAACCCCTCCGTTGGCGCCGCCTGCAAGGGCAACGAGCTCCTGACCGACGAGGGCTGCGCCACCAACGGCTACAACGACTTTGAGAAGGTCAAGTTCTGGAAGACGCCCGTGGCCAGGTGCGCAAGCCAGAGCGAATGCGTGCCCTATCACCGCTGGGTGTCCGACTATATCGGCGTGATCGGCGGCCGGTAAACCGCCGCTTTCCCTCCCCCTTGTGGGGAGGGTGGCCCAAAGGGCCGGGAGAGGTTCGTCTCAAAGTCCCCTCCCCAACTCTCCCCACAAGGGGGAGGGAGTCGATCCTGCATGCCGCACCGACCGCAGGTCCCTTCTCCCCCGCTCGCGGGGGAGAAGGTCGCGGCAGCGGGATGAGGGGCCAGAATCCCGGAGCATTTCCATGACCACCGCCGTTCTCTTCGACAATGTTTCCCGCCATTTTGGTGCGGTGCGCGCCGTCGATTGCGTCAACCTCTCGATCGCCGAGGGCGAATTCTTCGCGATGCTGGGGCCCTCCGGCTCGGGCAAGACGACCTGCCTGAGACTGATGGCCGGCTTCGAGCAGCCGAAGACGGGCCATATCGAGATCTTCGGCGAAACCGCCGAGGGCGTGCCGCCCTACCGCCGCAGCGTCAATACCGTCTTCCAGGACTATGCCCTCTTCCCGCATCTCTCGATTCTCGACAACGTCGCCTACGGGCTGATGGTCAAAGGAGTCGGCCGCGAGGAAAGACGCAAAGCCGCGGAAGATGCGCTCGCCATGGTCAAGCTGCCCGGCTACGGCGCGCGCCGGTCCGGTCAGCTTTCCGGAGGCCAGCGCCAGCGGGTGGCACTCGCCCGCGCCCTCGTCAACAACCCCAAGGTGCTGCTTCTCGACGAGCCGCTCGGCGCGCTCGATCTGAAGCTGCGCGAGCAGATGCAGGAGGAGTTGAAGAGCCTGCAGAAATCGCTCGGCATCACCTTCGTCTTCGTCACCCACGACCAGGGCGAGGCATTGTCGATGGCCGATCGGATCGCCGTCTTCAACGAAGGCCGGATCCAGCAGCTCGGGCGGCCGGAAGAGGTCTACAACCAGCCGAAGACCCGCTTCGTCGCCGATTTCGTCGGCTCGTCGAACGTGCTCTCTGCCAAGCTCTGCCAGAGGCTCGGTCTGAAATCCTCCTTCGCGAGCCTTCGGCCGGAGTCGGTTGCGCTCGCGCCGGCGGCGGACGGCGCCCTCAGCCTCTCCGGCATCGTCGCCGGCCGCAGCTTTCTCGGCGCGACCAACCGGATTGTCGTCGATGTCGACGGCAACCGCATTGCCGTCGCCAGTCCCGCGGCGCAGAGCGTGCCCGCGATGGGCAGCCCGGTCACGATCAGCTTCGCCGCCCGCGACCTTCACCCGATGGAGGACGCATGACGATTGTTGCCGAAAGCTTCGTCCTTCCGGAGCGCCGCAGCACAACCGGCCGTCTCTCGGACTTCTTCTGGCGGCACCCGCCTCTGCTCCTGACGGTGCTGCTCGGGCCGCCTTTGCTGTGGCTCGGCATCGGCTATCTCGGCTCGCTTTTCGCGCTGCTTCTCCAGAGCTTCTTCTCGATCGACGAGTTTTCCGGACTCATCAATTACGAGTTCACGCTTGCGACCTACCGGCAGCTGTTCAGCGAAGCCAATCTCGACATCATCCTGCGCACCGTTTCGATGGCGGCACTGGTGACGCTCGTCTCGGCGTTCATCGCTTTTCCAATCGCCTATTATGCGGCCCGCTACGCGCGCGGCAAATGGAAGGCGCTTTTCTATCTGGCGGTCATGCTGCCGCTCTGGTCGAGCTATCTCGTCAAGGTCTACGCCTGGAAGCTGATCCTTGCGAAAGAAGGTATCCTCACCTGGTTTTTCGAGAAGCTGAACCTTCTCTGGCTGCTCGATGCCTGGCTTTCGCTGCCGGTCGTCGGCGGCAATTCGCTGTCGGTCAGTTACACGGGCACCTTCATCGTCTTCGTCTATGTCTGGATGCCTTTCATGATCCTGCCGATCCAGGCGGCGCTGGAGCGCGTGCCGGCCAACCTAGTCGAAGCCTCGTCCGACCTCGGCGGTACGCCGGCGCAGACTTTCCGCCATGTGCTCTTTCCGCTGGCACTGCCAGGCATAGTCGCCGGCTCCATCTTCACCTTCTCGCTGACTCTCGGCGACTACATCATCCCGCAGATCGTCGGTTCGTCGCGGCTCTTCATCGGCCAGGCGGTCTACGCCCAGCAGGGCACGGCCGGCAACATCCCCCTCGCCGCCGCCTTCACGGTCGTGCCGATCGTCATCATGGGCGCCTATCTCTGGATGGCCAGACGCATGGGGGCCTTCGATGCGCTCTGAGAAGATGAATCGCGCGCCCCTTGGCCTGAAGATTGCCGCAGCCGCCGGCCTTGCCTTCATGCACCTGCCGATCCTGCTGATCTTCCTCTATGCCTTCACGACGGAAGAAAAGACCTATCAGTTCCCGCCGCCGGGGCTGACGACGCAATGGTTTGCCGTCGCCTGGCACCGGCCGGATGTCTGGGCGGCTCTCACCCTCTCCGTCAAGGTCGCCGCGGTCGCCACCGCCGCGGCACTCGTCCTCGGCACCCTTTGCGCCGCCGCGGTCAGCCAGACGCGCTTCTTCGGCCGCGAAACCGTGTCGCTGCTGGTCATCCTGCCGATCGCGCTTCCCGGCATCATCACCGGCATTGCGCTGCGCTCGGCCTTCTCGATCGCGGACATCCCGTTCTCGTTCTGGACGATCGTGCTCGGCCACGCCACCTTCTGCATCGTCGTCGTTTACAACAACGCGATCGCCCGCTTCCGGCGGATTTCCGGCTCGCTGATCGAGGCCTCGATGGATCTCGGCGCCGACGGCTTCCAGACGTTCCGCTACGTGATCCTGCCGAACATCGGCACGGCGCTGCTTGCCGGCGGCATGCTCGCCTTCGCGCTTTCCTTCGACGAGGTGATCGTGACGACCTTCACCGCCGGCCAGCAATCAACCCTGCCGATCTGGATGCTCGAAGAGCTGATCCGCCCGCGCCAGCGGCCGGTGACCAACGTCGTCGCGATGATCGTCGTCATCGTCACCTTCCTGCCGATCCTCGGCGCCTATTACCTCACCCGCGACGGCGACCAGATCGCCGGCGCCGGCAAATAATATCGAACATAAAGGGAGAACAGACATGGACACCCAACTCCTGATCGGATCTCGTTTCGAAGCCGGGACCGAGGCCGAGGAGCACATCCTGAACCCGCGGACGGGCGCCAGGATCATCGACCTCGCCGAAGCCTCCCATGCGCAGATCGACGCCGCCGTCGACGCGGCCGAACGCGCCTTCGTTACCTGGTCGCAGACGACGCCTGCGGAACGCTCGAACCATCTGCTGAAGATCGCCGACGCGATCGAGAGGAACGCCGACGACTTCGCAGCACTCGAAGCCTTGAACTGCGGCAAGCCGATCAACGCGGTGAAGAATGACGAACTACCGGCGATCATCGATTGCTGGCGATTCTTCGCGGGCGCGGTTCGCAACCTGCACGCGCCCACGGCGGGTGAATATCTTCCGGGCCATACCTCGATGATCCGCCGCGACCCAATCGGCATCGTCGGCTCGATCGCCCCCTGGAACTATCCGCTGATGATGATGGCCTGGAAGTTGGCGCCGGCAATCGGCGGTGGCAACACCGTCGTCTTCAAGCCGTCGGAACAGACGCCGCTGACGGCGCTGAAGCTTGCGCGGCTGCTGGCCGATATTCTTCCCGAGGGTGTCGTCAATGTCATCGCTGGCCGCGGCGAGACGGTCGGCAATGCGCTGATCAACCATCCCAAGATCTCGATGGTGTCGATCACCGGCGATATCGCCACCGGCAAGAAGGTGCTCACCGCCGCCGCCAAGACGGTCAAGCGCACCCATCTCGAACTCGGCGGCAAGGCGCCGGTCATCGTCTATGACGACGCCGATCTGGAAGCGGTCGTGAACGGCATCCGCACCTTCGGCTATTACAATGCCGGCCAGGACTGCACCGCCGCCTGCCGCATCTATGCGGAGGCCGGTATCTACGACAAGCTCGTCGCCGATCTGACATCTGCCGTATCGACCATCCGCTACAACCTTGCCGACGATACCGAGAACGAGATCGGACCGCTGATCTCCAAGCGGCAACGCGATCGCGTCGCGAGCTTCGTCGAGCGGGCATCAGACCAGAAGCATATCGAGATCACCACCGGCGGCGGCACGGGCAGCGACGACGGTTTCTTCTTTCAGCCGACGGTCGTCGCCGGTGCCACCCAGGAGGACGAGATCGTTCGCCGCGAGGTTTTTGGTCCGGTCGTGTCGGTCACCCGTTTCTCCGGCACGGACGATGTCGTCGCCTGGGCAAACGACAGCGATTACGGCCTCGCCTCCTCCGTCTGGACGAAGGATATCAGCAAGGCGATGAGGGCCGCCTCCCGCCTGCAATATGGCTGCACCTGGATCAACACGCATTTCATGCTGACCAACGAGATGCCGCATGGAGGCGTCAAGCAGTCAGGCTATGGCAAGGACATGTCGGTTTACGCGCTGGAGGACTACACCGCCGTTCGGCATATCATGATCAACCACGGATAAGGCCGCTTGTCGCCCGTGTCGTAGGCAAGCAAGACCAGATGAAAATGCTCGCCGCCCGTCGCCACTCTCCGGCGGCGGGCGTTTTCCCCGATCGGCTAATTGCCCGTACCCTGCGGTAGCGTCTTTGCCACCCGCGCAGCGTGTTGTTGCACATTTCCCACAAGCGCAAAAACATGAGTGGATTCTCACAAAATCCTGTTGCGCGCGCAATAATCATGAGTGAATAGCTCATCTTACAAGCTCACTGTCCAGAAGGCTGCAGTTGCAATGCCCAGCCAAGCCAACCACCGCTGCTTCTAAAAGCGCGACATCGAGCGCCCAATGGATAAGCTCACGGCGCCACGACGGGTGACGCCGTGACGACGGGCAGCTCCATCAGCATGCCGGAGGCCGCGGGGGCGAAGGGCCTGTCGGCGGCCTTTGCCGGTCCGCATGCCTGGTGCAACGAAAAGATGCGCTTTGCGGCTGTTCCCTTCGACGGGGCCTACTGGATCAGCCTGAAGAAATGAACGAACGCAGGCGCGTCGTAGCGATTTCCCCGCTCGGTCGGGGCGGCAATGCCAGCTTTGCTCGAACAGTATGTAAATCGGATTCGATTTAGCGGAAAAAGCATGCAGTAATTCAAAGCGCTACAGCGACCCCTTGCGCGTCCTGGTGGACGGCCGCCGCTGTAGGAGGGTCTTTATGCTGTGGGTGATTGCGTTACTCCTGGGCCTGGTGATCGTGTATCTCGCGGCCCGCTATGGCCGCTTTCGGAGTTGGGTAGAGCCCGTCCTCTCCATTGCGGTCGCCGTGGGGCTTGCCGCCGCCTTTCTGATCTGGCTGAGTGAAAGCACACCCGAACCGGCTGCACCCGCCCCCTCCCCGCCCCCGGCCGGGATCGTTCCTTCAGACATCGTCCTCGAGAACCTCGCCTTCGAGCGAAACCAGTCGGAGCGCAGCTATCGACTGCATGGGACGGCCAGAAACACCTCGGCAATCACGCTGGAATATTTCCGCCTGACGGTCACGCTCGAGGATTGCTCGGCAGGCGCCTGCAGGCGGGTCGGCGACGACACGGCGCTGGTGCTGGTGCGCGTGCCCGGCGGCGAGACCCGCCCCTTCGAGACGTTTCTCACCTTTCCCTTCCGCCCGGACGAGATCCCAAAGGCACCCAGATGGAGCTATCGGATCGTGGAGGCGAAGAGTGCTACGGCGCGATGATCACGCCGCCTTTATAGCTCCGAGCGCGCTCAGCAATTCGCCAGTCGTCACGACGTCGGCAAACTCGGCCCTGAGTGTCGCCACATGCGCACGGTGGATTTCCCGCGCCGCAATCACGCCGCCCGCGCCATCCGCCACATCGAAACAATCGCAAGCGTCTTCGACGAGGAACACGCGATAGCCGAGATTGGCAGCGACCCGCACCGAGGTCGAGACACACATGTCGGTCGAGATGCCGAACATCACGACGGTATCGGCTCCAAGGCGCCTGAGCCTCAGATCGAGATCCGTGCCGATGAAGGCCGCGTTGACGCTCTTGGTGACGAGGCTTTCCCCTCCCATCGGGCCGAAGCCTGGGCGAAAGGCGTTGCCCGGCTGCTCTGGATGCAACGTCGAGCCTTCCTTGATGCTGTCGTGCCGCACATGAATGATCGGCCGCTTCGCCGCGCGCCAGGCGGCGAGAACTGTCAGCCCGTTTTCATCGACGCGTCCATTCCAGCGCGGCGGCCAGGGCGCCGCATCAAAGGCGCGCTGCATGTCGATCGGGATCAGGACGGCATTTTCCGGCAGTTTCAAGCTGTTCATGAGATCGGCTCCTTCGTTGTCCGGAGACGCTAACTGCCTTATCGTGCGGTTTCATTGGGCATGATGCCGTCCCGCCGGACATTTGTCCGGCACAGGCGGCCGAGGACGACGAATTGACCGAACTTGATGAGAAGGATCGCCTGCTGCTTGCGGCATTGCACAAGGATTCTCGCCAGAGCCTGGTGGCGCTTGCCCGTCATGCCGGCCTTTCGCGCAGTGCGACGCATGAACGGCTGCGCCGGCTTGAAACCAGGGGCGCCATCGCCGCCTATACGATCCGGCTCGGCGCAGAGCAGAAGGCCCCGATGGTGCGCGCACTTGTTGCCGTCGCCTTCCATCCCGGTAAGAATTGCGACCATGTCGTGCCGCACCTTTCGGGCATGCCGCACGTCGTCAGTTGCTGGTCACTTGCCGGCGCGACGGACCTGATGCTGCTCGTCGAATGCGATTCGAACGATGACCTCGACATGATCCGGCGGCGGATCGCCATCATTCCGGGTGTCGCAACCGTCCAGACACATGTGACGCTCAGGACGCACTTCGACCGGCGCGGCTGAGCCTTCTTCAGCAATAGATCCTGAATTTTTCGCGGATGGCACGGTCAATTTCGGGCGCAATGACGGACGGCGCGGCCTCGCCGAGAATGCGATTCTTCCTCTCGATGGCGCGGGCGACGAGATCCGGTCGGCCGATCTCCACCCATTCCTTCGGGCTCGTTCGGTCGGCCACCGCCGGATAGATGTACTCCGTCTGCATCAGCCCCAGCGTCTGGGAATGACCGAGATAGTGGCCTGGGCCGTCGAGGCAGACGGAACGCATGGTGTCGAGCGAGACGGAATCCTCGGTCACATCTATGCCGCGGATGCAGCGCTGCACCTGGCCGAGCAGATCGTCGCCGAGGACCAGCGATTCCAGGCAGAAGCCGAGCAGCGAAGCATGCATGCCGACCGCTTCATAGACCATATTGAGGCCCGAGAGCCCCGCCATGACGTTGGAGATCGCCTGTTCCCAGCCAGCCTGCATGTCGGGAAGCTTCGCATCCGCAATGCCGGCGGCGGCGCCGCCCGGCAAGCGATAGAACTGGTGCATCTGGGCGCAGCCGGCCGTCAGCAGCGCCTGCTCGCCGGAGCCGCCGGACATCGCACCCGTTCTCAAGTCTGAAACGAACGGCCAGGTTCCGAAGACGGCCGGATGACCGGGCGACATTGCATTGACATAGACGACGCCCGCCAGGCATTCGGCGACCGCCTGGACGATCGCGGTTGCGAGCGGTGCCGGCGCGGTTGCCCCCGCCTGCCCGGCCGAAAGCAGTAGGATGGGCATGCCGCCGCGGATGCACTTCTCCATCGTGGTGCAGCTCTCTTCCGCAAATTTCATCGGCGGCACGACGAAGCAGTTGGAATTCGAGACGAAGGGCCGCGCGCGCCACTTGTCCTCTCCGCCGGCGATCATGTGGATCAGATCGAAGCAGCCCTCCACATGCGACGGATCGGAAAAGCTGGTACCGACATGCTTGGTGGTGCCGGCGCAGCAGGCATAGAGCGTGTTGATGTCCATCAGGAAATTGTCGGGAATGTCCCGGCAGACCATGGCGCGCTGGAAGAAGTGCACATTGTCGAGATGATGGACGAGTTGGGCGGCGTTCAAGAGGTCCTTGGTGGTCGACTCGCGATATTCGCGCTTTTCGACATCGACAACGTGCACCGCCGCCCCGGCCGTGCCGTAATAGACACGCGTGCCGGTGAGCTCGAGATCCTGCTTCGGATCGCGGGCGTATAGCGTAATGTCACGCGCGGCAATCGCCAGCATGTCCTCGACCAGCGCACGCGGGAAGCGGATGCGCCCGTCGTCGCCGAGAATGGCGCCGGCGCCGGTCATGATCTCGATGCCGGATTTCGGCGCATTGGCCAGGCCGATCTGCTCCAGCGCATCGAGCGCCGCCTCATGAATGCGCTTCACACCCGCCTCGGTCAGCGGTTTGTACTGGCCGCCGGAAAGACCCGGGCGCACCGGTCGGATGTTTTCCGCAAGCGGTGACGAGCGCAGCGCCACACGCGCCGCCCGTCCGCCGGACCGTCTCGAAACCGCAACTGCGCATTCGTCAGCCATCATCATCTCCCAATGGCGTTCGTCGTCTTACTCGTTGCGCCTCACCCTGACCCTCTCCCCGCACGCGGGGAGAGGGTCAGGGTGAGGCGTCGCGGCTTGTCCCTTCTCCCCGTCACGACGGGGAGAAGGTGCCGGCAGGCGGATGAGGGGCCATCCTTTTTCGCCTGATCTAGCAGTAAGCCGCTTACATCCGCACCCGCTCCGCCTTCGGATCGTACATCGGCTTCAGCGACGCCTCGGCTTTCACCCGCGTTCCAGCGATCTCGATCTCGTAATTGGACGCCAGCACATCCGCGGCGCTCTCGCCGCTACAGGGCACGTAACCAAGGCCGACCGCGCCGCCGAGGTGGTGGCCGTAATTGCCGGACGTGATCGTCCCGGCAATCTCGCCATCGCGAACGATCGCTTCGTTGTGGAAGAGAAGCGGCTCCGGATCGGCGAGCCGGAATTGCACCAGCCGGCGGGATAGGCCCTTCTCCTGCTTGGCAAGCACCGCCTCACGGCCGATGAATTCGCCCTTGTCGGCCTTCACGGCAAAGCCGAGACCGGCTTCGAGCACATGATCCTCGTCGGTGATGTCATGGCCGAAATGACGGAACGCCTTCTCGATGCGGCAGCTGTCGAGCGTGTGAAGGCCACAGAGCTTAAGGCCGACATCTTGCCCCGCGGCCTCCAACGCCTCGAAGGCATGGGCCGCCTGATCGGTCGACACGTAGAGCTCCCAGCCAAGCTCGCCGACATAGGTGACGCGGTGGGCGCGGGCGAGGCCCATGCCGATCTCGATCTCGCGCGCCGTTCCGAAAGGATGCGCCTGATTGGAGAAATCGTTCGGGCTCACCTTCTGCATCAGTTCGCGCGCTTTCGGCCCCATGATACAGAGCACGCTTTCGGCAGCCGTCACATCGGTAATAACCACGAACTCGTCGCGAAGATGCCTGCGCAGCCAGGCGAGATCGCGCTGCAGCGTCGCGCCCGGTACGACGAGCAAGAAGGCGGTTTCCGAAAGCCGGGTGACGGTCAGGTCGCTCTCGATGCCGCCGCGGGCGTTGAGCATCTGCGTGTAGATGATGCGACCGGCTTCGACATTCAGCTCATTGGCGCAGAGGCGCTGCAGGAACGAAAGCGCATCACGGCCCTCCACCCGGATCTTGCCGAACGACGTCATGTCGAAGAGACCGACTCCATTGCGGACGGCGAGATGCTCGGCCCGCTGGTTATCGAACCAGTTCTGCCGTTTCCAGGAATAGCGATACTCGCGCTCCTGGCCGTCTTTCGCAAACCAATTGGCGCGCTCCCATCCGGCAACCTCGCCGAAGACGGCGCCGCGCGCCTTCAGATGCTCGTGCAGCGGCGAGCGGCGGACACCGCGCGCCGTCGCCATCTGCCGATAGGGGAAGTGATCGGCATAGAGCAGCCCGAGCGTCTCCGACACCCGCTCCTTGAGATAGGCGCGGTTTTTCTGGAATGGCTGGGCGCGGCGGATATCGACCTCCCAGAGATCAAAGGGCGGCTCGCCGTCGTTCATCCATTGCGCCAGCGCCATGCCGGCGCCGCCGGACGAAACGATGCCGATCGAGTTGTAGCCCGCGGCCACCCAATAGCCTTTAAGCTCCGGCGCCTCGCCGAGATAGTAGCGGTCGTCGGGCGTAAAGCTCTCCGGACCGTTGAAGAAGGTGTGAATGCCCGCGGTCTCCAGCATCGGCATCCGGTTGACGGCCATTTCGAGGATAGGGGCAAAATGGTCGAAATCCTCCGGCAACTGGTCGAAGCAGAAGTCCTCGCGGATGCCGTCCATGCCCCAGGGCTTTGCCTTGAGCTCGAAGGCACCGACCAGCATCTTGCCGGCGTCCTCCTTGTAATAGGTGCACTCGTCCGGGACGCGCAGGACCGGCAGGCGAGCGAGGCCCGGAATGGCCTCGGTGACGATGTAGAAATGCTCGCAGGCGTGCAGCGGAACGGTGACGCCCAATTGGCGGGCCAGTTCCCTGCCCCACATTCCGCCGCAGTTGACGACAGTTTCCGTCTCGATCGTGAAGCTCTCGCCGTTCTGCTCGCAGGTGACGCCGGTCACACGGCCATCCTTCGTCGTCACCGACGTGACCTTCACGCCTTCGATGATCGTCGCGCCGTGCTGCCGCGCGCCTTTGGCCAGCGCCATGGCGATGTTGGCCGGGTCGCACTGCCCGTCGAGCGGAAGGTGCACCGCCGCCTTGACGTCGGAAACGTTGAGGTGAGGATACATCTCCTTCACCTCTCTGGACGTGATCTCGCGAACATCGACGTCGAAGGCGCGGGCGAGCGAAGCCTGGCGGTAGATTTCTTCCTTGCGCTCATCGGTGAGCGCCACGGTGATAGAGCCGTTCTGGCGCATGCCGGTGGCGATGCCCGTTTCTGCCTCCAGCTTGACGTAAAGGTCGGCCGAATATTTCGCGAGCCGCGTCATGTTTTGCGAGGCGCGAAGCTGGCCGATCAGCCCGGCTGCGTGCCAGGTTGTGCCCGAGGTCAGCTGCTTGCGTTCGAGCAGCACGACGTCCGTCCAGCCGAGCTTCGACAGGTGATAGGCGACCGAACAGCCGGAAACGCCGCCGCCGATTATGACCACGCGGGCCTTTTCAGGGATGGGCTTCGTCATGCTTTCAGTCTTTCATTCGAGGGATCCCAGAGCGGCTGATCCGGCTGAACGATTGCCTTGAAACGCTCTCCGAAAATCTCGACCTCGATTTCCTGGCCGGGCGCGGCTAGATCGGCACGCAGCATGCCGAGCGCGATCGATTTGCTGACGCGATAGCCCCAGTTTCCGGAAGTGGTCTCGCCGACCACTTCGCCGCCCGACCAGAGCGTCGACATATAGGGCGCATCGCACTCGCTGGCCTCGACCGTCAGCGTGACGAAGCGCTTGATGGCACCCCGCTGCTTCTCGCGCTCGAGCGCCGCCTTGCCCTTGAAGCTCGGCTTCGACCAGTCGACGAAGCGTTCGAGCCCGCCCTGAAGGACGGTGTAGTCGGTCGAAAGGTCGCCCTTCCAGGCGCGGTAGCCCTTTTCGATGCGTAGGCTGTCGAGCGCCTCCATGCCGAAGGGCTTGAGGCCGTGTTTCTGGCCGGCCTCCCAGACGGCATTGAAGATCGCTGCGGTGTCCTCGACCTTGGTGTGGATTTCCCAGCCGAGCTCGCCGGCAAAGGAGACTCGCACGAGTTGGCAATAGCGCCCGGCGATCTCAGCCGTCTGATGCGTCAGCCATCCCTTCGAAAGGTCGGCACCGGAAACCTCGGCAAGGATGTCGCGCGATTTCGGACCGGTGAGGATCTGGCAGGAGAAATTCGCGGTCACATCGTCAAGCGCGAAGGCGGCATCGGCCGAACGGTGCTTCTGCAGCCACTCGAAATCATGCCACTGCGCCGTCGCCGCGGTGATCAGGAAGAAGAAATCCTCCTCGATCGCCATCACCGACATTTCCGTGATGATGCGGCCCTTCTCATCGGCGAAATAGGCAAGGCCGATGCGCCCCGGTTTCGGCACGCGGCCGGTGATGAGCTCGGACAGCCACTTGCGGGCACCCTCACCTTTCAGCCGAAAGCGCGAGAAACCCGGCAGGTCGAGAATACCCGCAGCATCGCGCACCGCCAAACACTCCTCCTCGATGCGCTTCGCCCAGGGGCCCTCGCGGCCCCAGGTCTGCGTCGCCGCGTCGGAGATATCGTCGCCGGGCTTCGCGTACCACATGGCCCGCTCCCAGCCGTTATAGGGCTTGAACTGCGCGCCAAGCGCGGCGATGCGGTCGTGGATAGGCGACAGCTTCTTGTTACGCCCGGCCGGCCAGTAGTGTTTGGGGAAATGCATCGCGTATTCATGGCCGTAGATCTCCTTGCCCTTGGCGATGCAATAGTCTTGATCGGTATAGTCGGTGTAGCGCCGCGGATCGCAGGACCACATGTCCCATTCCGTCTGGCCCTCCGTCACCCATTCGGCCAGCACCTTGCCGGCGCCGCCCGCCTGGCAGATGCCGAAGGTGAAGACGCAGGCCTCGAAGGCGTTCGGCACGCCCGGCATGGGCCCGATCAGCGGATTTCCGTCCGGCGCATAGGGGATCGGTCCGTTGATCACCCGGGAAAGCCCGGCGGTCCCGAGGATCGGCACTCGCTCGACCGCATCGTTCAGATACCATTCCAACCTTTCCAGATCGTCCGGGAAGAGCTGGAAGGAAAAATCCTCCGGCATCGGATCGTCGGGCGCCGTCCAGTGGGCACGGCAATTCCGCTCGTAAGGCCCTAGATTCATGCCGAATTTCTCCTGCCGGAGATAGTAGGAGGAGTCGACGTCGCGGAGCAGCGGCAGCTTGCGCCCGGCCTCCTTCGACCAGGCGGCAAGTTCCGGGATCTCGTCGAAGAGGATGTACTGATGGCTCATCACCATCATAGGCACGTTGCGGCCGAACATCTTGCCGACCTCGCGCGCGTAGTAGCCGGCAGCGTTCACCACATATTCGCAGCGGATTTCTCCTTGCGGCGTGGTGATCACCCATTCATCGTTCTCGCGCCGTGCCGCCACGACCGGGCAGAAGCGGATGATTCTTGCGCCCATGTCGCGCGCACCCTTGGCCAGCGCCTGGGTAAGCTGCGCCGGGTCGATATCACCGTCATAGGGATCGTAGAGCGCCCCCGTCAGTTGGTGGGTCTCGAGGAAGGGATAGCGGCTGCGCATCTCGTCGGGCGTCAGGATGTCGAGGTCCATGCCCTGGTAGCGCCCCATGCCGACGACGCGCTTGAATTCCTGCAACCGCTCCTTCGAATGACCGAGACGGATCGACCCGGTGACGTGGTAGTTCATCGGGTAGTCGATCAGCTGCCCAAGCTCGCGATAGAGCGACGCCGAATAGCGCTGCATGTTCATGATCGACCAGGAGGAGGAGAAGGTCGGAACATTTCCGGCCGCATGCCAGGTCGAGCCGGCGGTGAGCTCGTTCTTCTCCAGCAGCACGCAATCGGTCCAGCCCGCCCTGGCCAAATGGTAGAGCGAGGACGCGCCGACCGCTCCTCCGCCTATAATGACGACACGCGCGTGAGACGGCAAATTCGACATGCGTAATTCCCTCTTTTGACGGGATATTTGACGAGGAGTCCGAGGCCATCAAGCAGGGAGAATCGGCTTTATTAATTGACATTTTCGATTAGATTGATTGCAGCATGCGTGAGGAGCAGCCCCAAGATGCAAGTCGATCTGATCGAAACCTTTCTGGATCTGATGGAGACGCGGAATTTCAACCGCACCGCCGAGCGGCTGAACATCACCCAGTCGACGGTTTCCCACCGCATCAAGGCGCTCGAGGCCCAGTTCAGCCGCAAGCTCTTTACCCGCAACAAGGGCGGCACGGTCCCGACCGCCTCGGGCCTGCGCTTTCTCGACTATGCGAAGGCCCTGCAGAATCAATGGCATGAGGCAACGCGCGCAGTCGCGAGCGCCGGCGCCTTGGAGCGCTCGATGCGGCTCGGCATCCAGCACGATCTCGCGGAAGCATTTGCCGGCCAATGGGTGGCGGCCATCCGGCGCGAATTGCCTGCAACGGAAATCTATATGGAGGCGGATTACTCGAACCAGATGAATCGCGATCTTGCCGCCGGGGAACTCGACCTGGCGCTTCTCTTTACACCGCATTATTTGCCTGACCTTCATTACGAACGGATCGGCGAACTGCATTACGTGCTGGTCAGCACCGAGGCCGGCGACCTGGCCGGCGTGAAGCCCGAGACCTATATCCGCTCCAGCTATTCGCCCGCCTTCGACCGTGCCCATCGGCTGGCGCTGCCGCACCTCTCGGCTGCCTCGCTCGCCGCCGGGCAGAGCATGGCGATCACCGGGCTGCTGCGCACTCTCGGGGGCGCCGCCTATCTGACAATCGCCACAGCCGAGCGGCTTTCCAACGACGGGGCCGCGGTCGTGGTCGCCGATGCGCCGGTCATCCCGCAGGCCATCTACGCGGCAACGAGCCTTCGCACCCGCCACGCGCACCAGCACCGCAAGATCATCGGCGCGATGGAAGGGCTGCTCGCCAATTCGGCGACGCCGTAATGCAGATCAGAACCTGCCCTTGAACTCCGCCTTCAACCGCGCGACATCCTCTCCCGTCACCCCTTGCGGATCGGTCACCGCCACCCAGGCGTCGATATAATGTTCCGGCGCGTAGACGTGGCCGTAACCGATCGGCGAGGTCGTGGCCAAAGCCATGTCGGCGAGGAGCTGCAGGCCGGTGACGACGGGAAACCAATTCAAGGCCGGAGAAACATCCGGCCCGCGCGGCGCCTTCATCCAGTCCGGCTCGCGGTACAAGGCGTGCGGATCGAAGAAGGTCACCGGATCGCTGGCATATTGCAGATAGACGATCCGCATCGCGCCCCAGTGCGCACCGGGAATATCGAGCGCGTTCTCCTGGTTGGTGAAGCGGATGATGGAACTGTCCCGGTAGCGCGGAAGCCAGGCGGGCGAACCGGCGACGCGGTCCGCCGTTACCGAGCGCCACAGCCCGCTCTGAAACGGCGGGCCGCTCCAGAGCGCACCCTGGAACGGGTCGCTGATGACATCGAAGAGATCGACAGACCCTTGTGAATTCATTGCCCCGAGACTCAATCCATGCAGATAGAGCTTGGGGCGCCGGTCCTTCGGCAGCGTGGTCCAGTAGCGGTAGACCTCGTCGAAGAGCGCGTTCGCCGCATCGGCGCCATAGCCCGGCTCGACGAGCAGCGACAGCCAACTCGTGAGGTAGGAATATTGCACCGCGACGCTCGCAACGTCACCATGCAGCAGATATTCGAGCGGATCGAGCGCTGCCGGATCGATCCAGCCGGTGCCCGTCGGAACGACGACGATCAGCGACTTGCGCTCGAAGCCTCCGGCGCGCTTCAGTTCTTCCAAAGCCAGCTTCGCTCTTTCCGGCGCCGTGTCGGCGGAGTTCAGCCCGACATAGACGCGCACGGGGTTTGACGCCGCGCCGTCGTAGAAGTCGCCGATCTGGGCGCCTGTCGGCCCCGAGGCGACAAACTGCCGCCCCTGCCGCCCAAGCTCGTCCCAGCGCACCAGCGACGCGTCGCTGCCGGTCTTGGCGGGATCGGTCGGGGGCGCGACGTCGGGATCGATCAGCGCATCGAGCTGCTGGAACGAACTGTCGGCGGCACGAAGCGCGAACTCGAAGATCACGCCATTTGCCAGCGACCAAAAGAGCGCGAGGGCGACCAGCCCACCAAGGGCGTTGGCGATCGGTCGCGTCAGGAAAACTTGCAGCCAGCGAGAAAGAACGCTGAAGGTGAACCGGAAGAGCCGTGCCAGGAAGATGAGAGCGGCGAACACCATGGAGGCTATGAGGCCGAGTTTGATGGGCTCGGCGCTTTCGATGGGCTCAAGCCCCATGATGCCACGGACGGTATTTTGCCACCCGGCTGCCTGCCAGAGAAACACGGCAGCTGCCGCTATGCAGACGATGGCGGCAGCGATCTTCAGCGTGCGCGCCCGCCGCGTCGTTGGCTCGGGCAGTTCGAAAAAGGACCAGAGCCAGCGCAGGAATGTCCCGATTGCGTAGCCGGCGGCGAGCGAAGCGCCGGAAATCACCGCCTGAATCAGATAGGGATGAGGAATGAGGCTCGGGGTCAACGAGACCGCGAAAAAGATCACGCCGACAAGCAGGCCGCTCGTCGAAAAGGACCGCAAGAGGTTTGCCAGATAGCGCGGGGCAGGCCGCGTCGCCGTCGACAGGTCCGTCTGTTGAAGGTGTTCCATGGCGGGCCTCCACGCTGCGGCATTGTCACTTTGTCGCCCGATAGCCAAGCGACGCATTGCGGCAATGTCGCCTTCCGCTCCCGCACAGTCAATCGGCACAACCCGACGATGAGCGGCAGTCACGCGCTAGATCCTCCTTTCCTTGATCGTGTTCATCACGAAGCTCGTCTCGATCGAGGCGACGCATTTCAGCCGGGCGATCTTCTCCTTGATGAAGCGCTCATAGTGATCGAGGCCGGAACTCATCACCTTCAGCACGTAGTCGCGCGAGCCGGTGACGAGGTGGCATTCGAGCACCTCGTCCCAGTCGCGGATCGCCTCTTCGAACATGACGATCTCGTCCTCGTGCTGGCGGCTGAGGCGGACCGTGGCGATCGCCGTCATCGTCCAGCCTTCGATGACCGGATCGACGAGCGCCGTATAGCCGCGGATGACGCCGGTTTCCTCCAGACGCCTGATCCGCCTGAGGCAGGGAGACGCAGAAAGGCCGACGCGCTCGGCCAGTTCGTTGTTGGTGATCCGGGCATCGGCGACCAGTTCCTTCAGGATGCGGCGATCCATCTCGTCGGCAATTTTCTGCGTCATCTTGCTGTAACCTCGGCAAAAACTTGCGCTCATCAAAACGAAGTGATCGCAAATAGCAAGGATCAGCCCGGGCGTTTGATATAAATTGGCGGATAGTGGAGTCCGCTAGCGCCCAGGGAGAGAAACCATGACCGCGCCGCATCCGTCGAAGACCCATATCGGCAACCACAAACTGCATCCCGAGACGCTGATGCTGAACTACGGTTACGATCCCGAGCTCTCGGAAGGCGCCGTCAAGCCCCCGGTGTTCCTGACTTCCACCTTCGTGTTCCACTCCGCCGAGGAAGGCCGCGACTTCTTCGATTTCGTCTCGGGACGGCGCGAACCGCCGGCGGGCGTCGGTGCCGGGCTCGTCTATTCCCGTTTCAATCACCCGAACAGCGAGATCGTCGAGGATCGGCTTGCCATATACGAACGCGCCGAGGCCGGCGCGCTCTTCTCCTCCGGCATGTCGGCAATCGCCACGACCCTGCTTGCCTTCGTGCGGCCCGGCGACGCAATCCTGCATTCACAGCCGCTATACGGCGGCACCGAGACGCTGCTCGCCAAGACCTTTCTCAATCTCGGCATCCACGCAGTCGGCTTTGCCGACGGCGTCGATGAAGCGGCCGTCAGCGCCGCCGCCGAGGAGGCCATGAGCAGGGGCCGGGTCGCCGCGGTCCTCGTCGAAACGCCGGCCAATCCCACCAACAGCCTCGTCGACGTCGCGATGATCCGCCGCATTGCCGAAAAGATCGGCGAAAGACAGGGGCAAAGGCCGATCGTCGCCTGCGACAACACCCTGCTCGGCCCGGTCTTCCAGCACCCGATCGACCACGGCGCGGACCTGTCGCTCTATTCGCTCACCAAGTATGTCGGCGGCCACTCCGACCTGATCGCCGGCGCCGTGCTCGGCTCGAAGGCGCTGATCAAACAGGTGAAGGCGCTGCGCGGCTCGATCGGCACGCAGCTCGACCCGCATTCCTGCTGGATGCTCGGCCGGTCGCTCGAAACGCTGTCGGTCCGGATGGAGAAGGCGAACGAGAATGCCCGGATCGTCGCCGAGTTCCTGCGCGACCACCCGAAGGTCGAAGGGATCCACTATCTGCCCTTCCACGACGAAGCCTCGCCGGTCGGGAGGACCTTTGCCGCGCAATGCACCGGCGCCGGCTCGACCTTCTCCTTCGACATCGCCGGCGGCCAGGAGGCAGCCTTCCGTTTCTTGAACGCCCTGCAGATCTTCAAGCTCGCCGTCAGCCTCGGGGGCACGGAATCGCTTGCGAGCCACCCGGCGGCGATGACTCATTCGGGCGTGCCGATCGAGGTGCGGCGCCGGATCGGCGTGCTCGAATCGACTATCCGCCTGTCGATCGGCATCGAGCACCCGGACGACCTCGTCGCCGACGTCGCGAACGCTCTGACGACCGTCTGATCCATTGAGCGGGGGCCGTCCCCCGATCAATGCGTCAGAATATTGACTACGTTGCCGAACGGATCGCGCACGAAGAAGCGTCGCACACCCGAGGGTTCGTCAGTGATGTCATAGACGATTTCGATGCCGGCCGCCTTCGCGCGCCGATAGACTTCGTCGACATCGTCCACCTCGATCGAGAGCGCCGGCACCGGCGTTCCCGATCCGCCTTCAATGGCAAAGCTGACCTGCGGCATTGCCGATCCGCCTTCCGCCGCAAAGGTGACCAGCCAGCCGTGATCCATCACCACGTTGAGGCCAAGCAGATCCGTATAGAAACTGCGCGCGCGTTGCGGATCGGATACTTGAAGATTGGGCACGATGCGTCGGACTGCCATTGGATCCTCCCCAGTTTCATCGTCCTCTTTCCTAGGCTTCAGCCGCGTTGAAAGCCAAGCGTGAAAAGGGCGAGCGAAGCTATCGAAGCGATCGTGCGGACATGGTTCCACCAGACCCAATCGGTCAAGTAGCGCTGCTGCCAGACTTCGGTGGCGGCCTCGACCGAAGTGGCATTCGCCAGCGCGTTGTTGAGCGGAACGTTAAAGACCATCGTCACCGCGAATGTGCCGGCGAGGTAGACGAGTCCGCCCGCCGCCAGGAGATAGCTCCCCTCCCCGCCCCAGATGAAAGCGGCAGCTATGAGGATCACGCCGAGCAGCGCCGTGCCCATGAAGGCGGCGAAGAACAACGGATTCTGGATCACGACGTTGATCGCGTTCATGGCAGCAACGCCCTGCTCCGCCGGCAATCGCCGCAGCGCCTGCATGATGCAGACGGAAAAGACGAAGAAGAGCCCGGCCATAAGTCCGGATCCGATGACGGCGGCAAAGGACAGGGCAGGAACAAGGGCAAGCATCGCACGGACCCCGGGTCGATCGTGCGGCCTGCGGCCGCACGCGCTGCCCAAGAGATAACCGACCAATGCGATATAGTCATCAGGAGTTGTTCCCCATGTGGCGGGCAACGCGAAATGCGCGCAACCCTCTCCTCCACTTTCCACCGCGGCGCGATTGACATCATTGGCGGCCACACCTAATCATCGCTGATCGGTTGGTTCCCGGAATGCGAACGTGTTTCGGGAGTAAACGGGAATGTGACGGATGGACCCAAGCTGGGCATCTCAATCACTGCCGACCCCGCGACTGTAGAGCAGCGTGAATTTGCCGTTCCGGAGCAATCCGGAAGAAGCCACTGGAACAGCCGCGAGAGGGCGGTTCGGTTCTGGGAAGGCGAGGCAAATCCTTGGTGACTAGGCTAGCCTGGGCACCTGACGCTGCGAGCCAGGAAACCTGCCAAGCGATACGGGCATAGTGCCCAAGGGGAATATCCCATTGCCATCACGGAGGTTGTCATGGCTACGTCTAAAGTTTCGAGCATTCCGCTCTCCCTCAGCGACCGTCTGACCGCGGGCATCATCGCCCTCATGATCGGTGGCTTCCTCGTTTTCGGTGCCGGCCTGGCGAATTCGGCCGTGCTGCACGACACGGCACACGACACGCGCCATTCCTACGGCTTCCCCTGCCACTAAGCGAAGTCATGGAGCGCCTGCCGCGTTCCACACCAAACGATACAACAATCGACCCTCCGGTGCTCGGAGCGCGCGTCGTGCGTCTGGCACGCGCCCGCGCCTTCAAGCGCCGGCTTGCGTCGATGGAATCGGGCCGGCTTACCGCAAGGCGGCCACGCCCGCTGAGGAAAATCGACAATGATCGTCAAGACACTTCTGGCCGCGGTCGTGGCCGGGCTGATCGCCGGCGTCTTCATGACCGGCGCCCAGGAATTGCGGGTCACGCCGCTTATCCTGCATGCGGAAGAATTCGAGGGCGAAGCGCCGGCTGCAACCGGGCAGCCCGCCGGCGAGCAGCCGGCCACGGATCATCAGCAGCATTCGTCGCTGAAAGGATCCCAGATGTTAGGCGAGATGCTCGCAGCACTTTCGCCGGTCACCCCCGCCTATGCCCATGAGGGCGAAGAACACGAGGAAGGCGGCATCATGTTCGGCATGAGCCGCTTTTCCGGCACGCTTGCCGCCAATCTGGTCACCGGCGCCGGCTTCTCGTTGCTGCTTGCAGGCATCAGCCTGATGATCGGCTACCCGATCACGCTTGCCAATGGCGCGCTCTGGGGCGCCTTCGGCTGGCTCGCCGTGCACCTGCTTCCGGCCGTAGGCCTGCCGCCGGAACTGCCGGGCTTTCCGGCGGCCGAGCTTGGCGACCGGCAGCTCTGGTGGGGGGCGACGGTGCTACTCTCGGCCGTGGGACTCTATCTGCTGGCACTCCGCCCGGAAATCGTCGCCAAGCTCGCGGGTCTCGTCCTAGTCGCCGCTCCCCATCTTTATGGTGCGCCGCAGCCGCTCGACATTTCCAGCAACGTGCCGGCTGTGCTCGGCGCCGAGTTCGCCGTCGCCGCGCTTGCGACGACGCTCGCCTTCTGGCTGGTGCTCGGCATCGTCTCCGGTTTCATCAACGACCGGTTTCTCCGGGCGCACTAACCGGCCCCCGCGCCTTCGCCGCTTGTCCTCTCCCCGCCTGCGGGCAGCACGCGGGGAGAAGGCAAGGGTCTCATTTGCTATCGAGCAGGTGGGCCCGCAGCATCTCTCGTCGAAGCTCGGGCTCGAGCAGCACGCAGGTGTCGCAGAAGCTGCCGCCCTCGGCACGATAGAAAAGGCAACAGCCGCCGCGGATCCGGTAGGTCCTGGAGCGAAGCTCTCCCCCACTGCCGGAGGCCGCTTCGATCTTTTCGTAGTGAAGCTGCCGCGAGGCAAGCGGCGAGTGGGCCTTTTTGACGATCGCCAGCGCCTGCCCCGTCGCCCTGTCCTCCCGTTGCCGCCGCCGCCCGATCTCCAGGAAAGCGCCGGCGAGACTGTCCGCGGCCAACCGCCATTGCGCGCGCGCTGACAGGCCGCAGCGGCGTTTCAGCAGCGCGATCACCGGCTTCAGATGCGCAACGAAGGCATCGTGAAAGCGTCGAGTCGGCTCGTCCGGCTCGATCTCACTCTCGCTCCGCGGAAGGTCGACGAGGAAATGAAAGCGGCCGGCCACAAGCGACCTCCCGTCGCGGGCACGCAAATAGGTTTCGAAACGCAGGCCCGCGACCACCGGAACAAGGCCGCTCACAAGATAGATCGCGCCCGCCGCAAGGCTCAGCTGATGGCTGTAGAAGGCGACCAGGTGCGCCGCTCGAATCTTATCGTCCATGCCGGACGCGAAACGGTCCTGATAGGCCAGGCAGGTCTCGAGGTTTGCCGGCTTCGACCAGAAAGCGTCTGGCGATTGGAAATGTGCGTCAGAGGTCGCGACCGAACAGGCGACCTCCGGAATGGAGGCCGCCAGCCATTCGATCGCGGCAGCCGCCTCCATGACCGCTCTGCTTTCCCGCTGCCGATGCCCCTGCCCCATGCTCCGTCCCATCAAGCCGCGCCGGGTGTCAGCCAGCCCCCTTCGAATCCAGCCCTTTTCAGCCCCCGGCTGAAGTCCGGGATACTGCGCGTCAGTTCCCAGATGAGGCCGCTTCTCCAGTTCTCGATCATCATGACGGACAGCCCCTGGTCAAGCCCGACAATCCTGTCGTCGACCCAGCCCTCGCGCCCTGCGCCCGGCAGGCTCGGATTGAAGCCGCCGGGAAGGCGGCCGTCGCGAAGCAGTGCCGGATAATGCGCGAGCAGATGCGAAAGGCTATCCAGGCAGTCGTCCGGTGCGAAGGGCAGTCCGGCAAGCGGAGCCCAAGGGACCAGGGTCCCGTCATCGGCGCCGAACGGAGCGCCTCGTGCCGCATAGCCCAGAAGCCTCTGCCGCCGGCCGTCACGCAGCCGCATCCAGCCCTTCGGCGCATGGCAGGCGCTGAAGCCCCAGAGGTTGCGGCAATAGCCGGAAAAGCCATGAGGATTCTCTTCCGCATGCGCCCGCTGAAGCGCGATCGCTCGGCAGCTGTTCGCGAAATAGTCGCTGCTTGCCGCCCGCATTCCCGTATCGCCTATGCCTCGGAAGTCGATCCAGGCATGGGGAAAGAGGTGGATGAACAACGCGCCCGCGTGCAGGTGCGACATCCCGCCAATCGTCAGCCATTCATGTGCCACCGAATAGGCGCCGTAGTTCTCCGGCGCAATGGGTAGGCTAGTGGAGCCTAGCGCCAGGACATAGAGGAGCAGCGCCTCGCTATAGCCGCGCCAACGGTGCTTCAGGAAACGCCCCGGCGGCCTCCAGCCCATCGTCAGAGTATCGCCGCGGTTGAGCGCCCAGGCCCAATCCGCCCGCTCATATAGTCGCGCTGCAAGACTGCGGATTTCCGTTTCGTTCGGATCTGGCCCCGAGAAATAGGCCGCGGCCGTCAGTGCGCCGGCCAGAAGCAGCGCCGTGTCGATGGTCGAGAGTTCGCTGTTCCAGGCGCGCTCGCCCGTTCGCATGTCCAGAAAATGAAAGTAGAAGCCGCGGTATCCCGTTGCGAGCCTATCGCTCCCCTGCCGGCTGCCATCAAGAAAGCGCAAGGTCGTGAGTACGCGGTGACCTGCATCCTCCCGCCGCATCCAACCGCGCTCGACGGCGACCGGATAGCAGGACAGTCCGAAGCCGGTGGCCGCGATACTCGATGGCGACCCCGCCCGCGAGGTGTCGGCGACGAGCCCCGTTCGCGCATCGGTGTAATCAAGGAAATACTCAAAGGCGGCGCGTTGCAGCCGATCGGCGAGGGCGATGTTCTCCGGCGGGAAATGAAGCATGGCGAGGTTCTGTTGGACGATCATGGCCAGATTGGGTGCAAGCGGCGCCGGCGACAGCGTTGGAAGATGCGAATTGGCCCCTTTTTTCAAAGTGACCGTTCGAGCCGCTTCCCTCTCTCAGACGCCAATCAAATAATATTGAGATCGCGGCCGACCGGGACAGTCGCCGATTTGCAATCCTGTGGTACATTCTGTTTTGAAGCTCGACGGTTTTGAGACGCGGGCTCGGAAGTCCGACTGTAGATCATGACGATTGGCGGATGCGATGTTGAGCATGCTGGCATTGATCATGGCGCTCAGTGGCAGCCCGATGCAGACGGCCGCCACGCCCCCGAATGTCGATGTGGAGCTGGTTCTCGCTGTCGACATGTCCGGCTCGATGGACATGGAGGAAGCGCGGGTGCAGCGTTCCGGCTATGTGCAGGCGCTTAGGCATCCGGATTTCATCAACGCGGTAAAGGGGGGATATCTCGGCCGCATTGCCATCGGCTATTTCGAATGGGCGGGCATGGTGAACGAGGCTTCTGTCGTCACGTGGCAGGTGATCGAAGGTGCCGAGGATGCCGAAGCCTTCGCGGCCAAGCTCGAGGCCCGGCCGATCGGAACGCGGCGCGGCACCTCGATTTCGAACGCGATCATCTTCGGCACGAGTCTGATCGATACCAATGCCTTTTCGGGCGTGCGCCGCGTCATCGACATTTCCGGCGATGGCCCCAACAATACCGGGCCGCCCGTCGCCCCTGCCCGCAACGACGCGGTTGCGCGAGGCATTGTCATCAACGGTCTCTCGATCCTGATCCGCCCGTCCGTGTCGACCGGTCCGCTCGATCAGTATTATGCGGAATGCGTGATCGGCGGGCCCGGCTCCTTCGTTCTTCCGGTGCACGAGGCAGAGGATTTCGCAATCGCCATCCGTCAGAAGCTGATCCTCGAGGTGAGCGGGGTGGCGCCTCCCCTTAGGCTCAGCTTCGCTGCGACCGAGACGGCAACGGATTGCATGATCGGTGAAAAGCTACGGCCAGGCTTTCTCGACAGGGTCTATCCGGAACTCGACCGGTAAGCCTTTGGCTGAAAGACTCTGCCGCGCCGCGGAGGCGGCGCTGCTGGATCCCTGTGACAAGCACAAGGATTGGGGCGCGAAAATATGACCGGCGCTATAAGCACAGCCCGGGGCGCTCACTGCAGCAGGCGAACGCCGCCGGCGAAATCGGCTCCTGCGGCTGCGAACTCACGCCGATCGCGCAGTTCGCTGGTGACAGCCTGAAGCGCCATGTCGATGCAATATTCCAGCGCCTGCGCGTCCAAGGCGCGGGCGCTGTCGCGGATATGGGCCAGCATTCTGGCAATGCTCGCAAGTTCCGCTTCATGGTCCGCCGCTGCCGAAATAGAGTTAGTCATCCGAACCCCCATAGCCTGCACTACCCTCGCGAAGGGACTATAAAGGAATTTCCCGTTCGCGCGCGTTGCACGAGCGTTGCACACCCTTCAGTGGTGTTACGCGCCAGTTTCGCCAATCCGCGCCGGGGTAATTTACGCGCGCTCGCCTGCCTCTTGCAGTTCCATTTGGCACAGGAAGCTCCGGGCGCGGCCGCACCGCCTCACGACGAAATCGCCCTCGACAGCGCACGCGACCCGAAGCGGCGCGCCCGCTCGCCGTCGGGACTCTCAAGGTCCGGCACGAGCACTTTGACGACAGCGAAGGGCAGATCGTCACGAGAGAGCGTGACCGCGATGACAGACCGCACACCCGCCTTCTTCACACAGGAGATCGTGTAGCTTAGCAATTCCTCGACAGGCGTGACCGTGTGGGCGACCGGTGTCGTCATCGGCCGCGGCGTTGCGAGAAAGGCGCGCCGCGTCGACTCCGGCAAGGGCCGGCTGAAGGTCTCGGGGTAAACGTCGTCGCGAGCGCCGCCGATATAGGTGAGCCGCGACTGCGCTGCCTCCGTCACCGCGCGGATCGCAGCCCGGACGGCGGACGGATGCGCGCCGCAACCGCTCGTGACCTCGACGAAGCGGAGATTTCCGGCAGTCGCCGTGCCGCGCGGGCCGAGCAGCGCCAGCAAGCACGGAATGCCGGTGTCGCTGGTGATGTCGAAAAGCCGCAACTCGAGCTCCGCCGCCTCGATGCGGCCGATGAGCGCGTCGAGGGCCGGGTCGTCAAGATCCTCCGGGGCCACGCATGCCCGGTGGCGGGCCTCCTCGCCGGAGACGCGCCACAAGACATGCGCGTCACGCTCGACCCGCTCGAGCAAGCCATGCAGGATTGCCTCCGGCATGGTGTTGCCCGATGCCAGCCCATCCGACGACATCCAGAAACGCGAAGGCCTCGTGCGATCGAGGCGCACCGCTTCGAGCGGGACGAGGACCTCGTGGCCGGAGATCAGATCGGTGCCGCCGGCCCATTCGATCGCCTCGTCCTGCCGGATATCGTCCCACCCCGCCGCGATCAGCGCGCCGAGGCTATCGTACGCCCGGCCGGAGGCACGCAGATTGTCGGGCGTCTCCACGACCACCTCGACGTCCGGCTCGCCGGCGACTGCCCGCTCAAGCGCCTCCATGACCGCGGATGCACGCGCCTCCGCATCCGTCCGCCCCTTGCCCTGCGCGACGACGATCGACTGCGAGTTCGGCGTATAGGCGCACCAGACCGGGATCCCGATCTTGTCGAGCCCCGTGTGCCGGGCGACCCTCGTCACGCCGAAGGCGGCGAGACAGGGTCGAACGCGATGAAAAGTTTCGTCCGGCGTGCATACCCTGTCGGAATAGCCATCCCCAAGGTTCGCCAAACCGTCGATATCAGGTTCGGTCGCCGTCAAAGTGGCCCGCAAAGACATCATCGACTGACGATACGGCGACCGCGAGATCGACATTCTTGGCGATGACGGCGCCCGGCTTTCGGAACCCGTTCACGACCGCTAGATCGCCCGTCACCGAGTTAAGCGGCGTGACTGTTCGGTTTCCAAGATCTGCCACCCAAAGGCCCGACTCCCCCGGAATCCCGATCACAACGACTTTGGCCATATTTCCCCCTTAAGCCCCTGTTAAAAACCCGCCTTCTTCAGCCCTTCTCGATAAAGATCTTTCTGCCATTGCTCCTTCATCGGAACGACGGCCAACCATTTGTCCAAGTCGAAAGACGGGTTTGCCTTCAAAGCCCGCATCCTGTGCTGCCGCGCCTTCTTTCGGTCGCCAAGCATCGCCCAACTTGCAGCGACGATTCTGTCAGCCGGCGTCTTGTCCTTCATCCTTTGAACGAAACCGATGCAGTCCTCGTACTGTCCTAGGAAATAGCTGGCACCCGCGGCACTCCACAGATAGGCATCCGGTGCTAGTGGATTGAGCGCCAGCGCCTTACCGAGCTTGTCAAGAGCTTCGGCCGGACGCGCGACGTGGACCAGCGTATCCGCGTGGCTGTAAAGAACGTCGGCATAGTGCGGGCTCAACTGCTCTGCCCGGTCGAGGGAATCAAGGCTTTCGTCCAGATCGCCTTGGTAGAGTTTTACGACCCCTGCTTCGCGGTGAGCCGCAGGGAGATGATCGTTGCTCGCAATGGCGTCCTTCACATGGCGCTCCGCTGTCGAAAGGAGCTCATTGTCGCCGCGGGCGGTTAGAAGCCATTCATTGACGTAGGTTCGGGCAATGCCGCTCAGCGCCGGTGCAAAGTCCTGCCTATACTTCAATGCCTCGCGGAAATCGCGGCGCGCCCTGCGAACATCTGGGAGGCCGAGTCCGGAAAGATGTCGCAATCCCCCGAGATAGGCATAGTAAGCCTCCGGATGCGTCACGAAATCGAAGTGGTCTGCCTGTCTCGTCTCCACCTGCTCTGTCACCGCCCGGGCAACATGGTAAGCGATATCCTGCCGCTGCTTGACGAGGCCCGCGGGCGAGATTGGAAAGCGATCGGCCCAGACGATCTGGTCGGTGGGCAGGAAAATGAGCTGCGTGAAGAGCCCCTGGTCCGACATGCGGCAATCGAGCGCGTAGGTGACGCCGTGCCGCTCGAGAAACGCCGCCTTGTCCGCCGCTTCTCGGATGCGCTCGGCGGTATAGGGTGCGACGACCGTCATCGACCTCAGCGAACAGAGCCCGATCGTTATGTCCTCGATCACCGCCACGCTGACCGCATGAAGCATCGGATCGCTACCGAAGGCGGCCGGCGGAAGCAGCGCGACACGCGGCAAGCGCACGGTTTCCGACCCACCCGCTTGCGTCCCCCATTCAGAGAATTCGGCTTGCTGCAAAGTTGCTGCGCTCGGAGTTCTGATACTTAGAAACTGACCGTGGCTTACGCGCTGGAGGATCTCGCGAACGGCTCCATCCGAGGGGTCGAGCTCCAGCAGATGCGCACAGGCGGCGCGCAACGTCGGCCGGTCCGCGGACCGTCGTTCCACATCGATGAGTGCGCTCCGCAGTACCTCCGTGAAGCTGCGTCGCTTTTCCATCGCCCAGTCCGCGTAGCGTCCGGGCGGCAGATCCGCCGAAGACAGGAACGTATCGCGCCAGAGCGAAAGGCCGTTGCGGAAGCTCTCTTCGGAGCCGTCTAACTCCTCGAAGCCGGAGACATCGCAGGAGATCGGCCCCAACGCCACCTCCGTCTCCGTGGCAGACAGAACCGCACCGGCGGGCGTCACCAGGTGTTGCATGCGCCACAAGGTCGAGCGCAGGTTCTTGAACGCGACGCTTTTTTCCCTGTCCGGCCAGACCATGGTCGCGAGCTTGTCGCGGGTCGCGACTTTTTGCCCGGACGCCGAGAGATAGGCGAGGATCAACAGGCCGCGCTCGGGACACGCGACAGCGCCGCCGGCCGCATCGCTCAGCCGCAATTCGCCGAAGGTCCTGAGGTGATAGCCAGCCCCCGTCAAGACCACCTCAACCGACCGATAGAACCAAGGTCCTGCCGCCCCAGAGACCGGGCCGGATAATACGCCACCGCCTGACGATCCGCGATCGGAAAACCATCGATGTGCTCACGTCCTTCCCTCCATCCGTCGCCCCCAGCGCATCCTCGAAGAAAAAAGAAAAATGCACCTGCAGAACGTCCGCCATCGTCAGCAACTGGGTCGCGCACACGCGGCCTGTCCCCTGTTCGTAGCTTCGGACTTGCGCTACCGACACACCGAGCGCCGCGCCGAAATTCTTCTCGTCCATTCTCAATCCCTCGCGGCGCATTCGGATACGTTGGCCGACGAAAGCGTCAACTGCATTGGCCTGATCGGGCACTTTTCGCCTCCGCGCGAGCTGGCTGAGCTGCTTATTTTCAAGGATGCTTGAAAAGCGGAAGCGATGCAACTCGGGGCTTCGCGTGATGCACAAGGTTCTCGTTTGCGTTTTGGATGCACTGCACGCCCTCACCGCAGTGCAGCACCGGAACGTGCCTCCTCCGACGCAAAGAAAACCCCGCACGAAGCGGGGCTAGTTTTGGGGGTCAGTTCCAGGTTTGTCGATTGTACCAATCATCGAGATCCCGATGCACACGGTCCTTTTCGATGCCGTACCGCTCCTGAATCTTGCCCTCCAGCTGATCCATGTTGCCGTTGATCTGGTCAAGATCATCGTCGGTCAATTTGCCCCACTGCTCCTTGATCTTGCCCTTCACCTGTTTCCAGTTACCTTCGACTCGATTCCAATCCATGCCGTTTTCCTCCTGGCTTGTGACAGTCCTGTCAGGAAAACTCATGACGGCGGCAATGGTTCATTTCCGCTTGGAGGAAGGCGGAACGAATCCGCATTTCCATGCATTTACCGGACAAGTACGGAGGTCCAAGTCGAAGTCGCCCATCCAGTCCCGGGCCTCCTCCGGGTGGGCAGCCGCCTCGGCCCCGGCGTCATGTCGTTGGGTCGACCTCCGCATTACTCCCATCGAAGAGCCAGTACACCCACCAGCTCAGAGACAGACGACGCGAGGCTAGTGTATAGTCAAGGGGAAAGTCCGGTCGCGTGTTTCAACTGTTGGATAAGTAGCTGCGGATCATGGAGCTTGTCGTTGCCCTTGGCTTGATCGTCTTCAAGGTCGCGCTGCTGATTGCGATCCTCTTGCTGTTGCCCCTGCCACTGACCTGGGTAGAGCGGAAGATTGCCGGGCACATCCAGCAGCGAATGGGGCCGATGCGCGTGGGCTGGCACGGACTGCTGCAGCCGGTGGCGGACGGCATCAAGCTCCTCACCAAGGAAGACCACATCCCCACCGAGGCCGACCGCTTCCTGTTCAAGCTGGCGCCGATCCTGGCGCTCGCCCCGCCCTTTGTCGTGTTCGTCGCGATCCCCTTCGGGGAGAGCGTTTCGGTGCTCGGCAACGAAATCACCCTCTACGTATCCAACATGAACGTGGCGCTGCTCTTCGTCTTCGCGGTGATCGGCCTTGAGGTCTATGGCGTCATCATCGGCGGCTGGGCGGCGAACAGCAAATACGCGGTCCTCGGCAGCCTCAGGACCTGCGCGCAGATGATCAGCTACGAAATCCCGATGGGCTTTGCGGTGATCGGCGTCGTCATGCTGGCGCAATCCATGAGCCTGCTTGAAATCGTGCGGGCCCAGGCCGATGTCTGGAACATCGTTTACCAGCCGATCGGCTTCTTCGTCTTCTTCGTCGCCGGGCTCGCTGAAGCTCAGCGTATCCCCTTCGACCTGGCGGAAGCGGAAGGCGATCTCGGGGCGGGCTTTCATACCGAATATAGCGGCATCCGTTTCGCCTTCTTCATGGTCAGCGAATACGTCATCATGCTTTTGGTGTCGGTCCTGACGGTGATCCTGTTCTTCGGCGGCTGGAACGGCGTGCTGATCCCGTTGCCGCCGCTCCTCTGGTTCGCGCTCAAGGTCGCTTTCTTCGTCTATCTGTTCATGTGGTTCCGCTTTACTTTCCCCCGCTACCGCTACGACCAGCTGATGGCGATCGGATGGAAAGTCTTGCTTCCTTTGTCGATGGCGAACATAATTATTACTGGGATTGCTTTCTCTTAGAGGGGCCCTGGCGGCTCCATAGCGGGGCGGCGATGTCGCGCGCACAGGACATGATCGGAACATGGATCGGCTGGACGTTCTTTGCCGACCTGGCGAAGGGTCTGGGGCTGACCTTCGGCTACATGTTCTCCAAGACCGTGACCATGCAGTATCCGGATAAGGAGAAATGGCTGCCCTATTCGCGTTATCGCGGCCACCATTTCCTGAAGCGTGACGAAGAGGGCGAGATCAAGTGCGTGGCCTGCGAGCTCTGCGCGCGGATCTGTCCCTGCTACTGCATCGAGGTCGTTCCTTACGAAGATGAGAAGGGCAACCGGCGCCCGATCAAGTTCGAGATCGACACTGCCCGCTGCCTGTTCTGCGGCCTGTGCGAGGACGCCTGCCCGGCGGATGCAATCGCGCTCGGCCAACAGTATGAATTCTCGAGTTTTTCCTCGCGCGATTTGGTGATCGGACGCGACGACCTGCTCGCCAAGCCCGGCAAGGCGGCGACCGGCGGCGGCGTGGTCGCCGCGCGCCTGAACACGGAAAAAGACGTGCTGGTCGAGACGAACGAGCCGCAGGGCTACAACTGGTGGCGAAATATCCGGAGACGGTGAAAGCGCGCTCGTTGCCAAACCGACGTGCTTGGAAAGGAGGCTCAGATGTTTGTCGGCGAAATCGTGAAAAACAAAGGCGTCGGAGTGATCGCGGTCACCCCTGATCAACCTATGGTGGAAGTCCTGCGGCTGTTTCGCGATAACAATATCGGCTTCGTGGTCGTCAGTCAGTCGCCGGGGGAGTTCCTCGGAACGCTCTCGGAACGAGATTGCTGCAATGCCATGGCCGAGTACGGCGGCGAGGCGACCATGATGCCTGTCGCCGACATCATGAACCGCAGCGTGGCGATCTGTTCGACTGAGGATCTGCTGCCCTTTGTAATGGCGATCATGACGCAGCGGCGCACCCGCCACGTGCTGGTCATGGAGGGAGACGACGTCGTCGGCGTGGTCAGCATCGGCGACGTGGTCAAGCACAGGCTCGACGAAGCGCAGCGCACCGAGCAGGATCTGTACGACTATATTAGCGGAACCCACTATCACTAAAGAGATCATTGACTGCGGGTGAGAAACGGGGTCAGGGCGAGCCGGCAATGCCTTGGCCGAGATCCCCAGCGCTCATCGCGGGTTCGGAATGGGGACCGATCTCGAATGGCGCAGGCGCCCTTTGAACCTCCACCGGACAAGGATACTCACCCCGCTGCATCAGACTGTTGAGGCGCAGGGCCCGGTAGTTCTCGGGAACAAAGACGAGGCCGCGCGGAAAGCGCCTGTTGACCTTGAGCTTCGCGGTCAATTCGCCCCGGGCGGATCGCACGACGACCTGATCGCCATCCGAAAGGCCGAGTCGCACGGCATCCTGCTCGCTCAACTCGACATAGGGGTCATCCGCGACCGTATTCAGGATCTCCGAGCGCTCGGAATGGTATCCATTGTGGAACAGGCAATCGCCAGTCATCAGCATCAGCCCGTCGTCGACCTTCGGTCTCGGCGGCGCCGCGAAGAACACGCCTGACGGTGGCGTCGGAATCGCACTTGTGAACGCGCCATCGGAACCAAGCCCGTCCTGCGTCAATCCGTGATAGGCTGGGACAAGCCGGGCAATCTCGTCGAAAATCTCGCCTTGCGACGATGGCTGCAGCGCATGATCACAGAGCTGCGCGACGAAGTCGAATATCTCCAGATTGCCCCGGGCGTCGAAGGCGGGTTCGCGGAACTTGCGCAGCTTCTGGATCCGGCCCTCGTTGTTGGTAAAAGTGCCCGCTTCCTCTCCATAACTTGCAGCGGGCAGCACCACATCGGCAACGCCGGCCGTATCCGTGAGAAACGCGTCCTGCACGATCAAAAAATCGGCGGCGCCAAGCGCCATCTGCGCGATCCTTCGATCGGGATAGGTCATCACGGGATCGCTTCCGACGATATAGAGCGCACCCATTCGCCCGATATCGCAGAGTTCCAGCATGGCGTCGAAACTCGCGCTCGGTGCAGACGGAATCTCGGCGCCCCAGGCCCGCCCGAGAGCTGCACGCGCAACATCGTCGTCGATGGCCGAAAGTCCCGGCAGACTCTCCGGCAGAACCCCCATGTCCCAGGCGCCCAGCTGATTGGCCCTGTCGAAGAGAAACTGCATCGCCACGTCCTTACCGAGCAGGCGGAGAGCCTGCAGCAGGTTGTTGACTTGCTGCAGCGTCGCGCGCGCTTCGGATGATCTGAGGAGGCCGACGCTGACAAGCACGCTGACGCTGCGGACTTCCTTGAGAGCGGCAACAAAACGGTCCGGCCCTTCACCGACCGTCGTGGCGCCGATGTCCGCAAAGGCCTCGCTCGGCAGGAGTCCTGCCACCACTGCCGCAAGGCTCGCCGCTTCTCCGCCCGGCGGCACGCGAAGCACCGCCCGGGCATCGGCGTCGAGACGGGAGGGCCGCGCCGAGAGCATGAGCAATCCGGCCTGCCGCCGCCTCGCCGCATCGCGCAGCAGGTATTCGGTAACCGGGTTTTCCTCCGTTACGTTGCCGCCGATCACCAGCACACAGTCCTTGCCGATCACTTCGTGCAGGGAGGCACGCGTGTAGAAGCTTGCCAGCAGCGGGCCGAGCGCATCGAAGGGGGCGGACCAGCGCGCCGAGCAGTCGATGTTGTTGGTCCGGAATACCGTCCGCATCAGCTTCTGGAACTGGTAGAGCACCTCATTGGGCAGGCGCGCAGAGGCGAGCCCGCCCGCTGCCTTGTTCTCGACGGCCGACAGGCGTAGGCGCAGGTAGTCACCGGCCTCACTCCATGAAACCGGCACCAGGGCGCCATCACGACGGATCATCGGTCGCCTGATCCGGTCTCGGCTCTCGACGAAGTCAAGGCCGAAACGTCCCCGCACGCAGAGCGTTTCGCGGTTCACCCCGTGCTCTTCCTTCGAGCGGACCCGCATAAACTCGCCCTTTCTCGCGCCAACGGTGAGCTGGCAGCCCGTACCGCAATGCGGGCAGACCGTATCGGTCTCGGCCAGGTCCCACGGGCGCGCCTTGTAGCGGTAGGGGAAGCTCATCAGCGCGCCGACCGGACAGACTTCGACGCAATTGCCGCACTGGTCGCAACTCGCGAGGCTGCCCTCAAAGCCGGTGACGGCAGTATCCATGCCTTTTTCGACGGTGCCCAGGGCGACCGCGCCAACCACTTCCTCGCAGATCCGCACGCAGCGCTGGCACTGGATGCAGCGGTTGACGTTCATGATGATCACCGGGCTGAGGCGAATGTCCCGGGAGTGAAAGACGCGCTTGGGATCGCGGAACTCGCTTCTGCGGGGCCCGTAGTCCATCACCATGTCCTGCAGTTCACACTCGCCGCCCTTGTCGCAGATCGGACAGTCGAGGGGATGGTTGGCGAGCAGCATGTCGAGCATTGAGGACCGCGTTTCCTCGATCAGCGGCGTGTTCGTCCGCACGACCATGCCATCAGTGACCGCCGTCGCGCAGGAGGGCTGCAGCCGCCGCAGTCCCTCGATCTCCACCAGACACATGCGGCATGACGCGAGCGGCGGCAGTCGCTTCAGATAGCAGAATGTCGGGATTTCGGTGCCCAGACGCTGGGCGGCCTGCAGTATTGTGGAACCGGGCTCCACATCCAGCATTTGCCCATCGATCGTGATCCTAACCATATTCCCTCCCGGCCCGCCTTCAGTGAAACGGGCACCGCCGCTCTTCGATATGGGCGACGAACTCATCGCGGAAATGCGCGAGTGCCGCCCGCAGGCCCATCGCCGCGCCGTCGCCCAAGGCACAAAAGGTGTTGCCGAATATGCCCTTGCAGAGCTTGTCCAACTGCTCGAGATCGCCGGGGGCGCCCTCCCCCGCCTCGATCCGGCGCAGCACCTTGACGACCCAATTCAATCCTTCGCGGCATGGCGTGCACTTGCCGCAGGATTCGTGATGGAAGAATTCGATGATGCGGGTGGCGACCTTGACCATGCAGGTCGAGTCGTCGATCACGATCACCCCAGCCGAACCGAGCATCGAGCCGGCGGCCGCCAGCGAGTCGAAATCCATGCCGACATCCAGACCTTCCCGAGGGATAACCGGGGCCGAGACCCCGCCCGGGATCACCGCCTTGATCCGGCGCCCCGGCAGCGGTCCGCCTGCGTGGTCCTCGACCAGTTCGCGCAACGGTATGCCCATCGGCAGCTCGTAGAGCCCGGGTTTCTTCACATGACCGCTGATACAGTAGAGCTTCGGACCGGGGCTCTTGTCCGGGCCGATACTCCGGAACCAGTGAGGCCCCCGCATCACGATATGCGGCACGCAGGCGAGCGTTTCGACGTTGTTGATCACCGTAGGGCTGGCGTAGAGCCCGGCAACTGCCGGAAAGGGCGGCTTCAATCTCGGTTGCGCCCGCCTGCCCTCGAGCGATTCGAGCATCGCGGTTTCCTCGCCGCAGATATAGGCGCCGGCGCCGCAGTGAATGTGGATCGTGAAATTGAAATCCGATCCGAGGACTCCCTCTCCGAGATAGCCCTTTTCCCGCGCCTCGGCGATCGCCTGTTCCAGGCGACGAATGGCCTTCACATATTCGCCGCGGACGTAGACATAGGCGGTTTCCGCCCCGATCGCATAGGCGCTGACCGCCAGCCCCTCGACGAGTTGATGCGGGTCGCGTTCCATGATGATCCGGTCCTTGAAGGTTCCCGGCTCGCCCTCGTCGGCATTGCAGCAGAGATATTTCGGCTTGTCGGCCCGCTTCGGCACGAACCCCCACTTCATCCCCGTCGGGAATCCGGCGCCGCCGCGACCGCGCAGATTGGACTGTTTGACGAGCTCGATGACCTCGTCGGGCGTGTGCTCACGCAGCACCTTGGCTAGAGCCTGGTAGCCGCCGCCGGCCTCGTAGGTAGCGAGCAGATGGCCATCCGGCGCATCGATATTCTTGAGGAGAACCGGTTCGAACATGACTCTATTCTCCCGGCGGTGCCGCGGCGGCGGTATCGGCGCCGCCTATCACTTGCCCCGCCTCGGCCCGCAGCCTGGCGAGAAGCTTATCGATCCGGCCGATATCGAGGTCGCCGTAATAGTCGTCGCCGACCTGCATTACCGGAGCCATCTCGCAGGCACCGAGGCACTCGACGGTCGAAAGCGTGAACACGCGGTCCGGAGAGGTCTCGCCCGTCTTGATCGCCAGCACCGCTTCCAGATGCTTCAAAAGCGCCTCGGATCCGCAGAGCATGCAGGAGACATTGTCGCAGAGCTGCAGGTGGAAGGCTCCGATGGGCTCCGTATGGAAGAGCGTGTAAAAGGTCGCCAACTCGTAGACCCAGATCCGCTCGACGCCGAGTATGTCGGCGATTTCCTCCAGTATCGGACCAGGCAGATGGCCATGTTCCTGCTGCGCGATGAGCAGTGCGGGCATGATTGCCGAGCGCTGGTCGGGATACCGCGCCGCCGCTTCCTCGATCTTTTCGCGCATGCTCATCGGGTTCAAACTCCTGCTACTTGTCCACCTCCGCCATCACGGGGTCGAGGCTGCCGAGCACGGCGATCATGTCCGCCAGATAGCGGGCGTTGCTGACCCCGAAGAGCGCCTGGAGGTTGACGAAGGACGGTGCCCGCACCTTCATGCGGAACGGCTTTTCCGACCCGTCGCTGACGATGTAGAAGCCGAGCTCGCCCTTTGGCGCCTCGATCGCCGAATAGACCTCGCCCTTCGGCACCTTGAAGCCGTAGGCCGACAGGTCGAAATGCTGGATCAGCGCCTCCATCGAACAGTGCACGCGATCCTTGTCCATGGGAAAGGCGATCGTCGGCATGTCGACCTGGAACGGCCCGTCCGGCATCTGGTCGAGACATTGCTCGATGATCCGCACGCTCTCCCGCATTTCCTCGACCCGGCACTGCCAGCGCGCATAGCAGTCGCCCTCGTCGCGGGTAATGACGTTGAAATCGAGCCGGTCGTAGATCTCGTAAGGTTCGTCGCGGCGAATGTCCCAGTCGACGCCGGACGCGCGCAAGTTGGGACCGCTCAAGCCGAGGTCGATGCCGTCCTCGGGCAATATTATACCGACGCCTTGGGTCCGCTTCAGGAACACCCGATTGTCCTCGATCAGCCGTTCGTAGTCGCGGATCCGGTGCGGGAAGATGTCGCAGAACTCCCGGACCTTGGGGAGGAAGCCGTCCGGCAGGTCCTCGCGCACGCCGCCCACCCGGCAAAAGGAAGTGTGCATGCGCGCGCCGGTGACCATTTCCAGGAGGTCCATGATCATTTCGCGCTCGCGCATGGCGTAAAGCAGCGCGGTCATGGCACCGAGATCCATCGGCAGCGCGCCGGTGATCAGCAGATGGCCGGAGATCCGCGCCAGCTCGGCCATCAGCACGCGGATATATTGCGCGCGGATCGGCGCTTCGATGCCCAGCAGCTTCTCGACTGCCAGCGCGAAGGCGAGGTTGTTCGAGGGCGGACAGACATAGTCGAGCCGGTCGGTGAGCGGAAAGATCTGCGTGTAGGTGAAGCTCTCGGCGAGTTTCTCGGTGCCGCGGTGCAGATAGCCGATATGCGGATCGACGCGGGCGACATATTCGCCGTCGAGCTCGAGCACGAGCCGCAGCACCCCGTGAGTGCTCGGATGCTGCGGGCCGAGATTGAGAAGCACCTCCTTGGTGTCGAGCGCTTCGCCCTCAGGCCTCATGAGCTCAGTGACTTCGGTCATCTCACGTTCCCGGTGTCGTACGGCCCCCCGATGGAATGTCCCTGGTGGCAAGGTCCGGCTGGTTTGGCGCCGGCCCTTCGGCGCCGAACGGGTTCAGTTCGTCCCTGTAGCCTCGAAGTGGAAAGTCCTTGCGCTGTGGGAAGCCCTCGAAGCCTTCCCACATATAGATGCGGCGCAAGTCGGGATGTCCCTCGAACGTGATCCCGTACATGTCCCAGGCCTCGCGCTCATGCCAGTTGGCCGTGCGCCAGACGCCCGTCACCGAGGGCACCCGCGGCGGATCGCCGAGGCGGCATTTGATCCGGACGCGCCATTTGTTCGGCAGCGAATAGAGGTGATAGACGGCCTCGTAGCGCGGCTGCTCGGGATAGTGGTCGACACCGCAGACGTCTGACAGGAAATCGAAGCGCAGTTCCGGGTGCTCCTTCAGCAACCGGCAAAGCTCGACGATCCTGTCTGGCGGAGCAGCAAAAGCGTGAACCCCAAGCGAGAAGCCAAGGTCCTCGATGGCCTCTCCGAAACGTTCCGCGATAAGGGTGCTGATAACGGACGTCGTTACGCTCATGATGCGGCGATCCGGTCCAATGGCGTCCCGGCGAGCGCCCTGGTCTTCTTGATCTTCTCCTGAAGCAGCAGGAAACCGTGCATCAGCGCCTCAGGCCGTGGCGGACAGCCCGGCACGTGAACGTCCACCGGCACGAAAGTTTCCGCCCCCTGCACCACCGCATAGGTGTTGTAGACCCCGCCGGAAATGGCGCAGGTGCCCATGGCGATTACCCAGCGGGGCTCCGGCATCTGGTCATAGAGCCGGCGCACCACGGGCGCAAACTTCCGCGTCACGGTACCAGCGATGATCATCACGTCGGACTGCCGGGGCGACGGCCGGAACACCACCCCGAACCGGTCGAGATCATAGCGGGCGCAGCCTGCCGAGATCATCTCGATGGCGCAGCAGGCGATACCGAAAGTCTCGGGCCACAGCGCCGACCGGCGGCTCCAGCTGATGACGCTGTCGGCCGTGGTGAAGAGCACGCTGTCGCGGAATGCGTTGTTCAAGCCTCCCATTCGAGCGCCCCCTTCAACCAGGCGTAGGCGAAGCCCACGAGAAGCAGAACGATGAAGACGAACATCTCGACAAAGCCAATCAGGCCGATCTCCTTCAGCACGACGGCCCAGGGAAACAGGAACATCGTCTCGACGTCAAAGACGACCAGCAGGATCGCGAGAATATAGAACTGCACCCGGAAGCGGCCCCCGGCGGCCTCGCCGGCCGGGTCCATGCCGCACTCATAGGGCATGTTCTTTTCGGGATAGGGATTGGAGGGACGCAGCAGCGATGAGACAAACAAAGTCGCCCCGACCACCAGAACAACTCCGGCGATCATCACAAGAACCGGCAGGAATTCGATCGCAGTCATCTCGCATGCCCCGTTCATCGAGGGCTTTCGTCAGGGCCGACCCCATGCCGGGTCAAAAAAGCGCTCGCCCTGGAAGCGAATTTGAGCAATTCTTTCTTGAACTTGCAGTCTATTCCGTCGAACGGACCATTGCAAATCCAATCCATCAGCCGCCAAAAGCCGAGTGTTGGGCAAGCCTCAGGAACCACTCCGGAAAAAGGCCGATGCCGATGGTGCCGGCGGCGGTGCAGGCGAGCGTGGCGCGGACAAAGGGCGTCAGTGCCGGTTCGAAGGCCCGCTCCGGCTCGCGCATGTAGATCACCATGACGATGCGGATGTAAAAATAGGCGGCGACGGCACTCAACAGCACCGCGACCACCGCCAGGAAGACGAAACCGCGCTCGACGAGCGCGGTGAGCACGTAGAACTTGGCGAAAAACCCGGCAGTCGGCGGGATGCCAGCAAGCGAAAACAGATAGATGAGCATGAGAAGCGCCAGCCCCGGGTGCGCCTTGGCGAAGCCGGCATAGTCTTCGATGACCTCGCCGGAAAAATCACCGCTCCGCATCATGATAACGGCGCCAAAAATGCCGAGATTCATGAAGGCGTAGATCAGCAGATAGAGCATCACGCTGGCGACCCCGTCCACCCCGCCGGCCACCACGCCGAACGTGGCGAACCCCGCATGGGCGATACTCGAATAGGCGAGCAGCCGCTTGAAATTGTCCTGCACCAGCGCCACAAAGCTGCCGAGCGCCGCCGTCACCACCGCAATGACCGCGACTATGATCCAGACGTCCGAGGCTGCGACCAGCGGATTGAGGAACACCCGAAGGATCACCGCGAACCCCGCCGCCTTCGGCCCCACCGACATGAAGGCGGTGACCGTCGTCGGCGCGCCTTCATAGACGTCCGGCACCCACATATGGAACGGCACCGCGCCGACCTTGAAGACCAGCCCCGCGACGATGAAAACCACCGCCAGCAGCAAGCCCGGATCGAGCGGATCGCCGCTCACCGCAGCGGCCATGGCATCCAGCTGCGTCGTCCCAGTGAGCCCATAGACAAGCGAAACGCCATAAAGGAAAATGCCGGTCGAAACGGCGCCGAGGATCACATATTTCAGCGCCGCCTCGTTCGACCGCCGCTCATGCCGGAGGAAGCCGGTCAGCACATAGGTGCAGAGCACCATCAGTTCGAGGCCCACATAAATCGACAGGAGATCGGTCGCCGAGGCCATGATCATCATGCCCGACAGCGCGAAGAGCAGCATGACATAGTATTCGCTGCTGCCGATCCCTTCGATATCGGCATATTTCCGCGAAAGCAGGCACGTCAGGACCGTGGCCAGATAGAAGACAAACTTGAAGAAGACCGCGAAGCGATCGGCAACGAACATGCCCGAATAGGCCGGCCGCACCTCGCCCGCCAGCAGAAACGTCGCGAGAGCGGCGATCAGTACGACCGCGACGGAGGCCCAGAAGAGCAGCTGTTCCCGCCGTACCAACTGCCCCAGGATCAACAGGATGCAAGCGCCGGTGATCACGATGATTTCCGGCAGGCTTGCCAGCATCCATTGGAAAAGCACGGCGGCGGTCATTGTCCGATCTCCTGGCCGTGCACCTCGGTCAGCAGATGCTTCACCGAGGCGTCGATGACGTTGAGGAAGGGTTTCGGATAAAGCCCGACCCAGAGCACGAAAACCGCCAGCGGCAGTATCGCCGCGATCTCGCGGCCGTTCACGTCGCGGATCTGATACCGGGCACCGACGCTCGCCGGACCGAGTGCGACCTTGCGATACATTCCAAGCAGATAGGCGGCGCTCAGCAATGCCCCCAGAACGGCGGCTGTGCCGACGGCCATGTTGGCGGCAAAGCCGCCCGACAGCACCAGCAGCTCGCCGACGAACGAATTGGTGCCCGGCAGCGCCATCGACGAGAGGGTGAACAGCGCAAGAAATCCGGTATAGACTGGCGCAACCTTCATCAGCCCGCCATAATTGGCGATGCTGCGCGTATGGGTCCGTTCGTAGATCACGCCGACGAACAGGAACAGCGCGCCCGTCGTCACGCCATGATTGAACATCTGCAGGATGCCGCCTTCGAGCCCGCGCAGATTGAGGGCGAAAATCCCCATCGTTACAAAGCCCATGTGGCTGATGCTGGAATAGGCGACCAGCTTCTTCAGATCGTCCTGCGCGAGCGCAAGCAGACCGCCATAGACGATGGCGAGCGCCGAAAGGGCCAGCATCAGCGTCGAATAATAGACCGATGCCTCCGGCAGCATCGGCAGCGAGAAGCGCAGGAAGCCGTAGGCGCCCATCTTCAGAAGTACGCCGGCGAGAATGATGCTGCCCGCCGTCGGCGCCTGAACATGCGCGTCCGGCAGCCAGGTGTGGACCGGAACCATCGGTACTTTTACCGCGAAGGCGATCAGGAAGGCGAAGAACAGCCAGGCCTGGACATCGAACGGCAGATCCTGCGCGCTCAAAGCAAGAATATCGAAGGTCCGGCCGCCGTGGAAATAAAGCACGATGACGCCAATCAGGAACAGCAGGCTGCCGGCCAGCGTGTAGAGGAAGAACTTGAACGCCGCATAGACCCGGCCGTCGCCCCCCCAGACGCCGATGATCAGATACATCGGGATCAGCATCGCCTCCCAGCAGACGTAGAACAGGAACAGGTCGAGCGCCGAGAACACTCCCAGCATCAGCGTCTGCATCGAAAGCAGGGCGACCATGAACTCCTTGACCTTGCGGTCGATCGCCACCCACGAGGCGAGGACGCAGATCCAGCCGAGTAGCGCCGTCAGGAACACGAAGAGAGCGCTGATGCCGTCGACGCCGAGCGCATAGGTGATCCCGATTGCCGGCACCCAGGGGTGCCTCTCGGTGAACTGCATCTCGTGGGTCGTGGTGTCGAAAGCGGCCAGCATCGCCACCGCGAGCGCGAGGTCGGCCACCGTGAAACCGAGCGCCGTCCAGCGCACCGCGTCGTCGTTGCGCAGGCACATCAACACCGCTGCCCCGGCAGCGGGCAGGAAGACGATAAGGCTGAGCAGCGGGAATGTCATCGCACCCCCTATCGCCACACGACGGCGAAGACGGCAATGGCCGCGATCAGACCGGCAATCATCGCCAGCGCATAATGCGTCACGACGCCGGTCTGCAGCCGCCGCAACACCCCGCCGCCGTCAAGGATCGCATGCGCCACGCCATTGACGATGGCATCCACGCCGTGGATGTCGATCCGAAGCCCGGTCCGTGCCGTCCCGTGCAGCAAGGGCAGCGCCGCCGTCTCGGAGACGTCGCTGACCGCCTTCTCGTAGCGGGCCAGCGGCCGCTCGGCGAACCACATGAAGGCCCGCGCCCCCTTGCGGTAGAACCAGTCGGTGTCGATGCTGATCGTGTTCTCCGGGTCGAGCGCCCTGAGGAACAGCACAAAGCCCAGGGCGGTGAACATCAACACGCCGAGGCTCTCGGTGATGTGAGCGCCGGTATAGGGTTCGAAGGCAACCTGATAAGGAAGAAGCGCGTAGAGTGGCCCTGGGAAAACCCCGATCGCAACGCAGAGCGTCGCCGCCATGGCCATCGCCACCAGCATGTTGCCGGGCGGCTCCCGCGCCTGAAGGCCGCGGTCGGTGCCGAAGAACATGTAGTAGGGCAGCTTGAGCCCGGTATGCAGGAACGTCCCCGACGAGGCCATCGTCAGCGCCAGCATCACCAGCGCACGGTGATCCTCTCCGGCGGCGGCCACCACCATCGACTTGGTGACGAAGCCCGAGAAGAACGGAAAGGCCGAGATCGCGAAGGCGCCGATCATGTAGAGCGCCACCGTCAACGGCATGGTCCGGTAGAGACCGCCGAGTTCGGTGAGCTTGCGCCGTCCGGTGACGTAGATCACCGCCCCTGCCCCCATGAACAGCAGCGCCTTATAGAGGATATGCGCGAAGGCATGGCTGGTCGCACCGTTCACGGCCACCTCGGTGCCGATGCCAACGCCGGCCACCATGTAGCCCACCTGGCTGACGATATGATAGGCGAGCAGGCGCCGGCAGTCGTTTTCCAGCACGGCATAGACGACCCCGTAGAGCGCCATCGCCGTGCCGAGCCAGACCAGGAGTTCGGTCCCCGGAAAGGCCCGCGCCAGCACATAGACGGCAGTCTTGGTGGTAAAGGCGCTCATGAAAACCGCCCCGGTAACCGTCGCCTCCGGATAGGCGTCGGTGAGCCACGCATTGAGCGGCGGCACGGCCGCATTGAGCAGGAAGCCGGCAAGGATCAGATAGGCGCCGGCACCGATATTGCCCGCGATCGGGCCGAAAAGCAGCGATCCGCTGGCAAGCGCGTGGAGGACGACGCCGCCGAGCAGCACGACGCCGCCGGTGACATGGACCATCAGGTAGCGGAACGCGGCGCGGATCGCCTTCTCGCCTCCCTGAGCGAAAACCAGGTAAGCGGAGGCAAAGGCCATGCCCTCCCAGAAGAGATAGAGCGTCAGGTAGTCGCCGGCGAACACCACGCCGAGCGCGCTGCCGACATAGACGAAGGCCGCCACATGCTGGCCGGCCTCGGTCAGGTGCAGCGCATAGACCATGCCGATCAGCGCCATGATGGTGAAGACCGTGGCAAAGACGATGCTCAGCTTGTCGACCTTGGCGATCAGGATCTCCTGGCCGAGAAACTGCGCCGCGCCATAGCTTCCCGGCTGGAGAGCGAGCACGGCGAAGATCGCCAGCACCGGGATCAGCAACAGATAGGCGTTGCGGATCGATCGCGGAAGGAAAGGGATCGGCACGGCACCGAGAATGAACAGCAGAGCGGGATGGACGAACTCAATCATAATAGTCCTCGCGCCGCATGAGCCCGCCCTGATGGCCGAGGAACTTGGAAACGAAAATCAGCAGCACGCAGGAGACGAAGCCGTAGACGGCCGACCAGCCAGGCAGCCGCTCCCACAGATATTCGACATGGTCGCGCGGGACCACGAAGTCGGCGACGACGATCAGCGCGAGCACCAGATAGAACAGCCGGTGCCGGTACCGCGCATAGGCTTCATCGCCAAAGAAATCGACGATGCTCTTGATCATCGAACCACTCCTTCCGCCAGGGCGAGGAAATAGCCGGGGAAGATGCCCATCAGCACCGACAGGACCGCCGTCGCAACCAGAGGGACAGTCACCAGCGGAATTTCACGGACCTTCGATAGCCCCTCGGGCCCCTCTCCGCCAAAAAAGGCGACATAGCTGACCGGCAGGAAATAGGCGGCGTTCAGCACCGAGCTTGCCAGAAGCACGATCAGAAACGCGATCTCCCCCGCCTGGACGGAACCGAGCGTCAGGTACCATTTGCTGACGAAGCCCGCGGTCGGGGGCACGCCGATCATGCTGAGCGAGGCGACGAAGAACGCTCCCATCGTCCAGGGCAGCCTCCGGCCGATACCGGCCATGTCGCTGATGTTGCGTTTTCCCGAAGCGCAATAGATCGACCCGGCGCAGAAAAAGAGGGTGATCTTGGAGAAGGCGTGCGCAGCGATGTGGATGATCCCGCCGACCATCGCGACCGGCGAGAGCAGAACCGCGCCCAGCACCACGTAGGAGAGCTGGCTGACCGTCGAATAGGCGAGCCGCGCCTTTAGATCGTCGCGCGTGAGCGCATAGATCGACGCCATCAGGATCGTGAAGGAGACCAGGTAGGCGGTCGCGATGCCGAGACCCAAGCCGCCCATCAGCCCCGTGCCGAAGACGTGGAACACTATCCTGAGCACGCAGAACACGCCCATCTTGACGACGGCCACCGCATGCAGGAGCGCGCTGACCGGGGTCGGCGCCACCATTGCGGCAGGCAGCCAGGCATGCATCGGCATCACGGCCGCCTTGGCGAAGCCGAACAGATAGCAGAAATAGACGACCGTCAGCAGCGCCGCCGAGGCATCGGCCTTCGCCAACAGTCCCCCGGGCGCGAAGTCGAGCGACCCGGAGATGTGATAGGTGAGCGCCAGCGCCGCCAGCAGCACGCTCTTCGAGGCGCCCATCAGATAGACGAGATACTTGCGGCTGCCCGCCCAGCCCGCTTCGTCTTCGTGGTGGTAGACGAGCGGATAGGTGACGAGGCTCAGCACCTCGTAGAAGATCACCAGAGTGAACAGATTGGCGGCGAAGGCGCCGCCGACGGCGGCCGCGAGGCTGGTGGCGAAGCAGGCGAAGAAGCGGGTCTGCGCGTGCTCGTGCAAATGCCGCATATAGCCGATGGAATAGATCGCCGCCACGATCCATAAGAGCGACGAGACGGTGGCAAACACCATGCCGAGCGCATCGACCCGGAACGCGAAGTCGATCCCGGGCAGGATCTCGAACAGCCGCAACTCGACCGTGCCGCCCGAAAGCACCGTCGGCGCCATTGAAGCGACGATCGCGAACATGACGACCGCGGCGAGCGGCGAGACGAGATCGCGGACATTTTCACGCTTGTGGAGAAAGAGAACTGCCAGAGCCGCCAGGCCCGCGACGGCGACGGCAAGCAGGGGCCGGATGGAGATCACCGGATCCAAGCGGCTATCCTTTCATCACGGTGACGTCGTCGACCTTGAGGGTCGACTTGTTCCGCACGAGGGCAACCAGGATACCGAGGGCGACGGCAACCTCCGCGGCGGTGATCGCGATGACGAAGATCGCGAAGATCTGGCCGCGGAAATCGGCATAGTAACGCCCGAAAGCGATGAAGTTGATATTGACCGAGTTGAGCAGCAGCTCCAGCGACATCAGCACGACGAGGATATTGCGCCTCAGGAGCACACCCGCCGCCCCGATCACGAAGAGGATCACGCCGAGCGAAATGTGCCACCAGAGCGGAACCATCACCCCGACTCCTTCCGTGCCAGCACGATCGCGCCCACGAGCGCCGCCAGCAGGATGACGGAGGCGGCTTCAAACGGCAGGAGATAATCGGCAAACAGGGTCGTGCTGAGTGCTCGGATCTGGTCGCCCTCCGCCATGGCGGCGGGTTCCGTGGCCGAAAAGCGGTCGCTCGACAGCACCAGCACGAGCATCTCGGCCCCGAGCAGCACGAGCAGCGCCAGGGCCGGCAGGTTTCCACCCGGCACGAACCGCTGCAACACCGCCTCGCGCACATCGATCATCATGATCACGAAGAGGAACAGCACCATGATCGCGCCGACATAGACGAAGATCTGGACGACCGCGAGCAAGGGTGCCTCGAGCAGCACGAAGACGGCCGAAATCTGCAGGAAACAGGCCATCAGGGCCAGGGCGCTGTGAACCGGATTGCGGGCCAGCACCACAATCAGGGCGGTGATCACAGCTACAGTGGCGAACAGAAGAAAGAAGCCCTGATCCATCGACGCCGACCCCTCACACGCGAACTGTCACTCGGCGCGAGATGGCCAGATTTGGGGTAGCGCCGCACTTCAGATGCGTTTACAAATTGTGCCCTAGTCTCGGATTTTTCACAAGAATATTGTCGGCGGAGAAGTAAAGCCCGCGCGCCGCAGTGACGTGCCGTCCCGGAACGTCACTGCGTTCTTGAACTCGATCCTGGAGGGCGAGGTCAGCGGATCAAGGCAGCAGGGTGGTAGTGGTCCAGGCCGGACCGCTACGCTCTTCCTGCTTGAGCGTCGAAGAGCCGAAGTTGTAGCGCAATCCCGTTGTCAGCGTGTGGCTATTTTCCGGTTCGAAATCGATGCCGCCGCTTTCGAGGCTCGCGCGGTCGTAGCGGTATCCGGCGAACACCGTGAAGGGCATGGCCTCCGGACGGTAATTGCCGATGATCGAGGCCGTCGTCAGATCGAGCTTCGCATCGGCGACGTCGAAGTCGAAGTTGTGCAGCCCGAGTTCGCCGTCGATCCGCATGTTGTCGGTAAGATAGAGTCGAGCGCCGATCTTTCCGAAATAGTGGTCGGCATCGAGGCCGACGATGTCGGACTTGCCGTAGCCCAGTTGAGTATAGGCCGTGCCCACGGCGTCGAAATAGGCAGCTTCGATGCCACCGGAATTGTCGGTGACATCGTCGCTTCCTCCCGCCAGCCCCGACGCAAAACCAGTTCCGAGCCGCGAGCTTTGAAAGAATGCGCCCAATGCATAATCCTGGGTTGGGCGATAATAGACGTGCGCTGCGCCATAGGCGTTGTCATAATCGGCGTCATCGATATCCGTCTGGCCATACCCGCCGTCAGCCTGGAGGTTGAGGCCGGAGCCGGCGTCGAAATTGACTGCGCCGCGCAGAGCCCAGCCCTTGCTGTCCAGATCGGAGTCCGACGTCTTTCCGGCATGAAGCTCGCCCTCGACATAGCCAACCACGGGACTTGCTACAGCAGGCGAGGCTTCTTCATAGGACGCGCCACTGTCGGCAAAATCGCCAACCAGCGGCCCATCCATGTCGGCAGCTTCAGCACTCATTGCTGAAATCAAGATCGCAGTCGTTGCGAACAGGGTTTGTTTCATGACGATATTCCTAGAAAGAGAATATCGTCACCCTATCCACTGTTGGTTAACCATAACTTTAGTCTGCAGGCTGTATTGAACCACACAACCCCGGATAAGCATCCTCTAGATCACCGACGGGTCCCGAAACCCCGGCGATCAGCCTTCCAGCCAACGCAACTCTTCCGGAGCAAGCGTGATCTGCAGGGCCGAGAGACTATCATCCAGTTCCGCCACGGTCCGCGGGCCGATCAGCGGGATGACGGGAAACGGCTGGGCAATGACATAGGCAAGCGCGATGTGGATCGGGCTGCAGCCGTGCTTCCTCGCGAGTTCGATTGCCCGGTCGCGGCGTTGGAAATTGCGCTCGGAATACCAGACCCGGACGATTTCCTCGTCCTCCCGCTTGTCGCGCCCGGCCCTGTCGGTGAAAAACCCCCTCCCCTGGCTCGACCAGGCAAAATTCGGAATCTGCCGCTTCGCCAGCCAGTCTTTCCAGCCGTCGTCGGACGCCGCGACACAGCCGGGCCAGATGGGATCGAGCATCTCCGCCAGCGAGAAATTGTTGGAAAGCGCGGCCGGGGCCGCCTTGCCGTTTCTCTCGGCATAGGCGATCGCCTCCTCCATGCGCTCGCGCGTCCAGTTTGATCCGCCGAAGATACCCCGGATACGGCCCCGCCGGACCTCGGCATCCATGGCATCGACGAATTCGCCGACCGGGACATCCGGATTGTCGCGATGCATGAAATAGACATCGACATAGTCGATCCTCAGCCGCTCCAGCGACTGATCCAATTGCTTGGCAATCACGTCGGGATAGCAGAGCGGCGAATGGGCGCCCTTGCCGATCAGGATGATGTCCTCACGATCGACCTTTCGGCTCGTGTGCCAGTCGCCGAAAATGCTCTCGGTCTTGCCGGCACGGTAGACGAATGCAGTGTCAAAGACGTTTCCTCCGGCCTCGTAGAAAGCGTCGAGCGTCAGCGAGGCGGAGGCGAAACTCGGAAAAAACTCGAAACCCAGCGCAACATTTGAGGCCGGCTTGGCGACGCCCGGAATCTGCCGTTTGGGCACATTGCTCCCGGCGACGACGGCCGCACCTGCGAGATTGGTGGTCCGTTTGGCGGCCGTCTCGATCGCATATTCGAGGCCGACGGATGCGCGCCAGCGATCGAGAACGCGTAGATTGGCGCGGGTATCTTCGGCGCTCATACCGGGGAAAGAGAACTCGGCGCGGCCGGCACGGATCGCCTCGCCCACCGCATCGACCTCGAACGAATAGAGATGGCGCTTCTCCTCGACCTCGATCGTCCGCTGTCCGTCGCCCCTGATGATCTCGATGCGCCCTATCCCGCCCTCGGTGCCGGAGGCGAACCAGAAGTCCTTCACCTCGATGCGGCCTTTCGAACCGATGATGCGCAACACGTTGTCCTGCTGTGCCATGATCGAGCAGGACACTTCCGCGACAATGTCGTTCGGGAACTTGAGGACCGCCGAGGCCCACTCGTCGACCCCGGATGGCCCCAGACGCGCCGCACCGGATACCGTCTGCGGTTCGAGGAAGGTCTTTTCCTCTGCGGCACCGGCGAGCATGCAAACCATAGAGACCGGGTAGCCGCCGACATCGAGAATGCCGCCGCCGGCGAGATCATTGGCAAAGAGGCGGTGCTCCGGGCGATAGCCGCCCATGTCGAAGCCGAAACTCGAGCGGATGATCCGCACGTCGCCGATCGCGCCCTCCCGCACGAGTTCGACCAGCCGGGCCGTCTGCGGATGGAACCGGTACATATAGGCTTCGCCGGCGAAAACGCCGGCCTTTTTCGCCTCGTGGAAGATCGACTGCGCCTCGAAGGCGGAAAGCGCCATCGGCTTTTCGACCAGCACATGCTTGCCGGCGCGCACCGCCTTGATCGCCCATTCTGCATGGCCGGGATGCGGCGTGGCGATATAGACCGCGTCGATCTCCGGATCCTTAAGCAGCATTTCGTAACCCTCGACAATGCGCGCCCCGGGAAAGCCGTCAGCGAGGCCAGGCCTGTCCGGATCGCGGCTGCCGATAGCCACAAGGTGGCCCGTCCTGGACCGGGCAATCCCCGCGGCGAATGTCCGCGCGATGGTGCCGGGGCCGATGATACCCCAACGGATCAGCTGTTCTGGGCGCATGGAACTTCCTTTTGGTCAGCCTTTTGGAGGGTGATGGGTTGATCAGCGCCGTCGCTTGCCTTCGGCATCAAACGGGACGCGGGTGTCTGGCGGAGGATCAGGCGCTTGCCGCAGGCGATTGTGCAGGACAGCCATACGGATGGAAGATCGATGGAACCGAGGTAAATGCCAGAGCCCTGAAATGCTTGAAACACCTTGAAAACCTCCCTTTTCAAGTGCAGTCCTCAGCAAACAAGGGCACATTAACGCCCCGCGGATACCTGTCTCGTACGAAGGGAATGCGGATTTGGCGGATAGTAAGATTGTCGAGCGAGCGGTCTACCGGCCCGGTGCCTGCGGCATCGAGGGCATGCCGACCCGGCTGCATTTCTTCCACGCCCACCCCCCGATCATGCTGCGCGCCCACTGGCATGCGCAGGTCGAGGTAAACTATTTGATGCGGGGCTCGGTGCATTATCGCATGGCTGGCCATGACCTGAGGCTCGGCCCCGGACAGATGTGCCTCTTCTGGGGCGGGCAGCCGCACCGGATGGACGAATCCTCCGACGATTCCATCTATGCCGGCGCGCATCTGCCGCTCGTGCACTTTTTCCGCATGCGGCTGCCGCCGGAAATCTCGGCCATGCTCATGGGCGGGGCCACGATGCTGACCTCAGAGACGGACGGCGCGGACGACCGGAACTTTCCGCGCTGGCGCAACTGGGCAAATTCCGGCGACGAGGTGAAGGCCCAGCACGCCGTCGAAGAACTGCTGCTGCGCGTCGAGCGAATGTTCATGGAACCCTACACGATCGTTGCACCCGGCAAGGAACGCCAGACCGAAACCGCCTCGGCCCCGCCCTCGCCCGGCGTCGTGCGCATGTGCGATTTCATCGCCGCCAATTTTCTCGAGGAGATCGACGCGGTCGACATCGCCGCGGCAGCCGGATTGCACCCGAAATACGCCATGAACCTGTTTCGCAAGTCGACGGGCATGACGCTGATCAAATATCTGACGCTGCTGCGCCTTTCGCGGGCGCAAGCCATGCTGATGAACGGTGCCGACAGCATCCTGCAGGTGGCGATGGACAGCGGCTTCGGCTCGGTAAGCGCCTTCAACAAGGCCTTCCGCCAGATCGCCGGCATGCCGCCCTCGGAATTCCGCCGCGAGGTTCGCGCTGTGGCGAGGGTGATGGGCTAGAGCTAAGTGGTGGGCCCGGAGGGACTCGAACCCCCAACCAAGCGGTTATGAGCCGCCGGCTCTAACCATTGAGCTACAGGCCCTGCCGGGTCGTCCGGCCGCCGCGAACCAATGGCAGTTCGAAGCTGCAAATGGCTCTAGCGGAAAACCTTTTTGCCGACAAGCCATTGCCGCAATGCCTACACAATCGATAAGCATGGATTTGGCGGATAACAACCGGAGAGTAACATCCATGACTTCCACACGCATTGCCCGCTCGGTCCATACCGCGGCGATGGCCGCCGCCTTTGCCGGTGCTTTTGCGGCGGCAGCGGCGGCGCAGGAAAACGGTGCCGGCAAGGCAGAGGGCAAGGGGCGCCCTGATGCCCCGAGAGGGCGCCAGGCGCTGATCAAGGTTTCGGGCGAAGGACAGGCGACGACGGCGCCCGACATGGCGATCGTACAGCTGAGCGTCGTCAAGGATGCCAAGACCGCTCGCGAGGCGCTCGACGCCAACAACAAGGCGATGGCCGAGGTGCTGGCAGCACTCAAGCAGTCCGGCATTGCCGAACGCGACCTGCAGACAAGCGGCTTCTCAATCATGCCGCAATACAACTATCCCCAGAACAGCGACGGCAGCGCCCGCCCGCCGGAGCTCGTCGGCTACCAGGTCGTCAACGGCGTCAGCGTGCGCGTGCGCGATCTGGCGAAGCTCGGCGAAATCCTCGACAAGTCCGTGACGCTCGGCGTCAACCAGGGCGGCGGCATCGAATTTACCAATGACAAGCCGGAGACGGTGATCACCGAGGCCCGCAAGGCCGCAGTCGCCGATGCGATCAACAAGGCAAGAGTGCTGGCGGAAGCCGCCGGCGTCTCGCTCGGCCGGCTGATCGAGCTTTCGGAACAGCCGGACCGCCCAGAGCCGCCGGTGCCGATGCGCAGCATGGCCAAGGAATTCGCCGCCGATCAGGTGCCGATCGCAACCGGCGAGCAGGCCTATAGCGTCACGGTCAACGTCACCTTCGCGGTCAATCCGTAACGGTGACAATCAAGCCTGAAAACCCAGGCTGGTCTCTCATTGAACGTAAAAAAGAAGAGCCCGGCGCCAGGCGCCGGGCTGTTTTCCGTCAGCCGGGGAGACAAGACGGAAAACCGTCCTTACCAGCGACCGATGATCGGGCAGCCGCGGACATTGGCGAAGATGATCGCCTGGCGATCGCCATGACGGCGGCCCTGGACGACGACCTGGCGGCGCGAAACGTCGGCTACATGGGCGCGGCGCAGACCACGGTCACGTGCCTTGTCGACGGCGAGCCACGGTTCACAACGGCCACGGCGTTCCCAGCGGTCGCGGCGCCAGTCGCGACGGTCGTCCCAGCGGTCATAGTCGCGTTCGCGGTATTGTACGCCGCCTCCCTGGCCGAATTCGAAGACCAGCGCATCGGCCGAAGCCGTGGTGGTGGTGCCGACAAGGCCGGTCAGTCCGACAACGGCGGCGACGGCTGCATTGACAAGAAACTTCCTCATGACATTTCTCCGTTAGCGAAAGGGTTGCGGTCACTCTCTCATCGATGATCCAAATCTAGACCGGACAAGCTGAACGGCACCGGAACCCTTCGTTCATGCGGCGTTCAGGATGAGTCCCACCCCACCGCGCGCATCTCAGGCGATTCGGCCGGATTTGCGGCAGGTGGTCAGCGGGGGACGTGAACGGACGACCGCTCGCGCTTTCCTCTTCCCGTTCGAGGGGAAACGAAGAATGAACGGAATCGTTCCTTCCAGCTGTGCAGGGGGAGTGCTAACGCATTGAAACACGAAGCGTTTCATTCTGCTCCATTCAGCCGCCGAGTTCCCGTTCGAACAAGCGCAAGTTGCGATAGTGGCTGAGTCGGGTGATGACACCCTCCTCGACCTCGAAGATGAAGACGCTCGGGACGGCATAGCTCTGACCGGACGCCTCTGGGAAGCCGACCATTGTCTCGCGATACGTGCCGCGCGCGGTCGTATCCGCCGCCACCCGCTGCCCGAAGGCATCGCGCATCAGCACGACGTCGCCGAAGCTCTCGTCGAAATGGCGCAGGTAGCTCATCACCCAGGTTCTGAGCGGTCCGATCCCGAGCGTGCGCTGTCCGGTCAGCGAATCGAAGGCGACATCGTCGTCGAGGAGGCCGGCAAGCGCTTCGAAATCCCGGTCGTTCACGGCCTCGATGAAACGTCCGGCAATAGTCTGGGCGTCCGTCATCGTTTCCTCCTGAGGTCAGCTGGTGAGATGCAGGATAATTTCGCGGCGATGCGGCCGGTCGCGGTGCTCGAAGAGATAGATCCCCTGCCAGGTGCCGAGCGCCATGCGCCCGTCGATGACCGGTACGCCGACCGAGACCTGGGTCAACGCCGCCTTGATATGGGCGGGCATGTCGTCAGGCCCTTCCTGGGTATGGATGATCCAGCCCATCGAAGGCGCCGACGACGGGGGCACCAGACGATGGAAGAATTCGCGCAGATCGCGTCGAACGTCCGGATCGGCGTTTTCCTGAATGATGAGCGAGGCGGAGGTGTGGCGCACGAAAACGGTAAGAAGCCCCTCCGAGACCCCGCACTCCCGCACGAAATCCGCCGCCTCGCGAGTGAACTCGTAGAGCCCCTGCCCCTTGGTAGTGATGGTGATGACGGTCTGCGGCATGGCTGTCGTCCTGCATGGCCGGGCGCCGCACCTTCGCCGGCACCCGTCTCCAAAGGACTGTACTGCGAAGCCCGTCCGAATTGAAAGAACTGCTCAGCATCAGCTTGCGCAGAGCAGGCCCGACACCCAGCGGCTGGTCAAAGTTCCAGGAAGGCCTGGAAGCCGCCATAGATCATCCGCTTGCCGTCAAAAATGGATTTCCATTCATCGCCCTGAAGACGCGGATCGGTCATCACCTTGGTGACGATCGCGTCGCGGTCCTCGCGCGACCGGTATGCGACCCAGGAGAAAACGACGGTCTCGTCTTCCTTGGCCTGCACGGCCCGCGGAAAGGAGGTGAGCTCGCCATAGGGCACGTCGTCGCCCAGGCATTCGACGTAATTCAGGGCACCGTGCTCCTTCCAGACCTCGCCGGCCTTGCGGGCCAGATCCTTGTAGGCCTCGACGTTTTGCTTCGGCAGCGCAATCAGAAAACCATCCACATAGGCCATGTCCGTCTCCTCCGTTGAAAGTCGACAAAGGACGGCCGGAGCGGAAAGGTTCCGACAGCGGAAGGCAATTTTTTCACGGCGGGGCGACTGATCCTCGAAAGAGACTTGAACGGCCCTCAGCCGCCGCAGCCCTGCAGTTGCCGCGCATAAAGCGCGGCAACGTTGCTGGCGCGCTTGGCGCCCGTCTTCGCCGTTTCGCTCCAGTTGCCGCGTTGATAGCCGCCCTGGCCGTGGTAATAGGCGATGTAGAGCCGATAGGGATCGTTGAGCGCGATGCCGTTCTGCTGGTGGCTTTGATTGTGGTACCAGGCGATGAAGCGGATGGCGTCGGCGAAATCGGTCCGGCGTGCCATCCAGCGCCCGGTTTCGGCCTGGTAGCGCGCCCAGGTGCCATCGAGAGCTTGTGAATAACCGTAAGCCGTGGAGACGCGAGTCCAGGGAATGAAGCCGAAGAGCTTGGTGCGCGGCGGCCGTGCATTGTGGCGATAGCCGGACTCCGTGTAAATCGTCGCCATCAGCACCGGTACGGGCACGCCATATTCGCGCTCGGCCGCATAGGCGGCCCGGCGCCAATTGTTGAAAAGGCCATCTCGCTGCTCGAAAACCGCGCAGGCGTTCCGGGTATCTCTCGGCACCGTTCCGCAGCCGGCCAGCAACAGGAGGACGGCGACAAAAACGCAACGCATCGCGGAACCTCTCATATGCGAGAGATTGATAAAGGGTAAATGTTAAGGAACGGTTTTGAAGCGAAGTTGAAGGACTTCTGCGTCGCCGCGCGTTTCAGGCGGCAATACCATCCGCGGCGCAGCGCAAATCTTCTGGAAAGGTGCGCCGCGGCAATAACCAGTCGGTTACAATCTTGCTAGCCGAGCGTGCCGATCAGTTCGCGATAGGCAGCCTCCGGGAACGCCTTCAACGTGCGGGTGCGCACATTGCCGTAGGTGCCGAGTGTCAGCGAGAACCGCGCGGCCACGGCATCGTCCGGTGCCTCGCAGATTGCCACCATGTCGTATTCGCCCATGGTGAGATAGAAGTCCCTGAACGATCCACCCATTTCTTCAAGGACCTTCCTGGCTGCATCGAGCCGCTTGGGGGACTCACGCACGCTTCTGATACCCTGATCGGTCCAATTGAGGAGCACGACGTAAGTGGTCATCTCACACCTCCCGCAGAGCATCCCGCCTTCGACGGAAAGCGCCTAAAGATGCTCCGAATTTAGAAGGGGCAGAGCGCTTTTTCCGGGTTCAAGTGCCGGCGCTCCAATGCACGGGCGGACGCCTGCGGTGCAACTACTTCTCTCGCACTGCAACCAGTGCCCCCTTTCGCTGCAAGCTTAGAAGTATAATCCCGGGATGAAATCCGAACAAGTTCAGCGCCCAAAAGACCATGGCATGGCAGGCGTTGACGAAGACTAAAAAGCCGGACGCTGGGCCCGGCTTTTCAAGTTCGTTCAGGTCGTTGTTCTCTGCTCAGCTGTCCAGGAACGAGCGCAGCTTGCGCGAACGGCTCGGATGCTTGAGCTTGCGCAAGGCCTTCGCCTCGATCTGGCGGATGCGCTCGCGGGTGACCGAGAACTGCTGGCCGACTTCCTCGAGCGTGTGGTCGGTGTTCATGCCGATGCCGAACCGCATGCGCAAGACGCGTTCCTCGCGCGGGGTCAGCGAGGCGAGGACGCGCGTCGTCGTCTCGCGCAGATTCGCCTGGATGGCAGCGTCGATCGGTAGCAGTGCGTTCTTGTCCTCGATGAAATCGCCGAGATGCGAATCTTCCTCGTCGCCGACCGGGGTTTCGAGCGAGATCGGTTCCTTGGCGATCTTCAGGACCTTGCGCACCTTCTCGAGCGGCATAGCGAGCTTTTCCGCCAGTTCTTCCGGCGTCGGCTCGCGGCCGATCTCGTGCAGCATCTGGCGCGAAGTGCGGACGATCTTGTTGATCGTCTCGATCATGTGCACCGGAATGCGGATGGTGCGGGCCTGGTCGGCGATCGAGCGGGTGATCGCCTGCCGGATCCACCAGGTCGCATAGGTCGAGAACTTGTAGCCGCGGCGGTATTCGAACTTGTCGACCGCCTTCATCAGGCCAATATTGCCCTCCTGAATGAGGTCCAGGAACTGCAGGCCGCGGTTCGTGTACTTCTTGGCGATGGAGATCACCAGGCGCAGGTTTGCCTCGACCATCTCCTTCTTGGCGATCCGCGCCTCGCGCTCGCCCTTCTGGACCATCGAGACGATGCGGCGGAACTCGGCAATCGAAATGCCGGTCTCGGTCGCGAGATTCTGGATCTCCTGGCGGATGTCGCGGATCGTCTGGTTCTCGGCCCTGGCAAATTCCTTCCAGCCCTTGCCGGCAAGATTGCTGATCGACTTCATCCAGTTCGGATCGAGCTCGGCGCCGGAATATTGCTCGAGGAAGGAGTCGCGCTTGACGCCGTAGGATTCGGCAAGGCGCAGCAGCCTGCCCTCGTTCTGCATGAGGCGCTTGGAAATGTCGTAGAGTTGCTCGACCAGCGCATCGATGCGGTTCTGGTTGAGCGACAGCGACTTCACCGCCTTGATCAGTTCGTCCTTCAACTCCTTGTAGCGACGCTCCTGCGCCGGCGAGAGCGTGCCGGTCGCGGCGAGCCGTGCTTCCACCTGCTGGTCCTGCAGCTTACGGAGCTTCTTGTAGGTCTCGGCGATGATGTCGAGCGTCTCCATCACCTGCGGGCGCAGCTCCGCCTCCATCGCGGCGAGCGAGAGGTTCGACTCGTCGTCGTCCTCTTCCTCTTCCTCGACCGGCTGGCCCTCGCCGCCGACATTGGTGATGTCGTCGTCATTGGCCGCAACGCGTGACTTGCGGGTCTTTTCCTTCTCCTCGGCCGCCTTGCGGTCGGCCTCGATCTTTTCCGGGCTCTGGAACTGCGGGGCAGCCTTGGCCTCGGGGCCGGAATAGGTGGTCTCGAGATCAATGATCTCGCGCAGCAGCGTCTGGCCCTCATTCAGCTCGTCGCGCCAGATGATCAGCGCCTGGAAGGTCAGCGGGCTTTCGCAGAGACCGGCGATCATCGTTTCGCGGCCGGCCTCGATGCGCTTGGCGATGGCGATTTCGCCTTCGCGGGAGAGCAGCTCCACCGAGCCCATCTCGCGCAGATACATGCGCACCGGGTCGTCGGTGCGGTCTGTCGGCTCCTTCTTCTTGCCGGTGGCAAGCGCCGTCCCGCTGACCGTCGCCAGTTCGCCGCCTTCGCTCTCGCCGTCGTCGCCAGCGTCTTCGTCGTCGCCGCCGGCCGCCTCCTCGGCTTCCTCGTCCTCGATGACGTTGATGCCCATGTCGGAGAGCATCGCCATCGTGTCTTCGATCTGCTCGGAGGTGACTTCCTCGGAAGGCAGGACGGAATTCAATTCGTCCATCGTCACATAGCCGCGCTTCTTGGCGGCCTTGATCATCTTCTTGACAGCGTCGTCGGAAAGATCGAGAAGCGGACCGTCCGGAGTGCCTTCGCGTTCAACGTCTGCTTCTTCGTTTTCTTTGACTTTTGTTGCCATTTATTTCGTCGCTTTCCTTGTCGCAACCGGCCTGCACCCGGTGCCCAATGCCGCTCGGGGTTCGGGCGCGCCGCGCACCCGCCACCGATTCATTTCCCCTGACGTAACGGGATGATGTTTAATTCCTGATTAACCACGACAGCGATCGCGGCTGAGCGGGCAAGCTTCGACAGTCCTGCCACTGAATCGTCTCTGGCATGATTTCCTATCCGCCGTACCATGTCGCCATTTCTGCTTGAAATGGTGATTCCCAGAATTTTTCATCCCGTCAAGCTTTTCCGGTGAAAAACCGCGCAAATCGGCAAAAAACGCATATCGACGGGACTATCTCGCCGTTCACCAGGGTTGCTCAAGATGTAGGAGCGCCCTTTTAAAAGACAAGAGGCGCGGGCTTTTTCCGGGATCGCCGCGTCGTTCCATTTCGGAATTTAACCCGCAGTCACATCACAGCCAATCCATCACCACCTTGCCCGAATTGCCAGAGCGCATCGCCTCGAAACCGTCGCGGAACTCGTCGATACGAATGCGGTGGGTGATGACCGGCGAAAGGTCGAGCCCGCCCTGGACGAAGGCGATCATCTTGTACCAGGTCTCGAACATTTCACGGCCATAGATGCCTTTCAGGTTGAGCATCTTGAAGATCACCTTGTTCCAGTCGATCTCGAAGCCGGCCGGCGCAATGCCGAGAATGGCGATCTTGCCGCCATTGTTCATCTTGTCGATCATGTCGCGGAACGCCGGTGCAGCGCCCGACATTTCGAGGCCGACGTCGAAGCCTTCGGTCATCCCGATCGAGCGCATCACATCGGCGAGATTCTCTTTCGAGGCATCGACGACGTAGTCGATCCCAAGCTTGCGGGCGAGATCGAGGCGCACCGGATTGATGTCGGTGATCACCACCTTTCGGGCGCCTGAGCGCTTGGCGACCAACGCGCCCATGATGCCGATCGGTCCGGCGCCGGTGACGAGCACATCCTCACCGACGAGATCGAAGGAAAGCGCCGTATGCACCGCATTGCCGAAGGGATCGAAGATCGCGGCGATCTCGTCCGGCACGTCGTCCGGGATCGTCACGACATTATATTCCGGCAGGCAGACGAACTCGGCGAAGGAGCCCGGCCGGTTGACGCCGACGCCGAGCGTATTGCGGCAGAGATGTCCCCTGCCCGCCCGGCAATTGCGGCACTTGCCGCAGACGATATGGCCCTCGCCGGAAACCCGCTCGCCGACATGGTGCTTGGTGACCGCCGAGCCGACCTCGGCGATTTCGCCCATGAACTCGTGGCCGACGACCATCGGGACGGGAATGGTCTTCTGCGCCCACTGGTCCCAGTTCCAGATATGGACGTCGGTGCCGCAGATCGCCGATTTCTTGACGCGGATCAGCACATCGTTCGGCCCGACCTCCGGCACCGGCACGCGTTCCATCCACAGCCCAACCTCGGGCTTCGTCTTGACCAGCGCCTTCATCATGTTGGTCATTGCAGGATCCTCACTCCCTCCGCGTCTCGCATAGCTTAGCTCCTCAAATCACGCCCAGCTCGCGGCCCACTTCCTCGAACACCGCAATCGCACGCCGCACATCCTTCTCGCTGTGCGCCGCCGACATCTGAGTGCGGATGCGTGCCTGTCCTCTCGGCACTACGGGGAAGGAAAAGCCGATGACGTAGACGCCTTTCTCCAGCATGCGCGCCGCCATTTCCTGCGCCAGCGCCGCATCGCCCAGCATGACGGGAATGATCGGGTGCCCCTCGCCGGCGAGCCGGAAGCCGAGCTTCGACATCTCGGCCCGGAAGAGTGCCGAGTTCGCATAGAGCCGCTCGCGAAGCGCATCGCCGTTCTCGATCAGTTCGAAGACCTTGAGCGAGGCCGCGGCGATCACCGGAGCAAGCGTATTGGAAAAGAGGTAGGGTCGCGAGCGCTGGCGCAGCCAGTCGACGACCTCGGCCTTTGCCGACGTGTAGCCCCCCGAGGCACCGCCCAGCGCCTTGCCGAGGGTGCCGGTGATGATGTCGACGCGGCCCTCGACGCCGCAATGTTCGGCGGAGCCGCGGCCATGCTTGCCTACGAAGCCGACCGCGTGGCTGTCGTCGACCATGACCATCGCACCATATTTCTCCGCCAGGTCGCAGACGCCCTCGAGGTTGGCGATGATGCCGTCCATGGAGAAGACGCCGTCGGTAGCAATCAGCTTGAAGCGGCTGCCCTCGGCCTTCTTCAACTCCTCCTCCAGCGCCGCCATGTCGTTGTTGGCGTAACGGAATCGCTTCGCCTTGGAGAGCCGGACGCCGTCGATGATCGAGGCGTGGTTCAGCGCGTCTGAGATGATCGCATCTTCCTCGCCGAGCAGCGTCTCGAACAGACCGCCATTGGCATCGAAGCAGGAGGAATAGAGGATCGTGTCCTCCATGCGGAGAAAGGAGGAAATGCGCGCCTCGAGCTGCTTGTGCTCCTCCTGCGTGCCGCAGATGAAACGCACCGAGGCCATGCCGTAGCCGTAACGGTCGAGCGCCTTCTTGCCGGCATCGGCAAGTTCCTCGTTGTCGGCAAGGCCCAGATAGTTGTTGGCGCAGAAGTTCAGGACCCTTTCGCCGGACGCGACTTCGATCTCGCCCGCCTGCTTGGAGGTGATGACGCGCTCGGACTTGTAGAGCCCGGCCTGCTTCAGGCCATCAAGCTCCGAACGCAGGTGGGAGAGGAAGGCAGAGGTCATGGCAGCCGCTTTCGAACAAAGGAGTTTGTATAGACAAATAACACGATGGCTGGCGACGCACAGCAATTTCTTACCGCATTGTTGAGGTGAAACGCGCGGGATTCAAGCACCTTCCGCGCCGTGCACACGGCGTCGCCACAGTACGCACAGGCAGCGTGCAGCCTCATCGGCTACTTCGGCAAAGGCTTCACCTCCCCGCCTCATTCCTGTGCGTGTCACAGAGGCCAGTCAGCCCAGTCCTTGGGGTGAAAGACTCTTCCGCGCCGTGGACACGGCGCTGCTGGATCCCTGTGACAAGCACAGGGATGAGGGAGGCGTGGGCCTTACTGTCGATGCACACTATATCCCGTGGAGGTAGTGGGAATATCCTCCCACTCCGGGTTCATCTGCTCTATGAGGTTCAGCTTCCACTGCCTCGGCCACTTCTTGATCGTCTTTTCCCGCGTGATACCGGTCGTCAACAGATCGAAATCCTCGAAGCAGACAAGCGTTTTTACGCCGTATTTGGAAGTGAAGCCCGGGGTTAGGTCGTTCTGGTGTTCAAAGAGGCGGCGAGGCAAATCACGGGTGACGCCGGTATAGAGCGTCCCGTTTCGCTTGGACGCGAGAGTATAGACATAGCCCCTCATGCAGTCACAACGTGCATGATCAGCTGCAATTATGCAACCAAGGTTGCTTAATTGGCGAAAAGCCTACACTCACCCTCCCTCATCCCTGTGCTCGTCACAGGGATCCATTCACGGCGCGTCCGCGCCGTGAATGAGCCAGATAAGAAGGAAAGCGGTGGAGACCCCAACCGAATATTGAGACACTTTCAGCGCCCAAGGACTTGGGCGCGCCGGATTCCTGTGACAAGCACAGGAATGAGGGAATGCAAGTTGACGCCCCCGCGACCTTGTGGACCTGCCCTTCTCAGCCCCCCTCCTCGAATGCATCGATCACCGCCAGGAAAGCCTCGCCATATCTCTCCCGCTTGCTCTCGCCGATGCCGGGAATGCCGATGAGATCGTCAAAGTCGCGCGGACGCTGCTTGGCGAGCGCGATCAAGGTCGTGTCCGGGAAGACCACATAGGGCGGGACGTTCAATTCCATGGCGATCGAAAACCGCTCGGCCCGCAGCTTCTCGAAAAGCGCGAGATCGGAGCCGGCAAGATCCGAACGCTCGCGGGCCGAGGCCGATTTCTGCCCGCGTGCCGCCTTGCCGGAACTCGGCCGATCCTTGCGGAAGAGCACCTGCCGCTCGCGCTTGAACACCGCCCGCGCTTCCGGCTCGAGTTTCAGGGCGCCGTAGGCAGCGTGGTCGACTGTGATCAACCCCATTGCGAGCAATTGCCGCAAAACCGATTGCCAGGTTCGCGCCGGCAGGTCCTTGCCGGCGCCGAAGACCGGCATGTCGACATGGCCGAAGCGCTCGGTCTTCTCGTTGACGGCCCCGATCAAAACATCGATGACATGGCCGGTGCCGAACCGCTCGCCGGTCCGGTAGACGGCGGCGAGTGCCTTGATCGCCGCCTCCGTACCATCCCAGGTCTCGACCGGCTTCAGGCAGGTGTCGCAGTGGCCGCAACGGCCGGGATGCGCCTCGCCGAAATGCGCGAGGATCGCCTGCCGCCGGCAGCCTGCCGTCTCGCAGATCGCCAGCAGGGAATTGAGCTTTGACCGTTCGATGCGCTTGATCTCGTCCGGCGCGCCGCCCTCGTCGATCATGCGCCGGCGCTGGATGACGTCGGCCATGCCATAGGCCATCCACACTTCCGACGGCAATCCGTCGCGACCGGCCCTGCCAGTCTCCTGATAGTAGGCCTCGACCGAACCGGGCAGGTCGAGATGCGCGACATAACGGACATCCGGCTTGTCGATCCCCATGCCGAAGGCGACTGTCGCCACCAGGCAGAGGTTCTCCTCCTTCAGGAAGGCGTCCTGATGCCGATCGCGCAAGGCGCGGTCCATTCCGGCGTGATAGGGGAGAGCGCGGATGCCCTGTCCGTTCAGCCATTCGGCCGTGTCCTCGACCTTGGCGCGCGACAGGCAATAGACGATGCCGCTCGAATCCTTGAAGCGCGACAGGAAGCGCAAGAGCTGCTGGCGCGGCTGGTCGCGCTCGACGATCTCGTAGGCGATGTTCGGCCGGTCGAAGCTGGAGGAAAACACCCGCGCGCCGCGAAGCGCCAGCCGCTCGATGATGTCGTCGCGCGTGTGCGGGTCGGCGGTGGCCGTCAGAGCAATGCGCGGCACGCCCGGGAAACGCGAGGCAAGACAATCGAGGCCGCGATATTCGGGCCGGAAATCGTGACCCCATTGCGAGACGCAGTGCGCCTCGTCGATCGCAAAGAGGGCGATGTCCATGTCGCCGATCATTTCGGCGAAACCGTCGGTGACCGCGCGCTCCGGCGTGACGTAGAGCAGGTCGAGCGTATCCGCCGAGAGAGCCCGGCGGACGGCGATCGCCTCGTCGCGGCTGAGCGAGGAGTTGAGCGCCGCAGCGCGAATGCCGGCCTGCTTCAGCGCCTCCACCTGGTCGCGCATCAACGCGATCAGCGGCGAGACGACGATGCCGACGCCCTTGCGGCAAAGCGCCGGGATCTGGAAGCAGAGCGACTTGCCAGCGCCGGTCGGGAACAGCACCACAGCATCGCCACCCGCCACGACGTGCTCGACGACGGCCTGCTGCTGACCGCGGAAGGCGGAATAGCCGTAGACGCGCTTGAGGACATCGAGGGGATTGCGGGCGCCGTCGTTTCCGAAGAGGAGGATGGTGGAGGCGTCGTCATTGTATGGCATGAAATCGCTTTCGTCGGCGGGCAGTATGCGGCTCACGAAAATCGGACGCGAAGGCGGGTAGAGAGATGCCCCTCACCCTGCCCTCTCCCCGCAGGCGGGGCGAGGTTGCGTCGCATCTGAGGCTCGTGTCGTGCACCAACTGCAAGGACGTTTGCTGAGCTGGCGCGGCATTCCCTTCTCCCCGCCTGCAGGGAAAGGGTCGCGGCAGCGAGATCAGGGGCCGCCAGAAGCAGGGCATCACCGCGCCGCCGGCCCCTTGACCCGTCCGGAAAGCACTCCGAAGCCTTCGATGATCGCTTCCTGGTTCTCCAGCCGGGTGACTTCCAACTGAACCTCCTGAAGCGTCCGCAACAGCTGCGGCACGACCTCGAGATCCCCTTCTTCCGTGGCATGCGCCAATTCCCTTTCGAGCTCGCGGCGCTGCCAATTGAGCGCCTTGGTGCGCTTGTGCAGCGCCAGGGCCTGCAGGTAACCCTCGCGCGCATCTTCTGGCGCAGCCGCCGTCGTCGCGGTCCATAGCCGCGCATAGCGAATCTGCTGGTCGAGCGCGCTGATCAACGGGGCAAAACCTTCAGCCTCCAATTGCTCGACCAGCCCTTCCCGCGTCAGCCGCGGGCCGTTTGCCGCCGCGGCGTTCAGAACCGCTGCCCAGCAACGCTGCAGCTCACGATGATCGAACTCGATCGTCGAGATCTCGTCATATTCGTCGAAAAGCAGTTGCGGGTGGTTGACGATCGTCAGCGCAAGGACGCTCTCGCGCAGCATCGGCGCCGCCTGCTGACCGCTGACCAGCGACGAGCGCGCCAGCCGGTCGGAAATCGAGGTCGGGCCGGCAGCGTTGCGCGCACCGCCATAGTTTCGCGGACCGCCGCGCTCGAACGGCCGCCGCTCGCCCCTGAACGGCGCGCTCACCTGCAGAAAGGCGTTCAGCCGGTCGCGCATGTCCTGGCCGTAGTGGCGGCGCACGCTCTCGTCGGCGATGACGGAGGTCACCTGCCTCAGCCGGGCCTCAAGCTCGGCGCGCTTTTCCGGCGTATCGAAGCCGCCGCCCTGCACCTCGCGCATCCAAACCATCTCGGCGAGCGAACGGGCATTGGCAAGCACCTTGTCGAAAGGCTCTCGCCCATCGTGACGGACGAGGTCGTCCGGGTCCTTACCGTCCGGCAGCATGGCGAAGCGCACCGAACGGCCGGGCTTCAGATGCGGCAGCGCCAGGTCGACGGCACGGTTGGCCGCGCGGATGCCGGCCCCGTCGCCGTCGAAGCAAAGCACCGGCTGGGGCGTCATCTTCCAGAGGAGATCGAGCTGGTTCTCGGTCAGCGCCGTGCCGAGCGGCGCCACGGCATTTTCGATGCCTGCCTGATGCAGCGCGATCACGTCCATATAGCCTTCGACGGCGACGATCGTGCCCGCGCCGTCGGCGCCCTGGGAAGCGCGCCGGGCGCGCGCGAAATTGAAGAGCACATTGCCCTTGTGGAAGAGCTCGGTCTCGTTGGAGTTCAGATATTTGGCGGGCGCATCGGCAGACATCGCCCGGCCGCCGAAGGCGATCACCTTTTCGCGCGCCGAGAGGATCGGAAACATGATCCGGTCGCGAAAGCGGTCGTACGAGACCGGAACGTCCGGCCCATAGACGACGAGGCCGCAGGCCTCGATCTGCTCCTTGCCGACCCCCTTGCCGGCGAGAAATTCCTTCAACGCATTTCGGCTATCCGGCGCATAGCCGAGCCGGAAGGTCTCGATCGTGCGGCCGGTGAGGCCCCGTTCGCGCAGATAGGCGCGCGCCTTGGCGCCGGACGCGGTCTGAAGCTGGTCCTGAAAGAACTGCGTCGCCAGTTCCATGACGTCGAGCAGGCTCGTGCGCTCCTTCTCCCGCCGCTCGGCCTGCGGATCGGGCTGCGGCATGGGAACACCCGCCATATCGGCGATCTGCTGAACCGCTTCGGGAAAGCTCAGGCCCTCGAGGTCGGTCAGAAAGCGAAAATGGTCGCCGGAGACATTGCAGCCGAAACAATGGTAGCGGCCCTTGCGGTCCTCGCAGTGGAAGCTCGGCGACTTTTCGCCGTGGAAGGGGCAGCAGGCCCAGTAGTCGCCGCGCGACACATTGGTCTTGCGCCGGTCCCAGGTGACGCGCTTGCCGACCACGTCCGAAATCGGAACGCGGTCGCGGATCTCGTCAAGGAAGGACGGTGAAAAGCGCATGGATACCTCTGGCCAGCTTCCATATAAGCGGCCTGGCCGGAGGAAGCCACCGTTCCTCTCGGTCTTGCCCGCTTTTCACAGGCGGCCATCAAAAGAGGCGGGAAACTGAGGCGCCGCCGGAGATCAGGCGCCGGCGCAGCGGCTTACTTCAACAGCTCCTTGACGATGCTGGAAGCCTTGGCGAAATCCATCTGGCCGGGATAGCGCTCCTTCAAAGCATTCATCACCTTGCCCATGTCGCGCAGGCCCTGAGCGCCGAGTTCCGCGATGACTGCGGCGCAAAGCTCGTTCACCTTCTCCTCGGAGAACTGCTCGGGTAAAAATCCGTTGATGATGGTGATTTCCTGCCGCTCCTGCTCGGCGAGCTCCGGGCGGCCGCCCTCGTCGTAGATGCGGGCCGATTCCTCGCGCTGCTTGATCATCTTGGCGAGGATCTGCATGATCTCGTCATCGCCGGCCTGGTCCTTGCCCTGGCCGCGATTGGCGATGTCGCGGTCCTTGATCGCCGCCTGGATCAGCCGAACGGTCGAAGTCCGCCGGGTATCCTTGGCTTTCAGCGCTTCCTTCAGGGCGTTTGCGAATTGCTCGCGCATCTCTTTCTCCATGCAGAAACGGCCCCGCGTCGACGGCGCCGGACGACTGCTATTGCCTCGTTATGGTCGTTCTCTTAAACCACGGCGGCAGCCACAATCAAACCCTTCGCGCAATCGGTTGAATTTTTAAGGGACTTTATTTCCGGACAATTCACGGGCGCCCGGTTGACCCGGCTAAAGCCTTTGTCTATTTTCCGGCACCTGCACGAACATCGGCATGAACCTCTTTCTCGCGGGGCTTCCGCGCGCCATGCCGCATGCAATTTTGAAATGGGGCTGAACCGACCGGCTTTAAAGCCGCGCCTTCCGCCGCAACGGGATAGGAACGATGACCGCGACACCCGCATGGACAACCCAGAAACCCACTGCCCTGCTCGTTCTGGCCGACGGCACGGTGATCGAAGGCAAGGGCATCGGCGCGACCGGCAAGGTTCAGGCCGAGGTCTGTTTCAACACGGCGCTGACGGGGTATCAGGAAATCCTCACGGACCCCTCCTATCTCGGCCAGATCGTCACCTTCACCTTCCCGCATATCGGCAATATCGGTGCCAATGACGAGGACATCGAGGACCTGACCCCCGCCGCCCGCCACGGCGCCGTCGGGGTGATCTTCAAGGCCGACATCACCGATCCTTCAAACTATCGCGCCGCCAAGCACCTCGACGCGTGGTTGAAGGCACGCGGCGTCATCGGGCTCTGCGGCATCGATACCCGGGCGCTGACCGCCTGGATCCGCGAAAACGGCATGCCGAACGCCGTGATCGCCCATGATCCGGCCGGCGTTTTCGACGTCGAGACGCTGAAGGCGGAAGCCAAAGCCTGGAGCGGCCTCGAGGGGCTCGACCTTGCGAAGGTCGCGACCTCCGGCCAGTCCTACCGCTGGAACGAGAAGCCCTGGGTTTGGAACGACGGCTACTCCTCGCTCGGCGAGACCGAAGCCGCCTATCATGTCGTCGCCCTCGACTATGGCGTGAAGCGCAACATTCTGCGCCTCTTCGCCGGTCTTGATTGCCGCGTCACGGTCGTCCCGGCCGACACAAGCGCCGAGGAAGTACTGGCGCTCAAGCCGGACGGCATTTTCCTGTCGAACGGCCCGGGCGACCCGGCCGCCACCGGCGAATATGCCGTGCCGGTGATCAAGAGCCTGCTGCAGAGCGACATCCCTGTCTTCGGCATCTGCCTCGGTCACCAGATGCTGGCGCTGGCGCTCGGCGCGAAAACCGAGAAGATGCATCAGGGCCACCACGGCGCCAACCATCCGGTCAAGGACCACACGACCGGTAAGGTCGAGATCGTCTCGATGAACCACGGCTTCGCGGTCGATTCCAAGTCGCTGCCGGAAGGTGTTGAAGAGACTCACGTTTCGCTCTTCGACGGCACCAATTGCGGCCTGCGCTTGAGCGGCAAGCCGGTCTTCTCCGTCCAGCACCACCCGGAAGCCTCCCCGGGCCCGCAGGACAGCCACTATCTCTTCCGCCGGTTCCTCAACCTGATCCGTGAGAAGAAGGGAGAACCGGCGCTCGCCGAACGCTAGAAAGCCGAAGAGAACGAATGAAGGCCCGCGTACGCGGGCCTTTTACTTCAGCCGTCGCCGAGCCGCTCCGCTATGAAGTCGATCGTCGCACGCACCGAAGGCAATTGGCCGCGACGATGTGGCATCAGGATCGTCGTCGTCACCTTGCCTGCAGTCCACTCCGGGAGGATGTGGACGAGTGCACCGCTTGCAATTTCCTCCTGACAGAGCGTGCCAGGCAGCGCGGTTATCCCAAGTCCTGCCAGCGCTGCCGCCAGCAGGACCCGGGATTCGTCCGCCACAAAGCGCGGATTGAGTGAGATCTGCACGCTCGTGCCGTCTTGGTGCTCGACCGTCCAGCCCTGCGAGGTAAGTGACGTCATCAGCCCATCGTGCTCCTGCAACGCCTCTGCTCGTGCAGGCACTCCGCGCTCTTGCAAATAAGCAGGCGCGGCGACGAGAAGTTTGCTCTGTGAGCCGACGCGACGCTGCACGAGACCAGAGTCCGGCAGGGGCGCGAAATGATCCCGCACCGCCATATCGAAGCCTTCCTGGACGATATCGACGAAGCGGTCAGTCGCGTGCAGGACGACGCGAAGCTTGGGATAGGCGAGAGCGAGTTCGGGCAATAGCGGGGCTAGCGAAAGCTGCGCCGTCGGAACGGAGGCCGTGATCCTGACAGCGCCGCTCGGTTCGGCAAGCCTGCCTTTGACGACATTTTCCGCCGCTTCGGCCTCCACCAGCATCGCCGCCGCGTGGCGGTAGAAATCTTCCCCCGTTTCAGTCACCGCGAACCGGCGCGAGGTCCGGTTTATGAGGCGGACGCCGAGGTTCTTCTCGAGCACCGCCACCCGCTTGCTGAGCGTCGATTTCGGCACGTTGAGCGCACGCGCCGCCGGCGCAAAACCTCCGTGGTCCACGACGTGGACAAAGAAAGTGAAGTCATTGAGATTCGCCATGGCCGTCATTGTCTGCAATTGTGGACGATATGTCCACGACCAGCCGTCTACCACAAGACCGTCCACGAATGCATCTCTTTCTCATCATTCAATCGAACCGAAGAGGAAGACATAATGGCGATTTATCAGGGTAAGAAGGCGATCGTGGTCGGCGGCACCCACGGTATGGGGCTGGCAACGGTCAGGCGGCTCGTCAATGGCGGCGCTGAAGTGCTCCTGACCGGACGCAACGAGGAGAATGTCGCCAAAGTCAGAGAGGAGTTCGGTCCGCGCGCGCACGCCGTGCGCTCGGATATCGCCGATCTCAGCGATATCGCGGTCCTTGGCGCCTCCGCCGGCCAGAAGCTCGGGGCCATCGACCTCCTCCACGTCAATGCCGGCATTTCCGAGCTTGAGCCCTTCGATCAGGTCAGCGAAGCCTCCTACGATCGCCAGTTCGCGGTCAACACCAAGGGCGCCTTCTTCACCGTCCAGCGGCTGGCGCCGCTGATCCGCGAGGGCGGCTCGATCGTCTTCACCTCCTCGGTTGCAGACGAGGGTGGGCATCCGGGCATGAGCGTCTACAGCGCCACCAAGGCCGCACTCGTCTCCTTCGCCTCGGTGCTGGCGGCAGAGCTCCTGCCGCGCCGCATCCGGGTCAACACGGTGAGTCCCGGCTTCGTCGACACGCCGACCAAGGGTGCAGCCGGCCTTACCGATGCGGAACGCGCCGAGTTCAAAGCGCTGGGCGATGCTATCACGCCGATGAAGCGCAACGGCACTGCCGACGAGGTGGCCCGCGCCGTGCTGTTCCTCGCCTTCGAGGCCACCTTCACAACGGGGGCAAAGCTCGCCGTCGACGGCGGCCTCGGGCAGAAGCTCTCAACGGCCGGTTGAAGCGAAACAGGAAAGGAAAAAGCATCACCAGGATTTTCGATCGACAGCGGTCAGCACCACCGCAACGTCGTCTCCGACACGGCAATGCAGACCATCCCGTTGACACTATAGTCCGTGGGAGCCGCGAGCAGGACCTCGCCCCGGACTTCATCGATGCCATGCGAAGGCTTGCCACCATGCGAGTCGACAGAGGCCAAAGCGGCGCCGCATCTCCGGCGTGATCGAACTGATCCGAAGGCGGAATGAATCGAATTTCAAAGAGATAGGACTGCCGCCTGAGATGGGTTGTCCGGTCGTTGAATCGAAATCTGAGCACGAAAAAGCCCGCCGCGTCCGGCGGGCTTGATGTTTGTTGCTCTGTCCGGGGCTTTACTTGCAAGCGGCGCAGAAACGCTGGATGCGCCGGCAAGCCTCTTCCAGCAGCGCCTCGGAGGTCGCATAGGAGATGCGGAAGTTCGGGCCGAGGCCGAAGGCCGAACCATGCACCACCGCCACGCCTTCGACCTCGAGGAGCTCGGAGACGAAGTCCTCGTCGGTCTCGATGACCTTACCCGACGGGGCGGTCTTGCCGATGAGACCGGCGCAGGACGGATAGACGTAGAAGGCGCCTTCCGGCGTCGGGCAGGAAATGCCCTTCGCCTGGTTCAGCATCGACACGACGAGGTCGCGGCGGCCCTGGAAGATTTCCTTGTTGCGCGGAATGAAATCCTGCGAGCCGTTCAGCGCTTCGACGGCTGCCCATTGCGCGATCGAGGTGGCGCCCGAGGTCTGCTGGCCCTGGATCATGTCCATCGCCTTGATCAGCGGCAAGGGTCCGGCGGCATAGCCGATGCGCCAGCCGGTCATCGCATAGGCCTTGGAGACGCCGTTCATCGTCAGGGTGCGGTCGTAGAGGCCGGGCTCGACCTCGACCGGCGTCGCGAACTTGAAGTCACCATAAGTCAGGTGCTCGTACATGTCGTCCGTCAGCACCCAGACATGCGGATGTTTCATCAGCACATCCGTCAGCGCCTTCAGTTCGCCATGCGAATAGGCAGCGCCCGACGGGTTCGAGGGCGAGTTGAAGACGAACCACTTGGTCTTGGGCGTGATCGACTTGTCGAGATCCTCGGCCTTGAGCTTGAAGTTGTTTTCCTGGGCCGTCGCGACGAAGACCGGCGTGCCGCCGCAAAGCGCCACCATCTCCGGATAGGAGACCCAGTAGGGAGCCGGGATCACGACTTCGTCGCCTGGGTTGAGCGTCGCCATGAAGGCGTTGAAAAGAATCTGCTTTCCGCCGGTGCCGACGATCGTCTGGGCGGCGGTGTAGTCGAGGTTGTTCTCGCGCTTGAATTTCTTGGCGATCGCCTCGCGCAGTTCCGGAATGCCCGAAACCGGCGTGTACTTCGTCTCGCCGCGGTTGATCGCATCGATCGCCGCCTTCTTGATGTTGTCCGGCGTGTCGAAATCCGGCTCCCCTGCTCCGAGGCCGATGACGTCGCGGCCTTTCGCCTTCAATTCGCGGGCTTTCTGCGAAACGGCAATGGTGGCGGAGGGCTTTACACGAGAAAGGGCATCAGCAAGGAAGGCCATGGTGTGAGGTCCTGATCGTTTCGAAACGGGCGTGAGACGCTACGGAACGGAAGACCGGGCTCCATAGCGGTTAGGTCTATGTCGAAAGACGCCCGGTCTTGCAAGCGTTCGGCTGAGAAAAACGGCAGCCAAGGTCCGCAAAATGCGTCACCATGACAAAGTTTCATCAAGGCGATCACGAGACGCAATGAATGGCGGTCCATCCGGAACCTCTGGCGGCCGCAGTGTCGCCGACCCTCCCTGACCCGGAAAACCGGCCATCGTCGCGCGTTTTCACCCAGCCCACATTTCGCCACAATAACTGTCGCAGAGCGCCGCAATTCCGTCCTTCAAGAGCCGAGATCCGGGCGTCATCTCCATGAGATGCGAACGCATTGGCAGCGCGGGGGTGTGCTATGTTTCTCGATGAAGAAATCGCTTCGACGCGAACCGGACGCAACGAGGCGCGTTGGGGATTTTATCTGGCGCTCGCGGCTCTCGCGGTCTGCATGGTAATGATCTTCGGCCTCGTGGTTGAAACGTCGGCCCAGGCGGCCCCGGTCGAGCCCGGACACCAATCGGCAATGCCCGTCGTCGCCGAACCCGCCCCCGCGGCGGTTCTGGGCGGCGAGCGGCAGATTGCCGTCGGCGCAACGCTGCTTGCCGCCGCGCTCACGGCCGGCACCGCTTTCGTCGTCAGCAACCGGATCGCCGCCTTAAGCAGGGCGAGAAGCAGGCGCCATGGCCGATAACGAAGACGATCTGCCCGAGCAACGCACCGGCTTCCTTGCCCGGCTGTCGGCGATCGAGACGATCATCGTCGCGATCATCGCCATGATTGCCCTTGCCGGCCTGATGCTGATCGGCAAGGGCTTTTACATGAAAGCGACCGCCGAGCTTTTTGACTTGGAAAGGCAGATGGCAAACCAGTCCTTGATTGGCACCAGCCGGTCGCTGCAGCCCTTTTTCGAGAGCTTGTAAAGGGGTCGCTGCAGCGCGCACGTCCGATAAAGCCGTTTTGATCGGATTTGACTTGAAGCTAAGGCGACTGGGCACCAGTTTCTCTCCTGACCTGTAATGGCGGTCATGCAGGAGCTTGGGAGCGTCGAATTGCATGTGGCACTGGGCAAAAATCAAACCGAGCGAAATCCCCGTGACGCTCCTTTCGGCCGCCCTGCCTGTGGCCGCGGCTCTGTTCCTTTCCGCCGCTCTGCCTGCCGCTGCACAAGAGGCCCGGGAATTCCAGACACAGACGGGGACCGTCCTTGTCGAGACACTCGCGCACGGCCTCCAGCATCCCTGGGCGGTCGAAGTCCTGCCCGATGGGGCGCTTATCGTCACCGAGCGGCCGGGCCGGCTCCGCATCCTGCGCGACGGCAAGCTCTCGTCCGCGGTCGAAGGCCTTCCTGATGTCGCCGAACATGGCCAGGGAGGCCTGCTCGACGTCGCGCTCGACCCGCAATTTTCCGCCAACCGCACCCTTTACCTCACTTTCGCGGCCCGAGGCGACGGCGGTTATGGCACCGCTCTGGCGCGAGCGACGCTCTCCGACGACGAGCGAAGGCTGACGGACGTCAAGGAGATCTTTCGGATGAACCGGTTCACGCGGGCTGGCCAGCATTTCGGCTCCCGCATCGCCATCGACCGCGGCGGCAGCCTGTTCTTCGGCATCGGCGACCGCGGCGATGGCGAGCGGGCTCAGGACCCGCGCGACCATGCCGGCGCCATCCTGCACATCAACGCCGATGGCTCCGTCCCCTCCTCCAACCCCTATCGCGGCGGTACCGAGGGCCTGCCGGAGATCTGGTCGAAGGGCCACCGCAATCCCCAGGGCCTCACCTTCGATACGGCCGACGGCAAGCTCTTGACCGTCGAGCACGGGGCGCGCGGCGGCGATGAAGTGAACAACCCGCAGCCGGGCAAGAACTATGGCTGGCCGGTGATCACCTACGGTAAAGACTATTCCGGCGCAGAAATCGGCGAAGGTACCGCCAAGGAAGGCTTGGAGCAGCCGCTTTACTACTGGGATCCTTCGATCGCCCCCGGCGCGCTCGCGGTCTATCGCGGCACCATGTTTCCGGAATGGAACGGCGACCTGCTGGTCGCGGCGCTGAAATACCAGTTGCTGGCCCGGCTCGAGCGCGACGACACCGGGGCGATCACGTCCGAGGAGCGGCTGTTCGACGGCGAGTTCGGCCGCATCCGCGATGTGATCGTCGCGCCGGACGGCGCCCTGCTGATGGTGACCGACGAGCAGAATGGCGCGGTCCTCAGGGTCTCGAAGGCCCCGACCCAATGAGGCGCGCTTCAGAGCGAGGCCCTGATCTCCTTTCGGAACATAAACTTCAGCCCCGACCACACCGCGTCCACGGCGCAGACCTTCACGTCGACGAGGCCGAGCGGCAGGAAGATGTCCCGAAGCGCATCCTCGGTCAACGTCGTCGCAACGCCTGAGGCGCGCTTGGGCCAGGATACCCAAAGCATGCCGTCTGGCTTTAGCCGGCGAGCCAGGGCAGTCGCCCGTGCTTCGAGTCCCGCCCTCTCCGTATCGAAGCTGTGAATGTAATCGAACCGGCGCGAGACCGTCCCCTCAATCGAGGTGACGAGATGGGCAAACCCGGGAAAAGCGGCAATCTCCTGCAGATGCTCAGGCACATAGAGAAGCAGCGCCGCCTGCCCGCCGCGCAGGCCGAGCTTCTTTTGAAGCGGCGTGCCCGAATAGCCCGCCGCGTTCATATGCGTTTCAATCCGTTCGGCATCGTCGCGTCGCATCGTCGTCGTGCCAGCTCTGGGCGTCGAGGATGAGACTTGCGCCAGGAAAACGCAACTGATAGAGCGGCGGCGCAATCAAGAGGCGAAGTTGCCTTTATTGCTTTCCGCCAGTCTCGCCCGGGAGCCCTCCGTGACTCGCATCCAGGCCAACCTTTTCCTGTTGCTGTCCGGCGCGATCTGGGGCGCAGGATTCGTAGCCCAGTCTACCGCGATGCAGGCGATCGGACCGCTCTCGTTCATCGGCTTGCGTTTCGCAATTGCCACCCTGGTGGCCTTGCCCCTGGCACTGGTCGAGGCCCGACGCGCCACGGCGCCGCTGCCGCATGCGGCCATGCGCAACTTCATCCTTGTCGGGCTGGCGCTGTTCGGCGGAGCGGTGACGCAACAATACGGGCTGCTCACAACCACCGTCACCAATTCCGGCTTCTTGACCGGCCTCTACGTCATCTTCGTGCCTGTCCTGACGGTCGTCTTCCTGCGCCGACGGCCGCACTGGATCATCTGGCCGGCGGCGCTGATGGCGAGTTTCGGCATTTTTCTCTTGAGCGGCGGCACCCTGTCGGGACTGAACCGCGGAGATCTGCTGACCATCGTCTGTGCCTTCTTCTGGGCGATTCAAGTTTTGCTGATCGGCGTCTTCGCCGCAGCCACCGGGCGGCCGATGCTGCTGTCGATGACGCAATTTGCCGTATGTGCCGTTTCAGGAATCCTGCTCGCCGCCGCCTTCGAGCCCTTGAGTCTCGATCGCATCGCGGCCGCCCTGCCGCAGATTCTCTATGCGGGTGTGTTTTCGAGCGGCATCGCCTTCATTTGCCAGGTGGTCGGCCAGCGCTATACGTCGGCACCGCAAGCGGCGATCTTCCTGTCCAGCGAAGCGCTTTTCGCGGCGCTTTTCGGCGTGCTGCTGCTGGACGAGGTCATCACCCCGAGCGGCTATCTCGGCTGTATCGTCATCTTCGCGGCGATGCTCGTCGTCGAACTCGTGCCGGAATTGGCGAAGCGGCGCCGCCGGGCGGCAGGGGCCGCCGCTTAGACCAGCAAGATTTAGCTACATTGGGAGCCAAGCTGGACTTACTATATTACTTATTACTGTACACAACCGCTCTACTTTGCCCCAAAATGAATCAGCATGCGGTGGAGCCGAGCAACGGCCAAAGTTCTTTGCATTTTTTCTGCAAGATTATTCGTCGGCCGGCCCGAGCGTCGGCTCTCCTTGAAGGATGAGCCTTATCAGAGGGTTGCGACTCCCATGACGAACTGCCCAACATAGAGGCATGCTTGCAAGCGACATGATATGGCGCAAAAAATCCACTGCCTGCAACGGCCCATCAAAAAGCTGTGGATTCAACGGCTTGCAGCGCCTCCCGAATATCTTCCGCCGCCGGTCGAATTGATCTGTTTTTGAGCAATGAGAAGACTCAATACCTCGCCGGAAAAGTTTTGCTTGCCAATTCAAAATAAACTGATCACTCTTACTGTGTTCGGGCAATTTGCGAACGCGGGAAGATCTTGAAATAAATGCGAGCCGGAGACGCAAGCCACTCCGGGCGGTGAATCTGGGCCCACCAGGTCCGTCGCGATAACAGGACCCTTTCCTCAATTGTCGAGAACTGCCTGCCCCACGCCCTTCTGGGCAAAACTGTAATGCCACCCTTCGACCGGGTGGAGAGAAAAGGACCTGACGCATGGCCGAAACTGGCACTGTTAAATTCTTCAACACCGACAAAGGCTTTGGCTTCATCAAGCCGGAAAATGGTGGTGCAGATATCTTCGTACATATTTCAGCCGTACAGGCCTCGGGCCTGAGCGGTCTGAGCGAGAACCAGAAAGTCTCCTTCGATACCGAGCCGGATCGCCGCGGCAAGGGACCGAAGGCGGTCAACCTGCAGATCGTCGGCTAACGCCGCGCTCTGTCAATAATTGCATTTGTAGCCCGGCATTTTTGCCGGGTTTTTTCGTTCAGGCTCCGTTCAGTTTGGGCTATATACAGTCTTGCTCATCATGAAAGCCGGGCCTTCAGTCCGGTTCCTCCATGCACAGGATTGAAGCCCATGAACAAGTTCCTCAAAGCAACCGTTCTCTCGCTCGCCGCGGCCGCCATGGTCCTCCCAACGTTCGGCACGGCCCAGGCAGGCGACGATCACGATGATGCGTGGGCAGCAGGGGCAGTGGGTCTGGTGACAGGCACGCTTATCGGAACCGCGATCGGTTCACAGCCCCGCTACAGCGAACCGGTTTATATCGATCCGGAGCCGGAATATTACGAGCCGCGTCCGGTTTACCAGCCCCGCCCCGTCTACCGGGCCCGCCCGGTCTATCGTCAGGTTGTCGTCGACAGCTACGATCTTGAGCCCTGGACTCCGGCTTGGTACCGCTATTGCTCGCAGCGCTACCGCTCCTTCGATCCGGAGAGCGGCACCTTCGTCGGTTACGACGGCCGCAGCCATTTCTGCACGGCCGGCTGATCAGAGCGTCGCCCAATTTTAGACGAGAACCCCGTGCCTCATACGAGTCACGGGGTTTTCTAGCGCATCGGCCCCAAAATCGGAATCGATTTTCGGAAAGCACGATATGTAGATTCAGAGTGTTACAGCGTCCTTTGCGCGTCTGAAAAGACGCGCGGCGCTGTAAGCCTGTAATCCGATCAGAGCCCGCGCAGATATGGGTTGCTACGGCGCTCCTCGCCGATCCGGCCGCCCGGTCCGTGGCCGCAGATGAAACCGACGTCATCGCCGAGCGGCAGGATCTTGTCGCGGATGGAATCGAGAAGTTGTTGATGGTCGCCGCCGGGCAGGTCGGTGCGGCCGATCGAGCCGTGGAACAGCACGTCGCCGACATGGGCGAAGCTCTGCGCACGGTTGAAGTAGACGACATGGCCGGGCGCATGGCCGGGGACGTGCAGCACTTCGAAGACGTGATTGCCGAAGGAGACCGTGTCCCCGTCTTCCAGCCATTGGTCCGGCAGGACGTTCTGCACCTTCATCGCCAGGCCGAAACGCTCCGCCTGGCCCTCCAGCCGTTCGAGCAGCGGCCGGTCGTCCTTGTGCGGACCGATGATCTTGAGCTCCAGCGCCTCCTTCAATTCCTTGGCGCCGCCGGCATGATCGATATGACCGTGTGTGAGCCAGATCGCCTGCAGCTCGATGCCGTTTTCGCGGATCGTCTGCAGGATGACGTCGACGTCGCCACCGGGATCGACAATCACGCCTTCCTTCGTCTCGCTGTCGAACAGCACCGTGCAGTTCTGCTGAAAATGCGTAACCGGGATGATGCCCGCCTGTAACATGCCGACCGTGCCTCGTTCTTCCTTAGCTGTGGGCGGTGTCGCCGCCAGGTCACCTATAGCGGGATATGAGGCCGGAGACAGCGCAAATCAGCGAAGCGCGACAATTTCCGTTCTGTTCGACTCGGTCGGCAATTGCACGGTTGTGAGCAACAGAATGGATACGGCAAGTTTCGCCGCCACGACAACAAAGACCAGCGGACGCAGCCGCTGTGCAGTGAGTTCGGCCTCGTCGATGGTCTCATGCTGCATGGTCCGGACTCCCGGTGAGAACGCCCTTGGTCAGAAGGCGTGACTTCGTCCAACCTTCAGCGGGCGCGGCGATCTCTCAGTCGAAGCGCTCCACCGTCGGCCGAAGCAACGCTCGGCGGCAGCAATATGTTTCATGTTCACATTTCCTGATGTCACGCCGGGAACATCCGAGGCGTACGGGGCGTTTGGCCCGCATCATAGAAGAGGAGCAAGACAATGAAGACCCTCTCCCCCCACCTGTTGAAAGCGGTCGCGGCAGCGGGTTTGATCCTCGCTGCGGGCGTCTCCGCCGCCGCTGCGGCAATGAGTGCGACGGCAGTGACCGATCTCAACGTACGCGCCGGCCCCGGCCCGCAATATCCGGTCGTTGGCCTGGCGGCGCGCGGCAGCACGACCGTGCTCGAGGGCTGCATCGAAGGCAGCCTGTGGTGCCGGGTCAATGTCGGCGGCGTCAGCGGCTGGGCCTATGCCAAATATCTCGCAATGGCCCAGAGCGGCTCGACGGTGGTAATTTCCGAGCGGCGCGCTGAACTCGGCGTCCCGGTCGTGACCTACGAGGCGACCGGCAGCACGGTGGCCACCCCGGCCGAACCGCTTGAGTTGATCGGGCCGGTCGAAGAGGTCGATGCCATCACCCCGCCTCCGGCAGTAGGCACCTACATCACTTCCAACCCGGTGGACCCGGTCTATCTCGATGGCGAGGTGGTTCTCGGCGCGACGCTGCCGAGCACCGTGGCCGTCCGGCCGATCCCGGAGTACAACTACGAATACGTGATGGTAAACGGGCAGCCTGTGCTTGTTGAACCCTCGACACGTCGGATAGTCTACATCTATCGCTGACGTTCAATCGTAGTGGACGTGATTAAGTCGCAGCGCGTCGTGAACGCGCTGCGACGCATTTCCGTGTCAGTCTCCCGCCGAGCCTCAACAATCTCCCAACCTCACGGTGCGCATCGACCTATTCTGCCGCAGACGGTTCGACTCGCCGGTAGAATTGTGTCAACAAAGCTGACACTTCTTTCTATTATGTCGCTAGTGGACGTTTTCTTAAATCCCAGTCGATTTAAGGATTAAGAGCATGCAGCCTTCAAAGTGCCACAGCGAGCTTTGCGCGTCCTATAAGACGCACGGCGCTGGAGGTGCAATCTGCCGGGAAAGGAAAGTGACCGCGTGGCCGGCCAAACTAGGGACAACAGCCAGTACATGACAGATGTCACCCGCAAGGAGGAAGACACGATCGATTTTGAGATTATCGAGCTGCTGTTTTTCGCCTATCGCGACTTCACCGGCGATCCGGACGCCATTCTCGAAAAGAGCGGTTTCGGGCGCGCCCACCACCGCGTCGTGCACTTCGTCAATCGAGAGCCGGGCATGACCGTGGCCGATCTTCTCGACACGTTGAAGATCACCAAGCAGAGCCTTGCCCGTGTCCTCAAGCAACTGATCGACTCAGGCTATATTCGTCAGGTGGCCGGTCCGGAGGACAGGCGCCAACGCATGCTCTATACGACGAAAGAGGGCCAGGCACTGGCGCGAGCACTCGCCGAGCCACAGTCCCGCCGCATAGCGGATGCATTGGCGAAGACGGGTCCCGGCGCGCGGGAAATCGTCAAGCGGTTTCTCGTCAACATGAAGAACAGCGCCGCGGACTGATACCGGGGCTCCGCCTAGGATTTTATTAGGATTAACGGATAAACCCCTGGAATCAGGGAATGGGGCGACCGCGGCGCATCTGCTTCAATGCGCGGTCACTCAAATTCGGGAGGAGGACGCGGCTGTGATCCGGTTCGGTTCGATCGCAGTCGCGCACCGCAGGGGAAATAAGGCTCTGCCGAGAAAAGGGTTTGCCAAGCATGATTGCCAAAGCGAAAGTGGCCGATGACGCGGCGCACCTTCTGATTGTGGATGACGACCGACGCATTCGCGACCTGCTGAACCGCTTTCTGGTGGAACAGGGGTTTCGCGTGACAACGGCGGCCGATGCCGGCGAAGCGAGGCGAAAGCTCATCGGGCTCGATTTCGATCTCCTGATCATCGACGTGATGATGCCCGGCGAAAGCGGCATCTCGCTGACCCAGAGCTTGAGACACATCAAGACCGTACCGATCATCATGCTGACGGCACTGGCAGAAGCGAATTCCCGCATCGAAGGTCTTGAGGCGGGCGCCGACGACTATTTGCCGAAACCCTTCGAGCCGCGTGAGCTCGTGCTCAGGATCAATAACATATTGCGTCGGAACCAGCCCACACAGGCGCCGAAGGTCGATCAGGTCATCTTCGGCCCCTATACGTTTTCGGTGGTGCGCAAGGAGCTTCGCCGCGGCGCCGAGCACATCCGGCTGACCGACCGCGAACAGGAGATCATGACCCTGTTTTCGCAACGCGCCGGCGAAACCATTCCACGCCACGAATTGATCGGCGACGACGCCGAGGTCGGCGAACGGACAATCGACGTGCAGATCAACCGGCTGAGGCGCAAAATCGAGGACGATCCCTCCAATCCCGTCTGGCTGCAGACGGTGCGCGGCATCGGCTATCGTTTGAGTGTGGACTAGTCTAGGTTCAAGACGAGCGCGATGCCACACCTGTTCAACAAAGGACCGCTTCGGCAACGACTGAGACGACGATGGTAAGCCTCGACAGCCTCAGGCGCACAAGATCGAACAGCGCCGACAGCGCCTGGAAGCGCCTCATCCGCTGGCTGCGTCGCCGCCTGCCGATGGGTCTCTACGCCCGCTCGCTGCTCATTGTCGTGATTCCCATGGTGTTGCTGCAGTCGGTCGTCGCCTTCGTCTTCATGGAGCGGCACTGGCAGCTCGTCACGCAGCGTCTCTCGGCCGCGGTCACCAACGACATCGCGGCTATCGTCGACCTGATCACGACCTTCCCGCAGGACGGCGACATAGATCGGATCGTCCGGATCGCCCGCGACGAGCTCGACCTCAACATCGCCGTCGAGCCGGGCGGAGAACTGCCGCCACCCCGGCCCAAACCCTTCTTCGAGATCCTCGACCAGATCCTCAGCGAGGAGATTTCGAACCAGATCCGCCTTCCCTTCTGGATCGATACGGTCGGCAACTCGAAGATCGTCGAGATCCGCATCAAGCTCGAAGACGGCCGTATCCTCCGTGTCTATGCGCGGCGCAACCAGGCCTATGCGTCGAACACCCATATCTTTCTCGTCTGGATGGTCGGCGCGTCGCTCGTCCTGCTGGCGATCGCAATCCTGTTCCTGCGTGGACAAATCCGCCCGATCCTGGCGCTCGCCAATGCCGCCGAAAGTTTCGGCAAGGGACAGAAGATCGATGACTTCGCCCCACGCGGCGCCGAAGAGATTCGCCGCGCCGGCCTGGCCTTCATCCTGATGCGCGAACGCATCGAACGCCAGATCGAACAGCGCACCGCGATGCTGACCGGTGTCAGTCACGATCTGCGCACCATCCTGACGCGCTTCAAGCTGCAACTGGCGCTCGCCGGCGACACTCCGGACCCCAGCCTCAACCAGGACGTCGAGGACATGCAGAACATGCTGGAAGGCTATCTCGCCTTTGCCCGCGGCGAGGCGGAGGAAGACGTCGGCGAGTTGAAGCTCAGCGACCTGATGGCGCGGCTCTTGGCAGAGGCCGAGCTTTACGGCAAGACCCTGACCACCTCGATCGAGGGAGAGGACAACATTCGCGTCCGGCCGAACGCCTTCACGCGTCTCGTCGCCAACCTGGTATCGAACGCCTACCGCTATGCCGACACGGTTCGGATCGACGCCCGCCATACCGCCAAATGGCTGACGATCACCATCGACGATGACGGTCCCGGCATTCCGGAGCCCTCGCGCGAGGATGTCTTCAAGCCGTTCTTCCGCCTGGACGAGGCGCGCAATCTCGACAGTTCCGGCACCGGCCTTGGCCTCGCCATTGCGCGCGACATCGCCCGAAGCCATGGCGGCAACGTCACCCTCGGCGACAGCCCGCTTGGAGGGCTGCGCGCCACAGTGCGCGTCCCGACGTGAACCCTCCCGGAGCCGCTAAAATTAGCGCGAATAGTCTACACTGCCGCGCGTCTTATCAGACGCGCAAAGGTCGCTGTAACACTTTGAATTGCTGTAGGTCAGACCGCGCCGTTCGTTGAAACGGCGCCAAGGTCTATCTCAAACGCCATGCCTCGTCACATCAGCTTTCTGCCGTTTGGAACGGGCTTGTCGGTCGCGGCCAGCACGATCGCGCCCTCTTCGTCTGCAAAGCCGAGCGTCAGGACCTCGGAGCGGACGGGCCCGATCTGGCGCGGGGGGAAATTGACTACGCCCAGCACCTGCCGGCCGACGAGATCTTCCGGCTTGTAGTGCACGGTGATCTGTGCAGACGACCTTTTTATGCCGATCTCGGCACCGAAATCGATTCTGAGCTTGTAGGCGGGCTTGCGCGCCTCGGGAAAGACCTCGGCCTCGATGATCGTGCCGACGCGGATATCCACGCGCTCGAAATCGGAAAATTCAATGAGGTCCGCCATCAAAATACCTTTGGAAATCCGGCCGGCCGCTTAACCGGCCAGTTCTTCGGCGCGCTTGCGCGCTGCCGCGATGGCCTTGTCGAAAAGCGGCTGCATGCCGTCGTCCGCCATCAGGACGGCGAGTGCGGCGGCGGTCGTGCCGCCCGGCGACGTGACGTTCTGGCGAAGGCGTGCGGCGTCGTCGGGGGACTGATGTAGGAGTTCACCAGCCCCCGCGACGGTTTCCCGAGCGAGCCGCATGGCAAGGTCCGCCTGGAGGCCGAGCTTACGCCCAGCCTCCGCCATGCACTCGACGAGATAGAAGACGTAGGCCGGTCCGCTGCCGGAAACCGCAGTCACTGTATCGATGTCGGCTTCGCTGGCAACCCATTCGACCGGCCCGCTGACCTTCAGGAGATCATGAACCAGCCCGCGTTGCTTTTCGGTCACGCGGGCATTGGCGAAAGCGCCCGTGACGCCGCGACCTATCATGGCCGGCGTGTTCGGCATCGCCCGCACGGTCGCCGCTTCGCCGAGATGGCGCTCGATGAAAGCGAGCGTCTTGCCGGCCGCGACGGAGACGATCACTGTGCCGGATCCGACGAGCCCCTTCAGCGGCGGGAGTGCCGCTTCCATGACTTGCGGCTTGACGGCGAGAAAGATCACACTTGCCTTGACGCCCTGCGGGACGGCGGCCGCATGAGCCACGCCGTTTTCGGCGATGAGTTTTTGCATGGCCGGGGGTGGGCCCGGATCGACGACGAGAACATCGCCGCCGCTGACACCGCTCTTGATCCAGCCGCCGAGCATGGCGCCGCCCATGTTGCCGGCGCCGACCAGGACGATGGGACCGGAAACGGCGATGCTCATCTCATGCCTCCCCAACAGTCGCGAACAGGACAGTATCGACGGCGCGCTGCGCGTCCATCCCGGACCAGACGACGAATTGGAACGCCTGGAAATAGGTTTCGCAGGCGTCGAGCGCGCTCGACAAAAGCACTTCCACCTGCCGGTTTGTCGGCTCGGCGCCGCCGGCAAGCAACAGAGATTGCCGGAAGATGATGACCTCTTCTTGGCGCCAGAGATCGAAATGTCCCATCAGGACCTGGCCGTTGATCTGGGAGAGCAGGCGGATCACCTCGTTGACGCGGCTATCCGGAACCTTGATGTCGAAGGCGCAGGCAAGATGCAGCGCCTCGAACTCCTCCATCCAGGAAAAGGAAACGTGATAGTCCGCCCACCGGCCCTCGACCGTCATGGCGATCTCGTCCTCGCCCGACCGCTCGAAGGACCAGTCATTGTTGGCGGCGACGAACTCGATCATATCGACCGGGTTGGACTGGCGCTCGACTTCCATTTCCAAAAGGCTCATGCATCACCCTAAAGGCACGGCGCAAGGCGCGCGAGGTCACGTTCACAAGACGCAACGCTGCAAACCCGACACCGGATACCGACACACTCTGATTGCTGGACCTGCGGTTATCCTGGCTTACTTACCCTGCCCGGAGCTTGCGTGGCCCGTTTCGAATCATCATTTAAAATCAGTGTATAACGGCAGAGTCACCCTGCCAGCCCCTGAGCCGAAAAATTGCAGGGAAGACCTCCCGTCGCGTTAGGATTTCGATTCAGCGGGGATGCTTAAACGACTCTGCGATAAGGGTTTTTTGGCAGTGTCCACAGGTGGAAAACTTTTCAGCTTTCATTAACCCTGAAGCTGACGCAGCGACTGCCGCGTAAAAAGGTGACTCGGCTGCGGAGAAGCAGCTCAAAGGCGGCATCCAATCGTATGCTGGCCGGAAATTACTTGCCGGTGGTGATGTCGCCGACCGGTTCTGTCGCGGCAAGGCGCGCTTCGAGCGCTGCGATCCGGGCGAGCAGGGCGTCGTTTTCGTCGCGCGCCCTGGCAGCCATCTCCTTGACGGCCTCGAACTCCTCGCGCTTCACCACGTCGAGCGAATTCAGCCAGCCTTCGGCCTGGGCGCGAAAGGCCGTCTCGACCTCCCGCCGTACGCCCTGGGCCGCACCGGCAGCATCCGTCATCAATCTCGCAAGATCATCGAGAATGCGGTTGGCCCCTGTGCTCATCGTATTCGTCTCCATTTCGCTCGCGCCCCATGGGCGAGCCCTGTCATTTTCAGGTAGGGTCGCGCGCACGAGGATGCAAGGAAAATCAGAGCCTGCGACGGGAAGAACGGGAGAGCCGCTTGACCCCGCCTGCTTCGATCGCCATGTTCCGCCCAACCGATAGGCCCGGCATGAGAGAAGACCTTGGAAACACTTGCTACCCGCCTCGCCATTCTCCCCTTTCCCGAAATTGATCCCGTCATCTTCACGATCGGGCCCCTCGCCGTCCACTGGTATGGGCTGGCCTATGTCGCCGGGATCCTGCTCGGCTGGTTCTATGCCCGACGCCTGGTCCAGAATGCCCCGCTCTGGCGCAACGATACCGCCCCTCTCACTCTGGCGCAGCTTGATGATTTCCTGCTCTGGGCAGCCGGCGGCATCGTGCTTGGCGGGCGCCTTGGCTACATTCTCTTCTACGATCTCGGCTCGGTGCTGCAGGACCCGATTCGGGCCGTCGAAATCTGGAACGGCGGCATGTCCTTCCATGGCGGTCTTCTGGGCACGACGCTGGCGATGATCGTGTTTGCCCGTAGGAACGCCATTCCCGTCTGGAGCCTGTTCGACGTCGTCGCCGCCGTCGTGCCGATCGGCCTTCTCTTCGGCCGCATTGCCAATTTCATCAACGGCGAGCTCTGGGGCCGGCTTTCGTCCATGCCGTGGGCGGTCGTCTTCCCGACCGGAGGGCCGTTCCCGCGCCACCCGAGCCAACTTTACGAGGCTCTTCTCGAGGGCGTCCTGCTTCTCGTCGCCCTCGCCTATTTCGTCTATCGCAGCAAAGCCCTGAAGACGCCCGGCTTCGTCACCGGCGCCTTTGCCTGCGGTTACGCCTTAAGCCGCATTTTCGTCGAATTCTTCCGCGAACCGGACGCGCAGATCGGCTATCTTGCCGGCGGCTGGCTGACCATGGGCATGGTGCTCTCGCTGCCGCTGGCTCTCGCCGGGATCTGGGCGATGGCGCGGGCGCGCAGGGCGGCAACCGCAGCCGCATAACTGGACTGGTGCATGACGAATCCTCTCGCCGACAAGATCAAGGCGCTGATCAGGACCAATGGGCCGATCAGCGTCACCGACTTTTTTTCCCTCTGCCTGGCGGACCCGCAATACGGTTACTACCGCGTTCGCGAGCCGTTCGGACGGGAGGGCGATTTCACGACGGCACCGGAAATCAGCCAGCTCTTCGGGGAAATGATCGGCATATTCCTGGTTCACGCCTGGCAGGAGCACGGTTCTCCCAGCGAGCCGATCATCGCCGAGATCGGGCCGGGCCGCGGCACGATGATGGCGGATATGCTGCGCGTCCTCCGCCGCCTAGCGCCGGAGCTTTACCAGACCGCCGAGGTTCATCTCGTCGAAACCAGCGAAAGGCTGCGCAAGGTGCAGGCCGAAACGCTCGCCGGTCATGAAGGCAAAGTCCATTGGCATGCAAGCTTCGACAGCTTGCCCGCGGGCTTCCTGCTTCTCGCCGCAAACGAGCTTTTCGATGCGATCCCGATTCGCCAGTTTGTGAGAACCGCACAGGGGTTCCGCGAACGCATGGTCGGGCTTGATGCCGACGATGAGCTGGCCTTTGTCGCCGGTGTGGCGGGCATCGATCCCTCCCTGCTGCCGACGCCGGTGCAATCGGTCGCCGAAGGCACGATCTTCGAGGCCGCCCCGGCGCGAGACGCGGTGATGGCCGCGCTTTGCGAGCGCCTGCGTGCGAAGGGCGGGACGGCGGTCCTCATCGACTATGGTCATCTCTCGACCGGCTACGGCGACACGCTGCAGGCCGTCCGCAACCACCGGTACGATCCTCCGCTCGCCAACCCGGGACTTGCCGACCTCACCAGCCATGTGGATTTCGAACAACTGGCGCTGCGCGCCAAGGCGGAGAGCGTGCAGGTAAACGGCCTCGCGCATCAGGGTGACTTTCTGGTCGGTCTGGGCCTGCTCGATCGGGCGGCGGCCCTCGGCCGCGACAAGGATGCGGCGACTCAGGAAAGCATCCGCGACGATGTCGAGCGGCTTGCCGGTGCCGGTGCCGCAAAGATGGGCGAACTGTTCAAGGTGCTGGTCGTCAGCAGCCCTGAAGTCGCCCTGGTGCCGTTCCGCAAAAAGGCGCGCTGACGCGCGGGAAAACGCACATTTCCAGCCGGTGCAGGCTCTTCGCTTTCTGGTCGCGAGAGGGAATGGCCGGGAGGGATCAGGACCTCGTCTCGACGTTCCGCAATTGACAGTTCTGGCCTGCCGGGCCAACATCGCCCGGCAAATCAGCCGCAAATCATCGGGCCAGACGCGCCCTCACCCCAACGCGAAACCACGAAGATTCGAGGGCGAGAACACCGAATGCAGGACGATGCCTCGCTCTCACCCGTGCAGAGCCCGCTCTTCGGCGCCGAGGCGGGGCCAGAGATCGCCCATGGCTACTTCACCCGCAAGGGCGGCGTTTCCGAAGGCATCTATCGCGGCCTCAATGTCGGCCTCGGCTCCCATGACGATCGCGAGCGCGTCGCCGAAAACCGGGCCCGAGTCGCCAGCTGGTTCGATGCCGAGCCGCGACGTCTTGCAACGGTTCACCAGATCCATTCCCCCGATGCGATCATCGTCGACGACAGCTACGACGGCGCGCGTCCGGACGCCGATGCGCTGGTGACGGCGACGCCGGGCATCGTCCTCGGCGTGCTTTCGGCCGATTGCGGACCCGTGCTCTTCGCCGACCCGAGGGCGCGCGTCATCGGCGCCGCCCATGCCGGTTGGAAGGGCGCGCTCGGCGGCGTTCTCGAAAGCACGATCGATGCAATGGTCTCGCTCGGCGCGCGCCGGGAGCGCATCGTCGCCTGTCTCGGACCGTCGATCAGCCGCCAGCATTACGAGGTCGGCCCGGAATTCGTCGAACGTTTCATGTCCACCGACGACAGCTACGCGGCGTTCTTCAGGCCGTCCGGCCGCAACGGTCATGCGATGTTCGACCTGCCCGGGCTCACGGTCCGCCGGCTCGTCGCGGCCGGTGTGACGGCGGAAAACCTCGATATCTGCACCTATGCCGACGAGGACCGCTTCTTCTCCTATCGCCGCACCACGCACCGCCAGGAGCCCGACTACGGGCGGCAGATATCCGCAATTTGCATACGGGAGGCTTGAGATGGCGCTTCACTTCGCCGAAGAGGAATATGCATCGCGCCTGAGACGGCTCACGGCCAAGATGCAGGAAGAGCGGCTCGATGCCGTCCTTCTCTTCGCGCAGGAGAGCATGTATTGGCTCACCGGCTACGACACCTTCGGCTATTGCTTCTTCCAGACGCTGGTCGTCAAGCAGGACGGCTCGATGGTGCTGCTAACCCGGTCGGCCGATCTGCGCCAGGCGCGCCACACGTCGAATATCGAGCGCATCGAGATCTGGGTGGATCGCGTCAATGCCGATCCCGCCATGGACCTCAAGAACCTGCTCAGCGAGCTCGACCTGCTCGGCTGCCGCATCGGCGTCGAATACGACACGCATGGCATGACCGGCAGGACGGCCCGTCTCGTCGACAACCAGCTGTCGACTTTCGGCGAACTGATCGACGCATCGATGCTCGTCAGCCGCCTGCGCCTCGTCAAGAGCCCGGCCGAAATCGTTCATGTCGAAAAGGCCGCGAGCCTTGCCGACGACGCACTCGACGCGGCCTTGCCGCTGATCCGCCCCGGCGGCAGCGAGGCCGATATCCTCGCCGCCATGCAGGGCGCCGTCTTTGCCGGCGGCGGCGACTATCCGGCCAATGAATTCATCATCGGCTCGGGCGCCGACGCGCTGCTCTGCCGCTACAAGGCCGGCCGGCGCAGTCTCGATGCCAGTGACCAGTTGACCCTCGAATGGGCCGGCGTCAGCGCCCACTACCATGCGGCAATGATGCGCACGATCGTCGTCGGCGAGCCCACCAACCGCCATCGCGAACTTTACAGCGCCTGCCGCGAGACGATCCAGGCAATCGAAATGGTGCTGAGGCCCGGCAATACCTTCGGCACCGTCTTCGACGTGCATGCGAGGATCATGGACGAGCGCGGCCTCGCCCGCCACCGCCTGAACGCCTGCGGTTATTCGCTCGGTGCCCGCTTCTCGCCCTCCTGGATGGAGCACCAGATGTTCCATGTCGGAAACCCGCAGGAGATCGAGCCGGACATGTCGCTCTTCGTGCACATGATCATCATGGATTCCGACAGCGGCACCGCCATGACGCTCGGCCAGACCTATCTGACAACCACCGAGAGCCCGAGGCCGCTGTCGCGCTACGGACTGGACTTCATATCTGCGTAAGGAAATCGTCCTATGCTTTCCGGCGAGAAATGCAAGGCAGCACGGCAGTCGGCTTTCCGGCCGCCGGCCTCGCCGAGTTTGAGCCAGACGGTGGGAACGATGCGCAAGCAGATCATGCCTATCGCAAGCCTTGGTCTTGCCGCAGCCATTGCCGGCTGCAACACCACCGACGCCCTGATCCCGCAAGTGGACGTCGGCGGAGGAACCTTCCGCTCGCCGCCGGTGACCCAGTCCGATCTCGAAGCCATGTCCACGCAGACCGCCGTGATGCCGGTCGAAAGCGTGCCGCCAAGCCGCACCGCCGCCTTCGCAGCGCAGCCGAACATTTCCGTCCCGCCGACCCACTACGCGACGAGCCACACCGACTACACGGATCCCGCCGGCACGCTCGAGGCGCAAGCCAGCCGCCTCGCCGAAGGCGTGGCACCGGTGCAGACCATGCAGCCCCAACCGTCGGTGCCAGAAAATCTGCCGCCGCAGGCAGAAAATCCGCCGCCCCAGGTCGAAAGTCAGCGGGCGCAGGCGAGAAACGTGGCGCCGCCGGAGGAAGAAAGCGCAGAGCAGCCGGCGCAGCCTGACGTCGCGGCCGCAGCGGAGAAGACGCAGCAGGCTGCCGCTTCGCCGGCTCCGGCGGCGACCGGTGCCGGCGGCATCCGCTTCCTGCCGATCATCGGCGCTCCGGTTCAGGCCGTCACGCCCCTCTCGAAGCAGCTCGGCGCCTCGGCCCGGGCGCAGGGGATCACCATCAAGAGCTCCACCGACACGTCGAGCGACCATATTCTCAAGGGCTATTTCTCGGCGCTCAACGACAGCGGCAAGACGACGGTTGTCTATGTCTGGGACATTCTCGACGGCGGCGGCAATCGCCTGCACCGCATCCAGGGGCAGGACACGGTGGAAAGCAGCGCTGCCGAACCCTGGAGCGCCATTCCGCCGGAAACAATGCAGGCGATCGCCGAAAAGACGATCGACGCCTATCTCGAATGGCGTCAGTCCCAGCGCGGTTGACGCAAAGATTTTAGGATAATAGGCGCTGCGCCGCAGCAATCCCCTTGCATTCACCTTCAAGGACGCTAAAAAGCGGCCGATCAGCTCTGACAGCGGCCATCGCAGCGATTGCCCGCGATCGGAATGGCTCAGGGATTTTGCGCGGACGATCCTGCCCCGGACTGGACCGGACGGTGGCCGCGCCAGCTCAAGGCGGACCGTCTATGAAGGTTTTCGCAGGCAATTCGAACCGGCTGCTGGCCGAAGCGATCTGCAACTATCTCAACCTGCCGCTCGGCAGAGCCACCGTGCGGCGCTTCGCCGACCAGGAAATCTTCGTCGAGATTGGCGAGAACGTGCGCGGCGAGGATGTGTTCATCGTCCAGTCGACCTCCTTCCCCACCAACGATCATCTGATGGAACTGCTCATCATGATCGACGCGGTCCGCCGCTCCTCCGCCCGCCGCATCACTGCCGTGCTTCCCTATTTCGGGTATGCCCGCCAGGACCGCAAGCCCGGACCGCGCACCCCGATCTCCGCCAAGCTGGTCGCCAATCTGATCACCGAAGCCGGCGCCGACCGCGTCCTCACCCTCGATCTCCACGCCGGCCAGATCCAGGGCTTTTTCGACATCCCGACCGACAACCTCTATGCGGTTCCGATCCTAGCCCGCGACGTCAAGGAGCACTACGACCTCAAGAACGTCACGGTCGTTTCGCCGGACGTCGGCGGCGTCGTGCGCGCCCGGGCGCTTGCCAAGCGCCTCGACTGTCTGCTGGCGATCGTCGACAAGCGTCGCGATCGCCCCGGCGAATCGGAGGTCATGAACGTCATCGGTGACGTCCATGGCAAGGATTGCATCCTGATCGACGACATCGTCGATTCCGGCGGCACGCTCTGCAACGCCGCCGAGGCGCTGCTCAAGAACGGTGCCACAAGCGTCACCGCCTATATCACGCACGGCGTGCTTTCCGGCGGCGCGGTCGCCCGCGTCACCTCATCGATGCTGAAGGAACTGGTGATCACCGATTCCATCCAGCCGACGACGGCGGTGCAATCGGCTCACAATATCCGCGTGATTTCGACGGCCGGCCTGATCGGGGAAGCCATCAGCCGCACCAGCCAGGAAGAATCGGTTTCGAGCCTGTTCGACTGAGAGCGGAACGTCCGACTTCAGCCAATCACAACGCCGGCTCTAACTGCCGGCGTTTGTTTTTGGCTGCGGAACGGCGCAGGCCTCGCCGCCTCCAAAGAGCCGCGAGCGGGTGAGGAAGCGCTTCTCGCGGCCATTGTCGAGCGAGAACATCCCACCCCTGCCCGGCACCACGTCGATGATCAGTTGGGTGTGCTTCCAGACCTCGTACTGGCTGGCGCTGATATAGACCGGCACGCCGTCGATCTCGCCGAGCTTCACGTCGTTATCGCCGACGATGTAGCCGTCGGCCGGGTAGCACATCGGCGACGAGCCGTCGCAGCAGCCGCCCGACTGATGGAACAGGATCTTCGGATGATCAGCGCGGATTTCGCGGATGAGTTCGATCGCCGCGTCGGACGCGAGCACGCGCGGCTCGCCGATTGTTTCCGTCATCATTCTCTCCTTCCTGAACGCCGGCGGCTCCCGGTGAGACACCGGGAGCATGCCGGGAGGATCACCGGCACGAACGGGATGAGCGGTTTGCCGCCGTCCCGCTCCAACTCTGTGGCCAGCGTCAGAAGAAGCCGAGCGCCTTCGGGCTGTAGCTCACCAGCATGTTCTTGGTCTGCTGGTAATGGTCAAGCATCATCTTGTGCGTCTCGCGGCCGATGCCCGATTGCTTGTAGCCGCCGAAGGCGGCATGCGCCGGATAGGCATGGTAGCAATTGGTCCAGACGCGGCCGGCCTGGATCTCGCGTCCGAAACGGTAGCAGCGGTTGGCATCGCGGCTCCAGACACCGGCCCCGAGGCCGTAGAGCGTGTCATTGGCGATCTCAAGCGCCTCGTCCTCGGTCTTGAAGGTCGTCACCGACACGACGGGGCCAAAGATTTCCTCCTGGAAGATGCGCATCCTGTTATGTCCGCGGAACACTGTCGGCTTGACGTAATAGCCGCCGGAGAGCTCGCCCCCAAGCTCGTTGCGCCCGCCGCCGGCCAGAACCTCCGCGCCCTCCTGCCTGCCGATGTCGATATAGGAGAGGATCTTCTCGAGCTGCTCGCCCGACGCCTGCGCACCGATCATCGTCGCACTATCGAGCGGATTGCCCTGCCTTATTGCTTCGACCCGCTTCAGCGCCCGCTCCATGAAGCGGTCATAGATGCTTTCCTGGACCAGCGCCCGGCTCGGGCAGGTGCAGACCTCGCCCTGGTTGAGCGCAAACATCGCAAAGCCTTCGAGCGCCTTGTCGAAATAGTCGTCGTCCTCATTGAGCACGTCGGCGAAGAAGATATTCGGCGACTTGCCGCCGAGTTCGAGCGTAACCGGGATGAGGTTCTGGCTGGCGTACTGCATGATCAGCCGGCCGGTCGTCGTCTCGCCGGTAAAGGCGATCTTGGCGATGCGCGGGCTGGTCGCCAGCGGCTTGCCCGCCTCCAGGCCGAAGCCGTTGACGACGTTGAGCACGCCCGGCGGCAGCAGATCAGCGATCAGTTCTGCGAGCACGAGGATCGAGGCCGGCGTCTGCTCGGCCGGTTTCAGGACGACGCAGTTGCCGGCCGCAAGCGCCGGCGCCACCTTCCAGGCGGCCATCAGGATCGGGAAATTCCAGGGAATGATCTGTCCGACGACACCGAGCGGCTCGTGGAAATGATAGGCGATGGTATCGTGATCGACCTCGCCGATCGACCCTTCCTGTGCCCGGATGCAGGCGGCGAAATAGCGGAAATGGTCGATCGCCAGAGGAATGTCGGCGGCCATCGTCTCGCGGATCGGTTTGCCGTTGTCCCAGGTCTCGGCCCGCGCCAGAAGTTCCAGATTGTCCTCCATCCGCGCCGCGATCCTCATCAGGATGTTGGAGCGCTCGGTGGTCGAGGTCCGGCCCCATTTCTCCTTCGCGGAATGGGCGGCATCGAGCGCCAGCTCGATATCGGCGGCATCCGAACGGGCCACCTGGCAGAGCGTGCCGCCGGTGACGGGCGTGGTATTGTCGAAATAGCGGCCGGCCACCGGCTCGCGCCATTCACCGCCGATGAAATTTCCGTATTTGTGCTTGAACGGGTTATCGAGAATCTTCTGATGCAGCATGGCTTCCTCCCTTGGAAAAACAGCACTCCAATCTGCTGTGGAGGGAGAGTGAAGCCGGATGGAGATTTGCGGTAGGGTGCCGCGGCACGCGGCTTCGCCGTGTGTTTCAGAATTGAGACAGGTGGCCCCCGCTATCGCACGTCATTTGAGTTTTGCCCCTCATCCCGCTGCCGCGACCTTCTCCCCGCATGCGGGGAGAGGGCTAGTCCTCGGGTTAAACCCGAGGAGAGGGGCATCTCAATTAAGCGAAAGCCGCTTCATTTTCCGATAGAGCGTTGCGCGGCTGATTCCGAGCAGATCGGCGGCCATCGACACGTTGCCATTGGTCCGCGACAGGACGCGTCGCAAGGCCGCCCTTTCAGCATCGGGCAATTCGCGCGCCTCGCTGGAGGCCCGCTCCTGGAGCAGGTCGGTGGCCGGAATGCCGGCGGCGATGCGCTTGTCGTCGAGCCCGAGCCACTGCCGGGCCGCTCGCGTCGCGCCGAGCACAAGGTCGTCACGGTCGACGGCGAGCAGAGCCGGCCCTGCCCGATCGGCCGGCACGAGCACGATCCGCGCTTCGGCAAAGGCGCGCCGGAAGAGGTTTGCCTCGATGCGAGCGGCAGCATCGCGCACTGCCTGCGAAAGGATCGCGAGCGTCGCCTCGGAAGCGTCGTCGCGGCAGGTGGATATGTCGAGCGCCGCGGCAAGCCGCCCGGCCTCGTCCCGGATCGGTGCGGTCGCACAGCTCAGACCGATATTGCGGCTCAAAAAATGCTGATCGCGATGTATGACGACTGGGCGCTCGTCGGCAATCGCCGTACCGATGCCGTTGGTTCCGACGCTCGCCTCGCTCCACACGGTGCCCGACCAGAGACCGACGCCGCGGAAATCCGCATCGTCCCCGCCTGCCCCACGCCGTTCAAGCGCAATCCCCTTCTCGTCGGTGAGCAACAGGCAGCATCCGGCCTTGACGACCACGCCGAACAGCCGGTCGAGTTCGCCGACCGCTTCCGCAATCAGCACCCCCGAGCGTTCGCGCGCCTGCCGAAACTCGCCATCGGAGAGCCGCGAGGGCAGACGCGCCTCTTCGGGGGCGAGGCCGTGCAGGGTCAGGCAGCGCCGCCACGAAGCGGCGACCGGCGAACTGACGGCGGCTGCCGATTGTTGCGCGATCCTGTAGACGTGTTCCGTATGGTCTCTGACTGCTGGCATTCGCTCCCTCCCTGAAAGCGTCCTCCGGCCATGGATCGCCTGCACCCGTCTCCCCGTTCGGTGCACCGCGTTGGCGGCCACTATAAACAGAGGTCCCGCGGCCGGTCCAGGCAGACGAAGGTCGTGCAAGCACCCCCTCCTACAAGACGTTGTTGGGCGGTACCGAGCGGGCCTGCGATGTGCTACGCCGTCGGGCAACTCTTGTGACTCGCCCGAGACCCCGGTTGCCCATGCTTCGTGATTTCTCCGTCCAAAGCCTCTTCATGGGCGTGCTGATCGCCTTCGTCGGCTTTGCCAGCTCCTTCGCCGTCATCCTGCATGGCCTTGCCGGCGTCGGCGCCACCGAGGCCCAGGCGGCCTCGGGTCTGATGGCGCTCTCCGTTTCTATGGGTGTCTGCGCGATAGTCGTCAGCATCGTCACGCGGCTACCCGTCAGCATCGCCTGGTCGACACCCGGCGCGGCGCTGCTGGCGACCTCCGGTTCCGTTCCAGGCGGCTTCAACGCGGCCGTCGGTGCCTTCCTTGTTTGCGGCCTGCTGATCGTCGTCGCCGGGCTGTGGAAGCCGCTCGGCCGCATGGTGTCGGCCATTCCTGCAGCTCTGGCGAACGCCATGCTCGCCGGCGTGCTCCTGAGCCTCTGCTTCGCCCCGGTGAAAGCGATCGCCTTCAATCCGCTCTTCGGCCTGCCGATCGTCCTCGCCTGGGCGATCGTCGGCAGCGTCAACAAGCTCTATGCCGTTCCCGCAGCGCTTCTCGCCTTCGTCGGCGTGATCGCCCTCGGCGTCGAGATGCCGGAAACTGCCTTTGCGCAACTATCGTCCGCTCTCGTGCCGAAGGCTGAATTCGTCCCGCCGGTCCTCAATGCGGCGGCGATGATCAGCATCGCCCTGCCGCTCTTCATCGTCACCATGGCGTCGCAGAACATTCCCGGCATCGCCGTGCTGAAGGTCAACGACTATCACCCGAACCCCGGCCCGCTCTTTGCGGCGACCGGGCTTTTCTCGCTGTTCAGCGCACCCTTCGGCGGCCACGCCGTCAATCTCGCGGCGATCACCGCCGCCATGTGCGCCGGGCCCGATTCCCACCCGGACCGCAACCGCCGGTATTGGTCGGCGATCATCGCCGGCATCGCCTATATCGTCTTCGGCCTGCTCGCCGGCGCCGTTACCACCTTCGTCAGCCTGGCGCCGCCGGTGCTGATCGAAGCGGTCGCGGGCCTAGCGCTCATCGGCGCCCTTTCGAACTCCGCCGTGACCGCCTTCGCGGAGGCCCGGACCCGCGAAGCCGCCGCCATCACTTTCCTCGTCACCGCGTCCGGTGTCAGTTTTGACGGCGTCTCCGGCGCCTTCTGGGGCCTGATCGGCGGTGGCCTGATGCTCGCGCTCGCACGTTTCTCCCGGCGCAAAGGTTGAGAGGCGCGGCGTGCCTTGCATTTCGGCCCGTTCTCGGCTATGGACCCCGCGTCCGCGCAGACACCCTTGGAGGCAACGCGGATGGAACCGCCATGCGGTTTCAGGTTTTTCCGCTTGACGGACGAACTCTCCAAATAACCAGAAAGGTCTATCCATGAGCCAGACTTACGAGCTCAAGGCCGAGACGCGCGAACGGGTTGGTAAGGGGTCCTCCCGTGAACTTCGCCGCAACGGTCTTATCCCTGCTGTCATCTACGGTGACAAGCAAGCCCCGCTTTCCATCGCGCTTTCCACCAAGGAAGTGACGATGAAGATCCACGCCGGCGGTTTCATGACCACCGTCGCAACGATCGACGTCAACGGCGAGAAGATCCGCGTCCTGCCGAAGGACTATCAGCTGGATCCGGTTCGCGACTTCACCATGCATGTCGACTTCCTGCGTGTCTCGAAGGGCAGCCAGGTGTCGGTCCAGGTTCCGGTCCACTTCGAAAACGAAGAGAAGTCCCCGGGTCTCAAGCAGGGTGGCACGCTGAACATCGTTCGCCACGAAGTCGAACTGAACGTTTCCGCCGACAACATTCCGGATTTCCTGAGCGTCGATCTCAGTGGCCTCAAGATCGGCGACACCGTCCACATCTCGGACGTCAAGCTTCCGGCTGGTACGACCCCGGTGATTTCCGACCGCGACTTCACGATCGCCACGATCGCCGGCCGCGCGCAGGAAGTTGAAGCAGAAGAAGAAGCAGCCGAGGGCGAAGCGGAAGCTTGATCCGCGACTGCCGCAACGGCTGGCCGGCCCTTACGGCCGCAACATTCGAGAGCCCGTCCTAATCCTGGGACGGGCTTTTTGCTTTCATTATGCACCGCACACGGACCGCGGGCTGACGCCGCGGCTTATGAAATCTCGGCGTGCAATTTCAGCAACATTTAAGGTTTTGATGATGTTCTGCACGCGAGGGACATGGGCGTGGCAGTGCAAGAGTATCCGAATGTCGAGAGTGATGACGTCCGCCGGCGGGAGCATCCGATGATGCACTCGGTGGAAAACCGGTTTATTGCGATCATCTGCGGCGCGATGCTTGTATTCGTGGCGCCCCTCTTGGCACTGTTCCTCGCCATATCCGGCGAGCGCGTTGCGCGGGAGCGCCTGCAGAACGTCGAACTGCTGATGGAAACCAGCGCCGAAGCCCTTGGCAAGCCGATCTGGGACTTCGACCAGGACGGCATCAAGCGGATCGCTCTTTCGCTGATGAACGCCACCGATATCGACGCCGTCACGATCCGCGACACGGCGGGAAACGTCCTTGCCCAAGTGCCTCCGGGCAAGCTTGACGCCGCAGCCGGCAAGCCCTTGGAAACGGCCATTTCCTATGACAGCGTCAAAGGCCCGGTGCCCGTCGGCGCTTTGACCGTCGTCGTCCCGCCCTCCGGCCTGCTGCTACGCTTCAGCAAGGACGAGTGGACGATCCTCGGCATCCTTCTCTTTGCCGTCGCGACGGTCTTCGCTGCGGCACTGATCGGCAACCGCTTCATCGTCATCCGGCCGCTGATGCGGCTCACCGCTGCAGTCGAAGCGACGCGGCGCCTCGGATCGCGCCACCGGGTCGACTGGAACGCGGATGACGAGATGGGCGCCTTGGCCGGCAACTTCAACGCGATGCAGGACCGGCTCGAGCGCGAGGAACAGGAGCTGAAGAGCGCCCATGCCCGTGCGACGGAGACCTACAACCTGACGCCGGCCATGCTCTTTTCCCTCGACGCCGCGGGCCGGCTGACGGCGGTCAGCGACTACTGGCTGCTCGCGACCGGATATCGCCGCGACTCGGTCATCGGGCGCAGCTTCACTGATTTCATCGATCCCTCATGGCACGACGCCTACCATCAGCGCACAAAGGCGACAGCGCGGGACGGTCACGACGTCAGCGACTCGACCCTGCCCTTCCGCAAGGCGGATGGCGAGTTCATGACGGTGCTCATCCTGGAAACGGAAACGAGCGGCGGAGAAATTTCGCTTTCGGTGATGACCGACGTCACCGCCTTGAAACAGGCCGAGAGCCGCAACCATACCCAGGCGATCACCGATCACCTGACCGGACTCTTGAACCGGCAAGGATTCGAAAACGCGCTGGACGAGGCGATCCTGAGCGCCGACCAGTCCGGCATGCAACTTGCCTGCCTGTTCATCGATCTCGATCGCTTCAAGTGGATCAACGACAATTTCGGCCACGCCGCCGGCGATGCGGTCCTGCGCCAGACGGTGGAACGCATTCGGGCAGCGCTTCGGCCCGAGGATGTGATCGCGCGGCTCGGCGGCGACGAGTTTGCCATCTTGATTGCCGCAACGGATGTCGCAGCCCTGGCAAGCGAGATCGGCGAGAGCATCTGCGCGGCGCTGCACGAACCGATGCCGATTGCCGGCAACGAGCTCTTCGTCAGCGCCAGTGTCGGCGTCTCGGTATACCCGACCCATGCCTCCGGCGCCTCCGACCTGTTGCTCAAGGCCGACATGGCGATGTATGCCCGCAAGCGCGACGGCAAGAACGGTCTGCAGATTTTCGACGCCGGCATGCTCGACGCCGCACGCGAGCGCCACGAGATCGAACAGTGCATCGAGGCCGGTCTCAAGGAAGATTGGTTCGAGGCCTGGCTGCAGCCGATCGTCAGCCTCGACGACGGGCAGATTGTCGGCTTCGAAGCGCTGGTGCGGCTCAATCATCCGGAAAAGGGCCTGATTCCGCCGGGCAAGATCATCGGCATTGCCGAGGAGACCGGCACGATAGGCCGCATCGGCGACCGCGTGCTCGAAAAGGCGATCCGCCATCTCGCCGCCATCTCCGAACTGGACGGCACCCAAGGCACCTATCTCGCCGTCAATTTCTCGCCATTGCAGTTCGAGCTGACGTTGCCTCACAAGCTCGCCGCGCTCCTGCTCAAACATCACATTTCGCCGCAGCGCATCGTCGTCGAGATCACCGAAGCGGTGCTGATGCTCGACAATCCGGAAGTCCATTCGGTGTTGAAGCAGCTGAATGAATTCGGTTGCCGCATCGCTCTCGACGATTTCGGCACCGGCTACTCGTCGCTCAGCTACCTCAACCGCTTCCCGGTCGATATCGTCAAGGTCGACCAGTCCTTCACACGCTTCTTGAGCTCGCCAGCCGCCGACGTCCGGCGCAAGAGCCGAATGTTGATCAAGGGCATCCGGACGATCTCCCACCAGATGGGCTGCACGGTGGTCGCCGAAGGCATCGAGGCGAACGAGCAGTGGCAACTCCTGCGCAAGCTCGGTGTGAATTATGGCCAGGGCTATCTCTTCAGCCGGCCGATGCCGATCGACGGTATGCTGACCATGCTGGAAAACGAATCCGAAGCCAAGGCCAGTGCTCGTCTCTAGCCGGGAGCCAGAAGGAGTTATGGCGTGAAACACTTGATCTTGGCATTTTCCATCGGTCTTTCCGCCGCTGCCCACGCCGAGACGATCCATTTCGTCACCGAGGAGTACCCGCCCTACAATTTCTCGACCGCGAACGGCGCGAGCGGCGCCTCGGTCGACCAAATCGCCCTGATCATGAAGGCCGTCGAGCTCCCCTACGAGATCGAAGTCCTGCCTTGGGCGCGCGCCTTTGCGCTTGCCGAAAGCGAACCCTTCCACTGCGTTTTCACGACCGGTCACGACGCCGAGCGGGACAAGAAGTTCAGATGGATCGAACCGCTTCTCGTCGACCAGATGATCATGGTGCGTCACAGGCATTCGGCGATCGAGCTACGGACGCTGGATGAGGCCAAACAGTTCATCGTCGGCACCCAACGCGAGGACTTTTCCGCCAGCTATCTGAAAGAGCATGGCTTCCAGAGGATCGACTATGCCTCCAGCCTCGATTCGACGCTCAGGAAGCTGATCGCCGGCCGCGTCGACCTGATGATGACCTCCGAAAAGACCTTCGAGACGATGCGGGCCGAAGGCAAGCCTGTCGAGGCGGCGCTGGTGCTTGAAGGCAAGCAATACGGTATTGCCTGCCACATCGACATGCCCGACGAGATCGTCAGCCGCATGCAGGTCGAACTCAACCGCTTGATCGCCACGGGAAGCCAGGATCGGATCTACGAGCAATACGGCCTTCGTCCGGACGGAATAAAGCAGGCGGCCAAATAGAGATTGACTTGCCCGGCCGACGGTGTTTGGGGTTGAGAGACGGGTTTTGCCCCTCTCCTCGGGTTTAACCGAGGACTAGTCCTCTTCCGGCGCGCGGAGAGAGGGACTGGGAGAGCGCGGCGAACCCCTTCTCCCCGCGAGCGGGGAGAAGGTCACGGCAGCGGGATGGGGGGCAAGCATTCCACTCTCCGCATGACCATCGTCGGTGAAGCAGGAACCATCAGGAGTTTGCCGCATGCTGATCATCGCGGGACTTGGCAATCCGGGGTCGAAATACGCCGGCAACCGCCACAATATCGGCTTCATGGCGGTGGATGCCATCCAGCAGCGTCAAGGCTTTCCCTCCTGGTCGAAGAAATTCAAGGCGGAGATCGCCGAGGGCGAGATCGGCGGCGAGCGCGTCCTGCTGATCAAGCCGCAGACCTTCATGAACCTTTCCGGCGAAGCGGTCGGCGAAGCGATGCGCTTCTACAAGCTCGCGCCGAAGGACATCGTCGTCATCTATGACGAGCTGGATCTCCCTGCCGGCAAGGCGCGGATCAAGACCGCCGGCGGCCATGGCGGCCACAACGGCATCAAATCGATCGACGCCCATTGCGGCAAGGAGTACCGCCGCCTGCGCCTCGGCATCGGCCATCCGGGCGTCAAGGACCTGGTACATGCGCATGTGCTCGGCGATTTCGCCAAGGCCGATCAGGCCTGGCTTTCGGCCCTACTCGATACCATCGCCGACAACGCCGGCATGCTCGTCAAAGGCGAGGACTCGCAGCTCATGAACAAGATCGCCCTTGCCACCGGCGGCAAGCCCGACACGCAAGAGCCGCAGGCGAAGAAGCGGGTCGCCGCTCAGTCCCATATCCACCAGGCCCGCAACGCCGCGCAGCCGAAAAAACTGCCGGCGACGGGACCGATGGCCGACATGCTGAAGAAGATGTTCGGCCCCAAGGGGGACTGACGGACGGGCCGGAACTCACTCCTCCGGCTCGGTCGTGAACATCAGGGGGAAGCCGGCTTCCTTGCCGAGATCGGTCGCTTCCTTCGCCTTGGTCTCGGCGATATCCCGGGCGCAGACCACGACGACCGAGGTGCCCAGCTTGTGAGCGGTCATCATCACTCGATAGCCGGTCTCCTCGCTCATGCGAAAAATGGCCTTCAACACCATCACCACGAAGTCACGCGGCGTGTAGTCGTCGTTGACGAGGATGACCTTATAGAGCCGCGGCCGCTCGAGCTTGGGCTTCACCTTCGTTTTTCGTTTTGGGGCGACTTCATTGTCACTCATCGGAACCTGCACCCGTCGATGACATGCGATGGAAAAAATCCAGTATCGCGCCTGCAGTACCCGCATTCAAGTCGAAGCCGGCCAAGTCCACCCAATGCGCGCGAAGCGCTTGACCGCCCCGCTCCTTTCCCCCATAGCCACGGCCAAGAAATTCGAGAACGACAGGTTTAGGTCATGGGCTTCAAATGCGGTATCGTCGGGCTGCCGAATGTCGGCAAGTCCACACTCTTCAACGCGCTGACCAAGACGGCGGCAGCGCAGGCGGCAAATTATCCCTTCTGTACGATCGAGCCGAATACCGGCGAGGTCGCGGTGCCGGACGCGCGCATGCGCAAACTCGCCGACATCGCCAAGTCTAAGGAAATCATTCCGACCCGCATCTCCTTCGTCGACATTGCCGGCCTGGTGCGCGGCGCCTCCAAGGGTGAAGGTCTCGGCAACCAGTTCCTCGCCAACATTCGCGAGGTGGATGCGGTGGTGCACGTACTGCGCTGCTTCGAGGACGACGACATCACCCATGTCGAGGGCCGCATCCATCCGGTCGAGGACGCCGAGACGATCGAGACCGAGCTGATGCTCGCAGACCTCGAGAGCCTGGAGCGGCGCACCGAACAGACGCGCAAGCGCGCCACCGGCAAGGACAAGGAATCGATGGCGCAGCTTCCGATCATGGAGGCGTCACTGAAGCTCCTGCAAGAAGGCAAGCCGGTGCGCACGCTGTTGCCGAAGCTCGATGCCGAGGAGCTGCGCATTCTTCAGGGGCTGAATCTCCTCACCGCCCACCCGGTTCTCTACGTCTGCAACGTCGCGGAGGCAGATGCCGCAGCGGGCAACGAGCACACCCGCGCCGTTGCCGAGATGGCCAAGGCGCAGGGCGCCGAAACCGTCGTCATCTCCGCCGCGATCGAATCCGAGGTCGCCCAACTGCCGGAAGAGGAGGCCAAGGAATTCCTCGGCGCTCTGGGCCTCGAGGAGGCCGGCCTCGACCGGCTGATCCGAGCCGGCTACAAGCTGCTCGACCTCATCACCTATTTCACCGTCGGCCCCAAGGAGACGCGCGCCTGGACGATCCCGCGCGGCACCAAGGCGCCGCAGGCGGCCGGCGTCATCCATTCGGACTTCGAGCGCGGCTTCATTCGCGCCAACACGATCGCCTATGACGACTACATTGCCTATAACGGCGAGACCGGCGCCAAGGAGGCCGGCAAGGCCCGCGACGAAGGCAAGGAATATGTCGTCCAGGACGGCGACGTCATCCACTTCCGCTTCAACACGTGACGTGCGCAGGAGGCGACCCGGAGGTTGGCATGCTCTATTTCGAGGACTTCACGCCGGGGCGGCGCTTTGACTATGCGCCGGTTCGGATGCAGGCCGCAGACATGATCGCCTTTGCCGGCGAGTTCGACCCGCAGCCGATGCATCTGGACGAAGAAGCCGGCAGGCGCAGCATCCTTGGCGGGCTTTCCGCCTCCGGCTGGCATACCAGCGCTATCGGCATGCGGATGATGATCGACGCCTTCCTCGGCCATTCGTCCTCGCAGGGCTCGCCCGGCATCGACTTCATGGACTGGAAGAAGCCGGTGCTTGCAGGAGACGTGCTTTCCGGCTTCAGCCTCGTCCTGGAGGCGCGCCCTTCGAAGTCGAAGCCGCAGATCGGTCTCGTCAAGTTCCGCAACGAAATCAGCAATCAGAGCGGGGCGCCGGTTGCTGTCTCCGAATGTTCGATCATGTTTCGGCACCGCGCGGGTGGGCGCTGATGATGACGCTCGAAGAACTCTATGCGGCCGGCCGCAAGACCATGATCGGCAGCCTGGCATTCACGGCGGAGGACATCGTCCGTTTCGCACGCGACTTCGATCCGCAGCCCTTCCATCTCGACGAGGAGGAGGCAAGGCGCTCGCTGTTCGGCGGCCTTTGCGCCTCAGGCTGGCACACCAGCGCCGGCTGGATGCAGTGCTTCGTCCGTTTCTGGGCCGGCGAAGCCCGGCGGCTGGCCGCAGAGGGGCTGCATGCTCCCCGGCTCGGCCCGGCTGCCGGTTTCCGCGAGCTCCGCTGGCTGAAACCGGTCTATGCCGGCGACACCGTTACCTATGCCGTCACGCTCCTCCAAGCCCGCGCCCTCGCCTCCCGCCCCGGCTGGCGCATCAACACGATCCTGTGCGAGGGCGAAAACCAGCATGAGGAGCCGGTGATCCGCTTCGAAAGCAAGGTCCTAGAATTCACCTAAGCACGCGAGCGCCGGGCGCCCGCCCCCCCTCACTCAGTGCCCCTCGAACTCGATCAGCGTGCGGACCTTGACGCCGAGCGCCTCGAGCTTCTTGCGACCGCCGAGCTCCGGCAGGTCGATGATGAAGCAGGCGGCGACGATGTCGGCGCCCATCTGCTGCAGGAGCTTGGTGGCGCCCTCGGCGGTTCCGCCGGTGGCGATAAGATCATCCACCAGGATCACCTTCTCGCCGGGTTCGATCGCATCCTTGTGCATCTCCATCTCGTCCACGCCATATTCCAGGCTGTAGGCGATCCTCACCGTTTCGTGCGGCAGCTTGCCCTTCTTGCGGATCGGCACGAAGCCGGCCGACAGCTGATGCGCAATTGCACCGCCCAGAATGAAGCCGCGCGCTTCGATCCCGGCGATCTTGTCGACCTTGGTTCCGGCATAGGGGTGGACGAGTTCGTCGATCGCCCGCCGGAACGTCTTCGGATTGCCGAGCAGAGTCGTGATATCGCGAAAGACGATGCCGGGCTTCGGATAGTCCGGAATGCTCCGGATGGCGGAAATCAGTTCCGATTGGACAGCGAGCATGGTGTGGAAGCGGCCTTTCAAGTCTGGAGGTCGCAAAGCCATAGCACCATCGCGCCGCATGTTCACAGGGTTTCTTTGCGCAACTGGCCGGGCCGGAACAATTTGGCCGAACCTCCGGTTGATGTTACCCTTGCCCATGGACAGATCCCGACGGCGGCTCTGTCAGTTGCATTGATGACTGAGCGGGATGAGACGATCTCGGCGTCTTTCTGACCGCATCCCGCTCCGAACTTCTTGGATGAGATCACGCTGCATTTCGCTCGATGCGAAAGCATGCCGATCCAGAGAAAGGAGGAACACCATGCGCCTGTTCGAATGCGGTTCTCTCGTTCCGGGTTGCCCCTGGCATACCCGCGCCGACAACGACGCGGAAATCGTCCGCCGTGTCGTCGAACACATGCGGGACACCCATGGCGAGACGGTGATCCGCGAAAACATGATCGACAATATCAAGGCTCGCATCGTCGACGAAACCCAGGCCGCCTGACGCGCCGCCCTTTCGCCTCAGCCGGAACGCAGCTGGGCTTCCAGCCGGGCGACGAGCGTCGCCCGGTCGACATTGAAGTTGCGCTCGATCCAGAAATTCTCGAGTTCCGCCAGCAGTTCCCCGATCTTTGGTCCGGCGGGAACGCCGGCCTTCAGGACATCGGCCCCGTTCACAGGGAAGACGGGACGCTGCCACTTCTCCGCCCGTGCCAACAGCCGCTGGTAGGCAGCTGTCTCGGCGAGAAAGGCCGGATCGGTTTCCGATTTGCGCCGCGCTGCAGCGAGCGAAAGCTTGAGGCGTGCGATGATGCCCTCGGCACCGTTCCGGTAAAGCGTGCGATCGAGCGCTGCGTCCGCGAGCGTGGCGGCAATGGCCGGCGCCTCGGCAAAGCGGGCGAGAAAGGCCGCCTCCGTTTTCGACAGGCGCAGCCGCGCCGCCAGCGCCTCGAGCCGCCCGGCATCGGGCGGAACGATTGCGGCAAGCCGCAGAAGCGGCTCCGGCGTCCAGGCAAAGACCTTCTCGGCGGCAATCAGGCCCGGCACTGCATCGATCCCCCATTTTTCGGTTTCAGGCAGGACCTCGCCGAGCACGCCTGCCTGGCGCATCCAGAGAAGGGCGCGGCCAGGATCCTCCGCGGCAAGCAGTTTCTTCATCTCGCCCCAGACGCGCTCGGCCGAGAGCGTCGCGATCCTTGCTCGTGCCTGCGCGCAGGCCCTGAGCCCCTCCGCATCCGGGCGGCCCTGCCCGTAATGGGCAAAGAAGCGGAAGAAGCGCAGGATACGCAAATAATCCTCCGCAACCCGCTCGGCGGCGCTGCCGATGAAACGCAGGGTGCGGCTCTCGATATCGGACAGGCCGCCGACATAGTCGAATATCTCGCCTCCGGCGTCGGCATAGAGGGCGTTGATCGTAAAGTCGCGGCGCTCGGCATCCGCTTTCCAGTCGGTGCCGAAGGCGACCTCGGCGCGGCGGCCGTCCGTCGCAACGTCGCGGCGCAACGTCGTCACCTCATGGGGAATTCCGTCGATCACCAGCGTGACTGTGCCGTGCTCGATCCCCGTCGGCACCGCCTTGATGCCGGCGCTCTCCGCCCGCGCCACCACATCCTCCGGCTGCCAGGTTGTCGCCAGATCGACATCCCCCACCGGCAGACCGAGCAGGCTGTTGCGGACGGCGCCGCCGACGACCCGCACCTCGCCGCCCTCGGCATTCAAAAGCTCGAAGACGCGGCGCAGCTGTGGAGCCTGAAACCAGTGCTCGGCGGCGATAGATATCATGCATAAAGCCTTTCATAGAGCATGCGGACGATGCCGGCGGTGATCCCCCAGATGTTCCGCTCGCCATAGGGCATCCGGTAGAAATGCCGCTCCGCACCCTCCCAATGGCGGCTTCCGCGGCCGTGATTGCCGGGATCCATGAGGAAAGAGAGCGGCACTTCGAAGACGCTCTCGACCTCTTCGGGATTGGGCACGAGCTCGAAACCGGGCTGGACAACGGCCAGCACCGGGGTGATGCGGAAGCCGGACAATGCCATGTAATGCGGCAGGCGGCCGATTGTCTCGACGAAACGCGGATCGAGCCCGATCTCCTCCTGCGCCTCCCGCAGCGCCGCCACCTCGATCGAGTGGTCCTCGGGATCGACGGCGCCTCCCGGAAAGGCCACCTGGCCCGAGTGCTTGCGCAGATGCGAGGTGCGCTGCGTGAAGATGACGCTCGCATCGTCACCGTCGTCGACCACCGGTACGAGCACCGCGGCGTCCTTCAGATGCAGCGACTCGAGATGGGGCACGATGCCGGGATTGAGGAGAAAGTCGCCGTGATCGCGCCAGGCGGTCTCGATCGGGCCGCCCGTCTGCTTGAGCGCACGGCGACGGAACTCGTCGGCGGAGAAAATCGGACGGCTCATCGCGACAGCGCTTCCAGCTCGGCCGCCCGCATGACCGGGAAGACGGCCCCCGCGGATCTGACGCAGAACGTCTCGACGCCGTCGATCAGGGCGGTCTCGCCAAGTTCGACGATCTCGTACATGACCGGACGGGAAACGAGCGCCTCGAGGCGTCCGCGCACGTGCAGATAGGGCTTCAGCTCGCGGTTGTCGCCATGGATGACGAAGCGCAGCGGATGCTCCGGCCCCGCCTCGACCACGTCGCCGACATTGGTGCGGAAGGTGACCACGGTCTCGCCCTCCCTTGCCGTGACGCTCATCTCGACGGCGATGAAGGGCGCATCGGCGACGCGGATGCCGACTTTTTCCACCGGAGTGACCAGATAGGTCCTGCCGTCGTCGTCCTTGCGCAGCACCGTGGAAAACAACCTCACCAGCGGCTGGCGGCCGATCGGCGTGCCCATGTAGAACCATGTTCCATCGGCGCGGATTTCCATGTCGATGTCGCCGCAGAATGGCGGGTTCCAGCGCTCGACCGGCGGCAGCCCTCTCGCTTCGCCTTCCGTCTGGCTGGCAGCGCGGGCAATTAACGCGGCAAGACCCGCCGCATCTCCCGTCTGCTGAATCTTGGTCTCTGCCATCGTTCTGTCCCGTTTGGCCCCAATCTTCCTCGGAGGCGTCGCGTGTTCAAAGGCGTGCGGGATGTTCGTCAGCGGTTACGAGCACCTTGACCGCACTTCGCGCTTCGCAGAGAAGCACTTAGTATGCTTCAGGGCTTCTTGAAGCTCACGAGATAGTGCGTTGGCGGCGGCTTGTCAGCCGTCTGCCAGGGTCTAAATTGAAAAAAGGGAACCGGACGCCGGGTGATGCCGAATCGGGTTCGACACGCACGAGCGGGAGACAGGCGATGAGTGTGATGAAAACCGCGGCCGAAGCGGCCGACGAGAAGGCGATCGTCGCCGCCGCGGAAGCGGCTCTCGGGGAGATAGCGCTCATCCGGACGGAGGTCGGCAAGGTCATCTTCGGCCAGGAAAACGTCGTCGAGCAGACGCTGCTGGCGGTGCTTTCCGGCGGCCACGCGCTGCTCGTTGGCGTGCCGGGTCTCGCCAAGACCAAGCTCGTCGCGACGCTCGGCACCGTGCTGGGGCTTGCCAACAGCCGCATCCAGTTCACGCCGGACCTGATGCCCTCGGATATTCTGGGCTCCGAGGTGATGGACCAGGATCAGGCCGGCCACCGCTCTTTCCGCTTCATTCCCGGTCCGATCTTCACCCAGCTCCTGATGGCCGACGAAATCAACCGAGCCTCTCCGCGCACCCAATCGGCGCTGCTGCAGGCCATGCAGGAATATCACATCACCATTGCCGGCGCCCGAAAGGACCTGCCGCATCCCTTCCACGTGCTCGCGACCCAGAACCCGCTTGAGCAGGAAGGCACCTATCCGCTGCCGGAAGCCCAGCTTGACCGCTTCCTGATGCAGGTCGACGTCGGCTATCCGGAGCTTGCCGCCGAACGGCAGATCCTGCTGGAGACAACCGGCGTGACCGAGATCGAAGCCCGCCCGGTCATCAACGCCGAACGCCTGCAGCAGCTTCAGCATCTCATTCGTCAGATGCCGGTCGGCGAAAAGGTGGTCGATGCCATCCTGTCGCTCGTCCGCTCCGCCCGCCCGGGCAACGGCAATCCGGCCACCGACAAGAACGTCGCCTGGGGGCCGGGTCCGCGCGCCGGCCAGGCCCTGATGCTCTGTGCCCGCGCTCGCGCTCTCTATGACGGCCGGCTGGCGCCCTCGATCGACGATATTCTCGCGCTTGCCGAGCCAGTGCTGCAGCACCGCATGGCGCTGACCTTCGCAGCGCGCGCCGAGGGCATGACCGTGCGGGACGTCATCGCCGACCTGGTGAAGCGAGCCAAGGGATAGCGCATGGCCGCGATCGGGCAGACAGTCGCGCGTACACCGTCCGGGGAAGTCTTGTCGCGCGCCCAGCAGCGGGCGATGCTCGTTCCCGATTGCCTTGTCGAGGCGCGTCGCATCGCCAATACGGTGATTGCCGGCTGGCACGGCCGGCGCAAGCGCGGCATCGGCGAGAATTTCTGGCAGTTCCGCCCCTATAGCCAGGGCGAAAGCCTGTCGCGCATCGACTGGCGCCGCTCGGCCCGCGATGATCATACTTATGTCCGCGACCGCGAGTGGGAGGCGGCGCACACGATCTGGCTCTGGGCCGATCTTTCGCCCTCGATGATGTACAAATCGACCCTCGGCGCAGTGTCGAAGGAAAGCCGCGCACTGGTGCTGATGCTGGCGCTGGCCGAAATCCTCGCCCGGTCCGGCGAACGGATCGGCTGCCCGGGGGTGATGGAGCCGGTTTCGGCCCGCAACGCCGCCGAACGCCTGGCGGCGGCGATCATGCTAAGCCCGCTTGGCGGCGGCCTGCCCGAGACCGGCATGATCCGCGGCGCCAGCGATCTGGTGCTGATCGGCGACTTTCTCGACCCGGCCGACAAGGTGATGGAGCGGCTCGGCCCGCTCGCCCGCAGGGGACTGCGCGGACATGTCGTCGAAATCGCCGACCCGGCCGAGGAGGTCTTCCCCTATGCCGGCCGCACCGAATTCACCGATCCCGAAAGCGGCGAGAAGCTGACGGCCGGCCGCGCCGAAATCCTGCGCGACGACTACCAGCGCGCCTACCGCGCCCGCCGCGACGGCCTCGGCGCAGGTCTCCGCCACCTCGGATGGACCTTCATTCCGCATCGGACCGACCGGCCGGCCTCGGAGGCGCTGGTCGCCGTCCATATGTATCTTTCCGGGATGCCCACCCGCGCGACACACGGGGGGCAGCTATGATCGGCGGCCTCGCCTTCGCCTTTGCCAACCCCGCGATACTGGCCGCCCTCGCGGCCTTGCCGGTGATCTGGTGGCTGCTACGCATGACGCCGCCGAGGCCCGCGGCCGAGGTCTTCCCGCCGCTTCGCATCCTTGCCTCCGTAATCAAGCGCGAGGAGACGCCGTCGAAAAGCCCCTGGTGGCTGACGCTTCTCCGAATGCTGATGGCCGCCGCGGTCATCTTCGCGATCGCCGACCCGGTCTTCAATCCCCGCAGCAATACGCTTGCCTCTTCCGGACCGTTGGCGCTCGTGATCGACAACAGCTGGGCAACAGCACCCGACTGGGAGCGAAGGGTCGAGGCTGCGTCGGCATTGATCGACGACGCCGAGGCCAGGGATCTTGCCGTTTCGGTCCTTTTCACAGGCGATCGCCAGCACGACGCGACGCCGGCATCGGCCGCTGCCGCACGCACCCGGCTCGCGGCCGCTGCGCCGGAGCCGCTTCCCGCCGATCGCCGACCGGCGCTGGCGGCGCTGAAGACCGCGTTCAACGACACCCCGCCGGGGACGATCGCCTTCGTCACCGACGGCATCGAAGCGGCCGATGACAAGACCATGGCAGCGCTGAACGAAATCCGCGCGGCGGAGCTCCGGGTGATCGACGCGGACGGCAGCCAGGCCGTGGCACTGACCGGCACGAGCAACGAGTCTGCCGGCATGTCGGTGACGGCCACCCGCCTGAAGACCGACGACCGCCGGTCCCTTCCGATCGTCGCTTACGACAGCCGCGGCCGCGCCATCGCCGATAGCGCAATCGAATTTGCCCCCGGCGCCGCTGTCGCCAAGGGAACGATCGAAGCACCGTTCGAGCTGCGCAACGATTTCGCCCGCATCGGCATCCAGGGCGAGGCGACCGCCGGTGCCACGCATCTCCTGGACGACGGTTTCCGCCGCCGTCGCGTCGCACTCCTGAGCGGCGAGGCGCGCGACCTGTCGCAGCCGCTTTTGTCGCCGCTCTACTATATCAATCGCGCGCTCGGCCCCTATGCCGATCTCATCGAGCCGCGCGAGACCGACCTCGCCGTCGCCATTCCCGAGCTCCTGGAACAGCGCCCTTCCGTCCTGATCATGGCCGATATCGGCCGGTTGCCGGAAGAAACCTATCCGCTGCTTGCGAAGTGGATCGACAACGGCGGCATGCTGATCCGTTTCGCGGGTCCGCGCCTTGCCGCGGCACCGGCCGACGACCCCCTCGTTCCCGTGACGCTCCGGCAAGGGGAGCGGGCGCTCGGCGGCGCCCTCTCCTGGTCCGAACCGCAGCCGCTCGCCGACTATCCGGCCAACAGCCCCTTCGCGGGTATGGCGCGGCCGAGCGACATTCTGGTTAAGCGCCAGGTTCTAGCCGAACCGACGGCAGATCTGGTCGAGCGCACCTGGGCAAACCTCGCCGACGGCACGCCGTTGGTGACTACGGCCGCACGCGGCACCGGCCGCATCGTGCTCTTCCATGTCAGCGCCGAGGCAACCTGGTCGAACCTGCCGATTTCCGGGCATTTCGTCGAGATGCTTCGCCGCAGCGTCCAGCTTTCACGCAGCGGCGGCGTCGCCGGTGAAAGCAGGGCGGCGCAGGCGCACACGCTGGCGCCCTTCCGGCTCCTCAATGCCGACGGTGTGCTCGTCGCGGAGACCGGCAATGCGCGGCCGCTCGATATGCAGCCGGGCAAGGCTCCCGTCACGACGCCGGACAACCCGCCGGGCCTTTACGGTTCCGAGGACGGATTCACCGCGCTGAACCTCTTGCCGCGCGACGCCGAACTCAAGCGGATCGACATGACCCTTGCCGGAGCCCACACCGTGGAACGGCTCGTGCGGGCAGAGAGCTGGTCGCTGAAGCCGGCTCTGTTGACGTTCGCCCTGCTCCTGCTCATTGCCGACGCCATCATCGTGCTTTTCATGAGCGGCGCCTTTTCCCGGATCCGCATGGCGCGCACTGCATCTATGCTGGTCTTCGCGCTTGCCGCAGGCGTTCTCTTCACGCCGCCGCAGGTCCTTGCGGACGATGCACGACCGGACGACGAGCGTATTCTCGAACGTCTGGACACGACGCATCTCGCCTATGTCGTCACCGGTGAGGACGAGGTCGACCGGCTTTCGGAGAGCGGGCTTCGCGGGCTGACCGATTTCCTCACCTACCGCACGACGCTCGAGCCCGGTGCGCCTGTCGGTCTCGACATCATGCGGGACGAACTCAGCCTCTATCCGATCATCTACTGGCCGATTTCGGCGAGCGCCCCGATGCCGAGCCCGCAGGCGGTCAGCCGCATCGACGCCTATATGCGCGCCGGCGGCACCGTGCTCTTCGACACGCGCGACCAGTTTTCCTCGCTTGGCGCTGCATCGAGCGGCACCAGCCCGAACACGGAACGGCTGCAGGCCATTCTGGCCAATCTGGACATCCCGCCGCTGGAGCCGGTGCCCGCCGACCACGTGTTGACCAAGGCCTTCTACCTCCTGACCAATTTCCCCGGCCGCTACACCGGCAGTCCTCTGTGGATCGAGGCGCAGTTCGAAAATCGCGACGAACCGAGCAACCGGCCGGCCCGCTCCGGCGACGGCGTAACGCCGATCATGATCACCGGCAACGATTTTGCCGGCGCCTGGGCTGTGGACGCCAACGGCGTCGCCCTGCTGCCGACCGTTCCGCCGGACGAGATGCAGCGCGAATATGCCTTCCGCTCCGGCGTCAACATCATGATGTATATGCTGACCGGCAACTACAAGGCCGACCAGGTACACGTCCCCGCCCTGCTCGAGCGGCTCGGACAATGAGGCAGCGATGACGATCGATTTCTCACCGCTCCTTCCCTGGCCCTATCTTGCCGCACTGGCGCTCGTTGCGACCGCCTTGGCGGCGTTCGGCATCTGGCGAGGCGTTCGCGGCGCCTGGCTCCGCGCCGCGGCCCTTGCAGCATTCTTCCTTGCGCTTGCCAATCCCGTGCTGTTCCAGGAAGAGCGCGAGCCCCTCTCGACCATCGTCGCCGTCGTCGTCGACCGCAGCCAGAGCCAGGACAATGACGGCCGGCGCGAACAGACCGACAGGGCGCTTGCCGACCTCAAGGAGCGACTCGCCCGTTTTCCGCAGATCGAGACGCGTGTCGTCGAGGCCAAGGACGGCGAGGAGACCGAGGCGCCCTCGACGAAGCTCTTCGGCGCGCTCGCGACGGCCATAGCGGACGTGCCGCCCGCCCGGGTCGGCGGCGCCGTCTTCATCACCGACGGCCAGATCCACGACGTGCCCGATATCAACCAGAAGCTCGGTTTCGAGGCGCCGATCCATGGACTGATTAGCGGCAGGCCGGACGAGGTCGACCGGCGCATCGAGATCGTCAACGCACCGCGCTTCGGCATCGTCGGCGAGCAGCAGAAACTGACCTTCCGCGTTGTTGACGATGGCGCTGCCAACGGCGGCAGCGCCGAGGTGACGATCCGCCTCAACGGCAACGAGATCGCGACGGAACATGCGGAACCGGGAACGGATGTGCCGTTCAGCTTCACCGTTCCGCGCGGCGGCAACAATATCCTCGAATTCGCAGTCAACCCGATCGCGGGCGAGGTGACGGAGGTCAACAATCGCGCCGTTCACGTGCTGGATGGCATCCGCGAGAACCTGCGCGTCCTTCTCGTCTCCGGCGAGCCGCATGCCGGCGAACGCGCCTGGCGCAATCTCCTGAAATCCGACGCCGCCGTCGACCTCGTGCATTTCACGATTTTGCGGCCGCCGGAAAAGCAGGACGGCACGCCGATCAACGAACTCTCGCTCATCGCCTTTCCGACGCGCGAGCTCTTCGTCGACAAGATCAGCGAGTTCGATCTGATCATCTTCGACCGCTACCAGCATCGCGGCGTGCTGCCCATTCTCTACTACGACAACATCGCCCAGTACGTGCAGAACGGCGGCGCGCTGCTGATTGCGGCGGGGCCGGAACATGCCGGCGACGATTCGATCGCGGCAACGCCGCTTTCGACTGTGCTGCCGGCAAATCCGACAGGCGTCATGAATGAGAAGGCCTTCTTCCCGCGGCTTTCGGAGGAAGGAAAAAAACATCCGGTGACGCGCGGGCTCGAAGGCGCATCGAGTGAACCGCCAAGCTGGGGACGCTGGTTCCGCACCGTCGACGTTGATAGGCCGCTCGGCCAGACCGTCATGGAGGGAGCGGACGGCAAGCCGCTGCTCGTGCTCAACCGTGTCGGCAAGGGCCGCGTCGCCATGCTGCTCTCCGACCAAGGCTGGCTCTGGGCGCGCGGCTTTGAAGGCGGCGGCCCGCATATCTCGCTCTACCGGCGCACCGCCCACTGGCTGATGCAGGAGCCGGCGCTTGAGGAAGAAGCGCTGACCGCGCGCGCCCTCGGACGGACGCTGGAAATCACCCGGCAGACGATCGAAGGCGACCCCGGACAGGCGACGCTCACCTACCCTTCCGGCCGCACTCAGGAGATAGGGCTCACCGAGCGCGAGCCGGGGCTCTACAAGGCGGAGGTGAAGACCGACGAGATCGGTCTTTTCGAAGTCGCCAATGACGAACTGACGACGCTCGTCCATGTCGGCAATGTCGATGCGCCGGAGTTCAAGGCGGCGACCTCCACCGAGGAAAAATTGAAGCCTTGGGCCGAAAAGACCAAGGGCATGGTCCGCCGGCTTGCGGATGCCGATGGTGCCGTCGACCTGCCAACCATCCTGCCGGTCCGGGGTGCGGTGCGCGTCGCCGACGACCAGCGCCTGTCACTCAGAATGACAGACGAGACGGTGCTCAAGGGCGTCAATTCGCTGTCGCTCTTCGCCGGCCTCTTCGGCCTCGCCGCCCTGCTGTTGTTGATCTCGGCAATGTGGTACCGCGAAGGGCGGTGAGTGGGCGCATTGAGGTCTATACGGCTCGGTGTGCTGCCGCACGTTTGGGCGAGCGCGTTGGATGCCGAGCCCCTGGATCGTCATCCTCGGGCTTGACCCGAGGATCCAAGTGCAAGCATCTGGACACGCCCAGGTCATCAGTAATGTAGCGCGAACCCCGGGGCCGATTGCTTCTTTTTGAGCTCGTGAATGGATCCTCGGGTCTAGCCCGAGGATGACGAGTGGAAGGGGAGCGGCCATTCCGTTGAATGGCCCAGCGCCCAGCAAATCAGGCGGCGGCGCCTTCAGCGGGTGGCGGCACAACGCCCTTCGCTGCAGGCACTACGCTGTCATCCCGCCAGGCAATCACACCCTCAAGCCGCGCGTGAACGTCGGCTGCGATCGGCACGACCAGCACCCGGGCCGGATCGACCGGACCGGGGAATTCGAGCGCGCCGTACCGGACCTTCGCGAAGCCGAGCGGCTGGTAATAGGGCGGGTCGCCCACCAGGATGACCGCTTCGGAGCCCTTCCGCCGCGCCGCCTCGACGGCGATCCGCACGAGTTCCCGACCGATGCCCTTGTTCTTGTGCGACGGCCGGACGGCGAGCGGACCGAGCAGATGCCCCTTGACGGACCCCACGCTCACCGGGGTCATCCGCACGGAGGCGATCGTTTCGCCGTCATCGGTGCAGATGAAGGACAGCGCCCGGTCGTGCGGGCCCTGCTCGCGGATCCGCGCGGCCGCCCGGGCAAACCGGCCGGGGCCGAAGGCTTCCTCATTGATGATTTCGATGGCTGCGTCGTGGGATGCGTCTTCAGTCAGATAGACGAGATCGAGCTTTTTCATGGATGTCGAGAACCGGCAAGCGAACAGACAATAGGGATGGCGCGCCCCAAGGGCGTTTGCAGCATCAGCGTCGTCGCAGGCTTCCCGACAGGATCATCGTTACGGTCGCTTCCGAAAAAAGAAAAAGCTTCGGATCGCCGATAGCAGAAAATCGCCGCCGGTCAAAGTCTAAAACGCACTGTTCAGAATTTCATGCCTATCGGCGAGGCGATGCCGCGCTATCTATCGAGAACAGGAAGAACTGGAAGGATCGCGCTGATGGGCAGGCTTGTGGACGGCGTCTGGCAGGACGTCTGGTACGATACGGTCGAAACCAACGGGCATTTCAAGCGAAGCGTGTCGCAATTCCGCAATTGGGTCACCGCCGACGGTTCACCCGGCTCTTCGGGCGAAGGCGGCTTCGAGGCCGAGGCCGATCGGTACCATCTCTATGTCTCGCTTGCCTGTCCCTGGGCGCACCGCACGCTGATCTTCCGCAAACTCAAGAAGCTTGAGGAGATCATCCCGGTCTCGATCGTTGATCCGCTGATGCTGGAAAACGGCTGGGAATTCAAGGGCGACAACGGCGGCACCGTCGATCACCTCTTCGGCTCGCAGGCGCTTTGGCAGATCTACACGCGCGCCGACTCCAACTATTCCGGCCGTGTCACCGTACCGGTGCTCTGGGACAGGAAGAAGAACACGATCGTCTCCAACGAGTCGGCCGAGATCATCCGCATGTTCAATTCCGCCTTCGACCGTCTCACCGGCTCGGCAGCGGATTTCTATCCGGAGGACCTCAGGGAGGAGATCGACGCGCTCAATGCGCGCATCTACGACAAGGTCAACAACGGCGTCTACAAGGCCGGCTTCGCCACGCGCCAGGAGGCCTATGCGGAGAACGTCACGGCGCTATTCGCGATGTTGGACGAACTGGAAAGCCGCCTTGCCTCGCGACGCTATCTGTTCGGCGACCGCCTGACCGAGGCGGACTGGCGCCTGTTCACCACCTTGCTGCGCTTCGACCCGGTCTATGTCGGCCATTTCAAATGCAACATCCGCCGCATTGCCGACTATCCGAACCTAAGCGGCTATCTGCGCGATCTCTATCAGGTGCCGGGCGTCGCCGAGACCGTCAACATGCGCCATATCAAGGAGCACTATTACCGCAGCCACAGGATGATCAATCCGACCGGTATCGTGCCCGTCGGGCCGGAACTCGATCTTCACGCGCCGCACGGACGCGAGGATCGGTAATGCATGTCGCCCAAAAGTGTGCAGCGGTTTTGGGGTGACGACATGCGCAAAAACAAAGACCGAAAGCGCGCCGCGTGAATACGTTTGAACGTGACGCGCTTTAGGGTCCCTACCAAAACATAGCCGGCGCCGCCGTTCCGGCAAGTTCGGCAAGCCTGCGGCGCGTTGCCGGCGTGGTGTCGGCGGGCAGATCGTCGGGCGCAAAGAAGCCGGCCGCCGCGATTTCCAGGTCGGCAACTTTCGGCCGCACCTGGCGGACATCGTCGCACCGGAAGAAGACGACATGATCGCGCTTGCTTGTTCCCGGGTTGTAGTAGACCTGCACGAGGCGCGGCGGCCCGGTGAGCTCCAGATTGCCCTCCTCGCGGAGCTCGCGGACCAGCCCGTCAAACGCCGTCTCGTGCCGGTCGACGCCGCCACCGGGCAAGTGCCATCCGGGCAGATATGAGTGCCTGACGAGGAAAACCCGGCCTTGGTCATCGAAGCAGGCGGCCCGCACCCCGAGCGTCATGCCGCGCGAGACGGCGAAATACATGTGAGCGAGCCGTGTCAGGGGCCAGAGCCAGTTGCGCACCTCTTTCGGCCGGTCCTGGTCCATCGGCTTCTCCTTCCCGGCAATTCGAAGTGCTGCAACGGGGCCTGTGGCCCTGCGTCGGACATGTGCCGCTGCGGCGGGATAACCCATTCAAGTGATTCCCCTGCCGCCGAATATGCGCTAGACCGGGGCGATGTTCAAACTTGCGCATATTTCCGACGTCCATCTCGGCCCCCTGCCCGATCTGTCGTTTCGCGAACTCGCCTCCAAGCGCATTACCGGTTTCGTCAACTGGCACCGCAACCGGGCGCGCCATCTCTTTCCCGACACGCTCAAATGCCTGATGGACGACATCGAAACGCGCGACCCGGACCATCTGGCGATCACGGGCGACCTAGTCAACCTTGCATCCTCTCTGGAAATCGAAGCGGTCACCGAATGGCTCGCCGAGGCCGGCGACCCGCAGGACATCTCCGTCGTGCCCGGCAATCATGACGCCTATGTGCCGGGGGCCTATGAGAAGACGGCACGCGCCTGGTATCCTTTCATGCGCGGCGACAACGGTCCTTCCGGTTGGATGAAGGACCATCACTGCTTTCCCTATCTTCGCGTACGGGGCTCGGTCGCCCTCATCGGCTGTTCGACGGCGGTCGCCACGCCTCCCTTTGCGGCAAGCGGCTATTTCGGCCCGCGGCAGGCCCGCGCCACGGTCAACCTCTTGCGTGCGGCCGGCGAGGCCGGTCTGTTTCGGGTCGTCATGATCCACCATCCGCCGATCCGCGGCGCCACATCCATGCACAAGCGCATGATCGGCATCCGCCGCTTCGCCGCGACCATCTCGTCAGGTGGCGCGGAGTTGGTGCTGCATGGCCACACGCATCTCAACACTGTCTACTGGCTCAGGGGACACGCGGCGCCGGTGCCGGTTGTCGGCATCGCCTCCGCCTCGCAAGGGCCGGGCGGCGCCAAGCCGGTCGCCGCCTACAACCTTTTCTCGATCGGAGGAGAGCCGGGCAATTGGAAGCTGACCCGCGAGCGCTTTGCCCTTGGCGCGGACGCCAAGACCGTCAGCCTCGCCGAGACAACCCAGTTCCATGGTTGAGAGAGCGCTTAGGGGGCATCGTATCGGGGGCGCTTTTTTTGAACTGCCGCCCGAATAATCGGCAAGGCTCCGGCGTCTATGTCGCGTTGGAGGTCAAACGCGCCGGAGCGACATCTGCGTCGGCCGGTCATCGGCCGCCGCATCGTTCACAGGAGAAAGGCGTCATGAACGGCAAGATCATCCTCTTCACCCTTTCCGCCTTCGCGGCCTCCGTGGCAAGCCAGGCGGCGTTGGCCGTCGGCGACGACAACAGCGCGCCGCCCAAGAAGACCAAGACGACCACCCAATGCAGGGACGGCAAGGTCTGGGACGCCAAGCGGAACCGATGCGTCGATGCGAAGCGGAGTGATCTTGGCGACGATGTCCTGTTCGACGCGGCACGCGAGCTCGCCTATGCCGGCCAATACGAGAACGCGATCAAGGTCCTCGGCGCGATGAACGAGCAGCAGAGCGCCCGCGTCCTGAACTATCTCGGCTATAGCAACCGCAAGGCCGGGCGCATGGAGCTCGGCATGCAGTATTACAAGCGCGCCATTCAGGCCGACGAAAACTATATTCTCGCCCGCTCCTATATGGGCCAGGCCCTGATCGAGCAAGGTCGGGTTGAGGAGGGGAGAGCACAGCTCGTCGAAATCCGCGACCGCGGCGGCGAAGGCACATGGGCTTACAGGGCCCTGCTCGAATCGCTCGGCGGCGTTCGTCAGTATTGACGGCGCGGATCTTCCTCCCCGTCGAACGCCGGGCTGCCGGCGTGCCAAACTTTGTACGCCGGACCGCAAAAAACTCATTGCGATCCGGGTCTTCCCTTGCAGACTTCCGATCAAGTTTCATATCATGAGCCGTGCGTTCGCAGCGCGAACAGACGGATGATCCGGCACGTCTCACTGGAAGAGAAATGCGCCCAGCGGCAGAGATGAAGGACTTCAGACGGGATTTGGTCAGCCTGCTGCCCAAATTGCGCCGCTTCGCGATGACGCTGACGCGCAATGCCAACGATGCCGACGACCTCGTCCAGGAGGTTTGCGAGCGGGCGATCAGCCGCAGCCATCTGTGGAATGGCGAGGGACGGCTGGAGAGTTGGGTCTATGCGATGACCCGCAATCTCTGGGTGGACGAGGTCCGCAAGCGCAAGGTCCGCGGCACCGGCAGCATGGTCGACATATTCGACCAGCGCGAACTGAATGTCGAAGCCGCGGCCGAGAAGGCGGTCTATGCCAATCAGCTGCAGAAGATGATCCTCTCCATGCCTGAGGGACTGGCAAGCGTCTTCCTGCTGGTCAACGTCGAAGGTCACAGCTACCGGGAGACCGCGACGATCCTCGGCATCCCGATCGGCACGGTGATGAGCAGGCTCTCGACAGCGCGCCTGCGGCTCGCGGCCATGCTGTCCGAAGATACGGAAAGGAGGGCCTGACCGTTGCAGCAGACGAAAGGGATGGCGCTCGCAGTGCGGTTGTCCGCCTATATCGACGGCGAACTCGGCGAGGCGGAAAGATCCGAGCTCGACGCTCTGCTTACGCGCGATGAGGACGCCAGGGTGCTGCTTGACAAGCTGAAGGCGGGCAGCACATTCGGCAACAGGGCCTTCGAGGATTTCCTTCACGATCCGGTGCCGCTGGCGCTGGTGCGGCAGATAAAGCAGGGAGGCGGCATCAGCCCGAAGCTCGAGCGGGTAACGACGTCGAACCTCCCGACACGAGGCGCCCGGGTCTTGCCACGCCTTGTTGCCACCGCGATCGGCCTGCTGCTGACCGGCGGCGTCGCCGGGTTCATTCTCGGCAGCACGGCCAATTTCGTCGAACCGGTCGGCGAGACCGCCGCGAGCCCGTGGGTCAACGAGATTGCCGACTACCATCGCGTCTATTCGCGCCAGAAGGAGCATCTGGTCGAGGTCCCGGCCTCGCAAGCGGCCCACATAGAAACCTGGCTGACCGCGAGCGTCGGCGTCCGCTTCAAGATTCCCGATCTTACGAGCACGGGACTTGCCTTCGAAGGCGCAAGGCTGCTGGTCGCCAATGGCAAGCCGGTCGCCCAGCTCGTCTACCGTGACCAGGAGGACGAGATCTTCGCCATCTGCTTCTTGAGGAGCGCCGACGGGGCCAAGGCGGACACCTTCAGCGAGGTTATCCGCGGCGATCTGGGATTGGTCTCCTGGCAAAAGGAGGGCGCCTCCTTCGTCGTCGTCGGGCCGTCATCGGCCGCCGGTCTGCAGGATCTGGCGCGCACGGTGGCGGCCGCCATCTGAGCACGTTGGAACGTCGCGGTTCGGCCCCCGGCACCTTCTCCCCACAATGCGGGGCGAAGGGGTTTGCCGCGTTGCCTTAGTCCCCTCTCCCCGCAAGCGGGGAGAGCGCTATTCCTCGGGATAAACCCGAGAAGAGGGGCAATCGCAGGCGAGCGCCGTCTTCAGAACAGCCCGCTGGCCATCGTCACGGGCTCACTTCGCCACCGTCTCCAACACGCGATTCGCGGCCGAGACGATCGCTTCGAGCGAGGCCGCGACGATGTTGGTATTGATGCCAGCACCGAAGAGCGTGCCGCCCGGATGCTCGACCTCCACATAGGCGATCGCGGCGGCGTTCGAGCCGTGCTGCAGCGAGTGCTCGGAATAGTCCGCGACCGAGAGCTCGATGCCGAGATAGATCGACAGCGCGTTGATGAAACCGTCTATCGGGCCGGTGCCCTTGCCTTCGATCCGCTTCGTCTCGCCGCGATCGGTGATCTCGGCGGCAACGACTCTGAGCCCCTTGTGGTCGCCCACCGGATAGGTGTGGTGATCGACGAACTTGATGCGTGCGCCGGGCTGCTCGACATAGCGCTCGATGAAGCGCTGATGGATGCGCTTCGACGGCAATTCCTTGCCTTCTTCGTCGGTGATCCGCTGAATGTCCTCGCGGAACTCGATCTGCAGGTTGCGCGGCAGGTTGATGCCGTAGTCTTCCTGCATGATATAGGCGATGCCGCCCTTGCCCGATTGCGAGTTGATCCGGATGATGGCCTCGTAGCTGCGGCCGACATCGCGCGGGTCGATCGGCAGATACGGCACTTCCCAGATGGGCTTGTTGGCCTGCTTCAGCGCCTTCATGCCCTTGTTGATGGCGTCCTGATGCGAGCCGGAGAAGGCGGTGTAGACCAGTTCGCCGACATAGGGATGGCGTTCCGGAATGACCATCTGGTTCGAATATTCGTAGACTTCCTTGATCCGCTCGATATCCGAGCAGTCCAGCTTCGGATCGACCCCTTGCGTAAACATGTTGAGCGCCAGCGTCACCACGTCGACATTGCCGGTGCGCTCGCCATTGCCGAACAGCGTGCCCTCGACGCGATCGGCGCCGGCCATCAGGCCCAGTTCGGTGGCAGCGATGCCGGTGCCGCGGTCGTTGTGCGGATGCAGCGAGATGATCAGGTTCTCGCGGTTGTCGAGATTGCGGCACATCCATTCGATCTGGTCGGCATAGACGTTCGGCGTCGCCATCTCGACGGTCGACGGCAGGTTGATGATCAGCTTGTTGTCCGGGGTCGGCCTGACGATCTCCGTGACCGCATTGCAGATCTCCAGCGCCACTTCCAGTTCGGTGCCGGTGAAGCTTTCGGGCGAATATTCGAAGCGATAGCCGCCGCCAGCCTTTGCCGCCATGTCGGTGATCATCTTGGCGGCGTCGGTTGCGATCTGCTTGATGCCGGCGACATCTTTGGCGAACACGACGCGGCGCTGCAGCTCGCTCGTGGAGTTGTAGAAGTGGACGATCGGCCGGTGGGCGCCCTCAAGCGCCTCGAAGGTACGGGTGATCAGTTCCGGCCGGCACTGCACCAGCACCTGCAGCGACACGTCGGCCGGCACATTGCCCTCCTCGACGCACCAGCGGGCAAAGTCGAAATCGGTCTGCGACGCAGACGGGAAGCCGATCTCGATTTCCTTGAACCCCATGTCGACGAGCAGGTGGAACATGCGGGCCTTGCGGTCGTGCCCCATCGGATCGACGAGCGACTGGTTGCCGTCGCGCAGGTCCACCGAGCACCAGATCGGCGCCTTGCTGATCGTATTCGACGGCCAGGTGCGGTCCGGCAGCGCGACCTGCGGATAGGCCTGATATTTCACCGCGGCCTCGGGCATGCCGGCCTTGATGGGATGCGATCTCAGTGTCATGTGCAGCTTCTCTTCGTCACTGGAGCGTGGCTTGCCGGATGCAATAGCCGATCACGGACCATATTGCGAGGCTGATGCCGACGCCATTGTTTCAGTTCTGGGGTGTTCGAGGAGCATCTGCCGGCAAGGCTTTCGGCCGCCGGGCGCCCCTCACCGGACCCGGCAACCGCGAGTAAGGCCGAGAAGAAGAAGCGAGGCAAAGGCGCGCGAGGGGGCACGATCGTGATCGTGTCCAAAGGAGATCGCTGAGATCTTGTGCGCGTAAGCCTTGGTCATAAGAGTGCCTATACACGGCTTGGCGAAGCGGAGCAAGGGAGCTGATGGGTGTAGCCCGTGTTAGCTGAGGCTTCACCAATAGCCTGCGGGGCAGCCGTCGAAGTCAACATAAATAGGCAGAACGGTGCGGCAGAACCCTTCTCCCCGCCTGCGGGGAGAAGGTGGCAGCAGCCGGATGAGGGGCGATTCGCTGGGGTGACCCGACGTCAAATCTCCGCGACCGATGTGATGATCCGCGAGACGAGTCCATAGGACTTCGCCTCGTCGGCGCCGAGCCAGTAGTCGCGGTCCGTGTCCTTGGCGATCTTCTCGACCGGCTGGCCGGTCGCTTCGGAGAAGATCTTGTTAAGCCGTTCGTTCATCTTGATGATTTCACGCGCCTGGATCTCGATGTCCGAAGCCATGCCGCGGGTGCCGCCGGACGGTTGATGCAGCAGGAAGCGGGTATTCGGCAGGCAAAGGCGCCGTTCCTTCGGCGGAGCGACGAAGATGAGCGCGCCGGCGGAGGCCACCCAACCCGTGCCGATCGTCCAGACCTTCGGCTTCACGAACTTGATCATGTCGTGAATGCTGTCGCCGGATTCGACGTGTCCGCCCGGCGAGTTGACGAAGATGCGAATGTCTTCGTCGCTGGCCGAGGCAAGCGCCACCAGCTGCGAGCAGACCTTCTGCGCCAGTTCCTGGTTGATCGTACCGTAGATGAAAATCGAACGAGACTTGAAAAGGTTCGCCTCGGTTTCCTTGCCCAGCGGCAGTTCGGTCTTCTTTTCTTCCTGGTCGTCGTCGTTCATCCGCATTCTTCGGACTCCTCGTGAAATGTCTCAAGGTCAGATAATGCGACTCGATGCCGATGACAATGCAAACCGCCAGTGAATAAAGGTTCGGACCCCGAGCGCTGCCGCAATGGTAAATGGTTGCACCGTCAAATGCCGTATGGACAGCGCGAAAAAGCCCAATAAGATCAGCGCGTCATCAGAGCGGACGGGCTGCCTCCCGTGCACGCCGACAAGTGGGGACCATAATGAAGACACGCATGCTCATTGCCACCACCGCACTCGGCGCTTCCGCGGCGCCCGCCTTCGCGCATCTCGACCCGGTCGAGCACGGTTCGCTGGCGGCCGGTCTTTCCCATCCGTTTTTCGGCGCGGACCATGTTCTGGCGATGGTCGCCGTCGGCCTCTGGGCCGCGCAGATCGGCGGCCGCGCGCTCTGGACTGTTCCTGCTGCCTTCGTCGGGATGATGACTGTCGGCTTCGGACTGGCGCTCGCCGCCGTTTCCCTGCCCTTCGCCGAGCCTGCGATCCTCGCCTCGGTCGTCGCCTTCGGCCTGATCGTCGCGATCGCCGTGCGCCTCGACGTGGCGCCGGCCGCTGCGATCGTCGGCATCTTCGCCCTCTTCCACGGCCATGCCCATGGCAGCGAACTGGGGCTGGCCGGCGCCTGGCCCTTCGCTCTCGGCTTTATCGCCGCAACCGCATTGCTGCACGCCGCCGGCCTTGGCCTGGGTATCGCGCTCGCGAGGCTTTCGAGCAACGGCACGCTTGCCCGCCTTCTCGGCGGCGTCACCGCGCTGGCCGGCGCCGCGATGATCTTCGGCTGACCATACCGGCGCAAGGGCGGCGGGCTTCCCGCCGCTTCAGCCGCGGCCGCGATAGGTCGGCACGCCCTGATCCGGCAGCCAGACGCCTGCGGGCGGATTGCCGGTCTGCCAGAACACATCGATTGGGATACCGCCGCGCGGGTACCAGTAGGCGCCGATCCTCAGCCACTTCGGAGAAAGAAGCGACACCAGCCGCTTAGCGATGTCGATCGTGCAATCCTCGTGGAAGGCGCCGTGATTGCGGAAGGAATGCAGGAACAGCTTCAGCGACTTCGATTCGACCAGCCAACCGTTCGGTACGTAGTCGATAACGATGTGGGCGAAGTCCGGCTGTCCGGTCATGGGGCAGAGCGAGGTGAATTCCGGCGCCGTGAAGCGGACGAGGAAATCCGTACCCTCATGGCCGCTCGGCACGCGTTCGAGCACCGCCTCCTCGGGGCTCTGCGGCAGGTCGACCTTCGCCCCCAGTTGTGAAAGTCCTGATACGTCGGTCTTCGGCATTTCCCTGGTTCCTTAAGTTTGGAGCGATGCGGGCAAAGCACCGCACACCCTTTTTTCGTCATCCCGTTCTGGTTTTGACGCGCACGCCGTGCGCTTTTTCGCCTTCCGGCTCGACGTGGATGGCGATCCTTGCGCCCGGATGAACGGCGCGGATAGCATCCTCGATCCGGTCGCAAATATCATGGGCGTCGCCGACCGGCATCGCCTCCGGCACGACCATGTGAAAATCCACGAAGGTCACCGGACCCGCCTGCCGCGTCTTCAGGTCATGGACGCCGAGCGACCCGCCGGCATTGGCGGCGATCGCCTGCTTGATCGCCTCTTCTTCCTCCGCCGGCACGGCCTTGTCCATCAGCCCGTCGATCGAGCGCGAGATGACCTTCCAGCCCTGAAACAGGATGTTGGCGGCGACGACCACGGCAAGCAAGGGATCGAGAATTGCATAGCCGGTGGCAACGGCAAGAACAAGACCCGCGAGCACCCCGGCCGACGTGACGACGTCGGAGAGGATGTGATGTCCGTCGGCGCTGAGTGCCGGCGAACGATGCGCCCTGCCGGCGCGGATCAGGACATAGGCCCAGATCGCGTTGACGACACCGGCAGCGAAGTTGATTGCCAGGCCGAGCGCCGGCGCCTTCAGCAAGGACGGCGCCATCATCTCGGGCACGGCCTCCCAAAGGATGGACAGCGCCGCCACGACGATCAGGACACCTTCGATGACCGCCGAGAAATACTCCGCCTTGTGATGCCCGAAGGGGTGGCCGGCGTCCGCCGGCTTCGCTGCGTAGCCGATCATCGCGTAGGCGATCACCGCGGCAACGACGTTGACTACGGACTCCAGGCCGTCTGACAGCAATGCGACCGACCCTGTCACCCACCAGGCAAGCAGCTTCAGCCCCATGACCCCGAGAGAAAGCGGGATGCCCCAAAAGGCGAGCCTTAGAACCGTTCGACTGTCGGACGCGGTCATCTTCATTCCTCGTGCAGATGCAAACGAGTTGCAAATGCATGCCCATTGAAACGCAAAACCGCCCGCGCGGGTTTTCGCGCAGGCGGATTTTCATGCCTCATATGGGCGATAATGAACGGCTTGTCAAAGGCGCGATCGCACTCTCGCGATTACTCTCAAGGGGTCGTCAGCGAGGGCCTCAGGCGGCCTTGATCTTCGCCCTCTTCGCCAGGTGCGCCACGACGTTCTCGATCATCCGCATGCCGGCGTCTCCGCCGAGCGTCATGATCGATTCCGGATGGAACTGCACGGCCGCCACCGGTTCCTTGAGATGCTCGATGCCCATGATCGTTCCGTCCTCGCTTTCGGCGGTGATCATGAAGTCGCGCGGCAGGCTCGACGGATCGGCAAAGATCGAATGGTAGCGCCCGACCGTCACTTCCTTGCCGAGGCCGGAGAAGACGATGCCCGGCTCCAGCACGCGAATGCGCGACGGCTTGCCGTGCATCGGGACCGCCAGTTGCCTGAGATCGCCGCCATAGGCCTCGGCCAGCGCCTGCAGGCCGAGGCAGACGCCGAAGATCGGAAGTTCATGCGCCCGCGCCTTCTTGATCGTCGCCTTGCAGTCGAAATCCTTCGGGCTGCCGGGGCCGGGAGAAAGCACGACGAGGTCCGGCTTCACCCGATCGAAGATTTCCTCGGCAACCGGCGTGCGCACGGTGGTCACCGTCGCACCCGTCTGGCGAAAATAATTGGCCAGCGTATGGACGAAGCTGTCTTCGTGATCGACCAGCAGGATATTGACACCGGCGCCGACGGGGGCGACGTCGCGCGCCGCCTTGGCGCTGTTGGCGGATTTCGCGTCGCGAATGGCTGCAATCATGGCGGAGGCCTTCAGTTCGGTTTCGGCTTCTTCCTCTTCCGGATTGGAATCATAGAGCAGCGTCGCCCCCGCCCGCACCTCGGCAATGCCGTCCTTGATGCGGATCGTGCGCAGGGTCAGCCCGGTGTTCATGTCGCCGTTGAAGCCCACCATGCCGATCGCCCCGCCGTACCAGGCGCGCGGGCTCTTCTCATGGCTCTCGATGAAGCGCATCGCCCAGAGCTTCGGCGCGCCGGTGACGGTGACCGCCCAGGCGTGGCTGAGGAAGCCATCGAAGGCGTCCATGTCGTCGCGCAGCCGCCCCTCGATATGGTCGACCGTGTGGATCAGCCGCGAATACATCTCGATCTGGCGGCGGCCGATCACCTTGACCGAGCCCGGCACGCAGACGCGGCTCTTGTCGTTGCGGTCGACGTCCGAGCACATGGTGAGCTCGGATTCGTCCTTCTTCGAGTTCAGGAGCTTGAGGATCTGCTCGCTGTCGGCGATCGGATCGTCGCCGCGCTTGATCGTGCCGGAGATCGGGCAGGTCTCGATGCGGCGCCCGGAAACGCGCACGAACATCTCCGGCGAGGCGCCGACGAGGTATTCCTGGTTGCCGAGATTGATGAAGAAGGAATAGGGCGACGGGTTGATCACCTTCAGCCGGTTGGAGATTTCGGAGGGGCGGCTTTCGCAGCGCTCATAGAATTTCTGCCCAGGCACCACTTCGAAGAGGTCGCCGCGGCGGAAGCTCTCCTTCGCCTTGACGACGAGCTCGGCGTATTCGCCCGGGCGATGATCCCCGTGCGGCGGGATGCTGTCGACGGTGCGGAACGGTTCGGAAGCAATCTCCGCCGCCTTGCCCTCGGTCGAGACACCGTCCCTGGCGAAATCGTAGCGGTCGATCCAGGCCTTGGCGGCATAGTGATCGACGACGAGGATTTCGTCCGGCAGGAAGAGGACCATGTCGCGCTGGTCGTCCGGCCGGGCGAGCTTCAGGTCGATTGCGTCGAACTGGAAGGCAAGGTCGTAGCCGAAGGCGCCGTAAAGGCCGAGGCTCGCATCCTCCTCCGAATGGAAGAGGTTCGTCACGGCGCGAAGCACCGTGAAGACCGTCGGCGTCTTCGAGCGCTCTTCCTCGGTAAAGACGCGGTCGGGCTCATTGATGGTGAGATCGAGACGGCGGGCCGTCAGCGTCCCGAGCGTGATGTCGGCAACCATTTTCAGGTGCTCGGCGATCAGCGCCAGCAGCACCTCGCCGCGCCCGTTATAGGCTTCGATCCAGAGCGAGCGGCCGAAGGAGGAGATGGCGAGCGGCGGGTCGACGACGGCAGTGTCCCAGCGGGTATAGCGCCCCGGATATTCGTAATTCGACGAGAACACCGCACCGCGGCGCTCGTCCAGCCTGTCCACATAGGAGGCGATCGCATCCGCATAGGACGCGTCGCGCCGCCGGCGCGTCACGACAATGCCGCCATTCGTGGTGTAACTCTCCGCGCCGTCTTTCAGAATTACCGTTGCCATTCGCCTCGCTCCGTAAAAGCCCGGTCATTCCACGCGGCTCGAATACGAAAAAAGCCGCCTCGAAATCTCCGGGCGGCTTCATGTCTCAATCACGCATGACTGGTCAAGGCCGCCTCAGCGAGCCCACCACCAGATCGAAATGTTCTGCGTGTTTGCCATGGGCGAAGTGTTAGCGTGGCTTGCGGCCTCACGCAAGCGGGAAAACAGCACCGAATGTTCGCGCGCCGAAAGAAAAGAGGCGGCCCTTTCGAGCCGCCTCTCCATGCAGTCAGGCAACGGAGCCTAGAACTTCGCCTTCGCGGTGACGAGGAACGTCCGACCGCGGCCGGTGTCGACCGTGCTGCCGGCGATCGTGCTCGACGCCGGCGTGTAGGTCTTGTCGAAGACGTTCGTCACACTGCCGGTGAGTTCGAGACCGTTCTCGAATTTGTAGTTCGCGAAGAGGTCCACCAGTCCGTAGCCGGGAACGGTGGCGGAGCCGCTTGCCCCCGCATTCTCCTCGCCGATGAAGGCATTGGAAACGGCATGGATCCGCGTGCCTACCGTGAGGCGCTGTTCCTCGAGGAAGCGTGCCCCGAGGGTCGCACTTACGATGTCATCGGGAAGGAAGCTCTGTACGCCAAAGCCGTTGACCTGTGACGGGAGGTCGCTCTCCGTATGCGTGTAGGCAAGGTCGCCGAAGACATAGCCGGCATCATAGGCTGCCTGCAGTTCAAAGCCTTGAACCGTGGATATTCCCGGATTGTTGACAAAGAATATTTGCATCCCGCCGTTGGCCAAAGCCGCAGTGATGTAATTGTCCACCCGGTTATGGAAATAGTTCGCCTTCAGGCGGAAGCTGTCTCCCGTAGCAATGAGGTCGTCCAGATTGATGTTCGCGCCGATTTCCCAGCCCTTGGATATTTCTGGCTGGAGGAACGGGTTGGGGAAGAACATCTGGAAGCCGCCCGGATGCGAACCGCCCACGAAGATTTCGTTGACCGTCGGAGCACGCGAGGTCTCGGCATAGGTCACGTAGGGCTGCAGCCACTCGGTGGCATTGACGGCGAGCGTAACGCTCGGGTTGAGGCGGCCGTCCGATTCGTCGACGCTATAGGCGCCTGCCGGCATGCCGAGCGGATTACCGGCGCTCACCGATCCGGTGCCGTCGATGTTGAATTGGTCGTAGCGCAGGCCGGCAGTGAGGTCGACGATGCCATAGGTGAAGGTCGTCGAATTGAAGATGCCCGTCGTCGCGTTCTTGCCGCCGCCGTTGACGCCGCCGGTCGGCTGCGCCGTGCTGTTGATCACATCGTAGTCATCCTGAAAATATTCGACGCCGTAGTTGGAGCGCACGGCAACTTCGCCCAAATCGAATGTCGAGGTGTTCGAAATGTCGAAGCCGATACCCGTGTCGGTGATCCGCCGCCCCGCCGCGCCGCCGGCACCCAGGAGGTTGGTATCGTACTTCATCCGCAGGCGGTTCCAATAGGAGTTGGCGCGGAAATCGATCAGTTCATTGTCGGGCGTGTAGGCGTAGTTCGCGCTGACCGTCTGGTTTCTGACGTTTTGGAAATAGGAGTTCGCGAAGAAGTCATTGTCGTAGGAGATTGCGCTGAACTTGAAAGAATGGTCCTTGTCCGGCGTGATCTCGGCCTTCAGGAGGCCGGAAAGCAGATCCTCCTCGGTGAAGGGAACTTCGATGCCGTCGCCATTGTCGTAATTACCCGGATCGCTCTTGCTGATCCCGCCAAGCACAGAGAAGACGTCGTTGAAGCGATAGGCGCCGAGCAAGGATTCCGACCAGCCGGCGCCATTGCTGCCGTAGGTGGCGACGGCCTGACCGCCATAGTTTTTGCCGTCCTGGATCAGGTCCTCGATGTCATAGGTCTTGAAATTGACCGAACCGGCCAGCGCCCCGCCTCCGATGCCAGTGACGGCGCCGCGGGTCAGGTCTATCTCGGAAAGGAAGGCCGGATCGACATAGGCGAAGCCCTGGGCCTCGTGGCCGGTGAAGCGGAAGTTCTGGCGAACGCCGTCGATCATCATGTTGACGCGGCCGGAGCCCTCGAAACCGCGAATATTGACGGCAACGCCGGGATTTTGCGGGTTGTTGGCCGTCGACGTGCCGGGCACGCTGCGCAGCAGATCGTCGGTCTCCTGGCCCGCCTGAAGCTCGATTTGGTCCGTGCTGACGACGCTCGAAGGACCGGGTTTCGTATAGGGATCGGCCTCGCGTCCGCCCTTGGCGACGATCGGCGAGAGATAGGTCTCGCCCTTCTTTGCCGCTTCCGATTCTTCGGCCTCTGTCGGCTGGGATGTTGTCGCGCTTTGCGCGAAGCTGCCGGAGGCGACGGACAATGCGAGTGTCGCCGTGCATGCGAGAAGAGCCAGGCGATGATGCCGGTTGAGCATGGACCAGTCCTTTGAGTTTGTTGGCCGGGCTTGCTGTTGAGCGGCAAACTCAAGGGCTGGCTGGGCAGGTGTCGGAATCGGCGAATCCAGTCACGTCATCGCCTTATTTGGGCCACATAAAAAACATGACTGAAAGAGTCAATATAATTTTAGGGCACATATATCCCGTCCGTCCTCCTCAGTTTCAGCACATTTTGAAACAGGATGGCCTTTCGTGCGTTTGACCGTGACAAACGGAAAGGACCTGCATGCGCGCTGTCGGAGTGGTACTGATTTCCGCCCTCGTGCTCTGGGGGGCGGCGCTTCCGAAGGAAGGCCCGCTACCCGTAGCGAGGCCTGACACCGATCAAGGCGAACAGCCGACGCCCACGCCAAAACCTGCCGCGCCGCAGAGAAAACCTCAAGCGAGCGATCAAAAAAACTTAAATGTCGGGGCTGGCAAAGACCTACCGCCTGGGTGGAAAGACGACTCTCTCCGCGAGGAAGCGCTTCTGACGATCGAAAAGGAAGACCCGAAAGCCTATGCCTCCTGTCTGGCCGCGCTCAAGGAGATCGGCAGCGCCTTTGCGGAGACTGCCCGCATCGACGACGGCAAGGGCTGCGGCATCGACAGGCCGATCAGAGTCCGTTCGGTCCTGCCGGGCGTCGCTCTTGAGCCCGAGGGAGTGATGCGCTGCGAAACGGCCCTGGCACTCGCCCGATGGGTGAAGGAGACGGCCGCTCCGGCAGCAAAGGCCGCGTTCGGAGCCGACGCCCGTCTTTCGGCCCTCAATCAGGCCTCCACCTATGTCTGTCGGCTAAGGAACAATGCCGAGACGGGAAAGATCTCCGAGCACGCACGCGGTAACGCTGTCGACATCGCCTCTTTCAGCCTCGCAGACGGCAAGACCGTCGAAATCCAGCCGCGCGACGAAGACGGCACTCTGACCGGCGCCTTCCAGCGCGCCGTGACCGCCTCCGGCTGCCTCTACTTCACGACCGTCCTCGATCCGGGCAGCGACGCGGCCCATGAAACACACCTGCATTTCGACGTCATCGAACGAAAGAACGGCTATCGCTATTGCCGCTAGCCGCCTCCGTCAATGCTCGCGTTCCCGTATCCAAGTGCCACGAATTCGCCGGAGAAGGTGCCGGCGACCTCACCCTCGGCCATGAGTTCGGCCGTCACCGTCAGACGCGCCCTGCCCCGCCGTTCGAGCAGACGCAGGAAGCCTGGCCATTGGTCGGCATCTTCGAGACTCGAAAGTACCGAGAATGAACCGAGGATCGGTCTCAGATAGTCCATGCGGTTGCTCTGGATCACCAGGCGGCTGGCGATGCCACTCCCACGAAGCCGGACATGCAGCAGCGACCAGGCAGCGAGGATCGAAAGTGCCGAAGCGCTGCCGCCGAAAACCGTGTCGCGATGGTTGATGTTCGGCGCCAGGGGCGCCCGGAGGAGGACATGGTCCCACTCCACCGATTCCACCTCCACCTGCATGGCGGCCGAAAGGGGAATATGCGTATGAAGATAGGCCTGCAATTCCGAGGGTGTCATTGTGCGTCCAATGTAGAGCACCTTGGATCACGATGCTTTGAGCCGAATGGACCCATCACAAACCGTGAGCGGTACACGTAGGATAGAGTGGATGCGCGCGGAAGACCGCAAACACGTTGCTCATCTCGCTCCAGCGGAAATCGGGCCGGATTCAGCACGAATTCTCTTTCGGACTGGCAAAGATTTCCGCAACCGATTGAACCCGCGGACGAGCGATACGATCTATCTCCGGTGCCGACCACAACGCCTTGAACGAGGAACACTCCCATGCCCTTGACAATCTACACGTTCTCCGTCCCCGTCTTCACACGCGGCTTTTCCGCGCTCGGCGGGCTCCTCGACAAGGGCGAGGCCTTTGCCGCCAAATCGGGCACGCCGCTCGACGAACTCTTCAGCGCGCGGCTCGCGCCGGACATGCTGCCGCTGTCGGGTCAAGTCCAGCGAGCGAGCGACACCAGCAAGAACGCCATCGCTCGACTGACGACGCTTGAAGTGCCGCGGTTTCCCGACGATGAGCAGAGCTTTGCCGATCTGCGTCAGCGGATCGACAAGACGGTGGCATTCTTCGAAACCGTGACACCGGAACACCTCGAGGGCAGCGAGAAGCGCGAGGTGACCCTCAACTTCCCGAATCTGAAGGTCACCTTCAGAGGCGACGACTATCTGCTGAAGTTCGTGCTGCCGAACTTCTATTTCCATCTGACCACGGCCTACGACATCCTGCGCCATAAGGGCGTGCCGCTCGGCAAGGCGGACTTTATCGGCGGTCTCGATTGAGCCGGCACTACTGCACCACCGTCAGAACAGCCCCTCTATGTAGCCCGCCTCATTGAGGCGGATCTTCTCCGAGGACGGCACCTTCGGCAGGCCCGGCATCGTCATGATCTCGCCGGTGATGACGACGACGAAGCCGGCTCCGGCCGCAAGGCGGACTTCGCGGATCGGCACCGCATGGCCGCTCGGAGCGCCGCGCAGGTTGGGGTCGGTGGAGAAGGAATATTGCGTCTTCGCCATGCAGATCGGCAGATGGCCATAGCCCTGGTCTTCCCAGGTCCTCAGCTGATCCCGCACCACCTTGTCGGCCATCACTTCACTGGCGTGGTAGATGTCCTTGGCGATCGTCTCGATCTTATGGAAGAGCGGCATGTCGTCCGGATAGAGCGGCGAGAACTGCGAGTGGCCGGCATTGGCGAGATCGACGACCTTATGCGCCAGTTCCTCGATGCCGGCCGATCCCTCGGCCCAGTGCCGGCACAGGACCGCCTCGGAACCGAGCGTCCTGACATAGTCCTTGATTGCGCGGATTTCCGCCTCCGTATCGGAGGTGAAGTGGTTGATCGCGACGAGCACCGGCACGCCGAATTTCTTGACGTTCTGCACGTGGCGGCCGAGGTTGGCGCATCCCTTCCTGACCGCCTCGAGATTCTCCTTGCCGAGATCGTCCTTCTTCACGCCGCCATTCATCTTGATCGCCCTGACGGTGGCGACGACGACGGCGGCGTCCGGCTTCAGGCCGGCCTTGCGGCACTTGATGTCGAAGAATTTCTCGGCGCCGAGATCCGCTCCGAAACCGGCTTCGGTCACGACGTAGTCGGCAAGCTTCAGCGCCGTCGTCGTTGCCACCACCGAGTTGCAGCCATGCGCGATATTGGCAAAGGGGCCGCCATGGACAAAGGCCGGATTGTTCTCGAGCGTCTGCACCAGGTTCGGCTGCATCGCATCCCTGAGCAACACCGCCATCGCCCCGTCCGCCTTGATGTCGCGCGCATAGACCGGGCTCTTGTCGCGCCGGTAGCCGATGATGATGTTGCCGAGGCGTTTTTCCAGATCCTTGATGTTGGCGGCAAGGCACAGGATCGCCATGACCTCGGAAGCGACGGTAATGTCGAAGCCGGTCTCGCGCGGATAGCCATTGGCGACACCGCCGAGCGAGCCGATGATCTGGCGCAACGCCCGATCGTTCATGTCCATCACCCTCCGCCAGGCGATGCGGCGAATGTCGATCGCCTGCTCGTTGCCCCAATAGATGTGATTGTCGATCAGCGCGGCGAGCAGGTTGTGGGCCGAGGTGATGGCGTGGAAATCGCCGGTGAAGTGCAGGTTGATATCCTCCATCGGCACCACTTGCGCATAGCCGCCGCCGGCAGCACCCCCCTTGATGCCGAAGCAGGGACCGAGCGAGGCCTCGCGAATGCAGACGATCGTCTTCTTGCCGATGCGGTTGAGGCCGTCGCCGAGGCCGACGGTGGTCGTCGTCTTGCCCTCGCCGGCCGGCGTCGGGTTGATCGCCGTCACCAGGATCAGCCGGCCGTCTCTCTTATCCTTCTGCGCGGCAATGAACTCGGCGCTGACCTTCGCCTTGTCATGGCCGTAAGGCAGCAGATGCTCCGGCGGAATGCCGAGTTTAGCCCCGATCTCCATGATCGGTTGCTTGCGCGCAGCACGCGCGATTTCGATGTCGGACTTGACCTCCCCCATGGCTTCCCCCTGTTTGGTGCGTACATCCCGCCTCCTCTGCCGGATGCGCGCTCCGTTTCCTTGTGCTTACGCTGCCATGCCGGCCGTCAGCGGGCAAGGATGTCGCGCATCTCCACCAGGTTGGACCGCACGCGAAGAATATAGAAGCCCATCGTCGCCAGATGCGTCGGCATGATCCAGCCGTCCTCGCGGCCGTTGGAGATGATCAGCGGCTGGATACGCAGCGCCGAGCGCAATTGCTTCAGCGTCTCCGTATAGATCGGCGTCAGCCCGCGCTGGGCGACGACATTCTCGAAATCGGCACCGGCCGCCGAGAGAATGCCGTAATAACCGTAGAGCTGGCCGAAGGCGAACCAGAAACGGTCGTCAGCGCGCGTATCGAACCAGCCGCCATTGTGGAATTCCGAACGCTCGCGGATGATCGCCGACGTATTGCCGAGATCGTTGGCGATGCGGTCGAGGAACTCGACCATGTTGTCGGACCGGCCGTCGAAGATCGCCTCGCATTTGCCGAGCGAAACGTTGAATTTCCGAAGGTCGCGCTCGGCGGCACGGTAGAAGCTTGGCGTCGGGGTCTTCGGACCGAAAGGATTGATGCCGAAATACCAGGTTTCCTCGTCGAACTGAATGTTGCCGCGTGCGGCCTGCAGGTCGTTGTTGACGCCGGAGGTACCGCGCACCCGGCCAAGCGAGTCGACCAGTTCGACGCTGGTGCGGCGCACCGCCTGGTTGATGCCGCGCTGGAACGACGCCTTGTTGTCGAGCCAGGGCGTGTCGTCCCAGTCCATCCCGAACAGGCCGAGCTTGTAGGCGAGCATCGAGGAAATCCAGGCGTTCTGGTTGACGTTGAGGTCGATGAGATCGGCCGCGACATCGACGGTCGCCGAGGTCTGGCAGACCGTGCCGGCCGGCAACTGCACCATGTCGAGCGCTTCCGTGGTCGACCCGTCCGAGGGCACCACGGCTGCGGCCTGGCTCGTAGCCGCCGCGCTACCGGATTGTCCCGTCGTGGCCCCCGGGCCGCTGATCGGCGAACCCGCCGGCACCTTGCGCTCGGCGAGCTTGTAGCGATTGACATAGTCTGGATCGAAATTGGTCCAGGCCTGCGTCTGCCAGATGAAATAGCCGTAGAAGAAGATCAGCCCGAGCAGCACCAGTCCGATCGGCCCCTTGATGATCCAGCTCCGCGCCCGATACCAGTTGCCGAGCGCCACGAAGGGCCAGAGGAGCCAGGAGACCGCCAGACCTATGCCGCGGCCGATCGCCGTGAACACGCGCTGAAAAAATACAACGATCGGATCGAGCATGTCCTATTCCTCTTTGAGACCGTAGAGCTTGTGGCGGAAGGCGGTCTTGTCTTTCAGATATGTGCCCGTCAGGGTCGCCACAACATATTCGCGGAACTTTTCGCCGTAGTGTTCGTAGGCAGCATAAAAGCCCTGTTTGTCGAACACGAAGCGGGAGACGAAGTCGCGCGGGACGAGCTGCGAGACGAGTTGGTTGACCAGCCATTTGTCCGGATGGTCGGGAGCGGCCCGCACCAGCAGGAAACGGTTCTCCGGGGCGATCTCCTGCATCTTCACCGTCCCCGTTGCGGCGATCGCCCGCGCAACTTCCTGCAGGAACGGGTAGGTGCCATCGCGCGCCACCAGCGCGGCGTTGCGATGGATCCAGGTCTGTAGCCAGATTCGATCGGCATTCAGCAGATCCGCATCCGGATCGGCTTCGTTGATCAGCCCGCGGATTGCCATGTCGGCCCGGTGCTGGAAGAGGCCCGACTCCTGCACCCAGGAGGCCTGCGGCAGTTGCAGCCGGTTCGTCGTCGTCAGGAAGTCGTAGATGCGCGCGTAATCGCCGATCGCGATATAGCTCACCTGCCAGGGCCGCGAGCGCCTGAAGCCGGGCACGGAAGGATCGCAGATCACCGTCGTCGTCTTCTGGTCGAGGAAGACATAGACGCCGCCGAAATGATTGGCCCAGAAGGCCTCGTGCCGAAACACCAGCTCCTCTGGGACAAGAGCATTCTGGCGGATGTCGCCGGTCAGCTTGGCGAGTTCCACCATCCGGTCCAGCATGGCGTCGTCCGCCCACGCGTCCGGCACTTTCTTCAGCCGGTCGACGAGCTCCCGGAGCTCCGCCGCCTTTCCGAGCATGTCCTCGGCGGAAAGCACGCGGAAGCGGACCTCGTTGATCGACAGCAGATCGTCGATGTCCTCGACCACCGACACCGAGTCCTCGATCTCGCCATAGAGCGCATCCTTGATGGTGACGGCGTTGATAGCCCGGCTGTTGGCGTTGAAGAACTCATGCATCAGCGCCGCGGTGTTGGAAAAGCTCGTATGGACCACCGGCAGGTCCGCCTGGGCGGGCGTCAGGATGATGAAGCGCCGGTTGACCCGGTTCGGATCGAGATAATCGCGGTCTCCGAGCTCCTCAGCAATTTCCGGCGAAAAGCCGGTCACATCGATGCTGAAGCGCTCGAGCGCCGTCGGCTTCAGCCCCAACCCTTCGAGCGCCTTGTTATAGCGCGCCACAAGATGCGGCTCGGAAATATCGAGCAGCCGCCCATAGATGAGCTCGGCTTCGAGAAGGCGCTTCATGGGGCGATGTTCTCTTCTGTCATCCCTGCCATCGGCCCTCGCGCTTCATTGTCTCGATCTCGCGGATCGCCTTCTCGCGTTGCCGCTCGCGGCGAATGATTTCGGCAATGGCGGCGTCGTCCGACTTGTCGGTATAGCGGAATTCGCTATCGGCGTAGCGGTTGATCTCCTGCAGCACCATGTCGATGGTGATCGGGCCGCGCAGGTCCTCGATCATCGCCTTCTTCTCGTCGTAGGGTTTGTGCATGAAGGTGCCCGCATCCTTGAACCAGTCGTCCGGCAATTCGACGTCCATCGCCCGCATCTTGATCGCGTCGGTGATGTTGCGGATCGCCCGGCCGGTGAAGCGCGGCTCCGCCTCCTTGATCATGTGCAGATAGGCGCCGACATCGGCGAGCGAGGCGATCTTGCCCTTCTCTTTCTCGTAGCGTTCCCAAACCGCCGCAAGCCCGTCCTCCTGCGGCCGGGCATGGGCCGCATAGGATTGCGAGACGGCGCGCTTGATCTCCTGGCCGGCATAGAGATCGTGCTCCCCGAGCGGGATCTTGTGGTTCTTGCCGACGAGCAGCGCGAAGATGTCGATATAGTCGGCCTCCGTCTGCGGCCCGTCGACCAGCCAACGTGCGCCGGCGCGCTGGCGCAGGGCATCGTCGACATTCTCCGGATGGTTCGAGAACATGCCGAAGGTGCAATTGCCGCGCACCACTGTCGAGGCGCCGGCGAAGCTCTCCATCAGCACCGCCGTCACTTCGTGCTGGCCGGCGGAAGCGCGATCGTCGGAGCGCTTCGCCGTCACCTGATCGACGTCGTCGATCGTGCCGAAGCCGATCGCCCGCGGGTTCATCACGTTGTTGACGAACTCCTTGCAGTTCTGGCCCGATTTGCCCTGATAGGAGGAGATCTGGTCGACGCCGAAATTCTCGTAATGGAAGGCGTAGCCGGCGACATCGCAATAGTCGTGGAGCATGCCGGCAAGCATCTGGATCAGGATCGTCTTGCCGGTACCCGGCATGCCGTCGCCGATGAAGGTGAAGAGGAAGCCGCCGAGTTCGACGAAGGGATTCATCTGCCGGTCGAAGTCGTAGGCCATCAGCATCTTGGCAAGTTTCAGCGCCTGATACTTGGCAATGTGATTGCCGATGATCTCCTCCGGCTTCTTGAAGGTCATCACCAAGGGCTTGCGCTTCTGCCCGGGCGCGACATCGAAACCGTTCAGGGTGAAGTCATCCTGGTCGAGCCGGATGTGGACATTCTCGAAGTTCTGCAGCCCGGTGAAGCGCGCCTTGCGGGCAAGCAGCCCTTCGATCGCGACGCGAGAGAAGGCGCGGGCCCGCGCCGTCAAGGCCAGATCGTCCGGCGCACCGGCAAGACTGCGATCGAGCCCGGCGACCATGCTCTTCAGTGCGTCCTGGGGCGTATCGAAGAGGAAATCCGGCTCGGCGGCATCGTCGACCGGCTCGCCCTCACCCTGCAGCGTCGCGCCGAGATAGGCGGCAAGGGTGAAGGCGGCGATATAGGCGGCGGCCGAGAGCAGCGCCTTGAAATGACTTGCGTCTTCGCCGGAAAGCGACGTGCCCGCGTTACGCGCCTGCAATTGTTCGAGATTCGTCTGCCGCGCGAAAACATCCGAAACCGCGAGCGCCACCTGGATGCCGCGCCGGGTACGGTAAAGCGCGGCGTGCTGGGCCGGCGAAAGCAGCGGATCGGCGCCGCGCACCGCTTGGATCGTCCGGGCGAGTTCCACCTCCCGGCTGCGGCGCTGGCCTCCCGTCGATACGGTCGAGACGAAACGGCGGCCGGTGCCGGCAAGGGGTGTGCCCGCCGATGGCTCATCCCGCTCGAGAATGACGAGCTTGGTGACGAGGCTCTGGGCCACCGCCTGATGCTTGGCGATGTCGTCCTCGTGCAGCGTCGTCAGGCCCGTGTTCAGCGTCATCGATCAAACCTCGCTCACCACCTGGTTGCCGGAGATAACATGCACCTTGTAGTCACCGAACACCTGCGCCGCCTCGCCTGCCGCGTAGAGCGCCTGATAGGCGTCGTGCGGCACAAGCGCATGCTTCTCGTAGGCGCTCACGCCCATGCGCGCGGCTTCGAGATTGCCGGTGTCGATGTGAAACTCCTCCTGCGCCGGCGTCGTCGACCAGAAGCCACGCTCCGCCGGCCGCTCGGCCTTGGAGAAGACCTCCTGCACCGTCCAGGTCAAAAGCCAGGCATTCTCGGTCTTGCGCACCTTCGAGAGGATGTCGTTGATCCGCGCGTTGTTCTCCGTGATTCCAGCCGAATAGAACGGCCCGAGCACGATGCGCCGAAGCTGTTTTGGATGCAGTTCCGGAAAATCCCTGTCGAGATTGGTGGCGATCGTCACCGGCGTCAGCGAATAGGCGCTGTTCTTCGAGGCGAAATCGTCGAAACGGCTCGCCAGTTGCGGATTGAGCAGTCCGCCGACCGGAAGCGGGATCTCGATCTCCGGATTGAGCTTGCCGTCTTCGGTCACCAGCATCTCGACGATATTGTCGGAAGAATCCTCGACCGTCGCCATATAGATCATCGGCAGCGTCTGCGTGCCGTCGAAGGCGCCCCAGGCGACCACATAATAGGGCCGCATCGTCTTCGGGTTGACGGCGACCCGGATCGTCTCCGGCAGGATGAAAGGCGAGAAGATGTCGCCCTTGCCGATCTGCTCGAGATAGAGCCGTTCGGCCATGCGCGCCTGCAGCGCCTCCGGAAAGGCCTTTTGCCTGAGGATGAAATCGACCATTTCCTCGCGCAGCGCATCCGCGGAGGGAATGCTCGCCAGCCGCTTTTCCGCGCTCTGCCGGTCGTTCTCGAGCTCCAGCACGTTCTGGAAGACCGGAAAGCCGCTCTCGGCCCGCGAAATCCGGAAATGCTCTACGAATCCGATGCGATTCTCCCAGCAGGCAACCGATGCCTTCAGCCGGGCGAGATAGGGAACGATGACCTCGCCGACGACCGTGTTGCGGTAAAGCGGTGAATTGCGGTCGCCGAGAAACAGCTCGAGACCGGCCAATGCGGCCCTGATCGAGGTGAAATATTGCCTGACGGCAGGCGATACGGCGGTGTTCATGTAAACCCCTCCGGCATATGCCGAAAGGCGGTCGGAAAGCCGGTCATTGCCGCCTTGCCGATCACTGCTTCACGTAGTTTGCGGCATTGTGCTTGTCCATCACCGTCTGGAAGCGACGGGCAAAGGCGTCGTCGGCCAGTTTCTTGCGCCGCTGGATATCCTGGGTCGCGAGCATGTTCTTTTCATGCATTTCGAGAAGGTCGCCGATATGCCGCTGGGCGGCGGCGCCGATCCCGGCCATCGTTTCCTCGGCGGCGGTGTCGACCTGACTGCCGAGCGTATTGATCTTGTGAGCCACGTCCTGCTGCGCCGCGGTCTTCAGCGAATCTTCCAGCGACTTGTAGAGGACGATGCGCTGCTCCGTATCGATCGTCAGCTTGTTGATCAGCGTGTTCTGCGCGGCGATCTGATTGTTGAGCGAATCGACGAAGGTCTGGAACATCGCGGTATAGCGCTCGAGCGTCTGGCTCTCGGCGAGCAGTTCCTGTTCCTTGGCCTGTTTCTCGTTGTATTCCGTCGCCAGCCGCGAGCGCTCGGACTCGAGGTCGGTGCGGGTCGTTTGGTCCGTGGAAGCGGCGATCCGATTCTCGACGTCGAGCAGCAGAGGGTTGAGCTCCTCGATGCGCTTCTGGGTCTCCACCAGCGCAGCCATCGTGCCCTTGCGGCGCTCGATCACCTGGATGAGGCTCTGCTCGGAGGTCTTGTAGCGCTGATCGAGGATCGCCTTCTGCTCCTTGAGGATGCCGACGATGGTGTCGGACTTGACGAGCAGTTCCTGAAGGTTTCCGGCGAGCGACATGTTGCGCACCCGGTCGGTGCGCATCCGCTGCATCGACTGCTTGGAGAACATGCCGATGAACTTCTCGTAACCCGTATAGCTTTTCATGCTCTCGAACTCGGCACCGAAGACGTTCGTTGCATCTTCGAGACCGATGATCAGATCGGCGATGTTGGCTTCCATCGCCTTCTGTTGTTTGAGGACGTCCTGAATGCGGGCGTTCTCGATGTCGAAATTGACATCGCCGAGCTTGGTGTCCGCCTTGGCGAATTGCTCTAGCACGACGCCCGACTGTTCGAGCTTGCCGCGCATCTCGTCGACGACACTGCGCGTCTTGGCGATTTCGGCGTCAAAATTCTGAAGAGTGGCCATGTCCTATCCCCTTTGTCCGTCCGGGCGGCTGTGCCCGCGGACCAATCTGCTCAGCCCTTGATTGCAGTTATATAAAGGGTGTTTAGCAGGTCAGGACAAGAGACGCCGGCGGGCTTTTTTCGCAGGTAAGGCGAGGCTGCGCGGCCCGCTCATTGGCCGGCGGTGGGATTTTTTGAGATAGGCGATAAGGTCGACAATGTCCGACGGCCTCCTCAGTCCCGGAAAACTCATTCTGGTGCCGCTTACCAGAGTCCGTGGGCTCAACAGATATTCGGAGAGCGTAACCTCGTCCCAACACTTTACCTTGAGTGCCGAACGCCTTCATTGCATCGGAATAGTTGTAGCCGCCGAACGAAGCGACGGGACGGCCGACAACGCCCATCAGGGCTCGGTCCCACCCGGTTCGCCGGTTCCGTCGCCGTAGGGCAGGCACTGCATTTCCGAAAGACCGCGGCGCGCGCCCTGGCGTCGCCATCTGCCAGGCTCGGTGTCGCGACGAAGGGGAGACAGGTGGCGAAGGCGACGGACCGCATGCTTGGAACCCATTGAAGATCGGGGCGCCGCCGTCAGCCGGCGCGCATCTCGTCTTCCCAATGGCGGCGGCAGAAGGAGACGTATTTCTCATTGCCGCCGACATCGACCTGCGCCCCCTCGCGCATGACCTTGCCGTTGCCGTCGAGGCGTACGACCATCGTCGCCTTGCGTCCGCAATGGCAGATCGTCCTGACCTCGCGCAACTCGTCGGCAATCGCCAGCAACGCCATAGAACCCGGAAAGAGCTTCCCCTGAAAATCCGTTCTCAAGCCATAGGCCATGACCGGAATGCCGAGGCGATCGGCGACGCGCGCGAGCTGCCACACCTGGTCCTCGCCGAGGAACTGCGCCTCGTCGACGAAGACGCAGGCGATCTGGCCGGATCCGTCGCCGTTCAGCCGCTCGACGAGTTTGAAGAGGTCGTCCTTCCCACGGAACGGGATCCCCTCCGATTGGAGCCCGATGCGCGATGCGATGCGCCCCGTGCCTGCCCGATCGTCGAAGGCGGCGATCAGCATCACGACGCGCATGCCGCGCTCCTGATAGTTGTAGGCGGCCTGCAGGAGCAGCGTGCTCTTGCCCGCATTCATCGTCGCGTAGCTGAAATAGAGTTTGGCCATGACCAGGGTTCCCAGACGTCGTCTCCGCTACATGACCTTGCAAAGAGCTGATGACCAGAGCGCGTCGGCGCGACCCACAGATTTTCGCCGTCGGCGGAAATTGGTCCACCCGCGCCGCTCGTGAGCCTATCAATGTTTGTGGAGCGCCATTTCGCAGGCATTGCGACATTCAGCGTCGTTTTGTGCATCCCCTCAATGGAATGAGACAATACACTTCCCTCGACGCCAAGGCCTTGAATTCGGGGCGCATTGGTGTTTGGCTAAAAAAAGAACACAGGCAGGGGAACGACAACGATGACAAGGACATTCTCGCTCAAATTCATGCTGGCAGGTGCCATCTGCATGGCGGCCTTGACCGCCGGCAATGCGGCCGCGGCCGAGGCGGAAAGCTGCGGCACCGTCCGCTTCTCCGACGTCGGCTGGACGGACATCACCGCCACGACGGCGACGGCAACCACCATCCTTGAGGCGCTCGGCTACGAGACTGACGTCAAGGTGCTTTCGGTCCCCGTTACCTACACGTCGCTGAAGAACAAGGATATCGATGTCTTCCTCGGCAACTGGATGCCGACCATGGAAGCCGACATCAAACCCTATCGCGACGACAAATCGGTCGAAACCGTCCGCCAAAATCTCGAAGGCGCCAAATACACGCTGGCGACCAACGCCAAGGGTGCTGAGCTCGGCATCAAGGACTTCAAGGACATCGCCGCCCACAAGGATGCGCTCGAGGGCAAGATCTACGGCATCGAGCCTGGCAATGACGGCAACCGCCTGATCATCGACATGGTCGAGAAGGGAACGTTCGATCTCAAGGGCTTCGAGGTCGTCGAATCCTCCGAACAGGGCATGCTGGCGCAGGTGGCGCGTGCCGAGAAGGACGGCGAGCCGATCGTCTTCCTCGGCTGGGAGCCGCATCCAATGAACGCCAACTTCAAGCTTACCTACCTCTCGGGCGGTGACGACATCTTCGGCCCGAACTTCGGCGGCGCCACGGTGCACACCAATGTGCGCGCCGGCTATACGACCGAATGCCCGAATGTCGGCGCATTGCTCAAGAACCTGAACTTCTCGCTTGAGATGGAAAACGAGATCATGGGCAAAATCCTGAACGACGGCGAAGATCCGGAGAAGGCCGCTGCCGCCTGGCTGAAGGACAACCCCTCTGCCATCGAGCCCTGGCTTGCCGGCGTGACCACCAAGGATGGTGGCGACGGACTGGCTGCGGTGAAGTCCGAACTCGGCCTCTGATTGCGTGGCGCCGCGCGGCCGCCCGTCGCGCAAAGGTCGCTGCAGCACTCAAAAATTGCTGCATGCCTCTGCCCTCAAATCGGCTGTGATTGAAGGAAACCATGCAGTCGGGCGGGAACCTCCCCGCCCTTCCACCGCTTCATGCGATCCAGTGTTTGACCCTGACAAGAGGGATCCAGTTTCGTGGAATTTCTAACTGATAATCGCATCCCGATCGGCGGCTGGGCCAAGGCGTTCGTCGACTGGCTGACGACGAATTTCGAACTGTTCTTCGACCAGCTCGCAAATCTGCTTTCAGGCATCATCGCCGTCCTGCTCTACATCCTCCAGACACCGCACCCGCTCATCGTCATCGCGGTCGTGACCGCCCTGGCCTGGTGGTTTCGCCGCTCGGTCGGCATCGCCGCATTCACCTGTCTTGGGCTGCTCCTGATCGTCAACCAGGGCTACTGGCAGGAAACCACGGAGACGCTGGCGCTGGTGCTCGCGGCCAGCTTCGTCAGCATGGCCGTCGGCGTGCCCCTTGGCATCGTCGCTGCGCGGCGTGCCTGGGTCTACTCGATCATGCGGCCGATCCTCGACCTGATGCAGACGATCCCGACCTTCGTCTATCTCATTCCGGCGCTGATCCTGTTCGGTCTCGGCATGGTGCCCGGGCTGATCGCCACGGTCATTTTCGCCATTCCCGCGCCGATCCGCCTGACGCGCCTTGGCATCATCTCGACGCCGCCGTCACTGGTCGAGGCCGCCGAGTCCTTCGGCGCCACGCCATGGCAGGTGCTGCGCAAGGTCGAGATTCCCTTCGCCATGCCGCAGATCATGGCCGGGCTGACGCAGACGATCATGCTGTCGCTGTCGATGGTGGTCATTGCCGCGCTCGTCGGTGCCGACGGCCTCGGCGTGCCGGTCCTTCGGGCGCTGAACACGGTCAATATCGCCAGGGGCTTCGAGTCTGGTCTCTGTATCGTCATCCTGGCGATCGTCCTCGACCGTCTTTTCCGCTCGTCCGATGAAGGAGAAGGCGCATGACCGAAGCCGTCGTTTTCAAGAATGTCGACATCATCTTCGGCAAGAACCCCCAGCCTGCCCTTCAAATGGTCGATCAGGGCAAGACGCGCGACGAGATCGGTGCTGCCACCGGCCTCGTGCTCGGCGTGGCCGGCGCCTCGCTGGCAATCCACGAAGGCGAGATCCTCGTGCTAATGGGCCTGTCCGGCTCCGGCAAGTCGACGCTGCTGAGAGCCGTCAACGGCCTTGCCCCGGTCGTTCGCGGCGAGGTCGAGGTCAAGACTTCGAGCGCACCGCTGAACCCCTATCGTTGCAACGCCAAGGCCTTGCGCGACTTCCGCATGCACACGGTGTCGATGGTGTTCCAGCAGTTCGCCCTGCTTCCCTGGCGCACGGTGGCCGACAATGTCGGCTTCGGCCTCGAACTGGCCGGCGTCGGCGATGCGGAGCGAAAGAAGCGCGTCGGCGAACAGCTCGAGCTCGTCAATCTGACCAAGTGGGCAGACCGCAAGGTCAACGAGCTTTCGGGCGGCATGCAGCAGCGCGTCGGTCTTGCGCGGGCCTTCGCCACCGGCGCTCCCATCCTGCTGATGGACGAGCCTTTCTCGGCGCTCGACCCGCTGATCCGCACGCGCCTGCAGGACGAACTGCTAGAGTTCCAGCGGCGGCTGAAGAAGACGATCATCTTCGTCAGCCACGATCTCGACGAGGCCTTTCGCATCGGCAACCGCATCGCCATCATGGAAGGCGGGCGGATCATCCAGTGCGGTACGCCGCAGGAGATCGTCAAGAATCCCGCCAACCAATATGTGGCCGACTTCGTCCAGCACATGAACCCGATCACCATGCTGACGGCAAAGGACGTGATGCAGTCCGGCGTCGGGCGGACCGCTGCCACGACCGGCGTGACGGCGACCGCCAAGCCGACGACGCCGCTCGTCGACATCCTCGACGCCATGTCCCGCCAGCCGGGCAGCATCGGCGTCGTCGATAACGGCGCTGTGGTCGGGACCATCGACGCCCAAAACATCGTCGAAGGCCTGACGCGTCACCGCAGCAAAGATTGACGCCACGAAGCGCGGGGTTCAAAAGAAGCCTGGAGCAGCCGCTCCGGGCTTTTTTGTTTTGACTGACCCGAGGAAGCGCGTCATGAGCGACAAACCGAACGTCTTGAGAGAGACCGACGACGAGGCGCGCAGGCTTGCCCGGGTGTTGCTCCGGTCCGCGCGCAGCGGCGCGCTGGCTGTGCTCGAACCCGACGGCAGCGGCTTTCCCTTCGTCAGCCGCGCCTTGATCGGCATCGATATCGACGGCGCGCCGGTCATTCTCGTCTCACGGCTTTCGACCCATACCCAGGCGCTCCTTGCCGACCGACGCGCCTCGCTGCTGACCGGCGAGCCGGGCAAGGGCGACCCCCTAGCCCATCCCCGCCTCACCCTGCAGTGCGAGGCCGAAGAGGTTGCGCGCGACAGCGCCTCGCATGGCCGCATCCGCGAGCGTTTTCTGCGCCGCCATCCCAAGGCCCGGCTCTATGTCGATTTTCCCGATTTCGGCTTTTTCCGCCTGGCGCCGCTGCGCGCCAGCCTCAATGGCGGTTTCGGCCGCGCCTATGTGCTGACTGGCGAGGATCTCGTCATCGTTTCGCCCGCGGCCGCCGCGCTCGCCGAGATGGAGAGCAGCGCCATCGAGCATATGAACTCCGATCACCGGGACGCGGTGAAGCATTATGCGACCGTCCACTGCCGCGCCGGCGATGGCGACTGGAAGATCGTCGGGATCGACTCGGCTGGCCTCGACCTTTCCGACGGGGAGACACTGCAGCGCCTGGAATTCGACGCCGTTCTCGAGGACACGGCCCAGTTGCGGCCGATTTTGAAAAAACTTAACGGTTAATCGGCACTTAGCTACCCCCAATTCTTGCAGTGGGTGGTTGCCCTTTTATGCATCACGTCTAATTATCGTGCTTCGTAAAACATAACTACGTGTGATGTAATTCTCGCATGGAGCACGCAATGCAGCCTCTTTCGCCTGAAAAACATGAGGAAGCGGAAATAGCAGCCGGTTTCCTCTCGGCCATGGCAAATCCAAAACGCCTGCTCATTCTCGACTCGCTGGTCAAGGAAGAAATGGCGGTAGGCGCATTGGCCAACAAGGTCGGGCTGAGCCAGTCGGCTCTTTCCCAGCACCTCTCGAAGTTGCGTGCCCAGAATCTGGTTAGCACCCGTCGTGACGCCCAGACGATCTATTATTCGAGTTCGTCCGAGGCGGTCATGAGGATTTTGGGCGCACTCACGGAGATTTACGGAGCCCCCACGAGCGTCGTCATAGAAAAGACCTTCGTGCGCAAGTCGGCGTAACTCCCAAGACGCCGACAAGAGCTGCAAGGCCAAAGCCCCGACGAGCAATCGCGGGGCTTATTTCTTGCGCGCCGGCAGGCTTGACGCTCACAGGGGCACTGATAATTTGACCAACAGGTAAAAGAATTCGGACCCCAGCCGACTTTTCGCGCTGGACGCCCCCGAGGAGAACAGACATGTCGAACCGCCTGAACACCACCCCGAACGATCTCCGCGCCTTTTGGATGCCCTTCACCGCCAATCGGCAGTTCAAGAAGGAGCCGCGGCTCTTCGTCGGCGCCAAGGACATGTACTACACCACCCATGACGGGCGGACCGTGCTCGATGGCACGGCCGGTCTCTGGTGCGTCAATGCCGGTCACTGTCGGCCGAAGATCACCGAGGCGATCCGCGAACAGGCGGGCGAACTCGATTATGCGCCGGCCTTTCAGCTCGGCCATCCGAAGGCCTTCGAGCTCGCCAACCGGCTCGTCGACATCGCACCGGAAGGTCTGAACCACGTCCTCTACACCAATTCCGGTTCGGAATCGGTCGACACCGCGCTGAAAGTCGCGCTCGCCTATCACCGCGCCAAGGGCAACGGCTCGCGCTTCCGCCTCATCGGCCGCGAGCGCGGCTATCACGGCGTCAATTTCGGCGGCATTTCGGTCGGCGGCATCGTCGCCAACCGCAAGATGTTCGGCACGCTGCTGACGGGCGTCGACCATTTGCCGCATACGCACCTGCCGGGGAAGAACGCCTTTGCCCGCGGCGAGCCCGAGCACGGGGCCGATCTTGCGAGCGAACTGGAGCGGATCGTCACCCTCCACGACGCCTCGACTGTCGCCGCGGTCATCGTCGAGCCGGTCGCCGGCTCCACCGGCGTGCTCATCCCGCCGAAGGGCTACCTCCAGAAGCTGCGCGAGATCTGCACCAAGCACGGCATCCTGCTGATCTTCGACGAGGTCATCACCGGCTATGGTCGTCTCGGCACGCCTTTTGCCGCCCAATATTTCGACGTCAAGCCAGATATCATCACCACCGCCAAGGGCCTGACCAACGGCGTGATCCCGATGGGCGCAGTGTTCGTCACCTCGGAAATCCACGACGCCTTCATGACCGGCCCGGAGCATCTGATCGAGTTCTTCCACGGCTACACCTATTCCGGCAACCCGATCGCGTCTGCCGCGGCACTCGGAACGCTCGACACCTACAAGGAAGAGGGTCTGCTGACGCGCGCCGCCGATCTCGCGCCCTACTGGGAGGAGGCGCTGCATTCGCTGAAGGACTGCCCGCATGTGATCGACATCCGCAATATCGGCCTGATCGGCGCGGTCGAGCTCGAGCCGATCGCCGGCGAGCCGACGAAGCGCGCCTTCTCCGCCTTCCTAAAGGCCTACGAGAAAGGCCTGTTGATCCGCACGACCGGCGACATCATCGCGCTGTCGCCGCCGCTGATCATCGAAAAGCAGCAGATCGACGAACTCTTCGACAAGCTGCGCGACGTCTTGAAGAACAATATCTGAGACATCTCCGCGTTATTTGCGAAGCCCTTTCCCCGCCTCAGGGGAGAGGGGTATTGTCATCGGCAAAGCAGCAAAGGGGCGAGGTGCAGGCATGTCCGAGGCGCTGGAACGGTTCATCGATCAGGGCGTCGGCCGCAAGCCGTCCGACATCGTGCTCAAGGGCGGGCGCTTCTTCGATCTCGTCACCGGCGAACTCGTCGCTTCCGACATTGCCATCTCCGGCGACCGGATCGTCGGAACCTGCGGCGACTACGAGGGCTGCGAGGAAATCGACATCTACGGTCGCATCATCGTCCCGGGCTTCATCGACACGCATCTGCACATCGAGTCCTCGCTCGTCACCCCGCACGAATTCGACCGTTGCGTCCTGCCGCTCGGCGTCACCACGGCGATCTGCGACCCGCACGAGATCGCCAACGTGCTCGGCACCGAGGGTATCCAGTTCTTCCTGGACTCGGCGATGGAAACGATCATGGACATCCGCGTCCAGCTTTCCTCCTGCGTGCCGGCAACGCATCTGGAGACGGCCGGTGCCGACCTGCCGATCGAGCGGCTTACGCCGTTTCGCCATCACCCCAAGGTGATCGGCCTTGCCGAGTTCATGAATTTCCCCGGCGTCATCCACAAGGATCCGGTCTGCCTCGCCAAGCTCGCGGCCTTCCAGGGCGGCCACATCGACGGCCATGCGCCGCTGTTGCGCGGCAAAGAACTGAATGGTTACCTCGCAACCGGAATCCGCACCGACCACGAGTGCACGAGCGCCGAGGAAGCGCTCGAAAAGATCCGCAAGGGCATGCATATCCTCGTTCGCGAAGGCTCGGTGTCGAAAGACCTGCATGCCCTGATGCCGATCATCACCGAACGGCTGTCGCCCTATCTGGCGCTCTGCACCGACGATCGCAATCCGCTCGACATCGCCGAGCAGGGCCATCTCGACCACATGATCCGCACGACGATCGCGGCGGGCGTCTCGCCGCTGGCGATCTATCGCGCCGCCTCGATCTCCGCGGCGCGTGCCTTCGGTCTCAGCGACCGCGGCCTGGTCGCGCCCGGCTGGCGGGCCGATCTCGTCGTCGTCGACAGCCTGGAGACCTGCAAGGCCGAGATGGTCTTCTCGGGCGGGAAACGCGTGACCGACGCGCTCTTTGCCCGCCGCAAGCCGGTTGAACCGGTGGGGCTCGACAGCGTCAAGGCGCGAGAGGTCAAGTCGGCCGACTTCGCCGTGCCCTACAGCGAAAGCGAGACCTCGGTGATCGGCGTGCTGCCGGGAAAGATCATCACCGAGCATCGCCGTTTTCGGCTGCCGGTCGAGGGCAACCAGACAGGGCCGGATCTCGGCCGCGACATCATCAAGGTCGCCGTCATCGAGCGCCACGGCATCAACGGCAACCATGCCAACGGCTTCGTTCAGGGCTTCGGCCTGAAGAAGGGCGCGATCGCCTCCACCGTCGGCCATGACAGCCACAATATCTGCGTCGTCGGCGTCGGAGACGAAGACATGGCACTTGCCGCCAATCGCCTCGCCGAGATCAGGGGCGGTTTCGTCGTCGTCGAAGACGGCCGGGTGACCGGCGAGATCGCCTTGCCGATTGCCGGACTGATGAGCCTCGAGCCCTATGAGCGGGTGCGCGACATCCTCCACCACCTGCGCCAGGCCGCCTTCGCGCTTGGCGCGACGCTGGAGGAGCCTTTCCTGCAACTCGCCTTCCTGCCGCTGCCGGTGATACCGCACCTCAAGATTTCGGACCGCGGGCTGGTGGATGTGGACAAGTTTGCGCTGATTGGCTGAGACTACTGACACGATGACCTGCTGACGGAATGCCGCCCTCTCCACACTTGTCATCCTCGGGCTTGACCCGAGGATCCATTCACAAGGCCGCCCGTGGCACATTGACCACGACGCGATCTCGAATTCACGCAAACTGACCGCGACGCTCGATAGTTTCGGTGATGTCTGTGCGTGGGATCCTCGGGTCAAGCCCGAGGATGACGGAGGGGTAACGAACGCGTCTCCGCTCACCCCAGCCTGCCGCAGAAGACGTCGTAACCGGCAAGCGCGATCGCGTTCTCAGCTAACTCGGGCGCAAATCCCGGCACTGGCAGCACTTCAGCGACATCCATGTCGACGGCGAGCTGAACCGTTTGCGGCTCGCCCGTCAGGTTGAAGACGAAAAGCAACCTCTCGCCGTTCTTCTCCCTGGTGAAGGCCAGCACATCCTGGTTGGTCGCAAGGAACGCCATGTCGCCGTCTAGGAGGGGCGCGTGGGCGCGACGGAAAGCGAGCGTAGTGCGATAATGTTCGAGCACCGACCCCGCGACGCCCTCCTGTGCATCCACCGCCAAGGCGCGCTGTTCCTCGCGCACCGGCAGCCAGGGAAAACCGGCGGAAAATCCGGCATTCGCCTCATCCCTTTCCCAGACCATCGGCGTCCGGCAGCCGTCGCGACCCTTGAAGGCCGGCCAGAAGCGGATGCCATAGGGGTCGCGCAATTCCTCGTAAGTGAGTTCCGCCTCCGGCAGGCCCAGTTCTTCGCCCTGGTAGAGGCAGATCGAACCGCGCAGGCTGGCAAGCAGCGCAATAGCGAGCTTCGCCACCCGTTCGCGGTCCGCCTCGCGAAGCACAAAGCGGCTGACATGACGCATGACGTCGTGGTTGGAGAAGGCCCAGCAGACCCAGCCATCGGTGACGATCGCCTGGAAATTCTCGACGCAGCGCCGGATATGGCGGGCCGAGAGTTCCGGGCCGAGCAGGTCGAAGGTGTAGCACATGTGCAGCTTGTCGCCACCGCTCGTATAGGCGGCAACCGTCTTCAGCGACCGGGCGCCATCGCCGACCTCGCCCACCGTCGTGCGGCCGCCATATCTGTCGAGCAAGGCCCGCAGCCGCTGCAGGAAGGCGATATTCTCCGGCTGGGTCTTGTCGTAGAGATGATCCTGCATGCCGTAGGGATTGACCTCCGGCGCGTCGCTGCTCGTCGCATCGGGATCCGGAACGAGCGGCGGGTTGTCCCGCAAATGCCGGTCATGGAAGTAATAATTGACCGTGTCGAGCCGGAAGCCGTCAACGCCGCGGTCCAGCCAGAAGCGCACCGTATCGAGCAGCGCCTCCTGGACCTCGGGATGATGGAAATTGAGGTCCGGCTGCGACGTCAGGAAGTTGTGCATGTAGTATTGCCTGCGCACCCCGTCCCATTCCCAGGCCGGGCCGCCGAAGATCGAAAGCCAATTGTTCGGCGCCGTGCCGTCCGGCTTCGGATCGGCCCAGACGAACCAGTCCGCCTTGGCATTGCTACGGCTCGAGCGGCTCTCGACGAACCAGGGATGCCGGTCGGACGTGTGCGAGATCACCTGGTCGATGATCACTTTCAGTCCCAGCCGGTGCGCCTCCGCCATCATGGCGTCGAAATCGGCAAGCGAGCCGAACATCGGGTCGACGTCGCAATAGTCCGAGACGTCGTAGCCCATGTCCGCCTGCGGCGACCTGAAGAAGGGCGACAGCCAGATGGCGTCGACGCCGAGCGAGGCGATATGAGAAAGCCGCCGGGTCACGCCGCGAAGATCACCGATGCCGTCGCCATCCGTGTCCTGGAAGGAACGCGGATAGACCTGATAGACCACCGCGCCGCGCCACCAATCGTCGCCAGACCTCGTTCCGACCGCCATCCGCACACCCCGCTGTTCCTGCTGCTGCACGAAAGATGTATCGCCGCGATTTCACCGAGTAAACGGCGCGCGCAACATTCGCTTGCTGCGAAGCCGACAGATCGCTAACCCATTGGCGGCGACACCGATGGCGGGAGGAAGAGCGGATGGCGGGCAGCATGCTTTCAATCGGCGAATGCATGGTCGAACTGATGCAGGCGGAAGGCGGCATGCTGCGCAAGGGCTATGCGGGCGACACCTTCAACACCGCCTATTACGCGCGTCTGTTCGCACCGGCCGGATGGACCGTCGAGTATCTGACCGCCGTCGGCACCGATGTCGTCTCCGACGAGATGCTGTCATTCATCGAAGGCACTGGAGTCGGCACGGCGCATATCGCCAGGATCGAGGGCCGCATGCCAGGCCTCTACATGATCCATCTCAAGGAAGGGGAGCGCAGCTTCTCCTACTGGCGCTCAACTTCCGCCGCGAAGCTGCTCGCCGACGACCTGGATCGGCTGCGAAAGGCGATCGGTTCGGCGGACGTGGTCTTCTTCTCCGGGATCACGCTTGCAATCCTTGCTGCCGATGCGGTCGAAACCCTGCTGTCGGAACTGCGGCGGGCGAAGGCGACCGGCAAGCGCGTCGTATTCGATCCGAATATCCGTCCGCGCCTCTGGGACGACGTGGCACGGATGCGCGCAACCATCGAGGCGGGTGCGCGAGCGGCGACGATGGTGCTGCCGAGCTATGACGACGAGGCGACGCATTTCGGTGATGCCTCCGTCGGCAGCACGATCGAACGATACCGTGCGCTCGGCGTCGCCGACATCGCCGTCAAGGACGGCGCCAACGGCGTCACCCTGCAGTTCGGCGAGGGAGCGCGCCAGCACATCCCGGCAGCACCCGTTGCCCGCATCGTCGACACCACCAGCGCCGGGGACAGTTTCAACGGTTCCTTCCTCGCGCACCTCGCCGCCGGCGACACCCCGGCAGATGCCGCCGCCTTCGCCGCACGCATAGCCGCAGCGGTGATCGGCCATCACGGGGCGCTGGTGGAGCGGGAGAAGTTGCCGACTGTTTGGTAGGTGGCTTTTCACCGATCGACGGGATGTCACCGAGCCTTTCTACCGATGAGCCAAATAACCTTTGGATGGACTCCCGCGCCGCAGACGCGGCGCTGCTGGATTCCTGTGACAAGCACAGGAATGAGGCCTTGATTGTAGAGCGGCGATGCTTCCTTCAATCACCGCCTCTTGCGAGCCTTCGATTCGTAAGGATTATCCGCAGCCCGGAAATGGACGCGGATCGGCACGCCCGGCATGTCGAAATCGTTGCGCAGGCCGTTGATCAGATAGCGGACATAGGATTCCGGCACCGCTTCCGGGCGCGTGCAGGAGATCATGAAGCCCGGCGGGCGGGCCTTCACCTGGGTCATGTATTTGAGCTTCAGGCGACGGCCGGAGACGGCCGGCGGCGGGTGCTGCACCTGCTGCGATTCCAGCCAACGATTGAGGCGCGCCGTCGAGATGCGCCGGTTCCAGACCTTGTCCGTCTCGATGATCGCCTGCATCAGCCTGTCGAGACCGTAGCCCGTATGGCCGGAGATCGGCACGGCGCGGATGCCGCGGGCCTGCGGCAGCAGCCGTTCGGTCTTTTCGCGCAGATCTGCAAGCACCGCCTGCCAGTTCTCGACCAGGTCCCATTTGTTGAAGGCGAGCACGGCCGCACGCCCCTCGCGCAGCACCAGATCGACGATCTGCAGATCCTGCTTCTCGAAGGGAATGGTAGCGTCGAAGACGATGACGACCGTCTCGGCAAAACGGATGGCGCGCAGCGCATCGGCGACCGAAAGCTTCTCGAGCTTTTCCTGGACCTTCGCCTTGCGGCGCATGCCGGCCGTGTCGAACATCTTGATCGTGCGGCCGCGCCAGTCCCATTCGACCGAGATGGAATCGCGGGTGATGCCGGCCTCGGGGCCGGTCAGCAGCCGGTCTTCGCCGAGAAAGCGGTTGATCAGCGTCGACTTGCCGGCATTCGGCCGGCCGACGATCGCGACTCGCAGGGGCTTGGTTTCGTCATAGGCGGGCTCCGCCTCTTCGTCCTCGCCTGCCCCCGTCGGGCGAATATCGACATCGGTCTCGGCGACGTCCTCCGCCGGCGGGAAGACCCTATCCTCACCGAGGGCGGCGACGATCGCGTCCCGCAGGTCGAGCATGCCCTGGCCGTGCTCGGCCGAGATTGGGCACGGTTCGCCGAGGCCGAGCGTGAAGGCGTCGTAGAAGCCGCCGTCGGATCCGCGTGCCTCCGACTTGTTGGCGACGACGATGACCGGCTTGCCGCGCCGGCGCAGCATCTCGGCAAGCGTTTCATCGGCCGGCGTCAGGCCGGCCTTGGCGTCGATGACGAACAGCGACAGATCCGCCTCGTCGATCGCCTGTTCGGTTTGCGCCCACATCCGCCCCTGCAGGCTGTCGGGCGCCGATTGCTCGAGACCGGCCGTATCGATAATGCGGAATTTCAGGTCGACGAGTTTTGCGTCGCCGGGTCGCCGGTCGCGTGTGACCCCGGGCGTGTCGTCGACGAGCGCCAGCTTCTTGCCGACCAGACGGTTGAACAAGGTCGACTTGCCGACATTGGGGCGCCCGACGATGGCGACGGTGAAACTCATATCAGAAGCCTCAAGCTTTGCCGCTCGCCGCAATCACGTCGAGCAGCATCTGCGCCCGGTTGACGACGCCGCGCGGGCTTTCGGTATCGTCGGCGATCTGCTGGAACCAGCCCTTCGCCTTGGCGTAATCGCCCGCCTTGTAGGCCGCAAGGCCGAGCGCCTCGCGCGCCGAATGGCGCATGGCGTTCTGCGGCACCGCCAGCTGTTCGACCTCGGCCGAGACCTGATCATAGGTGCCGGCATCGATGAGCAGGTAGGCGGCGCGCAGCCGCGCCGCATCGCGGAGCGCGGCGGGAATGCGGGTGTCCTTGCCGATCTCGGAGAACGCCGCAACGGCCGCATCGGTTTCGCCCTTCTGGGCCTGCAGCGTCGCCGCGCGCAATCGTGCGAGAACCGGATAGGAGCCGTAGCCCTCCCGCTCCAGCTTGGTGAGGGCGGCAAGCGCCTCCTCCGACTTGTTTTCCTTGGCAAGATCAAGCGCTACGAGGAAGGCGTCTCCCGATTGCGACGAGGAACTCTCCTGCCAATAGTCGTAGCCGACCTTGCCGACGGTGCCGAGGACGATGAGTGCCGCGATCCCGATGATGATGCCGCCGAAGCGCGTCCAGATGGCTTTCATCTGATCCGAGCGGAGTTCTTCGTTCACCTCGCGGATAAAGCTGTCGTCCTGGTTTGCCATCTGTTGCCCCGGCCTTCCTGCACGCTGGCGCGTAGCCCCGACATTCGACGCCGATGTTCGGAAGGGAAACGCGCAATCTCAAACTGTTCGAGCATCCGTTGCGCGTCCGGCCGGACGCGCGTGCTCTCTGTGGATTTTGCGCCTTCTACCCGATTTTGCGTCGCTTGTAAGGGGGCCCATGTCATTTAGCCCATGATGTCATTTAGCCCATAACGATGGGAGGGACGCCGATCAGCCAATCGTGCAGCTTCCAGACGAAGAGCACATAGGCGGCGAGGCCGATGAGCACCGCCAGCACGTCGTTGCGCGTCGACTTGAACACCGGCAGCACGGATTCGCCCGCGCGCTCGCGTCGCTTCAGCGAGATGCGCACGATCACCGCCCAGGCGAGAAACGAGGCGAAGAGCAGGACAGAAGAGGTCTCGCCGTTCGAGAGCAGGTGCGCCAGGGCCCAGATCTTGATCGAGAGGACCTGCGGATGCTTGACCGCGACGGCGATGCGACCGGCCGGCAGGGAACCCGCGGCAAGGAAGACAAAGGCGAAGAGCATCAGCAGGAGGGCGATGTGGCGCAGGAATACCGGCGGATCATAGAGCATCCCAGTCTCGCCGCGTGCCTGGCCGAAGCCATAGATGATGAGACAGAGACCGACGAGGCTGACGGCCGTATAAAGCCCCATCCATGTACCCTTGCCGCGGCTCTCGATGACGCCGGCGCGAAGGCCGGGCGCAACCACGCGAACGAGATGCATGCCCAGAAAAATCACGATACCCAGGACCAGTAGAGTCATAAGTCACCCACGCTAGATTGCATCGAACCGGGGGGAATCCGGATTGTGAACGCATCGATCAACAATTCGGAGCGCGATGCAAGCCATAGCCTGCATCGAACCTCCCGCATCCCGCTTTATCCCTTTATTTACCATCGCATAGCTTAATCCCCAGCGAATTTCCGGCGGGACCTAAGGATTGCCGCATTGTTGAAGAAGGGACGGCGAATACAACTCGTCATATCTGCTGATTCTCCCAAGAAGCCGTCCCATGCCACGCAAGATCCTCGCGCTCTCGCTCTGTCTCCTTCCCACAGTAGCGTTCGCCGATCCGCCTTCGGCGCCCCTGCCCGCCAAGGGAAAGCAACTCGTGATCGTCTCCTTCGACGGCGCGCACGACAATGCGCTGTGGGAAAAGAGCCTCACCATGGCAAGGCGCAACCGGGCGCACTTCACCTATTTCCTCTCCTGCACCTTCCTGATGACAAAGGCGGACGGCAGGGAGAGCTACAGGGCGCCGGGACAGAAAGCCGGCCGATCCAATGTCGGCTTCGCCCAGAGCCGCGAGGAGATCGCCGTTCGCGCCGGCCATATCTGGCAGGCGCATCTCGAAGGTCACGACATCGGCAGCCATGCCTGCGGCCATTTCGACGGCACGGGCTGGAGCGAGGCGGATTGGGAGAGCGAATTCGCGGCCTTCCGCACGGCACTGGTCGACGCCTGGAAGAAGGCCGGCAGACCAGAGGCCGAGCCGGAAGGCTGGGCGGACTTCGCCCGCAGCGGGATCAAGGGTTTCCGCGCGCCCTACCTCTCTGTGAGCGACGGTCTCCTGCCGGCGCTCAAGGCCTTTAGGTTCACTTATGATGCGAGCCTCGTCACCAAGGGGCCGGGCTGGCCCAAGACCGAGGCCGGCATGCCGCGCTTCGGCCTGCCGCTCATCCCGGAAGGCCCTTCGCACCGGCCGGTGATCGGCATGGACTACAATCTCTTCATCCGCCACTCCATGGGCGTCGAAAACCGAAGGGACAGCGCCCGTTTCGAGGAGCGGACGCTTGCGGCATACCGAGAGGCATTCCGCAAGGAATATGACGGCGGGCGCGTTCCGCTGCAGCTCGGCTTTCACTTCGTCGAGATGAACGGCGGCGCCTATTGGCGGGCGCTTGATCGCTTCCTGACGGAGACCTGCCGCAAGCCGGACGTCGCCTGCGTCAGCTATGCGGAGGCTCTGCCGCAGATCGAGGCGGCAGAAGAGAAGGCGGATCGCTCCGCCTTCTGATCAGCGCGAGCTACAGGGCAAGTTCTTCCTTGCCGCCGGCCTCAATGAATTGGCGGTCGATATCAGGCAGCGGCGCTTCATCGAGCACGGATTCGAAGGCGCGGAGACGCTTGTAGATCGAAAGCAGCTCAACGATCGTCGGCCAGGAGTTGACGAGGTATTGGAAGGACGAGCTCACTTGGCCGAACGCACCGGAAATCTGGTTCAGCGCGCCGAGGGAAATCTTGCCCGCAATAATCGAGGGCGCGAGGATAAGCAGCGAGAAGATATTGTTGATCTGCAGATAGAAAATGCGTGCAATGTTGAAGTACAGATAGTGGAAATAGAGCCGGAAATAGTTCCTGCGAACGTTGCTGAAAAGCTCGACAACCGTTTCCGGTTGAGCGCGATCGATGTGATCCTCGCCGTAAACTAGCTCCTTGCGATAGGCGGCTTCCACACGTTGGTTGCGGAATTCCAGTCCCGGCAACTTGATCCCAACCAAGGCGAGGAACACCGTACCGAAAAGCGACCATAGGACGGCTGCCGTGACCAAAGGATAGGGAATGCTGCCGACGATTGGCAGTTCGGTGACGTTCTCGGAAAGCCGGATCAGGACAGGTGTGAAGGCGATCAAGGTCATGACACTGTCGATAAGGCTAACGCCAAGGCCCTCGACCGTCGAGGAGAAGCGCATCGTATCTTCCTGTACGCGCTGCGAGGCCCCCTCGATGTGACGCAGCTTGCCCCAGTTGGTCATGTAGTATTCGTTCATGGCCGTACGCCAACGAAAGATGTAATGGCTGACGAAATAGCGCGTCATCACCGCGACTGCCACGGCGACCATGGCGATTCCAAGGAACGTCCCGATCTGTGCGTAGAACTGTTCCGCCGTGACAACAGCAGCCTTGGAGACCGCGGCCTGAATCAGGTCCCAGAAGGGTCCATACCAGTTATTGATCGCCACGCTCACCTGCACCTGGAAATAGGTGACAAAGAGAATGAGAGCCGATCCCCAGATAGACCAGCTCTGCCAGCGATGCGGAGCGTAAACCTGCCAAAAGGCGGCGAAAATCGCCACCACCAATCCAAAGTAAATATAAAACCAGAGGAAGGCAGGCGACCAGAAGGCCGAGATCCCGACGATCGGCGGGGCATCGGCCGGCGCGGGCGGTAAACCAACGAGCGCCCCAATCCTTTCACCCCAGCCATACCAGAAGGCAACGGCAATCAGCGACCAGACAACGACGGAGATGAAGAACAGCTTCGGCTTGGGGAAGAAGGATTGGAACAAGGGACGGCACTCTCGCTATTTGGAGGGCAACGACTTGCCTCCTGATGCGGCCGAAACTAGGGCAAATTGCCCGTCGCAACAATTCCGCATTGCGAATGTTACTGTTATTTCATGAAGCTCCTCCGGGAATAATTCCGCCTCGGGCGCGGAAATCGTGGGCTTCACCGACCCAATGCTGCCCTGATCCTCGGCAGTTCGACGACCACCACCGCGCCGCAGCAGAACAGCACCACGGCCGCCACCAGTGTCGGCAGCGCGAAGCTCCCGGTCCGTTCCGCCAGCCAGCCGGCGACGAGCGGACCGACGATCTGGCCGATGCCGAAGGCGGCGGTCATGAAGGCGAGGGCCCGGCGCGGGCTTTCGGGCGCAAGCTGGCGGCCGATCTGCAGGCCGTAGGCCGTGACCATCATGAAGGTGGCGCCGAGCATCAGGCCGCCGACGAGCGGCGCATAGGGCGAAGGCAAGGATATGGTCAGCATCAGGCCCGCGGCCTCGACCAGCAGCCCGGCTGCATAGACGCCCGCAAGCCCGAGGCGCGGCACGGAGAAGCGCCACAGATAGATAGACAGCGCAGCGCTGATGCCGGTAATCAGCCAGGCGAGGAATTCGACGCTGTGGCCGCCGCCCGGGTCCCGGGCCATGGCGACGAGGAACGTCGCGGTGATCACATAGCCGAATCCGAAGAAGCCGTAGGTGAGCGTCATGACTGCAAGCGGCCGGGTCCAGCTGAGCGGCGCCTCACGTCCGGCGCCATTTCCCACATGCTCGCTGCCCGGCAGCAAGGCGGCAACGAGGACAGTCCCTGCCAGTGCGACAAGCGCGCCGGTGAACCAATCTCCTTGCGAGGCGGAAAGGCCCGCGACCCCCGCGAGCGGTGCCGCCCAGACGCAGAGCGAGGAAAGCGCGATGCCGAAGCCGACGCCGCCGAAATGCACCGACGGCACATGTTCCGACTTGGCCAGCAGCCCCTGCCCCAGAACAATCCCGGACACGAAGATCATCGCGAAGGCGCTCGCGAGGCCCGCAAGGAAACGGATGGCTGAATAGACGAGAACGGACGAGGTGAGCCCCATCATCGCCAGCAACAGGGTCGTCGCGGCCAGTGCAGCAAGGCCGATCCGCCGCTCGTGGCCATGCGCCCAGCCATAGGCGGCCAGCACGGCGCCGGCGAGATAGCCGACGAAATTGGCCGAGGCGATCAGCCCGGCATCCGCCGGCGAGAGCCCCGCATCCGCCATCATAGCCGGCAGGATCGGCGTATAGGAGAAACGGCCGAAACCCATGGTGACGGCCATGGCGATGGCGCCGGCGATTGCCGTCGCGGCCAGGCTGCCGCGTGCGAGCGCATGGGGAGCAGAAGTCGGCAGCGCCTCTGCCTCAACCATGCCACGCGGATCGATTCCGCTGGCCGTGCCGACGTGCTTCTCGTCGCGATCCGGCAATCTGTAAAGCGTGCTCATGCCTCCTTATTGCATCGCAGCAAGAAGCCGACAAATCATTATAATTGAAGCTTCGATTGATGGAATCGAACGATCGCAGCCCTGGCGCCACCGCCCGGCCGCATCACCTCTGCTCAGCCCGGCAGCGTGACGACCAGCGGTCCGCCGCGCGTCACGACGACCGTGTGCTCGTACTGCACCGTTGGCGCACGCGGCTCACTGTAGAGCGTCCAGTCGTCGTCGCCGCCCTCGGCCCAATGGGCGCCCATAGACAGAAACGGCTCGACTGTGAAGACCATGCCCTCTTTCATCCGCCGACGTTCGGACGGATCCGGCCAGGTGGCGATCTCGGCCGGCTCCTCGTGCAGCGACCGGCCGATGCCGTGGCTCGCCAGGTTGGTGACCAGCGAATAGCGGTTCTTGCGGGCGAATTCGCCGATGGCATTGCCGATCGCTGCCAGAGACTGATCCGGCCGCACCTGCTTCAAGCCCACCCACATGGCCCGTTTGCCGTCGCGGCAGAGCCGGTCGATGGCCGATGTGACGGGCGGCACGGGGAAGGAGGCGCCGGTATCGGCAAAGAGGCCATCCTTCTCGGCGGAAACGTCGATGTTGACCAGATCGCCGGCGCGGATCACCCGGCTGCCCGGAATGCCATGGGCGATTTCCTCGTTGACGCTGATGCAGGTCGCGCCGGGAAACTTGTAGCAGAGCTCCGGCGCCGAGCGCGCGCCCGCTTCCTCGAGCACCTTGCGGCCGATCGCGTCGAGTTCAGCCGTGGTGATGCCGGGCGCGAGCGCCTCGCCCATCGCCTGCAGCGCATTGGCGCAGATACGGCCGATTTCTTTCAGCCGCTCGAGATCTTCGTCATTGTTGAGGGTCATCGTATCTCGCTTTCGCGGCCACATGTAGCGTGGCGACGCGGCGGATACCAGTGCCGGCCGGTCCGCTACCGGCTTGCTTCCGCCAGCATCTCGCGAACCCGCGGCGCGACCTTGGTGCCGTAGAGCTCGATGCCGCGCATGATCTGGTCGTGCGGCATCGGGCCGATCGCCATCTGCAAGAGGAAGCGATCGTTGCGGAAGAGCTTTTGATGCGCGACGATCTTTTGCGCCACCGTTTCCGGGTCGCCCAGGAAGAGATTGCCGGCCGGGCTGCGCGCCTGGTCGAAATGGGCACGGTTCGTCGGCCCCCAGCCGCGTTCGCGGCCGATGCGGTTCATCACCTCCGCCTGCGGCCCGTAGAACTGGTCGGCCGCCTCATCCGTCGTGTCGGCGATGAAACCGTGCACGTTGATGCTCGTCTTCAGCTTCGATGCGTCCTGGCCGGCGCGGCGCGCCGCCTCGCGGTAGAGGTCGAAGAGCGGCGCGAACCGCCGCGGCTCGCCGCCGATGATCGCCAGCGCCATCGGCAAGCCGAGCGCGCCGGCGCGGGCCACCGATTGCGGCGTGCCGCCGACGGCGATCCAGAGCGGCAGCTGGTCCTGCAACGGCCGCGGATAGACGCCGCGACCGTCGATCGGCGGCCGCAATTCGCCCGACCAGGTGACCTTCTCGCTGTCACGGATCGCCAGCAGGAGATCGAGCTTTTCGGCAAAGAGCTGGTCGTAGTCGTCGAGAGACTGGCCGAAGAGCGGGAAGGACTCGATGAAGGAGCCGCGCCCGGCCATGACCTCGGCGCGGCCATTGGAAAGAAGATCGAGGGTCGCGAATTGTTGGAAGACGCGCACCGGATCGTCGGAGCTCAGCACCGTCACGGCGCTCGTCAGCCGGATACGGCTGGTGCGCGCCGCCGCGGCGGCGAGGATCACCGCCGGCGCGGAGGCGGCGTAGTCGGGCCGGTGATGCTCGCCAAGGCCGAAGACGTCGAGGCCGACCTGGTCGGCAAGCTCGATCTCTTCGATGAGATTGGCAAGGCGCCGGCGCCCCTCGGCACCCTTGTCGGTAGCATTGGGGTCCACGTCGGCGAAGGTATAAAGCCCGAGTTCCATGATGACGTCCCGTTGTCGATCGCCCAGAGATAATCGGCGCCCGGCACGGCCACAAATGCGGGATTTGGAAACACACTGTTTCTTAAGGCAGGAATTTTGCCCCATCCCGCTGCCGCGACCTTCTCCCCGCAAGCGGGGCGAAGGGAGCTGCCGCACCCGTCCCGTCCCTGCTCCCGCATGCGGCAATTTCTATGGAGTAAGGGGAACGCTCGAACTCATGTCCCCTCGCCCCGCCTGCGGGGAGAGGGCTAAGGTGAGGAGCAATTCTCGGCGTGAGCTGCCTACGCCGCCATCAGCGTCCGCTTCACCGCGCTGCGCCAGCCCTTCAGTTTGCCCTTGCGGGTCGTCCCGTCCATCTTCGGCTCGAAGCGCCGGTCGCGGGCCCACGATTTGGCGAACTCCTCCTGGGTGGGCCAGACGCCGGCGCGGCTGCCGGCGAGCCAGGCAACGCCGAGCGCGGTCGTCTCGAGGATGACCGGCCGGTCGACCGGCGCGTCGAGCAGATCGGAGAGCCTCTGCATCGTCCAGTCCGAGGCGACCATGCCGCCGTCGACCCGCAGCACCGTGTCCTTGCCGTTGCTGCGCCAGTCCCGGTGCATGGCGTCGAGCAGATCGCGCGTCTGGTAGCAGACCGACTCGAGCGCCGCCCGGGCGAATTCGGCGGGTCCGGTATTGCGCGTCATCCCGTAGATCGCGCCGCGGGCATCCGGGTCCCAGTGCGGAGCGCCGAGCCCGGTGAAGGCCGGCACCAGATAGACCTCTTGCGTCGGATCGGCGCTTTCGGCCAGCGTGCCGGTGTCGGGCGCCGCCTTGATGACCTTGAGCCCGTCGCGCAGCCATTGGACGGCAGCGCCCGCGACGAAGATCGAGCCTTCGAGCGCGTAGGTCGTCTTGCCATCGAGGCGATAGGCGATGGTGGTGAGCAGTCGGTTCTTCGAGCGGACGATGTCCTTGCCGGTATTGAGCAGCGCGAAGCAGCCGGTGCCGTAGGTGGATTTCAGCATGCCCGGCTTGAAGCAGGCCTGGCCGATCGTCGCCGCCTGCTGGTCGCCGGCCACCCCGAGGATAGGAATCGCCGCACCGAAGAGGGAAGGATCGGTAACGCCGAACTCGGCCGCGCAATCCTTCACCTCCGGCAGCATCGTCCGCGGGATGCGGAGGATGTCGGTGAGTTCGGCGTCCCAGCCATTGTCGACGATATTGTAGATCAGCGTCCGCGACGCATTGGTGGCGTCGGTCGCAAAGGATTTGCCGCCGGTGAGCCGCCAGATGAGGAAGGTGTCGATGGTGCCGAAGCAGAGCTCGCCCTTGGCGGCGCGCGCCTGCGCTCCCTTCACATTGGTCAGCAGCCAGTTGAGCTTCGTACCGGAAAAATACGGGTCGAGCAGTAGTCCCGTCTTCTTGGTGAAGGTCCTTTCGAGGCCCTGCTTCTTCAGCTTGTCGCAGAAGGAGGCAGTGCGGCGATCCTGCCAGACGATGGCATTGTGAATCGGCTTGCCGCTCTCGCGATCCCACACGACGACCGTTTCGCGCTGGTTGGTGATGCCGATCGCCGCAATATCGCTGGCGGCAATGCCAGCCTTCTCGATCGCCTGCCGGATGGTGAAAAGAACGGTCTCCCAGATTTCTTCCGGGTCGTGCTCGACCCAGCCCGATTTCGGGAAGTGCTGCTTGAATTCCTTCTGGCCGACGCCCGCGACCTGCTGCTTGCCGTCGAAAACGATCGCGCGCGTGGACGTCGTACCCTGATCGATCGCGAGAATATATCCGCCCATATGCCCCTCCTCGGCACGCACAGACGCCGCCCTTCCTCTAGGGGAGGTCTTCGAAAGACTTCAATACGACGCTGAAACGAATGTCAAACGAAAACAAAACGCAACTCGACCACCCTTGCGAACCCGACACGAACTCTGCGTCGCCGGACGGAAAAACACAATTGTCACCGCTGCGCTTTTGCGCGTAGGCTGCGGCTGTTGCATCGCAAAAATGCGCGCGCGCGGGTGACAGTACGGCGCATCGTTCGATTGCAGAAACGAGGGCGGTTTGCAGCGCCGAGGGAGAGATCGAGAATGACGAAGACAGCGGTCATAACGGGTTCGACGAGCGGCATCGGCTTGGCCATCGCCAAGGCCTTCGCGAAGACCGGGGCCAACATCGTGCTGAACGGTTTCGGTTCGGCGGACGAGATCAGGACGGTGACGGACGAGGTCGCCGGCCTCGGCGCCGGCACCGTCCTCCATCACCCGGCAGACATGACGAAACCGGCCGAGATCGCCGACCTGATGGCGACCGCCACCGCGCGCTTCGGTGGCACCGACATCCTCGTCAACAATGCCGGCGTGCAATTCGTCGAGAAGATCGAGGATTTTCCCGTCGAGCAATGGGACCGGATCATCGCCATCAACCTCTCCTCCTCCTTCCACACCATCCGAGCGGCGATTCCCTCCATGAAAGAGAAGGGCTGGGGGCGCATCGTCAACATCGCCTCGGCACACGGCCTCGTCGCCTCGCCCTTCAAGTCCGCCTATGTGGCGGCCAAGCATGGTATCATGGGTCTTACTAAGACCGTGGCGCTCGAGGTGGCGGAAAACGGCATTACCGTGAACTCGATCTGCCCCGGCTATGTGCTGACGCCGCTCGTCGAAAAGCAGATACCGGACCAGGCGAGGACACGCGGCATCACCGAGGAACAGGTGATCAACGAGGTTATGCTCAAGGGCCAGCCGACCAAGAAATTCATAACCGTCGAGCAGGTGGCCTCACTGGCGCTTTACCTTGCAAGCGACGACGCGGCGCAGATCACCGGCACCCATGTCTCGATGGACGGGGGCTGGACGGCGCAATAACGGATCGAGAAGGACGTGATGGCACAGGCATCCGACAGCATCCGCTTCATCCTGAACGATACGGAAATCGCACTCTCGGACGTTGCGCCGACAGACACATTGCTCGACTTCCTCAGGCTTCAACGCCGCCTCACCGGCACCAAGGAAGGCTGCGCCGAGGGCGATTGCGGCGCCTGCACCGTGCTCGTTGGCCGGCTTGCCGGCGACCCCCAAGGGCGTGAAAGCCTCGTCTATGAAACTGTCAATGCCTGCATCCGGTTCATCGGCTCGCTCAACGCCACGCATGTCGTCACCGTCGAGCATCTGGCGGCAAGCGACGGGGCGCTGCATCCGGTGCAGCAGGCGATGGTGGATTATCACGGATCGCAATGCGGCTTCTGCACGCCCGGCATCGTCATGTCACTCTATGGCCTGTGGCTGACGAACGACAATCCGAGCCGTGCGGCGATCGAAAAGGCGCTGCAAGGCAATCTCTGTCGCTGCACCGGCTATGAGCCGATCGTGCGGGCGGCGGAAGCCGCCGCCAAAGAGCGCCCCTCGGCGATTTTCGATCCGATCACCCGGACACGGGAGACCGTAGCGGCCCGGCTAAAGGCGTTTCAGCCGACGGAAACGATCGTCATCCGTAATGGCGAGAACTGCCTTGTCTTGCCGGCGGATACGGCCGGCCTCGCAACGGCGCTCGCCGAGTACCCGACGGCGACGATTGTCGCGGGCTCGACCGATGTCGGGCTCTGGGTGACGAAGCAGATGCGCCCGATCAGCCCGGCGGTGTTCATCAGCGGCATCGCCGAACTGCAGCGGATCGATAGCTCCGGAGCCGGCCTGACCATTGGCGCCGGCGTCACTTATTCATCCGCCTTCGAAGCCCTTTCCTTGGCCTTTCCAAGCTTCGGACAGCTCCTCGACCGTATCGGCGGCGAGCAGGTGCGCAACATGGGAACGATCGGCGGCAACATCGCCAATGGCTCGCCGATCGGCGACAGCCCGCCACCGCTGATCGCTCTCGGCGCAACGGTCAGTCTGCGCTCGAAGGACGGCACGCGCTCGCTGCCGCTCGAGGATTTCTTCATTGCCTATGGCAAGCAGGATCGCAGGCCCGGCGAATTCGTCGAGAGCATCTTCGTCCCGGCCCTGCCGGCGGGCGACCGCTTCGCGGCCTACAAGGTGACCAAGCGCCGCGACGAGGACATCTCCGCCCTGCTCGGCGCCTTCCGCATCGCGCTCGACGGCGGACGGGTGAAAACCGCCCGCATCGCCTTTGGCGGCATGGCGGCCACCCCGAAGCGGCCGAAGGCCGTCGAGGCCGCGCTGACCGGCCAGCCCTGGACAGAGGATACGGTACGTGCAGCCCAGGCGGCCTTCGAAACGGATTATCAACCGATAACCGACTGGCGCGCCAGCAGCGCCTATCGCATGCTGGCGGCAAAGAACCTGCTGATGCGCTTCTTTCTGGAGAGCGTCGGCGAAAAGGCGCAGCTTGAGCGTTTCGAGGATGTGGCATGAGCGGTGGCCTCGAAGTCTGCGTCGTCAAATTGCCCCTCACCCATCCCCTCTCCCCGCGCGCGGGGAGAGGGGATGGAGGCAGCGCCCCGCTTCGCTCGGGAAGTGGCAGGAAGGAAAGTGGCGCGGTAAGTGCCTTCGCCCCGTTCGCGGGGAGAAGGTGGCCGGCAGGCCGGATGAGGGGCAGCAACTCCCTCAGTTGGGGGCGCTAAGCGATGGATAAATCCGCCTTCGAAGAACGCACCACCATCGCCGGCCCGATGCACAGCGAACTGCGCCACGACAGCGCCCACAAGCACGTCGCCGGGACCGCCGACTATATCGACGACATGCCGGAGCCCGCCGGCACCTTGCACGGCGCACTTGGCCTCACCGACCGGGCCCATGCGGAAATCCTCGAAATGGACCTCTCCGCGGTTGCCGCCCTGCCCGGCGTCGTCTCAGTGCTGACCGCAAAGGACATGCCGCATTCGAACGACATCAGTTCCACGCATCTCCACGACGAGCCGGTGCTCGCCGACGACCGCGTGCAGTTTCATGGACAGCCGGCATTCGCGGTGATTGCCGAGACGCGCGACATTGCCCGCCGCGCGGCGCGGCTGGCGAAGATCACCTATCGCGACCTGCCCCACAGGATCGATGTGGCCGACGCAATCGCCGGAGGCGGAGAGCTGGTCACCCCGCCATTGACTCTTCAGCGCGGCGACGCGGAGGGCGAACTGGAGCGCGCGCCACGCCGGCTCAAGGGCAAGATGCGCATCGGCGGCCAGGAGCATTTCTACCTGGAGGGGCACATCGCGCTCGCCATTCCGGGCGAGGATGACGACATGACCGTCTGGGTATCGACCCAGCATCCGAGCGAAATCCAGCATATGGTCGCGCAGGTGCTCGGCGTCCCCTCAAACGCCATCACCGTCAACGTCCGCCGTATGGGCGGCGGCTTCGGCGGCAAGGAGACGCAGGGCAACCAGTTCGCCGCACTCGCCGCCGTCGCCGCGCGCAAGCTGCGTCGTGCCGTCAAGTTCCGGCCCGACCGCGACGACGACATGGTGGCGACCGGCAAGCGCCATGACTTTCTCGTCGATTACGACGTCGGCTTCGATGATGCCGGGACCATCCTGGCAGTGCAGGCGACGTATGCGGCGCGCTGCGGTTTCTCCGCCGATCTTTCCGGGCCGGTGACCGACCGAGCCCTCTTCCATGCCGACAACGCCTACTTCTATCCACACGTGAAGCTGACCTCGCAACCCTTGAAAACCAATACGGTTTCCAATACCGCCTTTCGCGGTTTCGGCGGGCCGCAAGGCATGGTCGGCTGCGAGCGGATCATCGAGGAAGTTGCCTATGCGCTCGGCAAGGACCCGCTCGAAATCCGCAAGCTGAACTTCTATGGCGACAAGGATTCGGGACGCAACGTCACGCCCTACCATCAGAAGGTCGAAGACAACATCATCCGGCAGATCGTCGAGGAACTGGAGGCGAGCGCCGACTATCAGGGCCGGCGTGCCGCGATCATCGACTTCAACAAATCGAGCCGGGTGATCCGCAAGGGCATCGCCCTGACGCCGGTCAAGTTCGGCATTTCCTTCACCCTGACCCATCTGAACCAGGCCGGCGCGCTCGTTCACATCTACACGGATGGCTCGGTCCATCTCAATCACGGCGGCACCGAAATGGGCCAGGGCCTCAACACCAAGGTGGCGCAGGTTCTCGCCGACAGTTTCCAGATCGATATCGACCGGGTGAAGATCACCGCGACGACGACCGGCAAGGTGCCGAACACCTCCGCAACCGCTGCCTCCTCGGGCTCCGATCTGAATGGCATGGCTGCCTTCGACGCCGCCCGCCAGATCAAGGAGCGCCTCGTCGCCTTCGCCGCCGAGCGCTGGCAGACGACCGCCGACAATGTCAGCTTCGTGCAGAACCACGTGAAGATCGGCGAAGAACGCGTGCCCTTCGCCGAATTCATCGGCCAGGCCTACATTGCCCGTGTGCAACTATCGGCCGCCGGCTTCTACAAAACGCCGAAGATTCACTGGGACCGCGCCGCCGGACGCGGCACGCCCTTCTACTACTTCGCCTATGGGGCGGCCGTCTCGGAAGTATCGATCGACACATTGACCGGGGAATACCTCGTCGACCGGGTCGACGTGCTGCACGACGTCGGCCGCTCGCTCAATCCGGCGATTGACATCGGCCAGGTCGAAGGCGGCTTCGTGCAGGGCATGGGCTGGCTGACGACGGAGGAACTCTGGTGGGACGAGAAGGGGCGGCTGAGGACCCATGCCCCGTCGACCTACAAGATCCCGCTCGCCTCGGACCGGCCGAAGGTCTTCAACGTGCGCCTCGCCGAATGGTCGGAAAATGCCGAAAAGACCATCGGCCGCTCCAAGGCGGTGGGCGAGCCACCCTTGATGCTGCCGATTTCGGTGCTGGAAGCACTGTCGATGGCGGTCGCCAGCGTCGCCGACTATCGCGAATGTCCGAGGCTCGATGCGCCGGCGACGCCGGAGCGTGTCTTGATGGCGGTGGAGAGATTGAGAGGGATTTGAGCTGTTCAGGGGCAAGTTTGGCTCAACGATTTTCAGCAACCGTGGAGGCCCCTAACCCTCTCCCCGTTCTGACGGACTTGGGAGGTGCCGCGAGTCCCTTCGCCCCGCCTGCGGGGGAAGGTCGCGGCAGCGGGATGAGGGGCATTTGTCGACCTACCGGAGCCTTTCATCCTCCCGCCGCGACACGTCCCAGTCCATGAGACCCAAGTCTCTCTTCATGTAATCGGACGTCGTTTCGAGGTCGAGTTTCAAGCTCCGGCCTCTCATCCGACGAAAGGCAGAGGCGACTGTCCGGATTGCTCCACGCACTGAGCGAACTGGCTTTCTTTCAGCATTTTCCAATACATCGCAGGACATCTGAGCACCCTTTCGAAAGCTGTGAACTTGACTTGCAGCATGCCGCCAAAGATGCTCGAACTCCAATCGAACATCTGCCTGCATGCATCAAGAGAACTTATCCATGAAGATGTCGAAGCAGTTTCCGCTGAATGCGCTGAGGGTCTTCGAGGCGGCCGCCCGGCTTGGCAGCTTCACCAGGGCCGGGGACGAGCTCGGCATGACCCAGACGGCGGTCAGCTACCAGATCAAGCTCATCGAAGAGAGCGTCGGAGAGCCGCTGTTCCTCAGGAAGCCGCGCCAGGTGACGCTGACGGAAGTCGGCCATCGGCTGTCGCCGAAGGTGACCGAAGCATTCGAACTGCTGCAGGACGCGGTCGCCTCGGCGCGCCGCGACACGGAAACGGCGCTGCTCATCAACTCGACGGCGACCTTTGCCTCGCAATGGCTTGCCCGAGAGATCGGCACGTTCCAACTTGCACACCCGAATATCGCCGTACGTCTGGCGGCGAACGACGCAATCATCGATTTCAACAAGGAATCGGTCGACGTGGCGATCCGCTCCGGAACGGGCGATTGGCCGGGCCTTGTCAGCCATCGGCTGATGCGGGTGGAATTTGCCCCGATGCTCAGCCCCGCGCTTGCGGCGATGATCGGCGGCGTGCGCACGCCGCGAGACCTTCTGAAGCTCCCCATCATCGGCCCTGGGGATCCATGGTGGCCGGCATGGTTCCGCGCCGCCGGCGTCGACGACCCGGATTTGGCCGGCAGGCCGGCAATCCGGCTCGGCTCCCAAGCCTTCGAGGCGCGGGCAGCGGTCGCCGGCCAGGGCGTCGCCATTCTGATGCCGGAATTCTATACCGACGACGTGGCGCTCGGCCGGCTCTACCAGCCTTTCAAGCTGCGCTGCAGCGAGGGTCACGACTATTGGCTGGTCTATTCCTATGCCCGCCGCAATGCCTTCAAGATCCGCGCCTTCCGCGACTGGATCCTTGGCAAGCTAAATCCAGGCGAGCTGGCAGGCCAGCGATGAATCGGTTTCGGAGAACGCCGCTCTAACCTTTTGGAAAAGATTGGTTTCAAGCGCGCTGGGCATTGGCGGTGAAATACCACCGAGTGATCACGTCACCCCTTCCCCGCTCCCGTTTTTTCTCGCAAGCTGCGACAACGGAGAGAAAGGGGATCTGAATGTATGAATTCGCCATTGCCTGGGAATGGCTGGCCTTTGCCGTCCGCTGGCTGCATGTGGTGACCGCCATTGCCTGGATCGGCTCGTCCTTCTACTTCATCGCGCTCGACCTCGGCTTGGTGAAACGCGACCACCTGCCGCCCGGCGCCTATGGCGAGGAATGGCAGGTGCATGGCGGCGGCTTCTACCACATCCAGAAATATCTGGTGGCGCCCGCCACGATGCCGGAACATCTCACCTGGTTCAAATGGGAGTCCTATTCCACCTGGCTCTCCGGCTTCGCGATGCTCTGCCTCGTCTATTACGGCGGCGCCGATCTGTTCCTGATCGACCGGCATGTGCTGGACATCTCGGCGACGACGGCAATCCTGATCTCGCTTGCATCGCTCGGTGTCGGCTGGGTCTTCTACGATCTCCTCTGCAAATCGCCGATCGGCAAGAATACCTGGGGCCTGATGGCCCTTCTCTACCTGGTGCTGGTCGCCATGGCCTGGGGCTACACGCAGGTCTTCACAGGCCGCGCTGCCTTCCTGCATCTCGGCGCCTTCACGGCGACGATCATGTCCGCCAACGTTTTCTTCATCATTATCCCCAACCAGAAGATCGTCGTCGCCGACCTGATCGCCGGCCGCACGCCCGATCCGAGGCTCGGCGCCCAGGCAAAGCAGCGTTCGCTGCACAACAACTACCTGACCTTGCCCGTCATTTTCTTCATGTTGTCAAACCACTATCCGCTTGCCTTCGCGACGGAGTTCAACTGGATCATTGCGGCCTTGGTGTTCCTGATGGGCGTGACGATCCGCCACTGGTTCAACACCACGCATGCGCGCAAGGGCAAGCCGACCTGGACCTGGCTCGCGACAGCAATCCTCTTCATCCTGATCATGTGGCTGTCGACGGTGCCGAAGGTGCTGACCGGACAAGAGCGGGCCGAGGCCGCACCAGCGTTCAAGCGCTTTGCCGAAAACGCGCATTTCCCGGCCGTCAAGGACACGATCGCCACCCGCTGCAGCATGTGCCATGCGGCCGAGCCTGTTTACGAAGGCATTGGCCGGGCCCCGAAGGGGGTCACGCTCGAGAGCGACGCCGAGATTGCCGCTTTGGCGCGGGAAATCTATATCCAGGCCGGGCGCAGCCACGCCATGCCGCCCGGCAACATAACCGATATGACGGCGGACGAACGCAGGCTGCTGACGGCCTGGTTCGAGAGCGCCGTCGGGGAGGCAGAATGACATCCATCCTGATCCGCGGCCGCACATTGAGCTTCAACCGCGCGCCGGAGAGCATCGACGACAGCGCCGGCTATGCCTATGAAGGCGACGGCGCGCTCCTTGTCGAGGATGGCGTCATCAAGGCTTGCGGCCCCTACGCGACTGTAAAGACGGCAGCGCCGGAAGGGGTGGAGGAGATCGATCACCGGCCGCACCTCATCGTGCCGGGCTTCATAGACACGCATCTGCACTTCCCGCAGATGCAGGTCATGGCCTCCTACGCGGCCAACCTGCTCGAATGGCTGAACACCTACACGTTTCCGGAGGAATGCCGCTTCGTCGAAACCGCGCATGCGGAGCGGATCGCCCGGCACTTCTTCGACGAGATGGTCCGCCACGGCACGACGACGGCAACGGCCTATTGTTCGGTGCACAAGGCGTCCGTCGACGCTTTCTTCGCCGAGAGCCTGAGGCGCGGCACCTGCATGGTCGCCGGCAAGGTGATGATGGACCGCAACGCGCCGCAGGGCCTGCTCGACACGCCTGAGATGAGCTATGACGAGACGCGGGCGGTGATCGCCGACTGGCACGGCAGGGGCCGCAATCACGTCGCCATCACCCCGCGCTTCGCCATCACCTCGACGCCGGAGCAGATGGAGGCGGCGAAATCGCTCGTCCGCGAGTTTCCTGACCTGCACGTACAGACGCATCTCTCCGAAAACCGCGACGAAATCGCCTTTACCTGCGAGCTCTATCCCGAAGCCAAGGATTATACCGACGTCTACGCCCGCTACGACCTGCTCGGGCGCAAGAGCCTTTTCGGTCATTGCATCCATCTCTCCGAGCGCGAAGCCGATGCGATGAGCGAGACCGGTTCTGTCGCCGTCTTCTGCCCGACATCCAACCTCTTTCTCGGTTCCGGCCTGTTTCCGCTCCACGCCCTGACGCGGCGGGCGAAACCGGTGCGCGTCTCGGTCGCCTCCGATATCGGCGGCGGCACCAGCTATTCGATGCTGAAGACGCTCGACGAGGCCTACAAGATCGTCCAGCTCCAAGGCGAACGGCTGAACCCCTTCGACAGCTTCTACATGATGACCCGGGGCAATGCCGAGGCGCTTTCGCTTGCCGATCGCATCGGCACGCTGGAGCCGGGCAGCGATGCCGACCTTGCGGTCCTCGACATGGCGGCCACACCGGCCATGGCGCTCAGGGCCGAAGTGGTCAATTCGCTCGCCGACGAGCTCTTCCTCCTGCAGACGATGGGCGACGATCGCTCGATCGTCGAGACCTATGTGGCAGGCAAGCCGGCGAAATCCACGCTCGGCACCACCTGAGGCAAGAGGTCAATTTTTTTGACCACTTGCCTCAGGCGACTATTACAACCCTTCCGAAAAGATGTTAAGGCGTCCGTCATCTCCATTCGATGAGGGCCATCCATGACGCAAATCCTCGACATCAGCGACCTCAAGGCGCTTGCCAGGCGGCGGGTTCCGAAGCTCTTCTTCGACTATGCCGACAGCGGCGCCTGGACGGAGGGCACCTATCGCGCCAACGAAGAGGATTTCGCCAAGATCAAGCTGCGTCAGCGGGTGCTGGTCGACATGACCAACCGGTCGCTCGAAACAACGATGATCGGCCAGAAAGTCTCGATGCCGGTGGCGCTTGCACCGACGGGTTTGACGGGCATGCAGCACGCCGACGGCGAGATGCTGGCGGCGCAGGCGGCAGAGGCCTATGGCGTTCCCTTCACGCTGTCGACGATGAGCATCTGCTCGATTGAGGACGTCGCCTCGGTGACGACGAAACCCTTCTGGTTTCAGCTCTATGTGATGCGCGAGCGCGAATTTGTGCTCAACCTCATCGACCGCGCCAAGGCGGCCAAATGCTCGGCCCTCGTCCTGACGCTCGACCTGCAGATACTCGGCCAGCGGCACAAGGATCTCCGCAACGGCCTCTCGGCGCCGCCCCGCATGACTCCGAAACATCTCTGGATGATGGCGACGCGCCCGGGCTGGTGCATGAAGATGCTCGGCACGAACCGACGCACCTTCCGCAACATCGTCGGCCATGCCAAGAGCGTCACCGACCTCTCCTCGCTCCATGCCTGGACCGCCGAGCAGTTCGACCCGCAGCTTTCCTGGAAGGACGTCGAATGGATCAAGGACCGCTGGGGCGGTCCGCTCATCCTGAAGGGCATCCTCGATCCGGAAGACGCGAAAATGGCGGCGAAAACCGGCGCCGACGCAATCATCGTCTCGAATCACGGCGGCCGCCAGCTCGACGGGGCGCCGTCCTCGATCAGCATGCTGCCGAAAATCATCGATGCCGTCGGCGACCAGATCGAGGTTCATCTCGACGGCGGCATCCGCTCCGGACAGGACGTGCTGAAGGCAGTCGCGCTTGGAGCCAAGGGCACCTTCATCGGCCGCCCGTTCCTCTATGGCCTCGGGGCGATGGGCAAGGACGGCGTGACCCTGGCGCTCGACATCATCCGCAAGGAGATGGACATCACCATGGCGCTCTGCGGCAAGCGCAACATCAACGACGTGGCTCGCGACGTCATAGCCGACTACGCGATGTGAGGCGCCAGATGCGGGCGCCGTGCGCCCACATCCTTCTCGTCCGGCTCAGCTGCCGCGATAGGTCGAATAGCAGTAGGGCGAGAGCAGCAGCGGCACGTGGTAGTGGCTGGCGGCGTCGGCGACGCCGAACCGCAACGGGATGAGGTCGAGGAAGGCCGGCTCGACAAGCGCCACTCCGGCCGCACGCAGATAATCGCCGGCGTGAAACACAAGTTCGTACTGCCCCGCCTTGAAGGCTTCGCCCTCCGCAAGCGGCGCATCGACGCGACCGTCGCTGTTCGTGCGGACCGTGCAGATCGATTGCCGCTCCTCGCCTTCCAGCCGATAGAGATCGATGCGCAGGTTCTCTGCCGGCTTGCCGAGCGCCGTGTCGAGAACATGGGTTGTCAGCCGGCCGCTCTTCTTCATCGGACTGTTCCCTTCGAAGGCAGATCTGGGATAACGAAAGGTTCCTCGTAGAAGAACTCCTCGAGATTGTTGCCCGGTCCGCCGCGATCGACAACGAGGAAATCGCTGACGGTATCGACCGTCATCAGCGGATGATGCCAGACGTTGCGGCCATAATTGACCCCCTGCCGGCCCCCTGCCAGGAAAACCCGCGGCCTGCCCGGGCGCCCGCCCTCATCCTCGGCGGCAACCGCGAGCCAGGGCCGATCTTGAAGTGGCGAAAAACTCTGGCTGCCGAACGGGTGGCGTTCCATCATGGTGATGCTGTAGGGAAAGCTCCGCGGCTGGCCGCGAAAGATGCTGATGATCACCCGGGCGCCCTCCCCGATCACGTCGGCCCCGGCAAGCGCGTGAAACCGCTCTGTATTGCCGCCATTGATCAGGCGCGCCGACGCGGGGTCGGCCTCGATGACGCTGCCGAACGGGGCGAACGCCTCCTTCGTCAGGGGCTCGATCGAAAGCAGATGCGACATCAGGCCCGGGTCCCAACTCTCCGGCCATGGAGATCCGGGCGCAGTGCGGCGCCGGTAGGCGGAACGGTCTTGTCAGGCATTGTCATCTCCCGGAAGCATGGAACTGAGACGCAGCCGGGCGATCCGCTCCACCTGCGCGCAGGCGGTTTCAAATTCCTCTTCCGCGGAATTGTCAATCCGTTGCTCGAAGGCGGCGAGAATCTCCGCCTTCGTCAAACCCTTCACCGCGATAATGAAGGGAAAGCCGAATTTCTTGGTATAGGCGGCGTTGAGCTTCGTGAACTGCGCATGCTCTTTCGGCGAGAGCCGGTCGAGGCCCGCCGATGCCTGTTCGGACGTCGATTCCGCCGTGAGCTTGCCGGCAACGGCGAGCTTACCGGCTAGATCGGGATGGGCGCGCAGGACCGCCAGACGTTCTGCGGGCGATGCCGCGCGAAAAGCGTTGCAGAGGGCCGAATGGACGTTTCCGGCCGTCAATCCCGACGAGGCGGCATGGTCGAACGCACGCTCCGCCACCCAGGGGGAATGCTCGAAGATACCGCCGAAACGGCGGACGAAATCCTCGCGTTCCGACATCAACGCATTCCCTCCGGTCTGTGGTGTTCATACCAGTGGCGGGCGATATCGATGCGCCGCGGCACCCACACCTGATCGTGCGACAGGACGTAATCGATGAAGCGGCCGAGCGCCGCCGCTCGGCCCGGCCGGCCGACGAGACGACAATGCAGGCCGACATTCATCATCTTCGGGCTGCCTTCCTTGCCCTCCTCATAAAGCACGTCGAACGTGTCCTTGAGATAGGTGAAGAACTGGTCTCCCGAATTGAAGCCCTGATTAGTGGCAAAGCGCATGTCGTTGGCGTCGAGCGTGTAGGGGATGATGAGATGCGGCTTGTCGGGTGTCAGCCCCGGGACCCAATAAGGAAGTTCGTCCGCATAGGAATCGCAGGAATAGAGGAAGCCGCCCTCCTCCAGCACGAGCCTCAGCGTGTTGACCGAAGGCTTGCCCTGGTAGATGCCAAGCGGCCGCTCGCCCGTCAGCTCCGTATGGAGCCGCACGACCTCGCGAATATGCTCGCGCTCCACCTCCTCCGGAAAATCCCTGTATTCGAGCCAGCGCAGCCCGTGGCTGGCGATCTCCCAGCCGGCCTCCTTCATCGCCGCAACCGCCTCCAGGTTGCGGGCCATGGCAAGCGTCACGCCATAGACCGTTAGCGTCACGCCACGGCTCGTGAACATCCGCCACAGGCGCCAGAAACCGGCACGCGCGCCGTATTCGTAGATTGATTCCATGTTGAGGTTGCGCTGACCCGCCCAGGGCTGCGCGCCGACGATCTCCGACAGCAGGCACTCGGATGCCGGATCGCCATCGAGAATGCAGCTTTCGCCGCCCTCCTCGTAATTGAGGACGAACTGCACGGCGATGCGCGCATCGCCCGGCCAATGCGGCTGCGGCGGCGTGCGTCCATAGCCAACAAGGTCGCGCGGATAGGAAGTCTCGGCCATGAAATCACCTTCGATTTTCCGAGACGGTAGCACCGCGCAACGGATTGTCGAGATGAAAATGACGGCGCGAAAGGAGGTTAGCGGATTGCCGAAACGGAATTGGCCAGCAGCGGCGAAGCGCCGCCGGCGTCACCCGTTGACTTACCCGATAACTGAGGCTGCGCCGAGGACCGAACCGTCCTTTCGCTCCTTGGACGGACGGAAATCTTGCCGAGCGGATGCTGGGAATGGACCCGCATCGGCGCGCCCTTCTCCGCTTCGACGAACAAGGCGAGGCTTTCGACCGCAAGCGGCTTCGTCAGATGCGGTTCGAAGACTTCGCGCAACGGCGCCTCGAGGCCTCGTCCGGCTTCAGCACCCAAAGGACCAGTGAGCTTCATATGGAAGCGGTACTCTTCCATCACGAAGGGATCGCCCCACCGATGCAGATTCGTAAATTGCGGGGCAGTCAACCGGTCGGGATCGGAACGTTCGATTTCGTCCTCGCCGAGCGGCGCCCGAAAGCGGTCGAATGCCTGCAGGACCCGCGCGGCGAGCATATGCATCGCACGGCTCGGCACCGTCGGCGTCAGCCCCAGGCATTGCCCGAGGCGCGCCACCTCCAGCCGCTCGATCGCGAACGGCGTCTCGGCGCTGGTGAAGTGCATCAGACTTCTCAGCAGCTGCGCTTCATCGGCGCCTTCCGCGAGGCGGAAGGGCGCCATGATCATCGCGTGGAAGCCGAAGCGGCGCGGAACGGCCGTGTGGAAGGCGATCTCGGAAACGCGAAGGCCGGCGATCGACGGCGGCTCGACGGGTTCGCCCGAATAGACGCTGCGGCCAAGCCAGCTTGCCGCCGCCGCGGACAGCGGGTCGCCCATCGGCGGCGTAAAACAAATGGCGTACCGCATTGCAAGGCTCCGAAATTCGGTTCGATAGCCGCCTCTTAGGTGATTTGCGTGACAGATTGACGAAGTGGAATGGGGGCTACTGCAACGCCGCGATATGGGTTTCGCACCGGAAGGATTGCGGCAGTTCGGCGGTCCTGCGCCCGGCAATCTCGTCGATGACGAAGCCCGCCAGAACATGTGCCAGTCCAAAACTGACCTTGAAGCCGCCCGTCAGCACCGACACCCTTTCATATTCCGGATGGCGGCCGACCATCGGCTCCCGGCCGGTGGCCTTGGGGCGCAGACCGGCCCAGCGTTCGATCACCGGTGCATCGCGCAGCAGCGGGGTGAGTGCAACGGCGCGTTCGATCAGCGCATCCAGTTGCGCGTCCGTCGAGAAGGGCTCGGCGAATCGGTTCTCGCTGGTGCTGCCGACGGCCACAAGGCCGTCCTCATGCGGAACGATGTAGAGCCCGTCGGTGAAGATGATCGGCGCGGCCGGATCAATATCGGCGCGGAGCAGCGCCGCTTGCCCCTTGACGGGGCCGCCGCTCGCCGCCTGCGGCCGCTCCGCCAACCGATCGACCAGCGGAAAACTCGCGACACCGGCGGCGAGGATGCAATGCCCGAACGCGACCTCGCGGCCCTCGAAGAGTGCTAGCCGAGCGTGCTGCGGGTCGATCGACAAAACGTCGGCGCCCTCTTCGATCTGGACATGAGGAAATGCATCGAGTGCCGCCCGCAAGGTCGCCAGCAGCCTGCGCGGCGCCACGCGTGCGGCAAGCGTGTCCTGGACGAGGCCGAAGGGTGCGGCGTTCGCTGCCGGCCAGCCGTCGGTATCGGCGTCGCGGACGTGCCAATGATACCGCTGGTCGCCAGCAACCCAGTGCCGCTCCGCGTCCTGCTGGTGGCCGAGCGCGATATCGCGCAGATGCTGTCTGCCGAGCGGCATGATCCGGCCCGAGCGGCGATAGCCCGCCGATAGACCCGTCTCGCCCTCGAGCCGGGCAATCTCGCCCTCCAGCGAAACAAGCGCATCGAACTGGAACTGTTTCTTCGCGTTCCAGCGGTCCGGCATGTGCGGCATCAGCGCTCCGAGCAGGCCGCCGCTTGCGCCTGCACCGATCCCCTTCCGCTCGAGGAGGCGCGTCTCGATGCCGGCACGGCCGGCCATGAGCGCCGCCCAGAGCCCCATGATACCGCCACCAACGATCAAAACTTCGCTCATCGATTGACCTTACCCCGCCGCAAGTCTATCGCCATCGCCATGACAGAGACCGATCTCCGCCAGAACCAGCCGACCGCAAGCCAGAGCCTTGAATGGCATGCGGGCGATATGCCCTATTCGGTGGAATTTGGCGATCACTTTTACTGCCGCACTGACGGCCGGCTGGAATGCGGCCATGTCTTTCTTTCGGGCAACAGGCTGCCCGCGCGCTGGAGCGCAGGCGGGACCTTTACGATCGGCGAGCTCGGCTTCGGCACCGGCCTGAACTTCTGCGAGACCTGGCGGCAATGGAAAGAGGCACAGGTCCCCGATGGCCGGCTACACTTCGTCTCCTTCGAGCGCTTCCCGATGCGCGCCGGCGAAATCGACCGGGCACTCGCCCATTGGCGGGAGATCGACGCCGAGCGCCGCGCGCTTGTCGCCCCTTGGCCGGATGCGCCGGCCGGCCGGATCGACATCGACTTCGACGGCGTGCGTCTCACCGTCGTCTGCGGCATGGCGCTCCAGGGCGTTGCCCAAACGCGGGAAGGTTTCGACGCCTGGTTTCTCGACGGCTTCGCCCCGTCGCGGAACCCCGACATGTGGTCGCAGGAACTCATGCAGGCGGTTTTCGACAAAACCGTCAAAGGCGGCACCTTCGCCACCTATGCGGCGGCAGGTTTCGTCCGCCGCAATCTCGCTGCGGCCGGCTTCGTGGTCGAGCGCCTTCCGGGCTTTGCCGGCAAACGCGAAATGCTGCGCGGCGATAAGCCCTGAAGCGATCTAGCCGGGAAAGACCACCGACTTGACCGTGGCGATCAGTTGCTCGGTCGGCACCGCCACGCAATTGCGGTCGATCTCGGCGACGGTCTTTTCCTTGACCTGATGGGAGAGCAGCTTCCTGAGGTCGCCCAAGGTCTTCGGCGCGGCGCAGATCACCAGGTTCTCGAAGGCGTTTTCCAGCGCATAGTGGTCGAGCTTCCCGGCAATTTCCACGGCGAAGCGGTGCTGTTCCTCGCGAACCGGATCGCTGCTGTATTCCATGGCCGAGCGGCCGTGTCCGACCGACGAATGGCTGCGGCCCGGCTTGTCGGCCATGATGTCCTGAGCGCGCCTCGCCTCGATCTCGTAGGATTCCACCTCCGGCTGCTGATGTCCGTCCTTCAGCAAGTTGACGTCCTTGACGATGCGCGCGGCGTTGCCATCGGCTGCCAGTATCCAAATCCGGTTCCGCACTGGTTCCTCTCCTGTATCTCGATTGGCAGATAGGTCGGCGAAGACTAAAGGGATGGAACGGCTGAAGCCGCGTCAGGTTCCCGAATCGCCGAGCGTCCAATTTTTGTCCAGCTTCACACGGCTTGGTTGCGAACGCAGCTGAGCATCGAAACCGGGTTTCGGCGCCGGCCCGTATCGCTCCCGCTCCTGCCGAACTGGACCACGCAATTCCTGCAATATGCGCACCCGGCCTAGCCGAGATGCCGGGGGCCGAGCCGCAGAATTGTACGCTCCGGCGCCTGTTCTGCAAGCTTTCATCCATGATGCTTGGCCGATCCTGGCCATGACGAACTTTCCTGAACGCCGGCCTTCGAGAAGGCTGCTGCGGCGGGCCAATCTCGCACCTGCAAAAGATGCCGCTTGACTTTTCGGGCCAAAACAACGACATGGACAGCGCGTCACCTTCCGGCCGCCGCGTGAGCGCGCCCTCGGCAAACACTTCGAGCCGTGAAGAAGGAATAGCGCGAGACATCGCCGCAACCGGCGGCAGCACAGGCGCTTGACGATTTTCTCTAAACCACAAGTTCCCAATTCACGCGGGGTTCTTGACGCCAGACGACACCGGAATTGCAAGAGGCGATTCCGGCGCATGCGTTTGGCGCCCCGAAAGGTATATCCATTGTCCACTTTCAAAGACCTCGGCCTATCGCAGCAGATCCTGGCGACCCTCTCCGCCAATGCCTTCGAAAAGCCGACGCCCATCCAGATGCAGGCCATCCCGCTTGTTCTCAAGGGTCATGATCTCATCGGTCTTGCCCAGACGGGCACCGGCAAGACCGCCGCCTTCGGTCTGCCGATGATCGAGAAGCTTCTCGCCGATGGCGGGCGCGCCGACCCGCGCAACATCCGCGCGCTCGTGCTGGCCCCCACCCGCGAACTGGTCAATCAGATCGCCACCAACCTTAAGCTTTTCGTGAGAAAGAGCCCGCTGAAGATCGGCGTCGTTGTCGGCGGCGTCTCGATCAACAAGCAGACCGAACAGCTCGCCCGGGGCGTTGACATTCTCGTCGCAACGCCCGGCCGCCTGCTCGACCTCGTCGCCCGCAAGGCCGTGACGCTGACGCAAGGGCGCTACCTCGTGCTCGACGAGGCCGATCAGATGCTCGACCTCGGATTCATCCACGATCTGCGCAAGATCTCGAAGCTGGTGCCGAAGAACCGCCAGACGCTGCTCTTCTCCGCGACCATGCCGAAGCAGATCGCCGAACTCGCCGGCGAGTATCTGACCGATCCGCTCAAGGTCGAGGTAACGCCGCCCGGCAAGGCCGCCGACAAGGTCGAGCAATATGTCCATTTTGTCCCCGGCAAGGACCTGAAGACGACGATCCTCAAGAAATCGCTGACCGACAATCCCGATGGTCTGTCACTGGTCTTCAGCCGCACGAAGCACGGTGCCGAGAAGCTGATGAAGCATCTCGACCATGTCGGCTTCAAGGCCGCCTCGATCCACGGCAATAAGAGCCAGGGCCAGCGCGAGCGCGCGCTGAAGGCGTTCCGCGACGGCGAAATCCGCGTGCTCGTCGCGACCGACGTCGCCGCACGCGGCATCGACATTCCGGGTGTGACCCATGTTTACAACTACGATCTGCCGGAAGTGCCGGACGCCTATGTGCATCGCATCGGCCGCACCGCCCGTAATGGCCGCGACGGCATTGCGATCGCCTTCTGCTCACCGGACGAAATCCGCCTGCTGCGCGACATCGAAAAGCTGATGGGCATCCAGATCGCCGTCGCCAGCGGCGAGGCGCCGGCCGACCAGGCTCGTCCCTCCAAGGGTCGCGGCGGTCGCGGCAACGGCCAGCAGCGCGGCAATGGCGGTGGTCAACATCGCGGCAGCGGCGGCGGCCAGCGCCGCGACGGAGCTCAGCGCCCGCAGCGTCCCGCGCGGGAGCCGGCAACGAGCGGGTTTGCAGGCGACGAACTGCTGCGCGACGATCGTCCGCAGAAGAGCGAGCGCCGCGATCACCGGGCCGCCGGCCAGGGCCACCACGACGGCCGGCCGGAGGGCAACCGCAATCACGAAAACCGCAAGCACCATGGCCGCCCCGGCCCGAAGCATGACGGCCGGCGCCAGGGCGACGGGCAGCCCGGCAATCGCCGCGGGCGCGGTCAAGGCATGCGCCGCGCAGACAATGGCGGCGGCCGCCAGGGCTGAGCCGCCTGCGATAAACAGTGACCCTTGCGCCTCCGAAAGGACGCGAGGGTCGCTGCAGATATTTCCTACTGCATGTCTCCGGCCGCGGGCCTGACCTCCACCTTGGCGCGACCTGCGTCGAGACCACCAAGCGTTTCATCGTGGTGCGCAACGTTCTCGGGAAACAGCAAGGCCCCGAATCCGCGCTCGTCTGAGCTCTCGCATACGCTGCGCTGCTCTATTTCGCTGAGCCTGCCGCAACATTGATTGCGCGTTCCCCAGCCGGCGCCTCGCCATTGTTCTTGCGATTGGTGAGGTAGACGCCCGTCACCGCAATAACGGTTCCGACGATCATCGGCCAGGTCAGGGCTTCGCCGAAGAAGAGCGCCGCCTGGACCGCCGCGAGCGGAGGCACCAGATAGATGAGCGATGCGGCGCGCGAGACCTGGCCGCGGCGGATGAGATAGAGCAGGAGCGCAATCGCCCCCATCGACAGGCCGAGGACCGACCATGCAAGCGCTGCGACGAGCTCGAGGTTCCAGGTGACGTGCAGATCCTCGAGCATCAGGGCCAACGGCACGGTGACGAACAGGGCGCCGACATATTGCAGGGCGGCGATCGACCGAATGTCACCGTTTTGCAGATATCGCTTCTGGTAGAGCGTGCCATAGGTCACCGCCGCCATGCCGAGGACGTTGATGGCCACCGGCAGGAAATGAATGGGCGTCGCGGCGGTGTCGAGCGCCAGCGTCTTCGGCAAGACGGCAAGTGCGATGCCGCAAAAGCCGAGCACCAAACCGAGCCGCTGCTGCCGGCTGAGATTCTCGCCGATCAGGAACGGCGCGACCGCCGCCGTCATCAACGGCTGCAGCCCGGCGATGATGCCGGATATGGCCGCGGGCACCCCCTGCCCGATCGCCCACCATACGGCGCCAAGATAGAGGCCGTGCAGGAAGATCCCCGACACAATCGCGTGGCCGATCAGGCTCCAGGAGCTGGGCCAGCGCGCGCCGGTCGCGGCGCAGAAGCCGACGAAGAGCAGGATCGCCACGCTGTAGCGCAGCGCCAGGAAGGTCAGCGGATCGGCGAAGAATGCAGCATATTTCGCCACCACCCAGCCCGTCGACCAGAGCAGCACGAAAATGGCCGGGGCCAGGCGGGCAAGCATCATAGGTGTTTTTCCCGATCGAGGCGGACCTCGATGAGCGAGACCGTCGCCGCGGCGATAGACCGCGTGCCGCCCCTGGTCAAAGCAATTTTTCTGATGGTTGCGATCAGCGAATTGGAACCATCAGTCGCAGAGAGGAGGCAGACGGCGAGACGAAGCCGGGCGCGTATTCTTCGCGGTAGTGTAGATGGGTCTGATCGACGAAGTGGCCCGCAGCCGCAATCCACTCGAACATCTTGCGGTACTGAACGAAAACATCTCCTCCTTCAGGGTGGTGCATCGTCGTCGCAAAGCGCATGGCCGGCAGGTCCATGTGGTCGGGCGCTGCAAAGGTCTCGTGATCTTCTCCGGCATAGCCGAGCAGATAGGTGAAGCCCTCCGGCCGGACATTCCAGGAGAGGCCTATAAGGGCGGCGTGATCGCGCGGATGCGTGCGGCGTCGATGCTCCTGCGTCTCGGCTATCAGCCGGTGGATGGCGCCGTCGGCCGCTTCGATGAATGTGCCGTCCCAGAGGCGGCCGGTAACCCGTTGCGCCGGCCGTTCGGCGATCTCGTATATTGCGTCCATGCCGTCACCGCCTTGCCGTCACCACCTGACCAGCGCCGATATCTTATTCCTGCCGCATCGATGAACAAGATCGGCAAACAAGGCTTCCACCGAGACCGCAACCTGTGGTGGGGCGCCAAATAATCAGGCATCTGCCCATTTCCAAATCAGCAGGAGAAATCCGGCACGCACAAATCGCAAGCCGGAGAGACGAAAGCGCCTTCAATTTTCGGACCGGCGCAAGCCGAAAATTCTTCGCGCGCGACTGTGCACGCTTCTTGCATTGCGGCAACCGTTGTACTCAAATGGACAAAAATAAGGGGATCTACGCCTTTGGCATTTGACGAAATGATCAATGCGGACAGCAGTCCGCGCCAGCCATATTCGACCTATCATCAATGGTATGCCAGCCAGGACAGAAACCGGCTCATAGCGAAATCGAGAGAAGCCGAGAACATCTTCCGCAAGACGGGCATTACTTTCGCAGTCTACGGACACGCCGATTCATCCGAAAAGCTCATCCCCTTCGATCTCATTCCCCGCATCATATCCGGACGTGAATGGCGACGCCTCGCCCAGGGCATCGAACAGCGCGTCATTGCGCTTAACGCCTTTCTGGACGACATTTACCACAAGCAGGAAATCATCCGCGCCGGCCGGATCCCGCGCGAATTGATCGAGAAGAACGACGCCTTCCTGCCGCAGATGATCGGCTTCCGGCCGCCGGGAGGCGTCTATACCCACATCGTCGGCACTGACATCGTGCGCACCGGCGAAGACCAGTTCTACGTGCTCGAAGACAACGCCCGCACGCCTTCCGGTGTCAGCTACATGCTGGAAAACCGGGAAACCATGATGCAGATGTTCCCGGAGCTCTTCCATCAGAACCGCGTGCGGCCGGTGGAGAACTATCCCTATCTGCTGCGCCAGAGCTTGTCATCGCTGGCGCCTCCCGGATGCTCCGGCAAGCCGCGCGTCGCCGTGCTTACCCCCGGCATCTACAATTCCGCCTTCTACGAGCACGCCTTCCTCGCCGACATGATGGGCGTCGAACTGGTGGAAGGGTCGGACCTCAGGGTCATCGACGGCAAGGTGAAGATGCGCACGACGCGCGGTTACGAGGCGATCGACGTGCTCTACCGCCGCGTCGATGACGATTTTCTCGACCCCTTGACCTTCCGACCGGATTCCGCGCTCGGCATTCCCGGCATCATGGACGTCTATCGCGCCGGCAACATCACCATCGCCAATGCGCCGGGCACCGGCATTTCCGACGACAAGGCGATCTATTCCTACATGCCGGAAATCGTCGAGTTCTATACCGGCCGCAAGCCGTTGCTCGAAAACGTCCCCACCTGGCGCTGCTCGGAACCGCAGAGCCTCAAATACGTGCTCGAACATCTGGAAGAGCTCGTCGTCAAGGAAGTGCACGGCTCCGGCGGCTACGGCATGCTCGTCGGCCCGACGGCGACCAAGAAGGAGCGTGCCGCCTTCGCCGAGAAGCTCAAGGAGCGCCCCGGCAACTACATCGCCCAGCCGACATTGTCGCTCTCGACCGTGCCGATCCTCGTCAACAAGGGCATCGCGCCCCGGCACGTCGACTTGCGTCCCTATGTGCTCGTTTCCGACAAGGTGCAAATCATTCCCGGCGGGCTGACGCGTGTCGCCCTGAAGGAGGGCTCGCTAGTGGTGAATTCCAGCCAGGGCGGCGGCACCAAGGATACCTGGGTACTGGAGGACTGAGGCCATGTTGGGAAGAACTGCAAACGGCCTCTACTGGATGTTCCGCTATATCGAGCGCGCCGAGAACAGCGCCCGGCTAATCGACGCGGGCCTGCGCATGTCGCTGACCCGCAGCGAATCGAGCGAGGGCGACTGGGACGGCGTCTTGCAGAGCGCCGGCGTGCGCGAGCTCTATGACGAGGTGCACGACACGCTGACCAGCAGCGACGCCATCGATTTCCTGCTGCGCGACCGGGCCAATCCGTCGAGCGTCATGTCCTGCATCGAGGCGGGCCGCCACAACGCCCGGATGGTCCGCACGGCGCTGACCCGCGAGACCTGGGAAGCCACCAACGAATGCTGGATCGAGCTGAAGGCGATGCTCGCCAAGAAGGCGCGGCCGGCCGACATGCCGGAGATCATCGACGCCATCAAACGCCGCGCCGGCCTCATCCGCGGCGCCTTCCACGGCACGATGCTCCGCAACGAGATCTTCAACTTCTCGCGCATCGGCACTTTCATCGAGCGGGCCGACAACACCGCCCGCATCCTCGACGTGAAGTATTACGTGCTGCTGCCGGCGGTCTCCGCCGTCGGATCGTCGATGGACAATGTCCAGTGGGAATCGATCCTGCGCTCCGTCTCGGCGCACCGCGCCTATGGCTGGGTCTATGATGCGGAACTGAGGCCGGCCAATATCGCCGATTTCCTGATCTCGAACGGCCGCATGCCGCGCTCGCTCGCCTATTGCTACGAAAAGATCGTCAGCAATCTCGGTTATCTGTCGCGCGAATATGGCGAGAGGCATGCCGCTCACGAGACCGCCGAGGAAACGCTTGCTTCGCTCCGCAGCCAGTCGATCAGCGACATCATGGACCGGGGCCTGCACGAATATCTGGAAGAGTTCATCAGCCACAACAACCGTCTCGGCCAGGAAATAACCGACGGCTACCGGTTTTACCAATGAGGTCCGGGAGAGTGGAATGCACCTGAAAATCAGCCACACGACCGAATACCATTACGACGAACCGGTGCCCTATGCGCTGCAGCGGCTGCGGCTGACGCCGACGACGCAGCCCGGCCAGAGGGTGTTGAACTGGCGCACGCTCGTCGAAGGGGCGGTGGTCGAGGTCAGCTACGATGACCATTTCGGCAACCGCACGCATCTCGTCAACGTCGACGCGGATCGGACGACCTTGCGGATCGAGGCGAGCGGTGAAGTGGATACGGAAGACCGGGCCGGCGTCTTCGGAGCGCACCAGTCCTATGTGCCGCTCTGGCTCTATGCCCGCGAAACACCGCTCAGCGAGGCGGGCAAGCTGGTCCGCGAGCTGGCGAAATCGGCCGAGGGCGCAACGGATCTCGAGCGCATGCACGCGCTGATGGGGACGATTCACGAGGCGGTCGCCTACGAGCCCGGCGAGACCCATGCCGGTACCACCGCCGAGGAGGCGCTCGAGCGCGGCAAGGGCGTCTGCCAGGACCACGCCCACATCCTCGTCTCGGCCGCCCGAACGCTTGGCCTGCCGGCCCGCTACGTCTCGGGCTATCTGCTGACCGAAGGCCATCCCGAGCAGACCGCGAGCCATGCCTGGGCCGATGTGCACCTGCCCGGTCTCGGCTGGGTCGGCTTCGATCCGGCCAACAAGATCTGCCCCGACGAACGCTATGTCCGAGTCGCCACCGGCCTCTGCTACCGCGATGCCGCGCCGATATCCGGGCTGGTGCATGGCGTCGCCAGCGAGACGTTGAAAGTCACCGTAACGGTGGAACGGCAAGGGCAGACGCAAAGCCACGGCGAGCAGAGCCAACGCCAGAGTCAGTAAGCCGAAAATCAGGGAATCACCGCCGGCGGCGGCCCCTCATCCGGCCTACTGGCCACCTTCTCCCCACAAGCGGGGCGAAGGAGACTCGCGGCGAACGCTTGCCCAATAGTCCGCAGGAACAGCGACAACGGCCCCTACGTCCCCTCTCCCCGCAGGCGGGGAGAGGGTTCGGGTGAGGGGCAACTACGGCACCCGAAGCCGAAACGGTGGTCGCTGTTCAGCCCCGTCAGTGGCTGTCTCGGTCCATCGGGATGCGATCGCCGCGCGGCCCGACGAGGAAGTCGAGATCGGCACCGCTATCGGCCTGCATGACGGTCTTGATATAGAGGCCGCCATAGCCGCCGGTGAGCGGCTTGACCGGCGACACCCAGGCCGCACGGCGGCGGGCGAGCTCCTCGTCGGAGACATGCAGGTGCATCGTGCGGTTCGGGATGTCGACCTCGATCAGGTCGCCGTTCTGAACGAGCGCCAGCGGCCCGCCCTCGGCCGCTTCCGGTGCCGTGTGGAGAATGACGGTGCCGTAGGCCGTGCCCGACATGCGCGCATCGGAAATGCGGATCATGTCGGTGATGCCCTTCTTCAGGACCTTGGGCGGCAGGCCCATATTGCCGACCTCGGCCATGCCGGGGTAGCCCTTCGGACCGCAATATTTCAGCACCATTACGCAGGTCTCGTCGATGTCGAGGTCATCGCGGTTGATGCGGGCGTGGTAGTCCTCGATGCTTTCGAAGACGACAGCGCGGCCCTTGTGCTGCATCAGATGCGGCGAGGCGGCCGAGGGCTTCAGGACGGCGCCGCGGGGCGCCAGATTGCCGCGCAGCACCGCAATGCCGCCGGATTTCGTCAGTGCCTTTTCCCGGGGCAGGATCACGTCTTCGTTGTAGTTCGTTACGCCCTTGACGTCGTTCCAGATCGTGTCGCCGCTGACAGTGATGGCGTCGTTGTGGAGCAGCCCCATCTCGGCGACCGCCTTGATGACCACCGGCAGGCCGCCGGCATAATAGAATTCTTCCATCAGGTACTTGCCGGAGGGCTGCAGGTTGACGATGGTCGGCACGTCGCGACCGAGCCTGTCCCAGTCGTCGAGCGAAAGATCGACGCCGATGCGGCCGGCAAGCGCCAGCAGATGCAGCACCGCATTGGTAGAGCCGCCGACCGCGCCGTTGACGCGGATGGCGTTCTCGAAGGCTTGCTTGGTGAGGATGTCGGAGGGCCTCAGGTCTTCCTTGACCATCTCGACGATGCGGCGGCCGGTGAGCTGCGAAATCACCCGGCGGCGGGCGTCGACGGCCGGGATCGCGGCATTGCCGGAGAGCGTCATGCCGAGCGCTTCGGCCATCGACGCCATCGTCGAGGCCGTGCCCATGGTCATACAGCTTCCCGCAGAACGAGCCATGCCCTGCTCGGCATCCATGAATTCTTCGAGGCTCATTTCGCCGGATTTGACCATTTCCGAGAACTGCCAGATCGCCGTGCCGGAACCAACGTCCTTGCCGCGCCACTTGCCGTTCAGCATCGGGCCGCCGGAGACGACGATCGCCGGAATATCGACGCTAGCCGCGCCCATCAGCAGGCTGGGGGTCGTCTTGTCGCAGCCGCCGAGCAGCACGACGCCATCGACCGGATTGCCGCGGATCGCCTCTTCGACGTCCATTGCCGCGAGGTTGCGGAACATCATCGCCGTCGGGCGAAGCGTGCTTTCGCCAGTCGAGAAGACCGGGAATTCCACCGGAAAGCCGCCGGCCTCGTAGACACCGCGCTTCACCCGCTCCGCAAGGTCGCGCAGATGCGCGTTGCAGGGCGTGAGTTCCGACCAGGTGTTGCAGATGCCGATGATCGGCCGGCCGTCGAAGGTGTCGGCAGGCAGCCCCTGGTTCTTCATCCAGGAGCGGTGCATGATGGCATTCTTTCCCGTACCGCCGAACCAGTCCTGCGAACGCAGCTTGCGCGGCCACTCAGCTTTCTTCTTCATTTCTTCCTTCCTTCGGGCCCGTGGGTGCGGGCTGGAGCACGATGGCTTTGCAGCGGGATGAGGATGGCACTTGCCTCCTCATCCCGCTCTTGGGCTTAAGCCAGCGTGTAGGCTGTCTTGACGGTTGTGTAGAATTCGGCGGCGTATTTGCCCTGTTCGCGCGGGCCATAGGAGGAGCCCTTGCGGCCGCCGAACGGCACGTGGAAATCGACGCCGGCGGTCGGCAGGTTGACCATCACCATGCCGGCCTCGGCATTGCGCTTGAAATGCGTCGCATGCTTGAGGCTGGTCGTGGCAATCCCGGAGGAGAGCCCGAACGGCGTGTCGTTGGCGACGGCGAGCGCCTCGTCGTAATCCTTGACGCGGATGACCGCGGCGACCGGCCCGAAGATTTCTTCACGCGAGATCCGCATCGCATTCGTCGCCTCGGTGAACAGCGCCGGCTGCAGATAGAAGCCGGGCGTGTCGCGCGAAATGACCTCGCCGCCGAAGGCGAGCTTCGCGCCTTCTTGTCTGCCGATGGCGATATAGTCGGTGTCCTGGTTCAGCTGGCTCTGGTCGACGACCGGGCCGATATGGGTGCCGGCCTTCAGCGCGTCGTCGACGACGAGGCCTTGCATGCGCTCACCCATTGCCGCGACGAACTTGTCGTGGATGCCCTCGGTGACGATGATCCGCGACGAGGCGGTGCAGCGCTGGCCGGTCGAGAAGAAGGCGGAGTTGACCGCCGCCTCGACGGCGACCGGAAGATCGGCGTCGTCGAGGACGACAAACGGGTTCTTGCCGCCCATCTCCAGCTGGAACTTGCGATTGTGCTCGACCGAAGCCATGGCGACGCGCTTGCCGGTGCCCACGGATCCGGTGAAGGTGATCGCCTGGACATCCGGGCTTTCGAGCATCGCCTGTCCGACGACCGAGCCCTTGCCCATGACGAGGTTCAGCACGCCCTTCGGCAGGCCGGCGCGATGCAGGATGTCGACGATCGCGTGAGCGCAGCCCGGGACGAGTTCGGCTGGCTTGAAGACGATGGTGTTGCCGTAGCAAAGTGCCGGGGCGATCTTCCAGGCCGGAATGGCGATCGGGAAGTTCCATGGCGTGATGATGCCGACGACGCCGACTGCCTCGCGGGTGATTTCGACGCCGATGTTCGGACGCACCGAGGGCAGCGTCTCGCCGGCGAGACGTAAGGCTTCGCCGGCGAAGAAGTCGAAGATCTGACCGGCCCGCACCGTCTCGCCAATGCCTTCGGCGAGCGTCTTGCCTTCCTCGCGCGACAGCAGCCGGCCAAGTTCGTCCTTGCGGGCGAGGATTTCGTCAGCGGTCTTTCTCAAGATAGCGTGGCGCTCGAGGATGCCGGAGCGCGACCAGGCCGGAAACGCCGCCTTGGCCGCGGCGATCGCGGCTGAAGCATCGTCGGCGGTGGCACGGGCATATTCGCCGATGACGTCGTTGGTGTTCGAGGGATTGACATTGGCGACGCCGTCGCTGCCGACCCATTCGCCGGCAATGAGATTCTGGTGAAGTGTCATGGGCTTCAGCCTCCTTGTCTTCTTGTCGCAAGGGGCCGCCCGTCGCGGCCCGACGCTGCTTTAGCAGATATATCAGAGCTGATGTATGGCGATGTCTTCTTCTTCGGCGATCGCCAGCGGATTACGCAGCGCAAGGCCAAAGTCCTTGGCCTCGATCTCGAAGACGTCTCCTGGCTCGGTGCGTATGCCGTCGCCGAAGGAAAGCGTCGCGGTCCCGAACATGTGCACATGCACATCGCCCGGCTCGCGGAAGAGACCGTATTTGAAGTGGTGATATTCAAGATTGGCGAAGCTGTGCGACATGTTGGTTTCGCCCGAGAGGAACGGCTTTTCCCACAGGACCTTGCCGCCGCGCAGGATACGCGACGTGCCGCGGATGTCGTCCGGCGCCGCACCGATGCGGATTTCCGGGCCGAAGCTTGCCTGCCTGAGCTTCGAATGCGCCAGCCACAGGTAATTGACCCGTTCGGTCTTATGGTCGGAGAACTCGTTGGCGACCGCGAAACCGAGACGATAGGGCATGCCCTTGTCGGAGATGACATAGATGCCGGCCATTTCCGGCTCTTCGCCGCCGTCCTCGGCAAAGGAGGGGGAGGTGAGCGGCTGGCCGGGGGCGACCGCGGCGGTGCCGTTGCCCTTGTAGAACCACTCCGGCTGCACGCCCTTTTCGCCAGCCCTCGGCTTGCCGCCTTCGAGCCCCATGCGGAACATCTTCATCGAGTCGGTGAGCGTCTCTTCGGCCGCCTCGGTGGTTTTCTTATGCATCGCATCGCGCGTCGCGGCGGAGCCGAGATGCGTCAGCCCGGTGCCGGTCAGATGCAGGTGCGCCGGATCGGGATGGGTGATCGGCGGCAGCATCCGCCCCTCGGCATAGGCCGCCTCGAGGTCGATCGTCTCTCCGAGGCCCTTGGCATCGATAACCGCCTGGAGGCTCTTGCCGCCATTCGCCGCCTTCATCGCCAATGCGTAGACGCTTTCCGCGTCCTTGACGAGGCGTGCCGTTTCGCCCGGCTCCCGCACTGCGACTGCAATCGATCCGTCTTGCTTCCTGACTTGGGAAATCAGCACGTCTCTATCCTTCCTGATCGAGTTGGCTTCGGGCATTGCTGTCAATGCGAACGGCAATGCTCCGCCTCGAGAGTGGCTCGCGCCACCCAGCTATGACGGCCATGATCGGCCGCCCGTTCATGATGTGGTCAGTGAGAGCTGCCCGGATCCCCGATCAGCCCTTGCCCTTGTTCTTGTTGTAGACGTCAAAGAATACGGCTGCGAGCAGCACGAGGCCCTTGATCAGCTGCTGGTAGTCGATGCCGATACCCATAATCGACATGCCGTTGTTCATCACGCCCATGATGAAAGCGCCGATCACCGCGCCGGTGATCTTGCCGACGCCGCCCGAGGCCGAGGCGCCGCCGATGAAGCAGGCCGCGATGACGTCGAGCTCGAAGCCGACGCCGGCCTTCGGGGTCGCCGAATTCAGCCGTGCCGTGATGATCATGCCGGCAAGCGCCGCCAGCACGCCCATGTTGACGAAGGCATAGAAGGTCAGCCGCTCGGTGTTGATGCCGGAGAGCTTGGTGGCCTTCTCGTTGCCGCCCATGGCATAGACCCGGCGGCCGATCGTCGAGCGCGTCGTGATGAAGGTATAGGCGGCGATCAGCACGCCCATGACGATGAGGACGTTCGGCAGGCCGCGATAGGTCGAAAGCTGGAAGCCGATGAACAGGGCCACGACACCGATGACCGCCATCTGAACGGCGAAGAACACGAAGGGCTCGTTTTCGGTGCCGTGCTGCTCGTTGATCCGGCGGTTGCGCAGGCCGGCATAGATCGCGTAGCCGACGAGAGCCAGCACCGCCACGAGGGCCACCATGTTCTTGACGATCTCCGGGCTCGGGTTGAGGAAGTACAGAAAATCAGGAACGAAGCCGGTCGAAAGGATCTGGAAGTCCTTCGGGAACGGACCGATCGGACGTCCGCCGAGCACGACATAGGTCATGCCGCGGAAAACCAGCATGCCGGCGAGCGTGACGATGAAGGACGGGATCTTCTGGTAGGCCACCCAGTAGCCCTGGGCCGCCCCCATGATGCCGCCGACGACGAGACAGGCGGGAACGACGACGATGGCCGGCAGACCCCATTTGACCAGCATGATCGCCGAAATCGCCCCGACGAAGGCGACGATCGAGCCGACCGACAGGTCGATGTGACCGGCCACGATGATCAGCAGCATGCCCAGCGCCATGATGACGATGAAGGAGTTCTGCAGCACCAGGTTGGTGATGTTGACCGGCTTGAAGAGGACGCCGCTGGTGACGAACTGGAAGAACAGCATGATGATCACGAGCGCGACCAGAAGGCCGTATTCGCGGATGTTGTTCCTGAGGTAGTCCCCGATCGACGGTTTGGTGGTGTGGGTGCTCGTATCGGCGACCATTAGTGTTTCTCCCCTGAACGCATGATGGCGCGCATGATGGATTCCTGACTTGCTTCCTCCTTGGAAAGCTCCGCCACGATGCGGCCCTCGTTCATGACATAGATGCGATCGCAGGTTCCGAGCAGTTCCGGCATTTCCGACGAGATCATCAGGATGCCTTTGCCCTCGGCTGCGAGCTGGTTGATGATGGTGTAGATCTCATATTTCGCGCCGATGTCGATACCGCGGGTCGGCTCGTCGAGTATGAGGACTTCGGGGTTGGTGAACAGCCACTTGGACAGCACGACTTTCTGCTGGTTGCCGCCCGAAAGGTTCACCGCCTCCTGGTAGATCGAATGCGAACGGATCCGGAGCTTCGAGCGGTAGTCGGAGGCGACTTTCCTCTCCTGGCGCTCGTCGATGATGCCGTTGGCGGCCACCGCGCTCAGATTGGCAAGCGTGGTGTTCTCCTTGATGTTGTTGATCAGCACGAGCCCCAGCTGCTTGCGGTCCTCGGTTACATAGGCAAGGCCCGCCTTGATCGCCCGCGGAATCGTGCTGACATCCACCGGCTGGCCGCGCATCGTCACCTCGCCGGTGATCTTGTGGCCCCAGGACTTGCCGAAGATGCTCATCGCCGTCTCGGTGCGGCCGGCGCCCATCAGGCCGGCGATGCCGACGACCTCGCCGGCGCGCACCTTGAAGCTGACATCGTGCAGGAACTGCCGGTCGCGGTGGTGCTGGTGGTAAACGTTCCAGTTCTTCACCTCGAGCAGCGTGTCGCCGATCTTCGGTTCGCGCGGCGGATAGCGGTCTTCCATCGCCCGCCCGACCATCCCCTTGATGATCCGGTCCTCGCTGATGTCTTCCTTGTGACAGTCGAGCGTCTCCACCGTACCGCCGTCGCGCAGAATGGTGATCTGATCGGCGACCTTTTTGATCTCGTTCAGCTTGTGCGAGATGATGATCGACGTCATGCCCTGGTTGCGAAACTCCATGAGCAGCTTCAGAAGCGCGTCGGAATCGGTTTCGTTGAGGGATGCGGTCGGTTCGTCGAGGATCAGCAGCCGGACCTTCTTGGAGAGCGCCTTGGCGATCTCCACCAGCTGCTGCTTTCCGACGCCGATATCGGTGATCAGCGTCGCCGGCGATTCTGTGAGGCCGACCTTCTTGAGCAGTTCCTGCGTCCGGGAGAAGGTCTGCGGCCAATGGATGACGCCCTTGTTGGCGATCTCGTTGCCGAGGAAGATATTCTCGGCGATCGACAGCAGCGGAACGAGCGCCAGCTCCTGATGGATGATGATGATGCCGAGTTCTTCGCTGTCGGCGATCGTGCTGAAGCGGCGCTCCTCGCCGTCATAATGGATCTCGCCCTCATATGTGCCGGCGGGATAGACGCCGCTCAGCACCTTCATCAGGGTCGACTTGCCGGCACCGTTTTCGCCGACCAGGGCGTGAATCTCGCCCTCGCGGACCTTGAACGAGACATTGTCCAGCGCCTTGACGCCCGGGAACGTCTTCGTGATGCCCCGCATTTCAAGAATGATATTGTCCATATTCAGCTATTCCAGCGGCAATCTGCGAGAGACTGCTGGCTTCCACCCGCTGCACGGCCCCCGGATCGGTTAGGATCCGGGGTCCCCATGAGCAGTTCAAATTATCACAGCGACTATTATGCGTCTGCAAGGATGCACGTCGCATCAGGCGAAAGGGTCCGCGGTCAGCCGCAGACCCCTCGAGCAAGATCAGTTGTTGATCTGGTCTTCCGTGTAGTAGCCGGAGCCGACGAGAACGTCCTTGGCGTTGGTCTTGTCGACCGAAACCGGCTTCAGCAGGTAGGACGGAACGACCTTGACGCCGTTTTCATAGGTCTTGGTGTCGTTCACTTCCGGCTCCTTGCCATCCATGATCGCATTGACCATGCCGACGGTCACCTTGGCGAGTTCGCGGGTGTCCTTGAAGACCGTGGAGTACTGTTCGCCGGCAAGGATCGACTTGACCGACGGCAGTTCCGCGTCCTGGCCGGTGACGATCGGCATCGGCATGTCGCCGGAGCCGTAGCCAACGCCCTTCAGGGCCGAGATGATACCGATGGACAGGCCGTCATAGGGCGACAGAACGCCATCGACCTTGGCATCGGTGTAAGTGGACGAGAGCAGGTTTTCCATGCGCGACTGGGCAACAGCACCGTCCCAACGCAACGTACCGACCTGGTCCATGCCCATCTGGCCGGACTTCACGACGATCTTGCCGCTGTCGATCAGCGGCTGCAGAACCGACATCGCGCCGTCATAGAAGAAGAAGGCGTTGTTGTCGTCCGGCGAACCGCCGAACAGTTCGACGTTCTTCGGCTCCTTGGCTTCATCGAGCTTCAGGCCCTGGACGAGCGAGGTGGCCTGCAGCACGCCGACCTGGAAGTTGTCGAAGGTGGCGTAGTAGTCGACGTTGCCGGAGTCGCGAATCAGCCGGTCGTAGGCGATGACCTTGACGCCGGCGTCTGCTGCCTTCTGCAGGATGTCGGAGAGCGTCGTGCCGTCGATGGCGGCGATGACGAGAACCTTCGCGCCCTTCGTCACCATGTTCTCGATCTGCGCGAGCTGGTTCGGAATGTCGTCGTCGGCGAACTGCAGGTCCGGCGTGTAGCCGGCTTCCTTGAACAGCTTCTCCATGGTTTCGCCGTCGGAAATCCAGCGGGTGGACGTCTTCGTCGGCATGGAAATGCCGACCGTGCCCTTGTCCTGGGCAAATACCGGCGCAGCGAACGCTGCGACGGACATCGCCGCGGCGGCGAGAAGCGAAGTAATCAGTTTCATCAGATCTCTCCCTGAGTGTTGAAGCCGGCGGCCGGAGCCCCCGTCATATGCGCAGCGATTCGCCTGCCCGGAGAGATCGTCCCCGGCGGCGTTTCAAGATAAAGGAAGGTCCTCCCTGTCTTAGCATACTCCCGCATGCGCTGGCGCACATGGGTGGAAACTGGAATCAATTGCCATAACTGTCAAATACAATATCGCTTTGCATACATATCAAAATTGATATACGACTCTTAAAGAGTGTGATTTATGAATCTCTTGAATAGCGGGGCCGAACAATGACCCTCGACAGCAAGCCGAGCGTCGCGACCCCGGCCGGCGAGTCCTTCGACACCGGCCTTTTCCGGTCGGGACTGAAGATCAACCACCTGCGGCTGGTCCTGGCGATCGACGACCATCGCCGCATCAGCGCCGCGGCCGAATCGCTCGGCGTCTCCCAGCCGGCCGCCTCGCGCATGCTCGCCGAAATCGAGGCGATCGTGAAGGCCCCGATCTGTGCGCGGGTGGCCCGCGGCGTCGAATTGACCCGCTACGGCGAAGCGCTCGCGCGGCGGGCACGGACGATCTTTCTCGAATTGCGCGAAGCCGCGCGCGAAATCACCGAATTGAAGACGGGGAGCGGCGGCTCGGTGTCGCTCGGCTCCGTCACCGGCCCCGCCCTCAACCTCGCCGTGCCTGCAATCCGCCAGGTTTCGACGGCCTATCCCGGCATCGAGATCAATGTACAGATCGACAACAGCAACGTGTTGACGCGCGAGCTGCTTGCGGCACGCCACGACTTCGTCGTCGGCCGTATCCCGGACGACCTCAATCCCCGGCTCTTCAACCTGGTCGAAATCGGCTTCGAGGAGGTCTGCCTGATTGTCCGCCAGGGCCACCCGCTGCTCGACCACGCCTCGGCCAGCGCCGACGACCTGCCGGGTTATGATTGGGTGTTCCAGCCGCCGGGCACGCTGCTGCGCCGTGCCGTCGAGGACAGCTTCATCTCGGCCGGCGTGCGGCTGCCTTCGACCGTCATCAACACATCCTCGATCATCCTCACCCTGTCGATCGTCCGCAACACCAACGCCATCGCCCCGGTCGCGCTCGACGTGGCGAAGCTCGTCGCCGGCAACGGCACCCAGGCCGGCGAAATCCGGATCCTGTCGACTGAGTTCCCGATCCGCATCAAGCCGTATGGCCTGATCACCGCCGAGGGCCGGGCGCTCCCCCCGAGCGCGAAACTGCTCTACGACCTGATCCTCAAGCAGAGCCGCACGTGATCAGCCCCGCATAATTCTCGACCGGCAAGATCGTTCGGCTCGCACGCGCTCCTCGCGCGGCAGATCACGGGAGTCGCCATGTTCGGCATGTCGGTGTTTCAATCGGTACTCGAGCGCCTGAAGGCCGAGCAGGCGCTACCGGGCGACACGGAGGCGGACGGGGAAGACACGGCGCGCGAACGCCCGCAATCGCCGTTCGGCCGTTCGCCGGCATTCGTCGTCGAGACGCCAGCGCGGACGACCGCCCCGTTCGCCGCCGTCGAGAGGGCCTACATGGACCTCGCGCCGGCCGAACGCAGCGAAGAACCGCCGGTGATGCCCGACCACCTGCGGCGCACGAGCCTCGCCGATGTGGCGGCCGAACTTGATCTCGGCGAAGGGGAGACCGGGCTGACGCTCGCCGCCAAGCGCCGCCGATTTGCCGCCATGAACCATCCAGACCGGCTGCCGCCGGAGTTCCGGGCGAACGCCACCATCCGCATGAAGCTTGCCAACATGTTGATCGACGAAGCGTCGCGACGGCTCGAGCAGTGAGCTACCCGCTACTTCGGCTCCTCACCCCCGCCGGTTCCTTTTTCCTCGGCCTGCTTCGGCTTGTAGAAGATCAGCAGCGCCGCTCCGGCATAGGCGGTCACGACGAGGAAGATCGTCGCCCACATCATCTGGCCGCCATAGAACTCGACAGCCGTCCACACCGCACAGAGGGCAACGATAAGCAGGCGGATCCACAGGGGCCGGTAGAACGGATGATCCGGATCGATGAATTTGATCATGACATTGCCTCTGACGACACTCAGCGCCTTGCCTCTCCGTCTATCGCAAAATTCTTCGGATCGATACCGACTAAAGGACAAATTGTTCGGCAATTGTCGGCGTTGGAAAAGGGCGCCGTGAAGACGAACGGCGGGATCGACAGCCGTCGTCTCCGCTTGACGCCAGCGCCGCGAATGGAATAAACATTCTGAAAATGAAAGAGTTGGCCGTTTCATTCCGATTTGATCCGTGTGCAACGAGGCAGGGTGCTGGATCGGACGTGACGGCGTGGGAGGAACGACTGCTACCCCTCTCATGGATCTAATCCCGCGGACGCCATCGCGCCCGCAACGCCTCTGTGCGATGAGCGTCAATATCATTGCGCACCCACCCGGTCTGGAACCGGAATTTGAGAGAGACGAAGATGACAGTGAGATTTGGTCTTCTGGGCGCCGGACGGATCGGCAAGGTTCACGCGAAAGCCGTCAGCGGCAATCCCGATGCCGTCCTTGTCGCGGTTGCCGATGCCTTTCCGGCCGCGGCGGAGGCAATCGCCGGGGCCTATGGCTGCGAGGTTCGCCCCATCGAGGCGATCGAGGTCGCTTCCGACATCGATGCCGTCGTCATCTGCACGCCGACCGACACCCATGCCGACCTGATCGAGCGCTTCGCCCGGGCCGGCAAGGCGATCTTCTGCGAGAAGCCGGTCGACCTCGACGTCGATCGCGTCAAGACCTGCCTCGAGGTGGTCTCCGAAACCGGGGCGAAGCTGATGGTCGGCTTCAACCGCCGCTTCGACCCGCATTTCATGGCCGTGCGCAAGGCGATCGACGCCGGCACGATCGGCGACGTCGAAATGGTGACGATCACCTCGCGCGATCCGGACGCCCCGCCCGTCGATTACATTAAGCGCTCGGGCGGCATCTTCCGCGACATGACCATCCATGATTTCGACATGGCGCGCTTCCTGCTCGGCGAGGAGCCAGTTTCGGTGACGGCGACCGCCGCCGTGCTCGTCGACAGGGCGATCGGCGAAGCGGGCGACTATGACAGCGTCTCCGTCATTCTGCAGACGGCATCCGGCAAGCAGGCGGTCATCTCCAACTCGCGCCGCGCCACCTATGGCTACGACCAGCGCATCGAGGTGCACGGCTCGAAGGGCGCCGTTTCGGCCGAGAACCAGCGACCGGTCTCGATCGAGATCGCCACCGGCGAGGGCTATACGCGCCCGCCGCTGCACGATTTCTTCATGACGCGCTACACCGAAGCCTATGCGAACGAGATCGAAAGCTTCATCGCCGCGATCGAGAAAGGCGCGGAAATCACCCCGTCCGGCAAGGACGGGCTTGCCGCCCTCGCCCTTGCCGATGCGGCCGTCCGCTCTGTCGCCGAAAAGCGCCAGATCAGCGTCGCCTGAAGCTCAGGCAATCTGAAGGGACAAAGGCCGGGCGTTCCTGGCCTTTGTTTTTTGGCGACGCCGTGTCAGAAGGCGCACTACACGACAGCGTCTGCCGCCCCGAGGTTGCGGTACGGCATGGCTTCACCTCCACACCCTCATTCCTGTGCTTGTCACAGGAATCCAGTCCGCCCAAGTCCTTGGGCTGTAAGACTCCTCCGCGCCGCAGACGCGGCGCTGCTGGATTCCTGTGACAAGCACAGGAATGAGGGCGAAAAGAAAGTCTCCGTCGAAACCCATTTGACTGCAACAGGCAGACTACGCCTCGACCGACCGGAGCACCGGAGCGTCCGATGACACATTCGCTCTGGCACTCGGCGCACGTCCCGGCCGGCCGGTGAGGAACCCCTGAACCTGCCGGCACCCCTCCTCGACGATGATCTGCATCTGCCGCTCGGTTTCGACGCCCTCGGTCACGACCGGCAGGTCGAGACTATGGCCGAGCGCGATGATCGCTCGGATGATCGCATGGGCGGCCGGGTCCTTGTCGAGCGCCGCCGTGAAGCTGCAATCGATCTTCAGCTTGTCGAAGGGGAAGGTCTGCAGGTTGGCGAGCGACGAATGTCCCGTACCGAAATCGTCCATGACGATCTGCACGCCGAGCAGCCGAAGCCGCACGAGTGCCGCCAGCACGTCTTCCCGGTTGTGCAGCAGCGCCGCCTCGGTGAGTTCCAGTTCCAGCCGCCGCGGCTCGAGGCCTGTGCGTCGCAGGATGCCGGCGATCTGGTCGAAAAGGCTCGGCACGAGGAACTGGACCGGCGAGATGTTGACGGAGACCGGCAGCGGCTCCGTCCAGCGGACCGCTTCGGCGCAGGCCTGTTCCAGCACCCATTCGCCGATCTGGATGATCGAACCGCTTTCCTCGGCGATCGGGATGAAGACATTCGGCCCGACGAGCCCGCGCTCCGGATGTCTCCAGCGCAGCAGCGCCTCGTATCCGACCACCCGATCGTCACGGACATCGACGAGCGGCTGGTATTCGAGGAACAGCTGATGCCTGAGGATCGCGTGCCGGAGGTCGCTCTCCATCTGACGGCGCGAGCGCACCGCCTCGTCCATTTCCGCATCGAAGAAGCAGGCGATGCCCTTGCCCGTCTGCTTGGCCCGGTAGAGCGCCGTATCGGCATTGTTGCAGAGCCGCTCTGCCGTCGCGCCGTCGCCGGGGTAGATCGCCACGCCCATGCTGACGCCGACCGCCATCGGATCGCGGTGGGTATCCATCTCCTCGGCGAAGAGCCTGAGGATGCGGTCCGACAATTGCCGCGCCGCTTCCGGCTGCGCGGCGCCGGTCTGCAGGATGGCGAATTCGTCGCCGCCGAGCCGCGCGATCGAATCGGCCTCGCCCGCAGCGGCACGCAGGATATCGGCAACCTTGCGCAGGATCCGATCGCCTTCGCCATGGCCGAATATGTCGTTGACGGCCTTGAACCGGTCGAGGTCGAGACAGAAGATCGCGAGCTGTTCGTTTCTCGCGGCGGCGACCGCCAGAGCCTGGTTCATCCGCCTCTCGAAGGAACTGCGGTTGGAAAGATCCGTCAGCGCGTCATGGTGGGCGAGATGCTCGATGGTCCGCTCGGCCTCCTTTCGGGCGCTGAGGTCGCGCACGAAGATCACGTCGGATTGCCGGCCCCGGTATTCGATCGTCCGGCATAGGTGCTCGACCGGCACAAGCCGCCCGTCGGCACGGAGGAGTTCGACCTCCGCGGGAGCGTCATCGATCTGGCGCTCGCGCGCTTCGCGCCCCTGAGGTGGCGCGAAGAGCTCTTCAGGTCTTCTGCCGATGAGATCGGCCACCTTTGCGCCGCAGAGGCCGACAAACCGCTCGTTCGCATCGATGATCCTGCCGTTGCAGACGATCACCATTCCTTCGAGCGAGGCGTTGGCGAGGCCACGCAGGTCGGTCAAATGCCGATCGATGAAGAGCGCGCCCAGCGCCGTGAGGATCAGCGTCGTCGAAGCCACGACGACACCGCCGGCGAGCCAGACGGGGTCGAAAGCATCCGCTGCCGCCGCGCTCGGATCGGGCACCAGGGTGACGCCGCTCATCGAGGTGAAGTGCAGGGCGCAAATCGCCAGCACGAGCAGCAGCGTCGGAACGGTCAGCTTGCGCACGCCGCCGAGAGCCTGAAAGGCATGGAGCGCAAAGGCGGCGATCAGCGGCCCGACGAGGACTGCGGCGAAACTCATCTGCGGATCGAATTCGATGCGCGCCTGCGTCTCGACGGCGCGCATACCCGTTACATGCATCGCGGCGATGCCGAGGCCGAGGAAAATGCCGGCCCCGGGGAAGGCGTAGCGGGAGGTGCCGAGAAGAGCGGTCGTAAAGGCGAGCCCGGAGGCGGCCACCGCGACCAGCGCCGAAAACGCCGTACCCCAGGCGTCGTAGGCAATCGGCACGCCGCCGTCATAAGCGAGCATCGCAATGAAATGCGTCGACCAGACGCCGACGCCGCAGGCAAAGGCGCAGGCGGCGGTCCAGAGGCGCCGCTGGCGTCCCTCGCTGCGCTCGGCGCGCTGCAAGAGCAGTATCGTCGCCGCACTGCCAGCCAGGCAGACGATCGCGGCAACCAGAACCAGGCGCCAGTCATGGTGATTGCTGATGCATGCGATTATTGAGAACATGGCTGTCTCCCGTCCCGGAAACAGCTTGGCAAGCAGACGCTAAATAACCGTAAATTGTACTAGTATGATAATTCGCCTCTGGAATGTCTGTGCCTGAAATACCTAGGAATGCCCGGCGGCCGTGATGTCGCTGTCGACGGCGCCTAGCGCCCGACCGAGATGGCCGTCGAAGACGAGCCGCTGCTCGTCGCCGACGACGGTGATCTCCGGCAGGCCATCGAGGCGAACCTGCAAGGATTGCGCAAGCCCCTCCTCAACCCCCTTTTGCAGCAGATCGAAATAGCGCGTCCCCTGCCCCGTGACGTAGATCGGCATCGGCTCGTAGAGGCTCAGCATGCGCGAAATGCCGTTGCCGAGCGCGATGCCGGCCTGGCGGAAGGCATAGCCGGGCATGCGCTGGCCCTGACGCGCACCGGTGGCGATCTTGTCCATTTCGGCAAGCGGCACGAATTTCGCGGGAATCGTGTCGGACGGCACCTCGAAGGCGGCGCGCAGAATGCCGTAGAAGCCGGCAGCGGCCTCGATGCAGCCATGGGAGCCGCAGCGGCAGAGGCCGGCGGAGGAGGCGTGCAGCATGTGCCCGAAATTCGGCGCGGAAACGTCGAGTTCGCCCGACCGCCCCCTTCGGGCAAGACCGAGACCGATGCTGTGGCCGAGCGAGACGGCCGCCAGCCCCTTGAAGGCGTCGCCCTTCTCTTCCGCCTTGGCCGCCAGCGCCTGGGCGACGAGCAGTGTCTCGTTGCTGAGCATGATCCGGGCCCGCCAATCGGGCCCGAGCAGTTTCGAAAAATCGAGTTCTTGGCGGCCGAAGACCGGCGACCAGAGGAGCCGCGCCCCGTCGCCCGCCACCAGCCCCTTGCTGCTGATCGAAACGGCAAGCACCCGCTCTTTCTCAATGCGCGAGCGCTGCAGCAGACGCTCGAGCGCCGCCAGGAAAACCTGGCCGAAAGCCACCGCGTCGCCGCCGTCATGGCTTCGCGCCTCCTCGAAGCGATCGAGGAGCACGCCGCCATAGTCGGCCAGCGAATATTGAACGATGTCGGAGGAGATCCGCACGACGATCACGTAGCCGCAGTCCCGCCGCTGCGCAAAGAGAACGCGCGGCCGCCCCCTGCCCCCTTGAACATGCTGCTCGGTCTTGGCGATCGTCCCCGACCGTTCCAGTTCGGCGGTGATGACGGAGATCGTCGCCGAGGCAAGGCCGGTCTGCTCGGCAATCTCCGTATGAGACAGCGCGCCCTTTCGCCGAAGCGCAGAAAGGACGAGCGCAGTGTTTTGCTGACGCACGACTTCGGTGCTCGTTTTGGTCAGCATTGCACGTCCCTGGGCTTGGCGGATTGCGCGATCACATGCCCTCTCAAAGCACCTGTTGACTGGCGAAACAAGACGTTACGGGCCTTGTTGACAGCCTTCTAAAACTCTGACAATTATTTTCTCGACTGTCGAGAAAAAAGCCTTGCACCTGTGGCAGCGCTCTTTGCGACAGCAGTTCACGGCTCGTCGGGGATGCGTGCGGGAGGTTCGTGCGCGCGGCGCTGCCACTTGGGAGGATAGAATGAAATCCATTTTGAAGCTGATGGCAGGGGCTGCCATCATCGCGTCCATGCATTCCGCAGCGGTCGCCAAGGACCTCGTCGTCGGCGTTTCCTGGTCGAACTTCCAGGAAGAGCGCTGGAAAACCGACGAGGCGGCCATCAAGGCAGCGCTCGAAGCCTCCGGCGACAAATATATTTCCGCTGACGCGCAGTCCTCTGCCGCCAAGCAGCTCACCGACATCGAATCGCTGATCGCCCAGGGCGCCAACGCGCTGATCGTGCTTGCGCAGGACTCCGATGCCATTGCCCCGGCAATCGAAAAGGCCACCGCGGAAGGCATTCCGGTCGTCGGCTACGACCGCCTGATCGAGAACCCGGCGGCCTTCTACATCACCTTCGACAACAAGGAAGTCGGCCGCATGCAGGCCCGCGAAGTGTTCAAGGCGAAGCCGGAAGGCAATTTCGTCTTCATCAAGGGCTCATCCTCCGATCCGAACGCCGACTTCCTCTTCGCCGGCCAGATGGAAGTGCTGAAGGAAGCCGTCGACGCCGGCAAGGTCAAGAATGTCGGCGAAGCCTATACGGACGGCTGGAAGCCGGAAAATGCGCAGAAGAACATGGAGCAGTTCCTGACCGCCAACGACAACAAGGTCGATGCGGTCGTCGCCTCCAACGACGGCACCGCCGGTGGCGCGATCGCAGCGCTTTCGGCCCAGGGCCTTGCCGGCTCCGTTCCGGTCTCGGGCCAGGACGGCGACCATGCGGCGCTCAACCGCGTGGCGCTCGGCACGCAGACCGTCTCCGTCTGGAAGGACGCCCGTGAGCTCGGCAAGAAGGCGGCAGAAATCGCCGCAGCACTCGCCGGCGGCAAAACGATGGACGAGATCGAAGGCGTTCAGACCTTCAACGGCGGACCGAAGGGCGTCGCCATGAAGTCCGTCTTCCTGGCACCGATGGCGATCACCAAGGACAATCTGAACGTCGTCATCGACGCCGGCTGGATCTCCAAGGATGCCGCCTGCCAGGGCGTGGCTGCCGACTCCGTCGCCGCCTGCAAGTGACGGACGGACGTTTGAAGTGACCTCAAAACGCCGCAACGGAACCCGTTGCGGCGTTTGCATGAGGTCGGAATGGTCTGGCCGCACGGTGCTATGATAGCGGCACGCCGCGCAAACGACCGGCAAATGCATGAAAACAAGTGGGGGACGGCGGCCATGGCCGATACGACACATACCGCACATTTCAACCGCACCCGCAGCGCGGAGGAAAGCCCGGTGAAGCGCTTCTTCCGCGCCACCGAAATCGATACGCGCCTGCTCGGCATGGTCGGCGCGATGCTGATCATCTGGATCGGCTTCCATTTTCTGTCCGGCGGCCTGTTCCTGACGTCGCGCAACCTCTGGAACCTGTCGGTGCAGACAGCCTCGATCGCCGTCATGGCGACCGGCATGGTGCTGGTCATCGTCACGCGCAACATCGATCTCTCGGTCGGCTCGATTCTCGGCTTCGTCGGCATGATCATGGGCGTGCTGCAGGCGGAGCTCTTGCCGCAGCTCCTCGGCTTCAACCATCCGGCCACGTGGACCATCACCCTCTTCGCCGGCCTGTTGCTGGGCGCCGCGATCGGCGCGCTGCACGGCGTGATCATCGCCTTCCTCAGCGTGCCGTCCTTCATCGTCACGCTCGGCGGGCTGCTCGTCTGGCGCGGCGCCACCTGGTTCGTGACGAGCGGCCGCACCGTGGCGCCGATGGATTCCACCTTCCGCCTGATGGGCGGCGGCACCGAGGGCTCGATCGGCGCGACGGCGAGCTGGATCGTCGGCCTCATCGCCTGCGTCGCGATCGTCGCCAGCATCATCCACTCGCGCAGGCAGCGCAAACGCTTCGGATTTCCGCGTCGCCCGATCTGGGCCGAGTATTTCCTGTCGGCGGTCGGCTGCGCCCTCGTGCTCGGCGCTGTGGCGATCGCCAATAACTACGGCTGGCCGGTCAACATCGCCCGCAAATACGCCGACGCCAACGGCATCGCCTGGCCGGACGGCGGCCTTTTCATTGCCCACGGGATTGCCATTCCCGTGCTGATCGCCATCCTGATCGGCATTATCATGACCTTCATCTCGACGCGCTTGCGCTTCGGCCGCTACGTTTTCGCGCTCGGCGGCAACCCGGAAGCGGCCGAGCTCGCCGGCATCAAGACCCGCTGGGTCACGGTCCGGATTTTCGCGCTGATGGGCATGCTCTGCGCCGTTGCCGCGGCGATCTCGACGGCCCGCCTCAACGCCGCCACCAATGCGCAGGGCGAGCTCGACGAGCTTTATACGATCGCGGCGGCCGTCATCGGCGGCACCTCGCTTGCCGGCGGCATGGGCACGATCGCCGGCGCCATGCTCGGCGCTCTCGTCATGCAGTCGCTGCAGTCGGGCATGGTGCTGCTCGGCATCGACTCGCCGCTGCAGCGGATCGTCGTCGGCATTGTGCTCGTCACCGCCGTCTGGCTCGACACCGTCTACCGCGCCCGCGCCAAGTAATCAGGAGTTCGAACAATGACTGAACAACGCACTCCGCTCGTGGAAATGAAGAACATTTCCATCTCCTTCGGCGGCATCCACGCGGTCGACAACGCCTCCGTCGACCTCTATCCCGGCGAGGTCGTCGCCCTTCTCGGCCATAACGGCGCCGGCAAGTCGACGCTGATCAAGATTCTCGCCGGCGCCTACCGGCGCGATGCCGGCGAGATCCTGATCAACGGTGAGCCGGCCGACATCAGCAACCCGCGCGACGCCAAGAAATACGGCATCGAGACGATCTACCAGACGCTCGCCGTCGCCGACAATGTCGATGCCGCCGCCAACCTCTATCTCGGCCGGGAGCTGCGCACCCCCTGGGGCACGCTCGACGACGTGGCGATGGAGGCGAAGGCGCGCGAGGTGATGGGCCGCCTCAACCCCAACTTCCAGCGTTTCAAGGAGCCGGTGAAGGCGCTCTCCGGCGGCCAGCGGCAGTCGGTGGCGATCGCCCGCGCCATCCTCTTCAACGCCCGCATCCTGATCATGGACGAGCCGACCGCGGCGCTTGGGCCGCAGGAGACGGCGCAGGTCGGCGAGCTCATCAAGCAGCTGAAGCGCGAGGGCATCGGCATCTTCCTGATCAGCCACGACATCCATGACGTCTTCGACCTCGCCGACCGCGTCTCGGTGATGAAGAACGGCCAGGTCGTCGGCCACGCCCGCACCGAGGACGTCACCAAGGACGAGGTGCTCGGCATGATCATCATGGGCAAGGTCCCGGCCAAAGCCATCCCCGGCCCCGGCGCCATGCAGATGGTTTGAGGCCCGTATGGCTTGAGGCCCGAATGGCTCGATACCCGTATCACTTGAGGATTGAGCGGCCGACAGGCCGAAGCGCGGCCCCGAACACCGCTCCGGCCAGAGAAATCCGCTCACGCCTCGATGCCGCATCCCCCGGGATGCGGCATTTTTCTTGGGCAGGCGATGCACGCCGAGCGATGCGCCGCGACCACAGCTTCCGCGCGGAAATCGAATTTCCCCTGCACTCTCTTGCAATTGACCATTGAAGCGGCACGCAAGCTAGGCTAAGAACCGCTCACAGCCTGCTTCGGCGGCCTTGGCCGCCAACGGATGCACCCGTAGCTCAGCTGGATAGAGTGTTGGATTCCGATTCCAAAGGTCACAGGTTCGAATCCTGTCGGGTGCGCCAGTTTTCCTGTCTCCCACCCAGTGCGCCAGCACGCGCCACCGATCATCCAGGCCGTCAGTCTTTCAGCGGTTGAAGATCTCGTAGCCGGTCTAGCGCGAGATGGCGAACTCCCGGCACACGTCGCCCAGCTGGGCGACAAATCGAGGGTTCCTCCATCACCGAAGTCGCTCTCCACGGCGTCAACTCCTCCCGCGCAAGCGAGAAGTGTTGCCCATGCTCCGGTTCGCCGGCATAGGTTCCAGTCGCATCTTTACAGCGGAACCGCGATACCACACTGTCCGAGCATTACACTGCGCTGGAGTGCGATTATGGGGCTTGTTGAAACCGTAGCCTTCGCCAAATCAGGCGACCTCCATTCTTAATCTGCAAATGCACTTGGTTCGCTTTTTGCACTATTCGCCTCCCTGAGTTACGCTATTGTGAAGCAGGCACCGGAGTCGATGCGAGACTATCACCCCCAGTACATACCGGCTCCTCTTGCAGTCTCACTCACCCACCGAGGCAATCATGACCGCGTTCAACGTCGTTCGTTTCAAGGTAAAGCCCGGCATGGAGGGCGGCTTCCTCGACGCGCACCGAAACATCGCGGCGAGCTGGCCGGGCATGCGGCACGCCAACATCGTCAAGACCGGTGAAGGGCGCTACTGCATCATCGTCGAGTGGGAGAGCATGGAGGCGTTGGCCTCCAGTCGGCCTCAGATGATCGCCACGCTCGACAGCTTCCGCGAGTCGCTCGAGGACCTGGGCGGGGGATTGGGCGTGACCGACCCGGTCGCGGGACCGGTGGTTCTTTCGTTGAAATAAGGCCGGACGGATGTCGCGCGGCCATAGCCGGTCGACGAGATGCGCGTCCCGTCCCCGCCTCCGACGCCTCTTTGTCGCACTTCAACCGGAGTGATGCCATCCGATCCCCGCGAGAGATCCGAGGGTGGCCGTCCATCCCCACTCCGGCGACACCATGAAACCTCTCACACCGCAATTTGCAGCCTCCCATAACGGCTGACTTCTGCCTCAATCTCCCTTACCAACGTTTCCAGTGCCGTGTTCCGCGGCTTGCGGGCGCGCCGGACCACGTAGGCGAGATCCGGGGGCTTGGGAAAGTCCTTGTCGATGATCTCCATGTCGGCTCTGAGGTGCCGCTGACTTAGAAGCGCGACGCCGAGCCCCGAGGTGACGGCCGCGGTGATCCCCGCCGCGCTTGAGCATTCGAACACCGTCTCGAACACCGTTCCCTCGTCCTGCCCGAGGTCGATGCCCCAGCGCCGGTAGAAGCAGTTGTCATCGAAGGAAAGGAACGGGATTGCCCCGCCCTTGGGCAAGGTCAGCTCGGGCGATTTGACCCAATGCAGGGTCTCGCGGAAGAGCAGGAGATCGGTCGGCCGGACCTCGTGCTGGAACACCTGGATGATGGCGGCATCGAGTGCCCCTTCGGCAAGCAGTGCCTGCAGGGTGAGGCTCATGCGCACTTGCGTGCGGACCGTCACCTCCGGGTGGAGCCGGCGAAACCGGCCGAGGATGCGCGACAGGTCGGTACAGGTCGCATCCTCGGTCATTCCAAGCGCGATCTTGCCCTGCAGGGTACTTTTCGACAGGCTCAGAATTGCCTCATCATGGATGCCCAGAATGCGCCGCGCATAAACCAGAAGGTCCTGACCAGCCGTCGTGAATATCGGCGCGTTTGGTTTCCGGCTCAGAATTTCGCAATCGAGGCTCGTTTCCAATCGCCTGATCTTGTGGCTGACGGCAGACTGCGACAGGCCCAGAACCTCGGCCGCGCGCGTGACACCGCCGTGTTTCTCGATCGCGACAAGCGCCCGCAAAGAGTCGACATCCAGACAGCGCGTCATCACCCCAGCCATGACGATCCCCATTCACAAATGAAGCTAGGTGTCAAATTCTGACGCAGAAGTCGGCATTAAGGCAAATTCTTATGCCGAATTTCTTGCCCTGTTCATGGCCTCATCGAAATTTGTCATGTGCGGAATCATGGCCGTTTACATAGATCTCTCGGGAATACCGCCCACGACGCGCTTCCGGCGCAACGGGCAAGCTCCTTGAAATCTACAGAGGCCCCATGACAGTGCGCGCTTTCCAGACCCGACCGCATCGCCTCCTATGGCCGATCATGGCAGTAGCACTCGTCGCAAGCTGGAGTTCCGGCTTCCTCGGAATCCGCTATGCCAGCGAGAACGCCGACGTGATGCTGGTCCTGTTCTGGCGGACCCTTATGTCGGGACTGATCTTACTGCCATTCGCCCTCCTGATCGGACCACGGATCAGCGCACGCGCCGTGGTCCAGCAGGTGGTGTTCGGCGTGGCGATGATGTTCCTCTATCTGGGCGGGTTTGCGCTTGCCATCGGCCAGCGGGTGCCGACGGGACTTGTGGCACTGATATCGGATCTTGTCCCTCTCGCCATTGCAGCCCTGTCGCAGCCGGTTCTGGGGCATCGATTGAGCGGAAGACAATGGGCGGGTACGGCTCTCGGCGCGATCGGAGTGCTTATCGCCTCGGCCGACAGCGTAAGTCTCGGAACGGCGCCGATCTGGGCTTACGTCCTGACGGTTGCCTCAATGCTGGTTTTCGCACTGGCAACGGTGGTACAGAAGCGAATGGGAAGGATCAACATGCCCATCCACCAAGCCCTGTGCATCCAGTGCCTGACGGCAGCGGTCCTCTTTGCGGCTGCCGCCGGATGGAATGGTGAGCTGATGCCGCCTCTCGACGGCCGTTTCGAGTGTGGCATCGCTTGGCTGGTGCTGTTTTCGACCTTCTTCTGCTACGGCATCTACTATATGAGCCTTCGACTCTACGCCGCCGCGGAGGTCAGTAGCGTGCTCTATCTCAGCCCACCGGTGACGATGCTCTGGGCATGGCTGATGTTCGACGAGCCACTTTCGATGCTGATGTTCCTTGGCCTGACAGTGACACTGTTCTGTGTCTGGCTCACCTCGTCGGCATCACCGCAAACGCGTGCTTCCTACTGATCCCTCTCCAGCCACGCCTTCAGCGCCACCGCATTGTTATGGCTCTCGTCGCGCGCCGCATAGAGCAGCGTCACCGGCCCTTTCTTGAGCTGATCGCGCAGCTCTTTCACCGCCGCCTGCGCCGCCTCGCCTTCGAGCTCCTTGGCATAGGCTTCGCAAAACGCCTCCCAGTCCTCCGGCTTTCCGTGGAAGCGCTTGCGCAGCGCGTCGCTGGGCGCGATGTCCTTCAGCCAGAGGTCGATCCGCGCCTTGTCCTTGGCGACGCCGCGCGGCCAGAGGCGGTCGACGAGGATGCGCGTGCCGTCCGACGCTTCCGGCGCCTCGTAGACGCGCTTCAACTTGAATGACGTCATCCGCCCTCGCAACATCCTGGGGCCGGTGACGGCCGGCCCTGCAGCAAGGAACGTAGCGGACGGTCGCTAGTTGTGGAAGTAGGCCTGGATTTCCTCAGGCGTCGCCTTGCCGTCGCGGTTGACGTCCACCTTGTCGAAGATCCGTTTGTGGATGGTGCTGATCTCCTCGAAGGAGAGCGCGCCGTCATTGTCCGCATCGGTGATGGCGAACATGATCTTCATCATCTGCCGGTGCATCATTCCGGCCCGCATCCGGTTGCCGTGCCGCATCCGGTCGCGCATGCGCTCGCCGCGCCTGCCGTCGCGCCAACCGTCGTCGCGCTGCATGTCCGGCTGATCCGCCTGGGTGTCCTGATCCTGGTCGGGCGGTTCCTGATCGGGCGCTTGCGCCGCCGGCGGAGGGGGTGCGGGCGTCTGCGCGGCGGCGAAGCTCAAAGGGCTGACGATCATCAGCGCGGCAAGCGCGGCCGCGATTGGCGGTCTCATCGGTGACATGGGAATTCCTCCTCCCGTTCGATCAAAGTCAAACTGGCCGGGTGAAGCGGCCTGGACGGCCTTGGCACGGCCAAGCCGTCGCGGTCGTCCTGCGCCCGTTCCAAAAGCTGATAACCACAGCCGCGGCAGAGAGGTTCCCCGCTATGGTCGCGATCCGTTCGACGCCGCTGGATCCTTCCGCTGGCGCGGGAATGTGGATGCCTAGATGCCGCGGTCACGAGCCGGCGCGTTCGCCGGTCGTTCTGACAGCCCTCCAGGCGGCGATGATCGCGTCCGCGGCCGTGTCTCCAGCGCTGTCGTAGGTCAGCCATGTGATGACCGAGACACGCATCACCTTTCGTCCGCGCCAGCTGGCGCCGCCGGCAAAGCAGACGCCGTCGGCCTGCAGCCTTTCAATTGTCTGTTGCGTCAGCCGGTCGGCCTCCTCGTCCGGTCGTCCCGCACCGAAGCGGAGCATGAACTGGTTGAGCACGATCTCATTCAGGACGGTGATGCCCTCTTCGCCGCTCAGCCGCTCGGCCATGGCGCGGGCGACCCGGCAATGGCGCTCGACCATGGCGGCGATGCCTCTTCGGCCGAGATGCCTGATCATCGCCCAGGTAGCAAAGCCGCGGGCGCGGCGCGACAATTCCGGCACGAAATGGCTCGGGTCGCGTTCGCCTTCGTGGCTCGGCGGCAGATAGCTCGCCGCGATCGTCATCGCCCGGCGATGCGCCTCCTCGTCGCGGATGATGGCGTAGCCGCAATCATAGGGCGTCTGCAGCCATTTATGGCCGTCCGTCGCCCAGGAGTCGGCTTCATCGGCTCCGTCAGCGAGCGCGCGCTTCGGCGGACAGGCGCGGGCCCAGAGCCCGAAGGCGCCGTCGACATGGACCCAGGCGCCGATTCGCCTGGCGACGGGGATGAGAGCGGCGGAATCGTCAAAGGCGCCGGTGTTGATCTGCCCGGCCTGGAGGATGACGATTGCGGGGCCGGTGACCTTGGCCGACTGGTCCTCGAAATCCGATACGCTGATCCGGCCGAATTCGTCGGTCTTCAGGCGAATGACGCGGTCGTTTCCGAGGCCCAGAAACTGGAGTGCGGAGAAAACCGTCGCATGGGCGTCGTCGCCGATCAGCACGGTGATCGGCGGCGCGCCGAAGAGACCCTGCGCCTCGGCGTCCCAGCCGACGCGCCGCAAGACTTCGCCGCGCGCCGCGGCAAGGCAGACGAAATTCGCCACCGTCGCCCCGGTGACGAAGCCGACGGAACATGTCCGCGGCAGGGCGAGGAGGTCGAGCAGCCAGCCCGCGGCGACCGCTTCCGCTGCCGCGGCCGCTGGAGCGGCATGGTGGTTACCGGCATTCTGGCCCCAGGCGCTGGTCAACCAGTCGGCCGCGACCCCGACCGGATGCGAACCGCCGATGACCCAGCCGAAGAAGCGCGGGCCGGTCATGACGTGAAGCCCGGGCTCCGCCTTGGCGGCAAGCGTATCAATCACCTCGGCGCCGGCTGTCCCCTCCTCCGGAACCGCTTCGCGGAACGCATCAAGCGATCCGAGATAGGAGACCTCAGGGCCTTGCCGGCGATCGGAGATCGTCTCGCGAAACCGCGCGGCGTGATCGGCCGCGCGGCGAAAAAGGTCACGGACCGATCGGTCATCCATGCGGCCTCTCCTTCAGCTTGCGTAACCCTTGGTCATGCCGCTCCGGCCAGTTCGCTCGGCCGCACGTTCTGGTTCATCCGGAACAGGTTTTGGGGATCGTAGCGGCGCTTGACCTCGACGAGGCGACGGTAGTTGCCGCCATAGGCCGCCTCGACGCGGTCGCCCTCGTCCTCCGGCATGAAGTTGATATAGGCCGTGCCGGCTGCATGGGGCTTGGCCGCCTCGAAGAGCCGGCGTGCCCACGCGATGCAGGCCTGATCCATTGAGGGTTCGCGCCAGCGGGCATGGACGTTCATGATGAAATGTGAATTGCGCTGCGGAAAGGCGGTCTCCTCCACCGCAACCCGGCCGGCGGCGCCGCCGATATGGGCGATGAAGATCTCGCATTCCGGCCCCGGCAATTGGCGGATCGCATCGGTGAGGATGCCGATCGTCTGGTCGGAAAGCTCCATGAAGTCATGGCTCTTCCAGTAGTTGCGGGCGCCGGGCGAAAGCAGCGGATCGAAGGCCTGCTGCCAGGCGACGAAGGGAACGGGACCGACGACATCGGCGATCGGCTCGCCGATGGAACGTAACTCCGCGGTTGGCTTCTCGCCTGCTTCGGGATCGCCGCAATAGCACATCGCGAGCGCGAGGATCTCCTTCCCATGCCATTCCTCGGGCAGGAAGGGCAGCGGCGGCGCCTGCCGCATCACCACCCAGCAGGTGAGCTCGTCCGGAGCGTTTTCCAGGGCCTGCCGATACTGCCTGAGGACGTTTTCGGCATCGGCGAAGGGATGCACGACCAGCCCCGCGACAACGTCCGGGCCGAGTTCGTTGAGCGCGAATTCGAAGGCCGTGACGACGCCGAAATTGCCGCCACCTCCCCGCAATGCCCAGAAGAGATCGCGGTGTTCCGTCTGGCTGGCGCGCAGCAGCTCGCCATTGGCGGTCACCACATCGACCGAAACGAGATTGTCGATCGTCAATCCGAATTGGCGCGTGGTCCAGCCGAAGCCTCCCCCGAGCGTCAGGCCGGCGATGCCGGTGGTCGAGTTGATGCCGGTCGGCAGCACCAGGCGGAAGGCCTGGGTTTCCTTGTCGACGTCGGCAAGCGTCGCGCCTGGCTCGACCCAGGCGCGCTTCGTCGTCTGGTCGACGCGCACCGATTTCATCGGCGAGAGGTCGATCATCAGTCCACCGTCGCAAACCGCATTGCCGGCGATATTGTGACCGCCGCCGCGGACGGAGAGGAGCAGCTGGTTCTCCGCCGCGAAGCGAACCGCATTGATGACGTCGGAGGCGCCGGCCGCCTGCACGATCAGGCCGGGCCTGCGGTCGATCATCGCGTTCCAGACGGTGCGCGCCTCGTCATAGGCCGGGTTGCGCCCGTCCAGCACGCGGCCGCGCAGCCGCCCCGCAAGGACCTCGACGGCCGCGGCGCTGATGCTTGTCTTTCCTGCCTGCAGATTGGTGAGGCTCATATCATTCATGATTCGATCCTCCCTCGGTGAACCATGCCCCAGCGCGCGGCATTCTGCGCCTTTGCCGGGCACCCGGCAAGCGACGCCGCCCGCCGGGCGGCATACTCATTTCGGGTTAGCCGGCAGAGCCGGCCAACCCGGTTCCGGCACCGCAATTGTTGCAATCGGGCTGAAAATGCTCCAATGAACCGCCGGAACGCCGGCCATAAGGGCGGCAGATTGGGTAGAGGCAGGTTAGGGCATGAAGGTCGTCATTCTCGCCGGCGGATACGGCACCCGCATCTCCGAGGAAAGTCACCTGAGGCCCAAGCCGATGATCGAGATCGGCGGTCGGCCGATCCTCTGGCACATCATGAAGATCTATAGCCATTACGGCTTTACCGATTTCGTGATCTGCCTCGGCTACCGCGGCTACATGATCAAGGAGTATTTCTCCAATTACATCCTGCACTTGTCCGACGTCACCTTCGACATGGCGACGGGCGAGACGATCTACCATTCGAGCAAGGCCGAGCCCTGGCGGGTGACGCTCGTCGATACCGGGGCGGAATCCATGACCGGCGGGCGCCTGAAGCGCGTCGGCGAATATCTCGGCGACACGTTCTGCCTCACCTATGGTGACGGGGTCGCCGACATCGACATCCGGGCGCTCACCGATTTCCACCTTCGGCATGGCCGCGAGGCGACCGTCACCAGCGTCGTGCCGCCGGGACGCTACGGCGCGCTGGCGATCGACTCCGGCAAGGTGCAGAGCTTCATCGAGAAGCCGGCGGGCGACAACGGCCGGATCAATGGCGGCTTCTTCGTGCTCAACCGCGCCGTGCTCGACCGCATCGATGGCGATCACGTGGCGTTCGAGAGCGCGCCGCTCGAGGCGCTGGCGCGCGACGGCCAGCTGATGGCCTTCCCGCATGACGGCTTCTGGCGTCCGATGGATACGCTGCGCGACAAGAACCAGCTCGAGGAGCTCTGGCAGCAGAACCGCGCCCCCTGGAAGCTCTGGTCATGAGCCGCCTGCCCGATCCGGGTTTCTGGAAGGGAAAGCGCGTCCTGCTGACCGGTCATACCGGCTTCAAAGGCAGCTGGGCCGGCCTGTGGCTCAAGAAGATGGGCGCCGAAGTCACCGGCTACGCCCTGCCGCCAACTTCCGACCCGTCGCTGCATGCGCTTCTCCATGCGGCCGGGCTGCCGAACGGGCAGTTCGGCGACATCCGCGACGGCGAGGCGCTTGCCGCCGTCCTGCGCAAGAGCGAGCCGGAGATCATCCTGCACATGGCGGCCCAGCCGCTGGTGCGCGAGAGCTATGCGACGCCCGCCGAGACCTTCGCCGTCAATGTCATGGGCACGATCCGGCTGCTTGAGGCGGCGCGTGACGTTCCCTCGGTGAAGGCGATCCTCGTCGTGACCACCGACAAGGTCTATCGCAACGACGAGAGCGGCAGGCACTTCCGGGAGAGCGATACGCTCGGCGGACACGACCCCTATTCCGGCTCCAAGGCAGCCTGCGAGGTGGCGGTCGCGACCTGGCGCAGCGCCTTTCTCCAAGAGCGCGGCATCCGCATCGCCACGGCGCGGGGCGGCAACGTGATCGGCGGCGGCGATTTTTCGGCCGATCGGCTGGTGCCGGATATCGTCCGCGCCGCCCTTTCCGGCACCAGGCTCAATATCCGCAGCCCGCTCGCGACGCGCCCCTGGCAGCACGTACTCGATTGCCTAAACGGTTACTTCCTCTTCGCCGAAGCGATCTATAATGGCGCGAGCGCGGTCGATGCCCTGAACTTCGGCCCCTCGCCCGCCGAACCGCAGATCCCCGTGCGCGATGTGGCGAACGCCATCCAGGCGGCCATGGGGCTTGAACCCGAATGGGACGACGTCTCGTCGCAAAAGCAACCCCGCGAGATGCAGACGCTCGGCCTCGACCCGGCGCTTGCCGGCGAAAGCCTCGGCTGGCGCGCCCGGTTTACCCAGCGGCAGGCGATCGAATGGACCGCCCGCTGGTACGACGGCTGGCGCCAGGGCAAAGCCGCACTGCCGCTGACGCTTGATCAGATCGACGCATTCACGAAAGGCCGCTGATGTCTCACTCCTGCCGCTTCTGCTCGAGCCCGCTTGAAACCGTTGTCGCCGACCTCGGCGTCACACCCTGGTCGAACTCGTTTCTGGAGCCGAGCAAGGAAGCGATCGCGCGGGAAAAAGCCTTCCCCTTGAAGGTGATGGTCTGTTCGGAATGTCTGCTCGTCCAGACCACCGAAACGGTGCCGGCGGACGAGATCTTCAACGCCGATTATCACTATCTTTCGTCCTTCTCGACGAGTTGGCTGGACCACGCGCGGCGCTATGCCGAAAAGATGACCGAACGCTTCGGCCTTGAAGGCACGTCGCAGGTCGTCGAGGTTGCCTCGAATGACGGCTACCTGCTGCAATATTTCGCCGCCAAAGGGATACCCGTGCTCGGCGTCGAGCCGGCCGGCAATGCCGCCAAGATCGCCGAAGGCCGCAACGTGCCGACCCATGTCGCCTTTTTCGGCCGCGACACCGCCAACGAGCTCGTCGGCCGCGGCATCCGCGCCGACCTGACGGCCGCCAACAATGTCCTCGCCCATGTGCCGGATATCGCCGATTTCGTCGGCGGCTTCGCGATCCTCCTGAAGCCGAACGGCGTCGCGACCTTCGAGTTCCCGCATCTCTTGCGCCTGATCGAGGGCATCCAGTTCGACACGATCTATCACGAGCACTATTCCTATCTCTCGCTCGTGGCCGTCGAACGCATATTCGAGGCCAGCGGCCTGAAGGTCTTCGACGTCGAGGAATTGCCGACCCACGGAGGCTCGCTGCGCATCTTTGCCCAGCCGGCAACCGGCACACGGGCCGCGACCGACGGGCTTGCGAAGGTGCGGGCGGACGAGGCGAAGGCCGGCCTTGCGGATATGGAGGCCTACATCGCCTTCGGCAAACGGATCGCCGCCGTCTGCGAGGGTTTTCGGACGTTTCTGGAAAAGGCGAAGAGCGAGGGCAAGCGGGTGGCAGCCTATGGCGCGGCCGCCAAGGGCAATACCTTCCTCAATGTTTGCGGCGTGACCGCGGCCGATATCGACTTCATCGTCGACCGCAACGACCTGAAACAGGGCAAGCTCTCGCCGGGCAGCCATATTCCGATCTACGAACCGGCCAGGCTCGAGGCGGCGAAGCCCGACTACGTGGTCATCCTGCCCTGGAACCTGACCGACGAGATCGTCGATGCGCATGCCTATATTCGCAGCTGGGGCGGCCGCTTCGTCGTCGCCATCCCGGAAGTGCGGGTAATTTGACCCGGCGGCTCGGCGCAGCGGGGCCGAAAGCAAAAGGGGCCGTCGCTGTCGCGAACGGCCCCCTCTTCAATTGCTGTGGTGATCCCGTCGCTGCACGGTTATAGCCGCTTCAGGAACCCGTCCGGGGCAACCGTGACCATCAACTTGTTCTGAACGGACCTGTCGATCTCGAACTCCGGATGGGTTTGCAGATACTCATGCACCGCAGTCTTCGGGTTGTCGCCAACGTCCCAGGGACGGTCGCTGAAGAAGCCGGCCGGCAGGTCCTCGACCAAAGTGTCGAACACGACGCAGTAGCAGCCGGGCGTCACCAAGGGCGCATAGGCCTCGAGCTCAGCAAGCACATGCGCGTGGGTATGCATGGAATCGAGGCAGACCATGACGCGCTTGTAGCCAGCCGAGGCCTCGCGCACCTGTGCGACGATCTCGGGGTCGATGGCCGAACCCTGGAACATCTGAATGCGGCTCGCCATCGGGTGGCTTTCGATCGCCTCGCGATTGTGGGCGCGTATGTCGATGTCGATGCCGATCACCTTGCGCTTGGATTGGCTGGGATCCAACGAAACGCCCGCTTCGATGGCATCGCACATGTCGAGCATGGCAAGCAGCGAGGCGCTGAGGATTAGCGAGCCGCCATGGGCGATGCCGGTTTCGATGACCAGATCGGGACGCGTCGCCCAGATCAGTTCCTGCATCGCCACGATATCCTGCGGATACTGGATGATCGGACGGCCGAGCCAGTCGAAATTATAGACATAGCGCTTGGCCATGGTGGCTTCGCGCCACTGATCGGAGAGCGCCTGGAAATCGCCGTCGCGGCGATAGCTTTCGATCGTCGCCACCCGTTCGGAGCGGAATTGTTCGATAGGGTCCATGTCAGGTCCTGTCTTCATGTGGAAGGCCGCGGATCGGTATCGGGCCCCGATCCGCTCATGCCCAGGATTTCAGAGATGCGCTCTAGCACAGGTGTGGCGGCAAAAGCGAATTCCTCTTTCACCCGTTCATTGGAGATCGGCGCAAGAGAAACGGTCGGCGCCTCGTCGTTTACAGCAACGGTGCATCCCGTGCGGGATTGAATTGCCGCGCACCAGTCCGCGTGGCTGGTCTGCCCGCCGCTTGCCGCGTTGTAGACCGTGTGACGCCCCTGCTCAGCGATGCGGAGCAACAGATCGACGGCATCGTCAATCCAGATATAGTCCTTTGCGGAATCGAGCGCCGTCTGGAGCTGGATATGGCCCGCCTTCGCCTCTCGGCAGAGCGCCCCCAGGAACGTATCCGCCTGTGCCTCCTCGGGGCCGACGACGTTCGACAGCCGAGCCACCCGCACATTCTCGCGTCCGGAGGCAAGGCAGATCGCCTCCCCCGTCAGTTTCGACAGATTGTAGAGGTCCGAGGGATTGAGCGGCGACGCCGACAGATGGGCAGTCTCGCGCGTATCCTGGCCGTTCGCGTAAACCCGCGTCGAGGAAAGATAGAGAAAGGAGGAAAACGCGTTGTGGCGCAAGACGTCGGCCGCGAGCGACACATGCGCCTCGATCGTGTCGAACGGCCGGGTACGAAAGTCGGCGGTCAGGCCGATGGCATAGATGACATGGCCGAGATCCCTGCCGGCGAGCGGCAGGTCGGCCCGGGCGGGGACATCGACGACATGTCCGAGCGCGCGCAACCGGCGGACCAGGTTGCGCCCGATGAAGCCGGAACCGCCGAGAACCGTGAACATCACGACCTCTCGCCGAGCCGGCGCAGCGGATTGCCGCCGCAGATCGTGTAAGCGTCGACCTCGCGGCGGACGATCGAGCCGGCGGCAATGACGCAGCCTTTCCTGAGAATGGCGCCGTCGAGGATCACCGAATTCGCGCCGATCCAGACATCCTCCTCGACGACAATGCCGCCGCGGCTCGGCTGGAACCCCTGTTCGCGGATCAGGCGATCCCTGTCCTTGAAGCCGTGATTGACCGGGGCGAAGGTGCAATTGGCGGCGATCAGCACGTTGTCGGCGATCCGAATGCCGTTGCCGGTATAGAAGACGCAGCCGCTATTGACGTAGCAGAAGCGGCCGATCGTGAGGTCGCCCGAGCCGCCGGCCGGCTTGATCTTGACGAAGCTGTCGATGACCGACGCCTCGCCGACGACGATCCGCGTCCCGCGAACGGAATCTTCGATGTCGCTGAGCGGGCTGATCCTCGCCGTCGGATGCACGTCGATCATGGTGGCTCCAATGTCGTTCGCCCTCTTTTCCAGTTACCGCTTGCCGCGTCAACGCTTGATCGTGCAAGAAGCGGTTCGAAATAGCACCACCTCGCGAGGACCCTTATGTCGCGCTTCAACCGTATCCAGACCCCTCTGCCGGACCTGATCGTGATCGAGCGAAAGAAGGCCGGTGACGAACGTGGTTTCTTCTCGCGCTTCTTCTGCCGTGACGAGCTGCGCGATTTCGGCGCAGACGGCTGCGTCGCCCAGATCAACCACACTTTGACGCGCATCAAGGGGGCGATCCGCGGCATGCATTTCCAGCGGGCGCCGCACGACGAGACGAAATTCGTCTCCTGTCTTTCCGGCGCCGTCTTCGATGTGGCCGTCGACATCAGGCCGGATTCACCGACCTATCTCCAATGGCACGGCGAAATCCTGAGTGCCGAAAACGCCCGCTCGATGATGATCCCCGGCGGCTTCGCGCATGGCTTCCAGACGCTGACCGAAGACTGCGAGCTTCTCTACCTGCACGACAAATTCTATGCGCCGGAGGCCGAAGGCGGCCTCAATCCGCTCGATCCACGCCTCGCCATCGCCTGGCCGCTCGAGGTGACGCAAATGTCGGAGCGCGATCGGGGTTTTGGCTTGCTCTGAGCGGGAAAGCGGGTGTGGATAACCCCCTCTGCCCTGCCGGGCATCTCCCCCACAAGGGTGGAGATTGGCAAGACGCCAAGCCCCTGCTTCAACTTTCCGACAGCATTAATAGCGAAGTAGAGGCGGCACGATAAGCCCGTAGCCCAATCTGCGGCGTTGCCGACCGGCGAAAGCGTCGACCCTTGCCGATCTCCACCCTTGTGGGGGAGATGCCCGGCAGGGCAGAGGGGGGTTCTAGCCTCGGCAGCTCAGAGACGCCGCTTTACTGTATCTGAGGATCGCCAACCGGAAGTTTACGCCGTCTTCCGTCGAAACCCCTTGCTCGCCACCATCAGGTTGCGCGTATAGTCCTCGGCAATGCGGCCGGCGACGAGGTCCGCTGACGTCAGCCGCTCGACCACACGGCCGCCCTGCATCACCGCCAGCCGCTCGCACATATGGGTGACGACGCCGAGGTCGTGGCTGACCATGATGAAGGTCAGCTTGCGGTCGCGGCGCACCTGTTCGAGCAGGTTCAGCACCTCGGCCTGGACCGACGCATCGAGCGCCGACGTCGGCTCGTCGAGCAGCAGGATCGAGGGCTCGAGGATCAGCGCCCGGGCGATGGCGACGCGCTGGCGCTGGCCGCCGGAGAGCTGATGCGGGTAGCGGAAGCGGAAGCCGGAGCCGAGGCCCACTTCGTCGAGCGCCTTCAGGATGCGGCGTTCGCCGTCACCGATGCCGTGGATCGCCAACGGCTCCACCAGCTGCCGGTCGATGGTCTGGCGCGGATGCAGCGAACCGTAGGGGTCCTGAAAGACCATCTGGACGGCGCGGTAGAACGCCTTGTCGCGGCGCGCGCCGCGAAGCTCGCGCCCCTCGACGCGGATCGTGCCTGCGCTGACCGGCGCGAGCCCGGCGATTGCCCTCAGCAGCGTCGACTTTCCCGAGCCGGACTCGCCGACAAGCCCGAAGGATTCGCCGGCCTCCACGTCGACGCTGGCGGTGTCGAGCGCTCGGAAATCGTCATAGACGACGCTGAGGCCTTCGACGGAGACGGCCGCGGTCATAGCGCCCACTCCGGCTTGCGGTCGAGAACCGGCAAGGGATGGCGGTCGGTACCGATCGCCGGCATGCAGTTCAAAAGGCCCTGAGTATAGGGATGCTTGGCGTTGCCTAGGTCGGACGCGGCGATCTCCTCGACGATTTTGCCGGCATACATGACGAGCACCCGGTCGCAGAAGGACGAAACCAGCCTCAAATCGTGCGAGACGAAGATCAGCCCCATGCCGCGCTCGGCCACAAGCCGGTCGAGAATCGACAGCACTTCAAGCTGCACGGTGACGTCGAGCGCCGAGGTCGGCTCGTCGGCAATCAGCAATTCCGGGCCGGCGACGAGCATCATGGCGATCATCGCCCGCTGGCCCATGCCGCCAGAGACCTCGTGCGGATAAAGGTCGAAGACGCGGGCGGGATCGCGGATCTGCACCGCCGCCAGCATGTCGAGTGCCCGCTTGCGCGCCTCCGCACGGCCGACCTTCTCGTGGCGTTGCAGTGTCTCGACGATCTGCCGGCCGATGCTCATCACCGGGTTCAGCGAGTATTTCGGATCCTGCAGGATCATGGCGATGCGCTTGCCGCGAAGATCGCGCCGAAGCTTCGGCGGCGCCGAGAGGAGGTCGATACCGTCGAAGGCGAGCCGCTTCGCCGTGACTTCCGCATGCGGCGGCGTAAGGCCCATGATCGCCCTGCCCGTCTGCGATTTGCCGGAGCCGCTCTCGCCGACGATGCCGAGGCGCTCGCGTGCGAGCGTGAAGGAGACCCCGCGCACCGCCTCGACGACACCGGTGCGGGTCGGGAACCGGACGCGAAGGTCTTCGACAGTCAGCAAGGCGCTCATTGCCCGCTCTCCCGCGGATCGAGCGCGTCGCGCAGGCCGTCGCCGAGAAGGTTGAAGCCGAGGCTGACGACGAGGATGGCGATGCCCGGCATGGTGGCGACCCACCACTGGTCGAGGATGAAGCGGCGGCCGGAAGCGATCATCGCACCCCATTCGGGAAGCGGCGGCTGGGCGCCGAGGCCAAGGAAGCCGAGGCCCGCCGCCGTCAGGATGATGCCGGCCATGTCGAGGGTTACGCGGACGATCAGCGACGACATGCACATAGGCATCACGTGACGCAAGACGATGCGCGTCGGCGAGGCGCCCATCAGCCGGACGGCGGCGATATAGTCGGAATTGCGCAGCGTCAGCGTCTCGGCACGGGCAATGCGCGCATAGGGGGGCCAGGAGGTGATCGCGATGGCGATGACGGCGTTTTCGATGCCGGGGCCAAGCGCCGCGACGAATGCGAGCGCCAGTACGAGCTTCGGAAAGGCGAGGAAAATGTCGGTGATGCGCATCAGGATCGCATCGATCCAGCCGCCGGCATAGCCAGCGGCGGCGCCGACGACCAGGCCGACCGGTGCGGCGATGATCGCGACGAGCACCACGACGGCGAGCGTCAGCCGCGAACCGTAGATCAGCCGCGACAGGATGTCCCGGCCCTGGTCGTCGGTGCCAAGCAGATAACCCTCGCTGCCCGGCGGCAGCAGCCGCGCGCCGGCGAGATTGCCGATGACCGGGGAATGCGGCGCGAGGAGATCGGCGAATGCGGCGACGATGCAGAGGCCCAGGAGAATGAGCAGGCCGACCACCGCGAGGCGGTTCGCCGAGAAGCGGCGCCAGGTCATGTAGGCGCGGCCGAGGCGCGCCTGCAGCCGCGACTGCGGCCGGTCGGAAAGCAGCCATTCGCGGCGCATCAACGGGCGAGTTTGCGTGGCAAGGCTCATCGGGCGCGCGTCCTCGGGTCAAGCGTCCGGTAAAGCAGATCGGACAGGAGATTGATGCCGATGAAGACCGAACCGATGATGATCGTGCCGCCGAGAACGGCGTTCATGTCGGCATTCTGCAGCGAATTGGTGATGTAGAGGCCGAGCCCCGGCCAGGCGAAGACGGTCTCGGTCAGCACCGACCCCTCGAGCAGGCTGGCATAGGAAAGCGCGATCACCGTGACGAGGGGCACGGCGGCATTGCGCAGCGCATGGCCCCAGATGATCCGTGCCTCGGAAAGCCCCTTGGCCCGAGCCGCGACAATATACTCCTGCTGCAGCTCGTTCAGCATGAAGCTGCGGGTCATCCGGCTGATATAAGCGAGCGAAAAATAGCCGAGCAGCGAGGCCGGCAGGATGATGTGCCGGAAGACGTCGCGCAGCACATCCCATTGCCGCTGCCAGAGCGCATCGACGAGATAGAGGCCGGTGATCGGCGAGAACGTATATTCGTAGACCACGTCGACACGGCCGGGATAGGCGACCCATTTCAGCCGCGCGTAGAAGACCAGGAGTGCGAGCAGCGCCAGCCAGAAGATTGGCACGGAATAGCCAACAAGCCCGATGACGCGGACGATCTGGTCGGCAATGCTGCCGCGTTTGACGGCGGCAAGGACACCAAGAGGAACGCCGATCGCGGCGCCGATCAGCGTTCCAAGCGTCGCAAGCTCGATCGTCGCCGGGAAGACGCGGCGGATGTCGGTCATCACCGGATTGGTTGTCAGCACCGACACGCCGAAATCGCCCGAGAGCGCCTGCCGGCAGTAAAGAAGGAACTGCTGGTAGAGGGGCAGGTTGAGGCCCATCGCCTCGCGGGTCCGTTCGACCAGGTGCTGCGGCGCCCGGTCGCCGAGAACAGCCAGCGCCGGGTCGATCGGGATGACGCGGCCGATGAAGAAGGTGACGGCAAGAAGACCGAGATAGGTGGTCGCCACGACGACGACAAACTGCAGCACCGTGGCAACGGCCTTGCGGGAACGGGCGCGCCGGCGCCCGCTCATTCGCACTGTATCGCTCATGCTCAAGGGAATGGTCCTCTCGACTATTCCTTGGAGACGTTCCAGACGTAGTTGGTGTCGAAGCTCGGACCGAGCTTGAAGCCCTTCAAGTTACCCCGAAGACCGGCGACCTCCGTCTGCTGGAAGATGATTACGAAGGGGCTGTCGTCGAGAACGCTCTTCTGCAGTTCCTTGTAGATCTCCGCACGCTTGGCGCTGTCGCGCTCAAGGAGTGCTTCCTTGGTCTTCTTGCTCAGTTCCGGAACGTCCCAGGCATTGCGCCAGGCGAGCGTCTTGTTCGTACCCGCATCGGAATTGTCCGGATTGTTGGTGAACGTATCGGCATTTGAATGCGGATCGAAATAATCCATGCCCCACTGGCCGATATACATGTCGTGATTGCGGGCGCGGTACTTCGTCAACGTCTGCTTACCGTCACCCGGAATGATCTCGAGCTTGACGCCGGCCTGCCCCAGCGTCTGCTGGAAGGATTCGGCAATGCCGGTGACCGGCTGGGTATTGCGCACGTCCATGGTGACGGTGAAGCCGTCCGGATAGCCGGCTTTGGCCAGCAGTTCCTTCGCCTTGGCGACGTCGAATGTATAGGGGTTCTCGTTCAGAGCACCGAGCACGTCTTTCGGCAGGAAGCTCTGGTGGATCTCGCCGATTCCCTTGATCAGCGTGGCGCCGATCGCGTCGTAGTCGACCAGATATTTGAAGGCCTTCTGCACCTCGGGCTTTGCGAGCGTCTCGTTCTTCTCGTTGAGGCTGATGTAATAGACCGTGCCCTTAGGCGCGCTGGTCGTCGCCAGATCGGCGTTCTTCCCGACCGCCTCGTAGTCGCCCGGCTCCAGATTGCGGGCAACGTCGATATCGCCGGCCTCGAGCGCCAGCCGCTGGCCGGAGCTTTCCTTCATGTGCCGGTAGATGACCCGGGCGAGCTTGGCCGGCTCGCCGTAGTAATTGTCGTTACGCTCCAGCACGACCACTTCGTTGGCCCGCCATTCGCGCAGTTTGAAGGGGCCCGAGCCCGCGTAGCCGGTTTTCAGCCATTCATTGCCGAAATCGTTGTCGTACTTGTAGTCCTTGGTCGGTTCGACGGACTTGACGTGTTCGAGCACCAGCTTCTTGTCGACGACCGAGGCGACGGTCGCGGTCAGGCAGTTCAAGACGAAGCTCGGTGCGTAGGGCTGGTCGACGGTGAAGACGAAGGTATGCTCATCCGCCGCCTTGGCCTTCTCCGTGACGTTGTCTCCGCTGAGGCCGAACTGGGTGAGGATGAAGGCCGGGCTCTTGTCGAGCTTGACGGCTCGCTCGAAGGAATAGGCGACATCCTCGGCGGTGATCGGATTTCCCGACGCAAACTTCATGCCCTGCTTCAGCTTGAACGTATAGGTGAGGCCGTCATCGGAAACGGTCCAGCTTTCCGCAAGGTCGCCGACCACCTTGGACGTATCGTTGAGGTCGAGACGGACGAGCAGGCTGTAGGTGTTGCTGGTCACTTCCGCGGTCGAAAGCTCGAAGGCTTCGCCCGGATCCATGGTGATGATGTCATCGAAGGCGAACCCCTCGACCAGCGTGTCCTTCGGCGTTTCGGCAAATGCCGGCAGGGCGGCACCCAGCGCGAGCGCAAGCCCCGCGGAAGCAGTCAGAAGTCGAAGACGTCCATTGAGCTTATGCATCATTTTGCGCTTCCCTCTATCTAGCCCTTTCCGGGCTCTTCTTCATGGGTTCAGGCAGCCTCGTGCCAAGCCTGTCCCAGAACTCTAAGCCAGTTGCCGCGGCATATTTTTTCGAGCTCGCGGTCACCATATCCGGCGCTCTTGAGCGCGGCAACGAGCTTCTGATTGCCTGCAGCATCGGCGATTTCCTCGGGTATCGTCGCGCCGTCGAAGTCCGATCCGAGCGCGACGCAATCGATACCGACACGCTCCACCATATAGTCGATGTGGCGCACCATGTCGGAAAGCGGCGTGGCCGCATTTTCCTGCCCGTCGGCGCGCAGCATGGTCGTCGCATAGTTGAGGCCGACTAGGCCGCGGCTCTCGCGGATGGCATCGAACTGCCTATCGGTCAGGTTGCGGGCGACCGGCGTCAGCGCGTGGGCATTGGAATGGCTGGCGACGAGCGGCTGATCGGTGGTCTCCGCCACGTCCCAGAAACCTTTCTCGGTGATATGGGCGAGATCGACCAGGATGCCGAGCCGGTTGCAGGACCGTATGAGCTCAAACCCAGCCTCCGTGAGACCCGGCCCCGTGTCCGGCGACGAGGGATAGGCGAAGGGCACGCCATGGCCGAAGACATTGTGGCGGCTCCAGACCGGTCCGAGCGACCGCAAGCCGGCCGCATGGAAGGTCTCGAGTGCGGCGAGATCCGGCCCGATCGCCTCGCAGCCTTCCATATGCAGGACGGCCGCAAAGATGCCGTCTGCCATTGCCTTGCGGATCTCGGCGGTCGAGCGGCAGAGCCGCCAGGCGCCCGCGCGGTCGAGTCTCATGGCGACGTCGGCAAGCTCGATCGCCGTTGCGAGCGACGGCATTCGGTCGAGCGGCACGGACATCGGCGTCACATAGTGGCCGTTCCTGTCGGGGGTTCTGAGCACCAGATCGCCCGATGGAATGTAGATGGCGCATAGGCCGCCGGCGAGGCCCCCGGCCCGGGCACGCGGCACGTCGATGTGGCCCTTGTCGGTTCCTTCGATGAATTCGGCTACCGGGTCGCTCCCGCCGCGCGCGTGCTGCCAGAGGCGCAAAAGCACATCGTTATGGCCGTCGAAAACCGCCTGCATTCCCTCTATTCCTTTGGTATTTCAGGGAGATCGGATGGATCATCCGCTATCGCCGCACCCGGTCAGGATAGGCTCGATGCTATTGAAAGACATCCGCCATTTCAATGAATATCCGGGGGATTTCCTGCCCGCGCTTTGTAGCGAAAACTTGCATGAACGCCGCAATGGAACCGAGCGGTGGCAAGTCGGGGCGATCAGAAAAATGTCGGGCGGGGTGTCGCGACAAACAAAAATCTGCCATTGGTTCGATGAAGAAGGGGACGCTGTCCGATAGTCGCCGGTCATGACGGCCGGTGCGAGTTGTGCTCATGAGGGGGCTCAGGGTGCCGTCGATCGCTGATGCAAACCTGGCTGCGCGGATGAACCGCGTCCTGCTCTTCCTGGGGCTGATATTCTGCCTTGCCGGCTGTGGCGGGCGCCCGGTCGGCGTCCTTGCTCCCTCCGGCACCGCCGCCGGGGCCTCGCAGGTGGACCTGCTCGTGGCGACCACCCGCGCCCAGTCGAATGATCCTGGCATCCTCTTCACCGGCGAACGCGCCCCGGAGCTCTCGCTGACCGAAATCGTCGTCTCGATTCCCCCGGAGAAGAACCGCAAGGTCGGCCAGGTCCAATGGCCGAAGAGATTGCCAGCCGATCCGAGCCGCGATTTCTCCACCGTCAGCGTCAAACCGCTGGAGCCCGGGGCGGAGACGCAGGCCTGGCTTCACGGCCATCTGCCGAAGAGCCGACGCGTGCTGATCTTCGTCCACGGCTTCAACAACCGCTTCGAGGACGCCGTCTACCGCTACGCCCAGATCGTTCACGATTCCGGCGCCGATGTCGCGCCGGTCATCTTCACGTGGCCGTCGCGCGCCAGCATCTTCGACTATAACTACGACAAGGAAAGCACCAACTATTCGCGCGACGCGCTGGAAGAGCTGCTGCAGCGAGCCTCGAAGAACCCTTCCGTCGGCGAGATCACACTGATGGCCCACTCGATGGGGTCGTGGCTCACCGTCGAGGCGCTCCGGCAGATGGCGATCCGCGACGGCCGCGTCGCCCCCAAGATCACCGACGTCATTCTCGCCTCGCCCGATCTCGACGTCGATGTCTTCACCAAGCAAATGCAGGCCATGGGCAAGTCGCGGCCGAAATTCACCCTCTTCGTCTCCCGCGACGACCGGGCACTGACCGTTTCGCGGCGGATTTCCGGTAATATCGACCGGCTCGGGCAGATCGATCCCTCAGTGGAACCCTATCGCAGCCAGCTAGAGCGGGCGGGCATCACGGTGCTCGACCTGACGGCCCTCAAGGGCGGCGACCGCCTCAACCACGGCAAATTCGCCGAAAGTCCGGAGGTGGTGCGGCTGCTCGGCAACCGGCTGATTGCCGGCCAGACCGTGACGGATTCCGATGTCGGCCTCGGCGAACGGGTTGGCGCCGTTGCGCTCGGCACTGCCCAGACCGTCGGCAGCGCCGCAAGCGTCGCCGTCTCGACGCCGATCATGATCTTCGATCCGCGCACCCGACAAAATTACAACGCGCAACTGCGACGCTTCGGCCAATCGGTGGAAAACACCGTTGGTTCGACCGTCGCACCGTAGGGCGAAGCGCTCCGCCAAAGCGATGGCAACGGCGTCAGTGAAAGGTCGACTTCGAGAAGAGATTGAGCACCAGCACGCCGGCGATGATCAGCGCCAGGCCGAGGATCGCCGCCAGGTCGAGCTTCTGGCCGAAGGTGATGTAGCCGACCACCGAAATCAACACGATGCCGAGGCCGCTCCACAGCGCATAGGCGATCCCGACGGGAATATAGCGCAGCGTGTAGGACAGGAAGAAGAAGGCGACGGCATAGCAAACCACCATCAGCACGGTCGGCGCCAGCCGCGTGAAATGTTGCGCCGCCTGCATGGCCGAAGTGCCGAGCACTTCGAAGACAATGGCGATTACCAGGACGGTGTAGAGCATTGCGGGGTTCACGGCACGTCTCCGATCGATTGGTGTAAAAAAGTCAGCCCGTCCGGGCGGCCTCACTGCAACGAAAGCGCCTTGAGCTTCCGGAGCAGCGCCGCCCGCGTGGATGCTTCGATGGCGTGGCTCTCTAGGAGATCCGCCAGCCAGACGCCGTCAGCGGCGAAGCGGGCAAGAAGACAATCCTGCGAGCTGTCTGTCGCGGCGAACTCGGCCGACCGTCTCTCGACCCATTCCCGCCAGCGCGCCTTCAGATGCGGCTCCGCCAGCAGAGCGATCGCCAGCACCTGCCAGTCCTTGCCTTCCTCTTCCAACGCAAAACAGACAGTGAGATAGGCGCGGGTGAAACGTCCCCGGTCCACCGAATCATCGGCCATTGCCGCCTCGATCGCCCGGTCGAAACGAGCCACCAGTTCGTCGAACAGGCCGTCCAGCAAGGCGAGTTTGTTGGGGAAGTGGTGCAGCAGCCCACCCTTGCTGACGCCAGCCGCCTGAGACACTTTATCGAGCGTCACGGCGGCGATCCCCTCTTCGAACGACAGCCGCGCCGCGACATCCAGCAATTGCTGGCGAACCCGCTCCGGCTGCTTCTTTCTCTGATAGGCGCTCGTCATGCTCCATAAAGATACCGTCTGGACGGTTTTGTCAACCGAGGGGAGGCAACGCGATGAAACGCCGCAAGGTACGTGTGGATGTTGTGCGCGGGGCGGCGCCGCGATACGAAGTCGGACAAGGATACGCTCATGACGGAAACGAAAACCACGACGCTCTACGAGGCGATCGGCGGCGATGCCGCGGTTCGCGCCCTGACGCGTCGGTTCTATGCGCTGATGGGCAGCCTGCCGGAGGCGGCTCGATGCCGCGCCGTGCATCCGCCGGACCTCTCCGGCAGCGAGGAAAAGTTTTACGAGTATCTGACCGGCTGGCTCGGCGGGCCGCCGATCTATGTCGAGAAGCGCGGCCATCCGATGCTGCGCCGGCGGCATTTCATCGCCGAAATCGGTCCGGCCGAACGCGACGAGTGGCTACTCTGCTTCACCCGCGCTCTCGAGGAGACCGTCCCCCACCCGCAGCTCCGCGACATCATCCTCGAGCCGATCACCCGGCTCGCCCATCACATGCAGAACAAGAAATGAACGTCTAATGCCGAACCGCGGAATGCGTGGAAGCGTGCTTTTCATCGCCGGGCTGATGGGGGTTTTCGGCGTCGCCGCCGCTGCAGCCGCCTCGCACGGTACAGATCCGCGGCTGATCGGCGGCGCCTCCGCCATGTGCCTCGCCCATGCGCCGGCACTGGTCGCGCTTCATGCCGGATGGTCGCACTTCCGGACGGCGGCGATTGCTGCGCTGTTGCTCGCGCTCGGCACAGCCCTTTTTGCCGCCGACCTCACCATGCGCCATTTCGCCGGCCACGGTCTTTTTCCAATGTCGGCGCCGCTCGGCGGCGTGACGATGATGGCCGGATGGCTCGCAGTGGCGCTCGGAGCGCTGCTGCCTCGCAAAGCCGATTAGAGACGCTCAGGCGCCCTCGACAACCGTATATCCTTCGAACTTCGGCGGCCCCAGATACATGGCCCGATTGTCGGTGGCATTGCGGTGCGCGGCCCGGAAGTTTTCCGATTTCGTCCAGGCGACGAAGGCGTCCCTGCTTTCCCAATTCGATTTCGAGATGAACGGCGTGTAGCCCTCTTCCGGCACGCTCTCGCCGCGCAAGAGATGGAAGTTGATGAAGCCCGGCATGTCCGAAAGGCTTGAATCCCGTGCCTTCCAGACGGCCTCGAATGCCTCTTCCTGACCGATGGCGACGTGGAAACGGTTCATGGCGACAAACGTGGGGCTACCTTTCGCGTGCCTTCTTTTCCGGGACTCCGGCTTCGCTCCGCGGGAACGGCAGGATAACGGCGCTCGACGATGGTTCAAGCCCGAACGGTTCACGGGCCGGAGGGCGGGTCTGCCAGGCCGGAAATTCCGCCACATTGGGGTTGTCCTCCAGCATGCGCGAGCGGCGCGTCAGGACTTCATAGAGCTCCGGCACCAGACCATCGCCGAGCTGCGAGGCTAGCTTGTGAAGACCGATCATCATCATTTGATCGGGACGTTCGTCGTTCATCATCGATACTCCGAGTGACCGCATCAGGCTGTGAAATGCGCCGTCGCTTTCATCAAAGGTTCAGTTGTCGCCGCTGGCGGACAGGTCCTGAAGGGCCCGCTCCAGGCTCGATTTCGAGCCGTTGCGCAGCGGCACGAAGGCCTTGCCCCACTTCTTGCAGCCGGTCTTCACGCGCAGACACGCATCGTGGCTGATGCAGTCGATGGGGCAGAAGACGCAGTCGACCGAGGGAAGGACCCGGTCGATGCGCGATACCGCCTCTCGTAAACCGCCGTCGTGATGGATGAGTTCCGCGCCATAGGAACTGGCGATCTCCCGCAAATGGGCGACCTGGCAATCGCGGCCGCCGACATAGAGGAAGCTCCGCCCCTCCAGCGTTGCCTTGCCGCCGTTCGGCTGCACAGCAGGCGTTTCCTCCCTCGCCTTTCCCTTGCCGCCCTTGCCTGTGTTCTGGTGCCGCTTGCCGCGCATCCGTTTTCTCCGTTCTGTGGGCGACGTGCGGACCTTCCGCTGACCGCCATCAAATATTCGTTCGGCACACCGCTCGGTTGTGCGACGGCGGCAACTTATAAAACTTGATTGTTTGAGTAAAGTATAAACATAGTACAGTAATCATATTAAATTTCGGCCTGCCGAAGCCCTCTGCGGCGTGGTGCCCAGGGGAATTATCGTTTGAATTCAACGGGGACGGTGAACTGCCAGCTGTCACGTCGGGCCGCGGCAGGAATAGCCGGAAAGGGTGCGGCGCGTCGCACGGTGTCAAGTGCAGCTTGGTCGAGAATCGGCGACCCCGTGCTTCTTGCCAGACTGACGCCGGCGAGCCCGCCACTGGAGGTGACGGTAAAGCGCACCTGCGCGACGCCGCGCAGCCCTTGGCGCTTGGCTTCGGCCGGATAGCGCATGGCCCTGTTCAGCTTGCGCTGGACCTTCCCCTTGTAGTTGTCGACTGCGGCATTGCCCGCTTCCCGGGCCACTGAACTCTGTCTCGCGCCGGTGGCCGCGGTCGCATTTGCATTCTCCACGCCGTCCGCCTGGCCCTTGCTCTGCGAATTCGCCTGCTCCCCGCGCTCGCCGGCCTTCTTGCGCACGATTTTTTTCTTCTTCACCGGCTCCTTCTTCGGTTCCGGCTTCTCGACCTTCTCTTCGATTTTTTCCGGCTCCGGCTTCTGTTCCGGAACCACGGTTTCCACAGGCGCGACAGTGGCCGTGACCGGCGCCTCGGCGACCTCGGTCACCGGCATTTGATCTGCCGGCAGGATGACGTCCGCCTCCGTCGGCGCAATGTCGGTCGGCTGCTCGGAGACGCTCTCTGGCATTGCCGGCGGGATCTCTTCCGCCATCTCCTCCGTCGGCTGGACCTCGCTCGGCTGCACCTCCTCGGGCGTGTCTTCGGTGGGTTCTACGACGTCCGAGAGGTCGCCGGCTTGCAGCGTCTCCTCGAAGGCGTTGCCGAGCAGCGTAACTTCGGTCGCCGCCCCGCCGGCCATCTGGAAGTCGTCTTTGCTAGGCTCCAGCAGCATCGCTCCGCCGGCATGCGCCAACAGAGAGAGGCCGACCGCGCCCGTCCATTTCACGATGTGCTTCATCCAAGTCTGCCTTCCAACGGCACCTCAGTGATCGGGCAATCAGCCCTTGAGTTCGACTGCCGACTTCGAGCCGGTCTGGAGCCCCGTCATGCAGGCGCCCTTGTCGATGCCCTCACCGACACAGGCCGGTGCATCGTTGATCAGCAGGCTCTTCACCGCCTCGCATTTCGTCCCCGGCAGGTCGAACTGACGGACCTTCGTCTTGCCGGCAGGCAGGTCGCGAAAATCGAGAACGGCCATGCGTTCGACCAGGCCCTTCTGATCGAAGAGGACGAACTCGAACGAGACCTTGGAAAGCGATTGCTGCAGGCCGTTGCCGGCGACGAAGGTCAGCTTGCACCCCTTCTCGGAAGGCGCGACCTCGTTGAGCTCGACCGTCAGCCCGCCGACGGCCGTTGGCTCCTGTGCCACGGCCGTCCCGGCGATCGACAGGATCATCGCTGCGGTCGAGGAAGCGAAACGGGAAAGACAGACCATCATTAACACCACCCATGCTCCGCATCCGGGCCGCCTTGAGCCAGACGACGGAGGCGTTCAACTAAACTTGACTGTGAGTATCCGGTATTGCGTCCTTAATGAAATATGAGTAATGCAGTCAAGATACTAATTGGAAATGCACGAGCGAACAGGGGACATCGACCCGCTTCCACCCTCGTGAACTGGCCGAAACTGTGACACCGAACGACACCGATACCCCCCTCTCCTCGCCGGCGCCGAGCGCGACCACCCGCTCGCAGCCGATTGTGGAAAGCCACGAGCTCTTCCGCGGCGCCAGCGAGATCCTGATTTCCCATGACGGCGCGATCTACCGGATGCGGATCACCCGGCAGGGCAAGCTGATTCTGAATAAATAGCGAGACAACGATGATCGACAGCACGCGCCCCACTCCCTCCGAGATTCGCGCCTACCGCGCGGCGAACCCGACGATGCGCGAGCGCGACATAGCCGCCCAGCTCGGCATTTCCGAAGCCGCCCTCGTCGCCGCGGAATGCGGCCTGACGGCAAGCCGCATCGATGCCGACGCCAATCGTTTCCTGGGCCGCGCCAGGGAGCTGGGCGAGGTCATGGCGCTCACCCGCAACGAATCCGCTGTCCACGAGAAAATCGGCATCTACGAGAACGTCAAGACAGGTCCGTCTGCGAGCCTGGTTCTCGGATCGGAAATCGATCTGCGGGTCTTCCCGTCCGCCTGGGCGCACGGCTTCGCCGTCACGAAGACCGATGCCAAGGGCGAGATCCGCCGCAGCCTGCAGTTCTTCGACAAATGGGGGAATGCGGTTCACAAGGTTCACCTGCGCCCGACGTCTGATCTTGAAGCCTATGACAGGATCGTCGCGGACTTCCGCCTCGAAGATCAGTCGCAGCAATTTGTTGCCGAATCCGGCGCCGCGGCGGGCGACGACGCGTCCGCCACCGTCGACACCCAGGCGCTGCGTGAGCACTGGACGAAGCTGACCGACACCCATCAGTTCCACGGCATGTTGCGCAATCTGAAAATCGGCCGGCGCCAAGCCTTGCATGCAGTCGGCGACGATCTGGCCTGGCAGCTCGACGCGCGGGGCATCGAGACGATGATGCGGGGCAGTGCCGAGACCGAGCTGCCCATCATGTGCTTCGTCGGCAATCGCGGCGTCATCCAGATCCACTCCGGCCCGGTCAAGAATATCGCCTCCATGGGCCCGTGGCTCAACGTCATGGATCCGGCCTTCCACCTGCATCTGCGCGCGGATCACATCGCCGAGCTTTGGGCGGTGCGCAAGCCGACGTCGGACGGCCATGTAACCTCGCTCGAAGCCCTCGATGCCAAGGCCGAAATGGTCATTCAGTTCTTCGGCAAGCGGAAGGAAGGCTTTGGCGAAAGACCGGAATGGCGCAGCCTGGTCGAGAACCTGCCGCGCCTCGACAGCATCGTCGCAGCCTGAGGAGACAAGGCATGCACCGCTTCGACTTCCGCCGCCTTCGCCGCTGGGAATTGGCGCTCGCCGCCTTTGCGCTCTCGACACCCTTCCTGCTGCCGGCGCTCGCCCCCGTCTCCTCGTCCCTTGTGAGCCCCGCAATGGCCGAGACGGTCGAGAAGCCGGACACGTCCCGGATCGTTTCGATCGGCGGAGCGGTCACCGAGATCATCTATGCGCTGGGCGAGGAAAACCGGCTCGTCGGCCGCGACTCGACCAGCACCTATCCAGAGGCGGCGGCGAAGCTCCCCAATGTCGGCTACATGCGGCAGCTGGCGCCGGAAGGCATAATCGCCGTCAACCCGGCGGCGATCGTCGCCATCGAAGGCAGTGGCCCGCCCGAGGCGCTTTCCGTGCTGAAGCAGGCGAACATTCCCTTCACGACGATTGGCGAGACCTATGACGAGGCGGGCATTCTTGCCAAGATACGCGCCGTCGGCGCCTTTCTCGGCGTGCCTGACAAGGCCGAAGCGCTCGTGAAATCCGTCGAGCAGGATCTGGACGCCGCACTCGCCGACAGCGCCGCACGCCCGGAAAGCGAGCGCAAGCGGGTTCTCTTCATCCTCAGCACCCAGGACGGCAAGATCATGGCATCGGGCACCGGCACGGCCGCAAGCGGCATCATCGAGCTTGCCGGCGCCGTCAATGCCGCCGGGAAGTTCCCCGGCTACAAGCCACTGACCGACGAGGCGATCGTCGAGGCGAAGCCGGACGTCATTCTGATGATGGATCGGGGCGGCGCCCATGGGATGAGTGCCGACCAACTCTTCGCCCTTCCCGCCCTCAGCCTGACGCCGGCGGCGAAAAGCAAGGCACTGGTCCGCATGGATGGCTTGCATCTGCTCGGTTTCGGCCCGCGCACCGCAAGCGCGATCCGGGAACTGAACACCGCAATCTATGGAAAGAAGACCAATGCCTCGCAGTGAGGCGATGGACGGCGCGCGGGGGCCTGCCTTGGCTGCAAGGATCGTGCATGCGTGGCGGAAGGGCGACCGTTCCGGTCTGGCGCGCACACTTATTGCCGCCCTCGCAGCGCTTGCCGCCGCGACCTTCGCGACCTCGATCATGACGGGAGCCGCCGACGCTTCGCTTGGCAATGTCCTGCGATGGCTCGCCGGTGGCGCGTCCGGCGACCAGGCCCTGAGCATGCGCGATCGCATCATCATCCTCGATATCCGCCTGCCGCGCGCCGTGCTCGGCATGCTGGTCGGCGCCGCGCTCGCCGTTTCCGGCGTCGTCATGCAGGGACTGTTCCGCAATCCACTGGCCGACCCCGGTCTGGTCGGCGTGTCGTCCGGGGCGAGCCTCGGCGCCGTCCTGCTTATCGTCCTTGGCAGCACCACCTTCGGGCCGGTCTTTGCGCTCTTCGGCTTCTATGCGCTGCCGCTTGGCGCCTTTTGCGGCGGCCTTGCGACGACCATGCTCCTCTATCGCATCGCCACACGCAGCGGTCAGACCTCCGTGGCGACGATGCTGCTTGCCGGGATTGCGCTCGGCGCACTCGCCAGCGCGGTAACGGGCGTGCTCGTCTTCGTCGCCGACGACAAGCAGCTCCGCGATCTCACCTTCTGGGGGCTTGGTTCGCTGGCCGGCGCCAATTGGACGAAAATCCTTACCGCCGGGCCGATCATCCTCCTGTCGCTCTGTGTCGTCCCCTTCCTGGCGAGAGGCCTCAACGCGATCACCCTCGGCGAGGCGGCCGCCTTCCACATGGGCGTGCCAGTGCAGCGCCTCAAGAACATCGCCATTTTGAGCGTCGCCGCGGCGACCGGCGCATCTGTGGCGGTCAGCGGCGGTATCGGCTTTGTCGGCATCGTCGTGCCGCATCTGCTGCGGCTCGTCATCGGCCCGGATCACCGCTACCTTCTGCCAGCTTCGGCTCTGCTCGGCGGCACCATGCTGATCTTCGCCGACATGCTGGCCCGCACCATCGTTTCCCCCGCCGAACTGCCGATCGGCATCATCACCGCCTTCGTCGGGGCGCCGTTCTTCCTGTGGGTTCTGCTCCGCGGGCGCTCGAACATGGGACTTTGACCTAAGATGATCCGCGCCTCCGATCTCTCCGCCCGCCTCGCCGGCCGGCCCGTGCTCCACGGCGTCTCGTTCGAAGCCGTTCCGGGGAGAATGACGGCGATCGTCGGTCCGAACGGCTCCGGCAAGACGACGACCTTGAAGGCGATCTCCGGCGAGCTGCACCTGTCCAAGGGCAAGGTGACCATCAACAATCATGACATCGCCCAGCTGAAGCCCTTTGAACTCGCCCTGAAAAGAGGCGTCCTGCCGCAATCGACGGTCATCTCCTTTCCGTTCACGGTCCGGGAGATCGTTGGTCTGGGTCTGTCAACCGGCGGTGCCGATATCGCCGGCAGTGGCCGCACCGTCGATGAGGCGCTGGAAGCCGTCGACCTCGCCGGCTTTTCCGGCCGCCTTTACGAGGAGCTTTCGGGCGGCGAGCAGCAGCGCGTCCAGCTTGCCCGCGTGCTTTGCCAGATCGCCGCGCCGGTCGGCGACGGCGAGCCTCGTTACCTCCTGCTCGACGAGCCGGTCTCGAGCCTCGACATCCGCCACCAGCTGACCATCATGCAGCTGGCGCGCCAATTCTGCGAGGGCGGCGGCGGCGTCATCGCGGTGATGCACGACCTCAACCTGACCGCAATGTTTGCCGACCAGATGGTGATGATGAAGGCCGGCCGCATCCGCGCCCTCGGCGCCCCGAAGGAGGTCCTCACCGACGAGACCATGGAAGCGGTCTTCGGATGCCGGATGCGGGTCGGCATCGCGCCGGCACGCGATGTCCCCTTCGTTCTGCCGCAAACGGCATCGCTTTGACCTCGGCGCTGAGAGCAACGTCAAGATTTATCGAAACAAATTCCTCCCTCATGCGTTGATCCCCGGCGTGCCACGTCCGGTGCGCCGCCGAGAATGCGCCGGCCTTCAGCCGGCATCGCAGCGAAGCGAAGGGAGCGACAGGATGGCCACGGGTCTCTTTTCAGGTTCAGGCAGCAGGAAGCGCAACGGCGGTGCGGTCGATACATCGATCGAGGACCAGCTTCATGATCTTCGGGAAGACGTTGCGCAACTGATGGCGCTGATCGCCGATCGGGGTGTGGCGGCCTCGCGAGAAGCCAAAGCTAAAGCGCGCAGCACCCGCAAGCAAGCCGAATCGGAGTTGCAGGACCTGCTGGAGAGCGGTGAGGAGCTGCTGTCGGATCTGCGCGGCCGCTATGCGGACACGGAAAAACAGGTCCGCCGCGCGGTGCGCGAACATCCGCTCGCCACGCTCGGCGCCGCAGCGGCAATCGGCCTGATCGCTGCAGCCCTTCTGCGCCGCTAGCGGGCTTCGGCGCTTTCGGCGTGTTGTGAAGGGGAGACAATGGCATGCAGTCCCTAGGCGCCGTTCTCACCGCCTTGCTTGCAGTCGATTTCGGTGCCGCGGCCTCGCGCTTCAAGCGCAATGCGGCTCTATGGGGGATCGTCGCGGTGCTTCTCGTCACCGCCTATGTTTTCGCCCTCGTGGCGATCGCACTCGTTCTCGCCGAGTATTATTCGCCAATCATCGCCTCTGTGGCGATCGCCGTGGCGCTTCTGGCAGTCGCCCTGATGATTGTCGCGCTCATGGCTGTACGAAACGCACGCGACCGGCGTCTCGTCGACGAACGGCGTCGCCGCTCCTTGCTTCAGACGAACCTGGCACTTGCCGCGGCGACCAGCATCCTGCGTAAGCAGCCGCTGATCGGCGTCGGTACGGCGATCGCCGTAGGACTCCTGCTGGGGCTCGGCAAAGGGCGGCGGCGCAGCGACCGCCGTTGATTTCCGGCGCGCCCAACGGTTATCTCAGAGCGGCAGGCGGATCAGCGCGGTAACGCCGGCCGGCAGATACTCGACCTTTACGGAACTGCCGATAATCTTGTCGAGGCTCCGCTCGATCAGCAGCGAGCCGAAGCCGCGCCGGCGCGGTTCCCGGACCGGCGGTCCGCCGACTTCCGTCCAGGTCAAATGCAGCACGGCACTGCCTTCCTCGACGACGCTGCGCGCCGTCAGCACGATCTTGCCTTTTGGTACGGAGAGCGACCCGTATTTAACGGCATTGGTCGCCAGCTCGTGCAGCACCAGGCCGAGACCAACCGCCTGGTCCGGTCCGAGCAGGACTTCGTCCTTGTGGATCTCCACCTGCTCGGCATAGTCGCTGACATAGGGTTTCAGCTGCTTGGAAATCAGCTCCGCAAGGCGGATCGTCCCCCATTCGTAGTCCGAAAGCAGCCCATGCGCCTCGGAGATCGCCTGTAGCCGGCCCGCGAAGGCGGTCATGAACTCGGCCGGGTCACTCGTCTGACGAAGGGTCTGGCGCGCCAGCGATTGCAGCATTGCCAGCGTGTTCTTGACCCGGTGGTTCAATTCCTTCAGCAGCAGCCTCGTCCGCTGCACGGACGCCTGCTGTTCGGAGACGTCGATGGTCATGCCGAGAAAGGTCAGCGCCATACCTCTGCTGTCGCGATCGTGCACCCGGCCTCGGCCGAGCAGCCAGCGCCCGTTCGCCCGAATCCGGAACATGCCGTCATATTCCTCGTTGGCGGCCATCGCCTGCCTGAGCTTCGAGAAGGTTGCACCTCGGTCGTCCGGATGGATCGCGCCGAAGACCGCCTTGGCGGTCAGGGTCCGTTCCGGCGGCAGGCCGAACATGCGCATCATCGCACCGTTGCCCGCCACGGTTCCGGAGCGGATATCCCAGAGCCAGCTGCCGACATTGGCGGCGTCGAGCGCCATGGCGAGCCGCTGTTCTTCGCGCGATAGCGCGGCCTCCTTCAGCGCACGCCGACGCGCCTCGTCCTTCAACTTGAGGAGCGACGCAGCCGCGTCGGCGATTTCCTGCAACGCATCGAGCTGTTTCGCCGCGATTTCGGCGCGGGGTGTTCCATCCAGCACGCAGACGGTGCCCACCGCCTGCCCTCCGAGAACGATCGGAGCGCCTGCATAGAAACGCAAGAAAGGTGCTTGCGCGACCTTTCGATTGTGCCGCAAGACCGGGTGGGCCGACGCGTCGAGCACGAGAAACGGGCCACGGTCGCCGATCGCATGGGCGCAGAAGGACTCCTCGGTGCGCGCCCGAGTTTCCGTCGTCCCGACAGCCGCCTTAAACCATTCCCATTCGTGATCGACGAGCGTGACAAGGGCGATCGGCGCGTCGAACAGACTGGCGGCGAGCCTGGCCAGCGGTTCGAAGTCGCTGTCGGCGACCGTCATGTCCGGTGCGGCCGCATGCAGGACACTGAGCCGCTCGCGCGAACCAAGCGTGTCAGCCACTGCGGGAAGCATTGCGTCTGCCCTCTCGTGCATTCGGCCCGAACTCCAATCCCGCTCCCGCCGGCAAGACCGATTGGGAATTATGCGACAATTCCAGAGGCTGCCGCAATCCTTGCTTCGAGTAAACGCGCATAGCAAAGCAGAAATAAGGAAGGAAGTGCCGAGGGCGATGAGGGTCTGTCAGGACACGAAGGCACGCGAAGTAATGGGCGCCGAGGTCTCGTCCGGCCCATAGTCGTTCTCGCCCTTGATCTGGAGGATCTCCTGGAGGCGCTGGCGTGCACGGTTGACGCGGCTCTTGATCGTGCCGAGCGCGCAACCGCATATCGTCGCGGCCTCTTCGTAAGAGAAGCCAGAAGCGCCGACGAGAATGATCGCCTCGCGCTGGTCCGGCGGCAATTGGTCGAGGGCGCGGCGGAAATCCTGCAGGTCGAGCGATCCGTATTGCTCCGGATGGTGCGCCAGCGTTTCCGTGAAATGACCGTCGCTATCCTGGATCTCACGGCCGCGCTTGCGCATCTGGCTATAGAGTTCGTTGCGCAGGATGGTGAAGAGCCAGGCTTTCATGTTGGTGCCCATCTCGAAGTGGTCCTGCTTGGCCCAAGCCTTCATGATGGTGTCCTGCACGAGATCGTCGGCCCGGTCGTGGCGGCCGATCAGCGACATGGCGAAAGCGCGGAGGCTCGGCAGCGCCGCAAGCATCTCACGCTTGAACTCTTGATTTTCCGACATTCCGGCGCTCACTCCTTGCCATCCAGCATGGATCGTTGTTCCACGGCCTCAAGTTTTTCCAGAAGGTCGAGGAAGCGAGCCGGAATTCCCTCCTCCTGTACCGAAAGATAAAGCGCTTTGAGCTTCGCCGCGATCTGCGCATTCGGATCGTCAGACTTCGGACGCATGCTCACCGTCCGCCCTGCCCCTGAATTATATCTCATCGTATGACTGCCGCCCTAGAAACTTCGCCTGCCCCATAACGCGACGAAAAAATGAAATGTTCCACTCCGGAACCTTTTTTTCCTCGGCACGTTTCCGCAGCGGAACAAAGATCAAAAGACACGGATTGAGGGAGTCCTGCATGACATTGTCCACCCGCATCGCGCCATTTCTTCCCTATCTGCGCCGCTATTCGCGCGCTTTGACCGGATCTCAGACATCCGGGGACGCCTATGTCGCAGCGGTGCTCGAAGCGCTGATCGCCGACACTTCCATTTTCCCCGAGGCCAGCAGCGACAGAGTCGCGCTGTTTCGCCTCTTCACCTCGCTCTTCGGCTCCTCGTCGGTGCTCGTCCCGGAACCCGTCTCGCCGTTTGCCTGGGAGCAGCGCGCCTCCGTCAATCTTGGGGCCGTGTCGCCGGTCGCCCGCCAGGCGTTCCTCCTCGTCTCGGTCGAGGGCTTTACGCCCCAGGAGGCCGCGGAAGTTCTCGACGTCGACACCGCCAAGCTCACCTCTCTGCTCGACCGCGCCTCGCAGGAGATTTCGCGCCAGGTGGCGACCGACATCATGATCATCGAGGACGAGCCGCTGATCGCCATTGATATCGAGCAGATGGTCGAGAGTCTCGGCCATCGCGTAACAGGCATCGCGCGGACCAAGGACGAAGCCATCGCTCTCTTCAAGACGGCCGAACCGGGAATGGTGCTCGCCGATATCCAGCTCGCCGACGGCAGTTCCGGCATCGACGCGGTCAACGAAATCCTCAAGACCAGTGCCGTGCCGGTGATTTTCATTACCGCTTTCCCCGAGCGGCTGCTGACCGGCGAAAGGCCCGAACCGACATTTCTTGTGACGAAGCCTTTCAACCCCGAAATGGTCAAGGCGCTGATCAGCCAGGCACTGTTCTTCAATGAATCGACCAAGGCGGCCGCTTAGGGTCAATTCCTCGCTGAAACAGACGCCGTGCCGGAGCAAACTTCGGCAGGGCGTCCGCGTATCTGGGCGGCCTCACACGAGGCAGGGCTCATTTGGAAATCCGGAATTCAGAAGCAAAACAGCCAGTGCCGAGGGAAGGGCACTGGCTGAGGTTATGCAACTCACTGAGGGGGATGTGAGTTGGCAACCGGCGGTATGCCTCCGACGTCACATTGGGGGCGATGTGCGTCACCGCTCGGCTATACGCAATAATCCGCGAGCGAGAAAAAGGTTCCGCGATAAGCGAAGATTCAGCTATTCGATCGATTCCAGTTCGGCGCGGTGGCGATAGAGCGCCAGCAAGCGGCGATAGTCGCGGTCGTAGAAATCCTGCAGGGCCGGATTCGGACGCCTCTCCTGTCCGCCCGAGGCCATGGCATCCCCCGCATGCGCAAGGTCGGGATAGAGGTTGCCGGCCACGGCCGCGGCCATGGCCGTCCCGAGCAGAACGGCATCCGGCGCGTCGGGCACGACCACCCGGCAGCCGATCGCGTCGGAGTAAAGCTCCATCAGTAGCGGATTGCGCACGTGGCCGCCGGTGACGTGCAGCGTATCGAGGTCGTAGCCCGCCTCCTTCATCATCTCGAGAATGTGGCGGATGCCGAGCGCGATGGCGACGCAGGTCCGCCAATAGAGGCGGCAAAGCGCGTCGAAAGAGGAATCGAGCGCCAAGCCGCTAATCACGCCGAGCGCATGCGGATCGGCAAGCGGCGAGCGATTGCCGTGGAAATCAGGAAGAACGTGCAGCCGGTCGGCGAAGCCGTGGCCATGCTCGGCGCGCAGTTCCTGGACGCGCTCGATGATCTTCTTGTGGGTTTCGGTCGTCGGCTCCAGCCCGCCGCCATGCAGCCGGACGACATGGTCGAGCAGCGCGCCCGTCGCCGATTGGCCGCCCTCGATAAGCCAGAGGCCGGGCAGCACCGCCTCGAAATAGGGCCCCCACATGCCGTAACCCGGCTTCATCTCCTTCGAGAAGGCGACGATGCAGCTAGACGTGCCGGCGATCAGCGCCAGCTGGCGCTCGAGCTTCGCCGTATCGCCGGCGAATCCTCCGAGCACACCGAGCGCGCCGGCATAGGCGTCGATTAAGCCCGGCGCGACCCGGCATTCGGTATCGAGGCCGAGGTCGGCGGCCGCGGTCGGCGTCAGTTTCCCCACGGCGCGCTCCACCGGCAGCGTCTCCTCGGGCAGGCCGCCGCGCGTCAGAAGGTCTTCGAGACCGATCCGCTCGAGATAGTCCTGCTGCCAGCCGCGTTCCTTGTGCGCGAGATAGTTCCATTTAGCCGTGAGCGTGCAGCGCGACCGCGCCGTGTTTCCCGTTGCCCGCCAGGACATATAATCCGCCAGGTCGAAGAAATAGCCTGCCCTCTCCCATTGATGCGGCAGATTTTTCTTCAGCCACATCAGCTTCGGCATCTCCATTTCCGGCGACATCACCCGGCCCGAATGATCGAGCACCGGATGCCTGGTCGCCGTACAGAAATCCGCCTCCGCAAGCGCCCGGTGGTCGAGCCAGACGATCGTGTCCCAGCGTGGCTCGCCCCGCCGATTGACCGAAAGCGGAGCGCCGTCACGGTCGCGGACCACCAGCGAGCAGGTGGCATCGAAGCCGATTGCCGCAACGCTCTCGGCGCCTATACCCGCCCTTTCGCGCGCCGCCCGCACCGCTTCGCCGACGGCCGCCCAGATATCCTCGGAATCGTGCTCGGCATGGTTCTCCTCGGGCCGGTTCATGGCAATGGCCCGGTCGGCACGCGCAAGAAGCGCACCCTTCCTGTCGAAGATGCCAGCGCGCGCACTGCCGGTTCCTATATCGACCGCCACGACATATTCGCGCATCAATGGATGACCCCGTCCCGAGATGATGATGGATTTTCAGTGTGCCTGAAGAGCGCGCCGGGCCGCTCCACCCTGCCCTGCCTATTGACGGACAAACTGTACCAATTCGCCCATGTCGTCAAACAGGAGGTCCGGCCCGAGACCGGCGAGCAGCTGCCGATGCCGCTCGCTGCGGGCGTGGCTGGCGCCCGCAAACGCAAAGACCCGCATGCCCGCCGCCTTGGCCGCCTCGATGCCAGCCGCACTGTCCTCGACGACGATGCAATCGGCCGGCGCGTAGCCCATTTCAGCACTCGCATGCAGGAACAGGTCCGGCGCCGGCTTGCCGTGCGTCACCATGGTGGCGCTGAAGATATGCGGCTCGAAAAGGTCGGCAAGGCCGGTCACGCTCAGCGACAGACGAATGCGCTCCGGCTGGCTTGAAGAGGCGACGCAGCAGGCCGCGTCCAGCTGCTCGACGGCCTCACGTATGCCGGGAATCGGCCTCAACTCCTGGCGGAAACGCGCATAGAGCCGCGTCCGCATCGCTTCGAGAAATGCGTGGTCGGTCGCAAGGCCGTAGTCGTCATGAAGGATTGCCGACATGCTCTGGAGGCTGCGGCCTAGGAAGCGCTCGCTCGCCTCCTCCGTTGACATCGAAACGCCGGCGGTCGCCAATGAATCCACCAGCACGCTGAGCGAGATCGGTTCGCTGTCCACAAGCACGCCGTCGCAGTCGAAGATGACCAGTCTGGAGGCGTGCCCCGCCATCGCGCTATTCTCCGAGTTTATCGTCCAGATAAAGTTGCAGCGTGGCGCGCGTACCCTTTTCCCAAAGTGTTTTCAAGGCATGGGCAAAGCGGCGGCGGAAAAGATCAGAGTGGGCGACATCGCCGAAAATATCGGAAAGCGCGAGGAAGGCCATCGGATCGTCCTTCGCCGCAAGCGCTGCCGCCTGCAAACGATCGGCGTTGGCGTCGTTGAAGACGATCGCCTTGCCGCTGTCGGACGTGCCGGCGAAATAACGGCACCAGAGTGCGGAGACAAGAGACAGGCCCACCACGTCCTCGCCGCGCCGCAGGCGATCGGCCGTCGACGGCAGGATGAATTTCGGCTGCCGGTTCGAGCCGTCCTGTGCCAGTCGGGCGACCGTGTCGCCGATCTTCGGATTGGCGAACCGTGTTTCGATCAGCTTGCAATAGTCCCTCAGGTCCGTATCCGGTACCGGCGGAATGACCGGGATGATCTCCTCGTGCTCGAGCTTCGCCAGGAAGGCGCGGATCAGCGGCTCCTCCATCGCGTCGTGGACGAAATGAATGTCGAGCAGCGCCGCCGGATAGGCGATTGCCGCGTGGCCGCCGTTGAGGATGCGGATCTTCATGTGCTCATAGGGTGCGACATCCGGGACGAACTGCACCCCAACCTCTTCGAGCGCCGGGCGGCCTTGCGGGAAATTGTCCTCCAGCACCCATTGCTTGAACTCTTCGCAAAAAACCGGCCAGGCATCGTCGATGCCGTAGTCAGAGGCGACGATGCCGATCTCGCGCGGGCCCGTCGCCGGCGTGATCCGGTCGACCATGCCGTTCGGGAAGGCGACATTGGCGTCGATCCAGTCGGCGAACGCCGGATCCGACAGGCGGGCGAGGCCGGACACGGCCGCATGGGTAACTTCGCCATTGCCGGGAATATTGTCGCAGGACATGACGGTGAAAGGCGGAACGCCGCGCGCCCTGCGCTCGGCAAGGCCGGCCAGGATGAGCCCGAACACCGTCTTCGGCGTTGCCGGGTTGCGAGCGTCCTCGGCGATCGCCGGGTGCCCAGGATTGAACTCGCCCGAGGCCGGGTCGATGAAGTAGCCGCCCTCGGTGATCGTCAGCGAAACGATGCGAATGTGCGGACTGGCCAGTTGCGCGACGATGGCCGGAATATCGCCCGGTTTCAGATAGGCGATCATCGCGCCGGTCACATGCGCGCCGGTGCGGTTGTTGTCCTGCTCGACCACCGTGGTCAGAAAATCCTGCGCCTCGAGCTTGGCGCGCATGACCTCGTCCGACGGCAGGACGCCGGCACCGATGATCGCCCAATCGTGGTCGCGCCCAAGATTGAAGAGATCGTCGAGGTAGACGGCCTGATGGGCGCGATGGAAGTTTCCGACGCCGAAATGGACGATCCCGGCGCGCAGATCGTGCCGGTCATAGTTCGGGACGCCGGCCTTGGCCCTGATGACGTCGAGTGCGGCAAGCGAGAGTTTGGTCGTCATTCTATCGTTCCTTTCGAGCACCCGTCCTTGGACGAAGCCTCAGCTCATCCATTGGCCGCCGTCGACGTTGTAGGTCTGCGCCACCACGTAGTCGCTTTCGGAAGAAGCGAGAAAGATTGCCATGCCGGTCAAGTCCTCGGCTGTGCCCATGCGCCCATAGGGAACGGCCTCGCCCACCAGACGCTTCTTCTCGCCGAGAGGCCGGTTCTCGTACTTCGCGAAGAGCGCGTCGACACCATCCCAATGCTCGCCCTCGACGACGCCCGGAGCGATGGCGTTCACATTGATGCGGTGCTTGATGAGATCGAGGCCGGCGGATTGGGTGAGGCTGATGACCGCCGCCTTGGTCGCGCAGTAGACCGCGACCAGCGCCTCACCCCGCCGCCCCGCCTGGCTTGCCATATTGATGATCTTGCCGCCCCGCCCCTGCCCGATCATCTGCTTCGCCGCCGCCTGCAGCGTGAAGAGCGTGCCGGCGACGTTGATCGAGAAAAGCCGCTCATAGCTTGCGCGCGTGATCTCGACGATCGGCGCAAGGTCGAAGAGCGCGGCATTGTTGACCAGGATGTCGAGACCGCCGGCCTGGCGGACGACCGTGGCGATCGCCGCATCGATCGAATCCTGCCGGGTGACATCCATCTCCACCGCGTAGGCCGCCGGTCCGATCTCCGAGGCCGTCTGTCTTGCGCGCTCGACATTGATATCGGCGATCGCCACGGTGGCGCCTTCGCGCACATAGGCCTCCGCGAAGGCGCGGCCTATTCCCCGCGCCGATCCGGTGATCAGCGCGCTTTTTCCTTCAAGACGTTTCATCGAATTGCCAGCCCTTTTTCATCGAATCTGTGCAGGCGCTGCGGGTCCGGCGTCAGGAAGACCGGGTCGCCATGCGTGACGGCAAAATCGCCGCTGACGCGCGCCGTCATCGTGCCGATGCCGTCGGCGTTCACATGCAGGAAGGTATCGGAGCCGAGATGCTCGGCCACGCCGACCGTGCCCTGCCATGTGCCGTGGTCCTTCGACAGCACCAAGTGCTCCGGGCGGACACCGATCGTATGGGCCTGATGGCTGGCCGCCGGGCCGCCGGAAATGAAATTCATCTTCGGCGAGCCGATGAAGCCGGCGACAAAAAGATTGTCGGGCCGGTGGTAGAGTTCGAGCGGCGAGCCGACCTGCTCGATGCGGCCGCGGTTCAAGACGACGATCTTGTCGGCCATCGTCATGGCCTCCACCTGGTCGTGGGTCACGTAGATCATCGTCGTCTTCAGTTGCTGGTGCAGCTGGCTGATCTCGAGCCGCATGTTGACGCGCAGCGCCGCGTCGAGGTTCGAAAGCGGCTCGTCGAACAGGAAGGCCTCCGGCTGGCGCACGATCGCCCGGCCGATCGCCACGCGCTGGCGCTGGCCGCCGGAGAGCTGGCGCGGCTTGCGGTCGAGATAGTCGGTGAGGTTCAAAACGCGGGCGGCGTCGGCCACCTTCTTGTCGATCACCGCTTTGTCCTCGCCCGCCATCTTCAAAGGGAAGGCGATGTTGGCGCGGACGCTCATATGCGGATAGAGCGCGTAGGACTGGAACACCATCGACAGGCCGCGCTTGGCCGGCGGCAATTCGGTGGCGTTCTTGCCGTCGATGACGATGGCGCCGTCGCTGACATCCTCGAGGCCGGCAATCAGCCGCAGAAGCGTCGACTTGCCGCAGCCCGAAGGGCCGACGAAGACGACGAACTCGCCGTCATTGATGTCGAGGTCGATCGACGGGATCACGGCATGGGCGCCGAAGACCTTCGAGACGTTCTTGAGTGTGATGCTTCCCATGAGTCTGACCCTTATTTGACCGCGCCGAAGGTGAGGCCGCGCACAAGCTGCTTCTGCGAGAACCAGCCGAGAATGAGGATGGGGGCGATCGCCATCGTCGAGGCCGCCGACAGCTTCGCGTAGAACAGGCCTTCAGGGCTCGAATAGGAGGCGATGAAGGCGGTGAGCGGCGCCGCTTTGGCGGCACTGAGATTCAAGGTCCAGAACGCCTCGTTCCAGGCGAGGATGATGTTCAGGAGCAGCGTCGAGGCAATGCCCGGTATCGCCATCGGCGTCAGCACATAGATGATCTCCTTGGCAAGCGAAGCGCCATCCATGCGCGCCGCTTCGAGGATCTCGCCCGGGATTTCCTTGAAATAGGTGTAGAGCATCCAGATGATGATCGGCAGGTTGATGAGCGTCAGCACCATCACCAGCCCGGTGCGGGTGTCGAGCAGCCCCGTGTTGCGGAAGATCAGATACATAGGCACCAGCACGCCGACCGGCGGCATCATCTTGGTGGAGAGCATCCACATCAGGACGTCCTTGGTTCGCTTGGTCGGTGCGAAGGCCATGGCCCAGGCCGAAGGAATGGCGATCACCAGGCCGAGCAGCGTCGAGCCGAAAGAGACCACCACCGAGTTCATGAAGTGCTTGAAGTAGTCCGAGCGGCTCTGCACCTCGAAATAGTTCTCGGTCGTCCAATCGAAGAACAGGAAGGCGGGCGGCGAGGCGATCGCCTGCGCCTCCGTCTTGAAGCTCGTCAGGAAGGTCCAGAGGATCGGGAAGAAGATCAGGATGCCGACCGTCCAGGCCAGGGCCGTGGTGACCAGTTTGCGCTGGGTCGAGACATTGCGTGCCATGATATCAAGCCTCCAGCGTCTTGCCGATCATGCGCATCAGGAAGAATGCGACGATATTGGCGAGAATGACCGCGATGATGCCGCCGGCGGACGCGCCGCCCACGTCGAACTGCAGCAGCGCCTGGGCATAGACCAGGAAGGTGAGATTGGTGCTCTGCGTGCCGGGGCCGCCATTGGTGGTGACGAGGATTTCGGCGAAGACCGAAAGCAGGAAGATCGTCTGGATCAGGATGACGACGGTGATCGCGCGCGAAAGATGCGGCAGGACGAGATAGATGAACCGGCTCCAAGCGCCGGCGCCGTCCATCTGCGCTGCCTCCTTCTGCTCCTCGTCGAGCGACTGCAGCGCCGTCAGCAGAATGAGCGTCGCGAAGGGCAGCCATTGCCAGGCGACGATCAGGATGATCGAGAAGAGCGGCGCATTGGCGAGAAAATCGAACGGCTGCAGGCCGACGAGCTTGGCAAGCCAGGCGAAGAGCCCGTTGACCGGGTTCATGAACATGTTCTTCCAGACGAGCGCCGCGACCGTCGGCATGATCAGGAAAGGCGCGATCACCAGGATCCGCACGATCCCCTGCCCGAACATCGGCTGGTCGAGCAGCAGCGCCAGGGCGATGCCGCCGACGACGGTGATGAAGAGCACGCCGAGCACGATTGCGAGCGTGTTGAAGACCGCCTGGAAAAAGGCTGGATCGGTCAGAAAATAGGTGTAATTGGTGAGGCCTGCGAACTCCTCCATTCCCGGCATCAGCAGATTGTAGCGCAGGAGCGAGAAGTAGATCGTCAGCGCCAGCGGCACGATCATCCAGGCCAGGAGCAGAAGCACCGACGGTGCGATCATCAGCCGCGCGGCGGAGCGGGTATGCAAGGTCGCCATGGCGTCCCCCATGTGGTCTCAACGGTGTTCCAAGAAGAGGCAGGCGCATCGTGCCTGCCGAACGCGCGCCCATCGGCAAAAAAGACAGAGCGGGACGCGGGTGAAGGCGGGGTTCGCCCCTCCCTTGTCCCGCTCTGGAGGTGGCCGGGGCGCCGGCCGTTTCCGAACGGCGCCCCGGCCCCTTGGGAGCCTCACTTGATGTAGCCGGCCTTGGTCATCTCGCGTGTGGTCAGCTGCTGCGCGCTGGCGAGCGCCTGATCGACGCTCATCTGGCCGGCGAGCGCGGCCGAGAACACCTGGCCGACCGCCGTGCCAAGACCCTGGAATTCCGGGATCGCCACGAACTGCACGCCGACATAGGGCACTGGCTTCACTGCCGGGTTCTTCGGGTCGGCGGCGTTGATCGAGTCGAGCGTCATTTTCGCAAACGGCGCCGCCTTCTGGTATTCCGGGTTCTCGTAGAGGGAGGTGCGGGTGCCGGGAGGCACGTTCGCCCAGCCTTCCTTCTCGGCGACAAGCTTCAGATAGTCCTTGCCGGTTGCCCAGGCGATGAACTTCTGCGCCGCTTCCGCCTTCTGCGAACCCGCCGGGACGGCAAGGTTCCAGGCCCAGAGCCAGTTGCCGCGCTTGCCGAGGCCGGTATCCGGGGCGAGCGCAAAGCCGACCTTGTCGGCGACCGTCGACTCGTGCGGGTTGGTCACGAAGGAGGCCGCCACCGTGGCGTCGATCCACATGCCGCATTTACCGGTCTGGAACAGCGACAGGTTTTCGTTGAAGCCGTTGGAGGAGGCGCCGGGCGGGCCGGCATCGTTCATCAGCTTGACGTAGAAGTCGAGCGCGTTCTTCCACTCCGGCTGGTCGAACTGCGGCTTCCAGTTCTCGTCGAACCAGCGCGCTCCGAAGGCGTTGGCCGTCGCCGTAAGGAAGGCCATGTTCTCGCCCCAGCCCGCCTTGCCGCGCAGGCAGATGCCGTAGATCTCATTGTTCTTGTCGGTGATCTTGCGCGCCGCGTCCGCGATGAACTCCCAGGTCGGCGCCTCAGGCATGGTGAGGCCGGCCTTCTCGAACAGGTCCTTGCGGTACATGACCATCGAGCTCTCGCCGTAGAACGGCGCGGCATAGAGCTTGCCGTCGATGGTCAGACCGCTGCGGATCGCCGGCAAGAGGTCGTCGACGTCGTAGTCGGCACCGAGGTTGTCGAGCGGCAGGAGCCAGCCCTGCTTGGCCCAGATCGGCACTTCGTAGGTGCCGATCGTCATGATGTCGTACTGGCCACCCTTGGTGGCGATGTCGGTCGTGACGCGCTGGCGCAGCACGTTTTCCTCGAGCGTCACCCACTCGAGCTGAATGTCCGGGTTTTTCGACGTGAACGCGTCCGTCAGCTTCTGCATCCGGATCATATCGCCGTTGTTCACGGTCGCGATGGTCAGGGTCTCTGCTTGGGCCAGGCCTGCCAAAGCGACTGCCGAGCACGTGCCCAGCAGGAAAGTTCTCAAATTCATCGACTTCCTCCCAGAAGAAATTGAGCATTTGCTTTGCTCGTGGGCAATTACTCACCCATTGGCAAAAAAAGTCAATGCGCATTCGCCGCCGCCAAATAGCCAACGCGCTAAGAGTTCATTTTTGTTGAGGATTTTTTTGTGGTGATGGGCCGGGAGGACGCAGCCCATTCGGTAAAACGCCGCTGCCGGACTGCTCCCCGGAAGTAGACTCAATCGCCTAGCAGGTACTCGGCAGTTGTCTCGTCGGTGATGAGGCCGTTGATGATCCGTCCCTTGAGAGCCGCTCCCAGGGCTCCGTATTTTCGCTTGCCCTTGGCGATGCCGATCACCGCGGCCCGCTCGCGCGGCGGCAGCGGCACGGAGGCCACGCGCTCGTTGATGCTGCCGGTGAGCAATTCACCGTGATGATCGAACATCCAGCCGCAGATCTCGCCGGCGGCACCCGCCGCCGTCAGCCGCTCCATCTCGTCGCGCGCCAGAAACCCATCCGCACAAAGCGGGGCATCCGGCCCGAGCTCGCCGACCCCGACAAAGGCGGCATCGGCCTCGGCGCCAAGCTCCAGAGCCATTCTGACGAGGCTCTGCTTGTGCAGCACTTCGCGCTCCTCGGCCGACGAGACGAGCACCGGCAAGGGCATCGGGAAATGCCGCGCATTGATGGTGTCGGCCATGCTGAAGATGACGTTGTAATAGGCGGCCGAACCGTCGAGGCGGATATTGCCGGTGAGGGAGACGATGCGGTGCTGCGGACATTCCATCGACGGCAACTGGTCGATCGTCGCCTTCAGCGTCCGGCCGGTGCCGATCGCAAGCACGACCGGCTCGGTTGATTTCAGCCAGCGCTCGATTTCTGCCGCCCCGGCTTCAGCGATCCCTACGGTCGTCGAATTGGATCCGGGATCGCTCGGCACGACATCGACATGCCGCAACTCGTATTTCTCCTTGAGCCGCGCCGCTGCTTCGAGGCAGGCGGCGATCGGATGATCGAGCCGCACCTTGATCAGCCGTTCGGCCATGGCGAGCGACACGAGGCGCTGCGCCGACTGGCGCGAAATCCCCATGATCGACGCGATCTCGTCCTGCGTCCGGCCGGCCACGTAGTAGAGCCAGCCCGCCCGGGCCGCATCGTCCAGCCTGTTGTTGCTCTCCGCCCTGCGCGCCATCGCCAGCGAGTCTCCTTCCCCCGATTTGCTGCCATTATTTGCCGTGTACTGTCAAACAAAGGCGTAACGTGTCGCTGCCGGCAAAAACGCCCGCAACACCGGGAATTCGCGGAAAGCGCACCCAAAATTTTACCGTTTGATAAAAAAATAAAGCGTGTTACCGTTCCCCATCCTGAGAATACATTGGGAGCTAAAAATGGGAACGACGCAATCTGGGATTCTCTACGGGCGGCTGCCGCTCGCGGAGTACGAAACCAATTTCTCCGATCTGCATCCGCCGCTCGACAGGCACGAGGCGCTGGTTGCTTCTGACCGCTGTTACTTCTGTCATGACGCGCCGTGCATGACGGCCTGTCCCACCTCCATAGATATCCCGCTGTTCATCCGGCAGATATCGACAGGCAATCCGATCGGCTCGGCCAAGACGATCTTCGACCAGAACATCCTCGGCGGCATGTGCGCCCGCGTCTGTCCCACCGAAACACTCTGCGAACAGGCCTGCGTACGTAACACGGCGGAGGAGCGGCCGGTCGAGATCGGCCGCCTGCAGCGCTACGCGACCGATGTCGCCATGAAGGAGAACAAGCAATTCTATGCGCGCGCGGCCGCAACGGGACGCCGCATCGCCGTCGTCGGCGCAGGGCCGGCGGGCCTGGCCTGCGCCCACCGACTGGCCGTCAAGGGCCACGACGTGGTGATCTACGATGCGCGTGAGAAATCCGGCGGCCTCAACGAATACGGCATCGCCGCCTACAAGACGGTGGACGATTTCGCCCAGAGGGAAGTCGATTACGTCCTGTCGATCGGCGGCATCGAGGTGCGACACGGCGAGGCCCTCGGCCGCGATTTCTCCCTGGCCGACCTCACCGAGCAATATGACGCCGTCTTCCTCGGCCTCGGCCTCGCCGGCGTCAACGCACTGCGGATCGAGGGCGAGAACGCCGAAGGCGTGGAGGATGCCGTCGACTTCATCGCCGCACTCCGTCAGTCGAAGACCAAGGCCGACGTTCCGGTCGGCCGCCGCGTCGTGGTGCTCGGCGGCGGCATGACCGCGATCGATGCTGCCGTCCAGGCGAAGCTGCTTGGCGCCGAGGAAGTGACGATCTGCTATCGCCGCGGCAAGGAGCACATGAACGCCTCCGAGTTCGAGCAGGATCTCGCGGCATCCAAGGGCGTCACCATCCGCCACTGGCTGCAGCCGAAGCGCATCGCCGTGAAGGACGGCAAGGTCGCCGGCATCGAACTCGAATACACGGCCCTTGAGGAAGGCAAGCTGACGACGACCGGGGAAACGGGTATTATTGCCGCCGAGCAGATCTTCAAGGCAATCGGCCAGAGTTTTCAGGCCTCCGGCCTCGGTGCCTTGCAGATGGAGAGCGGACGCATCGTCGTCGATGCAGAAGGCCGCACCTCGTTCGCCAGGGTCTGGGCGGGCGGCGACTGTGTGCTCGGCGGCGAGGACCTGACGGTTTCCGCCGTGGCGATGGGACGCGATAGCGCCGAATCGATCAACCGGGCTTTCGCTGCGGACGCGCCGCTGGCGAGCGCCGTCGCCTGAACAGGATCGAGAGGACGAGAACAATGGCTGATCTTCGCAACAATTTTGTCGGCATCAAATCCCCGAACCCGTTCTGGCTCGCATCGGCGCCGCCGACCGACAAGGCCTATAACGTCGAGCGCGCCTTCAAGGCGGGCTGGGGAGGCGTCGTCTGGAAGACGCTCGGCGAGGAAGGGCCGCCGGTGGTCAATGTCAATGGCCCGCGCTATGGCGCGATCTGGGGCGCCGACCGCCGCCTGCTCGGCTTGAACAATATCGAGCTCATCACCGACCGCGATCTTTACGTGAACCTGCGCGAGATGAAGCAGGTGAAGATGAACTGGCCGGACCGGGCATTGATCGCCTCGATCATGGTGCCCTGCGTCGAGGATGCCTGGAAGGCGATCCTGCCGCTGGTCGAGGAAACCGGGGCCGACGGCATCGAGCTCAACTTCGGCTGTCCGCACGGCATGTCCGAGCGCGGCATGGGTTCCGCCGTCGGCCAGGTGCCCGAATATATCGAGATGGTGGTGCGCTGGTGCAAACAGTACACGCGCATGCCGGTGATCACCAAGCTGACGCCAAACATCACCGACGTCCGCAAGCCGGCCCGCGCCGCCAAGGCCGGCGGCACCGACGCCGTGTCGCTGATCAACACGATCAACTCGATAACCTCGGTCAATCTCGACACCTTCTCGCCGGAGCCCTCGATCGACGGACGCGGCAGCCATGGCGGCTATTGCGGCCCGGCGGTGAAGCCGATCGCCCTCAACATGGTCGCCGAGATCGCCCGCGATCCGGAAACCTACGGCCTGCCGATCTCCGGCATCGGCGGCATCACCACCTGGCGCGACGCGGCCGAATTCCTGGCGCTCGGCGCCGGCAACGTGCAGGTCTGCACGGCGGCGATGACCTATGGCTTCAAGATCGTCCAGGAAATGATCACCGGCCTGTCCGACTGGATGGATGCCAAGGGCCACCGGACGCTCGACGACATCTGCGGCCGCGCCGTGCCGAACGTCACCGATTGGCAATATCTCAACCTCAACTACGTCACCAAGGCGAAGATCGATCAGGATGCCTGCATCAAATGCGGCCGCTGTCACATCGCCTGCGAGGACACCTCGCACCAGGCGATCACGCAGTTCGTCAATGGCGTGCGCCATTTCGAGGTGATCGAGGAGGAATGCGTCGGCTGCAACCTCTGCGTCAATGTCTGTCCGGTCCAGAATTGCATCACCATGGAGCCGCTCGCCGCCGGTGAACTCGATAAGCGCACCGGCAAGCCGGTCGACCCCAATTACGCCAACTGGACGACTCACCCGAACAACCCGATGGCGCGCCAGGCGGCCGAGTAAGCACAGTCGACAGGACAGCATGGCCGCCGGCAATCGCCGCCGGCCATGTTCATTGTGGCGCGATCAGAACTCGATCACCACCTTGCCGAAAGGGCCGCGATCGAGATGCGCGAGCGCCTCACCGACTTCGGTAAACTTGTAGCGCTTGTCGATGACCGGCTTCAGCCGCAAGCGGTCGACGGCACCAACCAGATCTTCGAGCGCCCGGCGATGCCCGACGCTGATACCCTGCAGCACCGGCGATTTCAGGAGCAGCGGCGCAACCGGGCCGGAAACCTCGAAGCCTTCGAGCACGCCGATCACCGATATACGCCCGTCCGGCGCGACCGCCTTCAGCGACTGGCCGAGGCCGGCGCCGCCGGCGATCTCCAGAATGTGGTCGGCGCCATGGTCGCCGGTGAGCTCATAGACGCACTCTACCCAATCTTCGCTCCGGCGATTGATGCCGTGGTCGGCGCCAAGGGCGAGCGCCTTATCGAGCTTTTCGGAACTGCTCGAGGTCACGATCACCTCGGCGCCGACGGCCTTGGCAATCTGCAGCCCGAAGAGTGCGACGCCGCCCGTGCCCTGCACGACGACGCGGTCGCCGGGTCTCAGGTGGCCCTTCTCGACCAGCGCGAACCAGGCGGTGAGGCCGGCGCACGGCAAGGTGCTCGCCTCGGCGGCATCGAGGCTTTTCGGCGCGGCGACGAACCAGTCTTGCGGAAAAGCGACATATTCCGACAGGACACCCGGATGCACGCCGCCAAGTGTGGCGTAGGCCGGCGTTCTGCCGCTTCCCGGCCGCAAGCCATCGAGCCATCCAGGGGCGAAGGTGGAGATGACGCGGTCGCCGGGGCGGAAGCGGGCCACACCCTTGCCGACCGCTTCGACGACGCCGCTCATGTCCGAAGCCGGCACGAAGGGAAAGGTGAGATCCAGCCCCATGCCGCTTTCCAGCATCAGCTTGTCGCGGTAGTTGAGCGACACCGCCGTCGTGCGGACGAGCACATCAAACTCGCCGGTTTCCGGCATCCTGCGCTCGGTGATCTTCAGGTTGTATGGGCCGACCGTCTCCGTGCTCCACTCCTGCATCCATTTCGACATGCTCGTTCCTTTCGGTTGTGATTGGACAAGCATAGTGTTGAACCAGGATCGCCAGTTGCGATAAGATTTCCCGAGATTGGTTCCTAGGCGGATACAATTAAATGGAACATCTGAATGGCATCTCGGTGTTTGTCGAGGTGGCGGAGGCCGGCGGCTTCTCTGCGGCGGCAGAACGGTTGAACCTCTCGCGCTCCGCGGTCGGTAAGACGATTGCCCGCCTTGAAGAACGCCTCGCCACCCGCCTCTTTCACCGCACGACACGGGCGCAGAGCCTGACCGACGAAGGACAGCTCTTCTATGAGAGCTGCCAGAAAGCACTCGGCGAGATCAGGACGGCCGAAGCCCTACTTGAATCCGGCAAACAGGAGATTCGCGGCCGGTTGCGGATCTCCATGCCGGTGCTCTTCGGCCGCCAATGCGTGGCTCCCGTCTTTCGCGACCTCGTCCGCATTCACCCCCGGCTTGAGCTCGAACTCTCCTTCAACGACCGCGTGGTCGACCTGCTCGACGACGGTTTCGACCTCGCGATCCGCAACAATGTATTGGGCAATGATTCCGGCCTGATGACGCGGGTGATCGCCGAACAGCGCATGACGGTCTGTGCCTCGCCGGCCTATCTCGCGGCATCCGGTGCGCCCCAGACCGTGGCGGACCTCGCAGATCACGACGCCGTGGTCTACTGCCGCGCAGGCCAACAGCGGCCATGGTCGTTCCCCGCCGAAGGCAGTGCCGCAGACACCATCCTGCCGAAAACCCGGCTGCGGCTCGACGATCTCGCGGCGATCGCCGATGCGGCGGCCGAGGGACTGGGCCTTGCCTGGCTGCCATGCTGGTTGGTGCGCGAGCGCGTACAGCGCGGCGAGCTCGTCCGGGTTCTGACGGATCGGCCGGGTCTCGTTTTCAAGGTCCATGCCGTTTGGCCGCAAACACGGCACCTGCTGCCGAAACTGCGCCTGGCGATCGATGCTCTCGCCGCCGGACTGCCGCGCATCATGGAATAGATTTGTCGGGCCAAGCCCCTGGCGTGGTATCGCCGAGCGAACACGAACGCGAAACAGATTGTGTAGAAAACGTAAGTTGTCGCCACCGGCAAACTGGTCGATAAGGGGAAAACCAGCAGCGGCCGGTCGCCGCCGGCAGACCCCGGGCAGACTGTTTGACGATCCTTTCCGCCAATACACGCAAGAAGACGCACCTGATTTCCGGCGCCGTGCTCAGCGTCTTCGTGCTAACGCATTTCACAAATCACTCCCTCGGCCTGATCTCGATCGGCGCGATGGAAGCCGGCCGGCAGGTCTTCACGATCGTTTGGCAGAGCGTACCCGGAACCGTCCTGCTCTACGGCGCGCTACTCCTGCACTTCCTGATGGCACTCGACAGTCTCTATCGCCGCCAGACGCTGAGGATGCCGGTCGGAGAGGCCGTGAAGATCATCTTCGGCCTGAGCCTGCCTTTCCTGCTGATCCCCCATGTGGTCGCCACCCGGGTTGAGCCGCTCCTGACCGGGGTCGATGCCGACTACCCGGCCATCCTGCGCGCCCTCTGGTCGAGTTCGATCGGCACGACCCGACAGACGATTGCTCTTCTTTTTGTTTGGAGCCACGCCTGCCTCGGCGCCTGGTTCTGGATGCGCGGGCGTGACTGGTTTCCGCGCTACGAGTTCCTGCTCTATACCGTTGCTCTGCTCGTGCCGATCTTCGCGCTGCTCGGCTTCGTCAACGGCGCCCGTTCTCTCGGTCGCGACTATGCTGAGCATGGCGGCTATGGCGACCGGGCCTATGTCAGCGAGCGGCCGCGCCTCGATCCGGCCCTCGCCGAAAACATCCGGCTCGCCTTCTATGGCGGCTTTGCCGGCCTGATCGGCGGGACCCTGGCGCTGCGCGCGCTGCCGGCGCGGGGCCGTATCCGCGTCCGCTATCCGGATGGGCGCGTGGCGGCGGTCGGGATCGGATTCAGCGTGCTTGAGGCAAGCCGCGCCGCCGGCATCCCGCATGTCTCGGTCTGCGGCGGCCGCGGCCGATGCTCGACCTGCCGGGTGCGGGTCATCGAGGGTCTCGACGGGCAGCCGGCGCCCGAGGCCGCGGAACGTGCCACGCTTGGCCGGATCGGTGCCCCCGACAATGTCCGGCTGGCCTGCCAGTTCCGGCCCACTCACAACGTCACCGTCGTCCCCATCCTCGACACCGACAGCCTCGGGATCAAGACGCAGCTTGCCCGGCAGAACGGCGGCGGGCGCGAGCGGCGCGTGGCCGTGCTCTTCTGCGACCTGCGCGACTTCACCCGCATTGCCGAGCACAAGCTGCCCTACGATACGGTATTCCTGCTCAACCGCTACTTCGAGATGGTTGGCGAGGCGGTCGAGAGTTCCGGCGGCGTCATCGACAAATTCATCGGCGACGGAGCGCTGGCGATCTTCGGGCTGAAGTCGCCGCTGCCCGAAGCATGCCGCCAGGCGCTCGCCGCCGCCTCGCGGCTGTCGACGGGTATTCGCGCGCTCAACCAGACCTTCGGGGACGAGCTCGAACGGCCGCTCCGGCTCGCGATCGGCCTCCATGCCGGACCGGCCATCGTCGGCGAGATGGGCTATGGTCAGGCGACCTCGCTGACGGCGGTCGGCGACACCATCAACACCGCGAGCCGGCTCGAGGGCCTGGCCAAGGAGCACGATGCCGAGCTTGCCGTCTCCGTCGAACTCGTCAAACGCGCCGGCCTCAGTCTCGAGGGCGACAGGCGATTGGATATCAGCCTGCGCGGCCGAAAGGCGACGCTCGAGACCTGGATCGTCGACGATGCCGCGCGCATTGCCAAGATCATCCCGGCACAGGGATAGCTATATTGGCCAACGTGAGCACAAGAGCCGGTTCTGGCCCTCTCCTCGGGTTTAACCAAAAACTAGCACCTCTCCGGCGCCCGGGGAGAGCGGACTTGAGGCGGCGCGGCATACCCCTTCGCCCCGCTTGCGGGGAGAAGGTCGGCAGCGGGATGAGGGACGGCACCGCCATTGCAATTCAATGTCGACCGCTACTCGCGCACCTGTAGCCCGTCGACGAACAGCCGCTCGAGAAAGCGCGCCGCATCTTCGAAGCGCCCCTCGCCTGCGTGCTCCTGGCCGAGCACCGCCCGCACCTGTACGTCGAAATCGGCGTAGTGCTGCGTCGTCGACCAGATGGCAAAGATCAGGTGATAGGGATCGCAATTGGCGATCTTGCCGGCCTTCGCCCAGGCCCGGATAACCTCGGCCTTTTCGTCGACCAATTGCTTCAGCGGCCCCTTCAGCTCGTCCTCGATATGAGGAGCGCCCTGCAGCACCTCATTGGCGAACAATCGGCTTTCCCGTGGGAAATCCCGCGCCATTTCGAGCTTGCGGCGAATGTAGCTGCGGATCTCGGCGACAGGGTTGCCCTCGGCGTTGAATTCGCGCAGCGGATCGAGCCAGGTATCGAGGACGCGGTCGATCAAGGCGCGGTGCATGGCTTCCTTCGTCCGGAAATAATAGAGCAGGTTGGGCTTCGACATGCCCGCCACCTCGGCGATCTGGTCGATGGTCGAACCGCGGAAGCCGCTCGCGGAAAAGACCTCAAGCGCGGCTTCGAGGATCCGCTCCTCCTTCTCCTCCTGGATACGCGTGCGCCTCTGGGTTTTCGCCGCTCTCGGAAGTACCATCTCTCCCCCTGCCGATGCCCGCACCGTCGCGTTTTGCCCAAATTTCGGACGCGCCATTTATTTGGGCAACAAACTGGTTTTTTTCTTTTTCCGGCTTGAGTGCCGCCACGGAAGTTGTAATGTTTACCAACCGGTCAAATTATCAGTCAGATTGCCGACAAAGGCAACGGCTGATCGAAGGGCGCAAAGGAAAGCTCCGATTTGACCGACGGGAACATGGCTATCCCCGGGGAGGGCCTAGCCGGCAAAAGAGGAGAGCGCCATGGCTGCACCTGGCGAGAATAGGCGCGTCAATGCCGACCGCCTGTGGGATTCGTTGATGGAAATGGCGAGGATTGGCCCCGGCGTTGCCGGCGGCAACAATCGCCAGACCTTGACGGACGCCGACGGCGAGGGCCGCCGGCTGTTCCAATCCTGGTGCGAAAAGGCCGGGCTCTCCATGGGTGTCGACAAGATGGGCACCATGTTCATGACCCGTCCGGGCACCGACCCGGATGCCCTCCCCGTCCATATCGGTTCCCATCTCGACACGCAGCCGACCGGCGGTAAGTATGACGGCGTGCTCGGCGTCCTGAGCGGCCTCGAGGTCATCCGCACGCTGAACGACCTCGGCATCAAGACCAGGCATCCGATCGTCGTCACCAACTGGACCAATGAGGAAGGCGCCCGCTTCGCGCCGGCAATGCTCGCCTCCGGCGTCTTCGCCGGCGTCCATACGCTCGATTACGCCTATGCCCGCAAGGACCCGGAGGGAAGGAGCTTCGGTGACGAATTGAAGCGCATCGGCTGGGTGGGCGACGAGGAGGTCGGCGCCCGCAAGATGCATGCCTATTTCGAATATCACATCGAGCAGGGACCTATCCTCGAGGCCGAGAACAAGCAGATCGGCGTCGTCACCCACTGTCAGGGCCTGTGGTGGCTGGAGTTCACGCTGAGCGGCAAGGAGGCCCATACCGGCTCAACGCCGATGAACATGCGTGTCAATGCCGGCCTCGCCATGGCGCGTATCCTCGAAATGGTGCAGACCGTCGCCATGGAAAGCCAACCGGGCGCCGTCGGCGGGGTTGGCCAAATGTTCTTCTCGCCCAATTCCCGCAATGTGCTGCCGGGCAAGGTCGTCTTCACCGTCGACATCCGCTCGCCGGACCAGGCCAAGCTCGATGGGATGCGCGCCCGGATCGAAGCCGAAGCGCCGAAGATTTGCGAACCGCTCGGCGTCGGCTGTTCGATCGAGGCGGTCGGCCATTTCGACCCGGTCACCTTCGATCCGAAGCTGGTGTCCACTGTCCGCGGCGCCGCCGAGAAGCTCGGCTACAGCCATATGAACCTCATCTCCGGCGCCGGCCACGATGCCTGCTGGGCGGCAAAGGTCGCCCCGACCACGATGATCATGTGCCCGTGCGTCGATGGACTCAGCCACAACGAGGCGGAAGACATTTCCAAGGAATGGGCCGCCGCCGGCGCGGACGTTCTCTTCCACGCTGTTCTGGAAACGGCCGAGGTCGTCGAGTGAGTTTGCGGGCGGGACGACAAGTTCCGCCCTTTTTACTTGGTGGCCCCGGCTGCCGAAGCACCATCCAGAGGAAGATAACCAATGAGCACTGTCATCAAGGGTGGAACCGTCGTTACCGCCGACCTGACCTACAAGGCCGACATCAAGGTCGAAGGCGGCAAGATTGTCGAAATCGGCCCCAATCTCACCGGCACCGACACGCTGGATGCGACCGGCTGCTACATCATGCCGGGCGGCATCGATCCGCATACGCATCTCGAAATGCCCTTCATGGGCACCTACTCCTCCGACGATTTCGAGAGCGGCACCCGTGCGGCGCTTGCCGGCGGCACGACCATGGTCGTCGATTTCGCGCTTCCCTCGCCCGGCCAGTCGCTGCTCGAGGCGCTGACCATGTGGGACAACAAGTCGACCCGCGCCAATTGCGACTATTCCTTCCACATGGCGATCACCTGGTGGAGCGAGCAGGTCTTCAACGAGATGGAGGCGATCGTCAAGGACAAGGGCATCAACACCTTCAAGCACTTCATGGCCTATAAGGGCGCCCTGATGGTGGACGACGACGAGATGTTCTCGTCCTTCCAGCGCTGCGCCGCGCTCGGCGCCCTGCCACTGGTCCACGCCGAAAACGGCGACGTCGTCGCCCAGCTCCAGGCGAAGCTGCTTGCCGAGGGCAATAGCGGCCCCGAGGCGCACGCCTATTCGCGGCCGGCCGAGGTCGAGGGCGAGGCCACCAACCGCGCCATCATGATCGCCGACATGGCCGGCTGTCCCGTCTATATCGTCCACACCTCCTGCGAGCAGGCGCATGAGGCGATCCGGCGGGCCCGCGCCAAGGGCATGCGCGTCTTCGGCGAGCCGCTGATCCAGCATCTGACGCTCGACGAGACGGAGTATTTCAACAAAGACTGGGATCATGCGGCCCGCCGGGTGATGTCGCCACCCTTCCGCAACAAGCAGCATCAGGATAGCCTGTGGGCCGGCCTTGCCTCCGGTTCGCTGCAGGTGGTGGCGACCGATCATTGCGCCTTCACGACGGCGCAGAAGCGCTTCGGCGTCGGCGATTTCACCAAGATCCCGAACGGCACCGGCGGTCTTGAGGACCGCATGCCGATGCTCTGGACCTACGGAGTCAATACTGGCCGCATCACCATGAACGAATTCGTTGCGGTGACGTCCACCAACATCGCCAAGATCCTCAACATCTATCCGAAGAAGGGCGCGATCCTCGTCGGCGCCGATGCCGACCTCGTCGTTTGGGACCCGAAGCGCTCGAAGACGATCTCGGCGAACAATCAGCAATCGTCGATCGACTACAATGTCTTCGAGGGCAAGACGGTCACCGGCCTGCCGCGCTTCACGCTGACGCGCGGCGTCGTGGCGATCGAGGAAGGGGCGGTGAAAACGCAGGAAGGCCACGGCGAATTCGTCCGGCGCGACCCCTTCCCGGCGGTCAGCACGGCGCTGTCGACCTGGAAGGAAGTGACCGCACCGCGCGCCGTGCAGCGCACGGGCATTCCGGCGACCGGCGTGTGACGGATTTCGGATGCTGCGTTCGTCATCCGCCACGTGTGAGAGGATCGGCCGGAACCAGTCCATCGAGTTCCGGCAGCAGCACGACGCTCTCCTGCTCCTTCGGATCTGTCCGGGCGATGACCGCCGTGCAGGGACTGTCGGAAAGATTGGCCGGCAGATGCGGCACGCCGGCCGGGATGTAGAACATCTCGCCGGCCCTGACGATCACATGCTCCTCGAGCCGCTCGCCGAACCAGGTATGCGCCTCGCCGGCAAGCACGTAGATCGCCGTCTCATGGCTCTCGTGGAGATGCGCCTTGGCGCGCGCACCGGGCGGCATGGTCAACAAATGCATGCAGATGCCGGTGGAGCCCACCGTCTCGGCGGCGATGCCTTCGAAATAGTTGAGCCCCTGCTTGCCGGCATAGCCGCTGCCCGGCCGCACGACGCGACAGCCAGGATGGGATGATCGAGACATGACCGTTCTCCAGAATTCGCTGAAAAACCTTGAACAGGAGCCTTCCGCGGCAAATCCGCGATTGCAAGTTGCTGGCCCGGATAGCAGTCTGGCACAGGCAAGACATAATGAGAATCCATCCATGACATCCAATCCCGCCTCCGTGGTCTCGGCCCGAAATCTCGGCCTGACGTTTCAGACCAGCGACGGGCCGGTCAATGCGCTGACGGGCGTCAACCTCGACGTCGCCAAGGGGGACTTCGTCTCCTTCATCGGCCCTTCCGGCTGCGGCAAGACGACATTCCTGCGCATCATCGCCGATCTCGAGAAGCCGACCGCCGGCACTATCGCCGTCAACGGCATGACGCCGGAGGAGGCTCGCCACAATCGCGCCTATGGCTACGTGTTCCAGGCGGCCGCGCTCTATCCCTGGCGGACGATCGAGAAGAACATCGCCCTGCCGCTCGAGATCATGGGCCATTCCGGGCACGAGCAGAAGGCGCGGATCGAACGGACGCTGGAGCTCGTCAACCTTACCGGCTTCGGCAAGAAATATCCCTGGCAGCTTTCCGGCGGCATGCAGCAGCGCGCCTCGATTGCCCGCGCGCTCGCCTTCGACGCTGACCTCTTGCTGATGGACGAACCCTTCGGCGCCCTCGACGAGATCGTCCGCGATCACTTGAACGAGCAGCTCCTGAAGCTCTGGGCGCAGACGAACAAGACGATCTGTTTCGTCACCCACTCGATCCCGGAGGCCGTCTATCTCTCGACCAAAATCGTCGTGATGAGCCCGCGCCCCGGCCGGGTGACCGACATCATCGAATCGACGCTGCCGAGGGAACGGCCGCTCGGCATCCGCGAAACGCCGGAGTTCTTGGAGATTGCCCACCGGGTGCGGGAAGGCCTGAGAGCGGGGCACAGCTATGATGAATAGTGCCTGCGCCGCCCAGGTTCGCTGTCGGGATGCAACCTTGGCGGACATGAAAGCCTGCGCCGACATCTTCAATCGCTGGGTAGATGCTACGGTCTGGATGCCGAGGATCCACGGGCCCGCCGATGTAGAGCGCTATTACCGGGAAACGCTCTTTGCGAAGGGCACGGTCATCATCATTGCCGAGTCTCGAGGCGAAATTGCAGGCTTTCTCGCCCTCGCCGAGGAGCAATTTGTGTCGGCGCTCTATCTCGATCCATCCTACAGGGGCGCGGGAATTGGGGCCGCGCTACTCAGCGAAGCGAAGAGGCGAGCAAAGGGCGAGCTCAAGCTTTGGACCTTTGCAGAAAATGCCCGCGCCCAGCGCTTTTACGAACGCCAGGGCTTCGTGCCGATACGCCGAACGAGCGGCGACAACGAGGAAGGCTTGCCCGATATTCTCTATCTTTGGCGCGCCGAGCCGTTGAGCGGCGGAGGCGCCGATGCATAAGCCGAGCTTCCCCCGCGACAAACTGCTGCCGATCGGCACCGTCGTCCTGGTTCTTATCGCCGTCTGGTACGTCGCCGCCATCTTCCTCAACGCGCCCTTCGAGCGCGACACGGCGGCGCGTGCCGGCACCGAGATCGCGTTTTCCGACCTCGTCAGGAACACGATGGTGCAGGAAAGGCCGGTGCTGCCCGCACCGCACCAGGTCATCGCCGAAATCTGGGACACGACAGTAAACAAGGCGATCACCTCGAAGCGCAGCCTCGTCTACCATGCCTGGATCACGCTTTCGGCCACCCTGCTCGGCTTCGGCATCGGCGCAGCGCTCGGCGTGCTTCTCGCCGTCGGCATCGTTCACAATCGCGCCATGGACCGCTCGCTGATGCCCTGGGTGATCGCCAGCCAGACGATACCGATCCTGGCGATCGCGCCGATGATCATCGTCGTCTTGAATGCGATCGGCATCGCCGGCCTCTTACCGAAGGCGCTGATCTCCACCTATCTGTCGTTCTTCCCGGTGGTGGTCGGCATGGTCAAGGGCCTGCGCAGTCCCGAAACGATCCAGCTCGACCTGATGCACACCTACAATGCCTCGGCGGCGCAGACTTTCTGGAAGCTGCGCTGGCCCTCCTCCATGCCCTATCTCTTCACCTCGCTGAAGGTCGCCGTCGCCATCTCGCTCGTCGGCGCCATTGTCGGCGAACTGCCGACCGGGGCCGTGGCGGGGCTCGGTGCGCGACTGCTTGCAGGCTCCTATTACGGCCAGACCGTGCAAATCTGGGCGGCGCTGTTCATGGCGGCTGCCCTAGCGGCAGTTCTCGTGATGATCGTCGGCTTCGCGCACACGGCCGTCCTCAAGCGCATGGGAGCCAAGCCATGAATTTTACCGCTCTCGCCGGCGCTGTTTTCTTCTGGCTGGTCGCCTGGGCCGTCAACGAATGGCTGGTCCGCCAGCGCTTTGAGAGCGAAGCGGCCAACAATGCGGCGCGCTCCGCCGTGCCGCTCCTTTTCGGCGTCACGATCCTGGTCCTGTGGGAGGGCATCGTTCGCGGCTTTGCCATCCCGTCTGTGCTGCTGCCGGCGCCGTCGATGATCTGGGCGCGGCTCGTCAATTCGGTACCGACGCTGACTGCCGATTTCCGCCAGACCTTCCTGAAATCCGTGCTGACCGGCTATGCACTCGGCTGCGGCCTCGGTTTCCTGGTGGCAATCCTCATCGACCGCTCTCCCTTCCTCCAGAAAGGCCTGCTGCCGCTCGGCAATTTCGTCTCCGCCCTCCCCGTCATCGGCGTCGCCCCGATCATGGTCATGTGGTTCGGCTTCGACTGGCAATCGAAGGTGGCCGTCGTCGTCATCATGACCTTCTTTCCGATGCTGGTGAACACCGTCTCCGGCCTTGCTGTCGCCAGCCAGATGGAGCGCGACCTGATGCGCACCTATGCGGCGACTTGGTGGCAGACGCTCGTCAAGCTGAGGCTGCCCGCCGCCTGGCCTTTCATTTTCAACGCACTCAAGATTAACTCGACGCTGGCGCTGATCGGCGCGATTGTGGCCGAGTTTTTCGGAACGCCCATTGTCGGCATGGGTTTCCGGATCTCCACGGAAGTGGGGCGCATGAACGTCGACATGGTCTGGGCCGAAATCGCCGTTGCGGCGGTGGCTGGCTCCGCCTTCTACGGGGTGGTCGCGCTCATCGAGCGCGCCGTCACCTTCTGGCATCCGTCCATCCGCAGTGGCCGAGCCTGACAATCAAGCAATGATAAGAGGGAACTGACATGAACAAAAAACTTGCATCTCTGCTGGCAGCGGGCGCCTTTTCGCTTGCCGCCTTCCATGCCAATGCCGCCGACAAGGTCACGCTGCAATTGAAATGGGTGACGCAGGCCCAGTTCGCCGGCTACTACGTCGCCAAGGACAAGGGGTTTTACGAGGAAGAGGGCCTCGACGTCGACATCAAGCCGGGCGGTCCGGACATCGCTCCGCCGCAGGTGATCGCCGGCGGCGGCGCCGATGTCATCGTCGACTGGATGCCGTCCGCTCTCGCCACCCGCGAAAAGGGCGTGCCGCTCGTCAACATCGCCCAGCCCTTCAAGAAATCCGGCATGATGCTCACCTGTCTCAAGGAATCGGGCGTGAAGACCCCCGAGGATTTCAAAGGCAAGACGCTCGGCGTCTGGTTCTTCGGCAACGAGTACCCGTTCCTCTCCTGGATGTCGCAGTTGAAAATCCCGACGGATGGCGGCCCGAACGGTGTCACCGTCCTGAAGCAGGGCTTCAACGTCGACCCGCTGATCCAGAAGCAGGCGGCCTGCATTTCGACGATGACCTACAATGAATACTGGCAGGTCATCGACGCGGGCATCAAGGCGGAGGATCTCGTCACCTTCAAATACGAGGACCAGGGCGTCGCCACCCTCGAGGACGGCCTCTATGTCCTCGAGGACAAGCTCAAGGACGCGGCCTTCAAGGAGAAGATGGTGAAGTTCGTCCGCGCCTCGATGAAGGGCTGGAAATATGCCGAGGAGAACCCGGACGAGGCCGCGGATATCGTGCTCGAAAACGACTCGACCGGCGCCCAGACGGAGAAGCACCAGAAGCGCATGATGGGCGAAATCGCCAAGCTGACGGCAGGTTCGAACGGCGCGCTCGACGAGGCCGACTACAAGCGCACGGTCCAGTCGCTGCTCTCCGGCGGGTCCGATCCGGTCATCTCCAAGGAGCCGGAAGGCGCCTGGACCCACGAGATCACCGACGGAGCGCTGAAATAGGCCGCGGCTTGCGTCAGACCGAGAAGCGCGCGGCGGTATGCCGCGCGCTTTTGGGCAACCCGCCCCAGTTGTTAAGCTTGCATTTAACTCGCTCCACTATAGCCTCCCGGCAGATCACCAGGGAGAAATATTGAGGCACCATCGTTTCCGGCCTCTTGTAAGCATTTGCTACCGCGCTTACATAGCCCGGAACGATTGACTGGAGACGAGGCGCAGGGAGGAACCGGTTTTCTCTGGTTTCGCTTCCTTGAGTAATTTCTCCCGCGTCGGTACCTTCGATTTGATGCTCTGGGTCGGGCATTTTGAACGCGTGGATCGCACCGGTCGGCAATGCCGGCGGAACACGCGGGAAATAGCATGATTGCAGGCGGAGCTTCGCCCTTGATGAGCGGCGAGGCAGCATGATTTACTTCTGTCAGGACAATATGCCGATGGCTCAGAAACTCTTTCCTCTTCTCGGCGCATGTGCAGCAATCACGCTCGGCACGTTTTCGGGCGTCTCGGCCGAGGAGGCCGCAAAGCCGCAGCCGTCGCAGGCACTGCCATCGATCGTCGTGACGGAAGCGGCAGAACGCAAGATCAGCGACCGCGTCCTTGCCACCGGGTCGATCCAGGCGGTCGAGGAAACCTATGTTGCACCGCTCGTCGACGGGCTTTCCATCCGCTCGTTGAATGTCGATGTCGGCGATCGCGTCGAAGAGGGTAGCATCCTTGTCGTCCTCAACGACGACGCGCTGCTTCTGCAGAAAAGTCAGCTGGAGGCCAATCTCGCCAAGGCGGAAGCCTCGCTCGCGCAGCTCAAAGCCCAGCTTGCCGAGGCGACGGCGAATTCCGAAGAGGCGACGCGCGTCGCCGATCGCGCCGTACGGCTTTCGGAGAACGGCACGGTCTCGACCGCCGAGGCGGACCGCCTGAAGGCACTCGCCGCCGCCACGCGCGCCCGCCTTCGCTCGGCCGAGCAATCGGTGGGCGTCGCCAGAGCGGACATCAAGGTTGTCCAGGCGCAGATCGACGATATCGACCTCAGGCTTGCCCGTACTGAGGTAAAGGCCCCGGTCAGCGGCGTGATCTCGGCAAAGAACGCCAAGGTCGGCGCGATCGCCAGCGGCAATGGGGAACCGCTCTTCGCAATGATCCGCGACGGTGCGATCGAGATGAAGGCCGATGTCGCCGAGTCCGATATCGTCAAGCTTGCCGTCGGGCAACCCGCAACGGTGAAGCTCGCCGGAAGCAATGCGACCGTCGCGGGCAAGATCCGCCTGATCGCGCCGACGATCGATCAAGACACGCGGCTCGGCAAGGTTCACATCAGCCTCACCGACACGACCGAGGCGCGCGCCGGCATGTACGCGAGCGCGGTCATTACGGTCGAAGAAAAGCAGACGGTCGTCCTGCCGCAAACCGCCGTTACATCGGAAGACGGCAAGACCATCGTTCGCAAGGTCGAAGACGGCATCGTTCGGCTGGTTCCGGTTGAGACCGGCATCCAGGACGGGCAGTTTGTCGAGATCCTTTCCGGCCTCAAGCCGGGCGAGCAGGCCGTGGCCAAGGCCGGCGCCTACGTGCGTGACGGCGACCGGATCAATCCGGTCAAGTCCGACCAGCCGATAACCAATTGACGGGAACAGAGACCATGAACTTCTCCGCCTGGTCCATCCGCAATCCGGTCGCGCCGATTCTGGCGTTTTTCGTGCTCGTCGTGCTCGGCTGGCAGTCCTTCAATTCGCTGCCGATCACCCGCTTCCCGAACATCGACGTCCCGATCGTCTCGATCGTCGTGGCGCAGAGCGGAGCCGCCCCCGCCGAACTCGAGACCCAGGTGACCAAGGAAATCGAGGACGCGGTAGCCGGCATCTCCGGCGTCGACCATATCGAGTCGACGATTACCGACGGGACATCCACCACCGCAGTCATCTTCCGCATGGAAGTGCCCACGCAACAGGCCGTTCAGGATGTCAAGGACGCGATCGACCGCATCCGCGGCGACCTGCCGACCTCGATCGAGGAGCCGATCGTCTCCAAGGTTGACGTGGAAGGCCAGGCCATCCAGACCTTTGCCGTCTCCTCGCCCGGCATGACGCTCGAGGAGCTGTCCTGGTTCGTCGACGACACGATCAAGCGCGCCATCCAGGGCCAAAGCGGCATCGGTCGGGTCGACCGCTATGGCGGGTCCGACCGCGAAGTGCGCATCGAGCTCGATGACGACCGGCTGAATTCCTTCGGGATCACCGCGGCTGACGTCAACGGCCAGCTCCGCCGCATGAACATGGATCTCGGCTCGGGCCGCGGTCAGGTCGGCGGCAGCGAACAGGCGATCCGTACGCTCGGCGACGCGCGCGACGTTTCCCAGCTCGCCAACACGATGATCTCGCTGCCGAACGGACGCTTCGTGCGTCTGTCGGAGCTCGGCAAGGTTACCGATACCTACGAGGAGCCGAAGTCCTTCTCGCGCTTCAACGGCCACCCGGGCGTTACCTTCGCGGTGTTCCGTGCCAAGGGGGCGAGCGAGGTGAGCGTCGCCGAAACAGTCGCCAAGACCCTCGACGAGATCCGCGCCAAGCATCCGGACGTCACCATCGAGATGGTCGACGATCTGGTCTACTTCACCTATGGCAACTACGAGGCGGCGATACATACGCTGATCGAGGGTGCTCTGCTCGCCGTCATCGTCGTTATGCTGTTCCTGCGCAACTGGCGCGCCACCTTGATCTCAGCGGTTGCTCTGCCGCTTTCAGCCATCCCGACTTTCTGGGTCATGGAGCTCCTTGGCTTCTCGCTGAACCTCGTGAGCTTCCTGGCGATGACGCTCGCAACCGGCATTCTCGTCGACGATGCAATCGTCGAGATCGAGAATATCGAGCGCCATATCCGCATGGGCAAGTCGCCCTACAAGGCGGCGATCGAGGCAGCCGACGAGATCGGCCTTGCGGTCATCGCCACCACCTTCACCATCATCGCGGTCTTCGTGCCCGTTTCCTTCATGCCAGGCATTCCGGGGCAATACTTCATCCAGTTCGGGCTGACGGTCGCTGTCTCGGTCTTCTTCTCGCTGCTCGTCGCCCGCCTGATCACGCCGGTGATGGCGGCCTATCTGATGAAGCCGACGGATGTCGGCGGCGGTCACCACGATGATGACGGCTTCATGATGCGGCAGTACACGCGGGTCGTGCACTTCACCACGAAACGCTGGTATACGCGCTACTCCACGCTGGTCGTGGCAATCCTGCTCACTATCGGCTCCGTCGCCGCGCTCATCGCCTTCGTGCCCGGTAGTTTCCTGCCGCCGGAGGACAATTCGCGCGTCAGCCTGTCGATTGAACTGCCGCCCGATGCGATGCTCGAGGACACGGACCGGACGACCACGGAAATCTACAACCGCATCAAGGATATCGAGGGAGTCGAGAACGTCTTCGTCCTCGGGGGCGCCTCGCCGAAGGGCGATCTCGAACTGCGCCGCGCCGCCGTCACCGTGCTGCTCAAGAAGCTCGATCACTCGCTTGTCAACAAGGTCGTCAACGACGTTATCGGGCGCACGCCGCTGATCGGTGAGTATCTGCCGAAGCTGCCGCCGGCTGGCCGCACCAAGCCGCAATCTCAGATCGAGAAGGAAATCTTCGCGCGGCTGCAATCGATCCCGGATCTCCGCGTTACCAAGTTGAACGATCGCGGCGAGCGCGACCTGTCGTTCAACCTGCTTTCCAACAACGAGGCGGATCTGGAGACGGCCATCGCCACGCTCGAAGCGAAGCTCCGCAGGGATCCGCTGCTCGCCAATGTCAGCCCCGACGGTGCCCTGCCGCGGCCGGAACTGCAGATTCGTCCGCGCGATGAGCAGATGTCCCGCCTCGGCATCACCACGGCGCAGATCTCGGAAGTTATCCGCGTCGCCACGATCGGCGATATCGACGCACAACTGACGAAGATTGCGCTCGACGGGCGGCTGATCCCGATCCGGGTCCAGCTCAACCGCGATTTCCGGACAGATCTGGCTGCGATCCGCAATCTCAGGGTACAGACGGCGTCCGGTGCGACAGTCCCGCTCGCGAGCGTCGCCGACATCAACTATGGAGAAGGGCCGAGTTCCATCAAACGCTATGACCGCAACCGCGTTGTGAAGCTCGGCGCCGATCTGCCCGTAGGCGTCGCCCTCGACACCGCGTCGGCCCGCTTCAAGCAGATCGCCTCCGAAGCGAAGCTGCCGGGGACCGTCGAGTTCCTCGAAAGTGGCGACGCCGAAGTGCAGGCGGAAATGCAGCAGAGCTTCGGCAATGCGATGCTGCTGGGTCTGATGATGGTGCTGGTCGTGCTCATCCTCTTGTTCAAGGACGTCATCCAGCCATTCACTATCCTGTTCTCGCTGCCGCTGGCGATCGGCGGCGTGGCAGCCGCTTTGATCCTCACGCAGAATGCGCTCTCCATGCCCGTCCTGATCGGCATCCTCATGCTGATGGGCATCGTCACCAAGAACGCCATCCTGCTCGTCGATTTCGGCATCGAGATGATGCATCACGGCATGGACCGGACGCTGTCGATGATCGAGGCTGGCCGCAAGCGCGCCCGGCCGATCGTCATGACCTCCATCGCTATGTCCGCCGGTATGCTCCCCTCTGCACTCGGCGTCGGCGAAGGCGGCTCGTTCCGGGCGCCGATGGCGATCGCGGTCATCGGCGGCATCATCGTCTCGACGGTGCTCAGCCTCGTCGTCGTCCCCTCCTTCTTCCTGATCATGGACGACCTGTCGCGTCTTCTCGCCTGGACCTTCGGCCGCATGGTCGGCAAGAAGGAGGAAGAAGACCTGCCGCTCGACCGCGAGGCGCTCAGCAAGCTTGCCGCAGAACAGGGCACGACGATCGAAAGCCTGGAGGAGCGTGTCAAGGCGCTGGAGGCCGAGCGGCGCGGCAAGTCCGACCGCAAGGTCATCAGCCATCCGGCACTCGCCGCCGAGTAAGCCGTATTTTCTAAGAACTACTGCTGCACCCGTTCCGAGCAGGGACAAGCAGCAGCGCCTCTTCTCGCCAAGTTGTTTGATACGGGTCAAGTTAGGACCGGCGCGAAACCGCTAGCTTAGTCACGATTTTTCGGACGAGCGGTATGAAGACCTTGCGATTGACCTCCAGCGACCGGGCCATCCTCCTCAATGCGCGATTCTTTTCGCGGCTGCCGCGATCCGCGATAGAGGCGATTGTCGAGGGCGCGACAGTTTCGACGCACGAAGCGCACGTCACGCTATTTCGCCAGAACGAGCCGCTCGACGATGTGCTGGTCGTCCTCTCGGGGCTCGTCCGCCTCTATCGCCTGGGCAAGGTACGGGCGCGAAGCCGGTGTCGCAGTCTTCCCGAAAGGCGAATTGATCGGCGTCAACGCCATGTTCCTGGATCGCCGCGCGACCGCCAATGCCCAGGCCGCCGAACACTCGATCATCGCCCGGCTGGAAGGCGGCAAGCTGCGCCGGCTGGCCGCCGAAGACCCGGCCGTTGCCCAGGCGCTTCTCGAAATTCTTTGTCACCACGGCAAGCTGGCCGAGGACTGCCTTGCCGAAGACCGGCTTCTCACCGCACCTCAGCGAGTCGCGAACTACATTCTGAGCCATTGCCAGAACAGTTCCGAGAGCTTCTCCTTCCGCCTGCCGTTTCAGAAGTGCGTGCTCGCTGGCAAACTCGGCCTCGCCCCCGAGGCGCTGTCGCGCGCCTTCTCCACGCTTCGTCAATCGGGTCGTGGTGAAGGGCCGGGTGATCGAAATTCGCGACCGTCAGGCGCTCGAACAGTTCTAAGGTCCCGAGTTTAGAGCCCGCCCTGCACCGTCAGGAACTCGACGATCCGTTCGATGCCGTCGCCGCGCTTCATGTCGGAAAAGACAAAGGGCTTTTCGGCGCGCATGCGTGTCGCATCGCGCTCCATAACTTCGAGGTCGGCGCCCACATAAGGAGCGAGATCCTTCTTGTTGATCACCAGCAGATCCGACCTGGTGATCCCCGGGCCGCCTTTGCGCGGGATTTCCTCCCCTTGGCAGACGGAGATCACATAGATGGTCAGGTCCGCCAGGTCGGGCGAAAAGGTCGCAGCGAGGTTGTCGCCGCCCGATTCGATGAAGACGACGTCGAGATCGGGGATGCGGCAGTTAAGGTCGGCAATCGCCTGAAGATTGATCGAGGCGTCCTCGCGAATCGCCGTGTGCGGGCAGCCGCCGGTCTCGACGCCGACGATCCGCTCCGAAGAGAGCGCCTGCATCCGCACCAGCGCCTCGGCATCCTCCTTCGTGTAGATATCGTTGGTGACGACGGCGACCGAATATTTCTCGCGCATCGCCTTGCACAGCTTGTCGGTCAGCGCCGTCTTGCCGGACCCGACAGGGCCGCCGATGCCGACGCGAAGGGGACCGTTTTTCGATGGCATTTTCTATGTCCTTTCCGGGCGCCTGAGTCTTCCCATGTCGTTGGCCCAAAACCATTGCCACTTTTTGGCGACATGCATCACGAACGAAACAGGCGCGAATGCAGGGATTCATGTCTGAGCGATGCAATATCGGCCATGATCGCGGCCGAGCCAAGATCGTCGAGCGAGCCGCGCGCGGCGCGAACGGTTACCGCCGCGATCGCCGCCTCCAGCCCGGCAAGCAAGCCGACGCCGTCGCGCTGGCCGATGACGCCGCAACGGATGGCAACCGATACAGCATTGGAGGCCGTTGCGTTGAGAAAGGCCGCGATCGTCGGCTCAAGTCCGGTCCGATGCGCACCGGCGACAGCACCGACCGCCACCGGATAGGCGGCCGTCGATCCGAGCGTCTCCAGCACCGGGTGCGGCCAGTGGCCGGCGGAGGCAAGGAACGCCTCGCCAAGAAGCATGGTTTCCATGTGTCGCTCGCGGGAGCCGGCAAGCGCCTCGGCAAGTTCGCCGACCGCCCGTAGCCGGGCTGGATCGTCATGGCCGCGATAGCTTTCCGCCAGAAGCAGCGCGTCGTTCCAGATCGGCCCGCGGTTCACCAGCGTTTCCAGCCACTGCCGCAGATCGCCGGCACTTGTAACGAGGCCGTCATGAACCGCCTGCTCCAATCCGCCGGAATAGGAAAAGGCGCCGACCGGAAAGGCGGGCGAGAGCCAGGTGACGAGGCGCAATAGAGCCTGCGTGGCCGCATCGTCAGCCATGGTCGTGGTGGCGACCGTGCCCATGGTGGTTATGGCCGGTGCCGTGATAGGCGCCCCGCAAGGGTTGGAACGGCTCGACCACTTCGCTTACCGTCGCTCCGAGCCCTTCGAGCATGGCGCGGATGACGGGATCGCGGGCGATCAAGATCCGCCCCTCCTCGATCGCTGCCGGCAGGTGCCGGTTGCCGAGATGCCAGGCGAGTTCGACCAGATGCAGCCTGTCGCGCGGAAGGATTTCGTAGAGCGCCTCCTCAGCCGCTTTCACTTCGATATAGCCGCCGCCCTCCAGCACCAGCAAGTCGCCGTCGGCAAGCATTACCGGCTCCTTGAGGTCGAGCATCACCACATCCTCGTTTTCGAGATGCAGGAGCTTGCGGCGCAGATGCCGCTGGTCGTGGGTGAGCGTCACCCGGTGAAGCGGCGCCTTGTCGGCGGCACCCGGAGAGAGGATCTCCGTCGAACGATAGGGCACGTCAGATGACCTCGACCTTTTCCGGATGCACGACCTCGATACGCGCTTCGACGAGCAGGTCGGCCATCGCCGCCTGGAAGGATTTCAGATGCGGTTCGGCGAAGTGCGCATCGAGGGCCGCCCGGCTCTTCCAGGTCTCGACGAAGACCAGCGCGTTCGGCTCGGCGGGCTTTAGATAGAGATCGTAGCTGATGCAGCCCTCCTCCTTGCGGGTGGCCTCGATCAGCGGTGCGGCACGGGCCACGACGTCGTCGCCCTTGCCCGCATGCGCCTTCAGATATGCGATGACGTAAACCATTTGAGTTCCGTGCCTCTGACGGGCTTCACATTAACAAGAAAAAGCCCCGGCGCCAGCAGCAAGAGGGAAATCCGAACGACTTTCCAACCTGCGTGCGGCAGCGGGGCTTATACGATCACAATGCCGGATCAGGCAGCGATCTTCTGCGACTTCAGCGCCTCGAGAATGTTCTGCGGCGAGGAGACGCCATAGGGGTCGCTATCGCAATTGTCGGAATAGCCTTCCTCTTCGAACCACTGCTCGACCGTGCCGTTGTTGACGATGGCGGCGTAGCGCCAGGAGCGCATTCCGAAGCCGAGATTGTCCTTGGCGACCAGCATGCCCATCTTGCGCGTGAACTCGCCCGAACCATCCGGAATAAGCTTGACGTTTTCCAGCCCCTGAGACTTGCCCCAGGCGTTCATGACGAAGGCGTCGTTGACCGAGATGCAATAGATTTCGTCGATGCCGAGAGCGCGGAACTCGGGCGTCAGCTTCTCGAAATCCGGCAATTGGTAGGTCGAGCAGGTCGGGGTGAAGGCGCCCGGCAGCGAGAACAAGACGACGCGCTTGCCGGCGAAATAGTCGTTCGACGAGACATCCTGCCAGCGGAACGGATTGGAACCGCCGACGGATTCGTCGCGGACGCGGGTGCGGAAGGTTACAACGGGAACTTTTCTGCCGAGCATCATCATCTCCTTCGAGTGGGCAGCCGGCCGTCAAGTCTTGGGAGGAAGAGCAGCCGGCGAAAGGGAAGGCCCCTTCTATCGAAGATTCCGCTGCAGTGCAGCATCAAAGCGCCGATCGGGCGGCGGCGCATGGCAGGCATGCGACGGCCGCATGGCTGCCAGTTCGTCCGGAATGTCTAGAACAGGAAATACCGCTGCGCCATCGGCAGCACGGTCGCCGGCTCGCACGTCAACAGCACGCCGTCGGCGCGCACCTCATAGGTTTCCGGATCGACCTCGACATGCGGTGTGAGGCCGTTGTGGATCATCGAGGCCTTGCCGATGCCGCCGCGGGTATTCTGGACGGCGACGAGCTCCTTGGCGACGCCGAGCCTTCCCGCGAGGCCGGCGTCGAGCGAAGCCTGCGAGACGAAGGTGACGGAGGAATTGGTCCGGCTTCGGCCATAGGCGCCGAACATCGGCCGGTAATGGACCGGCTGTGGCGTCGGGATCGAAGCATTCGGGTCGCCCATCGGCGCGGCCGCGATCGTTCCGCCGAGCAGCACCATATCCGGCTTCACGCCGAAAAAGGCAGGGTTCCAGATGACGAGGTCGGCGCGCTTGCCGACTTCGAGCGAACCGATCTCATGGCTGAGGCCATGGGCGATCGCCGGGTTGATCGTGTATTTGGCGACATAGCGCTTGACGCGGAAATTGTCGTTGTCGCCGGTCTCCTCCTTCAGCCGGCCGCGCTGGCGCTTCATCTTGTCGGCCGTCTGCCAGGTGCGGATCGCCACCTCGCCGACACGGCCCATGGCCTGGCTGTCGGAGGAGATGATCGAGAAGGCGCCGATATCGTGGAGAATGTCCTCCGCGGCGATCGTCTCCTTGCGGATGCGGCTTTCGGCAAAGGCGATGTCCTCGGGGATCGACGGCGACAGGTGGTGGCAGACCATGAGCATGTCGAGATGCTCGGCCAGCGTGTTCTGGGTGTAGGGCCGCGTCGGGTTGGTCGAGGACGGAATGACGTTCGGCTGGCCGCAGATCTTGATGATGTCCGGTGCGTGGCCGCCGCCCGCCCCTTCCGTATGGAAGGCGTGAATGGTCCGGCCCTTGATCGCCGCAATCGTGTCCTCGACGAAGCCGCTCTCGTTTAGCGTGTCCGTGTGGATCATCACCTGAACGTCGTATTCGTCCGCCACCGACAGGCAGCAGTCGATCGCTCCCGGTGTCGTTCCCCAGTCCTCGTGCAGCTTCAGCGAGGTGGCGCCGCCGAGCACCATTTCAACGAGCGCGCCCGGCAGCGAGGCGTTGCCCTTGCCGGCGAAGGCAAGGTTCATCGGGAAGGCATCGGCGGCCTCGATCATACGCGCGATATGCCACGGCCCCGGCGTGCACGTCGTCGCCAGCGTGCCATGTGCGGGGCCCGTGCCGCCACCGAGCATGCAGGTGAGCCCGCTCATCAGCGCCTCTTCGATCTGCTGCGGGCAGATGAAATGGATATGGCTGTCCATGCCGCCGGCCGTGACGATCTTGCCCTCGCCGGCGATCGCCTCGGTGCCCGGTCCGACGATGATGTTCACGCCCGGCTGCGTATCGGGATTGCCGGCCTTTCCTATTGCCGCGATCCGCCCGTCCTTCAGGCCGATATCCGCCTTGACGATGCCCCAGTGGTCGACGATCAGCGCGTTGGTGATGACCGTATCGACCGCGCCGCCCTCGCGCGTCACCTGGCTCTGGCCCATGCCGTCGCGGATGACCTTGCCGCCGCCGAACTTCACCTCTTCGCCATAGGTGGTGAAGTCCTTCTCAACCTCAATGAAGAGCTCCGTGTCGGCAAGCCGCACCCTGTCGCCGACCGTCGGACCGAACATGTTGGCATAGGCCGCGCGCGACATTTTGTAGGACATGGTTCAGGCTCCTTGGGACAAGTCTGACGAAGGCAATGGATTGAGGCGGCGGAGGCGGCCTGCGGCGGCATGCGCATCGACATAACGCCGCTCGGCGGCGAAGGGATGCCACTCCCAGCCGCTGTGACCGAAGCCGGCGAGCACGATCTCGTCGCCGGCGGAAGCGACGTCGGACAGGATGTCGGCGATCACCACCAGACCGCTCGATGGAGCGACGTAAGGCGGCGGCGCGAAACGGGCGAGATCTTGCTCCAGCCGCTCGTGCGCTTCGATCGGGACGACCCGGTGCCGTCGGCCGGTCGCCCGCGTGAAGGCCTCGAAGCCGGCGGTGTAGTCGTCACAGAAATCGTCGAGGTCCGGATGGGTCTTGGCGAGCGCTGCCCGCATCGCCGCGAACTTAGCAGCGGAACGCACGCTCCAGATTTCACGTGCCTGGCGCACCGGCTCGCTCGTCTTCCAGCGGCCACCGCCGAGCATTGCAAGTGCCGGGCGGCCCGTGTTGCAGACGGCGACGATGTCGGTCCGGGCGCCGCCCCGGCCGACCGAGCGGCAATCGTTGAAGCGGACTACCAGGTCGGCTGCGTCGATCGTCGCGGCAGCACCCTCCGGCACCTCGCCATTTCCCACGATCATGACGCGCCGGCCCAGCAACACTCAGTTTCCTTGCGCCTCGAGAAGTTCCTTGAGTTCGGCGGTGCGCTTTCGGGTCAGCTCTGCGAGGCAGCCCGAGACGAGCATGGGCTCCATCGAACCGCCCCGAGCCTCGAAGCCGGCGAGCTCGCACTGGCCGTCGCGGTAGCCGATCCAGGCCCGCTGCGCCTTTTTCAATGCCGCGATGGCACCGATATAAGCCGCGTCGATATCACCGAGCTCCTTGTCGGTTTGCTGCATCGCGGTCATCGCCTGCTTGTAGATCTTGTTCAGGTCCGCATCCGCGGCCTGGTATTCCCGATCGGCGCAAATGTTCAAATCCATCTGCGCTACCGCCTCTTGGCAATTCACCTCAGGCTGTTCCTGAGCGAGCGCAAAGGTCGTGAGAATGAAAAGCAGGCCAAGGGCGGATGCGGCTGCTCTCATAGCTTGCCCATGACCTGTTGACGGAACCCGAAAACCTCGCGCTTGCCGGAAAGCGGGATCAGCGTCACCTGCCGCGTCTGCCCCGGTTCGAAACGCACCGCCGTGCCCGCCGGGATATCGAGCCGCTTGCCGCGCGCCGCACCACGGTCGAAGATCAGGCCGGCGTTCGTTTCCGCGAAATGATAATGGCTGCCGACCTGAACCGGCCGGTCGCCGGAATTGGAGACTTCGATGGTGGTCGTCGGAAGACCGACATTGAGTTCGATGTCGCCCGCGGCTGCGATGATCTCGCCTGGAATCATGCTCGTCTCTCCTTACGCGGCCTTTTCCGGCGCGCAGCCTTGCGGCTTCAGCACGCGCTCGCTCGAAGCCGGATATTTCTTGAGCATCGCCGCCGGCCGGACGGGACGGCGGACCAGTTCGCCGCTGCAGTTTGGGCAGGTCCCGCCGAGCTTCCCCTCGGCGCAATCAGTGCAAAAGGTGCATTCGAAAGTGCAGATCACGGCCTCCCGGCTTTCGGGCGGCAGGTCGCGATCGCAGCATTCGCAGTTCGGGCGCAGGCTCAGCATCATAGTCTCCTAGCGGATGGGTTCGTGAACGGTGACGAGCTTCGTCCCATCCGGGAAAGTCGCCTCGATCTGGATGTCGTGGATCATCTCGGGGATGCCTTCCATGACCTGGTCGCGGGTCAGCACATGGGCGCCCGCCTCCATCAACTCAGCGACGGACCGGCCGTCGCGCGCACCCTCGACGACGAAATCAGTGATGAGGGCGATGGCCTCCGGATGGTTGAGCTTGACTCCTCGCTCCAGTCGTCGGCGCGCGACCATTGCCGCCATGGAAATCAACAGCTTGTCTTTTTCGCGCGGAGTGAGATTCATGCGTCGCTATCCGGATTGATTGCGGGATCAGAGAGTCCAGACTTTCGGCACAGATGCGTCCTCACGCAAGTGCGAAATGAGCGGGATCAGGATTTTTCTGAGCGCAAATCCATCGACCGCGGCGACACGGGCAACGAGCTTGTCGCAGCCGCCGACCTTGTAGTGGCTGGCACCAGCCATTACCACCGGCGCGAGCATTGCACGCAGCTTCGAAAGCATCGCTTCACAATCGGGCGCGGCATAAAGCAAGGTTGCGAAGGCAGCCGCACCGCCGAGCGTCGCTGGCCGGGCGGCAAGCCCTGCGATGTCGTCGGCAAGGGCCAGATCCTCGGCATGGACAAATCTGCCGCCGCTCCGCACGCGCCAACGATCGCGAAACAGCCCGGCATGCACCGCCTCGCCCATCGCCTTGCGGCCGAGAAGCACCGCCTCGACCGCGAGAAAGCTTGCATCGGGCGCCAGTTCTACCTCGAGCGAGCGCGACAGCGAGGCGCGGTCGAAGAGGATCGTTTCCTGCGGAAGCCAATCGACCCGCGCTCCGGCGGCGACGGATATGCACGTGGCGATTGAGGCCGTACCGGCGCTCGCCTTGTAGATCTTCTCGCAGGCCTGCGTCGTCAGCGTGAGCTCGGTCCCCTCGCCGGCTTCGAAATCCCATTCGAGCCGGTCGCCGCCGGTTACGCCGCCCGAGGAGTTGATGAGCACCGCCTCCATCGAGGCATCGAAGGTCTTCGGCAAGCGGATCTTGGCGCAACCTTCCTGATAGAGTTCGGCGATGCGCGTGCGTCCGCGTTCGGACTTGGCAACAAGCCGCCCTTTTCCCCACGCCCTTTGCGGAGCGATGATCGCCGCGTCATTCAAGGTGTTCAGATATCCCCAGCCGGCACGCCCCTGCGACGTGCATCGTCATGCGGCATCGTCCGAAATGGCATGATCAATGTCAAGTCGCTGTTTCACAAGCACAATCGGGTCCGCCGAAAGAAACTCGTCGGACCGGCCAACTTTGAAGAGGCTGAGGGCCCACCAAAAAAGAGGGCGCCGGTTTGCGGCGCCCTCCGAACAACAATTTTGGCACGCGCCATCCTAGGAGCGGGCGAACTCCAGCAGGTCCTTGTTCAACTGATCCTTGTGGGTGTCCGTGATGCCATGCGGCGCACCCGGATAGACCTTCAGATCCGCGTGCGGAATGAGCGTCTTCGAGGCCCGGGCGGCGGCGTCGATCGGCACGATCTGGTCGTCGTCTCCATGGATGATGAGCGTCGGCACGTCGAACTTCTTCAGGTCCTCGGTGAAGTCGGTCTGCGAGAAGGCGACGATCGAGTCATAGGTATTTTTGTGGCCCCCCGCCATGCCCTGCAGCCAGAAGCTGTCGATCATCCCCTGCGACGGCTTCGCACCCGGACGGTTGAAGCCGAAGAAGGGACCGGAAGCGATGTCCTTGTAGAGCTGCGAGCGGTCGGCGAGGCTCGCCGCCTGCAAGCCATCGAACACCTCTTTCGGGAGGCCGCCCGGATTCTTGTCGGTCTTTACCATCAGCGGCGGCACCGCCGAAATCAACCCGGCCTTTGCAACGCGGCTGGTGCCGTGACGACCGATATAGCGGGTAATCTCGCCGCCGCCGGTCGAGAATCCAGCTAGAAAGATACCTTTCAGGTCCAGTTGCTCGATCAGGTCGGCAAGGTCGTCGGCATAGTGATCCATGTCGTTGCCGTCCCAGGGCTGGCTGGACCGGCCGTGGCCGCGGCGATCATGAGTGACGACGCGGAACCCATTATTGGCGAGATGGAAGGCCTGGGCTTCCCAACTGTCGGACGAGAGCGGCCAGCCGTGGCTGAGGATGACGACCGGCCCGTCCTTCGGACCCCAGTCCTTGTAATAGATTTCAACGCCGTCGCGCGTGGTGATCCTGCTTCCCATGGTCCTTGCTCCTTCCGTTGTTGATGGCTTTGCTGTGTCCGCTGCGGCTGGCCGGGCGGCTGCGAATGCGGCGGCCGCGCTGGCGGCGCCGAGTGCTCCCGCCAGCATCTCCCTTCTGGAAACGGCGGTCGCGCTGTCTTGAACCTTTGTCATGGAATTGCTCCTTCGCTTCGTGGCGGCAAATGGGATCGTTGCGATGTAACCTTTGCGATAAGACGCCCGTCCCCGCCTCTTAATTAGGCAACGATTAAATCGTGCACGATATTTATTGCGCCAGCACATCGATGTCAATACCTTGCGATTATATCGCGAACGATTTACTGTGCTGCCTCGGCGAATACGGAAAGACAGCGATGGCGAAGGCAAATATCCCCTCTCCCGAAGAGTTGATGAAAATCGATAATTTCCTGTGCTTTGCAATCTATTCCGCGAACCACGCGTTTACGCGCGTCTACAAGCCACTACTCGACGAGCTGGATCTTACCTATCCACAATATCTCGTAATGGTTGTCCTGTGGGAAAAAGATGATCAAACCGTCGGCAGCCTGGGAGACAAGCTCTTTCTCGAATCGAGCACCCTCACGCCCATGCTGAAGCGCCTGGAGGCAATGGGCTATATTTCGAGAGTCCGCGACCGCGCTGACGAGCGGCAGGTGCGCGTGCGCCTGACCGAAACCGGCGAGGCGCTCAAGGAAAAGGCCAGCACCGTCCCGTGCGGCATCATCGAAGCGACCGGAATGGAGCCCGCGGAGATCGGGCGCCTAAAAGGGGAAATCGCAGCGCTCCGGGCATCGCTGCTGCGGTAGGCATGCTTGGAGCGGGGTGCAGCAGACCGCAGTTTCTTAGATACCAAGGAGCACGGCCCCTCCGGTCAGCCCCGCGCCCGCCCCGGTGAGCAACAGCCTTTCTCCGGGAACGAAGGCCTTGGCCCTGTGTGCAAGTGAAAGCGACAGCGGAATCGTCGCGGCCGACGAGTTCCCGTACTCCTCGATGGTGCGCACGGTCCTGGACGGATCGATGCCGAGATTGGCGCAAACCGCATCGAAGATCCGGACATTCGCCTGATGCGGCACGAAGCGGCCGACCTCCGCGGGGCCGATGCCCGCGGCGGCGAGCGCGCGAGCGGCGCAGGCCGTCATCATCTCCACCGCACGGACGAACACCTCCCGCCCGTCGCGCATGGTCATCAGCACGTCCTCCGCCGGCATATCCGGCGCAAAGGGCCGGCTGCTGCCGCCGGCGGCAATGGTGATCAGATCGTAGCGGCTTCCGTCAGACGCGAGGTCGATGCCGAGCACGCCCTTCTGGGGATCGTTCGAGGGCGCGACGACGACTGCGCCGGCAGCGTCCGCGAAGAGAACGGCACTTGCCCGCTCAGCCGGGTTGATGCGCCGGCTCAGGATGTTGGCGGCAACGACAAGGACCGGCTTGCCCTGCGTGCGGACGAACCCGTCGGCGAGCGTCAGCGCGTAGAGGAAGCCCGAGCAGGCGCCGGCCAGATCGATCGCACCGGAATTGCCAAGCCTGAGGCGATGGGCGAGCAACGGTGCCGAGGGCGGCAGCAGGTGATCGGGCGTTGATGTGGCGAGCAGCGTCAAGGCGATGTCGCCGCGCGCGATAGCCGCATCCTCGAGTGCCGCCGCCCCGGCCTTCGCCGCAAGACCGGTCAGCGTCTCTCCGGGCTCGACCCAGCGTCGTGCCCGGATGCCCGTCCGCCGTTCGATCCAGCCCGATTCAAGGCCAAGTTTCGCTTCGATTTCGGCGTTCTCGACGCGCCGCGTCGGCACGGCGTGGCCAAATCCGGCAAGGCGGGATGACCGGACGATGCTCATAGCCGCCCTCCAGCGAAGGCGGACGCAGCCTCGTCAATCGCGTCATAGGCCCGATCGAGATCCGCATCGGCGATGCAATAGGGCGGTATCAGATAGATGACATTGCCGAGCGGCCGGATGAGCAGCCTGCGCTGGCGGAAGAAAGCCCTGAGCCGCGGCCCGACATCGGCCAGGTAGCCCCCCGCTGGCACGCAAAGGTCGAGCGCGGCGATCGTACCTGCCTGACGTACATTGCGGAAGCGCGGATCGGCCGCGAAGCGCTTCAGATGTCGCCGTTGCTTCGCGGCAAGCGCTTCGATGCGCCCGCCGACCGGCTCCTCCTTCCACACAGCGAGATTGGCGACGGCCGCGGCGCAGGCGATCGGATTGGCGGTATAGGAGCTCGAATGAAAGAATGTTCGGCGCCGGTCCGGTGAAAGATGCGCGTCGAATATCTCCGCCGTGCAAAGGGTTGCCGCGAGCGGAAGCGCACCCCCGGTCAAGCCCTTTGACGTGCACAGGATGTCGGGCGCGATCCCCGCCTGCTCGCAGGCAAGGAGAGTTCCGGTGCGGCCCCAGCCGGTCATCACCTCGTCGGCAATCAGCAGAATGCCGTGCTGTTCGGCGATCCGCTTCAGTTCGGTCAGCACGAAGGCCGGATAGATCTTCATCCCGCCGGCCCCGAGAACCAGCGGCTCGACGATGAGCGCCGCCACCTGGCCGGAAGCGCAAAAGTGCTCGAAAGCGTCGAGCGTCTCCTGTTCGCGGCCGGGCTCCGGAAACGGCAGGCGGTCGACGGCGAAAAGAAGCGGCTCGTAGGCCGCATTGAAGACACCGCGTTCGCCGGCCGACATCGTGCCAATCGTGTCGCCGTGGTAGCTGTGCTCCATCACGCAGACGCGGCTGCGCGGCGCGCCGATATTGTGGAAGTAGCCGAGCGCCATCTTCAGCGCTACCTCCACGGCGGTCGAGCCGCTGTCGGAATAAAAGACGTGCTTCAAGCCGGCGGGCGCGATCTCGATCAGGCCGCTCGCCAGTTCCTCCGCCGGCGCATGAGTGTACTCGGCAAAGATCACCTGGTCGTAGCTTTCAACGGCGCGCCGGATCGCCTCCATGATCGCCGGGTGCCGATGGCCGTGGGTGATCACCCACCAGGACGAGATCGCATCGACAATGTGCGAGTCCTCCTCGTCGATCAGATAGGCGCCCTCGGTGCGGACGATGCGCTTCATCGCCGGCTCCAGCGCATGCTGGGTGAAGGGGTGCCAGACCGGAGAGGCGCTCATGCCAGCGCCTCGCGGAAATCGTCCATATTGAAGCCTTCGCAAAAGTTCCGGCGAAGACTATCCGGCGTCAGCGGCGCGAGGTGCGGCAGCCGACCGAGCACCCGAACATGACCCAGTTCCGCGATCGTCCTTTCCGTGTCCGCCTGCTCGTCGCCGATGAAGGCGACGCCGAGAACCGGGATCGAGCGGGCCCGCAGCGCTTCGAGCGACAGCAGCGTGTGATTGATCGTGCCGAGTGCCGTGCGGGCGCAGAGGACAACGGGGATCCGCCAGCGCTGAAAGACGTCGGCGAAGACCGTCCGCTCCGTCAGCGGAACCATGAGCCCGCCAGCCCCCTCGATGACGAGGGGTGCCTCGACCGGAGGGGGCGAGAGGCTTTCCGGCCGGATCGTCACGCCGTCGAGCCTGGCCGAGAGATGCGGCGAGACGGGTGTGGCGAGCCTGTAGGACTCCGGCAGGATGCGGCGAGCCTCTATTCGGCCCAGCCGACGGACCGCTTCGCTGTCCGTTTCGCCGTCGAGCCCAGACTGGACCGGCTTCCAGTAGCAGCCCGAAAGCGCATCGGTGAGTGCGGCGGAAAAGACGGTCTTGCCGACGCAGGTATCCGTGCCGGTGATCACGACGCGGGCTGCCATCATAATTCCTCCGCCATCGCCGTCTTCAGCCGTGCCAGCATCTGCGCAATCGCCTGCCTGTCGACGTTCAGCGTGATCGCGATCCGAAGCCGCGCCGTGCCTTCGGGAACGGTTGGTGGCCGGATCGCGCGGATGTCGAATCCTTCCTCGCGCAGCCGATCGGCGATCTTCACGGCACGGCCATTGTCGCCGATCATCACCGGCAGGATCTGCGATCCGCTGCCTTCGATCCCGGTTGTCGCGGCAAGCGCCGCATTAGCAAAGGCGCGGAGCGCGTCGAATTCGGCGCGACGCTGCGGCTCGTCCGCGGCGATCCGCAATGCCGCGCGAACTGCGGCTGCCGTCAAGGGCGACGGCGCGGTCGAATAGATGAAGCCGCGGGCGCGGTTGAAGAGATAGTCGCAAAGTGTTCCGCTGGCGCAGAGCAACGCGCCGGAGACGCCGAGCGCCTTGCCGCAGGTATGCAGGACGATCACATTCTCTCGGCCCTCGAGCGCCGCCGAAAGGCCGCGGCCGCCGGGACCGAAAACGCAAGTGGCATGCGCCTCGTCGATGACCAGAAAGGCGTCATGCTCTTCGGCGAGCGCCGCAAGCTCCGGGAGCGGCGCCCGATCTCCGTCCATCGAATAGAGGCTTTCAACGGCGATCCACGGGCGTCCCGTTCCGCCAGCACCACGCCATTCCCGAATGGCGTCGGCGAAGGCCCCGACATCATTGTGGCGGACGGCGACCGCCTGCGCACGGCTTGCCGCGATGCCCTCATGGGCGCTCGCATGGATCAACGCGTCGTGGATGATGATGTCGTCGCGCTGCGGCAGGGTCGAAAACAGCGCAACATTGGCCATATAGCCGCTGCCGAAAAAGAGCACTCGTTGCGAACCGAAGAACTCGGCCGCCTCCGCCTCCAGCGCCTCATGCTCGGGATGATTGCCACGCAGCAGTCGCGATCCGCCGGCGCCGACCGGCACGTCCCGGTCGAGGGCGGAGGCGATCGCCTCCTTCAGCCGGGGAGAGCCTGCGAGGCCCAGATAGTCGTTCGAGGTGGAATCAATTCCGGCTCGGGCGACCAGCGCACGCCGCCGCCCCTTTCGCTCCAGTCCTGCCAGGATCTTCTCGTAGCGGCCCAGACGCGCGGCGATCATTCGGCCGGCTCCATCGGCTCCAGTGCCATGGGCTTCAGCCCGAGGCGGCGGAACAGCGCCGCATCGTGATCCTCCCCGGGATTGTCCGCCGTCAACAGCGTCTCGCCGACGAAGATCGAATTCGCCCCGGCGAAGAAACAGAGCGCCTGCATTTCGTCGCTCATGTCGGTCCGGCCGGCGGAAAGGCGAACATGCGATTTCGGCATCAGGATGCGGGCGAGCGCGATCGTCCGGACGAAGTCGATCGGATCGACCGGCGGCGCATCCGCAAGCTTCGACCCGGGGATGGGGATCAGCATGTTGATCGGCACGCTTTCCGGCGCGGCCGGAAGGTTGGCGAGCGTCACCAGCATCGAAATGCGATCATCGACGCTTTCGCCCATGCCCAAGATGCCGCCCGCGCAGACCTTGATGCCCGCCTCGCGGACATTGGCAAGCGTTTCCAGCCGGTCGGCGAAGGTTCGCGTGGTGATGATCTCGCTGTAAAAGCGCTCCGAGGTGTCGACATTGTGGTTGTAGTAATCGAGACCGGCCTCTGCGAGCCGCTCCGTCTGGGCGGGCGACAGCATCCCGAGGGTCATGCAGGTTTCCATCCCGAGCGCCCTGACGCCGCGCACCATGGCGACGATAGCCTCCATGTCGCGCTCCTTCGGGCTGCGCCAGGCCGCTCCCATGCAATAGCGCGTCGCGCCGCCGTCCTTGGCTTTGCGCGCTTCCGCGATCACACGCTCGCCTTCCATCAGCTTCGACGCCTTGAGGCCGGTTGGGTAGTGCGCCGACTGGCTGCAATAGCCGCAATCCTCGGCGCATCCCCCGGTCTTGATCGACAGGAGCCGGCTCATCTGCACCGCATTCGGATCGAAATGCGTGCGATGGATGAACTGCGCACGGAACAGAAGGTCGTTGAAAGGTAAATTATAGATTTTTGTCGCCGCAGCGAGAGTCCAAGCTGTTACATCGGAGCCGGAGCTCATCGAATCCGCTCCGCTCGTTACCAACGCATCCTGCATTCGGCTGTCCCCCTCTGCCTACTGCCATCGATATAGATAGAATCGGATTTTATCTATAGTTCGGCGGTTGAGAGGGACGCAACTGCCTATCGATCCTTCCATGCCGTAATTCAGCCGCGCCGGACCGGGCTGCGGCAAATCTCACGCGTCAGGGATGCTCAAAAAGCAAGGGCCCGGCGCTTCCACGCCGGGCCCTGCTTCGCTGTTAAAGCGTTAGAACGAGACTATTCGTTCTGGAAGTAGCTGTACTTGCCGTCTTCACCCTTCTTCCAGGTGTACATGACGTAGTCCGGGCGGGTGATGTCCCCCTTTTCGTCATAACCGAGTTCGCCGATCGCGGTCTTGAACGGACCCTTCGCCTTGATCGCTTCGGCAACCGCTTGCGGGTCGTTGCCACCGGCGGCCTTGGCGGCATCCGCAATCACCTGCAGCGCTGCGTAGGAATAGAGCGTGTAGGCTTCCGGTTCGAAGCCGGCGGCCCGGAATTTCTCGACGAGTTCCTTCGAAGCCGGGTTCTTGCGCGGATCCGGCGCGAAGGTCATCAGCGTGCCGTCGACGGCGTCACCGGCGATCGAAGCCAGCTCGTTCGAAACGATGCCGTCGCCCGACATGAAGGTTGCCTTCAGGCCCTGGTCCTTCATCTGACGCATGATGAGGCCCGCTTCCGTGTGCAGGCCGCCGTAGTAGACGACCCCAACACCGGCTTCCTTCATCTTAGCGATCAGCGCCGAGAAATCCTTGTCGCCGATGTTGATACCTTCGTAGAGAGCTTCATTGAGGCCCGCTTCGTTCATCGACTTCTTGGTCTCATCGGCAAGACCCTGGCCGTACGGCGTCTTGTCGTGGATGACGGCGATCTTCGCGTCCTTGAAGTTGGCAGCGAGGTAAGCGCCGGCAACTGCACCCTGCTGGTCGTCACGGCCGCAGGTGCGGAACGTGTTCCACATGCCGCGCTCGGTGAACTGCGGGTTGGTCGCGGACGGCGTGATTTCCAGGATGCCGTTCTCGGCATAGACTTCCGATGCCGGAATGGACACGCCGGAGTTGAAGTGGCCAATCACGAACTTCACGCCGTCAGCAACGAATTTGTTGGCGACCGAAATGCCCTGCTTCGGGTCCGAAACGTCGTCGCCGAGGACGAGCTTGATCTGTTCGCCATTGATGCCGCCAGCCGCGTTGATGTCGGCAGCCGCCTGCTCCGCACCTTTCTGGAGCTGAGCGCCGAACGCGGCGTTCGGGCCGGTCAGCGGACCAGCGACGCCGACCAGGAGATCGGCCCATGCGGTGCCGCTGAAGGCCACCATTGCTGTCAGCGCCACAGCCGACAGAAGAGACTTTTTCATTTTGTTACTCCCAAATATTCGAGCGGGTCTCAATTTCATAAGCCTGCGCAATGCCCACCATAATTGCGCCGGTGTTCCTTCGCACCGGCCGCACCCGACCGGCACGCGCTGTTCCCTTATTTGGCCTTCCAGGAGAAAGGCGAGGTCTTCTCGTAGAGCCAGTAGTACATGTTGGCCATTTGCTTGGTCCGGTAGTACCGGTAACCGGCGGTAGCAAACAACAAAAGCACGAGCGTGTCTACGATATAGTACTGCAGGCTGAACATCGTGCCGCCGAAAAGCGCGTGGTGCACAAAGCGGATAGCAAGCCCCAGAAGCGCCACGTAGACGATGAGCCGCGGAACCTCTCCCCAGCTTTCGGCGACGCTCTTGCCGGTGCGCCAGGCGGTCCAGCCGCCGAGGACGCAGGTGATGAACAGAAACTGCCAGATGGAGGCTTCTTCGTAAAGAATTCCCTGCATGTCACTTAACTCCAGCGTGCATTAATGCCGGCCGCCTTCGAGATAGGCCGCACGGACCTCCGGATTGGCGAGCAGGTCCTTGCCCGTTCCGCTCATCGTAACCCGGCCGTTCACCATGACGTAGCCCCGGTCTGAAAGCTTCAGCGCCCCAAAAGCGTTCTGCTCGACCAGGAACACGGTGAGGCCCTCCTGCTTGTTGAGCTTCTTGATCGCCTCGAAAATGCCCTTGACAATCAGTGGCGCAAGGCCGAGCGAAGGTTCGTCGAGCAGCAGCAGCTTCGGCCGCGCCATCAGCGCCCGGCCGATCGACAGCATCTGCTGTTCGCCGCCCGAGAGCGTTCCGCCGCGCTGCGCCTGCCGCTCCTTGAGCCGCGGGAACAGCGTGAAGACCTTTTCCACGTCGTCCTTGAAGTGCTTCAGATTGTCGAGGCTGGCGCCCATCTGCAGATTTTCGAGCACCGTCATGCGCGGGAAGATGCGGCGGCCTTCCGGGGACTGGGCGATCCTGAGACGGGCAATCTCATGGGTCGGCATGCGCGTGATGTCCTGCCCTTCGAAGAAGACCGAACCGGTGCGCGCCTGCGGCTTGCCGCAGATCGTCATCATCAGCGTCGATTTCCCCGCGCCGTTGGCTCCGATCAGCGAAACGATTTCCCCACGATGGACCTCGACATCGACGCCGTTCAGCGCCCGGATATTGCCGTAATAGGTCTCGACGCCTCTCACATTCAGCAGCGGAGCAGTCATTGCGGGGCGCCTCCCTGCTCGCTTCCGATTTCCTCGATCTGTTCGATCACCTCTTCAACCTCTTCGTCCTCGACGCCCAGATAAGCCGCGATGACCCGTGGATCATGCTTCACGAAATCCGGATTGCCGTCGGAAATCTTCTGTCCGTATTCGAGCACCACCACATGGTCGGAAATCTCCATCACCACCGACATGTCGTGCTCGATCAACAGAATGGAGGTACCGGTGTCGCGGCGGATGGTCTGCAACAGGTTGTTGAGAGCGGCCGATTCACGCGGATTGAGGCCCGCAGCCGGCTCGTCGAGGCAAAGCAGTTCCGGTCCGGTGCACATGGCGCGGGCGATTTCGAGGCGCCGCTGCGCACCATAGGGAAGATCGCCAGCCGGATCGTCGGCACGATCGATGAGCGACGCCATCTCGAGCCAGTGGCGGGCGAGATCGATCGACTCCTTGGAAGCCTGGCGGTAGGCCGGAAAGCCGAGCAGGCCGAGCAGGGTGTAGCCGGAAGCCTGCATCAGCTTGTTGTGCTGCGCCACCAGGAGATTTTCGAGCACCGTCAGGCCGGAGAACATCCGGATGTTCTGGAAGGTACGCGCCACCTTGGCGCGCTTGGTGATCTCGAAATCCGGAAGACGCTCCAGCAGGAACTCATTGCCGGACTTCTGCCGCAGGGTGATCATGCCCATGGTCGGCTTGTAGAAGCCGGTGATGCAGTTGAACACCGTCGTCTTGCCCGCTCCGTTGGGGCCGATGAGCGCCGTGATCTCGCCGCGCTCGGCCTCGAAGGAGAAGTCGTTGATGGCCATGAGACCGCCGAAGCGCATCGACAGGCGCTCGACCTTGAGAATGGGGTCTTTTGTCATTGTATTTGTCTCGAAGGTCATCAGCCGTGCCCTTCCTTGGTGAAGCTGCCGGAGACCGCTCTGCGTTCGCGCAGGAAGGCGGTCGGTTCGCGCGATCCGACGAAGCCGCGTGGCTTCCAGACCATGACGACCACCATGGCAAGCCCGAAGATCAGCATGCGATAGAGTTCAGGCGTGAAGTTCGGCCCGAAGATCATCTTCAGGAAGGTGAGTTCGCGCAGGATCTCCGTACCGCCGATCATCACGACCGCAGCGACGAAGATACCGGTCAACGAACCCATGCCTCCAAGCACGACGATGGCGAGGATGACGGCCGACTCCAGGAAGACGAAGGATTCCGGCGAGACGAAGCCCTGGCGCACCGCGAAGAACGAGCCTGCAAACCCGCCGAACATGGCACCCGTGGCGAACGCCGTCAGCTTGGTCGTGACGGTGTTGATGCCGAGCGAACGGCAGGCGATCTCGTCCTCGCGAAGCGCCTCCCAGGCCCGGCCGATCGGCATGCGGCGCAGCCGGATGGTGACGAAGGCCGTCAGCAGCGCCAGGGCAAGGATCAGGTAGAAGAGGAAGATCTTGTAGTAGGCCGAGGAAATCGGCAGCCCCATCAGCGCCGCGAAGCCGTCCTTCGAGGCATCGAACTTGATGCCGAACAGCGTCGCCTTGGCGATGCCCGACACGCCGAACGTGCCCTTTGTGACCTCGGTCCAGTTGATCAGCACGAGGCGGATGATTTCACCGAAGGCAAGCGTCACGATTGCGAGATAGTCGCCGCGCAACCGCAGTACCGGGAAGCCGAGGATAACGCCCCAGCAGGCGGCGAGGATGCCGGCGACCGGCAGCAGCACCCAGAAGGACAGGCCGAAATAGCTGGAGAGCAGCGCATAGGAGTAGGCGCCGACCGCGTAGAAGGCCACATAGCCGAGGTCGAGAAGACCGGCGAGGCCGACGACGATGTTGAGACCCCAGGCGAGCATCACATAGATGAGGATCTGGATGCCGAAATTGTCCACCCATTTAAGCGAACCCTGGACCCCGAAGAGCGCCATGATGACCGGCGGATAGAGGACGAGCGCGACGATCGCGATCTTCGAGAAGTTGCGGCTGAAGAAGCTCTCCTCCTTCGCCACTTCGGGAGCCGCGGCTTTCGCGGCCTTGCGCTGGGCGAGCCAGGGCTGCACATAGGCGACCATCAGGAAGCGGCCGACCATGGCGACGACCACAAAGATCGCCAGCAGGCCCCAGCGCTGGTTGAGGATCAGCTCGTTGCGAATGTTCTGGTCGGTCTTGAGGCCGACGAACAGCACGAACAGCCCGAGCGTGATGAGCCCCGAGAAGACAGCCTCGCGCAGGGCCCGCGCCGCCAGCTCACTGCCGGCGCTTGCAGTAGTAGATGCAACATTTGCCATGGAACTATACCTTCTCGACTTCCGGTCGTCCGAGAATACCCGACGGCTTGAAGATCAGGACGATCGCGAGAATGGAGAAGGTCGCGACATCCTTGTAGTCGATTGTGAAATAGGCCGACCACAGTGACTCGATGAGGCCGATCAGCAGTCCGCCGAGAACGGCGCCCGGCAGCGAGCCGATGCCTCCGAGGACGGCGGCGGTAAACGCCTTGACGCCCGGAGCGAAACCGTCGGTGAAGACGACGACGCCGTAATACATGAGATACATGGTGCCCGCGACGGCAGCGAGCGCTGCGCCCATGATGAAGGTCACCGAAATGGTGCGGTCGACGTCGACGCCGAGCAGCGCCGCCATCTTGCTATCCTGCTCGGTGGCCCGCTGGGCCCGGCCGAGCGGCGTCCGGTTGACGATATACCAGAAGACGGAAAGCAGGATCGCGGTGATGACGACGATGATGATCTGCTTCAGAGAGACGGTGATCCCGAACAGGTCGTAGACCGACGAGACGAGCGGCGGGATCGGCTTGTTGCGCGGACCCTGTGTCACCTGGATGAAGTTCGACAGCACGATCGACATGCCGATCGCGGTGATCAGCGGCGCCAGTCGGAACGAACCGCGCAGCGGCCGGTAAGCTACCCGCTCGATCGTCCAGTTCCAAAGCGCCGCCGTCAGCATGCCGACGATCATCATAAGCAAAAGCGCCAGTACAACCGGTATGCCTGCCATGAATGTCGTGAGAAGCAAGAACACAATCAAAGCGGCAAAGCCGCCCAGCATGAATATATCGCCGTGGGCGAAGTTGATCATGCCGATGATGCCGTAGACCATGGTATAACCGATCGCGATCATACCATAAATAGACCCAAGCGTCAGCCCGTTGACGAGCTGCTGGATGAAATACTCCATCAATCTTCCCCTGGACCGGATCCTGTTGGTCCGATCTCTTTTTATTAGTTTTCCTTCATGAGCGTGCTCTCAGAGGATTTCATACCTCTTTCAAGCGAAAATGAAAGTCAAAAATTGCGTGGCCCGCAGATTCTTCCGCTATAAAATCGATTTGACGTTTTTCCTGCCAGAAAAATCAAAAAATTTGCAGCTCTCGCTGCGAAAACAATCAATTTTCGCCCGGAAACCGGAAAAACGCGAACGCCGGCGGTATTAACCCATGACGAAAGTGCATGACTTTATCGGCGGTAGTTTACAGTTGATGTGGCCCAACAGATCGTGGTTTAGAACCGACGGCCACTCGCAAGGATTGCCGCCCTATTTGACCTTGGGCAGGGGAACGATGCTGGAGATTTTGGAACGATCGGCGCTTGCGGCCGGGCGGGCGATCATGGAAATCTACAATGCCGGACCGGCCGTGACCTACAAGCCGGACACCTCGCCGGTGACCGACGCGGATCACCGCGCCGAGCGCATCATCCTCGACGAGCTTGCCGCCGCCTTTCCAGACATACCGGTCATCGCCGAGGAAGCCGTCGCCGCCGGGCACGTCCCGGACATTGCCGGCAAGCGGTTCTTTCTCGTCGACCCGCTCGATGGCACCAAGGAATTCGTCGAGCACAATGATCATTTCACAGTCAACATCGCGCTCATTGAAAATGGGCTTCCCGCCGCGGGTGTCGTCCATGCGCCTGCCCTTGGGGTGATCCATGCAGCAAGTGGCGGAATGGCACGAAAGGCGCCGGTCGAAGACGGCCGGATTGGACACTGGCAGCCTATCGGCTGCCGCCCCTGCGGCGGCCGACCGGTCGCGCTGATCAGCCGCTGGCACAACAGCGCCGAAACGCTCGCCCACCTCGCTGAAAACGGCATCAGTGATTACGAGGCTGTCGGCTCGTCGCTGAAATTCTGCCTGCTCGCCGAGGGCAAGGCCGATGTCTATCCTCGCTTCAGCCGCACGATGGAGTGGGATACGGCCGCCGGCGATGCGATTCTCCGGGCGGCGGGCGGCGAAACGCTGGTCATCGACGGCCGGCCGCTCGCCTATGGGAAGCGCAACCAGCCGAACGACTGCGACTTCGCCAATCCCTGGTTCGTCGCGCGCGGCAGGGTGTGATTCTCCGCTTAAGGACTTTCCGGGCGGAAAGCGGCCGCGATGAGACTGCTGAGACTGCCTTCGCTGAAGGGTTTTTCGATCCGCGGAATATCGCGGAGATGGCCGGGCAGAGCCAGCAAATCACCGTAGCCGCTGGTAAATCCGAAATGGATCCCCCGCGCCATCAGCGATTCGGCAACGGCGAAGCTTGTCTCGTCGCCGAGATTGATATCGAGAATGGCGAAGTCGACCGGATGTGCCGAGACGATCTCCATCGCCTTTTCGACGCTGTTGGCGATGTGCACGCTCTTGACGCCGAGCGCACTGAGGATTTCTCCCATATCCATGGCGATGAGGAAATTATCCTCGAGAACGAGGACCGATTCGATGGCCGGCGAAATCTGACTTGTCATCTACTAGCATCCCTCGGTCTCCTCGTTCTGCCGAGAACCGACCACTTCGCGCACGCTAGGCCAGACGGACAGACGTGGCATTTAAAAAAGACATATCGCGCTCTTCGAACGAATTATTCCGCGTCAAATCAGCGGCCTCTTCAGTTCCCTCAGTCCCTCCCATCCCGCTAGTGACAACAGGCCGTCGATCTCCAGGACATTGCACCCTCCCTCGGCCCAACGGATAAGCTTGAGCGCGGCTAGTTTCCTGAGGGTCTTGTTGGTGTGGACGATCGACAGGCCGAGCGTGTCGGCAAGATGTTGCTGGGTGATGGGAATGACGCCGCGGCCGCCACGGAAAAGCTCCAGCGTCTCAGCCCTCTGATAGAGAAAAGCAACGAGATAGGCCGCCCGTTCGAGCGCGGAACGCCGGCCGATGCTCAAGAGGTTCTCGTCCAGAATGCGCTCCTCGCGGGCCGCGATCCAGGTCAGGTCATAGGCGAGTTCGGGATAGCCCCGGTAGAGCTCGCCGAGCCTGCTTCGCTTGAACACGCACAGGGTGACCGGCGAGAGCGCCTCGATCGAGTGCTGCATCTCGCCCATGAGGCTGCCCTGCAATCCGACGATGTCGCCCGGCATCACATAGTTCAGGATCTGGCGGCGACCGTCATCGAGCATTTTGTAGCGGAACCCCCAGCCGGAAAGCACGGTGAAGAGATGCGCGCTCGTCTCGCCCTCGGAAAGGATCGTCCCGCCGCTTTCGACCGTTTGCTCGCCCATCTTGAAGTCGGACACGAAGGCGAGTTCCTCAGGCGTGAAAGGGCGGAACGCGTCGAGCGGCCGCAGGGGACAGTCCTGACAGGGTATGCCTTTGCCGAACTTGCCTTCAACAGCCATGGAAATCTCGCGGGGAGGATGAACGCACGCACTCAGCGACCGGCCAGGCGGGAGGTTGTTTCGAAAAAGTGTCGGCAGCCATCCCTCATGGACTTGTGCGCCGCCAGGCCCTATCTCTCGTCGATCGTCCGTCGTAAGCAGGATTGTGAACCATGTTGTCCTTTTCCGCCATCGCCAAAAACAACGTCGCCGTTATCACCGGCTCCGCCTCCGGCATCGGGCTTGCCGCCGCAAGACGTTTCGCCGATCGCGGCATGAAGGTCGTGCTTGCCGATCTCGCCGGCGAACGGCTGCAGGCGGCCGCGGCGGAAGTGGCGAAGCTTGCCCCGGGCGGGGCGGCGGACGTCGCTGCAATTGCCACGGACGTCTCCCGGGCCGACGAGCTCGTCGCCCTGGCGCGGGCGACGCATGAGCGGTTCGGCCATGTGCATGTGCTGATGAACAATGCCGGCATTCAGCCCGGCAGCTCGATGTTCGGCCCGTTGGAGAACTGGGAATCGGTGCTCGGCGTCAATCTGTGGGGCGTGATCAACGGCTCGCGCATTTTCGCACCCGCCATGATCGCCCACGGCGAGCCGGCGCTGATCATCAATACCGGCTCCAAACAGGGAATCACCACGCCGCCCGGAGACCCGGCCTACAATGTCTCGAAGGCGGGCGTGAAGGTCTTCACCGAGGCGCTGCAGCACGAGTTGCGCAACACCGAGAACTGCCAGGTCAACGCGCATCTGCTGATCCCCGGCTTCGTCTACACGGCGCTGACGGCGCATGGCCGCACCGAAAAGCCGGCCGGCGCCTGGACGCCGGAACAGACAGTCGATTTCATGCTGGAGAGCCTCGCCCGCGGCGATTTCTACATCCTCTGCCCCGACAATGAAGTCGAAAGGTCCACCGACGAAAAGCGCATCCTGTGGGCGGCCGGCGACATCGTCGAGAACCGCCCTCCCCTTTCCCGTTGGCACCCGGACCACGGCGAGGCGTTCCGCTCCTTCCTCACCGGAAATCGGGATTGATCCGCATCCCGGCTTGATCGATCCTTTGGCAATGAAGCGCCCCAACGGTGGCAAGGAGGGCTAATACTGTGACCAGCGGCATTCACCACATCACGCTGATCAGCCGCAGGGTTCAGGCGAATGTCGACTTCTATGTCGGATTCCTCGGCCTGCACCTCGTCAAGCGAACCGGCGGCTTCGAGGATCCCAATCAGTTGCACCTCTTCTACGGCGATGCGTCGGGCTCGCCCGGCTCGCTCGTCTCCTTCCTGATATGGGAGGATGGCTCGCCGGGGCGCGTCGGCTCCGGCCAACCGAGCGAGATCGCCTTCGCCGTCCCAACGCAGAGCATCGGCTTTTGGCTGACGCGCGCCCTGCGGTTCAACATCCAGGCGACCGGTCCGGCGCAGGAGTTCGGCGAACCGGTGCTGCGGCTCAAGGATCCGGACGGGGTGATCGTCAAGCTGGTCGGCACCGACGCGCTCACCGAGCCCGCCCCCTGGGCAAGCCGCGACATCCCGGAGTCGGATTCGATCCGGCGCCTGCGCGGAGCCACCGTGCTGACCGAAAAGCCGAAGGAAACGGCGCATTTTCTCCAGAGCCATTTCGGCTATCGGGAGGCCGCCGCGACGGAGACGATCCATCGCCTCGTCTCCTCATCCGGCGATGTCATCGACGTGCGTGACGCAACCGGCTTCTGGGCTGCGGCACCCGGGACCGGGACGATCGATCACATCGCCTTTCGCGCCCCGGACGAGGCGACCGTGCTCGCCGTGCGCGCCGATCTCGAACAGGAACACGCCGGCGCCACCAACGCCCATGATCGGAAATATTTCTTCTCGCTCTATGTGCGCGAGCCCGGCGGCTCGCTTTACGAGCTTGCCACCGACGGCCCCGGCTTTGCGGTCGATGAACTTCCTGACGCGCTCGGTTCAAAACTCTTCCTGCCGCCGCATTTGAGCAGCGATCCCGCCGCGACGCTGGTCCGGCTGCCGCAATTCGCGCTTCCCGATGAGCCGCGGCTGACGCTCCGTGACCTGCCCTTTATCCACCGCTTTCATCATCCGGAGCGGATGAACGAGCGGACCTTTGTGCTGCTGCATGGCAGCGGCGGTAACGAGACCGACATGCTCCCCTTCGGCCATCAGCTCGATCCGCGCGCGACGCTGATCGGCGTGCGCGGCCGCAGCACCGAGGAAGGGTTTCCCCGCTGGTTTCGCCGCCTGTCGATGACCACCTTCGACCAGCGCGACATCCGCTCGGAAGCGGAAGCCTTCGCCGCTTTCGTCGACGAGGCGCGCGAGGCCTACGGGCTTGATCTCGCAAGGACCGTGTTCATCGGCTATTCGAACGGCGCCAATCTGCTCGCGGCCGTCATGCTCCTTCACCCGGGCGCCATCAGGAATGCGGTGCTGATGCGGGCCATGGCGGCCCTCGAGGATGCACCGAGGGCCGACCTCGCGGGCACGAACGTCTTGATGCTGACCGGCAAGGACGACATCTACGGCAGACACGCGCCGCAGTTGAAGGCGGAACTGCGGGAAAGCGGCGCGAATTTCGAGGCGGTCGACCTCGACACCGGACACGGCATCGGCCCGGAAGACGTCGCCGTCATTCGTCCTTGGCTCGCGGAACGAGGGCTATAATCCCAGCGGGCGCAGCTACCGATGCGCCTTCACCGTCGCCGCATATTCCGCAAAGGCCTGAACGAAGGCGCGCAGTCGCTCGCGGGTTTCCTCATCTGTCAATTGCGCTTCACTGTCGAAAACGGTGCGGGCTTTCGGCACCATCAGCCGCTTGCCCGACCAAAGCTCGGCACCAAGCGTCCGAATCACCGGGAGCCAGGCATTCTGGCTGAGAATGGTTCCGAAATTCCCCGGCGAGGCGCCGGCGAGCGCGAAGGGACGTCCGCCGAACACCTTGCCAATGTCGGCGGCCGGGCGGCTCAGCCAATCGACGGCATTTTTGAGAACGCCGGGCACGGAGTTGTTGTATTCCGGCGTGAAGAGAATGACGCCGTCCGCCGCGATGATCCGCTGTTTCAGCGCCTCTACCGGAGTCGGCACGCCGCTCTCCGCCTCGACATCCCCGTCATACAGCGGAATGCCGTGCAGCGTTGCGGCCTCGAACTCGACCTCCTCTGGTGCGACCGCCTTCGCGGCCGTAAGCAGTCCGGTGTTGAAGGAAGCCTTGCGCAGGCTTCCCGATATGCCGAGTAGTTTCGTCATCGCTATGTGTAACCTTTCAATCTGTTCGGTTGCGCATCCTGGTTGCCAAGCAAACTAGGCGTGAGGCGGCGAAAGGAAAGCCGGCGATCGCACCGGCTTCGCTTGTTCGGCGACCAATACAAGAACGGGCGCGCCACGCTATTCCAGCGGCTTAAGCCGCGCCTCGATCTGCGCCCGCTTCGGCTCCAGGAAGGGCGGCAGCGATAGCCTCTCCCCGAGCGACTCCAAGGGCTCGTCGACGGCAAAGCCGGGGCCATCTGTGGCGATCTCGAACAGGATGCCGTTCGGCTCGCGGAAATAGAGCGAACGGAAATAAAAGCGCTCCACCTCGCCGCTCGAGGGCAGATGGAAGGCCTTCAGCCTCTCCGTCCACTGGTGCAGATGGTCGACATCCGGCGCGCGGAAGGCGACGTGGTGGACGGCGCCGGCTCCCTGCCGGGCGATCGGCAGGCCCGGCTGGACCGCGACATGGAGTTCGGCACCCGCCCCGCCCTCGCCCATCGAGAACACATGCACCTTGCCGTTTCCGTCCGGCGAGGGATAGTGGCGCACCTCGCGCATGTTCATGACGTGGGTGAGCACGAGCGCCGTATTGGTGATATCCGGTACGCTGATGGTGATCGGCCCGAGACCCCTGATCTGGTGCTCGGCCGTGACCGGGCTCCTTTCCCACGGATGCGAAGGCGTGAGTCCGCCGTCGTCCACCAGCCGGAACCGCTGGCCCTCGCCGTCCTCGAAATCGAGAGACATCCGGCCATCGATTTCGCCGATTTCGCCTGAGGCGACATTCAACTCGTCGAAGTGTCGCTTCCACCATTCCACGGTGCCGGCGCTGCCGACGCGCAGCCCGGTGCGCGAGATGCTGTGCGTCCCGCGCCCTTCCGGTCCGACCGGCCAGTCGAAAAAGGTCAGATCCGAGCCCGGCGTCGCCTTACCGTCGGCATAGAAGAGATGATAAGCGCTCGTGTCGTCCTGGTTGACGGTCTTCTTGACGAGCCGCAGCCCCAGCACTTTCGTGTAGAAGCGCAAATTTTGCGGCGCATTCGCAGTAATTGCCGTCAAGTGGTGAATACCTGTCAGTTGCAAGCTCATGATTGCCCTCCTGAGGCCTTCCGTTGAGCCGAATATCGGCCTCCGGCCAAGCGTTCTGCAAGTGGGACGGCTCGAACGGATTGTTCCCTGCCAGAGAACGATCGAAATCAGACCCGTCTGAGGTCATTGAGGTAGGTATTCTCCGCCCGTGAAATGGCAAAGGCCTGCGGGTCGATTTCCGCGAAGATCACGGTTTCGTCGGCGGAATTGGCTTTCGCCATGACCTGTCCGTCAGGCGATGCGATGCAGGAAAGACCGGCGAAGGAGAACATCGCGTCCGAGCCGCAATGGTTGACATAGGCGACGAAAACCTGGTTCTCGAAGGCGCGGGTCTGGATCATGTGATCGGTTATGAAGGTGCCCGACCAGCCGGCCGGCAGCGCCGTCGGCACCAGCACGGCATCGGTCCCGGCCGCTGCCAGGCGCCGGACATTTTCCGGGAATTCGACATCGTAGCAGATCAGCATGCCGCAGGTGACGCCGCGATGCTCGAAGAGGCGCGTCGAGGGCTCCGCCGGCGCAAACAGCGCTCGCTCGTAGTCACCATAGAGATGCGATTTCCGGTAAACCGTCGGCGCGGCGTCCCCGTCTACATGGACGGCGCTGTTGTAGACGGCCGCGCCTTCGCGCTCGGCAAAGCCGGCGATGATGGCGATTCCGGCGTCACGCGAGATCCGCCCCAAGGCTTGAACGATCGACCCGTCGGCAGGCTCTGCGAGCGCCCGGATATCCTCCCCCGCGCCGTAACCGGTAATCCCGAGTTCGGGCGTCACCAGCAATGTCGCCCCCTTGGCCGCAGCCTCGGAGGCCGCGCCTTCGATACGGGCGAGATTGGCGGCGCTATCGCCGCCGACGCTTTTCATCTGCAGGGCCGCGAGCTTCATCATTTTTGATCGGATGCCATGGCGCCGAGCAGCTTCGGTAGATCGCCGAAGCGGGCGACGAGACCGAAGATGAGCGCCGCCGTCGAAACGAAGAGGACCGTCACCGAAGCCATGGTCGGCGTGTAGCCATAGCGCAGCGCGTTGAAGATCTTAATCGGCAGCGTCTCCATCGTGAACCCAACTGTCATATAGGCGACAATATATTCGTTGAGCGACAGCACGAAGGCGAAGGCGTAGCCCGAGACGATATAGGGCAGGATCAGCGGCAGCACCACGGTACGGAAAATGGTGCGCTCGTCGGCGCCCATCGTCGCGGCGGCCTCAACCAGCGAGCGATCGATCGAGGTGAAGCCGAGCGACAACGTCACCAGCGGCAAGGTCACGAAGAAGATCGCGTGGCTGACCACCGCCGTCCACGGCTGACCGTAGAAGCCGGCGGTCGCCCAGAAGGTCAAGAGGCCGAGCGCCGTGATCACCGGCGGCAGCGTGAAGGGGGCGACACCGAGGAGCTGGAAAATATTCGCCCAGGGCGCCACCCGCCGCCACAGGAACCAGGCGAGCGGCAGGGCGATCGCGACGGCAAGTGCCGCCGAAAGGACCGCAAGCGTCACCGAGGCGAAAAGCGCGTTTCGCCATTCCGTGTTCATGAAGATCTCCCCATACCAGGAGGTCGAAAAGCCTTCGGGCGGAAAGGCGAGGGTCTGCTTCTGGTTGACCGAGACGCCGGCGACGACGATCAGCGGCAGCGCCAGGAAAAGGGCGATCAGGAAGAAATAGAACTTGCGGAAAACGGATGTCATGCCGCCTCTCCTTTGCGTCCGGCGATCACGGTGAGCGCCACCAGCCCCAGCGTCACCAAGACGAGGAACACGGCCATGGCGGCGGCGAAGGGCATGTTCGACTGGTAGATCGCCTGATCGGTGATCAACACCGAGAGCGTCCAGTGCTGCGGCCGGCCGAGAAGTTGCGGCAGCAGATAGGAGCCGAGCGCGAAGATGAACACCATGATCAGCGTCGCGACGATGGTGTTCCTGAGCGCCGGCACGACGACCGTGAAGAAGGCCTTGAGCGGCGAGGCACCGAGCGTGCGGGCTGCCTCGGTCAGGGTCGGATCGAGGCGAACAAGCGCCGGAAACAGGACCAGCACCGTATAGGGAAAGGCCTGGTAGACCATTCCGGTCAGCACCGCCGCGAAGCTCGGCGTCAAAGCCTTGGCCTCCCCCATCAGGCCGAGCGCGACGAGAATATTGGTGATGCCGGCGGTGCGCGAGAAGAGCGTCGACCAGGCAAAGCCGATGATCACCTCGGAGAGCGAGAGGATAGAGAGCAGCGCGACCAGCCAGACGATCTGCACGCGGCGTGCCATGCGCGTCAGCAGATAGGTGAATGGCAGCGCCAGCACCACGCAGCAGATGGCGACGGCGATCGCCATCATCAGCGAGAAGCCGAGCACGCCGCCGAAGAAGGCCGAAAGGAAGCGCTCGTAATTGTCGAAGACGAAGGCCGGCGTGTAGAAGCCGCCCTGCTGGCGCTGGAAGAAGCTGACGGCGATCATCGTGCCGAACGGCACGACGAAGAAGATGGTGAGCATCGCCGCGGGGAAAAGGAGCGGCGAATAATCGCCAAGGGTCTGGGGCGGTTCGCGTCTCATTTGCGCAGCACCACGCAGACATCCGGCGTCAGCGCCACGCCGACTTGCTGGCCGACGGAGACCTCCGGCCGGGCGCGCGGCGTCGAGACGGCGACGATCTGGCGGCCGGCGACATCGACGAAGGTCTCGATCGTGCCGCCGAGGTCGCGCACGAAAGTGACGGTGCCGGTCAGCGCCCCGGCCCCTGGTGCGGTCAGATGAACGTCCTCCGGCCGAATCGAGATCGTCGCCTTGGCGGCCCCGGTCGGCAGTTGCAGGCCCGGCACCGGCTGGCCGAGCACGGTCACATGATTGCGGCTATCCGATTCGGCTTCGATGAGGTTGGTCTGGCCGATGAAGTCGGCGACGAAGCTGTCGGCTGGCCGGCGATAGATCTCGATCGGCGAGGCCGCCTGGCGGATTTCGCCGCCGCTCATGACGACGACGGTGTCGGCCATGGTCATCGCCTCGCGCTGGTCATGCGTAACGACGATGGTAGTGATGCCGAGCTTCTGCTGCAACTGCCGGAGCTCCACCTGCATCGCCTCGCGCAGCTTCGCGTCGAGTGCCGAGAGCGGCTCGTCGAGCAGGAAGAGCTTCGGCGAGATCGCCAGCGCCCGGGCGATCGCGACGCGCTGGCGCTGGCCGCCCGAGAGCTTGGAAACCGGCCGGTCCGCATAGCCGGGAAGATGAATCATCGACAGGAGTTCGTCGACCCGCTTCTTCTGCTCCTCCTTCGGCGCACCGCGGATGCGCAAGGGGTAGGCGATGTTCTCGCCGACCGTCAGATGCGGAAAAAGCGCCAGCGACTGGAACACCATGCCGAGGTTGCGCTTGTGGGTCGGCACGCGGGTGATGTCCTCGCCGTCGAGCCGGATGGCGCCCGCGGTCGGCAGGTCGAGCCCGGCAATCATCCGCAGAAGGGTCGTCTTGCCGCAGCCGGAAGGGCCGAGCATGCAGACGAAGGTGCCGTGCGGCACGGTGAGGTCGACGTCGTTGACGGCCCGGAAGGCCCCGAATTCCTTGACGACGTTCTGAAGGGCAAGTCCCGACATAAGTTCCCCTGCTCTCGCGCCTCATGCGCGGATGCCGGCCGCGCCCCCGTCCAGACGCGGGCGATACGGCACAGCAGCATCTTCAATTTCCGCATAGGTTATCCCCAAAACGCTTGCGGTTTAAGGGATCATGCATCGAGCCATCCAAGCCCGCCCCGGATCTTCAGGGCGGGCGGAGTCTCGTTGCCTGTTTCAGCCGACGATCAGTTCCGTCCACTTCTGGTTCAGCCAATCGGACTTCGTCTGATAGAGATCGTAGCGCGGGACGATCGGCTCGATATCGGACGACACCGCGGCAAATTCCTTGTCCGTCAGGTCGGTCGACTCGCGCTTGACGGTCGGTGAGGTGCCGACCTTGCGCGACAGCGTCGCCTGGATGGCGGGCTGGCACATGTAGTCGATGAAGATGTGCGCCTCCGCCGACTTCTGCGAGGCGCGCGACAGGGCCCAGCAACCGGAATCCTGGATGCCGCCTTCCTTCGGGAAGGTCGAGCGAACCGGGTGGCCGTCTGCAGCGGCAAGGCCGGTGACGTCGTGATAGTACTGGCCCATTGGGATTTCGCCCGACTTCAGCGCCTGCTCGAACTGCGCCTCGTCGCGGTACCAGAGGCGGACATTCGGCTTCACTTCGGCGAGCTTCTCGAACGCCTTCAGGATGCCCTCTTCCGTGTCGAGCGCATTTGTGCCGCCCATGTGGGTCTTGGCGGTCACTTCCAGCAGGAAGGAGTTCGAAACCAGCGCCAGCAGGCCGAGCTTGTCGGCGTTCGCCGGATCCCAGAGGGCTGTCCAGGAGGTCGGCGCCTCCTTGTAGACATTGGTGTTGGTGACGAGCGTAATGTACCAGGAGACCGCCCCGACGCCGGCAACGCGGCCATCCGGATATTTGTTGACGAAGCGGTCGAGAAGGTCCGACGCATGCTTGATCTTCGCCATATCGATCGGCGTCCAGAGCTCGGTCGCCTGACCCTTGAGCATCGCGACCTGCGACATCATCGAAACGTCTGCCGGCGCCTGACCGGCACGGGCAGCCTGCTCGAGCTGAACCAGCCAGGCCTCGCCGGTCGGCTCGGCGATCGACTCCACGGCAATCCCGGTTGCCTTGGTAAACTCCGGGAAGATGTTCTTGTCGAAGGAGTCCTTGAAGTAGCCGCCATAGACGCCGACCTTCAGCGACTTGTCCTGGGCCCTCAGCACCGCCGGCATTGCCAGCATCGATGCACCGGCAAGCCCCGCCCCCAGCAGCGTGCGGCGCTTGATGGAACTGATGTTCATTGCATGTCTCCTTTGTTTTGACGGCAGTCGCCGCGTTCCCTGTTGTCGTTGATTGCTTACATCTTCTTGGTCTCAATGCGCTGGCGTACGTCGCTCGAGCATTCGCGCATATTGCGTCAGAGGGTAGCACAGCACGAAGAAAATCACCGCGACCAACCCATAGACCGTGAAAGGTTCGAAAGTGGCATTATTGATCGCATTGGCCGTCCTGAGAAGCTCCTCGAATCCGATGATCGAGGTCAGTGCCGTACTCTTGATGAGTTGCACCAGGAACCCAACCACCGGCGGACGGGTGATCGCCAAGGCCTGCGGCAGGATGACGAGACGCAACTCCTGGAGATAGTGGAGGCCAAGGCTCGCACCGGCGTCCCACTGGCCGCGAGGCAACGCTTCGACGCCCCCTCGCCAGATTTCTGCAAGATAAGCGCTGGCGTAGAAAGTGAGTCCAAGGGCTGCGGCCGTCCAGGGCTCGATGCGGAAGCCGAGCATCGGCAGGCCGAAGAACATCAGGAAGAGCTGCATCAGCAGCGGCGTGCCCTGGAAGAGCGCGATGTAGCCGGCACCGAAGCGGCGCAGCCACGGCCGCTTCGATATACGCGCAAAGAGGATCAGCAGCCCGACCGCCGCTCCGCCTGCGAAGGCCACGATTGAGAGCAAGAGTGTCCAGCGCGTTGCGAAAACCAGATTGCGCAGAATGTCCCAAAAGGTGAATTCGATCACGACACACCCGCCCCTAACACCCGCCGGCCGCCGGCGACAAGAAACCGTCTGATCGCCATCGACAGGCCGAGATAGATCATGGTGACCACAAGATAGGTCTCGAAGGAGCGGAAAGTCCGCGCCTGCAGCAGGTCTGCCTCGTGGGCGAGTTCGCGCACGGCGATCTGCGAAACGACCGCCGATTCCAACATCATGATGACGACCTGGCTGGTCAGTGCCGGGAAGATCACCTTGAGTGCCTGAGGCAGGATGATCTTGATGAAAACCTGCCGCTGCTTCAGGCCGAGTGCCAAAGCCGCCTCGCTCTGTCCCTTTGGCACGGCATCGAGACCCGCGCCGACGATCTCGGTCGTGTAGGCGGCCATGTTGAGGGTCATCGCCAGGATCGCCGCGATGACCGGATCGAGGCGAATGCCAATGCTCGGCAAGCCAAAAAAGATGAAGAAAAGCTGTACCAGGAAGGGCGTATTGCGGATCACTTCGACATAGGTCGCCACAGCCTTGCTCAGAAGGTCATAGCGGCTGCGGCGTGCAGCCGCCAGGAGAACGCTGATGAGAATGCCGAGCACCGTCGTGCAGGCGATTAGCAGCAACGTCATGGCAGCGCCGTGAGCGATCGCGCCCATTGCACCATTTAGCCAACCGAAATCGAGGCTGTAGCCCATCGTTGCAACCCTTCCAGGGCGAGCCTGCGGAAAAGGCCTCCGCAGGCCGCCCGTGCCTTAGCGTGAGCGGCTTAGTCCTTTAGGTTGTCGGGGTTGAGCGGCGTTTTCAGCCATGTCTGCGAGCTTTCGTCCAATTTGCCGTTCGCGAGCATCTTGGAGACTGTCTCGTTGACCGATTGCTTCAGACGTTCCTCGTTCTTGTTGAGGCCGATATGCGAGGGTGAGGTCAGCAGCTGAAACTTCTGTTCCGGCTTCAAGGCCTCCTGCCGCGCGAGAACCTGTGCGCCGACGTCATTACCGACGACCATCAGCTGCGTCTGGCCGGAGATGAAGGCCTGAATAACCGCATTGTAGTTGTCGAAGCGTTGAATGTTGGCAGAGGCCGGTGCAGCCTCGGTCAGCGACGTGTCCTCCAGCGTTCCGCGATTGACGGCGATCGTCTTGTCGGCGAGATCGTCCTTGCCGGCGACCTTGAGTTCGGCCGGACCGATGACGGCAATGTAGTAGGGCGCGTAGGCGGCCGCGAAGTCGATAACCTCGGCACGCTCCTTCGAGTAGCCGACGCTCATCAGGATATCGACGCGCTTGTCATTGAGATAGGGAATGCGGTTCTGGCCGGTCACGCTGACGAGATTGAGCTTCACGCCGAGCGCATCGGCGATCTGCTGCGCGACGTCGACGTCATAGCCTTTGATGCTCATATCGGCGCTGGCCGACGAGAACGGCGGGAAATCCGAGAAGATGCCGACATTGATCTGGCCTGCGGCCTTGATGTCGTCGACGGCATCGGCATGCGCCATTCCAGCCGCGGCACCGACCATCAGTGCGGCGGCAAATACTGCTTTCAGCTTGGTTTGGATTGTCATCTTTGTTCCCCAATCTGGAAGTTTGTCTGCTCAGGATGGTCCTGCCACCGCTTCCAGTTCGGCGGCAGAACCGGTTTCAAGGATCAGCCCGCCTTGCCGGTGATCGTCGGACTGAAAACCATCAGGCTCAGGATTTCGAACAGCACCTGCGCACCGGCATGGGCCGTGTTGGTCGTCGCGTCGTATTGTGGGGCGACCTCGACGACATCGCCGCCGACGAGATTGACGCCCTTGAGGCCGCGGATCAGTTCCAGCACCTCGCGCGTCGTCAGGCCGCCGACCTCGGGCGTTCCGGTGCCCGGAGCAAAGCTCGGGTCGAGGCTGTCGATGTCAAAGGAAAGGTAGGTCGGACCATCGCCGACGATCTTCTTCGCCTTGTCAATGATCGCCGGGATGCCGAGACCGGAGACCTCCTCCGCGTGGATCACGGTCATGCCGGACTCGTAGGAGAATTCCCAGAGATATTCGGCCGATCCGCGAATGCCGATCTGGATGACCCGGGTCGGATCGAGAACGCCGTCGAGGACGGCATTGCGGAACGGGCCGCCGTGATGGAACTTGGTGAGGTCGTAGGCGCCGCCGGTATCGCAATGCGCATCGATATGGATCATGCCGACGGGCTCTCGTTTGCCGACGGCCTTGAGGATCGGATGGGTCATCGAATGGTCGCCACCGACCGAGAGCGGCACGACGCCGGCATCGACGATCTGGTTGAGGCGCTTCTCGATGTCCTCATGGCTGAGTTCCAGCCGGTAGCGGCTGCGGAAAGGCACGTCGCCGATGTCCGCCACGCGCAAATCGTGCACTGGTGCGCAGCCGAGAACGTGGTTATACGGCCCGATCCGCTCGATGGCGCGCAGCGCCCGCGGTCCGAAGCGGGAGCCCGGGCGGTTGGTTACGCCGAGGTCCATAGGGATGCCGACGATCGCCACCTGAAGATTGCCGAAGTCCGGCTGCTCGGCATCGACCGGCATATAAGGCGCGGTCAGGAAGGTGGGGATGCCGGAATAGGGCGCCAGCCGCGTGCCGCTCTTGGTGAAGATCTTGTCCGCCACCTTGCGGAAGGTCGGATCGAAAAGTTCGCCGCCATGGCTTTCGCCATATTTCGCCCTCAGTTCGCCGAGCTTCTTCTCGTCCCAGGCCATGTGCCGGAGCCCTCCATGTCTGTCGCCGGGGGAAGAAAGCATCGCAACGCCGATCGCAACCGGCGGCGTTGCCGAGCAATACAGGCCCAATCGTGTTCCCCAGGCTTTTGCCCTTGTTGGAACCTATTAGGTGACAAATCCTCTAGAAAATCAATTGACATTGTTATAGCATTTCGTGTGAGAAAAATTCACATAATCGAACCCGTCGGAGTTCCCGTTGTCGAGCCGCCTGCCCCCCTTGAACCCGCTGCGCGCCTTTGAGGCGACCGCCCGGCGCGGCTCGGTTTCCGCGGCGGCCCGCGAGCTCAACGTCACGCATGGGGCGATCAGCCATCAGATCCGTGCGCTCGAACTCTCCTTCAACGCGGCCCTTTTCGAGCGCGGCGGCAAACGCCTAAGGCTGACCCCGCAGGGCGCGCTGCTGCTGCCGGCCGTCACCCACGCCTTCGCGGAGATCGCCGCCGCAACGGCGGCGATGACCCGGCCCGCCACCAGCGGCGAACTCCGGATCACCTGCGTGCCGGCGCTGCTCTCCTTCTGGATGATCCCGCGCCTGCATCAGTTCACCGAGCAGTTTCCCGACGTGCAGCTGACACTGATCGCCTCCAATGACGCGCTGCATCTCCACTCGCCCGAAGTCGACGTCTGCCTCCTCTATGGCGACGGCAATTGGGGAGACTGCTGGGCCAAGCTCTGGAGTCGGCTCGAGCTGTTTCCCGTGGTCAGCCCAACCCTTCTCAACATGCGGCCGCTGCGCTCGATCCGGGATCTGCGCGATCATGTGATGCTGCATGGCGACGACGGCCGCGAATGGAACACCTGGCTTGCCGCAGCCGACGCGGCCGACCTTCAGCGCGGCCGCCAGCATTTCATGAGCGACGCGCGGCTTTCGACCGAAGGCGCCCTACACAACCAGGGCGTGGCGCTCGGCGATACGATCACCGCCGGCAGCCTGATCGCCCGCGGCGAGCTGATCGCGCCTTTCGATCTGACGGTGCCGGCCAACGACGCTTTTTTCGTTGCCTGCCGTAACGAGATCCGCGCCGCGCCAATCGTCCGCGTCTTCATCGACTGGCTGTTTGCGGCACTCGAAGGCGATCCGATGCCAGAGCTGCAGACCTCCGCCCGGACGATCATTCGGTCCCGCAGGCCGGAAGATCCGAAATCGGCAGCGGAGAGCTTCCGGCCGGTTTCGTCACCCCGCAAGCGGCGCTTGGAAACCCCGCAAAAGCGCAAGACCAAGCCGTAGTGCCGGACCCTCGCCCATGCCACTCGCCCAACCACAGGAACGCCCGATGCCTCATCTCAATCCGCTCGTCGCAAAGCTCTCGCCGCCGCCGGTCCCCTCCGTGCTTGCGTGGGCGAAGGCCTATGACGGGGCAAAGGGACCGCTGATCGATCTCTCCCAGGCGGTGCCCGGCTATCCTGCCCATCCGGATATGCTCAAATGGCTTGGCGAAGCCGCAGCGTCGCCCGCCTATACCGGCTACGGCGCGATCGAGGGCGAGCCTGAACTGCGCAGCGCCTATGCCGATGAGGTGGCAAAACTCTATGGCGCTCCCATTGGCCCGGAAAACATTCACGTCACCTCCGGCTGCAACCAGGCCTTCATCTGTGCCGCCATGGCGGTTGCCGGCGCCGGCGACACGGTGCTGATGACCAATCCCTATTATTTCAACCAGGAAACCACCCTGGCGATGCTCGGCATCAATGTCGAACTCGCACCCTGCGATGCCGGCGCCGGCTTCCTGCCCGAGGTCGAGACCATCGCCTCGGCCCTTCGGCCCGGCATTCGCGCCCTCGCCCTCGTTTCGCCGAACAACCCGACCGGCGCCGTCTATCCGGCCGACCTGCTGCAGCGCATCTATGAGGTCTGCCGCGCAAACGGCACCTGGCTCATCCTCGACGAGACCTATCGCGACTTCCTGCCCGAGGCCGCGGTGGCACCCCATCGCCTCCTTCAGACCAAGGGCTGGCAGGACGGCTTTATAGGCCTTTACAGCTTCTCCAAGTCCTTCTGCATCCCCGGCCACCGCCTCGGCGCGATCACCGCCGGACCCGCGCTGATCGAGCAGGTAACCAAGATCATGGACAACCTGCAGATCTGCGCCCCGCGTTCGGCCCAGGCCGCCGTCGCCAGGGCGATCCCGGCACTCGCCCACTGGCGGCTCGCCAACCGCGCCGAAATCACTGCCCGCGCCGACGCGCTGAAGGACGTCATGGGCCGCCTGCCGCAGTGGAAGCTGCAGGCCGTCGGCGCCTATTTCGCCTATGTCCGCCACCCCTTCCGCGATATCGACTCGCAGTTCGTCGCCGAGAAGCTGGCAAAGCTCGCCGGCATCGTCTGTCTGCCGGGTGACTATTTCGGTGAAGGCCAGGAAAGCTATCTGCGCTTTGCCTTCGCCAATGCCGACGTGCCCACGATCCGGAAATTGGAGGAGCGGCTGGCGGGATTTGCGCTGCCGGGCATTTGAGGAGCGCTAAACCGCGTCGCGTTCAAACGTATTCACGCGGCGCGCTTTAGCTCTTTGTTTTTGTGCATGTCGTCATCCCAAAAACCGCTGCACACTTTTTCGGCGACATGCCTTAGCCGCGGCGGGCGATCAGGATGCCGATGAGCACGATCGCCCCGCCCGTTGCCTGCATGACACCGACGGGCTCGCTCAGCAGGACCCAGGCGAGCACCGCAGCCACGACCGGCTGCACGAGCAGCGTCAGCGATGAAAAGGCGGGCGCCAGGAAGGCGAGCGCATAGGTGATCGCCACCTGCCCGCCGGCATGACTGACGAAGGCGAGTCCGAAAAGGATCGCCCAGCCGAAGCCCGTCGGCGGCAGGAGCGCGGGCTCGGCGAGCACTGCCATCGGGAGCGTGCAGACGGCGGCCGAGGCGGTGCTCCAGATCATGATGCGGTTGGTGCCGAAGCGGCTGCGCAATTGCCCGATGGCAAGAATATAGCCGGCATAGAACATCGCGGCGACGATCGCGATGCCGTCCCCGATGAGATCGCCGCCGCCAAGCGCAGCCGGGCCGCCTTTCAACACCACGACGCCGGCGACGGCCGTGACGAGACCGGCCAGGAAAATGCGGCTCACCGGCGAGCGGAACAGTGCCCAACTGGCAAGCGTCACGAAGACCGGAGCGAGATTGGCAAGCAGCGTCGCATTGGCCACGGAGGTCATGGTGAGCGAGAGGTGCCACGCCCCGAGGTCGATGGCGAGGAACACGCCCGGCAGGACGAGCAGCGCATAGTCGGACAAGCGCTCCGGGCGCCGGTCTGCGCCTGTATCCTTGGCGAGCCACGACCAGGCAAGGAGCGGGATCAGCGCCAGCGCCACGCGCCAGAAGGCCGTTGCCATCGGCCCCACTTCCGAGAGCCTGACAAAGATCGGCGATCCGGCAATGGCGACACCGCCCATGAGCAGCGCGGCCATGGCGAGCGACTGTTGCGGGGAGGCGGAACTGACGGCTTGACTCACGGTGATGTCCGGGACTGGGAGGGAGCGCCAAAAGGCGCCCCCGCCAGCTATCAGAACTGCGGGTCAAGCAACAGCCCTGAAAAATCGCCGGTAGGCAATCGTTGGCAGCCGCAGACAACGTCGCAGCCGGCGAGCTCCAGCCGCCGATCAAGCCGCGTCCGGCAGATGCACCGTCTTCACCTCGAGAAAATCCTCGAGGCCGAAGGTACCGCCCTCACGGCCGTTGCCGGACTGCTTGTAGCCGCCGAAGGGGCTGCCGTAGCGGTGCGGCCCGCCATTGATATGCACCATGCCGGCCCGCAATCGCGCCGCGACCCGCTCGGCGCGCTGCCGATCGCCCGTCTGGACATAAGCCGCGAGACCATAGTTCGTGTCGTTGGCAAGCGCGATCGCTTCCTCCTCCGTGTCGAAGGGAATGATCGCCAGCACCGGCCCGAACACTTCCTCGCGTGCGATCCGCATCGAATTGTCGACGTCCGCGAAGATCGTCGGTTTGACGAAATATCCGGTCTCGAAGCCCTCCGGCTTGCCGGGGCCGCCGACGAGGAGCCGCGCCCCTTCGCCGACGCCCGCCTCGATCAGCGCCTGCACCCGCTCGAACTGGATGTGGCTCACCAGCGGACCGAAATGCGCGCCTTCCTTGCTCGGATCGCCGACGGTCGCCTCCCGGCCCACGCGCCTTGCGATCGCCACCACGTCGTCATAGACGCTGCGCTCCACCAGCATGCGGGTCGGCGCATCGCAGGACTGGCCGGAATTATTGAAGCATTCGAGGATGCTGGCCGTCACCCGCTGCTCGAGATCGGCATCGGCGAAGACGATGCTCGGCGACTTGCCGCCGAGCTCCAGCGTGACGCGCTTGACCGTATCGGCGGCGTCCTTGCTGACGGCGATGCCGGCCCGCGTCGAACCGGTGAAGGACATCATTTCGATGTCCTTGTGCTTCGACAGTGCGGCGCCGGCGTGAAGGCCGTCGCCATTGACGAGGTTGAAGACGCCGGGCGGGAAGCCAGCCTCTTCGATCATCTCCGCATAGAGCATGGCATTGAGCGGCGTGAACTCGCTCGGCTTCAACACGCAGGTGCAGCCGGTCGCAAGCGCTGGCACGACCTTGAGCGCAATCTGGTTGACCGGCCAGTTCCACGGCGTGATCAGCCCGCAAACCCCGATCGGCTCGCGCATCAGCGTGTCGCCGTTCGGAAGTTTTTCGCGCAGCTTCAGCCGCTTCAGCGCGTCGATGTAACCCTTGAGGTGGCCGACGCCGACATCGGCCTGTTGCTCGCGGCTCATGGTCTTCGGCGCGCCGAGTTCCGCGGTGATCGTGTCGGCCATCTCGTCGTAGCGGCGTTCATAGATCGCCAGCAGCTTTTCAAGAAGCGCCAGCCGTTCCTCCAGGCTGGTCCGGCTGTAGGTCTCGAAGGCCTTCTTGGCGGCCGCAACGGCCCGGTCGATGTCGACTGCAGTACCGAGGGAGATCACCGCGATCGGCTTTTCGGTGGCAGGATTGAGCACATAGAGGTCGTTCTGTGCTGCCGGTTCGACCCATCCGCCGTTGATGTAGAACTTGCGTTTGTCGAGCATGCCGCTCCTCCTTCCCGTCAAGGTGTCTCTTGTTTTGCGGCAGACAGGACATCGTCACCTGCCGGCAAGCGACTTCCGCGCATTTGCGACGGCTTTGAGCGCGGATGATTGAGCCGCCGCGAGTGCAGTCCCGCGTGCCAAGGCACGCTACGACGCAGGCGGCGTGGCCCGCAAGGGGTCGATGGCGCGGCCGCGGTGTCGAGCGTCAAGCGCGGCGTTCGCGACGCGTCCTGAAGAGTGCTGTGGTGGGAACGGTCAGATGGCGCCGATGATGAGGGCCGAGACGAAGCTGAACGCTGCGACGATGGCGATCGTGTGGGGAACGAGGTTGACCGGCAGGCGCCTCGTCGGCTGCGCCACATGAAAAGCGTAGCGGGAGTGGGTCATCGCCTTTGTCGGGTTCATTTTTCTCTCCGCTGCTGACCTTCGACTGTAGCTATGTTCTCCTATATTCTCCATTGAGTTTATAGATATTATTTTCCCCGGAACGTGCGGGGGATGAAAAATCCGTTTCCCGACTTCAGTGGCTGTTGTTGCGTTCGCGCTCCCGAAGGTGGCGCGACCAGGTCTCGCTGAACCACGGGGTCAGCAGCGAAACGTCGGCGGAACTGTGCGAGCGGCTGAGCCGGCTGTCGGGCTCCACCGACGTCCAGACGGTGAAGTGCGTCAGCCGATGCTTGCCGAAGGTCTGGATCAGCGGAATGTCTGCCGCATCCCGGCCGCGGGCGACAGGAATGCGGCCGGCCCGCCCGCCATTGTTCTTGGCGTCGAACGTGTACCTTCGGTCGCCGAGGAACACCTCGAACCAGGCGGTGAAATCCATCGGCGCCGGGCTGTTTGGAGCGCCAATGTCGGCCATATAGCCGTGAACGTAGCGGGCCGGCATGTTCATGCAGCGGCAGAGAGCGACGGCGAGATGGGCATAGTCGCGGCTGACCCCAAGCCGGTCCTCGTGCGCTTCGAGCGCCGTACGCATCGCCGGCGCATAGCCGTAGCTGAAGATCAGCCGATCATGCACATAGTCTGAGATCGCCTGCACCCGTTGCCAGCCTGCCGGAATGCTGCCGAAGAGCCGCCAGGCAAGCGCGCTCAGCCGATCGGTCTCACAATAGCGGCTGGCGCAAAGGTGGGGTAGCAGAGAGGGAGGCAGCTTTTCGACGGGCACCGCCTCCGCCAGCGGATCCGACGCGTCGAGCCGCCCGTCGTCGCTGATCACCGCGTCGTAGCCGAGCCGGGTTTCACCCTGAGAGAGAACCATGCGCAAACAGATACTGTGATGCGGGTCGGTGATTTCTTCCATCGGGATGAGCGGTGACGCGACCGGCCCGCGCTCCGTCACGACTGCATTGCGCCGTTCCTTGGCGACGGACAGAAACGTCATCATCGGCGTGGGTTGCGGACAATCGATGCCAATCTCATAACCGAAGCGGATGAACATGTTCGACCTCCGCACGGTGATTTACCGACACTTGCTCCCGCACGCCTAAACGCCGGTGGCAGCCCGGGTTTGCAACCCGTTCGAAGCTCTTCCCTGAAGTTCCCTTGATGTCCGCGTCAAGCCGGCGGCGACCCGCCCGCGAGCCGGAATACTAGCGCATCGTTGCAGCGAGCGGTATCGATTTCGGCGAGAAGCCGGCAGCCGCAAGCCTACCAGCCGACGGCGTCCTTGAAGGAATACCACCAGGAGCCGATCGTCGAATACTGCGCGCGGAACAGCCGCCCGCCAGGAAAGGGATACCAGGGCAGTTTCTCGAACATGTCGAAGCGCGTCTGGTCGCCGTCGATCGCCTCGGCGAGCGTCCGGCCGAAGAGATGCGAGCCTGTCACCCCGTGACCGCTATAGCCGTGGGCGAAATATGTGTTGGCGCCGATGCGGCCCATCTGCGGCATGCGCGTGAAGGACAGCGCGAAATTGCCGCTCCAGGCATAGTCGATCTTCACGCCCTTCAGGCGCGGAAAGACCTTTTCAAGATTGGGCCGGAGCTTCGCCACCACATCGGCCGGATCGGTTCCGCCATAGACGGTGCCGCCACCGAAGATCATCCGCTTGTCGGCCGACAGCCGGAAATAGTCGAGGATGTAGCGCACATCCTCGACGCACATGTCGCTCGGGATCAGCGCGTCCGCGAGTTCCTCGCCGAGCGGTGCCGTGGTGATCATCTGCGTCGAGACGGGCATGACGCGCGAGACGAGCTCGGGCACCGCATCGCCGAGATAAGCATTGCCGCAGAGCACCACAAGGCGGGCTGAGACTTCACCTTCCCTGGTATGGACGGTCGGCCGCGCCCGCTTATGGTCGACGCGTGCCACTGGAGACATCTCGTAGATGGTGCCGCCGAGGCTCTCGAAGGCGCGGGCCTCTCCGAGCACCAGATTGAGCGGATGCATATGGCCGCCGCTGATATCGAGCATGCCGCCGCAATAGGCCCCGGAATCGACGAGCTTGCGCAGCGCCTCCCGGTCGAGAAGCAAGTGGTCGTCCATGCCATATTTGCGCCAGAGCGCCTGCTTGGCCTCGAGCTCCTTCATATGCGCGCCGGTATAGGCGGCGTAGATGTTGCCGGATTTCAGGTCGCAGTCGATCCGGTATCGGCTGACGAGCCGGCGGATGATCCGCCCGCCTTCCTGGACGAGGCCGCCGATGAAGCGCGCCGCGTCCTCTCCGAAGCGACTCCGGATCGTCGAGAGGCTAGCGTTGAGGCCATTGACGATCTGGCCGCCATTGCGCCCGGAAGCGCCCCAGCCCACCTGGGCGCCCTCCACCACTGTAACCTTGTAGCCCTTCTCGGCGAGATGAATGGCCGTCGCCAGACCTGTGTAACCGGCGCCGACGACGCAGATATCGGTTTCGACCCGCCCCTGCAGCTTGACCGGCGTGCGGATGATGTTGCGGGTGGCAGCGTAGTAGCTCGCCGGATAGCCGCCGTCGCCGGCATAGGACTTTGTGACGCTCACCCCGAGGATTCCCCTCTGCCGCAGGTCTTTGTCGGTAGGAGCCATATCGCAAATCTTGCCCCTTGACCATGCGGCGCAACGGCTGTCATATTGCTCAGATGTCAGACCAATTTGAGAGCGAGTTCATGCCCGAGCCGGAGAAAGCGATGCTTCTGCCCCTGCCCCCGGTCGATCGGGTGCAGCAGGTGATCTCCGCGCTCGCCGACTATGTCCAGCGCTCCGGCTTGAAGCCCGGCGATCGCCTTCCGGCCGAACGCGAATTGATGGCGGCGCTCGCCGTCGGGCGCTCCACCATCCGCGAGGTCATCAGCCATTTTCAGGCGCTCGGCGTCGTCGAGGCGCGCAAGGGCAGCGGCACCTATCTGTTGCGCGCCATTTCCGGCGCCACCATCCACATGCCGCTGACCCTCGACACCGCGCACCTTCGCGATGCGCTGCTGCAGACGCTGGAAGTTCGCCGCGGCATCGAGGTCGAGGCCGGCATGGTCGCTGCGCGGCGCCGCACCGAGGCCGACCTCATCAACATCGAAACGAAGCTCGACGCGATGGAGCGCGTTCACCTTGCCAAGGGCACGTCCGGCCCCGAGGACCTCGCCTTCCATCTGGCGATCTACGACGCGACCCACAACCCGCTCTTCCGGCAATTGCTTGAGCAGATGCGCGAGGCCTTCGAGCGCTTCTGGGAAAAGCCCTTCGACCGGCCGGACTTCGCGCGGCGGTCGTTTCCGTATCACCGGACGCTCTTCGACGCGATCGCCTCGCAGAACCCGAACGCCGCCCGGGAAGAGACACTGAAAATTCTCGCGATCGTCGAGGAAGACATCAAGGAAATGTCCAAATGAATGACGGCCTCGACCCGTTCGACAGAGCCTCGCTGATTGCCGCCCATGACGAGGCCCATGCCTTCGACGCAGTCGTTCCGCCGATCGTCCAGACCTCCCTCTTCACCTTCAAGGACTATGACGAGATGATCGCCTCGTACCGAGGCGAACGCGTCCGGCCGATCTACACCCGCGGCCTCAATCCGACCGTCAGGCTGTTCGAGGAGATGCTGGCGAAGCTCGAGGGTGCCGAGGATGCGATCGGCTTTGCCAGCGGCATGTCGGCGATCTCCTCCACGGTTCTGTCCTTCGTCGAGCCGGGCGACCGCATCGTCGCGGTCAAGCATCTCTATCCCGATGCCTTCCGGCTGTTCGGCACGCATCTGAAGCGCATGCGCATCGAGGTCACCTATGTCGACGGGCGCGATGAGGAAGCGGTTGCCAAGGCACTTCCCGGCGCCAAGCTCTTCTACATGGAAAGCCCGACGAGCTGGGTGATGGATACCCATGACGTGGCGGGCCTGGCCGCACTTGCGAGGGCGCAAGGGATCGTCACCGTCATCGACAATAGCTGGGCGAGCCCGGTGTTCCAGCAGCCGATTTCGCTCGGCGTCGATCTCGTCATCCACTCGGCCTCGAAATATTTGAGCGGCCACAGCGATGTCGTCGCCGGTGTCGTCGCCGGCTCCAGGGAACTCGTCGGCCGCATCCGCTCCGAAGCCTATCCCTACCTCGGCGGCAAGCTCTCGCCCTTCGATGCCTGGCTGCTAATCCGCGGCCTGCGTACCCTGCCGATCCGGATGAAGGCGCATGAGCGCTCGGCGCTTGCCCTTGCGCGCCGCCTGCTCGAGCATCCGCTGGTCGAGACCGTCTGCCACCCCGGGCTCGGCAATCACCTGCCGCCGGGTCTTTCGGGTACCTCCGGCCTGTTCTCCTTCATCTTCCGCGAGGGCGTCGACATCCGCCGCTTCGCCGATCATCTGGAACTGTTCAAGCTCGGCGTATCCTGGGGTGGCCACGAAAGCCTCATCGTCCCGGGCGAGGTCGTCCTGGCGCAGAAAGCGCAACCCAATTCCGCGGCCGCCTTCGGCATTTCTCCGCGGTCGGTACGGCTCCATGTCGGCCTGGAGGGAACGGAGGCCCTCTGGAGCGATCTCGAAGCGGCGCTCGGCGCCGCTTCACCAGGCTGACGACCAGCGGGAAGGCGGCTCTCCGCATCCCGCCCCAATAAAAATCGATCAACGCCAAGGACAAAGGGAACAAAAATGAGGAAACTGATCACAGCCACCCTGCTCGCCACGCTGATGGCCGGCAGCGCGCTTGCTGATACCAAGCTGAAGCTCGTCGAGGTCATCACCAGCCCCGAGCGCACCGAAACGCTGAAGTCGATCGTCGCCAAATTCGAGGCGGCGAATCCCGGCACCACTGTCGAGATCATCTCGCTGCCCTGGGGCGAAGCCTTCCAGAAATTCGCCACGATGGTCTCGGCGGGCGAAATCCCGGACGTCATGGAAATGCCGGACACCTGGCTGTCGCTCTACGCCAATAACGGCATGCTGGAGAGCCTCGAACCCTACCTCGCCAAGTGGGAGCACACGCCAGGCCTCACCGAGCGCGCCCTGGAACTCGGCCGCGACGTCAACGATACCGCCTATATGCTGCCCTACGGCTTCTATCTCCGGGCGATGTTCTACAACAAGAAACTGCTCTCGGAAGCCGGCGTTGCCGAGCCGCCGAAGACCATGGACGACTTCGTCAAGGCGTCGGAAGCGATCTCCAAGCTGCCCGGCAAATCCGGCTACTGCCTGCGCGGCGGCCCGGGCGGCCTCAATGGTTGGGTGATGTTCGGCGCCACCATGGCCGGCGACAACACCTTCTTCAAGGAGGACGGCACCTCGACGATGAACAGCGAGGGCTGGATCAAGGGCCTCACCTGGGTGATCGACCTCTACAAAAAGGGTCTGGCGCCGAAGGACAGCGTCAACTGGGGCTTCAACGAAATCGTCGCCGGCTTCTATAGCGGCACCTGCGCCTTCCTCGACCAGGATCCGGACGCGCTGATCGCCATCGCCCAGCGCATGAAGCCGGAGGATTTCGGCGTCACCACCATGCCCAAGGGCCCGAGCGGCAAGGCCTTCACGACGATCGGCTTCGCCGGCTGGTCGATGCTTTCGGCAAGCCAGAACAAGGACCTCTCCTGGAAGCTGATCGAGACGCTCGAAGGGCCGGAAGGCAACATCGAGTGGAACAAGCGCACCGGCGCGCTGCCGGTCCACAAGTCCGCAGAGAAGGACCCCTTCTATTCGGGCCCGCAGTTCAAGGGCTGGTTCGACGAACTGGCCGACAAAGACGTCGTGCTGACCGTCATGCCGACCTACCTCGAGGAATTCGCCTTCTTCAAGGATTCACTCGCCATCAAGACGAGCCAGGAAGCGCTCCTCGGCGATATCACGCCGGAAGAGCTCGCCAATCAATGGGCGGACTACCTGACCAAGGCACAGCAGAAATATCTGGCCAACAAGAAGTGATCCGACATGAAGGGCGAGAGGGTAGCCTGCCGCCCTTCATCAACATGGACTGCGCCCGCCCGCGGGGCGGCCAGGAGGAACTCCGATCGATGGATTATGCCGCACGCCAACAGCGCCAGTCCGCAAGCCGCCGGCCGCTGATGAAGCGCATCGCGGACGCATCGGCGCCCTATCTTTACAGTGCGCCGGCGCTGATCCTGATCGTCACGGTGATGCTGGTGCCGCTGGTGCTCGGCGTCTCCTATGCGTTCCGCGACGTGCAGCTCCTCAATCCCTTCTCCGGCGCCTTCATTGGACTCGATCATTTTCGGGCGCTCTCTCAAGACCAGGCCTTTTTCCGCTCGCTGCGCAACACGCTCTGGTGGACCGGTGCATCCGTTCTTCTTCAGTTTGCCTTTGGATTGATTCTGGCGCTGCTGCTCGACAAACCGTTTCGCGGCCGCGCCATCGCCCAGGCGCTCGTCTTCCTGCCCTGGGCGGTGCCGAGCTTCCTTGCCGGCCTCAACTGGGCCTGGCTCTTCAACCCGGTCGTCGGGCCGCTGCCGCACTGGCTCTATGCGCTCGGGATCATGAGCCAGCCGGCGAACATCTTGTCGGATCCGCAGCTTGCCATGTGGGGACCGATCGTCGCCAATATCTGGTGGGGCATTCCCTTCTTCGCAATTACCCTGCTTGCCGCCCTGCAGGCGATCCCGCGCGACCTCTACGAAGCGGCGAGCATAGACGGCGCCGGCGCCTTTCAGCGCTTCCTGTCGATCACCCTGCCTTTCCTCGCGCCGACGATCGCAATCACCATTCTGTTGCGCACCGTCTGGATCTCGAACTTCGCCGACTTGATCATCGTCATGACCAATGGCGGTCCGGCCGACCGGACCCAGATCGTCGCCAGCTACATCTTCACCCAGGCCTTCAAGCGGCTCGATTTCGGCTACGCCTCGGCGATCGCGCTGGTGCTCCTGGCGCTGCTGCTGGCCTATTCGCTGCTGATCGTCATCCTGCGGCAATGGCTCCTGAGCAAGGATTGAACCGATGCGCGTCAAGTCAGCCCTCCTCACCGTCGCGCACCGCCTTGCGATCCTGACCTATATTGCCTTTGCCCTCTTTCCACTCTTCTGGCTGCTGAAGGTCGCGGTGACGCCCAACGACCTGCTCTATTCCGAAGGCATCCGCCTCTGGCCGTCGCGCGCCAGCCTCGAGCACTTCGACTTCGTGCTGCGGCACAGCGCCTTTCCGGTTTTCTTTCGCAACAGCCTGATCGTCTCCGGCTCGACGGCGGTCGTCGTGACGATCCTTGCCTCGCTTTCCGGCTATGCGCTGTCGCGTTTCCGCTTCCGCGGCAAATACTGGCTGGTGACGCTGATGCTTTTGACGCAGATGTTCCCACTGGTCATGCTCGTCGCGCCGATCTTCAAGATCCTCTCGCCGCTCGGGCTCACCAACAGCCTGACGGGCCTCGTCATCGTCTACAGCGCCTTCAACGTGCCCTTCGCCACCTTCCTGATGCAATCCTTCTTCGACGGCATTCCGAAGGATCTGGAAGAGGCGGCGATGATCGACGGCGCCACGCAATTCGTCGCCTTCCGCCAGATCATCCTGCCGCTGACCTTGCCCGGCATCGCCGCAACGCTAGGCTTCGTCTTCACCGCCGCCTGGAGCGAACTGCTCTTCTCGCTCATGCTGATCTCCGGCAACGATCAGGCGACCTTCCCGGTCGGGCTCCTCTCCTTCGTCTCGAAATTCTCGGTCGATTTCGGCCAGATGATGGCTGCCGGCGTGCTGGCGCTGATCCCGGCCTGCCTCTTCTTCCTGCTCATTCAACGCTATCTCGTCCAGGGCCTCACGGCCGGCGCGGTCAAAGGCTGAGGATTGCTCATGGCTTCCATCGACATCGCCAATATCCAGAAATCCTACGGCGTCCACCCGGTGCTGCACGACGTCGACCTCAAGATCCGCGACGGCGAATTCGTCGTCCTCGTCGGCCCGTCCGGCTGCGGCAAGTCGACCTTGCTGCGGATGATCGCCGGGCTTGAAAGCGTCACCGGCGGCGAGATCCGCATCGCCGGCAAGCGGGTGAACGAGCTCGCACCAAAGGACCGCGATATTGCCATGGTGTTTCAGTCCTACGCGCTCTATCCGCACATGTCGGTCGCCCGGAACATGAGTTACAGCCTGAGGCTTCGCAAGACGCCGAAGGAGAGGATCGCAACCGTGGTGACCGGTGCCGCCGCCAAGCTTGGCCTCGAGCCGCTGCTGGAGCGTCGGCCGAAAGCGCTTTCAGGCGGTCAGCGCCAGCGCGTCGCCATGGGCCGCGCCATCGTGCGCCAGCCGAAGGCCTTCCTCTTCGACGAGCCGCTCTCCAATCTCGACGCACGGCTGCGCGAGCAGATGCGCGCCGAAATCAAGAAGCTGCACAAGGATCTCGGCGCCACCTCGATCTACGTGACGCATGACCAGATCGAGGCGATGACGCTCGCCGACCGGATCGTCGCCATGAATGCCGGCGTCGTCCAGCAGGTCGGCAGTCCGCTGGACCTCTACGACCGTCCCGCCAATCTCTTCGTTGCCGGCTTCATCGGATCGCCCGGCATGAACTTTTTCGAGGGCACCTGTCGCGCTGCCGACGGGCCGCTGTTCGAAATCGCCGGAGACATCGGAATTCCCCTCGACGCATCTCCCCCGCTTGCGAACAACGCCAGGGCGACGCTCGGCATCCGCCCGGAGCACATCGTGCTTGCCGGCCATGGACCGGAGACGCTGCTCGCCGCCGTCGACCTCGTCGAGCCGACCGGCTTCGGCATCATCCTGCACCTCTCGCTCGGGCGGGCGGGCTTTAAGGTCTTCACCAACGATCGCTCCTTCCTGACCGCCTCCGGCACCATCCCCGTCCACTTCCCGGCGCACAGCCTGCACTTCTTCGACAGCGAGGGGACCCGCGTCTGACGGGCGCCCTATCCGTCTCTATCCCGAAGGAGCAATTGACTTCTCCCCGGTGTGGACTAGCTTCTTTTTGTCGCAAGTATCAACCGCTCCGGCGCGCATTCTTAGAGAGCAAGCACCATCCAAAGCCACGATTGACGATACTCTTCTTTGCCCGCGCCGGGCGAAAATGGGGAAGTATCATGCGAATTGCAGTTGTTGCCCTGTCTTTTTCGGCACTCCTTCTCTGTCCGACCGCCGGACAGGCGCAGGAGGGCGACGCCGAGGCCGGCGCCACCGTCTTCAAGAAATGCTCCGCCTGCCACGTCGTGGACAAGGATCAGAATAGGGTCGGGCCATCGCTCATGGGCGTCATCGGCCGAACCGCCGGAACTCATGCGAACTTCAAATATTCGAAAGCCATGGTCGATGCGGGCAAGAACGGGCTCGTCTGGGACGAGGCGGCGCTGAATGAGTATCTCCGAGATCCCAAAGCCAAGGTCAAAGGCACCAAGATGGTCTTCCCCGGCCTCAAGAAGGACGATGAGATCGCCAATGTGATCGCCTATCTCAAGCAACACCCCAAATAGGAGCATCTCCCGGGTAGGCAGAATTCTCCGCCTTACCGAGGATTTGCCAGTATTATCCGTTCGTGCAATAATTCTGATCGGAACGCCGCGGATTGCGTATTCGTCTCACGGCCAATCGCGGCGGGGAGGGACAGAAAATGGCGGTGGTAGTGATTCTGGTTGTGTTGGCCGCCGGATCAGTGTTGTTCCATTTGCTCAGTCCTTGGTGGTGGACGCCGATCGCCTCCAACTGGAATTACATAGACAATACCATCATCATCACCTTCTGGATCACCGGCATTGCCTTTACCGCCGTGGTCCTGTTCATGGCCTATTGCGTTCTGCGTTTCCGCCATCGTCCCGGCAACACCGCCGCCTATGAGCCCGAGAACAGGAAGCTCGAAGGCTGGCTGGCGACGAGCACGACGCTGGGCGTCGCGGCGATGCTGGCGCCCGGCCTGTTCGTCTGGAACCAGTACATCACCGTCCCGCAGGGTGCTTCGGAAGTGGAGGTGATCGGAGCGCAATGGCTCTGGAGCTTCCGGCTTCCCGGCGCGGACGGGCGGCTCGGCACCAGCGAAACCCGCGACATTACGCCGGAAAACACGCTCGGCCTCAACCGGAACGACGCCGCCAGCCTCGACGACCTGATCATCGAGGGCGGCGAGCTTCACCTTCCCGTCGGCAAGCCGGTGAAGGTGCTGCTCCGCTCCGTCGATGTGCTGCACGATTTCTACGTACCGGAATTCCGCGCCAAAATGGACATGGTGCCGGGCATGGTGACCTATTTCTGGTTCACCCCGACGCGCACCGGCACCTTCGAAATCCTCTGCGCCGAGCTCTGCGGCGTCGGCCATCCGCAGATGCGCGGCACCGTCGTGGTCGATACCGAGGAAGACTATCGGACCTGGCTCGCCGAGCAGCAGAGTTTTTCGCAACTATCCGCATCGTCCGAAACTAGCCCGGCGGCAACGGTTGCCGCCGCAGCGGCGCAGTAGGAGGCGCCGTGGCGTAGCGACCTGGGAGGATTATGATGGTCGATGTCCGGTCCGGTATTGGCGAGGCGCTTCCGCCTCCCGAAGTCGAGGATGTTGAGCTCTACCATCCGCACAGCTGGTGGACGCGCTACGTCTTCAGCCAGGATGCGAAGATCATCGCCATCCAATATGCGACGACCGCGATCGCCATCGGCATGGTGGCGCTGGTGCTGTCCTGGCTTATGCGCCTGCAGCTCGGCTTTCCCGGCACGTTCGACTTTATCGATGCCGATGCCTATTACCAGTTCATCACCATGCACGGCATGATCATGGTGATCTACCTCTTGACCGCGCTCTTCCTCGGCGGCTTCGGAAATTATCTCATTCCGCTGATGGTCGGCGCCCGCGACATGGTGTTCCCCTACGCCAACATGCTGAGCTATTGGATCTATTTGCTCGCCGTGCTGGTGCTGGTCGCGAGTTTCTTCGCACCCGGCGGACCGACGGGCGCCGGCTGGACGCTCTATCCGCCGCAGGCCGTGCTTTCCGGCACGCCGGGCGGCAAGGATTGGGGCATCATCCTGATGCTCGCGTCGCTGATCATCTTCATCATCGGCTTCACCATGGGCGGCCTCAACTATGTCGTAACGGTACTCCAGGGCCGCGCCCGCGGCATGACGCTGATGCGCCTGCCGCTGACCGTCTGGGGCATCTTCACGGCGACGGTGATGGCGCTGCTTGCCTTTCCCGCGCTATTCGTCGCCTGCGTGATGATGCTGTTCGACCGGCTGCTCGGCACCAGCTTCTTCATGCCGGCGATCGTCGAAATGGGCGAGCAGCTGCAGCATGGCGGCGGCAGCCCGATCCTGTTCCAGCATCTCTTCTGGTTCTTCGGGCACCCGGAGGTCTACATCGTCGCGCTCCCCGCCTTCGGCATCGTTTCCGATCTGATCAGCACCCACGCGCGCAAGAACATCTTCGGCTACCGGATGATGGTCTGGGCGATCGTCATCATCGGCGGCCTCTCCTTCATCGTCTGGGCGCACCACATGTATGTGAGCGGGATGAATCCCTATTTCGGCTTCTTCTTCGCCACCACGACGCTGATCATCGCCGTGCCGACGGCGATCAAGGTGTACAATTGGGTACTGACCCTCTGGCGCGGCAATATCCACCTGACCTTGCCGATGCTGTTTTCGCTGGCCTTCATCGTCACCTTCGTCAATGGCGGGCTGACGGGCCTCTTCCTCGGCAATGTCGTCGTCGACGTGCCGCTCTCCGACACGATGTTCGTCGTCGCGCATTTCCACATGGTGATGGGCGTGGCGCCGATCATGGTCATCTTCGGTGCGATCTATCATTGGTATCCGAAGATCACCGGCCGCATGCTCAATGAAGCGCTTGGCCAGATCCACTTCTGGGTCACCTTCATCGGCGCGTATTTGATCTTTTTCCCGATGCACTATGTCGGCCTCGTCGGCGTGCCGCGCCGCTACTACGACCTCGGCGAAATGGCTTTCGTGCAGGACTCGGTCCACAGCCTCAACGCCTTCATCAGCGTCATGGCGCTGATCGTCGGCGCCGCCCAGATCGTCTTCCTGTTCAATCTCGTCTGGAGCCTGCGCCACGGCCGCGAAGCCGGCGGCAATCCGTGGCGGGCGACAACGCTCGAGTGGCAGACGCCGGAGACGCCGCCGCCGCACGGCAATTGGGGTCATCAGCTGCCGGTCGTCTATCGCTGGGCTTACGATTACAGCGTTCCGGGGGCACCGGAGGATTTCATCCCGCAGAACCAGCCGACGCCGAGCCGCGTCGGTCATGAGGCGGCTTCATGAGCGTCGCTGTCATCTTCCTCACGCTGGTCGCCGCCGTCATCGTCTGGTGGCTTGCCCGGCAACGGCTCGCTTCGCGCCCCTGGCTCGAAGTCGGCCACGTCTACGACCGCCGGAGCGGCGCGCCGCTGCCAGCGGCAAAGATCGGGCTCGGCGTCTTCCTCGGTGTCGTCGGCGCGCTGTTCTCGCTCGCCATCAGCGCCTATTTCATGCGGATGGCCTCGTCCGACTGGGGCTCCCTTCCCCTGCCCGCTCTGCTCTGGGTCAATACCGGCATTCTGGCCGCCGGCAGCATCACGCTGCACCGGGCAAAGGTCGAGGCCCAGAAGCGCCACGACGAGGCGACCAGAACCGCCCTGCTTGCAGCGCTGGCCGCCGGCCTCGCTTTCCTCGTCGGACAGCTATTCGCCTGGCGCGAACTGACGGCTGCCGGCTATTTCCTGGCCGGAAATCCCGCCAACAGCTTCTTCTACCTGCTGACCGGAATGCACGGCCTGCACATCGTCGGCGGACTTGCCGCGCTCGGCCGGCTCACTGTCCGCGCCTGGGGCGGACCGCTCGACCGCAGAATACGCCTGACAGTCGAGCTCTGCGCCATCTACTGGCATTTCATGCTGTTCGTCTGGCTGGTGCTCTTCGGCCTCTTTTCCGGCTGGGCCAGCGACGTCGTCGATTTCTGCCGCCAACTCCTGACATAGGAACCGCTGACAATGTCTGCCCCGATCAAGACCCCCGCCGCAGAAACGCTTCCCCGCCCGGCCGGCCTGGCCGGGCTGGCGTCGGACTGGGCCTCGGACCAGCGGACGTTCAAGAACGTCTCCTGGGGGAAGGCCATGATGTGGATCTTCCTCCTCAGCGACACCTTCGTCTTCGGCTGCTTCCTGCTCGCCTATATGGCGGCGCGCATGTCCACCACCGTCCCCTGGCCGAACCCGAGCGAAGTCTTCGCGCTGGAGATCGGCGGAACGCATATGCCGCTGATCCTGATCGCGATCATGACCTTCGTGCTGATCTCCTCGAGCGGCACCATGGCGATGGCGGTCAATTGCGGTTATCGCCGCGACCGCAGGAAGACCGCAATTCTCATGCTGGTGACCGCCCTGTTCGGCGCCACTTTCGTCGGCATGCAGGCATTCGAGTGGTCGAAACTGATCGCCGAAGGCGTGCGGCCCTGGGGCAACCCCTGGGGAGCGGCGCAGTTCGGCTCCTCCTTCTTCATGATCACCGGCTTCCACGGCACCCATGTCACCTTCGGCGTGATCTTCCTGCTGATCGTCGCCCGCAAGGTCTGGCGCGGCGATTTCGACACGGAGCGGCCCGGCTTCTTCACCAGCCGCAAGGGCCGCTACGAGATCGTCGAGATCACCGGCCTCTACTGGCACTTCGTCGACCTCGTCTGGGTCTTCATCTTCGCGTTCTTCTATCTCTGGTGAGGAGGGCACCATGGCGCATGCAGAGGCTCAAGCCGCGCAACATACGGCACATACGGAACAGCAGCAGCACCCGATCAAGCTCTACCTGCTGGTCTGGGGCCTGCTCTTCGTGCTCAGCGCCTTTTCCTACCTGGTCGATTATTTCGGCCTGCAGGGCTATCTCCGCTGGTCGCTGATCCTGATCTTCATGATGCTGAAGGCCGGATTGATCGTGGCGGTGTTCATGCACATGGCCTGGGAGCGGCTCGCGCTCACCTATGCCATCCTGCTGCCGCCGCTCTTGGTCCTGGTCTTCGTGGCGCTGATGGCGTCGGAGTCGAACTACGTCCTGTTCACCCGCCTCGCCTTCTTCGGCACAGGGCCCTGACAGTCGAGGCGAGCAAATGAGGGCGCAATGTCCCGCTTTTTTTGCACACGCCGCCTGCGACACAGGTCAAATCAAGGATTCTTACGGGAGTGACCTAAAATTCATCGCCGTGGAGTAGCAGTTTCAGTGAAACTGGCTTGCAGATTAATTCACCAAAAACTATTTACTTAGTGAGAAATAATGGACGTGCCCGCGCGCCATCCGGCGCGTGCGCGATCGACACCATCCGAGTGCCACGATGCTTACGAAAAAAGGCAAGTACGGATTGAAGGCGCTTGTTGATCTGGCGCGCCTTGGTCCTGGAGAAACCGCGTTCGTGACGGAGATTGCGACGCGCAACAATATTCCGAAGAAGTTCCTCGACACCATCCTCCTGGAACTGCGCAACACCGGCATCCTGCGCTCGAAGAAGGGCCCCAACGGCGGCTATTCGCTGTCGAAGCCCGCCACGGAGATCATGATCGGCCAGGTCATCCGCGCGCTTGACGGTCCGCTTGCCCCGATCCGCTGTGCGAGCCGAACGGCCTTCGAGGCCTGCGACGATTGCAACGATCCGGTCGGCTGTCAGGTTCGCCTGTCGATGACGGAGGTTCGCGACGCAATCGCCACCATCCTCGACAACATGACGCTTGCGCAGTTCGTCTCAAAGGACCGGACGAAGACGGTCGAGGAAGCGCTCATCGCCGGCGAGTGATCCCGCGTTCACTCAGGTGAACAGCATGCGCCCGAGCTCCGCAAGCAGGTGCCCGGTGCCGCGCGTGACTTCCAACGGAAAGGCGATTTCGATCGTCGTCGCTAGCCTACCCACGGCCGCGACTGCGGCGGGCGTGGAGTTCACCTGCGCGAGGTCGAGGGCGGTCGAAGCTCGGTCGATCAACGCCGCTAAGGTCTCGATCTCAACTTGGAACCGCCCGATCCGTTCGTCCCAGGGCCGGTCGCTGGAAGGCCGGCCGTCGCGCCACATGTTCAGATTGCCGGCCAGTTGCCGGCGCTTCTCGCCAAGGACGACCGCGGCCTGCAGGATCGTTCCGAGCGATCGGGCAAGCAGAAGCGCATCGCGATTGAGGGCAAGCACCGCGTCGGCCGGCACATGCGCCTCGCCGAGCCGATAAAGTGCCGGCTCGCCGGTGTGCACGACACGGGTTTCCGTGCGGCCACGCTGGACGAGCAACAGGCTCGACGCCTCGGCGTCGTTCAGTGCCAGGACGGCGAACCAATCCGGTTCGCCGAGACAGGCGGCCTCGAGCGCATCGGTCAACTTGAAGCCGATGCCATCGGGCACGTAGCGTGGCGTGCCCTGATCGCTCGGGGCTGCGGCCGACAGCCTCTCACCGGACGCCACATGCGAATAGATGCTGCGCCGCTGCTCTTCGCTGCCGGCGTTACGAACCAATTCTAGGGCGCGATAATGATGAACGAGGGCACCGGCCGCAGCGGGTTGCACTTCGGCGATCTTCGACACGGCGTCGGCTATCAGCCCGTTCGAAACGTCCGCACCGTCGAAATCGGAGGGGATGGAGATCGCGAGCAGGCCGGACCGCACCAGCGCGTCCGCCAGGACAATGGCGGGAGCCTCGGCGCCAAGCGCCACGAGCTCGCCGGCCGCCGTCAATACCTCCTCGTCGGACGCTATGCGAAGCGGCACCGGCCGAAAACGCTCATGCAGATGTGTAATGGACCCCATCTCGTGCATCCTTACTGATGCGGGCTCAGCTGGAACCGGCGGATCGATCGCAAAGGCGGCGCGTCCGACATTAGGCGCGGCATCGTAGGATGATGGCTCGCGGCGAGGCTCCATTCCATTGGCCGGACTGCGATCTGCACAGAGGCCGCATACATCGCTCGCCATTCCGCCTCAGAGAACCGGGAACAGTCCCCAGAACAGGGCCTGGCGGCGCTCCTGCTCCTCGTCGCTGCGGTCGACCGTGTCGGTCCTTGTCTCGTCGGCAGCTTTCCTCGGTGCGCTTTCGGAGCGGATACGAAACTGCTCGCGCCAAGGTGCGAACAGGTCGAAGGAGAAGTTCACAATACCGAGCGGCATTTCGGCGTTCCTCCCGTTGAGCCCTTCATGGGTCGGCGCGCAGTGTCGCCGCATTCTGCTCGTTCGTCAATAATTTCGATGTAAACTGTGCATTACAAGTGCTCGGCCACATCGCTCGACGAATGCCCTATCGCGACAGTGCAAAGTACCGGCCCTCCCGATAGATTAGGGTTTCACCCCCGCCAATACGGATGCCGACCACACGGCCGAGCACGATTGCGTGGCTGTGCCTTTCGATTGCCTCTTCCACCTCGCAGTCGATCGCCGCCACCGCATCCTGAAGCACCGGCGCGCCGCTGGCAAGGCGGGTCCATTCGCCGCCACGGTAGCGGTCCGGCCCCTTGAGCCCGCCACGGCCGGCGAACTGGTTGGCGAGGAACTCGTGCTGTTCGCCGACGATGTTGACGCAGAAATGACCGAACCGCTCGACGACCGGCCACGTCGATGACGCACGATTGAGGGAGACGAGCATACGCGGCGGCTCGACCGAGAGGGCGGTGGCCGAGGTGACGGTCGCCCCGGTCCGCGCCTCCCCTTCTCCCGCGGTTATGATGCTGACGCCGCCGCCCAAGGCGCGCAATGCCGCCTTCAGACTGTCGGCATCGGCCGGCCGATTCGTGGACCGGCTGGCGTTCTCCTCGATCTCGAAGGCTCGTACTGAAGGCTGAACCGACATTTTTCCGCTCCTCTATTCGGCAGATCCACGATTTCCCGATTGGTAACAGCGACGGCGCGCCGCCGGTAGACATCCGGTTCTTTAGTCTATATATTTTATAGAAAATATAACTATCCGCTCGTACGAGGCACTTCAAGGCCGCCGCTCCAACCGAAGGGAGATCGGAATGCTGAGAATAACGCTGCCATTGCCGAAGGACATCGCGCCGGCTCCGACCACCAGCAGAGTAGCAATCATCGGCGGAGGCTTCACCGGAGCAAGCCTTGCCCGCCTTCTTGCCGTGAATGGTCAATACGGGCCTGACGACATCATCATCTTCGAGCCCCGCGCCGGCCTCGGCGCCGGCTTGGCCTATGATACCGATGATCCCTCGCTCCGCCTAAACGTCGCGGCTCACCGTATGCGCGCCGTGCCCGGCGACCCGCAAGCCTTCGTCCATTGGCTGTCGGGCTCCGGGCGTTTCGATCTGGACCCCGATGCCGTGGCAGATGGCGGGATCTATGCACGCCGGGCCGATTTCGCAGCGTTCATGGCCGAGCAGATCCAGCCCTTCCTCGACAGGGGAAGCGTCAGGCATGTCCGCGAGCGCGCTGAGCGAATCTGCCGCCGGCACGGCCGCTGGCAGATCGAGGGAAATGGCGGCGCAGCGGTGCAGGCCGATATCGTCGTGATCGCGACCGGCCATCCGCCGCCGACGCCGCCGGACGTGCTTTCCTACCATCTTGGCTGCGACGCTCGCTTCATACCGGACCCTTTGCGGTCCGGCGCCCTCCGGCCGATAGGACAGGACGATAAGGTCCTCGTCGTCGGTGCCGGCCTGACGGCGCTCGACGCCGTGGGTGCCTTGCACGCGCAAGGCCATCGCTCGGAGGTGACGCTCCTGTCACGAACGGGACAGCTGCCGCAGCCACAGGCATCCGGCGATTTCGCGCCGCATGGCGACTTCCTTATCGGTCTCCCGAACACCGCCCTTTCGCTTCTCGAGCGGGTGCGCTTCGCCCTTGAAGAGGTGACCGAAGCCGGCCTGCCCTGGCAGAGCGTCTTCGACGCCTTGCGTCACCAGGGCCAAACCATCTGGCAGGCATTGCCGCTCGTCGAACAGCGCCGCATCCTGCGCCACCTTCGCCGACGCTTCGAAGCGCATCGCTTTCGCATGTCGCCGCAGATCGCCGAACTTGTCGAGCGCGAAAGAGCGGCGGGACGCCTGCGAAGCCGTGCGGGTCGGATCGTCGCGGTCCGCCCGGGCCACGCTGAAATCGCCGTCGATATTGCGACGAAGCCACATGGGATTGTGGTGCGCCACGCTGCACAATGGATCATCGCGGCGACCGGACCCGACCACGGCAACGTGATCGGTCGCCAAAGCTGTCTTGCCGATCTGAAAGGCTCCGGCCTCCTGAGGAAGGACCCGCGCGGTCTCGGCATCGCATGCGATCAAGACAGCCGGGCCGTGGCGCGGGACGGCTACCCGGTGGAGGATCTGTTCATCGCCGGACCGCCGGCGCGCGGCGCCTTCGGCGAACTCACAGGGGTGCCGGAGATCGCCGCCCAGGCGGAAAGGATCGTCCAGAAAATCTTGGCGATGCGCTTCGCCACGACGCGGACGATCACGATCCGATCGCTGTAGCGGGCAAGGCCCGGGCGTCGTCAGCCGAGGATGGCGTCCAGCAGGCGGCGCTCGAACACGGCGAGACCCGGATCGCCATGGCGCCGCGGATGCTCCGTCGGAATTTCGAGATCGAGCGCCACCTTGCCGCCGTCGAGGACAATCACCCGGTCGGCCAGATGCACCGCCTCGCTGACATCATGGGTCACCAGGACCGCCGTGAATCCCAACTCCCGCCAGACCCGGCTGACGAGTTCCTGCATCGTGATGCGCGTCAATGCGTCGAGCGCACCGAGCGGTTCGTCGAAAACCAGCAGACCGGGGCGGCTGACGAGCGAGCGAGCGAGCGCCACCCGTTGCCGCTGGCCGCCGGAGAGCCGCGCCGGCCATTGATCCGCCTTGTCGGTCAATTGTACGTCGTCCAGCGCCATTAGCGCTTTCACGCGCGCCGTATCCTTGTCGATATCCTGGCCGAGGCCAACCGCCACATTGTCGACCACCCTCGCCCAGGGAAGCAGCCGAGGCTCCTGGAAGACGATGCGCGCATTGGCCTCCACCGTGTTTCCCGATCGATCGGCGAAGCGAAGCGAGCCGGCGGTCGGGCGGTCCAGCCCGACGAGCAGGCGCAACAAGGTACTTTTGCCGCAGCCGCTCTTGCCGACGATCGCCAGGAACTGTCCGGCCAGGACGTCAAGGTCGATGCCACGAAGGACCCGGTTTTGACCGAAGGATTGCTCGACCCGCCGCAGCTCGATCGAGACCGCTTCGGTCGCTGCGGCGGAGACCGTTCGCCCCTGTTCTCCCAAGGGTTCGACAGTGCCTTGGCGCCCCTCGAACCTGCTGACATAGCCGCTCATGCTGGCCTCCTATTTCTGATAGACCGGGTTCCAGGACAGGGCATTACGCTCCAGGGCCCTCGCAATCACGTCGGCGAGCTTGCCAAGCGCCGCGTAGATGAGCAGTGACAGAACCACCACGTCCGTCATCATGAATTCTCGCGCCTGATTCGCCATATGGCCGATCCCGGATGATGCGGCGATCGACTCCGAGACGATGAGCGTCAGCCACATGATGCCGAGCGCATAACGCAGTCCGACGAATATCGAAGGCAGGGCGCCGGGCAGGATGACCTTCCTGAACAGTGTCCAGCCGCTCATTCCGTAGATCCGGCCCATCTCGATCAGCTCGCGGTCGACGTTCCTGACGCCGTGAAAGGTGTTGAGATAGATTGGAAAAAGCACGCCCAAAGACGTGAGGAACAGCTTCGATTCCTCGCCGATCCCGAACCAGAGGATTACCAGCGGGATCATGGCCAGATGCGGAATGGTCCTGAGCATCTGCAGCGAGGTGTCCGTCAATTGCTCGGAAAGCTTGGAGACGCCGTTCGCAATGCCAAGCAGCAGACCGATCGTTCCGCCGACGATAAGTCCGGCCAGGGCGCGCGCGCCCGAAACTGCCACGTTATGAAGCAGCGCGCCGGAGAGCAATTGCTCGACGAAGGCGGCTGCCACATCCGTCGGCGCCGGCATGATCCGCGTCGAAATCCAGCCGAGCGACGAAAATAACTGCCACACCAGAACCAGGACGATCGGCACGGCATAGGGCAAGAGCCCCTCCAGACGGATCCGCCGCGCCGGTGGGGCCGGCAAGACCCAGCTCCGTCTTTGCCGCGGGCGATCGCTTGCAACGTCGTATGCGGTCATATTCTTCTCCTTCTCGATTGGCGAGCGCGGCCCGCACGGATTCCCGTTCGGGATCAGGAGCCGGCGACGACTCGCAGATTGCCTCCATGGCCACCGCCAGCGAAAAGCGGCTGTTCTCCGAAGGACGAGCGGACCTGGTTGCGCGGACCAGCAAGGCCGATTTCCGGAAAGAGCAGTTCGGAAACCCGATAGACCTCCTCGAGATGGGGATAACCGGAGGCGATCACCGTATCGATGCCGATTTCCTGGTATTCCCGGAGGCGGGCGGCCACCGTCTTTGGCGAGCCGACAAGCGCGGTCCCGGCGCCCGAGCGGACGAGGCCGATGCCGGCCCAAAGGTTGGGCGACACTTCGAGCCTGTCTCGACGGCCGCCGTGCAGCGCCCGCATGCGAGCCTGGCCGACGGAATCGGAGTTCCGGGCAAATCCTTCCTGGGCAGCGGCAATCGTCTCGTCCGAGAGCTTGGAGATCAGCCGGTCGGCGGCAGCCCAGGCCTCCTCGTCGGTCTCGCGGACGATGAAGTGCAGGCGAATGCCGAAGGTCACCTCCCGCCCCTTGTCGAACGCGGCCTTGCGGACCGTGGCAATCTTTTCCGCGACCTGGGCCGGCGTCTCGCCCCAGGTCAGGTATTTGTCGACCACGCCCGTCGAAAATTCGATCGCGGCATCCGACGATCCGCCGAAATAGAGCGGCGGGCGCGGCTGCTGTACCGACGGGAAGCCAAGCTGTGCTTCGTGCGCCTTTATGTATTTGCCGTCGAGATGCGCCTTGCCTGTCTCGAGGAGCTGGTTGAAGACCTGGAAGAACTCCTCGGCATGCGCATAGCGTTCGTCATGCGGCAGGAAGACGCCGTCGCCGGCAAGCTCCTTGGCACTTCCGCCCGCGACGATATTGAGGAGCAGCCGCCCCCTCGAGACGCGGTCGAGCGTCGCGGCGAGCCGCGCGTAGTAGGCGGGCGAAGCGATGCCGGGTCGTATGGCCACGAGAAACTTCAGGTTCTCCGTGGAGGCCGCGAGGTGTGCTGCAAGGATGAAGGATTCCTCGCAGGCGACCCCGGTCGGAATGAGCACGCCGGAGTAACCCAGCCGGTCCGCCGCCGTGGCGATCTCGCGAAAATAGCCGATGTCCGCAGGGCGGCTCAGATCATCGGAGCCGAGATAGGCGCCATCGCCGGAGGTCGGGATGAACCAGAGGAAATCGAGTGGTTTGTCTGTCTTTGTCATGGCCTGATCCTTTCAGCGTGCGGCGTTTCAGCTTGCCTTCGGTCGCCAGGCGACGTCGGCGATCGTCAGGGTCTTCGGCAGGATGCCGAGGCCATGGAATTCGTCCGCGAGCGCCTGCTGGTAGGTCAGCGCGTCATCCGACAGGGGCGCCACCTTGCTGAGGTCGGCCCCCTTTCGCGTCAGGATCGTTCGGGTCACCTCGGTTGGAATGCCGGTGATCTCCGCGAGCGCCGGAACGGTCTCATCGAGATTGGCCTGCGCCCAGGCTCCGACCTTGGCCAGTTCATCAATCACCTCGGCGATGACCTCCGGCTCGGAGGCGGTGAAATCGCCATTGCCGAAGAAGAAGCTCCAGTTGTCGACGATGCCTTCCGCCGTGGTCAGGACCCGTGTCCGCGGATCCGCCTCGGCAACGGCAAAATAGGGGTCCCATATCGCCCAGGCGTCGATACCTCCGGTCTTGAAGGCGGCCGCCGCGTCTGGCGGGGCGAGATCGGCCGCTTCGATGTCGTCGGTCGTCAGGCCGACTTTGCGCAGCGCCTTGACTGTGAAATTATGGGCGCTGGAACCGCGCTTGAAAGCGATCTTCTTCCCCTTCAGCTCCTCGAGCGCAGTGATCGGCGAATCCTTCGGCACGAGGATGGCGGAGCCCGATGGCGTGCCCTTGTAGCTCCCGACGTAAAGAAGATTGGCCCCGGCAGCCTGGGCGAAAAGCGGCGGAACGTCGCCGGTCGGACCGAAGTCGAGCGAGCCGGCGCCGAGTGCCTCGAGGAGCGGCGGGCCCGAAGTGAACTCGGCCCAGCTCACCGTCAGGCCGCGTTCAGCAAGCCGCTTCTCCAGCGCGCCGGTACGCTTCGCCAAGGCGAGCACGCCGTTTTTCTGCCAGCCGATACGAAACTCCTTTGCCGCCCTTGCCTGCCGGATGTTCGGCGCGCTCAAGGCCGCGGCGGTTGCGCCGATGAGCGCGAGGGTCTGCCTGCGAGTGATCATTTTCCACCTCTGTCTGGTCGCTGAGGAACAATGCAGTTCGGGAGAATGATAAGATAGTCTATAAATTTACTAAGGAAACTTGTTCCAAAAAGTCCCTCGCCGGTGGAGATTATCGTTACTCCCGGACGCAAGACGCGAATGGATTGCTGCAACTCCAGAAGACGAACGGCAGCCTTGTGGCGCAAACCGCCCACTTGAGCACCAAGCTGAGCGGCTGCATCCCCCCTAGCCACCAGCGTTGCCATTCGCTACGGCATGGCTCTGGTCGTGCAGCACGATGATTATGTCGTAGACAGGCGCAACTCGCGTCGCTGCAAAATCTAATATCCGGCTTCCATACCAACTAGGGTCGCAAGCAATGGCAGAGTTTCCGCAAAGGGCGAAGGTCGTAATCATCGGTCTGGGTGGCATCGTTGGCGCGTCGATCGCCCATCACCTGATCGAGCGTGGCTGGGACGATATCGTCGGCATCGACAAGTCGGGCATCCCGACCGACATCGGCTCGACGGCGCATGCCTCCGACTTCTGCTACACGACGAGCCACGACTTTCTCTCGGTTTGGACGACGCAGTATTCGATCGACTTCTTCGAGAAGATGGGCCACTACGCCCGCATCGGCGGCCTGGAAGTCGCACGCACCGGCGACGACATCTGGATGGAGGAGATCAAGCGCAAGCTTTCCTCTGCCAAGGCCTTCGGCACTCGCGCGCACTATGTCTCGCCGGCCGAAATCAAGAAAATGTTCCCGTTGATCGAGGAAGATCAGGTCATGGGCGGCATGTTCGATCCGGATGCCGGCCTCGTCGTCCCGCGCTCGCAGACGGTTGCCGGCAAGCTGGTCGATGCGGCGGAAAAGTCCGGCAAGCTGCAGGTCTTCGGCAATACGCCGGCAACGTCGCTCCTCGTCGAGAACGGCCGCATCAAGGGCGTGGTCACGCATCGCGGCACGATCATGGCCGACCATGTCATCGTCTGCGCCGGCATCTGGGGTCGCCTGATCGCCGAAATGGTCGGCGAAGACCTGCCGGTCATGCCGGTCGACCATCCGCTGACCTTCTTCGGCCCCTATAACGAATTCGAAGGCACCGGCAAGGAAATCGGCTTCCCGCTGCTGCGCGACCAGGGCAACTCCGCCTATATGCGCGACACCGGCGACCCGAAGACCACCGAAGGCGGCCAGATCGAGTGGGGCTACTACGAGGCCACCAATCCGCGCCTCTGCCATCCGCGCGACATTCTCGAGAAGCACGAGGCACGCCTGTCGCCCTCGCAGCGCGATCTCGAGATGGAGCAGATCATCGAACCGCTCGAGCGCGCCATGGAACTGACGCCGATCCTCGGCGAGCTTGGCTATAACGAGGGCCACTCCTTCAACGGCCTGCTGCAGGTATCGGCCGCCGGCGGCCCCTCCTGCGGCGAGAGCCAGAAGGTGCGCGGCCTCTGGTATTGCGTCGCCATCTGGGTGAAGGACGGACCGGGCTACGGCAAGCTGATCGCCGACTGGATGACGGACGGGCGCACCGAGATCGACCATGCCTCGATCGACTATGCACGCTTCTACCCGCACCAGCTCGAGGAGAAATTCATCGAGGGCCGCTGCTTCGAGGCGGCACAGAAGATCTATTTCCCGGCCGTGCATACGCGCGAGCCCTATGCGAGCGGCCGCAACGTCAAGCGCTCGCCCTTCTACGAGCGCGAGAAGGAGCTCGGCGGTTACTTCATGGAGCTCGGCGGCTGGGAGCGCGCCCACGGCTATGCCGCCAACGAGCACCTCCTGGAAAGATACGGCAACCGGGTTCCAGTGCGCGAGAACGAGTGGGACAACCGCCATTTCTGGCGCGTCTCCAATGCCGAGCATCTGGCGATGAGCGAGGATTGCGGCATCGTCAACCTCTCGCACTTCCACATGGTCGACATCGAAGGTCCGGACCATGTGGAGCTTCTCGAGTGGCTTTGCGCCGCCAAGATCGGCGGAGACGGCAATATCGGCAAGGGCATCTACACCCACTTCCTCGATGACGAGGGGATGGTCAGGGCCGACTTCACGGTCTTCCGCATGGCCGACCGCTGCCGTCTCGTGAACGGCGCCGATGCCGGCCCGCGCGACTTCCACTACATGCGCCGTGTCGCGGAAGACCGGGGCCTCGACGTCACCATTACCGACGTTTCGGAGAAGTTCGTCACCATCGGCATCTGGGGCCCCAATGCCCGCCAGACGCTGAAGAAGGTGGTTGCCGATCCGGCCGGCCTCGATCCTGAGAACTTCCCCTTCGCCGCGATCAAGCCGATCGAGATCGCCGGCAAGCCGGTTTCGGCCTTCCGCATCTCCTATGTCGGCGAGCAAGGCTGGGAATTGCACATGAAGTATGAGGACGGCCTGGCGGTCTGGGATGCGCTGCGCACCACCGGCGTCATGGCCTTCGGCGTCGAGACCTATGCGAACTCGCGGCGCATGGAAAAGAGCCTGCGCCTGCAGAACGCGGATCTTCTCACCCAGTACAATCTCATCGAGGCCGACCTTGCCCGTCCGAAGGTCAAGGAAGCGGACTTCCGCGGCAAGGCGAAGCATCTGGAGTACAAGGCGCGCGAGCATCAGCCCGCCATGCTCTGCACGCTCGTCATGACCGAGAACACCGACAGGAACGGCATTAAGCGCTACCCGGTCGGCAACCTGCCGGTCATGGACCCGGAAACCGGTGAGGTGCTGATCGACGAACTCGGCCGCCGCTCCTACACCACCTCCATCGCCTACGGCCCGACGATCGGCAAGAACATCGCGCTCGCCTATCTGCCCTGGGCCTATTGCCAGGAAGGTCGCAAGCTGAACGTCGAATATTTCGCCGAGACCTATCCGGTCGAGGTCGCAGGTGTCGGCTACAAGCCGCTCTACGACCCGGAAAACCTCAAGCCGCGCAGCTAGCGTTTCCGAAGGGCCTAATAGCGAACAAGCGAGCCTCTCCAGCCGGAGGCTCGCTTTTTTACTGTGCTGTTCCCCGCGGTTTGGCCGAGCCGCGTCTACCGGGTTTCAGCGCCGATCAGCACGAAGGCTGAAAAGAGCCTTCGTGCCGCAGACGCGGCGCTGCTTCATCGCTGTGACAAGCACAGGGACGAGGACGAGAAGCATCCAACAAGGTCCAATTTGCGCTACTGTCGCGTACTGTGGCATCTGATAGGACGCGCGGCGCTGCAGAGGCACCTCGCGCGGGTCCCCGTCTCCAGATGGCGATCGGCTCCATGGGACCACGTTGGACGCATTTGGCTGCGGCTTTTCTTCTCGGCGCCAGCACCGCCGCGACACAGGATCCTGTTGCCGGGACCTCCAACTGGTCCTCGCCGTCGACGTATCCTATTCGATTGGATTGGACGAACTGCAGCTTCAACGGACGGGCTATGTGGAGGCGTTTCGCAGGCCAGAGATAATGAGGGCGATAGGGACGGGGCGGCTCGGCAGGATTGCCGTGACCTATGTTGAGTGGGGCGGCAAGGCCGTCCAGGTGCTGCCCTGGACGCTGATCGAGGACCGGCAGAGTGCGGCACAGTTTGCCGAGGCCTTGCGCCGCCAGCCGATCCGACGGATCTCGTTCACCTCCATCTCCAATGTGCTTGCCTTCGCGCGCAGGCTTGTTCACTTGAGCCCCTATCGGGGAAGCCGGCGCGTCATCGACATATCGGGCGATGGACCCAACAATGCCGGGGTACCGGCGCCGGTTGCCCGCAACAGCACCGTTACCCAAGGGATCGTCATCGACGGGCTGGCGATCATGTTGAGAGACACGCCGGATTCGGCCTCGATCCCGGATCTCGATGCCTATTACAGGCAGTGCGTCGTCGGCGGAGAAGGGGCGTTCGTCATGAAAGTGTCGGAGGCCAGCCAATTCTCAGCCGCTATTCTGGCCAAGCTCACGGCCGAGATTTCGGGACTGAAAGTCAGCGGCGCCAGGCAGCCCCGTCCGGAGCCTGCCGAATATGCACAGTCCTACAATTGCTTTATAGGCGAAGAGATGCAGGAGCGTTCCATCGGAAGATAGGACTCCTGTCGCGCTTGTCGGCAGCCGACCTTGGAGGTCGAGAGTATCAAAGGCGCCCCCCAAGGCGCCTTTGACGACAGGCGGTCATTTCCGGATGGAGAGCGCCGGATTATGGGCGAAGAAGTTGTGCGGCATGATGTGCACGGTCTTCCATTCGGTCGACATGACCGGCCAGTCTTCCATGCGCGGAATGTGGTGGAAGCCTGCCGAGAACCAGGTGACGATGTCCTTGCCCATCAGCGGACGATCGGCCTTCACCCACTCCGCCAGCGTATCGCTGCCGTCGCTCTGCATCGCGTACTTGCCGCCGGCATAACGCTGGTCCTGATCGTAGACGGTGTTCCAGACCGAGTACTCGATATAGGCATTGCGCTTCATCGGCGGATCGTTGGCATAATCGAACGGGCCGTAGGCAACGTTGCCGTGGTGAATCATCCAGCCCGGCTCGTGGCCGAGATAGCCTTCGCGGTTCGGGTTCGAGACATGGAAGTAGCGCGGCTCGGCCGCCGAAAGCTTATAGCGCGCCTCCATTTCCGAATGCGGCATCGAGTGCTTGACCGTCCACATCGACTTGCGCGGGCTGTTCGGCTCGACGTCCGCCGGCACGATGTCCATGGTCGAGAAGTGATTGGCGGGCTGGTCGACGTCGAAATCGATGCGGAAGTTGAAATAGTGGTCGTGGTTGGCGGCGACGAGATTGGGCGCGATCAGCGTGCCATAGGCGGTGTCGGCCTTGGCCGTCGGATCCTTCATCGAGGTCGATGCGACACCCTTCACCGCGTCCAGGCCGCTCGCGCCGATGTAGATGTTGATCTGGCCATTCTGCTGCAAACGGTAGTCGATGAGGTAGTCGTAATTGCCGACTTCCGATGCGGTGCGGACCACGAGCTCCGTCGCCGGCCGGCCTTCCGCCGGAACCGGCTTTTCCGGCGTCTGGGCGAAGACCTCGAAGTGCCGCCAGGCCGGATCGCCGATGCTGCGTTCGAAGATGCAGATCGCGTTCGGGATGACGAGCGGATTGCCCTTGTCATCGGCGATCGTGGCAGGCAGAAACGTCGCATTGTCCGGGCAGTCGATCCCTGCGGTCAACGGGCTCAGGAAGAGGCCGAAACCATACTCCCCGCTGTCCATGTAGGTGCGCCAGTACCAGCCTTCGGTTGGGTCCATATAGGGCACGAATACCTCCGAGAGGTGCGCCTGATAGATCACCGACCGCCAGGTGTCGCCGTCGTTCACGTCTAGGTTTGAAACGACGAGGCCCGGACGCTTGTCCACTCTCAGATTGAGCCGCCAGATATCCCATTCCAGATGGCTGCCGTTGATTTTGTAGTTGGGGCCGCCCTCCTGGGTGAGCGCGACCTTGTTCGTCTTCGGCCTCAGCGGCGTGCGGGCGGCGACCTCATCCTCGGTATAGCCCCAATTGTCCTTCGGTAGATCGACCGCTCCGCTATCGATGACCTTGATCACGCTCTTCTTGCCGATGTCGTAGACGGCGAAAAGGCCCTCGATCGGCTTCGCATAGAAGTTCGACCCCTCCGGAACCCGATAGCAGGGCACCTTCATCAGCCGGCTGTTCTCGTAGTCCTGGGTGAAAAAGTTGCCGGCCGTCAACGGCAAACAGAAGGCCTCTTCCGGTTTCAGCCCGCGTTTGGCGAGACCGGCAATCATCTCGGGATGGCCGAGCGCGCCTTCGAGCGCATTCATGAACTCGGCGAAGAGGACCATCGGCTGGCCCTTGATGGCCGCGGTGCTCTCGACCTTGCCCTGAGTGATGTTGACGACCGCCTCCTTGAACCCATCCGGGCTGGTGAACTGCACCATGGCCTTGCGGTCGAGCGCGTCGCCCTCCTTCCAGGAGAGCACATCGGCCTTGGCGGGCTCCTTGAGCTCGATCAGCGGGAAAAGCGTTTCGGCGTCGACGATCTTCTCGTTCCGCAGGATCCGGTTGATGTTCTGGTATTCCTCCGCCGTCAGCCCATCGAGCGGATGGGCGATCGCCGCCGGCGTTGCCGCGCAGGAGATCAGAGCGATGAGCGTTGCTCCTCTGAAATGTTTCATCTCTTTGTTCCCTTCGTCTTTCGTTTTTTCTTCGCGATCAGGCAAAAACGACCTGAATGTCAGTGTATTCCTGCAGGCCCTCCTCTGCGAATTCCACGCCGAGCCCGGATGCCTTGATGCCGCCGAACGGAGCGTTCGGCTGAATCGCCCCATGCTTGTTGATCCAGACCGAGCCGCACTGCATTCGGCCGGCAACGTTGCGAGCGGCATCGATGTCCGACGACCAGACAGATCCTCCGAGCCCGTTCGAACTGTCATTTGCCATGGCGATCGCATCCTCGACGTCGCTGTAGGAAACAACGGGCAAAGCCGGACCGAATTGCTCCTCGTCGACGAGCGGATCACCGTTCTTCAGTCCGGCAATGATCGTCGGCGGGAAGAACAGCCCAGCGCCCCGCTCGCCGCCGAGCAGAACCCTGCCACGGGTCTTCGCGTCGGCGACGAGCGCCGCCACCTTGTCGAACTGCATGCGATTCTGGATCGGGCCAAGAATGCTGGTCTCATCCATGCCGTCCCCGACGGCGATATTGCGGGCGAAGGCGACGAGCGCATCGCAGACGGCGTCGTGGACCGATTCATGGACATAAAGGCGCTTCATCGCCGCACAGGTCTGGCCATTGTTGATGAAGGCGCCCCAGAACAGGCCCTCGGCGATCTCTTCGGGATCGGCATCGGGAAGGACGATGCCGGCATCGTTGCCGCCCATCTCCAGCGTCAGCCGCTTCATCGTCGGCGCCGCCGACGCCATGATCTTTTGCCCGGTCGCGCAGGAGCCGGTGAAGACGATCTTGCGGATATCCCGATGTGCCGACATCGCCGCGCCGATGTTGAAGGCCTTGTCGTCGCCGGTGACGACATTGACGACACCGGGCGGCAGCACCTCGTTGATGATCTCGACGAGCCGCAGAGTGGAAAGCGGCGTATACGGCGACGGCTTGATAACCACCGTGTTGCCGGTCCGCAGTGCCGGCATGATGTGCCAGATGGCGATCATCACCGGGAAGTTCCAGGGCGTGATAGAACCGACGACGCCGAGCGGCTTGCGGTGCAGTTCGACGCGGCCCCGTTCATTGTCCTGCAGCACTTTGACCGGCAGCGACAAACCGGTCGTATAGCCGGCCCAGGCGATTGCCCCGCCGATTTCCCAGCGCGACCCGAGGCCGTTGAGCGGCTTGCCCTGCTCCAGCGTGACCATCCGCGCGAGTTCGTCGGCCTGCGCCTCGATCCTGGCGGTCACCGCGGCGCAGGCCGCCTGCAGAGCCTCGTCGCTACGGGCGGACCATTCCGGAAATGCCGCCTGCGCGGCCGCGACCGCCGCGTTGAGCTCCGTCGCATTCATGTCCGGCGCGCGACCGATCTCGCCGCCGGTCGCCGGATTGAGGACGGCAAAGCTCGCCCCTCCGGAGACGGGCTTTCCGTTTACCGTCGCAAAGTGCTGCGTCATGATCCTCGTCCTCCCATTGTGTCCTGCCATGCCGGCAAGCCCATCATGGAAGACTAGGAGGGCGACGCATGTCCCGCTTGGACGGGAACGTCCCTTCGATTGGACAAATCCGTCAGTGGCGGGCGACCGCGCCCGGCGTGGTGCCGTATCGCTTGCGGAACTCGCGATAGAAATAGGAAAGGTCGTTGAAGCCGGAATCGTAGGCAATGCCCGCGACCCCTTCCTTCGCCTGTTCCGGCAGGCGGCCGGAGAGCCGCGCATGCGCAAGCTCGAGGCGGCGATTGAGCAGCCGGTGGCCCGGGCTCTCGCCCAGAGCTTGGAAGTGCCGCTGCAGCATGCGCTCCGAGACGTTCAGCCGTGTGGCGAGCTCGCGCGGGCCGAAGCCGGGATCCTCGCGATGGCGGTCGATCAAGGCGAGTGCCCGCGACAACAGGGTCTCGAACCCGCGGCTGCCGGTCCGGCCCGCCTGAAGATAGGCGCCCATCAGGCACAGGAAGGCTTCCCGGAGCTGCACCTGAACATCGGGACTGGTCAGCATTTTCGTCAGCACCGCTCGCATGGCGACCCAGAGAGGGTCGTGCCGGTCGATCGCAACGCCGCCCATGCAGGACTGGCCAAAACGATGCAGCATCTCGTCGCGCGGCATATGCACCGAGATCTGGTTCGAGCGCCTTCCCTCGTAAACGAAGGACGAGGGTTCGACGGAATCGACGAGGAACATGTCTCCGGGTGCGAGCTCGAGCGACTGGTCTCCCTGCGTGACGCTGCAATGGCCCTCGTCCTGGACCAGCAGAAAGAGATGTTCGCCCGGATCCTGGCGGATCGATCGGACGCCGCGCTGCACATATCGGGCATCGAGCGCCACGACCGCGGCATCGAAGTATTCCATGCGCCGCAGCGAGACATCACCGGCCACTAGGCCTGTGCCCCGCATCGGCTCCAGATCGAAGGCGCCGCAAACATTTCGGATCTCGCCTTGCAAGATCTCGACCGGCAACGGCCTGTAGACCGGAACTGTAAGCGCCTGCATGCTCCCCTCCGTCGCGACGCGTTTGTTGTGACCTCATCACGCAAATTCCATGCCGATCCGGCGTCCGCGCACTCCCTCCTCGTCCCGCCGTTCTATGGAGGTCGTGCTCCCCCCAGACCACCTGCACATTTTTGGACTACAATGCCTCAACGAGAGGCGTCGGGAACCCGCCGCGCCGGGCGGCCTCGAGCAAGAGGTCGCAAGGCGGCTCGGCCAGCCCCTCTTCGGCAAGCGCGCGCAGTGCATCGACGACGTTACCGAGTCCATGGGCCTCTGCACAGTGCATCGGCCCGCCGCGCCAGCGCGGAAAGCCGTAGCCGTGGATCTTCACCAGGTCGATATCGGACGGCCGTAGCGCCGTGCCGTCCGCAAGGATGCGTGCTCCCTCGTTGACCATCGGCCAGAGAATGCAGTCGGCAATGGCGTCCTCGTTCCAGTCCCGCCGAGGCCGGCCCTTCGCCTCCTCGGCGATGACCGCCGCGACCGCATCCGAATGCCGCGGCGTGCGGTCGCCTGGCTCGTAGTCATACCAGCCGCCGCCGCTCTTCTGGCCGAAGCGCTCGATCGCGCAAAGGCGATCGGCGATCGGCGCGAAGGGCGTCTCGCCGCGCGCACGCGCGGCCTTGCGCTGGAATGCCGCGATGTCGAGCCCGCCAAGGTCCTGCGCCTCGAAGGGTCCCATGGGAAGTCCGAAGGCACGCATGGCGGCGTCGACGGCCGCGGGCGTGGCGCCGGAGAGCAGCAGTCGCTCGGCCTGCGCCCTGGTGACCTTCAGGATACGGTTGCCGATGAACCCGTCGCATATGCCGGCGCGCACCGGGATCTTGTTCAGCATCCGCGCCAGCGCGAAGCCGGTCGCCAGCACCTCCGGCGCCGTCGCCTTGGTCGGCACGATTTCCAATAGCTTCATCACATGTGCCGGGCTGAAGAAATGCAGGCCCAGGAAGCGCTCCGGCCGGCGAACGCCCTCGGCGATCCGCTCGGGATCGAGATAGGAGGTGTTCGTCGCGAGGATGGCATCGTCACCGCAGCTGTCGGCAAGACGCGCAAAGACGTCCCGCTTCACGTCCATGTCCTCGAAGACCGCCTCGATAGCGAGATCGACATCGGCGAGCGCCGCGTAATCCGTGGTGGCGGTGATGCCCGCCATCCGCTCGGTTGCCACGTCAGCGGAAATGCGGCCGCGCTTTGCCGCGCCGTCGAAGATCGCCCGCAAGCTGGCGAGCCCTCGTTCGATTGCCGCACCATCGCGCTCGATCAGGATGACCGGCAGGCCGGAATCGCGCAGCGCCGCGGCAATGCCGGCGCCCATGGTGCCGCCGCCGATCACCGCCGTCGAACGGATCATGCGCGGCGCCACACCGGCAAGCTCCGGCGGCCGGGTCGCTGCCCGCTCGGCGAAGAAGACGTGACGGAGTGCGGCGGCCTGCGCCGAGCCGCGCAGCGCCAGGAACGTTTCGCGCTCGAAGGCGATCGCCGTGTCGAAGTCCGTCTCGGCGGCGCGCCGCATACAGGCCAGCGCTCTGAGAGGCGCATCTTCCCGTTTGGCGCGGGCCGAAACGGTCCTTTCCGCTGCCTCCCAGAAACCCGCAGGCGGTGGCGCGACGGGGCGATCGCAAAGCGCGGGGGGCAGCGGCCTGTCGAGAACAGCGCGGGCGAAGGCCGCGGCACCGGCGACGAGATCGTCCTCGATCAACGCGTCGAGCAATCCGGCCTCGTGGGCCTTGCGCGCCCCGAGCGGCTTCCCCGTCGTGACCATGTCGACCGCCGTCTCCACCTCGGCGATCCGCGGCAGACGCACCGTTCCGCCGGCGCCCGGCACGATGCCGAGGCGGACCTCCGGCAAGCCTACACTTGCCGAAGGAACCGCGACGCGGAAGCGGCAGCCGAGGGCGACTTCGAAGCCGCCGCCAAGCGCGCTGCCGTGGATGGCGGCGAGCCATGGCTTTGCCGCCCGCTCGATCCGCGACACGAGATCGGGCAGGTGCGGCGGCATCGGCGGCTTGCCGAATTCACCGACATCGGCCCCGGCAATGAAGGTGCGCCCGGCGCAGGTGAGCACCACCGCCTTCACCGACGGATCGGCATCGAGCGCCTCCGCCGCCTCAAGAAGAGCCTGGCGCACGACCTGCGACAGCGCGTTGACCGGAGGATTGTCTACGATGACGACGGCGATCTCGCCACGGTGTTCGATGCTAACGGCCATGGCTTAGATTCCTAGATAGGCTTCACGGATACGCTGGTCGGCGATGAGTTCGGCGGCCGGGCCGGTCATGGTGATGCGGCCGGTCTCCATCACATAGCCGCGGTCGGCGATCGACAGGGCACCGAAGGCGTTCTGCTCCACGAGGAGCACGGTGACGCCGAGCCCGCGCAGGCCTTTGACGACGTCGAAGATCTGCCGCACCAGGATTGGCGCGAGACCCATGCTCGGCTCATCGAGCAGCAGACAGGACGGCCGCCCCATCAGCGCCCGCGCGATAGCCAGCATCTGCTGCTGCCCGCCCGAGAGGCCGCCGGCGGCGAGATTGCGCTTTTCTCTCAAGACCGGGAACATCGCGAAGGCATCCTCCATGTCGCGCGCCACCCGGTCGTCGGAGAACAGGTAGGCGCCGAGGCGGAGATTTTCCTCGACCGTCAGATTGGTGAAGATCTGCCGTCCTTCCGGCGATTGTGCCAGACCGCGCTCGAGGCGGCGATAGGCTGGAACCGCCATCAACGCCTCGCCTCGGAAGTGGATCGCTCCGCCGGAGACGGGCTGGATGCCGGAGAGACAGCGCAGCAGCGTCGTCTTGCCGGCGCCGTTGGCGCCGACCACCGCGACGATCTCGCCCGAGCCGATTTCGAGATCGATGCCGTGCAGGACCTCGATGCGCCCGTAGCGCGAGCGCAATCCCTCAACGGTGAGCATCGGCCGCCTCCCTCGCCTGCGGCCCGAGATAGGCTTCGATGACGCGCGGATCGCGCGACACTTTCGCCGGTTCACCTTCGGCAATCTTTTCGCCGTGGTCCAGGACGACGATATGGTTCGAGATGCGCATCACCATCTTCATGTCGTGCTCCACCAGCAGGATCGCGACACCTTCAGCCGCGACTTCGGCGATCAGCCGATCGATCTCCTCCGTCTCCACGGCATTGCAGCCCGCGGCCGGCTCATCGAGGAGAAGGACACGCGGTTTCAGCGCCAGCGCGCGAGCGATCTCGAGCCGCTTCAGCGCCCCATAGGAGAGCGACCCGGCCTCCTGGGCCTCCGCACGGCCGAGGCCAACCCGGTCGAGCAGCCTGCGTGAGCTCGCCTCGGCCTCGCGGGCACGGCGGCGGGATGACGGCAGGCCGAAGAGATCGGCGAGCACCGACCCCTTTTCGTGCAGATGATGCCCGGCAATTGCATTCTCCAGCACCGTCATCGCCTGGAATATCTGCAGGTTCTGGAAGGTGCGGGAAAGGCCCCGCCGCGCCAGCAGGTGCGGCTCCATGCCGGTCACGTCCTCGCCGGCAAGCTTCACGCGACCGTGGCCGGGCCGGTAGATGCCGGAGACCATGTTGAAGAGGGTCGTCTTGCCGGCGCCGTTCGGGCCGATCACCGAGACGATCTCGCCTGCATTGAGGGAAAAACTGACATCGCGGACGGCACGCAAGCCGCCGAATTCGATGCCCAGCCCTTCGACCTGAAGCAGATTCATTGACCCCTCCCCCGGATTTTGCGCGAAAGACTCGGCAGCAGGCCATCACGCATGAAGATCATCACCAGCATCATCACGAGACCGAGCATCACCTGCTCGTACTCCTGGAAGACCGTCAGGACCTGTGGCAGCGTCGTCAGGATCACCGCACCGCTGATCGCGCCGATGACCGAGCCGGCGCCGCCAAGCACCGTCATGGTGACGAGTTCGATCGAATGCATGTAGCCCGCCAGGTCCGGCGTGATGAATTTGTTCTGCAGCGCTAGCAGCGAGCCGGAGATCGAGGCATAAATGGCCGAGATGACGAAGGCCTGCAGCTTGGACCGGGCCACGTCGACGCCGACCGTCCGGGCCGCGACCTCCGATCCATGGAGCGCGCGCAAGGCCCGTCCGGTGGGGCTATGATAGAGGTTCAAAGCGAGCCAGGCGCCGATGACGAGCACGACAGCTGAGAAGGCATACCAGAAGGCGGCGTTGGAGAGATCGATGCCGACCGACTTGAGCAGGGCCCGCAATCCCGGATCGGGCACCGTCATCCCGTCCGGGCCGCCGGTGAGCCCCGCCTCGTTGGCGAGCACCATCGACACCAGGGCGCCGAAACCGAGGCTTGCCACCGCCAGATAATAGCCCTTCAGCCGCAGGATCGGCCGGCCGACCAGCCAGGCGATCGCGCCCGACAGCGCGGCGCCGAGGCCGGCAGCAACGAGCGGATTGAGCCCGAGATGAACCGGCGCCAAGGCACAGGCATAGGCGCCGATGCCGACGAAGCCGGCGTGGCCGAGGCTGATCTGGCCGGCATAGCCGATCAGAACGACGAGACCGGTCACCGCCAGCCCGTTGACGAAGATCAGCGAGCCGACCCGAAAATAGTAGGAGGACGGGAAGAACAGCGGCGCCAGCGCAATCAGTGCGGCGAGCGCGAGCAAAGTGTTTGTCTTCGACGAGAGCCGCATGGCTACACCCGATCCGTTGCTTGCCGGCCGAACAGCCCCTGAGGCATGGCAAAGAGCACGGCGAGGATGATCACGAAGGCGGCGGCATCCTTGTATTGCGAGCTGAGATAGCCGGCGGTCAGCGCCTCGATGACGCCGAGCAGCAGCCCTCCGACCAGCGCACCCTTGGGATTGCCCATCCCGCCCAGCATCGCTGCCGCGAACCCTTTCAGGGCAAGGGCGATGCCGATGTCGTAGCCGGTGAGCGTAATCGGCGTGACGAGCACGCCGGCAAGCGCGCCGATCGCCGCGGACAGGGCGAAGCTCAGGGTCATCACGTATCTGGTGTTGATGCCGACGAGCTGCGCGGCAATGCGATTGTTGGCGGTGGCGAGAACCGCCCGGCCGGTGAGGGTCCGGGTGAAGAACAGCCACAGGCCGACAAAGACCGCCAGCGCCCCCGCGATCACCCAGACGCTCTGCGGCAGGACCGTCGCGCCCATGATCTGAATGGGCGTGTCGCCGGAGAAGGCCGGGAAGCGGTGGAGCTGCTTGTCGAAGGCGATCTGCGTCAGACCGCGGATGAGAATCGACGCACCGATGGTGATGATGATCAGCGAGACGACCGGCGCGCCCCGCGCAGGCTCGATGGCGAGCTTGTTCAGCGCCACACCGATCGCCGCCGTCGCCAGGATGGCGATCGCCGCCGCGAGCGGCAGCGGGATCCCCGCTTCGAAGGCGACGACGGTGAACATGCCGCCGAGCATCACGAATTCGCCTTGGGCAAAGTTCACGACGTCGGAGGCGTTATAGATGATGGTGAAGCCCAGGGCGACCAGCGCATAGACCGCGCCGACGGTCACCCCGGACAGGATGAATTGCATGAGTTCGGGCATGGATGCCTCCGCTACGGCACGCGACGATCTGTCGACCGGACGCGCGCCGCGCGTCCGGTATCCCACGATTGCCGACCTATTCGACGAGCTTCCAGCCGCCGTCCTTGATCTCGAGCATCCGAAAGGCGCTGAGGTCGAGGCCGAGATGGTCCTCCTCCGACATGGTCACGACGCCGGTGGTGCCGACGAGACCGGATGTGGCTTCGATCGCGTCGCGGATCGCCTGCGGCTCCGCCTTGCCGGCCCGGTTGATCGCATCGACGAGGATGCGCAGCGCGTCGTGCGCATAGCCGCCAAAGGTCGAGACCGGCTTGCCGGTCGCCGCCTCGTAGCTCGCCTTGTAGGCGGTGACGACCGGGCGCTGCGGATCGTTCTCGGGCAGCAGCTTCGCCACCAGCAGCGCCGTGCCAGGCAGGCGGATGCCCTCGGCGGCGGGCGCGCCGGCAAGCTCGATGAAGCCGTCCGAGGCCACACCATGCGACTGGTAGAGCGGCAGGCCGACTGCGAGCTGCTGATAGTTGCGCGTGACGATCGCCGGCCCCTGTCCGAAACCGGCGTTCAGGACCGCCTGCACGCCTTCCTTGCCCTTGATGTTGGTAAGCTGCGGCGTCATGTCGGCGTCGCTCGGACCGTAGGTCTCGTCGGCGATGACCTCGATGCCGTAGTCGCCGACGATCTGGAGGCACTGCTTGTGCATCGACGCGCCGAAACCGTCGGAACCCGAAATCATGCCGATCTTAGTCAGGCCGCGCGCCTTCATGTCCTCGAAGATCTTGGCGCAGGCCATGCGATCGGTGTGGGGCGTCTTGAAGGTGAAGGGACGGACGGGATCGATGATCTCGATGGCGCCGGCAAGCGAAATGAAGGGAATCTCCGCATCCTCGAAGACCTGCAGGACAGCCATGGAGGTACCGGTCGTCGTGCCGCCGATCACGGCAACGACTTCATCGTCTTCGACGAGACGGGTGGCGAAGGTACGCGCCTTGTTCGGGTCGCCGCCATCGTCATAGACGATCAGTTCGATCTTCTCGCCGTTGACGCCGCCCGCGGCATTGATCTCGTCGACGAGCAGCTTCAGCGTCTTGGCCTCGGGATCGCCGAGGAAGGCGGCGGGGCCGGTCTCCGAAAGCGTCGCACCGATGCGGATATCGGCCATCGCCGGAGCCGCGAGGTTGAAGCCAAGCGCCAGCGTTGTTAGCGCAGTCGTGGTGTGCAGTCTCATGTCGGCATCTCCTCCCAAGAGTGCAGGTGTCAAGACTATTGCTTAAGTTCGCCGCCTATGCCGCCACTGGACGGCGCCACATCGCGACGCGGAAGCGGTTGGCGACGAAGGCCGTGTCCGTCAGGCTGGCATTGCCGGCCGGGTTGGCGCCGGTGACGTGGAGATCACTGAACGCGGCGCTCTGGTTCACGAATATCCCGCCGGTTAGATTGACGGACAGGTTCACGCCCGCCCCCGCAAAGGCGTCGGCCGCCGCGGCAATGCGGGCATCGTCGGTATCGTAGAACGCTGCGGTAATGGCGCCCTTGCTGCGGGCAAGATCTGCTGCGCGCGCGACGCCCTCCGCGGCGTTCTCCACGGCCACCACGAAGGAAATCGGACCGAAGCGCTCCTCCTCATGGGCGGATGTTTGATCGGCGTTCACCGCGAGAATCAGCGGCGTCGCAGTGCGCGCGCCTTCGGCGCCCGGGAGCGGCGCAGAGTCGCGGACGATGCGGCCGAGACTGCGCGCCGCCTCGATCCGCCCGAGCGTTGCCGGATTGGCGATGGCGCCGCAGACGCCGGCGGCGCGCGCCGGATCGGCGATGAGCGCGTCGACCGCCGCAGCAATGCCCGCCGCGACCGCTTCGAAGCTCTTCGGCCCCTCATCGGTTTTGATACCGCCGCGCGGCATGTAGATGTTCTGCGGCGCGGTGCACATCTGGCCGCTATAGAGCGACAGCGAGAAGGCGATATTGGCGCACATGTCGGCAAAGTCGTCGGTCGCGCCGATCACGATGGAGTTGACGCCGGTCTCCTCGGAGTAGACCTGCCGCGTCGCTGCATTGTTGCGCACCCAGTCGCCGAAAAGACTGGAGCCGGTGTAGTCGACGATGGCGACCGCAGGGTGCGCGACAAGATCGCGGGTGATTTCCGCGCCGGGCTCGTCGGCCGCAAGCAGGACCACGTCGGCGGAATGGCCTTCTTCGGCAAGGACCTCGCGGGCCACCAGGACCGTGAGAGCGAGCGGCAGGATGGCGCCCGGATGCGGCTTGACGATCACCGTATTGCCGGTCGCAAGGCTCGCGAACAGGCCGGGATAGCTGTTCCAGGTCGGGAAGGTCTGGCAAGCGACCACCAGCGACACGCCGCGCGGCACGATGCGCCAGTGCTTCTCGAGCACGATCGGCTCACCCTTGCCCTGCGGCTTCGCCCAGGTCGCACTCCGAGGCGTGCGCGTCATCTCCGCCCAGGCATAGGCGACGGCTTCCAGGCCGCGATCCTGCGCATGCGGGCCGCCCGCCTGGAAGGCCATGGCGAAAGCCTGCCCCGTCGTGTGCATCACCGCATTGGCCATCTCAAAGCTCATGCGGTTGAGGCGCGCCAGAATTTCCAGGCAGACACCGACCCGCGCCTCCGGCGAGGCATTGCCCCATGCGGCTGCCGCGCCTTTGGAGGCGGCCATGAGGGCATCCGCGTCGGCCGCCGGATAGGTGATGCCAAGCGACGGTCCGTAGGGCGAGACTTCCTTGCCGACCCTCTTTGCACCGGGATGCCCGGGCAGGTCGAACGCCTTGCCGAGGCGTGCCTGGTAGGCGGAGAGGCCATCGTCCTTGGCGGTCTCTCCATAGATCTTGCCGCTCGGTATTTCCGGAAAGGCGGACCAATAGCCGCGATCCTGCGCCGCCTGCAAGGCCGCGCCGAGCACCGTGCGGTGCCGGTCGAATTGCTCGCTCATGTCCATTCCTCCCTGCTGCTGGGATTATCATTGACTGACCGGTCGGTTTATGCAAGTGTTTTTTTCAGGCCGCCGATCCAGGTGGCGGCAGGGAGGAATCATGGCCGAATCCGACACCGTTCTGTCGGCGCTTGACGCCGGCGTGCTGCGCCTGACGCTCAACCGCCCCGACAAGCTGAACGCCTTCAACGAGGAAATGCATCTGGCGCTGCGCGCCGGTTTCGAGCGCGCTCACTCGGATGCCACGGTGCGGGCCGTGCTGCTGACTGGCGCCGGGCGCGGGTTCTCCGCCGGCCAGGATCTCGGCGACCGCGACCCGCGCAAGGGCGGTACGCCCGACCTCGGCCACACGATCGAAACCTTCTACAATCCGCTCCTCAGGCTGATCCGCAGCCTCGAAAAGCCCATCGTCTGCGCCGTCAACGGCGTCGCCGCCGGCGCCGGCGCCAACATCGCTTTCGCCTGCGACATCACCCTTGCGGCCCGCTCGGCCCGCTTTGTCCAGGCCTTTGCGAAGATCGGCCTGGTGCCCGACTCCGGCGGCACCTGGAGCCTGCCGCGGCTGATCGGCGAGGCCCGCGCCAAGGCGCTGGCGCTGACGGCAGAGCCGCTCGATGCGGAGACGGCAGCGAACTGGGGGCTTATCTGGCGCGCCGTCGACGACGCAGCGCTGATGGACGAGGCCTCCGCGCTTGCCGCCCGTCTCGCCGCCGGCCCGACCAAGGGGCTTGGCATGACTAAGCGGGCGATCCAGGCTGCCGCCGTCAATTCCTTCGACGAGCAGCTCGAGCTCGAACGCGACCTGCAGCGCGAAGCGGGCCGCAGCGGCGACTATGCCGAGGGCGTGACAGCCTTCCTGGAAAAGCGCAAGCCGGAGTTCAAGGGGCGATGATGGACGCGGCAAGAATGAACGCCGAGGAGCTCGCCAGCGCCTGCGCCCGTGTCATGTGGGACGACGACCAGGCGTCGCAGCGGCTCGGCATGGCGCTCGATCGCGTTACGCCGGGTACGGCAACAATCTCGATGACGATTACGTCGGAGATGACCAACGGTCACGGCACCTGCCACGGCGGCTACATCTTCACCCTCGCCGATTCCGCCTTTGCCTTTGCCTGCAACAGCTACAACCAGCGCGCCGTCGCCCAGCACTGCTCGGTCACCTATATCGCGCCGGCCTTCGAGGGCGACCGGCTGACGGCGGCGGCCAGCGAGATTTCGCGGCGCGGCCGCGGCGGCATCTACGACATCCGCATCACCAACCAGCGCGGCGAACACATCGCCGAGTTCCGCGGCCATTCGCGCACCGTCAAGGGCACGCACCTGCCGCAAGCAGACGGCGCACCGGAGGCGTGAGCGCCGCCATACTTTGAAAGCTGCATGATTCCGCGGGCCAATGGCAACGCGGGTATCATGCGGGAGGACAATTCCCGGAGGAGAGATTCATGGAAGACCTTTCACCCCGCCCCGGCGATCTCGAGCCGATCGAAACCGCGTCGCGCGACGAGATCGCCGCGCTTCAATTGGAGCGGATGAAATGGTCGCTCGCCCATGCCTATGAGAACTCGCCCTTCTACCGCGCGCGCTTCGACGCGGCCGGCGTCCATCCGTCCGATCTGAAGACGCTCGCCGATCTCGCAAAATTCCCCTTCACCACCAAGCAGGACCTTCGCGAAAGCTATCCCTTCGGCATGTTCGCCGTTCCGCGCGAGAAGCTCTGCCGCATCCACGCTTCTTCGGGAACGACCGGCAAGCCGACTGTCGTCGGCTATACGCTGAAGGACATCGATAGCTGGGCGAACGTCGTGGCGCGCTCGATCCGCGCCTCCGGCGGCAGGCCCGGCGACATCGTCCATGTCGCCTATGGCTACGGCCTCTTCACCGGAGGGCTTGGCGCCCATTACGGCGCGGAAAGGCTCGGTTGCACCGTCGTGCCGATCTCCGGCGGCATGACCGAGCGGCAGGTGACGCTGATGGCGGACTTTAAGCCGCGCATCATCATGGTCACCCCCTCCTACATGCTCTCCATCCTCGACGAGTTCCGCCGTCAAGGGCGGGACCCGCGCGAGAGTTCGCTCGCCGTCGGCATCTTCGGCGCGGAGCCATGGACGAATGCCATGCGCGAGGAGATCGAGCATGCCTTCGACATGCATGCCGTCGACATTTACGGCCTTTCGGAGGTCATGGGGCCCGGCGTTGCCAACGAATGCGTGGAGACCAAGGACGGACTGCATATCTGGGAAGACCATTTCTATCCCGAGATCATCGATCCGGTGACCGACGAGGTGCTGCCGGACGGCGAGATGGGCGAACTCGTCTTCACGACGCTGACCAAGGAAGGCCTGCCGATGATCCGATACCGCACCCGCGATCTGACGCGGCTGCTGCCCGGCACGGCGCGTTCGATGCGCCGCATCGAGAAGATCACCGGCCGCTCGGACGACATGATGATCCTGCGCGGCGTCAATGTCTTCCCGACCCAGATCGAGGAGCAGATCCTGAAATGCCGCGGCCTGGCGCCGCACTTCCAGATCGAGCTGACGCGCACGGGCCGGATGGACAACATGACCGTCCACGTCGAATGCACGATCGAGGCGGCGGACGAAACCGCGCGAGCCGGATCGGCGCGCGAACTCGCCCACCACATCAAGAGCGTCGTCGGTGTCAGCACCAGGATCGAGGTACATGATCCGGGCGGCGTCGCCCGCTCGGAAGGAAAGGCAAAAAGGGTCGTCGACAACCGCCCGAAGGAATGACAGGAGCGACGGCACGCGTAGACCATAGAGACGGGAGGACTTTACGGTTCTCCCTTATTCGTGGGATTGAGCAGGTAGAGAGTGAGAGCAGGATCAACATGGCACGAACACGCGCAGTCGATTTCGAGGAGAAGCAGCGCGGCATTCTGACGAGCGCCGCCGCAGTGTTCGCCGAAATGGGGATGGAAAAGGCCTCGATGGCGCAGATCGCTGCTCACAGCAACGTCTCGAAAGCACTGCTTTATCACTATTATCCGAGCAAGGACGCGCTGATCTTCGATATCGTTCGCACGCACCTTGCCGAGCTCGACGCGGCCATAGAAGCTGCCGACCGGCCGGATCTCGCTCCGGGGGAACGGTTGCGGCTGCTCGTGCGCCAGGTGCTCGAAAACTATCGCGACGCCGACGACCAGCACAAGGTGCAGCTGAACGGCACGAGCGCGCTCTCGCCCGAGCAGATGGCCGAGATTCGCGCCATCGAGCGACGCATCGTCAAGCGCTTCTCGAGCGTGCTCAACGACATCAATCCGGATCTCAATAATGATCGTCCACTGCTGATGCCGGTGACGATGTCGCTGTTCGGCATGATGAACTGGGTCTATATGTGGTTCCGCCCCGACGGCCCGATCAGCCGGGACGAATATGCCGAGATCGCCACGACCCTGATCCTGGAGGGCGTCAAGGCGGTGCGCTGACTTTTCGCGCCCTCGTGCGTGGACCGCATCCCCTCTGATAAGACGCGCGGCGCTGTAGGCGCGACGTCGCTATCCTCTCGTCTTCGCCACCATCGTCAGTACATCGTACTGCGCCACGGTCGCGCCCGTCTGGTTGGTGACGCGGCAGTCCCAGCGGACCTCGCCATGCTCGGCATTGATCCGGGGATTGATCTCCTTGCAGGTGAGCGCGACCTGCAGCGTGTCGCCGGGATAGACCGGCGTCAGGAGGCGCAAATTGTCGACGCCGTAATTCGCGAGCACCGGCCCGGGGGCCGGATCGACGAAGAGCCCGGCGGCGAAGGAGACGATCAGGTAGCCATGCGCGACGCGTCCGTCGAAGAACGGATTCGCCCGCGCCGCCTCCTCGTCCATGTGGGCGTAGAAGGTGTCGCCGGTGAAATTGGCGAAATGCTCGATGTCCTCGAGCGTCACCGTGCGGGTCGCCGTCACCAGCTGGTCGCCGATCCGGAGCTCGGCAAACGACTTGCGGAACGGATGTTCGCCGTCGGCGCGCACCGGGGCACCCTCGATCCATCGGCCGGTGACCGCCGAGAGCAGCCCCGGTGCTCCCTGGACGGCCGTGCGCTGCATGTAGTGCTTGACGCCCCGGATGCCGCCGAGCTCCTCGCCGCCGCCGGCCCTTCCCGGGCCGCCATGGACGAGGCCCGGCAGCGGCGAACCGTGCCCGGTCGAGGTCTTGGCGCTCAAGCGGTTGCCGATCATCACCCGGCCATTGAATGACGCGATGCCGAGCACCAGCTCCTCTGCAATACGAGAATCATTGGTGAAGACGGAGGTGACGAGGCTGCCCTTGCCGCGCTTCACAAGATCCACAGCTTCTTCCGCGGTATCGTAAGGCATGACGGTGCTGACCGGACCAAAAGCCTCGACATCGTGCACGGCCCGCGCGGCGCCGGGCTTGCCGCAATAAAGCAGGACCGGATTGAGAAAGGCGCCCGCTTCCGCGTCGCCGGAAACCACCTGGGGGTTCGTGGGATCGCCGGCGACGATCTCCGCATCGGCGGCAAGATCGCGGATGCGCGCCCTGACCTCCTCGCGCTGCCCGAGGCTTGCGAGCGGCCCCATCCGCACGCTCTCGGCAGCGGGGTTGCCGAGCGGAACCTTGGCAAGTCGTTCGCCCAGTGCCGCGATAAGCGCATCGCAATGGGCACGCGGTGCGATGACGCGGCGAATGGCGGTGCATTTCTGCCCGGCCTTGGCGGTCATCTCGCGAGCGACCTCCTTGACGAAGAGATCGAATTCCTCCGTCCCGGGGCCTGCGTCGAGACCGAGAACGGCCGCGTTGAGACTATCGGCCTCCATGGTGAAGCGCACGGAATTCTCGATGATCGCGGGATGCGTCTTCAGCTTGCGCCCGGTCGCGGCCGAGCCCGTGAAGGTGACTACGTCCTGTCCGTCGAGGTGATCGAGAAGATCGCCGACCGAGCCGCAGACGAGCTGCACGGCTCCTTCCGGAAGCAATCCGGTCTCCACCATTCGCCGCACCACGAGCTCCGTGAGATAGGCTGTCTGGCTTGCCGGCTTCACGATCGCAGGCATGCCTGCAAGCAGCGTCGGCGCCAGCTTCTCGAGCATCCCCCAACAGGGAAAGTTGAAGGCGTTGATGTGGATCGCCACGCCTTCGAGCGGCGTCAGGATGTGCCGGGCCGAAAACGTGCCGTCTCGCGACAGCGTCTCGACCTCACCATCGACCAGCACCCGGGTGTTCGGCAATTCCCGTTTGCCCTTGGAGGCATAGGAGAACAGCGTGCCGATGCCGCCCTCGATGTCGATCCAGCTGTCTGTCCTGGTGGCGCCGGTGGCGGTCGAGAGCGCGTAGAACTCCTCCTTTCGATCCATCAACGCCTCAGCGAGCGCCTTCAGCATCGCCGCCCGTTCATGGAACGACATGCGACGGAGCGCCGGACCGGCCTTTTCGCGCCCATAGGCGAGTGCGGCGGCAAAGTCGATGCCGGTGGAATCGATCATCGCCACCGGCGCGCCGGTCGCGGCGTCGAGCAGCGCCGCGCCGTCGCTGGCACCCCTCATCCAGGCGCCGCCGACATAGCTTTCAAGCCGACGGGCACGATCTGCCAGTATGTTCATCGAATATTCCTTCCGTCAGTTCAGGTTCAGCGCGGCCAACTCGGCGTCGGTGGCCTTCTGCCACGCGGCGAGCAGCGCCTCATTGGGCGTGTGGCGCAACCCGAGTCGGGCGAGCATGTCGTAGCGGGTCGAGCCGGAAAGGCCGAAGCTCGCGGCAACCCGCGGACGCCAATAGGCGACCGCTTCCCGGGCAGCACGGCGCCCCTCCTCCGTCTCGGCAATTCGCTTCAGCCCGTCGATGCCGAGTTCGGCGTGGCGGGTTTCGCGCGGCAAAATCGCCCGGAGGACTTCGGCAAGCGGCTGGTAGGAGACGCGCGCCAGTTCGCCGAGCTGAATGACGACCGCCTTGCCCATCAGCACGTTCATGACGACCGCATCGATCCAGCCTTCGAGCGGGTAGTGTAGGACCGAAAGCCGCATGTCTCCGCCGCGGCGCTCCGCACCGATATCGGCATTGCGGGGAAGCCGCGCCGACCACGGGTGATGGACCGCATAACGCACCGTATCGGCACCAAAATCGCCCATGATCTCGAGCACCCGCCCCGCATGGTCCGCCTTTTCCAACACGATCCGGGCGGCCGCGATGCGCTCCTTGATCCCCGGAGCATCGTTGATGACATCGGCGAAGCCGGCAGAACCGGCGAGTTCGCTGTCGACGAAGCTCGCCATCAGCCGGAGAAGTTCGCCGCGATAGCGCGGCGGCACGTTGTCCGGCGAGGTGAGCAGGCCGCCTTGGGCGAGATAGTCCTCGATCGGCATCGTCTCATCGGACATGGAACTCCTCCCTCGAAGCGTCACTGGTCGTAGCTGACGACGATGCGGTCGCTCAGCGGAAAGCACTGGCAGGTCAGCACATATCCCTGCTCCACCTCGTAGTCCTCCAGCGCATGGTTGGTCTCCATCTCCACCTCGCCCTCGATCACTTTGGCGCGGCAGGTAGAACAGACGCCCGCCTTGCAGGCGTATGGCGCATCCAGCCTGTTTTCGAGTGCGGCTTCGAGGAGGCTCTGCCCCTGTTTCGGAAAGCTGAAGTTGCGGGTCGTACCATCGAGGGTGACGGTCGCCTCGCAACTCGACTGCCTGTCGGCACCGGCAGCACTTGCGACCTTGCGCCGTGCACGGCCGGGCTGCGAGGACGCGAACAGCTCGAACTTGATCTGCTCGTCGCGAAGTCCGTGCGCGCGCAGCGCCGCGGCGATCGCCAGCATCATCGGTTCCGGGCCGCAGATGAAGACGGTGTCGACCGATTTCAGATCGATCCAGCTGCGGAACAGCGCCTCGCATTTCTCCGCGTCGACCCGTCCGGTAAAAAGGTCGATATCCTGGGCTTCGCTTTCGAGGACATGCAATGCCGCAAACCGCCCGAGATAGAGGTTCTTGAGGTCTTCGAGCTCCTCGCGAAACATGATCGAGCTGACGTGTCGGTTGGCATAGACCAGCGTGAACTGGGACCGCGGCTCGCGCGCAAGCGTCGTCTTGATGATCGAGAGGAGCGGCGTGATGCCGCTGCCGCCGGCAAAGCCGAGATAGTGTTTTGCCGCATCCGGCTCAATCGGCGTGAAGAAGCCCCCCATCGGCGGCATCGCCTCCAGCATCTCGCCGCGCTTGAGCTCCTCGTTCGCCCAGGTGGAGAAGCAGCCGCCGTCGACGCGCTTGATGCCGACCCTCAGCACACCTTCGTCCTTTCCGGCGCAGATCGAATAGGAGCGGCGCAGCTCCTCGCCGTCGAACATCCGGCGAAACGTCAGGTACTGGCCTTGCGTGAAATCGAAGGCGGCGCGGTCTTCTTCCCGCGGCATGAGCGTCACGACCACGGCATCGCGCGTTTCGCGCCGGACTTCGGTGACTTGCAGGGGGTGGAAACGTGCCATTTAAGCGGGCCTCACTCTGGATCGCGTCAGATGCACTTAAAATAATCGAACGGTTCTAGGCAGTCGGAGCAGCGATAGCTCGCCTTGCACGGAGTCGACCCGAACTGGCTGACCTTTTCGGTCCGTGAGGATCCGCAGCGGGGACAGCCGACCGTCAGACTCGGGCGACCGGAGAGACGGTCGATCCGCTTGAGCAGCGTTCCGTCCGCGGCCGTACCGTCGACCGGCGGCGCGATCCCATAGGTCTTGAGCTTGTCGCGGCCCTCGGCGCTGATCCAGTCGGTGGTCCAGGCCGGCGAGAGCCGGCGTTCGAGCCTGACGCGTTTAAGCCCCTTTTCATGGAGCGCCCGTTCGATATCCAGGTTGATCACCGTCGTGGCGGGACAGCCCGAATAGGTCGGCGTCACCGTCACCACCACCGTGCCGCCGTCCCAGGCGACATCACGAACGATGCCGAGATCCGTAACCGAAATGACCGGAATCTCCGGGTCGGGCACTTGCGCCAGCCAGTCCCAGACATCCTTGATCGACGGAAGCGTCGCGGTTGCCATCAAAGCCTCCTACCAGGTGGCGCCCGGATAGGCGCGCTGCAGGAACTGCAGCTCGGCGAGCACGTAGCCGAGATGCTCCGTATGAATGCCGCGCTTGCCGCCCCTGTGCATATAGCCGTCGGCGGGCTTCTTCAGCGTCGCCTCTGAGAGCGCTTCCGCAACCAGCGCATCCCATTCCGCCTTGAGGCTTGCGGGCTCGGGCGCCACACCGGCGGCGACAAGGGCGGCGTCGGAGGCTTCGTTCATGAAAATCTCGCCGGTATAGGGCCAGAGATCATCAAGCGCTTCCTGCATGCGGGCATGGCTTTCCGCCGTTCCGTCACCGAGCCGGATGACGAGGTCGCGGCTGCGCTGGAGATGGTAGGCCACCTCCTTGGACGCCTTCTCGGCGATCGCGGCAACGCGCGCATCGGAAGAGCCTAACAGCGCCCTCAGACAGAGGTAGTGCCACGCGTCGAAAAGGAACTGGCGCATCAGCGTCTTGCCGAAATCGCCGTTCGGACGTTCTGTAAGCAACAGATTACGGAAATCGCGCGCGTCCCGGAGATAGGCGAGATCGTCGGCGCTGCGGCCCTCGCCTTCGACCTCGCTCGCGAGACCCAGCCACAACTGCGTCTGGCCGATAAAGTCGAGCGCCGTGTTGGCGAGCGCGATGTCTTCCTCGAGCGCCGGGCCGTGGCCGCACCATTCCGAAAGGCGATGGCCGAGGACAAGGGTGCTGTCGCCCATGCGCAGCAGGAACTCGAAAAGTGCGGCGCGGTCGACGGCCGTGTCCGTCACGGTTGCTCTACCCATCACATGTGCCCCACTTCGTCGGGAATGTCGAAGAAGGTCGGATGGCGGTAGACCTTCGAATTCGAAGGCTCGAAAAGCGGCCCCTTTTCAGAGGGCGCGCTGGCGACGATGTCGCTCGAACGCACCACCCAGATGCTGACGCCCTCATTGCGGCGCGTGTAGACGTCGCGGGCGTTGTTGATTGCCATTTCCGCGTCCGGCGCATGCAGGCTGCCCACGTGTCGGTGGTTCAGCCCGTGCTGGCCGCGGATGAAAACCTCCCAGAGGGGCCATTCGCTGGACATGCTGCTCTCTCCCTATCTCTACTCGGCAGCGATCGACTTGGCGCGTCGAGCCGCGACCTTCTCCGCATGCGCCGTCAGGCCGTCGCGGAACCAGGTGCCATCCTCCCAGGCCTTCCTGCGCGCCCCGAGGCGTTCAGCATTGCAGGGGCCGTTGCCGGCGATCACCTCGAAGAACTCGCTCCAGTCCGGCTCGCCGAAATCGTAGCCGCCCTTTTCGTCGTTCCACTTGAGGTCCGGATCTGGAACGGTGAGTCCTAGATACTCGGCCTGGGGCACCGTCTGATCGACGAACTTTTGACGGAGCTCATCATTCGAGTTCTGCTTGATCTTCCAGGCCATCGACTGGGCCGAGTGGACGGAGGCATCGTCGGAGGGGCCGAACATCATCAGCGACGGCCACCACCAGCGGTCCAGCGCATCCTGAACCATCGCTTTTTGGGCCCGCGTGCCCTTCACCATCTTCGCCAGAATGTCGAAGCCTTGGCGCTGATGGAAGCTTTCCTCCTTACAGATCCTCACCATGGCGCGCGCATAGGGCCCGTAGGAACAGCGCTGCAGCGGCACCTGGTTCATGATCGCCGCGCCGTCGACCAGCCAGCCGATGGCACCGATGTCCGCCCAGGAGAGCGTCGGATAGTTGAAGATCGAGGAATATTTTGCCTTGCCGCTGTGCAACTGGTCATACATCTGATCGCGGCTGATCCCGAGCGTCTCGGCGGCGCAGTAGAGATAGAGGCCGTGGCCGGCCTCATCCTGGACCTTGGCAAGCAGTATCGCCTTGCGCTCCAGCGTCGGCGCACGGGTGATCCAGTTGCCTTCCGGCAACTGACCGACGATTTCGGAATGGGCGTGCTGGCTGATCTGGCGGATGAGCGTCTTACGGTAGCCTTCCGGCATCCATTCCTTCGGCTCGATCTTTTGGCCCGCATCGATGCGCTGCTGGAAGGCGCGCTCTTGCGCATCCATCTCGCCGAGACCCTTGACGCGGGCAGCGTCGGTTTTCACCATTTGCGCATACATGGTCCTACTCCTCCGTCAGAGAATGATGGCAAAGGCCTGGCCGACGCCGATGCACATCCTGCACAGCGCACGCGCGACCGCCCTGGCGGTGAAGCTGATGGGTGGCGGTCGTCACCAGCCGTGCGCCGCTTATCCTGAGCGGACGAACCCGCACTTTGTGCCGCGGCCCCGCGCGCTTCGTTGCGTTCGGCGACTGCATCCTGATCGGCGCAGCTGACGCCGAAGTCCTCGCCCATATTGTCGGCCGTCTCCGGCAGGGAATCAACACAGAAGGCCGCCCGGAGCTTCGGGCCCGCGAAGCGTCGGCTGGTGCTGGGGTCCATAAAGGACGCAGGCTGAAAGCCTCAGGCATGTGACTCCTCCCACTGGATCGGTAATTTTCATTAACCGACCGATCGGTCAGATATATAGCGCAAGTTATGTCACGCCGCAACGGCGATTATGGATTTTTTTGTGACATGTCGGGGGAGCTGGCGGTGGGAGGTGGCGGCCGGTGCGGGGCCATGTCTTCGAGGGGCGCAGGCGGTACTGGAGCGCGACTTGGCTCGCCGGAATGGCGGCGAGCCGCCGGGCGAGCCCCCTACGCTGACCGTAAAGGCAGCCTTCGGCGCGGATTTCGGCCACAGCTTGTACGGTCGCCACGTAGGAGCGCGGTCGCCGGGAGCGGCGCCGAGTGGCGGAAGATCGCTGCGTGGTCGTTGCCCGGACTAAAGAGGTGCGCTGCCAATGGCAGCTTAAGGCCCCGAGCCGACCCTGTCTCGCTTGCGCCGATTCGACCAAAGAGGAGGGCAAGAGGCTGCGGTTCAGTGTCTTTGGACTATGCATTATTCCAAGGATTTACAACGGTTAGCCCTGCCGCTTCAAAGGGGCCGATGTCGCGTGTCGCTATGATGAACCCGTTAGAGGAGGCAATGGCGGCAATATATCCGTCGGGGGTCGGAAACCCCTTGCCGGCCGTTCTGGCTTTCACAGCCAAGGCGGCGTAGTGCCGAGCAGCGCCGGTGTCGAACGGCAATATGCGTTCGCCGAACAGCATTTCGGCCCGCATTACATTCGACAAATACAGGGTTTCGGCGACCTGCGCGTTCAGCCAGGAACGGACGGCCGGGTTGGGCTCTGGTTTCATCGCCTCGGAAACGACATTCGTATCCAAGACGATCATTCGAACCTTATTGGCTCTGCTGCCTCGTCACGACGCTGGTCGAGTACCGCGAAATCATCATTGGTCAGCCCCCGCCGCGGCTGAGCTCAGCGAGGACGTCTCCCATGCGGACGCGCTGCTCCGGCTTCACGACTGCGGACTTCCGCCTCCGTGCTGCGGCCGTGTAGCGCAGCCCGCACGCGCAGGGCGCGATGCACTTCATCGGGCACATTCCGAATTGTCAGAACGACCATCGTCGAAACCTCGCGCTCGCCTTTATTGACCGCAATATGATGATCGTGCAGTTACACCGCAAGCCGTTCGCCTTGCCGCCGAGTCACCAATCGCTGTCGAGAAACTCGATAAGCGCAGCATTGAATGCCGAAGCCGACTCGACATTGACCATATGGCGGCCCGGCAATGAGACGTGGCGACCCCAGAGCACACCAACGGCGATGCCCTCCAAATCGGCCGGCGGACACACCGGATCGTCTTCGCCGGAGACGGCAAGCACGGGGTTTGCGATCCGGCCGACTTCCTCCCGCAGATCCGCCCCGGCCAGAGCTGCGCAACAGCCGATATAGCCATCGACCTTGGTCGCGGCGAACGTGTCACGCATCTCGCGGACGGTGCCGCGTTCAGCGGTTCTGAACTCCGGCGTGAACCAGCGCTCGGCGGTGGCGGCGGCGAGCTTCCCAATGCCGTTTGCCCGCACGGCGGCAATGCGCGCGACCCAGCTTTCCGCGGTGCCGATCTTGGCGGACGTCGCGCACACAACAAGCTTGTCCAGCCGTTCTCCGGCATGAATGGCCAGCCACTGTCCGGTCAGACCGCCGATAGAGAGGCCGCAGAAATGCGCCCGCTCTATCTCAAGCGCATCGAGCAGCGCGATGACGTCGTGACCAAGATCGGACAGCGCATAGGGCGGCGGCGGTGCCGAAGACAGGCCATGACCGCGGCGATCGTAACGCAGCAGGCGATATTGGTGCGAGAGCGCGGCCACCTGCGCAGCCCACATGTGCAGGTCGGTACCGACCGAATTGCAGAACATGAGCCAAGGCTTGCCGGAAGCGGCCGTATCGCCGTCGATACGGTAATGAAGGCGGTGACTTTCGAGATCTAGATAGGGCACGGCTCGAGGGCTTCGGTTTTTTTGAAGAGGCTTACGGGCGATTCGGACGAACACTCATCCTATGACGTAGTGTCGACCGTGCTCGCCGCGAGAAAGGCGCCGACGGCCGGGTTACGATCGGCCGTCGGCAGAAGCGTAATGAGCGGCTCGGGCCACCGCTCATCGTACCACCGCCCTACGCGGCAGCGAGTTGGACGGTGCCGGCGCGGCGGGCGTTGCTGACCGCGAAGACCAGCATGGCGAGCGCCGAGACCGCCGCGGGGATGGCGAAAATCAGGAAGTTCTGCTGGAGCGGAAGTTGCTGCGCGAGGAGCACGCCGCCGAGCGTCGGGCCGACGATGGCGCCGATGCGGCCCACGCCCGAGGCCCAACCCAACCCGGTCGACCGGACGGAGAGATTGTAGAGCTGCGCGACGCTGGCATAGAGCAGGATCTGCGTGCCGATCGTCGTGGCGCCGGCAATAAAGACCATCAGGAACAGGAGTCCCGCCGGCAGGTTGAAGCCGATCAGCGCGATCGAGGCAGTCGCTGCAACGAAGAAGGCGACCACCACTTTCGGCAGGCCGAAGCGGTCGCCGAGCCAGCCGCCGGCGATCGCGCCCGCCATGCCGCCGAAGTTGAGCGAGAAGAGGCTGAGCAGGCTCGCCTTTTCGGCATAGCCGGCTTCCTGGAGAACTTTCGGCAGCCAGGACGAGAGCAGATAGACGAGCAACAGGCAGCAGAAAAAGGCGACCCACAGCATCAGCGTGCGCAGCGTCCGCTGGTGCCGGAACAGTTCGGCGACCGACGCAGACGCGCCCTTGGCTTCGGAGAAGACCAGCCTGTCTTCACTGACGAGGCGCGCGGACGGGACGATCTTCGCATAGATTTGTCTAGCCTTTTCCTGCTCGCCCTGGCGAATGAGGAAGCCGAGCGATTCCGGCAGCTTCCACAGGATGACCGGCAGCAGCACCAGCGGCAGCGCGGCGACGAAGAACATCGGCTTCCAGCCGAATTGCGGGATGAGACCGATGCCGAGGCCCGCCGCGACCATGCCGCCGACCGAATAGCCGGAGAACATCAGCGCCACCATGGTGCCGCGCAGGCGCTTCGGCGCATATTCGTTCATCAGCGCCACGGCATTCGGCATCAGCCCGCCGCAGCCGAGCCCGGCGAAGAAGCGGAAGACCTTGAACTGCTCCGGCGAACCGGCAAAGCCGGTGAGAAGGGTCGAGACGGTGAACAGCAGGAAGCTGATCGCGATGCCCTTCTTCCGGCCGATCCTGTCGGCCAGCGGTCCGAAGAAGAGGGCGCCGAACATCATGCCGAACAGCGCCCAGGCCTGCAGCGCGCCGGCCTGGGGTTTGCTCAGACCCCATTCGGCGATCAGCGTCGGCAGGACGGTGCCGGCGACGAAGACGTCGTAGCCGTCGACGATCAGCAGCAGGGCGCAGAGCCCCACCACCAGCCACTGGAATCCCCCGAACGGATTGTTGTCTATTGCTTCATTCACATCGATAGTGCGCATCATCGCTCCTCCCCGAGTTGCTACGCAGTCAGTCTTGAAATGTCAGCCGGTATCGCCCCCGGCCACGGGCAGCACGCTGCCGATGATGTAGGACGCCTCGTCCGAGGCCAGGAACAGGATCGGCGCCACCTGTTCCTCGATTGTCCCGTAGCGCTTCACGAAGCTGGATTGCTTCACCTGGTGAACGACCTCGGCCATCCAGCCCTTCTCCGCCTCCGTGTCGCCGCCGGCATTGCGCGGAACGCGCCGCGGCGGCGCTTCCGTGCCGCCCGGGGCGGTAGCGACCACGCGGATGTTGCGCTCCGCCAACTCCATCGCCAGCGACTGGGTGATTGCATTCACCCCGCCCTTGGCCGCCGAATAGGGCACCCGATGGATGCCGCGCGTCGCATTCGACGACACATTGACGATGGTGCCGCCGCCGCGCACGACGAGATGCGGCAGCACGGCGTGGCAGCAGTAGAGCGTCGGCATCAGCGAGCGGCGGATCTCGGCATCGATCTGCTGCGGCTCGAATTCACCGTAGGGGCGCATGCGGATCGCCCCGCCGACATTGTTGATGAGGATGTCGATGCCGCCGAAGCGTTCTTCGGCGAAGCGCATCGCGGCAGCCGCACCTTCATAGGTTTCTAGGTCGGTCCTGAAAGCCGCGACTTCAGCGTCGCGGGCCTCGGTCGCCACATCGGCGACGAAATCGGCACGATCGACGAAGACGACCCGTCCGCCCTCCTCCGCGGCGCGGATCGCCACGGCGCGGCCGATGCCCTGCGCCGCGCCGGTCACCACCAGCACCTTGCCGGCAAAACGATCCGCGAAGCGCACCCTGCTCACGCAGCCTCCTTCACGACCGCATTGGGCGTGAACTTCTCATAGTGAAAACTGTTCGGCTTAACGCCGCTGTCGTCGAAATGCCTGCGAACAGCATCGACCATCGGCGGCGGGCCGCAGAGATAGACGTCGACGTCGCCGCCGTGCAGCACCTCGGTGGGCATATGCTGTGTCACCCAGCCCTTGCGCGGGTGGCCGGAGGAATCCTCGGCCACCACCGTCGCGAAGCTGAAGTTGGGCAGGCGCGCCGCATAGGCTTCGATTTCGTCGACGAGAACCAAATCGAGATCGCGCGTCACGCCATAGATTAGGTGGATCTTCTGCCCAGAACTCTCGCGGGCGAGCACTTCCAGCATCGACAGGAACGGCGCGAGCCCCGTGCCGCCGGCCAGGAACAAGAGTGGCCTCTGGACGTGGCGGAGATAAAAGCTCCCCAGCGGTCCTGTCAGCTCCAGCTTCGCGCCGACTTCGGCGCGCTCCAGCCAGCTGCTCATCAGGCCGCCGGGTATCTTCTTGATGAGGAAGCCGATGCGGCCTTCGCAGGGCGCTGTGCTGAACGAATAGGAGCGGCTCTGACCGCTGCCCGGCACCTCGATATTGACATACTGGCCAGGCAGGAAGGCAGGCGCGGCCTCCGCCTCAAGCTCCAGCACGGTCGCCGCGTCGTTGTGCAGGCTGACGCGCGCCACTGTGGCCGAGAATCTCTGCTGCCCGGTCTTGCAGGCCACGGATGTCGTCGGCACCGCGATCACGCAATCCGAAGCCGGCTTCATCTGGCAGGTCAGCACAAGCCCGCTTTCGGCCTCCTCCGCCGTCAGCGCATCGTCGATGAAATCGTTGCCTAGGTCGTAGCTGCCGCTCTCGGCGCGACACTTGCAGGTGCCGCACACGCCGTCGGAACAGTCCATCGGCAGGTTGATCTTGTTGCGGAAGGCCGCATCGAGAACCTTCTCGCCGTCCTTGCACTCGATGAAGCGGGTCACCCCGTCCTCGAAGTTCAACGCAATTCTGTAGCAGGCCATAGAACCCTCCTCATCAATTCCTGTGCCGGCCGGCAACGCCCGTCAGATGTGATAGACGTCGATGACCTGGCGGATGTAGTCGTTCTTCAGCACGATCTTCTTGTTGGAGATCAGCAGCTCGTCGTCGCTCTTGCGCAGCGTCACGAACATCGTGCCGAAGAACTGGTCGGTGACCTTGTAACGATGGTTCAACGTGTGGAAGTTGTAGCGCACGTCGACTTCATCACCGCGGACTTCCAAGACTTCGACATTGGTCACGCTGTGGCTGGTGCGCGGCTCCGGCGTGGAAGCGCCGGAGCGCTCGGTCTTGATGCGGAACACCCGGTCTTCCAGACCGTCGCGGTTCGGGTAGTAGATCAGCGAGATCTGCGACTGCGGGTCATCGGTGATCTGGTCGTCGTCGTCCCAGGCCGGCATCCAGTAGGTCACGTCTGGCGCATAGCAGGTCAGCCATTCGTCCCACTCGCGATCGTCCAGCAGACGGGCTTCCCGGTAAAGAAACGCGCAGATGGCTTCGTAGAAAATGCTCATGCGACGACTCCGTTCTTCTCGGCCGTCAGCGCCTCGCGCATCACCTTGGCCCAATATTCGTGCTGGCGCACAAACAGGCCCTCGTCTTCGCTGCGCTCGCCGGACAGGAGCGGCTCGATGCCCATTCGCTTCGCGTTCTCATCAGGACCGTCGATCCAGAGCGGTGCGCCCCGCGACAGGTCGTTCCAGAGCGCGGCGGTGCCGGCATAGCCGGCCTGGCAGGCGCGGAATTCTTCCAGATCGTCGGCCGTGCCCATTCCGGACACGTTGAAGAAGTCCTCGTATTGCCGAATGCGCAGCGCTCGGTCCGCAGCGCTTTCTCCTTTCGGCGCGAAGCAGAAGATGCTGATCTCGGTCTTGTCGACGCTGATCGGCCGGGTCACGCGAATTTGCGTCGAGAACTGATCCATCAGGAAGACATTGGGGTAGATGCAGAGATTGCGCGTCTGGTTGACGATGAAATCCGCCTTCACCTCGCCGACGCGTGCCCTGATCTCGTCGCGTTGGTCGTAGACCGGACGCACTTCCGGGTTCATCGTGTTCGTCCACAAGAGGATATGGCCGTTCTCGAAACCGTAGACGCCGGCGACGGATCGGCTCCAACTGTTGGCATCGACCGCCTTCGTGCCCTCCTCCTTGCGCCGGCCCATGGTGGCGGCGTAGTTCCAGTGGACCGAGCTGACGTGATAGCCGTCGCAGCCGTTCTCCATCTGCAGCTTCCAATTGCCGTCATAAATGTAGGACGAGTTGCCTCGCAGCACTTCGAGCCCGTTCGAAGCCTGGTCGACGATCTGGTCGATGATGACCTTCGTCTCGCCGAGGAACGCCTCGAGCGACGCGACGTCCTCCTTCAGGCTGCCGAACAGGAAGCCGCGATAGCTTTCGAAGCGGGGCAGGCGCTTCAGGTCGTGCGAGCCGTCCTTGGCGAACTGCTCCGGATATTGGGTGGACTTCTCGTCCTTGACCTTGAGCAGCTTGCCGGTGTTGGAAAAGGTCCAGCCGTGGAAGGGACAGGTGAAGCTGCCCTTGTTGCCGTGCTTGCGCCGGCAAAGCATTGCCCCGCGATGCGCGCAGGCATTGATGATCGCATTGAGTTCGCCGTTCTTGTCGCGGGTGACGACCACCGGCTGACGGCCCATATAGGTCGTGTAGTAGTCGTTGTTTTCCGGGATCTGGCTCTCATGTGCCAAGTACACCCAGTTGCTCTCGAAGATGTGCTTCATCTCCAGCTCGAACAGGTCTTCATTGGTGAAGATGTCGCGGCGGCAACGGAAAATGCCGGCCTCCTTGTCGTCCTGCACGGCGGTGGCGAGCAGATGATCGAGATCCCGGGCTTTGTCGATGATCGCAGACATGACCTATCTCCCGCAAAGGGCGCGCTGTCCTTGGCACAGCCTTTGCACAATGTCGGTGGTGACGTTGGTTACTCACGTGGCGGCCGTTCGGCCGCCGAGCCTCATGCGGCCGCGCGCTTGCGCTGCTCGTTTATCTGATTGTCGACACCGTTCACCAGGGCCGTCAGGTGAATGTCGAACTTGATCTCCGCAAACGGGCCGTTCAAGCCGTTCGCCCTGATGCTGACCTCGTCGGTCCTTTCGACAACGGATGGCACAAGCCCCTCACGGGTCGCATAGGCGAAATCGTCGTTGACCAGCGGATCGCCTTCGATGTTGATTTGGGTCGTCAGCTTGCGATGACCGTCGGCGCTGATGAAGAAGTGGATATGTGCCGGGCGCTGGCCGTGTCGGCCGAGCGCGGAAAGAAGCTGCTCCGTCGGGCTGCCTGGCGGCACGCCGTAACCGTGCGGCACGATGCTCTGGAACTTGTAGCGGCCGCTTTCGTCGGTGACGATCGTGCGGCGCATGTTGAACGGCGCCTGCTTTCCCGTCGGATCGAAGTGCGAGTAGAAGCCGCGGGTGTCACAGTGCCAGACTTCGACGGTCGCGCCCGGCAGCGGCTTGCCGTCGGCATCATGGACGGTGCCGTGCACGATGAGCGTGTGACCGTCGGCATCGGTGCCGTCGTCCAGTCGCGCAAAGCCTTCCGAAACCGGCGCGCCGGCGACATAGAGCGGCCCCTCGATCGTGCGCGGGGTGGGATTGTCGATCCCGAGCGCCTCGTCGATGGCGTCGAGACGCTCGTCGAGGAAGTGGTCGAGGCCGAGACCGGGCGAGATCAGGCCGGCCTGGCCGGCCGCGCCGATCTCGTTGAGCCAGGCGATGCCGGTCCAGTATTCGTCGGGGGTGATGTCGAGATCGTCGATGGCCTTGAACAGGTCCGACATGATCCGATGGACGATCTCTTTGACGCGCGGATTGCCGCCTTCCTTGTCGAGACCGCTGAGGGTCTTGAGAAAGTCCCGAATGTCAGGCCTGTCGAAAATCTTCACGTTCATGTTCGTTCCTCCACTTGGATTGTCTTGAATGCAGCGGCTCCATCCTCCCGGGAGTGCCGCCGACGAAGGTTCTAGGTATCGTCCTTACGGATCGACGAAGGGTGCCGACAGAGCGGCACGACCTTGACGTCCATGAAGGGAAAGAGCGGCAAGGTGGACAGAACCTCGTGCAGTTCGCCCGGCCCGCTCACATCGAAAATGCTCACATTCGCGTAGCGGCCGGCCACGCGCCACAGGTGGCGCCATTTGCCGGAACGCTGCAGTTCCTGTGCCCGCTCGCGTTCCGTGGCCTTGAGCTCCGCAGCGACGCCCGAGGGCAGATCGTGCGGCAGACTGACGGTCATCTCGACATGAAACAGCATGATCTCACCCCACCACGCGCAGGGTCGAAGCGTGCTTGCCGTCCCTGCGGAAACGATTGACGGCTTCCATTGAAAGAGCCACGCCGAGCCCGGGACCTTTCGGCAGTTGCAGTTCGAAGTTCTCGAAGCGAAGCGGCTCTTCCAGGATCTCCTCGGTCAGAAGCAGGGGACCGAAGAACTCGGTGCCCCATTCCAGCTCCTTGACGCTTGCCATCAACTGAGAGGCGGCGATCGTGCCGATCGGCCCCTCCAGCATGGTGCCGCCATAGATGCTGATGCCTGCGGCTTCCGCGATCGCGATCACCCGGGCGGCGGCAAACAATCCTCCCGCCTGCTCGATCTTGATCGAGAACACGTCGGCAGCCCTTGCAGTCGCCGCCTCCAGCGCACTTTCTGGCCCGACCAGAACCTCGTCCGCCATGATGGCGATCGGTGAAGTCCGCCGCAGGCGGGCGAGCGATCCGATCCCCTCTACCGGCTGCTCGACCAGCACGCAGCCGGCGTCGGCCAGAGCCGCGATCGCGTTGCGCGCCTCCCGCTCGCGCCACGCCATGTTCACGTCGACGCGGATGGAGGCCATGTCCGGCAGCGCCTTGCGGATAGCGGCCACGTGATGGATGTCTTCCTCGATCGACTTGACGCCGATCTTCAGCTTGAAATCCCTGTGGCGCCGCCGGTCGAGCATGGCTTGCGCCTCGTCGATGTCCCGGGCGGTGTCTCCGGAGGCCAGCGTCCAGGCGATGGGCAGGCTGTCGCGCCGCCGCCCGCCGAGCAGTTCCGACATCGGCAGACCGAGGCGGCGTGCGTGGCAATCGAGCAGGGCCGCCTCCACCGCGCATTTGGCGAAGTGATTGCCCTTGACCGCCTTGAGGACGACGTCCATGGCAGCCTGGATGCGCGACGCATCGCGGCCGATGAGCAGCGGCGCGATATATTCGTCGATCGTCAACTTCATGCCTTCCGGGCTTTCCGGCCCATAGGCGAGACCGCCGATCGTCGTCCCCTCCCCGAACCCCTCGAAACCGTCGGAGCAGCGAACGCGGACGATGGTCATGCTCTGCCGGTTCATCGTCACCATCGACAGGCGATGCGGCCGGATGGTGGGCAGATCGAGTATAATGGTTTCGATCGCGCTGATGCGGATTTCGGTAGACACCCGGTTTTCCTCCCTTGATCGCAAGGAAATTAGCGCCCACTGTAAAATCAGTCCAAAACTATATAAGTTGGATTTGATACCTGAAAGGTATAGCCATGGAGCTGAGGCAGCTGCGCTATTTTCTTGCCGTCGCGCGCGAGCGGAACTTCTCGCGTGCGGCGGGAATCCTGCATATCGCGCAGCCGCCTCTCAGTCGGCAGATCCAGCAATTGGAAGACGAACTCGGCGTTCTGCTGATCGACCGGTCGAGCCGGCCGCTCGATCTGACCGAGGCCGGTCGCTTCTTCTACGAGCAGGCCGGACAGATCATTGCCCGGACCGAGCATATGCGCGAGCAGACGCGCAAGATCGGCCTGTCGAAACGCGAGCGTTACGTCATCGGCTGCGTCGGCTCGACCCTTTATGGCGGCATGCCGGACCTGGTCCGCCGCATGCGCCGGCGCTGGCCGGATCTCGACATCGAAATCCGGGAAATGATGTCGACCGAGCAGGTCACGGCCCTCAAGGAGAGGCGGATCGATCTCGGCTTCGGCCGGGTTCGCTTCAACGACAGGGAGGTCGAGAGGCTGACGCTGCGGGAGGAACGACTGGTCGTCGCCTTTCCGAAGGGGCATCCGAAATCGGTATCGACCGAGCCGATCGCGCTCGCCGAACTGGAGGGGGAACCGCTCATCGTCTATCCCTCGGCTCCGCGTCCGAGCTTTGCCGACGAGGTCCTCAACATGTTGTCCGAACAGGGCATTTCGCCTGGCAGCGTGGAAGAGGTTCGCGAAATTCAGACCGCATTGGGAATTGTGGCGGCCGGAATGAGCCTGTGCGTCATTCCCGCGGCGTCGCAGCGGCAAAGGCCCGACGACGTGTGCTATCGCACCATAAAGGACGAGAACGCCACCTCGCCGATCATCATGAGCTTCAGGCGCGACGACGCGAAAGGCCGGGTCGAAGAGATCAAGCAGCTCATTCGCGAAATGTACGCCGACAACCCGCCCTGGCTGCAGCTCTCCAACGTGCAACTCGACGGTGCATGAGGCTTCCGCGGCGGCGGGGACCTATGTGAGGCTCCGACTCCAGCAAGGCAGCGCCGGAGCGGCCGGAAGGCCGCCGCCGCCGGCTCCCATGACTTCGAATGCGGCCGCCTACCTCGCAACGGAACCGGGGTCGTGGTCTTTCAGTCCTACAAAAGCGAATGCCCGCCTGAGTGAGGCGGGCATTCGGCATCGAAGCGCCGGCGTCATGCCTCAGTGAGTGATCGCCTTGACGATTTCCTCGGTGACCTTCTTGGCGTCGCCCAAGAGCATCATCGTGCCGTCCTTGTAGAACAGCGTGTTGTCGATGCCGGCATAGCCGGAGCCGAGCGAGCGCTTGACGAACAGGCAGGTCTTGGCCTTGTCGACGTCGAGTATCGGCATGCCGTAGATCGGCGAGGTCTTGTCGTCGCGCGCCGCCGGATTGGTGACGTCGTTGGCGCCGATGACATAGGCGACGTCGGCCTGGGCGAATTCCGAATTGATGTCCTCGAGCTCGAACACCTCGTCATAGGGGACGTTGGCCTCGGCGAGAAGCACGTTCATGTGGCCGGGCATGCGGCCGGCGACCGGGTGGATGGCGTATTTGACCTCGACGCCGGCCGCCTTCAGCTGGTCGCCCATCTCGCGCAGCGCATGCTGGGCCTGGGCCACCGCCATGCCGTAGCCGGGCACGATGATCACCTTCGAGGCGTTTTGCATCAGGAAGGCGGCGTCGTCGGCCGAGCCCTGCTTGACGGTCCGCTGGATGCCGTCGTCGCCGCCCGCGGCTGCCGTCTCGCCGCCGAAGCCGCCGAGGATCACCGAGACGAACGAGCGGTTCATGCCCTTGCACATGATGTAGGAGAGGATCGCACCCGAAGAGCCGACCAGCGCCCCGGTGATGATCAGCGCCAGGTTGCCAAGCGTGAAGCCGATGCCGGCCGCCGCCCAGCCGGAATAGGAGTTGAGCATCGACACCACCACCGGCATGTCGGCGCCGCCGATCGGGATGATGATCAACACCCCGAGGACGAGCGACAGGGCGACGATCAGCCAGAACACCGTGGTGCTCTCGGTGAAGACCAGCATGATCACCAGCGCCACGAGTGCCGCCGCAAGGCCCGCATTGACGAGGTGGCGTGCCGGCAGGAGGATCGGCTTGCCCGACATGCGGCCGTCGAGCTTCAGGAAGGCGATCACCGAGCCGGTGAAGGTGATCGCGCCGATGGCGACGCCGAGCGACATTTCGACCAGCGCCTGCGAATGGATGTCGCCGATGGCGCCGATGCCGAAGCTTTCCGGCGCGTACATCGCCGCGGCCGCCACCATCACGGCCGCGAGACCGACGAGCGAGTGGAAAGCGGCGACGAGCTGCGGCATCGCCGTCATGGCGATGCGCTTGGCGATATAGGCGCCGGCGCCGCCGCCGATCGCCAGGCCGGCGACGATCATCAGCAGGCCGCCGATCGACGGTCCGGCGAGCATGAGCGTCGTGACGATGGCGATACCCATACCGGTCATGCCATAGGCATTGCCCCTGCGGCTGGTCACCGGATGCGACAGGCCCCTGAGCGCCATGATGAACAGCACGCCGGAGACGAGATAGAGGAAGGCTGCGAAGTTAGCGTTCATCGGCCCGCCTCACTTGTCTTTTTTCTTGTACATGGCGAGCATCCGCTGGGTGACCAGGAAGCCGCCGAAGATGTTGACCGAGGCGAGCACCAGGGCGACGAAGCCGAAGCCGGTGGCAAGCCCGGAGGCCGAGATGCCGACCGCCAGCAGCGCGCCGACGACGATCACCGAGGAGATCGCATTGGTGACCGCCATCAAGGGCGTATGCAGCGCCGGCGTCACCGACCAGACGACGTAGTAGCCGACGAAGATCGCCAGCACGAAGATCGCCAGCCGGAAGACGAAGGGGTCGATCGCCCCGCCGGTGGCGCCATGCGCCACCGCGCCGGCCGCGTCCGGCACGTATTCGGCCGCGGTCCGCACCGCCTCCACCGCCCGTTCGAGGTCGGTGAGCGCCTTGTCGAGAAGTTCGTTCGCCATTTACTTGTCCCCCCCATTCGCGCCGCCGAAGGCCGGATGCACCACGGCGCCGCCGTGGGTCAGCGCCGTCGCCTTGACGAGCTCGTCCTCCATGTCGACCGCCAAGGCCTTTTCCTCCTTCGAGACCATCGTCTCCAGGAAGGTGACGAGGTTCTTGGCATAGAGCAGCGACGCCGAGGCAGCGATGCGGCCGGGCACGTTGAGGTGGCCGACGACCTTGACGCCGCCGATCTCGACGACCCTGCCGGCCTCGGCGCCTTCGACATTGCCGCCGCGCTCGACGGCAAGGTCGACGACGACCGAGCCGGGCTTCATCGAATCGAGCATCTGGCGGGTCACCAGCCGCGGCGCCGGCCGGCCGGGGATCAGCGCCGTGGTGACGACGATGTCCTGCTTGGCGATGTGCTCGGCGACCAGCGCTGCCTGCTTTGCCTGGTAGTCCTTCGACATTTCCTTGGCGTAGCCGCCGGCGGTCTCGGCCGCCTTGAACTCGTCGTCCTCGACGGCGATGAACTTGGCGCCGAGCGAGGCGACCTGCTCCTTGGCCGCCGGGCGGACGTCGGTCGCCGACACCATGGCGCCGAGCCGCCGTGCGGTGGCGATCGCCTGCAGGCCGGCAACGCCGGCGCCCATGACGAACACCTTGGCCGCCGGCACCGTGCCGGCCGCCGTCATCATCATTGGCAGCGCCCGGTCGTATTCATGCGCCGCGTCGACCACCGCCTGGTAGCCGGCAAGGTTCGCCTGCGAGGAAAGCACGTCCATCGATTGCGCCCGGGTGATGCGCGGCATCAGTTCCATCGCGAAGGCGGTCAGCCCGGCCTCAGCCATCGCGGCGATCGCCGTGTCGTTGCCGTAGGGATCCATGATGGCGATGACGATCGCCCCGGACTTGTAGCCGCCGATTTCCTCGGCCGTCGGCCGGCGCACCTTGAGGATGACGTCGGCGCTGCCGGCATCGGCGGCGCTGCCGATCCGCGCCCCGGCCTTCTCGAATTCCTCATCCGGCACCCGCGACCGCGAGCCCGCGCCGGCCTCGACGACGACGTCGAAACCCAGCGACTTCAGCTTTTTGACGCTTTCGACGGAGCCCGCGACGCGCGGCTCGTCGGAATCCGATTCCTTTGCGATAAAGACAATCTGGCTCAATACTCCCCCTCTCCGCCCCGCAACCAGGCCCTCGCTGAATGCGGGTACATGTTCGATTGCCGAGTCGGCGCTTGAACCGAGCCGCCCCGAATGCTCGCTCCCCAAATCAAATCCCCGATCCAAGGAGAAGCCATGCATCACTTCAATGCACTGCAGCGAGGTTTGTGCGAACCAAGGCACGGATCGCTGCAGCGACAGACACACTTCTTTCGCAGGCGGAACCTGTCCGCCGTCGAAAACTCTCCTCACGCGGTGAGGTCAGTCCGGATTGCATCCGGCGACGAAGGCAGGGGCGTCCTCCTCCCCTGCCTTCGACAGGAAATGTCGGAAAGATCGCTCAGCGCAGGAAAAAGTAGCCGGCGACGTTGAGCAGGATGAACAGCACGACGGAGCTGATGAAGCCCATGGTCGTGAAGAAGCCGGCGGCCATGGCGATCAGCAGGGCGACGCAAAACAGCGTGCCGTATTTCGTTGCGTTGAGAAAGAGCGTGTAGGTCTTCTCGTGCTCGGAATAGTCCATCGGGGCGCCCGTCTCGGCCGGTCCCGTATGATGCTCTGCCATCTCCAGTTCTCCAGAATGCTGTGGCACCGCCTTTCGGCGGTTCGCTTTGACCCACTATTCGGAACCGCACCGCGAGTGATGCGAGAGAGCGGTCCTTTAGCTTCCGCATACACAAAGCGGCGGCCCTTCGCAACGAAAACCCGCCCCACTATAGCGCCGCGCGTCTTATCAGACGCGCAAAGTTCGCTGTAACACTTTGAATGGCTGCATGTCTTTGTCCTTAAGTCGAGGTCGATCTAAGGAGACATGCAGTAGGCTGCGGCATAGTCGAACGCACATGCCGGCGAATTGTTTCGGCGTGACGCAGGCGGAACCGGAGAGGCGCCTAATCGCCTGTCTAAGCCCGCAGGAAGGAGCGGCCCTGACCCAGCTGCGCGAATCGAGCGGTTGGCAGGATCGTCAGCGGCGCAAACGGCACTTCGTCGCGCCCGCCGAACATCAGGCGACGCTCGAACGGCTCGGAATCGAAGATCGGAAATCGGTCCAGAATGGACGGGCGCTGGCCGCGCACCTGCGCAACGAGAAGTGCGCCGTCGGCGTTGTAAACGCCGACGTTCTCCCGCCGTTCGACCACGGTCGTCGATCCGAAGATGCGCTTGTAGAAGGCGGTGTGGCGTAGGCGGCAAGCGGTCAGGCAACGGTCGGCGGCAAAATACTCGCAGGCCATCGCCACCGGGCGCAGCGTCAGATATGGCAAGGCTTTCAGATCGTCGCCGAGGACCTCCGGATCGACGGCGAGCCGCCCCGGGTCGACCAGCACCATGCCCGCGTCCAGGAAGACCTGGATCTCTTCGCGGAAAATCAACCCGGACGTGCTGGCGCGATGGTCCGGCGTCACATGGTGGACGCGCACCGTGCTGACCAGCCTCTCGTCGAGATAGATGCCGAAGACATAGGCGCGGCTGTCGAAGTCCAGCGCGTCGACAAGCGTCGAACCGGTCAACTCCATGAGGTTCACGGCCTTGTAAGCCTTGAATCTCAGTCGTGCGATGTCCTCCATATCCTCGCCGCCTTCGACCCGCCGGTACTCGACGCGATCGAGGAGCAGCATGAGCTTCTCGGAAAAACTGCCAGAATCGGCCTGGCCCCCGTTGGCACGCATCACCCCACCCATGGTTAACAGGCGGTTAAACCTATTGATGGGACGGCTGTCGGCAACAACAAAATGGCACAACTCACAATTAACGTTCTGTTAACCTTAACAAAAAGTAAATCGCCGTGGCGAACGGGCGGCGAGTGGTGCACGACTGTAGCCTATGGAGCTTAAGCGATCTGCGAGCGCGACGCTTTCGCGTTCCGTCTTCGGACAGGCGGCTTGCACAAGTCGCTGATCGCCGATGCCGGCATCGGCGCCGAAAACACGAAACCCTGGATCAGATCGGCACAGCGGTAATCGTTGATGAGCTGCAACTCATCGACCGTCTCCACCCCTTCGACGACAGCTTTGAGACCAAGGGCACGGCCGAGATTGACTGCGCTGCACAGCAGCTTGAAACGGCGCGCATCGTCGCGGATGTTCCGGACGAAGGATCGATCGATCTTGATGATCGAGACGGGCAGCGCGTCGAGATAGCTGAGGCTCGAATAGCCGGTCCCGAAGTCGTCGATCGCAAGCGTCATGCCGAGCTCGCGCAACTCGTAAAGCAGCGACTGGCCCTTGGCCGGCTCATCCATCAGGCAGCTTTCCGTCACTTCGAGATGCAACCGGGCCGGGTCCAAACCTGTCTCGTCCAGAGCCTTGCCGACGATCTCGACGATCTGCCTGTCGCGAAGATCAAGCACCGACAGGTTGACCGAAACCGAGACGCCGGCTGGCCAGGTCGAGCAATCGCGGCAGGCCTGCCGGAGAACGAAGCAGGTGATCTCGGTCACGAGCCCCATCTCCTCCGCAAGCTGGATGAAGACGCTCGGCGGCACCGGCCCGCGTTCCGGGTGGGTCCAGCGCGCCAGGGCCTCGCAGCATTCGACGCGCGTCCCGTCGGGCGTGAACATCGGTTGGTAGGAGACGCTGAGGGCGCCGGACTTGAGCGCTTCGCACAGATCGCCCTTGAGCTTCTGCCGGTCGAGGTAGCGCGCATCCATCTCGGCCTCGAAAGCGGTGCACCCTCCCCTTTCGCGGGATTTCGTCTCCGCCAGCGCCAGGTCGGCCTTGATCTGCAGATCCTCGAATCGAAAAGCGCTGCTCTTGGCGATGACGAAGCCGGCGCTCATGGTCATGTAGAAGGTGAAGCCGCCGGCCTCGTAGGTGCCGCGCATCCTGGCGTGGACGTCGCGAATGCGCTCGTCGAGGTCCAGGCTGTTTTCCTTGTTGGGGAAGAAGACGACGAACTCGTCACCCATCAGCCGCGCCGCGATCGCGCCGCTGCCCGCGACATCCTTGAGGCGCTCGGCGATCGATTGGAGCAACTTGTCGCCGACCACGTGACCGCGTGTGTCGTTCACATGCTTGAATTCGGCGATATCGATGAGCAACAGCCCGATATCGCGATCAGGCACAGTGTCGCCGGCGACCGCATTGTGCGCCAGCTCGAAAAGATAGTCACGGCTCGGCAGCCCGGTCAGCGTGTCGAAGCGCACCATCTGCAGGATCTGCTTTTCCGCATGAACCCGCGCCGTCACGTCTTCGAAGATCAGCACGATCTCGCCGTTCTCGCGCCGGCTCGCCGAAAATTCGAGAAAGAACTCCTCGGAAACGGGAACGAGCGCGCGCGACCGCTTTCCCTTGAGCAGAAGGTCGAGCCGGCGAAGCATGGTCGCGGTCTTTTCCGCGTCGAGCGTCATCTCGCGGGCACCGCGCCGGAGCACCTCGTCGAGGAGCACATCCCTGGTTTCCGCCTTGTCGCCGAGCTTCAGAAGCTCGCAGGCGCGCTCATTGGCGACGACGATCCGGTTGTCGCCGTCCAGCATGAACAGGCCGTGCGTCATGTTGTTGAGGGCCGCGTCGAACTGCCCGTTGATCGATCTGATTTCCCGAGCGGCGAGGACATTGTCGTAGAGAAAGGCTCGCACGTTGTTCGCCATCTTCCAAGTTGTGAAGATGAACGGCAGGATCAGGACCGCCAGTATCAGCATATAGGGGTCGCGCAGCGTCATGAGGCCGATGACGATCGGCAGGCAGGCCGACGACGACAGCAGCAGCACCGCGCGTTCGGAGCCGTAATTGCGGCCCACCAGCGATATCATCGAGGCAAGCGTCACGGAGATGCAGGCGAGTTCCGCGAAGGAATCCCGGCTGACGGCAATGGCATAGCCACAGGTGAGGCCACAGGTCAGCGTGACGCCGATGCCACCGACAATATATCGGTTTTCCCATCTTCTGACGACGGCGCGATCGGCATGAGAGAAATCCTCGCGATCGAAGCGCCGCATGTCGAGGTTGCGGAGAGTCCAGATGACAACGATCGCAACGGCGCAGCCGAGATAGAAGGGATCGGACGTCTTCATAAAGACGAGCAGAAAGGTCACGACGTGCGACAGCATGCCGATCACCAAGGCCCGGCGATGTTGGTAGAGCGAGCTTACAGACGACAGGTAGATGTCTGTCGGGAAAGCGCCCTGTTCATTGCGCGTCATGAACCAAGCTCCGGTCTGCCGGATTGTTAGAATTTGAGGACTTAAGGAATGATTTCGTCTAACTGTCGAATATAACTGCAGAACTCCAGAACTGGGGCAACTCGGTTTTCGTGTTTTCGGCAGAGATTCAACCTTCTCTTGCGGCCAGCTGCCAATAATGCCCGGGTTTTGCAACCGCGCATAGGCATGCTTTAAGAAAATCGAAACCAACCGAACTTCCATGGTTGCTGGGCGGCCAACCGCTTCCGAAGAAAATGGTTAGCCGATCTTGAAGAAACGGCGCCGAATGCCTGTTGCGCGCCAGGAAACGTACCGGAAAACTAGTCCGGCAGGCCCTGCATGGCGCCCGCCTCTCTCCGTGGTTGACTTTGACCGCGGTCTGGCGGCAAGGCTTTTCAGAACGATAAACGGAGTTTGATGATGCCGAAACCTGTCGTCGCCATACCCTGCGACTTTCGCGAATTCGACGGCAATGTCTGGCACGTGGTCGCCCATCAATATGTGCGTGCTGCCGTCGAGGGGGCTAGCGTCATGCCCTTCCTCGTTCCAGCGCTCGAAAGCGGCAATGACATCGATGAAATCCTCGATCGGGTCGACGGGGTGCTTGCCAGCGGCGCCCGCTCCAACGTCCACCCATCCCTTTACGGCCGAGACGCGACGGATGCGGATGGACCCTTCGATGCCGGCCGCGACGCGACCAGCCTCCCCTTGATCCGTGGGGCGCTCGATCGCGGCATTCCGCTGCTCGCCATCTGCCGCGGCATTCAGGAGCTCAATGTCGCGCTGGGCGGCACGCTCGCCACCGAAATTCAGGATCTGCCGGGCATTTCGGACCATCGTAAGCCGGACGTGCCCGATCTCGACATCGCCTATGGCATCCGCCAGGACGTGGTCGTCAAGGAAGGAAGCTGCCTCGCTCCCGTTCTCGGCACCGGGCGGATCCGGGTCAACTCGCTGCATCGCCAGGCTATCGCAGCCACCGCGCCCAGGCTCGCGGTCGAGGCGGTCGCAGACGACGGCACGATTGAGGCGGTGTCGGTCATCGGCGCCAAGGCGTTCGCCGTCGGCGTCCAATGGCATCCGGAATATTGGGTGCGCACCGACGGCCCCTCCGCCGCCCTTTTCAAGGCTTTCGGTGACGCGGCGCGCGGCTATCGGGAGAGCAAGGCGAAATAGCCGCTCCTAATGGCCCTTGCGCTCGAACGGCGTCTCGGCCACCGGCGTCAGCGCCCGTCCCGTGGAAAACCAGGCCTTCAGATTGTCGACGACCAGATCAGCCATGGCGTTGCGGGTGACGACCGACGCGGACGCCACATGCGGCAGCAGCGAGACGTTCGGGAGAGCGAGAAGCGCCTCCGGCACATGCGGCTCGTTCTCGAAGACGTCGAGCCCGGCCCCGGCGATGGTGCCGCTCTCGAGCGCCGCGATCAGGGCGGCCTCGTCCAGCGTCGAACCGCGGCCGACATTGATCACCACCCCTTGCGGTCCAAGCGCCGCGAGCACTTCCGCATTGACGGCCTTCACCGTGCTCGCCGTCCCCGGTACGATGACGATCAGCGTGTCGACTGCCTCCGCCAGAGCCAAAAGGCTCGGGTAATAGGCGAAGGGCAGTTCCTCGCGCCGGCTGCGCGTGTGATAGGCGATCGGCACGCGGAACGCTTCCAGCCTGCGGGCGATCGCCAGGCCGATCCTGCCAAGGCCGAAAAGCCCGACACTCCGGCCCCGGAGCGACAGCGGCGACAGCGGAAACCCGCCGTCGCGAACCCACCGGCCCTGCCGCAGCCATTGCTCCGCCTGCGGCAGTTGCCGCACGGTGTTGAGGAGCAGCCCGATCGCCGTATCGGCGACTTCCTCCGTCAGAACATCCGGCGTATTGGTGACGACGATACCGCGCTCCGCTGCGCGGGCGACATCGACGCCGTCATAGCCGACGCCGAAATTCCCGATGATCTCCAGCCGAGGGAGGGCATCCATCAGTTCGTTCGGAAGACGACCCGAAACGGCGATGCCGACGACATCCGCCACGTCCGACGTTACCAATGCCGCATCGGCACGCTCGATGCGCACAGTCTCGAACATCTCCGGCAGTCGCTCGAGGACGCGCGGGTTGATCTTGCCGGGCACGAGGATTCTAGGACGGCTCATCGAGGTTCCCTTTTCGGAGCGTCGCGAAAAATGCGGTGCCCGCATCCTGTTCCGACTCGGAGGAAAGGATCAAGCCGTTACCCGCAACGGACCGGTCGACTGGCGGATGCGCATTTCCGGCTTGATCAGGTGGATGCCATCCGGCTCATGGCTGCCGGAAAGCTTGTCGAGGAGCGCGCGGGCCGCACTGCGGCCGACCTCCGCCTGACCGTTCCAGACGGTCGTCAGCGCCGGCGTGGCGATCGAGGCTTCCTCGAGATCGTCATAGCCGGTGACCGAAATGTCGATGCCCGGCACGAGGCCGGCGCGGGCGATGCCGTTCATCATGCCGATTGCAACCAGGTCGTTCCAGCAAACCACGGCGGTGGGCTTCTGCGGCAGCGACAGGAGATGCACCGCCGCCTCGAAACCGCCCTGCTTCGAACGGGGCCCGGGAATACGCAGGTCCGGATCGACCTCGATATTCGCTTTGCGCAAAGCGTTGACATAGCCCTGGTAGCGGTCGCGCCCGGTCGAGGTCTGGTCGGTGCCGCCGACCATCGCGATGCAGCGGTGGCCGAGACCGATCAGATGGTTGGTGGCCAGCGCGATCCCGTAAGCGTCGTCCCCGCGAAAGATCGGCACGTCGAGGCCTTCGATCGAACGGGCGATCAGGATCGCCGGCATGCCGTTGTCCTCGGCGAGCTGAATATCCTCAGGTGGCGTGCCGATCGCCGGCGACATGATGACGCCGTCGCCGCCGAGCTGCAGCAACGTTTCGATGAAATCGCGCTGTTTCTCGACGGAATCGTAGTGATTGGAAAGAATGAAGGTCTGCTTGTCGCGATCGAGCTCCGCCTCGATCGACTTCAGGATCTCGCCATAGAACGGGTTCATGATGTCGTGCACGACGACGCCGATGATACCGGAGCGAGAGGTCCTGAGGCTCGCGGCGCGGCGATTGTAGATGTAGCCGAGAGCGCGCGCCTGTTCCTTGATCTTCTCGCGGGTGGCGATCGCCACGAGCGGGCTGTCTCTCAATGCCAGGGATACGGTCGCCGTCGAAAGGCCGAGTGTTTCCGCAATTGTCGAAAGCTTGACCTTCTGCGCCACCGTGCCCCCCGTTTGCCCGTCTATTGTGCCGGCCTGTTTTAAACCCTCTTTAAACTGTTTAAATCGCCGCTGCAATCGGGAATTGGCCATACGAGCTGCGTCAGTCGGCAGCACGCGCCGCCTGCAGGTTGCTGTCGACGACGCGCAGGAGTTTCAGAAGGGTGCGCACCTGCTTTTCAGTGAGGCCGCGCGTGGCGAGCTTTTCGGAATGCTGGCCGGCCTCGGCAATAGTCTGCAGGCGGTCGCGCCCCGGACCCGTCAGAAAGACCTTGGTCAGCCGCGCGTCGTCTTCGTCCGGACGGCGCTCGAGGAAGCCCTGAGCCTCCATGCGGCCGATCGTGCGCGTCATCGTCGGCGCCTTGACGCCGAGTCTCGCGGCGAGCGCCCCAGCAGTCAGACCGTCCGTTTCGGCCAAGGCGAGCATAACGCCGTCCTGGCCGGCATAGAGGCCGCTCTCAACGAGGTTGCGGGAAAGCACGGTGCGCATCGAGCGGGCAGCCTGGACAAGCAGCGAGGCAAGGTCGTGGTCCTGCACGTCGGCATTCAGCTCGTCTCGCTTCTTGCCGTTCTTGCCCTTCTTTTCGGCTTTGCTCTTCTTGCCCATTGGACCTCCGGCCGAATCCCTGACACTGTCTTTATAGCAAGTCGGCTTGCGAATACGAACCGTATGACTCAAATAACAATTTTACGACAATCGCCACTGAGGACCGAACAGAAATGTCGCTGCCGAAGCCCCGCTGGGAGGACAATCCCGCCGATATTCTACCGGCCGAACGGCGCAACTGGATCGCCGTTCTGCCGCTCGGCGCACATGAGCAGCACGGGCCGCATCTCCCCTTCGAAACGGACCGGCTGATCGCCGAAGGCATCGTCGACCGCATCATTGCCGGCATGCCGGACGGACTGCCCGCAACCTTCCTGCCGGCCGAACCGGTCGGCTACTCGATCGAGCATATCGACGTTGCCGGGACTCGGACGATTGCCTATGGCGAAGCGATTGCGCGCTGGCTCGGCATCGCCGATGGCCTCAGCCGGTTGGGCATCCGCAAATTCGTGATGCTGAATGCGCATGGGGGCAATTCGCCGCTGATGACCGTCGTGGCGACCGAGGCACGCATTCGCTTCGGCATGCTGGCGGTCGCGACGAGCTGGACCCGTTTCGGACAGCCGGACGGCTGGATCGGACCCGATGAGAAGGCGATCGATATCCATGGCGGCGACATCGAAACATCGGTTATGCTGACCCTCCATCCGGACAAGGTGGACATGGCAAAGGCACGCAATTTCCCCTCCCGCCAGAGCGAGTTCCAGCAGCGTTTCAAGCATCTGCGCGCCTATGGCCCGCATGCCTTCGGATGGAAGATGGCGGACCTCAACCCGGACGGCGCGGCCGGCAACGCGGCCGCCGCCACGGCGGAGCGCGGCGAAGCTCTCCTCGGCCATGCGGTCACCGGCATCATCGAGCTGCTCAAGGACGTGCAGGCCTTCGACCCCGACGAGCTCGCGTGAGCGGATGACGGCGGCGAAAAGGCGCGCCGCACATTTGCGCATCGCTGCGTCATCTCCTATATGAAACCCCAACGAAGATGCCCGCGGCGCATCGCCAATCCTCGAGGCTCCCATGACCGAAACGACCACGCAGAAGCCGATACCCGTCACCGTGCTCACGGGCTATCTCGGCGCCGGCAAGACGACGCTCCTCAACCGCATCCTCAGCGAAAACCACGGTCGCAAATATGCGGTCATCGTCAACGAATTCGGTGAGATCGGCATCGACAACGACCTGATCGTCGAGTCGGACGAGGAAATCTACGAGATGAACAACGGCTGCGTCTGCTGCACGGTTCGCGGCGACCTGATCCGCGTCGTCGAAGGGCTAATGCGCCGTCCCGGCCGTTTCGATGCGATCATCGTCGAGACCACCGGCCTTGCCGATCCGGTGCCGGTCGCGCAGACCTTCTTCATGGATGACGACGTGCGCGCCAAGACCGAACTCGACGCCGTTGTCGCACTCGTCGACGCCAAGCATCTGCCGCTCCGACTGAAGGACAGCCGCGAGGCGGAAGACCAGATCGCCTTCGCCGATGTGGTGCTGCTCAACAAGACCGATCTCGTGACCCCCGAAGAACTCGAGCGCATCGAGGCGACGGTCCGGGTGATCAATCCCTCCGCCCGCATCTACCGGACGCAGCGCTCCGATATCGATCTCGGCAAGGTCCTCGACCAGGGGGCATTCAATCTGGAAAAGGCGCTGGAGAACGATCCGCATTTCCTCAACCAGGACGAGCATGACGATCACGTCTGCGGCCCCGACTGTGATCACGACCATCATCACCATCACCATCACCATCACCACGATCATGCCCCGTCGCCGATTCACGACGTGACGGTGCAGTCGATCTCCTTGCGTGGCGGCGAGATGAATCCGGAGCGCTTCTTCCCCTGGATCCAGAAGATCACCCAGACGGAAGGACCGAACATCCTTCGCCTCAAGGGCATCATCGCCTTTGCCGGCGACGCCGAGCGCTATGTGGTGCAAGGCGTGCACATGATCATCGAGGGCGACCACCAGCGGCCGTGGAAGGATGGCGAGAAGCGCGAGAGCCGCCTCGTCTTCATCGGCCGCGACCTCGATCGCGAGAAGCTCGAGCGCACCTTCAAGGCCTGTGAAGTCCAGGCATGATCCTCGAACACCACGGGTCATGCCGTTGAGATCCGCGCCTCCGAACGAAATCATGCTGAACGAAGAAAGCCCGACTATCTGATGCCGACCGTCGCTCCGCTCGATCTCGAAGGCCACGTCGTCGGCGTCGCCTTTCTGAAGGACATTCCCTTTTTCGCCGGGGCCGCCGGCACCATCCACCGTCTGGACCAGGGCCACAAGACGACCGACCTGCACGACGGCCTGCTGTCGCTCGCCAATGACGAAGCGACCGATACGCTCTTGACCGGCGGCGAGGACGGCAAGGTGATGCGCGTTGCGGCCGACGGCACGGCGAGCCTCGTCGCCGAGACACCGCGCAAATGGATTGCCCAGGTCGCTGCCGGCCCGCAAAAGGCGGTCGCCTATGCCTACGGCAAGACGAGCTATGTCCGCCTTGCCGACGGCACCACGAAGGAATTTTCAGAAGAACGCACAGTCGAGGGCATCGCCTTCGCCCCGAAAGGGCTGCGGATAGCGGTTGCGCGCTACAATGGCGTGTCGCTGCATTGGGTGGGAATGGCCGGCCAGCCGATCGATCTCGAATGGAAGGGCGCCCATACCGGCGTCACCTTCTCCCCCGATGGCCGTTTCGTCGTCACCACCATGCAGGAAAATGCGCTGCATGGCTGGAAGCTTGACGCGAAGCCCGGCGCCGAGGCGCGCCACATGCGCATGACCGGTTACCCGGCCAAGGTGAAGTCGCTCTCCTGGTCCGCCAAGGGCAAGTGGCTCGCCTCCGCGGGCGCCCCGGCGGCGATCGTCTGGCCCTTCCAGGGCAAGGACGGGCCGATGGGCAAGGCGCCGCTCGAACTCGGCACCCGCGGCAACACGATGGTGACGACGGTCGCCTGCCATCCGGCCGAGGACATCGTCGCGATCGGCTATGAGGACGGCATGATCCTGGCTGCCCGCTTCGCCGACAGCAAGGAAGTCCTGCTGCGCCGCCCCGGCAAAGGTGCGATCACCGCGATGGCCTGGAACGGATCCGGCCGCCAGCTTGCCTTCGGCTCGGCCGCCGGTGATTGCGGCGTGGTGGATCTGGCGGGATAGCTTGCCTCACGGTGTCGGGGGAATGCCTTCTAGCCGTTCCAACGGGGAGAGGGAACGGAGAGAACGCCGCGAATCCCCTTCGCCCCGCTGGCGGGGAGAAGGTCGCGGCAACTGGATGAGGGGCTGCCCCCGCCAATCCTCACCACTCGAGCTCCAGATGCGGCCTTCCGTTCGACGTCCTTTCGACCGTGCGGCCGCTTTCGTCGACGGTTGCCGTCACCCTTTGCCGGAAGGCCGAGAAGCTTTCGAACGTGACGACATCCACCGGCTCATCGAACTTGAACGTCAGCCGGTAATGGCCCGGCTTCGCGGTCAGCGCCTGGGCTGATAGGATTTCGCCCTTGAAGGGCTGTCCGAGGTAGCGGCCTCTGACCCGCGCGCCCAGTATCCACGGGTTGAAGGGCGGCCGGTTACCGACAGCGGCACAAAGGGTGTTCCAATCTCGATAGCCGTATTGCGCGGCGATCAGTTCGAGGGCTTTCGAGTGGCCAATCTGCTCGCCTTCGGCGGAAAGCCGGGCGCGCAAGCGTTTGGCCTGATCCTTCAGTGTCTCCAGAGATGGGAGCGCGCGTGATTCATGCGGCATGACAGGGTCTCCTGCTACGGCATGCGCTCATTCGGATGGGGGTCCGCATTGCCATCGGTTCGCATGCCGTTCCGGCGTGACCGTGTCGCAAGGAGGGACTTCACCAAAGCTTGCGCTCGCGGACGGCAGGGGCCCTCGCCCGCGGTCTGCATAAGCGGATCCGTGTGCGCTGTCAAATGTGCTGGTCCGGCTTGCGGTTCGTGAGCTTTCGACCGTGCAATTCTTCGTTGCAGCGATTTCGGAGATGTGGAACGACTGTAGGCGCGAGAGGAGATAGCCATGAACGAGACGACCATCCTTGCATTCGCCGCCGTCGCCTTTATCGGCATCGCGACACCGGGACCGACCGTGCTCCTGGCGCTGACCAACGGGTCGCGCTATGGCGTCCGCCGCTCCGGCTACGGAATGATCGGCGCGATACTTTCGGACTTCGTGCTGATCGGCGCCGTGGCGCTCGGCCTCGGCGCGCTGCTCGCCGCATCCGAATTCTGGTTCTCGGTGGTCAAGTGGCTCGGCGCCGCCTATCTCGCTTTCCTCGGCGTCACGCTGCTGCGCTCCCAAGGCACGCTCGATGTCTCGCAGGAGCCTCAGGGCACCGGAGCCTGTACGCGGCGCGCGATCTTCCTGAAGAGCTTCCTCGTCGCCGTCACCAACCCCAAGGGCTATCTGTTCTTTTCCGCCTTCCTGCCGCAATTCATCGACGTGGCGCTGCCACAAGCACAGCAATACGCCGCGCTGGCCCTCGTCTTCGCCTCGATCGATTTCATGGTGATGTTCGGCTATGCGCTGCTTGGTTCGCAGGCCCTACGCTTCCTGAAGCGCTCCGGCGCGGTCTGGCTGGATCGCGTCTGCGGCGGCGCGTTGCTGGCGCTTGCCGGTTCGCTGGCATTCTATCGTCGCGCCACCACCTGACACAGCTCGCAAAACGCGACAACGCCCCTGCCTCGCGGCAGGAGCGCTGTTCGTTGTCCGCCTCCGCAGGGTGAGAGGCGGAAAATCAGGCGGCGCGCTTGACCGGCGGCAAAGCGAGCTTCCGGCCGCTGGCGACGAGCATGCCGACGGCGCCTTCCAGCCAGTCTTCCTTGAGCTCGAGCGCCAGGAAACGGTTGCGCTCGAACGGGCCGGGCATGACGAGATGCTGCGTCCGATCGGCGAAGAAGCCGAAGCGCTCGTAGTAAGCCGCGTCGCCGACAAGCAGGACCGCACCGTGGCCGCGGTTCTTCGCCTCCTGGATCGCTACCCGCATCAGCATGCCGCCGATGCCCTTGCCCTCCTGCGCCGGATCGACGGCAAGCGGGCCGAGGAGCAGTGCGGGGACGGCGTTGCCCTCCCGGTTCACACCAGCCTCGACGTTCCAGAGACGCACCGTGCCGACTACGTGGCCGTCGGCGTCGCGGGCCACCAGGGCAAGCCCCTCGGCCGGCACGCGGCCGCGGCGCAACTTCTCCGACGACTTCCTGCGGCGGCCGGGTCCCATGGCCCGGTCGAGCAAGTTTTCACGCGCGACGACGTCGCCCGGGTTTTCCGAGTCGATTACAAAGGTGGATGGCGCGAAGAACGCGCGCAGGGTGTCAACAACAGCGGCCATCGGGGCCTCCCGTCATCAAAACCGCTTCAGGCGGACCAAGGATGATTGTGAAGTCGCCGCTCCCGCTTGAAGCGGGAGCCGGCAGGATCAGATCACATAGGCCTTCAGCGGCTCGAAGCCATTGAAGGCGACGGCCGAGTAGGTGGTCGTGTAGGCGCCTGTGCCCTCGATCAGAACCTCGTCGCCGATCGTCAGCGAGATCGGCAGCGGGTACATGTTCTTCTCGTAGAGCACGTCGGCCGAATCGCAGGTCGGGCCGGCCAGCACGCAGGGCTCCATCGCGTCGGCGTCGCGCGCCGTGCGGATCGGGTAGCGGATCGCCTCGTCCATCGTCTCGGCGAGACCGCCGAACTTGCCGATGTCGAGGAACACCCAGCGATGGCTGTCGTTGTCCGATTTCTTCGAGACGAGAACGACCTCCGCCTTGATCACGCCGGCATTGCCGACCATGCCGCGGCCCGGCTCGATGATCGTCTCAGGAATGTTGTTGCCGAAGTGCTTCTTCAGCGCACCGAAGATCGCCTGGCCATAGGCTTCGGCCGACGGAACGTCCCGGAGATACTTCGTCGGGAAGCCGCCGCCCATGTTGACCATCTTGAGCTCGATGCCCTGCTTGGCAAGCTGCACGAAGACCCGCTTGGCATCGGCGAGCGCCGCATCCCAGGCGTCGAGCTTCGTCATCTGCGAGCCGACATGGAACGACACGCCATAGGAGACGAGGCCGAGCTGGTGGGCGTAGACGAGCACGTCGACGGCCATCTGCGGCACGCAGCCGAACTTGCGCGACAGCGGCCATTCGGCGCCTTCGCCATCGGTCAGCACGCGGCAGAAGACACGGGCGCCAGGAGCGGCGCGCGCGACCTTCTCAACCTCTTCATGGCTGTCGACCGCGAAGAGGTTGATGCCGAGCGCGTGAGCGCGGGCAATGTCGCGCTCCTTCTTGATGGTGTTGCCATAGGAGATGCGAGCCGGGGTCGCACCGGCATCGAGCGCCATTTCGATTTCGGCGACCGATGCGCAATCGAAGTTGGAGCCGAGACCGGCGAGCAGGCGCAGGATCTCCGGTGCCGGATTGGCCTTCACGGCGTAGTAGATGGCGCTATCGGGCAACGCGTGACGGAAAGCCTTGAAATTGTCGCGCACGATGTCGAGGTCGACAACGAGGCAGGGGCCTTCGGGTCGTCGGGTGTTGAGGAAGTCGATGATGCGTGCGGTGGTCATGGCTATATTCCCCGATCCATTAGACTCCACAACTGTGGAGGACAAAGGGCATACGCGCGCTTGCACTGGAACCAGCCGGTGGAGACCCCGGAACCATGCATGCGCTCGATGCGCGAACGATGAATCGAAGCCCGCAAAGGCTAAGATTCGGCTTTGTCTGCCATGGATTGGAGGGAATAACCCAACCGCACTTCCGGCAATGAAGGTGTGCCTCTTCAGTAACCCCGGCTGTTGGAGAGCCGGCAGACACCAGAAAGGCCCGCACCGTCGTTGCTTCAAGATGTCCTCGCATTTCCCGGTTGGCCGGAATAGCGACTGGAGGGGTTAGTTCCAGGTACCTTACCGAGATCCTCACCTAATCGAGGGTCGGCGGACACCCACAGGCACGTGCGACTTTGGGCAAGGGCGTAGGTAAGAAAATTCGCTGTCGTAATCAAGAGTTTTTTGCCGCTTCGCCGCTAATTTTTTCTGGACCGGGCCAGAGCGGGCGTGTTCACTTTCGATGAACGACTGCAGCCGCGCCGGTGCGCGCCGCGGAGACAACCTAAGCCGGGGATTCGGCGGGGCTTTGCGGCTCCGCGCGGGTCAGAAGAGAAAGACGAATCATGGATACTTTGACCCGCATCCGCGCCTTCATCGATGTCGTGGACGCGGAGGGCTTTTCGGCGGCCGCCCGGCGCGTCGGCAAATCCAAGGCATTGCTGTCTAAGTATGTCCGCGAACTCGAAGACGAGCTCGGCGCCCTGCTCCTCAACCGGACGACGCGGCAATTCTCGCTGACCGAGGCCGGGCACACCTATTACCGCTCCGCCTCCGAAATCCTGAAGGAGATCGACAATCTTGCCGATCTCGTCCGCGCCAACAATTCCGATCTGCGCGGACGGCTGCGAATCACCGTGCCGCGGACCTTCGTCGATGCGGAGATCGGCCAGTCGTTGATCGACTTCGGCCGGCAGCACCCGGAACTGTCGCTGGAAATCGTTTCCGACGATCGCTTCATCGACCTCGTCGAGGAGGGCTTCGATGTGGCGATCCGCATCACCCGGCTCGAGGACTCGACGCTGATCGCCCGCAAGCTCGACGACTTCCAGGTGCTGGTCTGCGCCTCGCCGGACTTCATGGCGAAGGCCGGTCCCTTCGCGCATCCGAGCGAGCTCTCGAAGATACCCTGCATCCTCGACACCAACGGCCGGTCCTACTCGAACTGGCGTTTCATCGAGCCGGACGGGTCGCCCTTCTCGGTCCCGGTGAGCGGTCCGATCGAGGTCAACAGCCCGCTTGCGGCAGCCCGCGCCGCGGTGACGGGCATCGGGATCGCGGTCCTCCCCGATTTCATCGCCCGGCCGAGGGTCCAGTCCGGCGAGCTCGTGACGCTCTTCGACGACTACCTGCCCAAGGACCGCGGCATCTATGCCATCTATCCGCACCGGCGCTATCTGCCGACGAAGGTGCGGACTTTCGTCGATTTCCTGCATGGCTGGTTTCGCAAGACGCAATGAAGGCGCCCAGCGCTTTGCCCGGCGAAGTCCCAATTCCGTCCCATTTGCGGTACATTCCGGGGCGATTCGTACGGTCCGCTTCGACCGAAAAGGAAATCCCGCTCGATGAACACACGACGCCTCGTCCTGGCCGGCCTCATGACCCTGCTGACGCCCGGGCTCGCCGCCGCCCATCCGCACATCTTTGCCGAGGCGCGGCTGGAAATCGTCTCCGACGAACAGGGCAACATCGGCGAGTTGCGCAATGTCTGGCGCTTCGACGAGCTGTTCTCGGCAAGCGTCGTGCTCGACTTCGATAAGAACTCCAACGCCACGCTCGATCCGGAGGAACTGAAAGAGGTCGGCCAGACCGTGCTGGAGTCGCTCTCCGAGTACAACTACTACACGACGATCTTCGACAACGGGAAATCCGTGAAGGTCAATCGGCCCGACGGCATCACCGTCGACTACAAGGACAACCAGCTCTTGATGATGTTCGCGGTCAAGCCGGCCGAGGCGATGCCGCTCAAGGGCAAGCTCTCTTTCGGCGTCTACGACCCGACCATGTACACGGCGATGGACTTCCCGACCGACGATGACCTGACCGTCATCGGTGAGAAGATCGAAGCGTGCAAGCATGAGGTGGTGCGGCCGGACCCCGACGAGGTGCTGGCCGAGAACAAGGACACGCTCACCGACGCCTTCTGGAACGATCCGACCGGGACCGACATGTCGAAACTCTTTGCAACCAGGATCGAGGTCACATGCTGAACCTGCGCAGGATCGGCGGTCCGCTCGCCGTCGGCCTTCTGCTGGCGGCCCTTTCGGCGACGCTCGCAATGGCGCAATCGCCGCTCGGCATCGGCTCCGCCGAGCCTTCGATCCAAGCGACGGGCCTCTTCGGCGGGTTTTTCGCCTGGGTGAACATGGAGCAGCAAAGCTTCTACCGGCTGCTGACCGGGGCACTCAAGGGCATGCGCGAGAACCCCTGGCAGCTCTGGTCGCTGATCGGCCTTTCCTTCGCCTATGGCGTCTTCCACGCGGCCGGCCCCGGCCACGGCAAGGCGGTGATCTCCTCCTATATGATCGCCAACGAGACGGAACTGAAACGCGGCGTGCTCCTGTCGTTCCTCTCCTCGATCCTGCAGGGCGTCGTCGCGATCCTGCTGATCGGCGCCGTCTATCTGGTGCTGCGCGGCTCCTCGATCAACATGACACGCGCAACCCATTCGCTCGAGGTCGCAAGCTACGCGCTGATTGCCGCCTTCGGCGGCTGGCTGGTGTTCCGCAAGCTGCGATCGATGATGCGGCCGGCCGCCAGCGACCACGCCCACCGCGAGCACGCTCATCACGATCATGGCCACTATGATCACGGCCATCACGGCCACGATCATTCGCATCACCACCATGAGCACCCCCACTCCCATGACGCCAGCGAGGTCTGCGCCACCTGCGGCCACGTCCACGCGCCGGATCCGCAGATGCTCAAGGGCGACCGCTTTGCGCTCAGCGAAGCCTGGTCGGCGATCGTCGCCGTGGGTCTACGCCCCTGCTCCGGTGCCTTGATCGTGCTTTCCTTCGCGCTCCTGAACGGCCTCTACCTCGGCGGCGTGCTCTCGGTCTTCGCCATGTCGATCGGCACCGCGATCACCGTCTCGATCCTCGCCACCCTCGCCGTCACCGCCAAGGGTTTCGCGCTCCGCTACGCCTCCAGCCAATCGGCCGCGGCCCGCCTCTCGAACGGCATCGAGATCGCCGGCGCGCTGCTGGTGCTGGTTCTGGGGCTTGTTCTGCTGGGGGCCGCGCTGCAAGGCTGATCAGGAGAATTTCAGCCGAGGCGGCCCATCATCCCGCTGCCGCGACCTTCTCCCCGCACGCGGGGAGAAGGCTAGGGTGAGGGGCAATCACTTGCATCAAGGTGGCTTTGCGCCGGCAGTATCAAAGCCCCTTCCGCCGCTGATGCCGGGCGCGCAGCCAGAAGAGCAGGAAGAAGCCGAGCACGAAGAGGGCCCCGACGCCGGCGGCGAGCCATGGGGAAATGTCGCCGAGCCGCACCATGATCGACGGCAGCACGAAGAAGCCGATGCCGACGACCGCCAGGATGATGGCGGCGGCGATCGCCGGCGACTTATCCTTCTTCTCCGGCGTGTTCACGCTTGCTCCCTTGCCGCGAGGTCCGCGCGGATGTCCTCCAGCCGCCGCTTCTGGCGCCCCTCAGGATCGAAATTCTCCGGCGAAAGCCAGGCCTCGAACGCCGCCTTGAGGAGCGGCCATTCGCTGTCGATCATCGAAAACCAGGCCGTGTCGCGATTGGCGTGCTTGGAAATCATGTGCTGGCGGAAAATGCCTTCGAAGGTGAAACCGAGCCTGAGCGCCGTGGTGCGGCTCGGCTGGTTCTCGCTGTGGCATTTCCACTCGTAGCGGCGATAACCGAGGTCCTCGAAAATGTGCCTCGCCATCAGATAATGCGCTTCCGTCGAAAGCGGCGAACGCGACATGGCCGGTCCGTGCGCGACGCCGCCGACCTCGACGACGCCGTTGGCGGGGTCAGCACGCATATAGTTCGCCATGCCGACGACCTTGCCGGTCGCCTTGTCGCGAAACACCTCGGTGATCCATCCGGACTTCGTCTGGACCGCCGAGAGCCAGGCGTCGAAGGCCTCGATTCCCGAAAAATCGTCCTGGGTGAAATATTTGAGCAGCGGGTTGATCGCTAAGCCGCCGAAGGCGTCGTGCCAGAGCGGATCGAGATGCGCCGCCCGGTCATAGGGCTCCACCCGGACATATCGGCCCTCGATCGAGACCGGCTGCGGCGCCGGGCATCCCTTCCACTTGGCAAGATCGCGCATCGATCACTCCTGCGTTGCACTTGCTTCGCAATAGGACAGACGCCGGCCGGTTTCAAATTCAAACTGGTGATCGAACCATGAGCGGAACGGATGTGCTCCGCTCCGCCTGCGGCCTAAATGGAAACCTTCGCCGCGGACACCGTCGCCTCGATATGGTCGACAAGCGCATCGGCAAGTCCAAGCCGTCCGGCTAGAAGATCGAGGTAGCCGCGCTCCGCCCGGCCGTCCGGCTCGATTGCAAGCCGCGACGCCGTGTAGATCTCGACCCGCTCCTCCTCCGTCTTGCCGGCAGCGACGATGGCGTCCAGATCGATCGGATCGGCGAGCTCTTTTTCAAGGAAAGCCGCGGCATCCGCCGAAAGACCGGAAAGGGAGAGCTTGTCCAGGATCCGGCCGCGCTCGGTTGCGTCGATATGGCCATCCGCCCGGGCTGCAGCGATCATGGCGCGAACGAGCACCAGCGCGAAGTCGTTGCTGAGCGCTTCCGGTGCCGCGAAGCCGGAATCGGCCGGCGGTGCGGGGAGTTGTGCGGGTGCTGAAGACGCCGGTTGCGGCGCCTGGCCGGCCTGGTAGTTCTTGTAGGCCTGATAGCCAAGGCCGGCGATCGCCGCCAAGCCGCCGAGAACAGCCGCATTGCCGGCCAGCGTGCGTCCCGACTTCGTGCCGAGCAGCACCGCCGCGATCGCGCCGGTCGCCAGAGGATTGTCCTTGGCGAGCTTGGTCACCTGGTCGGCGCGGCCGCCGACCGTGCCGCCGGCGCCGGGCATCTGCGAACCCAAGAACTGATCCAGCAATTTCTTCGCGTCGAACATCGGCCTCGCTCCTTAGGTTTGACGCGCGGAAGCTTTCGCCTCGCCGCGTCGTTGCGGTGTGAGACATAGGAACCGCAAGGCGAAAATACAAATACGCCCCGGACACGAAAAAGCCGGACAGGAGCCCGGCTTCTTGTGAGTTGCCTGTTTGGCCTGTTATCCTTTGAGGGCGAAGGCCTCGGCGGCAAGTTTGGTAATGCCGGCCCAGTCGCCCTTCGCAACCAGCTCCTTCGGCGCCACCCAGGATCCGCCGACGCAGACGACGTTCGGCAGCGAAAGATAGTCGCGCGCATTGGCGAGCGAAATGCCGCCGGTCGGGCAGAACAAAGTGCCGGCAAGCGGCGAGGACAGCGACTTCAGATAGGCGGCACCGCCGGCCTGTTCGGCCGGGAAGAACTTCATGACGTCGTAGCCTTCCTCGCGCAGCCCCATCACTTCGCTGGCCGTTGCCGCCCCCGGCAGCAGCGGCACCGCGTGGTCATTGGCGACATCGATCAGCTCCTGCGTCGTGCCGGGAGTAACGATGAACTCGGAGCCGGCCTTCACCGCCTCTTCGAACTGCGCGGCGTTGAGGATGGTGCCGGCCCCGGCAACGGCGCCCTCCACTTCGTTCGCCACGGCGCGGATCGCCTCGAGCGCCGCCGGCGTGCGCAGCGTGATCTCGATCGCCTTCAGGCCGCCTGCCACTAGCGCGCGGGCGAGCGGCACAGCGGTTGCCGCATCGTCGATCACCAGCACCGGCACAACCGGTTGCAGCTTGAGGATGGAAAGAAGCTTGTCGGTCTTCGCACTCATGCCCGCGTCCTTTAAAACGATTGAATCCGCCCCTCGCATACTCTTCCTGCCAATCAATGTCGAGCCCGAAAGACGCGCGCATTCCCGCCCCGTATGCAAGCAAATGACAAAATATGATTTGGCGCAAAGACATGGCTTGAGCCTCTGCTACAATCCGATAGTTTCATGACATTCCACTTCTCGAAGTGACGGGACATTTCATGGCGAAGGAGATAGAGCGCAAGTTTCTGGTCGCTTCCGACGGCTGGAAGGAGCGCGCCGACGGAGGGATCAGGCTGCGCCAGGCCTATATCGTCACCATGGAGGATCGTTCGGTGCGCGTGCGGATCCACGGCAACAAATGGGCACGCCTCACCGTCAAGATCGGCAAATCGGCCCTTGTCCGCAACGAATACGAATACGACCTGCCGATGGACGACGCCCGCGAGCTGCTGGCCCAGGGCGTTGGCATCGTCATCGAGAAGCGCCGCTACCGCGTGCCGCACAAGGGCTTTACCTGGGAGGTCGACGTTTACGAAGGGGCACTCGAAGGGCTCGTCGTCGCCGAAGTCGAAATGAAGCGCGAAACGGATTTGCCCGCCCTGCCCTCCTGGGTCGGACGAGAGATTACCGGCGACCGCCGCTATTCCAACCAGGCGCTTGCCACCGAGGGACTCTTGGTCGCGCAACGATGACCTGCGCCTTCGGTCCGGGTCGTCGTCTTACCGGGGACTTTCGCGAGATTCGAGCATGCGGTGGCAGTCCTGAACGAGCAGCCGGCCGGAGTGCACCGGGCATCCACCAGGGAGATAGCCGGTAAGGGCTTTCGGTTGCCGCCCGCCGCGATTGCGCTTGGCCGATGAAAGCTGTATTTGCGTCCCGCATGACCGACATGTTCACGACACCGCACCCGGCGGCGCAGGGCCAGTTTCTCGTGGCCGCGCTATACCATTTCGTTTCCTTCGCGCGTTTCGCCGAATTCCGCGAACCGCTGCAGGCGGTCTGCGACGCCAGCGGCGTGAAGGGCACGCTGCTCCTCGCCCACGAAGGCATCAACGGCACGATCGCCGGCAGTGACGAAGGGATTGCGTCGGTGCTCGCCTTTCTGCGCGCGCAACCGGAATTCGCGCGTCTCGAGCACAAGGAAAGCCGGGCCTCGGCCATGCCCTTCCTGCGCATGAAGGTGCGGCTGAAGAAGGAGATCGTCACCATGGGCGTCGACACCATCGACCCCAACAAGGTGGTCGGCACCTATGTGGAGCCGAAGGACTGGAACGCGCTGATCTCCGATCCGGACACGCTGGTCATCGACACGCGCAACGACTACGAGACGGCGATCGGCCTCTTCCGCGGTGCCGTCGATCCGAAGACCAAGACCTTCCGCGAATTTCCCGACTGGGTGCGCAACAACACCGGTCTGCACAACAAGCCGAAGATCGCCATGTACTGCACAGGCGGCATCCGCTGCGAGAAGGCGACCGCCTTCATGAAGGAAGAGGGCTTCGAAGAGGTCTATCACCTCAAAGGCGGCATCCTGAAATATCTCGAGGAAGTCCCGGCGGAGGAAAGCCTCTGGGACGGCGCCTGCTTCGTCTTCGACGAGCGCGTCTCCGTAACCCATGGCCTCGCCGAGGGCGAGCATACGCTCTGCCACGCCTGCCGCCAGCCTCTGGCTCTGGCGGACCTGCAGTCGACGCTTCACGAAGAGGGCGTCTCCTGCGTCCATTGCCACGAGATCCGCACCGACGAGGACCGCGAGCGCTACCGGGAGCGGCAGCGGCAGATCGCCCTGGCGAAGAAACGCGGCGAGCGGCATTTGGGAAGCTGAATTGGTTGCCGTCCGGTCCGCCACTCATCCGCCTGCCGGCACCTTCTTCCTGCCAGCGGGGCGCATCAAATCTCGATCGCCGCTTCGTCCTGCGTATCGATCGCCAATGAGCCGGCTCCGGTGATCGCCATCCAGTCGGCCTCGCTGGCGAGGACCACCGGACAGGACTTTCCATAGAGCTCGGCCGCCACCATCGCCCCGACCGTGACGATCGCGTCGCGCGCCAAGAGCACGATGCCGGCCGGACCGGTTCCACGGCGAAGCGCTTCGGCCAGGACCGAACTGCCGGAGCTCGAGCCGCGCCCTGCCCGCATCACCAGGATGCGGCCGCTCATCACCGCGTTCTTCTGCGGATGCCACTGGTCGATGATCCGGCCGGACGCCGAGTCGAGGCCGCCCCAGAAGCTTAAAGGTTCCGACAGCACCAGGGTTTCCGCCGCCGCCGATCCGGCGACCAGCGTTGTTGCCCGGAGCCGCACCGTCACAGCCGCACCACCTTTCCGGCCCGGGCCGATGCGACGCAGTCCGCAAGCGAGCCGAAGGCGACGTCGACGCCGATATTGCCCGGCGCGTAATAGGCCCATTTGCCGGAATTGGTCATGACGGCGCCGGACAGGTCGCGCATCACCGCCGTCACATAGGTGCAGGTATCGATGACCAGCGTCACGCCGGCCTCCCTCAGGCGCTCCTCCCAGCCGCGTCTTTGCAGTTCATCGAGCACCGCCCGATGGGTGTTGACATAGACATCGATCACCGGCCGCGAACCGTCGATCAGCGGCATCAGCCGCCCGAACTCCGAGAGCGAGAAGTGCGGCGTGCCCAAGCTGACGGCAGTCAATGGGGTTCCGTCCGGGACGGTCGAAAGCTTGTGCACGGTTTCCCGGAGGTCCGCCGCCCTCAGCCGGATCACCTCTTCCGGCGCCCTGCCCTGGAGGGCCGCCTCGATCGTCGGCGCCTCCGGCGTCAGCCCGACCGCATGAAAGAGCGCAACGGCGCCAGCGGAAGCCGCGACCGCACCGAGCGCCTTCAGATCGTCCTCGTTCGTCGAGACCGGCAGGCCGGTGATCGCCGGCACCCGGTCGCCGCAGCGCCTGCCGATAGCATGTCCGACGGCGACGCAGGCGAGCCCCGCTTCCGCCCATTCTTCGGGCAGGCTCTCGACCTCCACAAGGATGCGCGCGCGGCGGTTCTCGCCGATATGCAGGCCATAATAGGGCGCACGACCGGTCAAGGCGCAACAGAGATCGATGAAATCGCCATAGCGATTGGTACGGGCGCCGAGCACCGAATTTGCAAAGACGATGGCGTTCGATTCGGCCCAGGCGATCTGGGCGCCGAAGCGCGGCCGGAAGATCGTTTGATAGGGCGCGCAGGTGAAGGTCGGCACGCAGCCGAGCTCCTCATGCGCCCTCATCAGCCGCGCCCCGCCATGGCTGACCTCGTCGCTCCCATGAAAAAGCTCCGGGTGGATAAGGTCGACGGAGCCGACATTGAGCGTCGTCGGCACGCGAACGCGGCCCCCGAGGCTTACCAGATGCTCGACGAAGTCGAGGCTCACCTGGCCGAGATAGAGACAGCCGTCGATATGCGCCGCCTCGATGTCGACGAAACGCTCCGCGCCGACCGCCTCGGCGAAGCGGACGAGCAGCCGCATGGCGAAGGCGGCCGCTCCGCCTTGCTCGCCGGACAGCAGCGATTCATCGACAGATGAAAGCGCTATGGACATACAGCGGATTAAAGTCTTCCCGTGGCGCAAGTCAATTCGACCACTTGCCGGCATTCAGCCCGGAAGGGTCTCACACTCGTCAAGCACAATGGCAAGCCTGTCCCAAGCTTGGCGGCTACGGGTGAAGACCGCATCTGTCGGCGTGAACAGCGAAGGATCGTCGAGCGTCCCGGCATAGACCGTCCATCGATCATCCTCGAGCGGGCCGGAGCCGAATATCTGGCTGCCGCATGTGACGCAGAAATGCCTGAGCGTGACATTGCCGTTCTCGGCAAATTTCGAATAGGGCTTGAGCTCGCCGGTGAACTCCACATCGGCGCGCGAAAAAATCATGTAGCAGCAATGGCCGGTGCCGGTTGCCCGCTGGCAATCGCGACAATGGCAAAACCCGGAATAGATCGGTGGCCCCTTCGCCTCGTAACGCACGGCACCGCACAGACATCCACCCTTCATGTGCTTTCCTCCTCGAAAGCGGGAAGAATAGCGCTGCGCCTGCGTCAATCAATGGAAGCCGCGCGTCAGGACGCGCGGCTTTGCATGGACACTTCCTGAACCCCCTCGCCCCGGGGAGAGGGCCAGCCCTCGGGATATTCCGCGGTCACCAGCCGGCGATGACCGAGCCCTTGAAGGTCTCGTTGACGAACGCCTTCACCGTGTCGTTGTGGTAGGCGTCGATCAGCGTCTTGACCCAGGGCGCGTCCTTGTCCTTGCCGTTGACGGCGATGATATTGACATAGGGCGCCTTCTCGCCTTCGCGGGCGATCGGGTCCTTGGACGGGTCGAGTCCGGCTTCGAGCGCATAGTTGGTGTTGATGACGGCAGCGTCGACATCATCGAGCGAGCGCGGAAGCTGGGCCGCATCGAGTTCGGCGAAGGTGAAGTTCTTCGGGTTTTCGGCCACATCGGCGGGGCCGACCTTGAGACCGGCGCCTTCCTTAAGCTTGATCAGCCCCTTGTCGGCGAGGATCAGCAGCGCCCGGCCGCCATTGGTCGGGTCGTTCGGGATCGCGACCGTCGCACCCTCGGCAAGCTCTTCGAGGCTGTTCACCTTCTTCGAATAGACCCCCATCGGGAAGTTGACGGTATAGGCGACGCTGACGATGTCGTAGCCGCGGTCGGCGACCTGATTGTCGAGATAGGGCTTGTGCTGGAAGGAGTTGGCGTTGAGCTCGCCATCGGCGAGCGCCTGGTTCGGCACGACGTAATCGGAGAATTCGAGGATCTCGATGTCGAGGCCCTTGCCGGCCGCCACTTCCTTGACCTTTTCCATGATCTGGGCGTGTGGGCCGGGTGTCACGCCGACCTTGATGGTTTCGGCGTTGGCCGCCCCGGCCGCAAAGGCAAGGGCGAGCGATGCTGCGAGGAGGATTTTCTTCATGGGAGGCTCCTTGTTATCTGAAGGAAGTCGCGTGTGGGAGGAAGGGTCAGGTCTTGCGGCTGCGCTTGTCGAAGCGGCGCGCCAGGCGGTCGCCGGCGCTCTGCACGAGCTGCACCAAGACGATCAGCACGATGACGACGATCAGCATCACGTCGGGCATGAAGCGTTGGTAGCCGTAGCGAATGCCGAGATCGCCGAGGCCGCCGCCGCCGACGGCGCCGACCATTGCCGAATAGCCGATGAGGCTCACGATGGTCATGGTGAGCGCCAGCGTCAGCGCCGGCCGGGCCTCGGCGAGCAGCACCTTGAAGACGATCTGCATCGGCGTGGCGCCCATGGCGCGGGCCGCCTCGATCAGCCCCCTGTCGACGTCACGGATCGCCGCCTCGACGAGGCGGGCGAAGAACGGGATGGTCGCGATGGTCAGCGGCACGATCGCCGCCTTGGTGCCGATCGAGGTGCCGGTGACGAGCCGCGTGAACGGGATGATCGCCACGACGAGAATGATGAAGGGCGTCGAACGCGTGGCGTTGACGATAAGACCGACGGCGCGGTTGACATTGGGTGCCGGAAAGAGTTCCCCCTTGCCGCTGGTGGCGAGGAAGATGCCGATCGGCAGGCCGATCAGCGCGCCGACGAAACCGGCGATCGCCACCATGCGAAGCGTGTCGAGCGTGGCCTTGCCGATGAGCATGAGAAGATCAGGCGACATAGCCAAGCACCTCCGTCACCAGGCCGTTCTCGGCGAAGAACCGATCCGCCCTCCCCGCGGTTTCCGGATCCGCGCCATAGGCGACGACCAGCGAGCCATAGGGCTTGCCGCCGATCTCATCGATCGTGCCGGCGATGATATTGACCTCTGCGCCGATCGACTGGATGAGCCGGGAGATCAGCGGCCGCTCGGCCGCCGCGCCGAAGAAAGTCAGCCGCACGACGACCCGGTCGCCAGCCGCTGCAGCGGGCCTGATGTCCCTTGCAACGGCTTCCGGCAGCTTCGAGCCCGGCAGTCCGGATAGAAGGGCCCGCGTCGTTTCGTGCTTCGGATGGGTGAAGACGTCGAAGGTGTGGCCGCGCTCGACGATCTCGCCCTTGTCGATCACCGCCAAGTCCGAGGTGACCGCCTTCACCACCTCCATTTCGTGGGTAATCAGCAGCACCGTCAGACCCAGTTCGGCATTGATGCGCTTCAGCAGTTCGAGGATCGATTGCGTCGTTTCCGGATCAAGCGCCGAGGTCGCCTCGTCCGAAAGCAGCAGCTTCGGCTCGGTCGCCAGCGCCCGGGCGATGCCGATGCGCTGCTTCTGGCCGCCGGAAAGCTCGGCCGGGTAGCGGCCGTGCTTGTCGGCGAGACCGACGAGGTCGAGGAGCGGTCGCACGCGCTCATCGATCGCCCGCCTATCCGTGCCGGCGATCTCCAGCGGCAGCGCCACATTGCCGAAAACGGTCCGCGACGAAAGCAGGTTGAAGTGCTGGAAGATCATCCCGACCGAGCGTCGAAGGTCGCGCAATGACGCCTCGTCGAGTGCGCCGACATCGACGCCGTCGACGAGCACCTTGCCGGTTGTCGGCTTCTCGAGGCCGTTGACCAGCCGGATCAGCGTCGACTTGCCGGCGCCGGAGCGGCCGATGATACCGGTGATCGAGCCGCGACCAACCGTCAGGCTGACGTCGTTCAGCGCCGTGAAGGCAGCGCTTTGGCCGGAGGCCGCGAAGCGCTTGGAAACGCCGTCGAAGACGACGGCGGCATCCCCGGTCTCAATAGGGGAAGTTGAAACAGTCATTGTCCGGTCGCCTCCGCAGGAGGGATCACAGGGATGTCAGGATACATGATGCTCTCGGATGTTCGAAACTCTCGTCCCTGTCACGTTGCTGGACGGGAGGCGTGTCGGGTCACTCGGACCTGCGACAACGCATTCGGAACGGGGAGCAATTCTCTATCATCGGGCAACCGGTCGGTTCAAGGTCGCGTGCGGCATGGCTGCCATGCCGCCTCGTCTAGGTTGTTATGCCCTTCGCCCCTCCCGTTTCACAGGCACGATTTTTCCTAACGCGGGAGCCCGGCGCAAAAGTCTACTCTTTTTATGTAGAACGATTGCGCCCGCAGTGCGGCGCTGGGAGTCAGGCCGGCTTATGGTTGCCCTTCGGAAACTGCTCCGCGAGCGCCTTGTACCAGTGGCCGCTCTTCTTGATCGTGCGGGCCTGAGTCTCGTAGTCCACGTGGACGATGCCGAAGCGCATGCGATAGCCTTCCGCCCATTCGAAATTGTCCATGAGGCTCCAGGCGAAATAGCCGCGCATCGGATAGCCCTTGGCAATCAGGTCGGCGGTGACCGACAGGTGGTCGGCGATGTAGTCGAGCCGCGGCTGGTCGTCGACGACGCCGTTCTCGACGCCCATATTGTAGCAGGCGCCATTCTCGGTGATGTAGCAATCCGGAAGCGTATAGCGGGCGTTGAGGGTTTCCACCAGCGCCCCGAGCGCCGGCGCATAGACCTCCCAACCGATATCGGTCTTCACCTCGCTCACCGGCTTCGCATTGACCGTTGCCGGATATTCGGCACCGGCGGCCGGATCATGCGAAACGCGCATCGGCGTGTAGTAGTTGAGGCCCCACCAGTCGAGCGGCTGGGCGATCGTCGTCATGTCGCCGTCCTCGATCAGCGGCATGCGGGACCCGAGCGCCGAGAGGAAGCCCTCCGGGTACTCGCCCTTGAAGATCGGCCCGAAGAAGACGCCGTTGTGGAAATCGAAGGCGCGCTCGGCCGCGGCCTTGTCCTCGGCGCTGTCGCTGCCGGGATAGACCGGGTGAGCGTTGATGACGATGCCGACCGGCAGGTCCGGCTTTTCGGAGCGGATCACAGCGACGCCAAGGCCGTGGGCGAGATTGGTGAAATGCAGTGCGGCGAGCGCCGCATCCATATTGCGCTCGCCCGGCGCATGAATGCCGTAGAGATGGCTGAGCCACACCGAGCACCACGGCTCGTTGAAAGTCGCCACCGCATCGAGCCGGTCACCGAGCCGGGCGATCACCGTCTTCGCATAGCGCTGGTAGGCATAGGCGGTCGTCCGCGCCGTCCAGCCGCCGTCGCCCATCAGCGCCAGCGGCAGGTCCCAATGGTAGAGCGTCGCAAAGGCCTTGATGCCGCGGGCCTTCAGGCCATCGACTAGGCGGTCATAGAAGTCGAGCCCCTTTTCGTTGATCGGCCCGGTGCCCTCCGGAATGATGCGCGGCCAGGCGATCGAGAAGCGGTAGGCCTCGACGCTGAGGCTCTTGATGAGATCGAGATCCTGTTCCAGGCGATTGTAATGGTCGCAAGCGACGTCGCCATTGTGGCGCTCGAAGACGCGGCCCGGCATGCTGGAGAAGGCGTCCCAGATGGACGGCTTGCGCCCGTCGGCCTTGCTGGCGCCCTCGATCTGGAAGGAGGCGGTGGCCACGCCGAAGACGAAGTCGCCCGGAAATCGTTCTGCGAGTTTCTTGGCTTCGATCATCGTTGTTGTCCCGTCGTCTGCACAGCGCGTCGGAAGGGGCGCGGCTGCATTCGTTTCCAATGGGAGAGCGGGGCGCGCGAAAAGACAGGCGTCTTCCATGCCGCTCTCGTTCGTGAGCGTGGCCTAAAGCTGCCGCAGCAAATGTCAACCCCGACAAAAAAGGGCGAGGTGCACCCCCGCCCTTTCCTGAACTTGCCGGATGCGGCTCAGACCTTGATCCAGGCGCCGTTGCGCTGCGACGAGCGTACGCAGGCATCGACGAAGACCATGCCCTTCATGCCATCGTCTATCGTCGGATATGTGACAGCCGGATCCACGGTCTCGCCGTTTCGCCTGGCGTAAATGGCGCGGGCGGCCTCCGTGTAGATATTGGCGAAGCCTTCGAGATAGCCTTCCGGGTGGCCCGACGGAATGCGCGAAACCCGAGCCCCTGCCGCCGAGGCGCCGGCTCCGGCGCGCGTCAGCAGCCGCTTCGGCTCGCCGAACGGCGTATGCCAGAGATAGTTCGGGTCCTTCTGCGTCCATTCGAGACCACCCTTGGTGCCGTAGACGCGCACCATCAGGCCGTTCTCGTGGCCGGGCGCCACCTGGCTGCACCACAGCATGCCCTTCGCCCGCGCACCGTCCTTCTCCTTGAAGCGCAGCATCACATGGGCGTTGTCGTCGAGCTGGCGACCGCCGACGAAACTGTCGAGATCGGCCGACAGTTCGTCGAGTTCGAGACCGGAGACGAAGCAGCCGAGATTATAGGCATGGGTGCCGATATCGCCGGTCGAGCCGCCGGCTCCGGAGCGTGCCGGGTCGGTCCGCCACGCCGCCTGCTTCTGGCCGGACTGCTCGATATTTTCCGTCAGCCAGTCCTGTGGATATTCCATCTGCACCAGCCGGACGGCGCCGATCTCGCCGTTGGCGATCATTTCGCGCGCCTGCCGCACCATCGGGTAACCGGTGTAGTTATGCGTCAGCACGAAGAGCGCGTCGCTGTCCTCCGCCGCCTTCTTCAGCTTCTTCGCGTCGGCAAACGTCGAGGTTAGCGGCTTGTCGCAGATGACGTGGATGCCGCGCTTCAGGAACTCCTTGGCGGCAGCATAGTGCACATGGTTCGGCGTGACGATCGCCACCGCTTCGATGCCGTTCTTGAGCTTCGCCTCTCGGATCGCCATTTCCTTGAAATCCGAGTAGACGCGCGCCGAGTCTAGCCCGAGCTCGTGGCCTGAGGCCTGCGCCTTCTCGGGCGTCGACGACAGAGCGCCGGCCACCAGTTCATAGTGGTCGTCGAGCCGCGCCGCGATCCGGTGCACCGCGCCGATGAAGGCGCCCGAGCCGCCGCCGACCATGCCGAGCCGTATCCGCTTCTGACGAGATTCCGAACTGCTTCCCTCGATTGCCATCGTGCTTTCTCTCCTGAAACTAGCTGTTTGGCGAAATATCCGCCTGTGCCCCTCCCCACAAGGGCTTGAACTGCCGCCTCCGTTCCATTCCCAACGCGACAGATTCGCAAGCGGAGATGTCGCAGGTGGAGACGGAGGGAGCAGCCCGAAAGCCCTCCCCCTTGTGGGGAGGGGGTGGGGCGGGGTCTTGTTCCTTAAATACCCAACATCCGCCGGTTCGCCGCCTCGTCCGTGCCGCTATCGGCAAAATCGTCGAAGGCCTTTTCGGTGACGCGGATGATATGCGCCTTGACGAAGTCCGCGCCCTCGCGCGCGCCGTCTTCCGGATGCTTCAGCGCGCATTCCCACTCGACCACCGCCCAGCCGGCGAAATCATTCGCGGCCATTTTCGAGAAGACTGCGCCGAAATCGACCTGGCCGTCGCCGAGCGAGCGGAAGCGGCCGGCGCGGTTCACCCAGCCCTGATAGCCGCCATAGACGCCCTGCCGGCCGGTCGGGTTGAACTCCGCATCCTTGACGTGGAACATCCGGATGCGGTCCTTGTAGATGTCGATATTGTCGAGATAGTCGAGGCACTGCAGGACGTAGTGCGACGGATCGTAGAGCATGCAGGCTCGGGCATGGTTGCCGGTTCGCTCCAGGAACATCTCGTAGGTGATGCCGTCGTGCAAATCCTCGCCCGGATGGATCTCGTAGCAGACATCGACGCCGCACTCCTCCGCATGGTCGAGGATCGGCTTCCAGCGACGGGCAAGCTCGTCGAAGGCAGTCTCGACCAGCCCTGCCGGTCGCTGCGGCCAGGGGTAGACGAAGGGCCAGGCGAGGGCGCCGGAGAAGCTCGCCATCGCGTCCAGGCCGAGATTCCTGGAAGCGGTCAGCGCCAGCTTCACCTGTTCGACCGCCCATTGCTGGCGCGCTTTCGGATTGCCGCGCACTTCCGGCACGGCGAAGCCGTCGAAGGCCTCGTCATAGGCAGGATGCACGGCCACCAGCTGGCCCTGCAGATGGGTTGAGAGCTCGGTGATCTCGATGCCGTTGTCGCGCGCCTTGCCGGCGATCTCGTCGCAATAGGCCTTCGATTCAGCCGCCCTCTTCAGGTCGAAGAGCCGACCGTCCCAGCTCGGGACCTGTACGCCCTTGTAGCCGCAATCGGCCGCCCATTTCGTAATTGAATCCCAGGAATTGAAGGGCGCCGCGTCACCGGCGAATTGCGCAAGAAAAAGCCCCGGTCCCTTGATGGTCTTCATGCAAAATTCCTCCCTAGTGGATCGGTTTTCTGAAACACCGGCCTGCCGGTTGAGTGGTATTCAAGCGCTTCGCCCCGCAATTTTCGGGATATCTTATAATACCTGCAACGTTGCAGGAGCGAGAAACTAGCAGATTCTTCGCGAGGGGCAATGGGCTTCTGCCCTGTCGCGAAGAGCTTTTGAATGGCACTCGCGGGCGCCAAAATTCATCCGCGAGTGCAGCGGGTAATCCAATCGCCAGGTCAGACGTAGCGATTGACGACGTTTTCCAGGTACTCCTGCTTGCCGGACTTCGGTTGCGGGTTGAGATCGGCCTTGCGCACCCAGCCCTCGATTTCCTCGAGCGAGAAGCCGCCTTCGAGCATCTTGTTCGCCTCCGGTACCTTCCAGCCGGCATAGCGCTTTTCGAGCGGTGCGGAGAGCACCTTGTCCTCGATCATCTTCGCCGCCGCCTTGAGACCGCGGGCGCAGCAGTCCATGCCGCCGATATGACCGATCAAGAGGTCTTCCGGATCGATCGACTGGCGGCGCAGCTTCGCGTCGAAATTGGTGCCGCCGGTCTTGAAGCCACCGCCTGCGAGCACATGATAATAGGCGAGCGTCATTTCCGGCACATTGTTGGGGAACTGGTCGGTGTCCCAGCCGGACTGGTAGTCGTTGCGGTTCATGTCGATCGAGCCGAAGATGCCGAGCGCGTTGGCGAGCGCCAGCTCGTGCTCGAAAGAATGGCCGGCCAGGATCGCGTGGCCCTGCTCGATATTGACCTTCACCTCGTTCTCGAGGCCGTACTTTTTCAGGAAGCCGTAAACGGTCGCGACGTCGAAATCGTACTGATGCTTGGTCGGCTCCTGCGGCTTCGGCTCGATCAGGATCGTGCCCTTGAAGCCGATCTTGTGCTTGTATTCGACGACGAGGTTGACGAAGCGGCCGAGCTGGTCGAGCTCGCGCTTCAGGTCGGTGTTGAGCAGCGTTTCATAGCCCTCGCGCCCGCCCCAGAGCACGTAGTTCTCGCCACCGAGCTTCTGCGTCGCGTCGATGCAGGTCTTCACGGTTGCCGCGGCGAAGGCGAAGACGTCCGGATCCGGGTTGGTCGCGGCACCGCCCATATAGCGGCGGTTCGAGAATAGATTCGCCGTCCCCCAGAGCAGCTTGACGCCGGTCTCGGCCTGCTTCCTGGCGAAATGATCGACGATCTCTTCGAGATTGCTGGTGTTTTCAGCGAAGTTCTTGCCCTCCGGGCGCACGTCGGCGTCATGGAAGCAATAGAAGGGCACGCCGAGAAGCTGGAAGAACTCGAAGGCGTCGGCCTTCAGCTTCGCCGCCTCCATCGAGTCCTTGAACCAGGGACGTTCGAAGGTCTGCCCGCCGAACGGGTCGCCACCCGGCCAGACGAAGCTGTGCCAATAGGCGACGGCGAAGCGCAGATGGTCTTCCATCCGCTTGCCGAGGACGACCTCGTCGGCATTGTAGTGACGGAAGGCGAGCGGGTTCGTGCTCTCCGGTCCCTCATATTTGATCTTGGCGATATCGCCGAAAAACCCGGTGCTCACGGCTGTCTCCTATCCTGGGCTGTTGCCGGCCCGCTTGTGCGGAACGCGGCGATTTCGTGGAAAGTAATCGTTTTCATATCAGGTTCCGATGCGGCCGGCGGTGCCGGCCCGACTGGGCTTGGCTAAATCGTCGCTCCCTTGATGGCGGGGTAAAGCCGGCGGTAGCGCTGGTAGGCGTCCTCATAGGCCGCCACCAGCGAAGCGTCCGGCGCAATGGTCTCCGCCGTCGCCGGCGCAGAGCAGGTCGTTACCGGGTCGGCGACGGTGGCGGCGATCAGCCCGAGCCGGGCCGCCCCGAAGGCGGCACCGAAATCACCATCTGCGGGCAGGTCGACCGGCAGGGCGAGCGCGGTTGCGATCGACCTCAGCCAGTAGCGCGACCGCGAGCCGCCGCCGATCGCCGTGACGCGATCAAGCGTCGTACCGGCGGCGCGCAATGCTTCCAGGCTGTCGCGGATCGCGAAGGACACGCCTTCGAGCACCGCCTGGGTCAGCGCGGCGCGGGAGCTCTCGTGGCCAAGGCCGGTAAAGACGCCGCGGATCGCCGCATCATTGTGTGGCGTGCGTTCGCCGGAGAGATAGGGAAGGAACGAAACGGAACCTGGCGCCTTTAGCGTGTCGCCGAGCTCGCCCGTCAGGTCGGCGGCACTTCTTCCTGTAATGCCCGAATGCCAATTCAGCGCATCGGTCGCCGAGAGGATCACGCCCATCTGGTGCCAGGTATTCGGGAGCGCGTGGCAGAAGGCATGAACTGCGCTTTCCGGATTGGGAAGATAGCTGGCATTGGCGGCGAACAGCACGCCGGAGGTGCCGAGCGAGACAAAGGCCTGCCCCTCGCCGACCGCGCCCATGCCGCAGGCGGACGCCGCATTGTCGCCGGCGCCGCCGGCAATGACGATCCCCGGCCCCATGCCCCAGCGAGCGGCAAGTTCCGGCCTGAGCGTGCCCGCGCTGTCCGTGCCCTCGACCAGATCCGGCATCTGCCGTTCCTCGAGATGCGTTGCGGCAAGCAGTCTTTCAGACCACCGGCGCTTGCCCGTGTCGAGCCAGGCGGTGCCAGCGGAATCGGACATTTCCGACATGTGCTCGCCGGTCAGCCACAGGCGGAGATAGTCCTTGGGCAGGAGCACCCAGCGCAGCTTGGCAAAAGTCTCGGGCTCGTTCTCGCGCACCCAGGCGAGCTTCGGCGCGGTAAAGCCCGGAAAGACGATATTGCCGGTCAGCGTCCGGAATTGTGGATCGCCATCGAGCGCGGCTGCCTGGCGGAAGCTGCGCGTATCGTTCCAGAGGATGCAGGGGCGAAGCACCGCATCGTCCTCGCCCAGCAGCGTCGCGCCGTGCATCTGCCCCGAAAGGCCGATGCCGCGGACCGCCGCAAGGGCATGCGGATGCGCCGCCTTCAGCCCGGCGATCGCCTCTTCCGTCGCACGCAGCCAGGCGGCCGGGTCCTGCTCGGACCAGCCGGGATGCGGCCGCGACACCTCGAGCGCAGCCGAGGCGGAGCCGATGATCTGCTGCTCGCCGTCGATCAGCATGGCCTTGACGCCGGACGTGCCGAGATCCAGTCCGAGATACATTCGTGCCTCCTATGCCTGCTCGATCGGCAGGTTGTCCTTCAGGAAAATGTCGATGCGAATGCGTTCCTGGGCCTCGAACACCGGCAGCCCGTCGGCCTTCGCCTTCAGCACCCGGATCGCACTCCTGACCTCGTGGCCCGCATCCTGGTTGAGCAGGACATCGATGGTTCCGGAAAGGAGAGCCGCGCGGCTGTGGGGCGTCAGTTCGTGGGCGATTGCACAGACCGCCTTGGCCCTGCCCGCCTTCTCCAGTGCGGCGACGAGACCGCGATTGCCGGCGCCGAGACTGTAGACTCCGACCAGATCCGGATGGCACCCGATGAGATCGCCGACGAGTTTCTCGACGAGGGCCGCATCGTCCTGCCCCTCGACGACAGGCAATAGCAAACGGGTTTGGAAGCATTGGCGCATCACCGCCTGAAAGCCTTCCAGCCGCTCCCGATGGTCGCGCACGAGCATCGAGCCCGCTACCACCGCAACCGGCCCGGTCCGATCACCCAGGAAGCGGCCCATCAGGTTTCCGGCGGTGCGCCCGGCAGCGATATTGTCGACGCCGGCAAAGTGATCCCGTGTCGATCCCGGCAGGTCCGAGACGAGCGTGACCACGGCAATCCCGTCCTCGCGCAGTTCTCTTACGGACTGCACCACCTCCGGGGCATCGACGGCAACGACGGCGACGCCGGCGGGCCGCTGCCGGCGCGCCTCGGAAAGGGCATCCGCCAGAGCACACGGGTCGAAAGCGGGAACACACAGGATCGCGATTTCCGTCCGCTCCGCTGCCAGATGCGCCTTGGCGGCCCTCACCTCGGCCTCGAGCCCGCGCATGAAGGAATTTTCGCCGGCCGGCAGGATGAAAATCAGCGAATAGCTGCGGCCCTTGGCGAGATTGGCCGCGGCAACGTCGCGCACATAACCGAGCGTCGCGATCGCCTGCTCGACCTTGTCGCGCGTGACCGACCGAACGCCCGGGCGGTTGTTCAGAACGCGGTCGACGGTCGCCAGGCTGACGCCGGCTTCAGCGGCGATATCGTGAACGGTCGGTCGCATGCGTTCCTCCTCGCGAAAGCCCTTAGAGGAAGTTTTGATGTACGTAAATCAAAAATTTCGAAGGCGCGACAAAGCCTCTGAAAAATGGGCGTTAAGCCTCAGTCGAAACGCCTGCTGAACGCATGCGTGAAAGCGGCGTGACCCGCCTCGCCACTCGCCTCTCCGAACACGACGTCCAGGAACTTGTCGGTAACCCGGACCAGCGCGAAGCCGCGGAGATAGGCCGCCTTTGGCTTGAAGATGTCGATGTCGCCGGCGCTGTAGGCCATCACCCGGTCATGTTCGTGGCCATGGAAGAGTCCGACGACGTTGTAGCCCTTGAGCGCCGCGAGCAGCGCATCGCGCTCGCCGGGGCTCCACCAATGCGGCTCGCCGTCGCCCTGAGCGTCGAACGTCTTTGCCGCAGCGTCCCACACCTCGGTCGAAAACGCGTCCCAACCGTAATGCTGGAACAAGACGACCGGGCGCCCATCGGCGGCATAGGTCGCGAGATCGCGCTTCAGCCACGGCAGGCCGCTCACCGCACCCTTGTTCTCGTCGCCGCCGAAGCGCTGCAATTGCACGAGATGGAGACCGCCCCAGTCCCAGGAGTAATTGTCCGAGAGCGGATCGTAATTGGTCACCGGCACCGGGGGTCTGTAGAAAACCGACCGGCGATGGGTGAGTTCCACATAATCGCGCAGCTCGCGACGGTACCAGTCGACGTTCGGCGGCGCGCCGTCCTGATCGAGATCATGATTTCCAAGCCCGACATAGACGGGATAGTGGATGTGATGCGGCCCGACGCCATGCTCGTAGCGGCTCTGAAACTGTTGCAGCTGCCGCCCTTCTCTCGGCTCGCGGACCTGGCCGCCGCCGTCGTCGGTAATATCGCCGCCGATCACCAAGCCGAACGGCCGGGCAATCTTCGCGCCGGCGCTGGCAAGACCGCTCGGCCTGCCGTCGATTGCTTGCGGCCAGTGCTGTCCCGGAAGTCCGTTGAGCGCCGCAATGTGGCGCAGCAGATTGGCATCGGTCTTGCCCTCCTGCTCGCAATTCGGCGCGAGACCTTCCGTCGAGACGAGGCAGGCATGGATGTCATTGGAAAAGACGAATGTGGCATCGACCGGTGGCCGTGCTGCGGCACGCCCGCCGCCTGCGATCAGCGAAAGGCCGAGACCAGCCGTACCGGCAAGAAATCTCCGCCTGGAGGGGTTAAGGAATGGATTGTCGATCATCGCCTGCCCAGCACCTTGGTCGATGCGACGACTCAAGGACGGCCGGAATAGTGCCGCAAGGTTTTAAGAGCGTAAAGCATGCATTCGCGCTGAAGGCGCTCGCCACGAGCCCCTTCTCACTGCGCGGTGAGAAGGTCGCGGCATCAGGATGAGGGCAGTCTGGAGCAGAAAACCGGCTCTCGTTCTCCCGCCTCAGTGCCCGCCGCCTCCCGAGCCGGCGCCCTCCGGCTTCTTGATCATCAGCACGCCGAGCACCATCCCCAGGAACAGGACGGTCAAGATCAGGAACACGTCGATGAAGGACAGGATCACCGCCTGCTGCTGAACCATCTGGGCCAGTTGCTTGACGGCAGCGGTCGCGCCGTCGAGGCCGTAAGCGTCGAAGTTCGATGCTATGTTGTTCAACCGATCGACCGCCTCCGGACTGCCCCACTGGATATGCTCCGCCAGACGGGCATAGTGGAGATCCTGGCGCTGCGTCAGGATCGTGTTGATGATCGCCAGGCCTACGGCGCCGCCGAGGTTGCGCGTCAGGTTGAAGAGACCGGACGCGTTGCGGATGCGTGCCGGCGGCAGCGTGCCGAGCGCGATGTTGTTGATCGGCACCATGCAGAGCATCAGCGAGCAGCCGCGTAGGATCTGCGGGACGAGCAGTTCCCAGAAATCCCAATCCGCCGTCAGCTGGCTCATCGCCCACGTGCCTGCCGCAAAGCCCGTGAACCCGATCGTCATCATCACCCGCGGGTCGAGCCTGCCGGCGAGGAAGCCCGCGACCGGCGCCGTCAGAAACATGGCGAGGCCGGAGACGAACATGGTCTCGCCGATCATCAGCGAATCATAGCCGCGGATGCGCCCGAGATAGAGCGGATAGAGATAGGTGAGGCCATAGAGGCCGATGCCCATCACGAAGGAGAACAGCGAGCCGAAGGTGAAATTTCGATTGGCGAAGGCGCGGAGATCGACCACCGGAAACTCGACTTTGAACGCCCGGTAGAAGAATATCGCGGCGGCGACAGCCGTGGCGACCGCCCCCATGACGATATGGTCGTCGTTGAACCAATCGTTGGCATTGCCTTCCTCGAGCACATATTCGAGCGAACCGAGGAAGACCGCCATCGAGAACAGCCCCCACCAGTCGAACTTCTTGATGAGGCCGAGTTCCGGTTCGTCGAAGTCGATGAAAATCCAGGTAAGCGTCGCGACGACGATGCCGGGAATGACGTTGACGAGGAACAGCCAGTGCCAGGAGAAGGCGTGGCTCAGATAGCCGCCGACAGTCGGGCCGATGGTCGGCGCGAGCGTGGCAATGAGGCCGATGATCGGCGACACGATGTTGCGCTTCGACGGCGGGAAGATCGTGAAGGCGGCCGCGAAGACCGACGGGATCATGCCGCCGCCGATGAAGCCCTGGATCGCCCGATAGACAATCATCTGGTCGATATTGGTGGCGGTTGCCGCTAACGCACTCGAGGCGGTGAAGCCGGCGGCGGCGACGGAGAAGAGCACGCGCGTCGAAACGATCCGCGCGAGCGTTCCCGACAGCGGGATCATAATGACTTCGGCAATCAGATAGGAGGTCTGCACCCAGCCGATCTCGTCCGATCCGGCGGAAAGTCCCGCCTGGATTTCGGCAAGCGAGGCCGAGACGATCTGGATGTCGAGGATCGCCATGAACATGCCGACGACCATCGCGAGAAACGCGATGAGCCGCCGCGGATCCATGCGCTCCTCTGCCCCGGCGCCGCCTATCGCCGCCGGGCTCGCTGTTGCCGTCGAAGCCATGTCCGCTACTCCTTCGCGCGCTTACTTCGCCTCGGCGACCTTCGTGGCGTCCGGCGCCGTGCGGGTATCGACGTCGACGACGACGCTCAGCCCCGCCCTGAGGTTGCCTTTGGCGAGCGCATCGGCCGGGAGCGTGATCCGAACCGGCACGCGCTGGATGATCTTGGTAAAGTTGCCGGTGGCGTTTTCCGCCGGCAGCAGCGAGAAGACCGAGCCGGAGGCCGGCGAGATCGATGCGACGGTGCCTTCGATCGTGTGCTCGTCATAGGCATCCACATGGACCTTAACCTTGGAGCCGGGGACCAGATGGGAGATCTGCGTTTCCTTGAAGTTGGCGTCGATATAGAGCTGGTCCACCGGCACGAGGGCCGCAAGCCGCTGCCCGGCCGAGACGAGGTCGCCGACTTGGACGGCGACATTGCCGATGACGCCGTCATAGGGCGCCTTGAGCACGGTGAAGCCGAGGTCGCGATTCGCCTTGTCGCGCGCCAGTTCCAGCGAACGGATCGTGCTTTCCGATTCCGCGCGCTGCGCTTGGAGCACGGTGATATTGGCCTTGGCGGCGGCGATATTTGCCTCCGCGCCGACGAGATTCGCATTCGCCTGGTCGAGCGCGACTTGGGCGCTGTCGCGCGAAGCGTCCGTTCCGAAGGCTTGCAGGTCGCTGGCGCGCTTCTGGGTCAGCTCGGCGCCGCGGACGGTCGCCTCGAAGGCCCTTTTCTGCGCCTCGGCCTGATTCAGGCTCGCCTCCGCACCGGCGATCTGCGCGTCGAAACGGCTGAGCGCCAGCTTCTGCGTGGCGATCTGCGCCTCGGCCTGTTCCGCCGCGATCCGGTAATCGCCGTCCTCGAGCGTGACGAGCGGGTCGCCGGCCTTCACGTGCTGGTTGGCGACGACGTCCACCTTGGCAACATAGCCGGAGACCTTCGGAGAGATCGTCGCGATGTCGCCCTCGATATAGGCATCGTCGGTCGAAACCATGAAGCGGCCATTGGTCCACCAGTCGTAGCCGTACCAGGCGCCGGCGGCGAGCAGCGCCAGCCCGATTGCCGGAAGGATCGGCTTGCGGCGTTTCTTGGCGGGAGCGGCAGCCTCAGCGGCCGAAGGCTCCGTCACCGCCGGCGCCTCTGCTGCGGGTGCCTTGGCCTCGGTGGTGGGAACTTCGACGGCCTCGAAATCGTCACCGACAGGACGGACGCGCGCGGCACTGGAGGTGCTGGAAGGGGACATGAGACACCTGTTTCGGCTAAATTAGCTAAATTGAACTGAACCGTTCGGTTCGATTAGCCTTGACATAATCCCTTTCGCAGCGCATATCAAGAGCAAATCGAACCGAGCGGTTCGAAACGCTTGCCGCGGGCTGAAATAAATGCGGATCCAATTCCGCACCCATTGCTTTTTATTGAAACGGTCACGCTAATGGGTTGGAGCGAGTTCTTAAATCCACCGTGATCTACAGGAGTGGAAACGTCCGGGTAATCATGACGTCAGCAAAAAGTGCACGGCAGGAAAGGTCCCTGCAGCCGGAACAGCAGCCTTCGAGCGGCGGCCGCCGCGTCGCCGGCGAGGATCCGGTCAAACGCGAGCAAATTCTTGAAGGCGCCAAGCGTGTCTTCATGCGCAGCAATTTCGATGCCGCCAGCATGAACGACATCACCCGCGAGGCAGGCGTATCTAAGGGCACGCTCTATGTCTACTTCGAGAACAAGGAAGATCTGTTCGAAGCCCTGATCGCGCGCGAACGCAGCCGCATCGTCAACAGCATCAAGCAGTCGCTGAACGACATAGAGCCCATCGAGGAAGCGCTACACGATTTCGCCGTCACGCTCGTTACCAGCATGACATCGGATTACACGATCCGGGCCATGCGGACCGTGCTCGGCGTGATCGACCGCATGCCGCGGCTGGCGCAGCGTTTCTTCACCGCAACGCCCGAAAACGGCTACACGGTGCTGAAGGCCTATCTCGACCAGCAGAAAGCGGCAGGCAGGCTGTCGATCGACGATACGGAACTGGCCGCCAAGCAGTTCATAGAGCTCTGTATGGCCGGCCTGTTCAAGGGCCGTCTTTTCGGGATGTGTGAAGCGGTTCCGCCCGAACAGATCGAAAAGAACGTCGCCTCGGCCATCCGTGTTTTCATGGCCGCCTACGGGCAGCGCGCTGATCAGAAATCTTAAGCCGGGCTGCACATCTGCAGGCGATTGCTGAAGGGATCGTAGAAGCTCGCAAAGGTGACGAAGCCGGGAAAGACCTGCGCATCCTCGCACCGGACACCGCGGCGCCGCAGCTCCTCGACCGCCGCATGGCAGTCCTCGACTTTCAAGACGAGCGTCGTCCCCGTCGAGGGCGTCCAGCCGCTCTCCGCCAACGTTACCGAAACGTTGCCGTCCACGCCGCCGGCGGAGAATTCGATCCAGCCCGCTTCGGGCAGATCGTAGAGCGGCGGCCCGAATCCGAGCACCTCCCCATAGAACGCGCGGGCACCATCAAGGTCGGTCACCGAAATCGAGACCACATTGATGCCACGAAAGAGAGGACCGGTCGTTGCCATGACGGCGGATGTAGGACGCGGACCCAGTTCGTCCAGCCTGCACAATCGGGAAATCCAGAAGGCGAATTTGCCGTCGGCAGGCCGTGCCGATTAAAATCCAGCAACCGCGATCAAACGCGTCCTCCTATAAATCCGTAAGAGCTAGGTCGCTTGCCACGGGAGTGAACATGAGTGCCATCGGACGGGCGATCTGGTTCATCGAAAGCCATTTCGCCAAGGATATCTCACTGGAGCGGATTGCCGACGCCGCCGGCCTGTCGCGCTATCATCTATCACGCGTCTTTGGCCTCGCGACCGGCCATTCGATCAGTGCCTATATCCGCGGACGCCGCCTGAGTTCGGCGGCGCTTCGCCTTGCCGACGGCAACTCCACCATTCTCGAGGCGGCCCTCGACGCGGGCTATGGCTCGCACGAGGCATTCACCCGCGCCTTTCGCGAGCAATTCGGGGTCACGCCCGAGTCGGTGCGCAAGCGGAGGCATGTCTGCAATATCGAACTTGTGGAGCCCATCAGGATGGACGATACGCGCAATCAGAAGATCGAACCGCCGCGCTTCGAGGAGGGCCCTGCCCTGCTCCTCGCCGGCCTTGAAGAAACCTATGCCTACGATCGCACCGAAGGCATTCCCTCGCTCTGGCAGCGCTTCAATAGCCACTTCGGTCATATTCCGGGCCAGCGCGGCAACGTCGCCTATGGCGTCTGCACCCATTCGGATGCTGGAGCCGGAAGCTTCCGCTACATGGCGGCCGTCGAAGTCGCGGAAGCGGACGGACTGCCGAACGGGTTTTCGACCCTGAAGCTGCCGAAGCAGCGCTATGCGGTGTTCCTGCATCGCGGCCACATCTCGGCGATCTCGGCCACTGCCCATCACATCTTCGCAACCTGGTTTCCGCAGTCTGGACTCGAGCACGGCGAAACGCCCGATCTCATGGAACGCTACGACGAGCGGTTCGACCCGGATTCCGGCCTGGGCGTCGTCGAGATGTGGGTTCCGATAAAACAGTAAACGGTAAAACGCTGCCGCAAAGTCGCGGCAGCGCTTGCTACTTCGGCACTACTCCTTAAATACTGCGGCGAACCTGGCGCCACGAGGCGCCCTGGAGGGGAGATGCGCTCGCATTCCGCTCCGGTTTGTTGGGACCGGTCACCGCCACTGACGTTGGGTCGGACGACGCGACATCAGTGATCGTCATTTAGAAGGAAGAGTTCGCCGATGCAGGAAATCCTCACGCTCGCTCAAAGCCCGGAGGCTTGGGTCGCTCTCATTACGCTGATTGTGATGGAAGTGGTCCTCGGCATCGACAACCTGATCTTCATCTCGATTCTGACCAACAAGCTGCCCGCCGAGAACCGCGTCAGCGCCCGGCGCATCGGTATCGGCCTCGCGCTTATCATGCGCCTTGGGCTGCTCGGCACGATCGCCTGGATCGTGCAACTCACAGAGCCGGTCTTCGAGGCCTTTGGCCATGGCTTCTCCTGGAAGGACATGATCCTGATCGCCGGCGGCCTTTTCCTGGTCTGGAAGGCGACGAAGGAGATCCACCACAATGTCGATCCGAGCGACCATGACGAGGATTTCATCGCGAGCTCGGCGATCAACGGTTTCACGGCGGCGATCGGCCAGATCCTGCTGCTCGATCTCGTCTTCTCCGTCGACAGCATCATCACCGCCGTCGGCATGACCCCTCACCTGCCCATCATGGTCATCGCCGTCGTCGTCGCCGTAACCGTGATGCTGGTTGCAGCCAACCCGCTCGCCAACTTCATCGAACGGAACCCGACGATCGTCATGCTGGCGCTTGCCTTCCTGCTGATGATCGGCACGACGCTGATTGCCGAAGGCATGGGCTTCCACGTGCCGAAGGGCTACGTCTATGCCGCCATGGCCTTCTCGGCGCTGGTTGAAATCCTCAACATGATCGCCCGCAACGCGCGCCTAAAAAAGCAGCAGGCCACGAAGCTGCATTAAGCTTGCAATCGGCGAAGACGACAAAGAGGCCCGCATCCGTCGGATGCGGGCCTCTTGCTGCGGGAGGGAGGCGAGGATGCGAGCTGGACAGGTCAAGAGCTCGCCTGCCGTTTCGTTGGCCACGGGAAGAAACCGGCAAAATTCCCATGTTCTCCTGGTCTGTCGCGTCCGGTTGCCACAGTCCGCGTCCTCGTAGCGGATAACGCAGCCACGCCGCTAGCGTTCCAATCCCTGTTCGGGGGAGAGGCGATTGGACCGCGCGCTTCCTCTTTCCGTTGACATCAGGGGCTTTCTATGGTCTCACCCCTGCCGACTGGAATTGCCCGCCGATACCGCTCAAGCGGCACCCTTGCGGGCCTTCCTTCCCATAAAATACGCGCCCGTCAGCTGGTAGGCACTCCGGCCAAGGGCTCAAGAGCACGTCAAGACGGGCAAAGACCATGGCAGATTCTGCAGTCCGGGTACGCATCGCACCCTCCCCCACCGGCGAACCGCATGTCGGCACCGCCTATATCGCGCTGTTCAACTACCTCTTTGCGAAGAAGCACGGCGGCGAATTCATCCTGCGCATCGAGGATACCGACGCGACGCGCTCGACGCCGGAATTCGAGAAGAAGGTGCTCGATGCGCTGAAATGGTGCGGGCTCACATGGTCGGAAGGTCCGGATATCGGCGGCCCCTACGGCCCCTATCGCCAGAGCGACCGCAAGGACCTCTACAAGCCCTATGTCGAGAAAATCGTCGAGAACGGCCACGGCTTCCGCTGCTTCTGCACGCCCGAGCGGCTGGAGCAGATGCGCGAGGCACAGCGCGCCGCCGGCAAGCCGCCGAAGTATGACGGCCTGTGCCTGAGCCTGTCGGCCGAGGAAGTCACCTCCCGCGTCGCCGCCGGCGAGCCGCATGTCGTGCGCATGAAGATCCCGACCGAGGGCTCCTGCAAGTTCCACGACGGCGTCTATGGCGATGTCGAGATCCCGTGGGATGCGGTCGACATGCAGGTGCTGCTCAAGGCAGACGGCATGCCGACCTATCATATGGCGAATGTCGTTGACGATCATATGATGAAGATCACCCATGTCGCGCGCGGCGAGGAGTGGCTCGCCTCGGTGCCGAAGCACATCCTGATCTATCAGTATCTAGGCCTCGAGCCGCCGAAGTTCATGCATCTGTCGCTCATGCGCAATGCCGACAAGTCGAAGCTGTCGAAGCGCAAGAACCCGACCTCGATCTCCTATTACACGGCGCTCGGCTATCTTCCGGAAGCGCTGATGAACTTCCTCGGCCTGTTCTTCATCCAGATCGCCGAGGGCGAAGAACTGCTGACGATCGAGGAACTGGCGGACAAGTTCGACCCGGAAAACCTGTCGAAGGCCGGCGCGATCTTCGACATTCAGAAGCTCGATTGGCTGAACGCCCGCTGGATCCGCGAGAAGCTCTCGGAAGACGAGTTTGCCGCGCGAGTCTTCGCCTGGGCGTCCGAAAACGAACGTCTCAAGGAGGGCCTGAAGCTCTCGCAGTCGCGCATCTCGAAGCTCGGCGAGCTGCCGGATCTGGCCGCCTTCCTCTTCAAGTCCGATCTCGGCCTGCAGCCGGCCGCCTTTGCCGGCGTGAAGGCCTCGCCCGAGGAGATGCTCGAAGTCCTCAACACCGTTCAGCCGGACCTCGAAAAGATCCTCGAATGGAACAAGGAGTCCATTGAGGCCGAACTGCGCGCCAGCGCCGAGCGGATGGGCAAGAAGCTCAAGGCCGTCGTCTCGCCGCTCTTCGTCGCCGTCTCCGGTTCGCAGCGTTCGCTGCCGCTCTTCGATTCGATGGAGCTGCTCGGCCGTGCTGTGGTGCGCCAGCGGCTCAAGGTGGCGGCACAGGTGGTCGCCTCCATGGTTGGCAGCGGAAAGTAAGGACGATAACCATGAACGAGAAGACAGAAACCGCCGGCCTTTCCTCCGACGCGACCGAAGTGCGCGCCCAGAAGCTCGACCTCTTGCGCACGCAGATCGGCGACGTCTATCCGGCGCATTTCCACCGCACGCTCACCAATGCGGAACTCGCCGAAAAATATGCCGGGCTCGAGCCGGACACGGAAAGCGGCGACCTGGTGACGGTCGCCGGCCGCGTCTTCTCCTCGCGCAATTCCGGCATGTTCATGGACATCCATGACGCCTCCGGCAAGATCCAGATCTTCTCGCACAAGGACACGGCGCCGGAGGAGGCGCGCGCGCTGCTGCCGATGATCGATCTCGGGGACATCGTCGGCGTCACCGGCGAGGTGCGCCGCACCAAGCGCGGCGAGCTGACGGTGAACGCCAAGGAAATCACCATGCTCTGCAAGTCGCTCCTGCCGATGCCGGAGAAGTATCACGGGCTTGCCGACATCGAGACGCGCTACCGCAAGCGCTACCTCGACATCATGGTCAACGAAGAATCGAAGCTGCGCTTCCAGCAGCGAAGCCGCATCGTCTCCGGCATTCGCCGCTTCCTTGAGGACGAAGGTTTCATGGAAGTCGAGACGCCGATGCTGCAGCCGATCTATGGCGGCGCCACGGCCGAGCCTTTCAAGACGCATCACAACACGCTGAAGCTCGACATGTATCTGCGCATCGCGCCCGAGCTTTACCTGAAGCGCGTGCTCGTTTCCGGGCTCACCGACAAGGTCTTCGAGATCAACCGCAACTTCCGCAACGAAGGCGTCTCCACCCGGCACAATCCGGAATTCACCATGATGGAGTGCTATTGGGCCTATGCGGACTACGAGGACATGATGGGCCTCGTCGAGCGCATGTTCGAAAAGCTCGCCCTCGCCGTCCACGGCAAGACCGAGTTCGAATTCGGCGACAAGCAGCTCTCCTTCAAGGGTCCCTTCCCGCGCGTCTCCATGCCGGAGGCCGTCAAGGACGCGACCGGCATCGATTTCCTTGCGATCCGGAGCGACGAGGAAGCCCGCCAGGCGGCCCGCAATGCCGGGATCGAGGTCGAGAAGGATGCGACCTGGGGCGAAGTGCTCGCCTTCATCTTCGAGGAGAAGGTCGAAGCGACGCTGATCCAGCCGGCCCACGTCATCCATTTCCCGAAGGATATCTCGCCCTTCGCCAAGGAGGTGCCGGGCGAGCCGCGGCTCGTCGAGCGCTTCGAGACCTATTGCAACGGCTGGGAGATCGGGAACGCCTTCTCCGAGCTCAACGACCCGGTCGAACAGCGCGCCCGCATGGTCGAGCAGATGGAACAGGCCCACGCCCGCGGCGAAAAGGAAAAGACGCTCGACGAGGACTTCCTCGACGCGATGGACCAGGGCATGCCGCCCGCCGGCGGCTTAGGCATCGGCGTCGACCGGCTGATCATGCTGCTCACCAACTCGCCGTCGATCCGCGACATCATTCTCTTCCCGGCCCGGCGCCACAAGGCCGATTGAGCTGATAAGCAGATGCCGGACAGCATTGAGCCCATCGCGTTAGCGGTGGGCTTTTCCTTTGATGGGGAAGTTTTGCGGGCGGCTCAATGCCCGCCATGCGCCTCGGCAGTCTTGGCCGGATGCTCGCTCGCTTCCGACACGGCCGGAGCCTCCGCGCCTTCCGCGTCGGCCGCAGCCGGATCGATGCAGGGCGAGTGATCGTCCATCTTGGCCATAATGGCACGAACCTCGTCGAGACCGAGGCTCACGAGCTTGCCATGGAACATGCCGCCCGGATTGGCCATGCCGTCGTTGTAGGAAGCATGGAACGGTTCGTCCATGCCCTTCACACTCTGCGGACCGGGCGCGAAAAGCACTTCGGCACCGATCGCGGCACCACGCGCCGCAGCGCGCTCCTCCGGACCTGCCGTATCGAGCACGACGACCTGGTAGAGGTCGGCCTTTTCCTTCTTTGCGAGTGCGCCGACGACGCGTAGCGCCGTGCGGACGCGCTCCGGGCCAGCCGCGCTGTCGGTCTTCACATGCATGCGGATCCAGCGCTGGCCGCGGTGGTCGAGCTTCAGCGTCCGAAGCGCCGTGCATTCGAGACCGGAAGCGGAAGGCTCCGAGAGCCGCGCGACGAGCCTGTCGCGCCCCACATAGACGGCGGCACCGCCGGACGCGGCCGAAACGGCAAAGGCCGCGGCAAGGATGACCACGAGCCGCTTCGAAGGGCGCAGTTTACTCAAAATAGCCTTCACAGGCGGCTCCGCTGCGGACGCAAATACAAGAAAAGCCAGAACGCCTCTGAAGATAGGCGAAACACCCTTTCGGAAAGTTTAAGCGGACGGATGCAGGACACTTGCTCTCCTGCCCGTCATCACTAAAAACGAAGCGTCATTTCTTGATTTTGAAGACGGGGGAGATCATGGCGCGCATCGGAATCGTCGGAGCGGGTATCATCGGCTGCGCCTCGGCGGTCCATCTGATCGCCGAAGGTCACGCGGTCACCGTGTTCGAAAAGGACGTCGACGGCCTGCCTGCCTCCGTCGGCAACGCCGGCATCCTCGCGGTTCCGGAGATCGATCCGATGGCCCGCCCCGAAATGCTGTTCGCAGCCCCGAAATGGCTGATCGACCCGCTCGGACCCCTGACGCTGCGCTGGCAGGATCTGGCGGCCTTGACGCCATGGCTCTTGCATTTGCTTCTTGCGGCTCGGCCCGCCCAGGTGGAACGCTCCCGTCGGGCCCTGCTCGGCCTGATGCGTGAAGCTCTCGCCGCGCATCAGGCAATGACGAGGCTCTGCGGCATTTCCGGCCATATGAAACCGACCGGGGCGCTGACGATCTTCGACAGCGAGACTGCCCTCGAGGCCGCGTTCCGGCACGAGCAGGCGACCGCCCGGCTGCTCGGCTTTGCCGTCGAACGCCTCGACGCCCGCGCCGCCCGCGGCCGCGTCCCCGCGCTAGAGGGCGCCTTCGCCGGCGGCGTCTTCAGCAGCGGATACCAGACGTTTCCCGATCCGCTCAAACTGCTGCGCGATCTGCAACACCATGTCAGGCAACAGGGCACGCTCGTCGAAGCCGGCGTCGAGGCCGTGCAGCCAAGCACCGAGGGGATCACCATAGTCGCCGACAACGGCGACCGGCAGGCCTTCGACAAGGTGGTGATCGCCGCCGGCGTGTGGTCACGCACCCTCGTCCGCAAGCTTGGGCTGAAGGTGCTGTTGGAAACGGAGCGCGGCTACAACACCACCTTCGCTGATCCACCGGTGACGCTGGAAATGCCGATCTTCTTTGCCGAGCACGGCTTCGTGGCGACCCCGCTTGCCAACGCCCTGCGCATCGGCGGTGCGGTTGAACTGGCGCGGCCGGAGGCGCCGCCGAACTATGCGCGCGCCGCCGCCATGCGCCGGAAGATGCGCCGTTATGTGCCGGCCCTGCCGGAGAGCGGCGGCAAGGAATGGATGGGCAGGCGCCCTTCGACACCGGATTCGGTGCCGGTCATCGGCCTTCATCCGTCCGATCCCCGCATCGCCATGGCCTTCGGCCACGGCCATCTCGGCCTGACGCTCTCGGCGATCACCGGCGCAAGGATCGCCGCCCTCCTTTCCAACCGGGCCGGCACCGACCTCGAACCCTTCAGCATCCGCCGCTTTCAATAAGCTGAGCGAAATCGATCGATTGACTTTCGCCCGCAGCTTGTCCATTGCCGCCAGCACGCAGGACCAGGTTCAGGCAAATGGGCCCGATATCCCCAAGAAGGAAGACGCTATGCACAAGGTTATTTTCGATACGGATCCCGGCGTCGACGACGCCATGGCGCTTCTCTTCCTGCACCGGCACCCGGAAATCGACCTCATCGGCATCACCTCGGTGTTCGGCAATGCCTCCATCGAGACGACGACGCGCAACGCGCTCTTTCTCAAGCAGGCCTGGGGAATTGCAGCCCCGGTCGCCAAGGGCCTCGGCGAGATGTTCAATCCCGACCGGCCGCATATCGATTGGCCGACCGGCATCCACGGCCACGATGGCCTCGGCAATATCGACGTGCCGGACGTGATCGACCTGCCGCTCGACCCCCGGCCGGCCCATCGCTTTATCATCGACACGGTGCGCGCCAATCCCGGTGAGGTGACGCTCGTGGCCGTCGGCCGCATGACCAATCTGGCACGTGCGCTGCGCGAAGACCCGGATATTGCCGGCCTCGTCAAGGCCGTGGTGATCATGGGCGGCGCCTTCGACGTTCCCGGCAACATCACCCCGGCCGCCGAGGCCAATATCCATGGAGACCCGGAGGCGGCCGACGTGGTGATGACTGCACAATGGCCGGTGGCGGTGATCGGCCTCGACGTGACGTCGCAAACGGTGATGACCCGCGCCACGCTCGCCGACATCGCCGAACGTGGCGGCAAGGCGGCAAAACTCCTCGCCGACATTTCGCAGTTCTACATCGTCTTCTACGAGCAGCATGTCGATGACGGCATGGTCGTGCACGACAGCTGCGCCTGCGCCTATGTCGTCGCCCCGGATCTGTTCCGCACCCGCAGCGGGCCGATCCGCGTGCTCTGCGGCGGCATCGCCGACGGCCAGACGATCCAGAAGCCGGACGGGCGGCTTTTCCCGCCGAATGCCTGGGACAATCTGCCGAGCCAAAAGGCCTGCATCGGCATCGATGCCGAGGCGGTGCTGAAGCTGATCGGCGATACGCTGGCGCACGGTCGATAGCCCTCGGTCTTTCTCAGCCGACGAAAAACTTGCGGCGGATAGCTGGCAGACCGTCGACCGCCAGCTATCTTTGTCTGCATGAAGCCGGAATCATTGCTCTATCCCGCTCCAAAGGGACTCTATTGCGAGAAGGGAAACTTCTACATCGATCCGGTTCAGCCGGTCGAAAGGGCGCTGATCACCCATGGCCATTCCGATCATGCCCGCGCCGGACATGGCCGCGTGCTTGCGACACGCGAAACGCTCGACATCATGCGCATCCGCTACGGCGACGGCTTTTGCGGTGAAAGCGAAATCGCCCGGCTCGGCGAAACGATCGCGATCGACGGCGTCCGGGTCTGCTTTCATCCGGCCGGCCATGTGCTCGGCTCGGCGCAAATTTCGGTTGAGGCGGGTGGGAAGCGGATCGTCGTTTCGGGCGACTACAAGCGGCGGCCCGACCCGACCTGCCCCACTTTCGAGCCCGTCCCCTGCGATGTCTTCATTACCGAGGCGACCTTCGGCCTGCCGGTCTTCCACCATCCGGACGACCGGGCGGAGACCGCCCGGCTTCTTGCATCGCTGAAGCAATTTCCCGAACGTGCCCATGTCGTCGGCGCTTACGCGCTCGGCAAGGCGCAACGGGTGATCGCGCTACTTCGCCAGCAAGGCTACGACGAACCGATCCATATCCACGGCGCGCTTGCCAAGCTCTGCGAATATTACCAGGCCGAGGGTATCGACCTCGGCGATATCCGGCCGGCCACCCTTGCCGGCGACAAGAGGCCGGATTTCGCCGGCGGGATCGTCATCGGCCCGCCTTCAGCCTTTGCCGACCGCTGGGCGCGACGCTTCGCCGAGCCCGTCGCCGTCTTTGCTTCAGGTTGGATGCTCATTCGCCAGCGCGCCAAGCAGCGCGGCGTCGAACTGCCGCTCGTCATCTCCGACCATTGCGACTGGGCCGAACTGACCGGCACCATACGCGAGATCGCCCCGGCCGAAGTCTGGGTGACGCATGGCCGTGAGGAAGCCCTGGTGCGCTGGTGCGAATTGCAGGGCATTCCGGCGCGACCGCTGCATCTCGTCGGCTACGACGACGAGGGGGAGTGACGGATGAAAGCCTTCGCCGAACTGCTCGGCCGCCTCGTCCTGACGCCGCAGCGAAACGCCAAGATCAGGCTGCTTGCCGACTATTTCCGCAGCACCCCCGATCCAAGCCGCGGCTATGCACTCGCGGCGATCGGCGGCACGCTTTCATTCAACACGGTGAAGCCTGCCTTGATCCGCGACCTCTTGCTCGAGCGTATGGACGAGGTGCTGTTCCATTATTCCTATGACTATGTCGGCGATCTCGCCGAGACGGTGTCGCTGGCCTGGGAACCGCAGCAGGGAGTCGTTCCCGAGGACATTCCGCTTGGCGAGGTCGTCGAACGGCTTCAGCGGGCGGGACGTTCCGAGGTACGCTCGCTCGTCCGCGACATGCTCGACCGGCTCGACACCGCCGGCCGTTTCGCCTTTCTGAAGCTCGTCACCGGGGGTTTACGGATCGGCGTCTCGGCGCGGCTCGCCAAGCAGGCGCTCGCCGACCTGGGCGGCAGGGACATCGCCGAGATCGAAACCTTGTGGCACGGGCTTTCGCCGCCTTACCTGCCGCTCTTTCTGTGGCTTTCCGGCGAAGCGGAGATGCCCGTTCTCACCACGCCGGCCGTCTTTCACTCGGTGATGCTCGCGCCTCCAATCGGCGAGGGCGATCTAGAAGGACTGAATCCGGCCGACTTCGCCGCCGAATGGAAATGGGACGGCATCCGCGTCCAGCTCGCCAATATCGGCGGGGTGCGGCGTCTCTATTCCCGCAGCGGCGACGAAATATCCGGCGCTTTCCCGGAGATCATCGAGGCCGCCGACATTGCCGGCGTGATTGACGGCGAGCTGCTGGTCGGCGGAACGATGCGCACCAATCGCGCCACCGCCACGTTCGGGGACCTGCAGCAGCGGCTGAATAGAAAGTCCGTCAACCGCAAGCTTCTCGAGGATTTTCCGGCCTTTATTCGCGGTTACGACATCCTCTTTTCGGGCGAACGCGACATGCGGCCCGAACCCTTCCACGTCCGCCGCCAAGCCCTGGCCGCCTTGATCGAAGCCGCTTCGCCACAGCACTTCGATCTTTCGCCGCTCGTGCCCTTCTCGACCTGGGAGGAACTGGACCGGCTGCGCTCGGATCCCCCGGATCCGGTTATCGAGGGCGTCATGCTGAAGCGGCTCGACTCGCCCTATCTGGCCGGACGGATGAAAGGCCCCTGGTTCAAGTGGAAACGCGCGCCCTTCAACATTGACGCGGTGCTGATGTACGCCCAGCGCGGCCACGGCAAGCGCTCGAGCTACTATTCGGATTTCACCTTCGGCGTCTGGACGGAGGCAGAAGGCGGCATGGCCCTGGTTCCCGTCGGCAAGGCCTATTTCGGCTTTACCGATGCCGAACTGGAGGTACTCGACCGCTATGTGCGCGACAACACGGTCGAGCGCTTCGGCCCGGTGCGCGCGGTCCGCGCCGAACCGGACGCCGGCTTTGTCGTCGAAGTGGCCTTCGAAGGGCTGAACCGCTCGACCCGCCACAAATCGGGTGTCGCCATGCGTTTCCCGCGCATCGCCCGGCTGAGACCAGACAAACTGCCGCGGGAGGCCGACAGGCTGGAGACACTGCAGGCGATGCTCGGCATGAAAGGTTAGAACCGCGGTTTCCCGCCCTCGCCTATTTCAGCGGTTCCGAATGAAGAATTATTAAGGAGAGTTTGGAATATTCGGGCTGTCTATCTCGCCGTCCGCATTCGCAGGGTCGTCTTGTGGCAAAAATAAACGGTCAATATTTCAGGAAATACCGGCTCTCGCGGATTCTGACGCTCAATTACGTCCCGGCGCTGATCGCCACCTTCGTCGTGCTGATTGCCGGGATTCTCGCCGACAATCAGAACCGGGTCGTTTTCGAAGCACGTCTGCGCTCCGAGGTGGCGGACGAACTCAATCCGATACGCTCGCGCCTGGAGAGCAGCGTCAACGGCAATATCCAGCTCGTTCGCGGCCTGATCGGCACGATTGCAACCGAGCCCGACATGCACCAGCAGCGCTTCAGCGGACTTGCGCAGAGCATCTTCAGCGAGCGCTCGCAACTGCGCAACCTCGCCGCAGCGCCCAATCTCATCGTCTCGATGGTCTACCCGCTGGCGGGCAACGAGAAGGCGATCGGCCTGAACTACCGCAACAACGACAAGCAACGCGAGTCCGTCATGCGTGTGGTGGCAAGCGGGAAGATGGTGCTTGCCGGGCCGGTCGATCTCGTCCAGGGCGGACGCGGATTGATCGGCCGCTTTCCGGTGACGGCCAATGCCGGCGGCGGCAAGCGCTTCTGGGGCCTGGTGTCAGCGGTCATCGACATCGACCAGCTCTATCGCGACAGTGGCCTCGTCTCCTCGGCCCTCGGTATCGACATCGCCATTGCTGGCCGTGACGGTCAGGGACGCGATGGCGCGATTTTCTTCGGCGATCCGGCGATCTTCGGAAAGGCGCCGGTGGAGGTGGACGTGACGCTGCCGGGCGGCTCCTGGCGGATGGCGGCGATACCGAAGGGCGGATGGCCGCCGACGCCGGACAATGCCCTGCAGGTCCGCCTCCTGATCATGCTCGGGGGCCTGATGATCGTCGTTCCGATGATCATCACGGGTTATCTGACGACGGAACGCCAGCGAAATATCCGCGCCCTGCGGCAGAGCAAAGATCAACTGCTCGAACTTTCGCATCGCCTGAAGATTGCGCTCGACACGTCCAAGATCGGCATCTGGGAACTCGATATCGACACCGGCAAGCTGCTGTGGGACAACCGCATGAAGGAGCTCTACGGCGTCGGCCCCTCTATCCGCGAAACCTTCGACGACTGGAAAGAGGCGCTGCATCCCGACGATCTTCCCCGCGCCAAGGCGGAATACGCCAAGACGGTCGCAAGCGGCGGCGCCTATAATTCCGAATTCCGCATTCGTCTGCCCGGCGGCGACATCCGATACATCCGCGCCAGCGGCTCGGTTCACATCGGCGCCGGCGGCAGCCGCAAGATCATCGGCGTCAACTGGGACGTGACGGCCGACGTCGAAACGCGGGCAAGACTCTCGGAAGCCAAGCGCCTCGCCGAGGCGCATAGCGCCGAACTGGAGGCGGCGCGGCACCGGATGGAATTCAACGCGCTGCACGACCCGCTGACAGGACTCCCGAACCGACGCTTCCTCGACCAGATCCTTGGCGACCGGACGCGGCACTTCGACGCCAAGGACAGGATCAGCATCTTCCATATCGATCTCGACCGTTTCAAGCAGATCAACGACACCATGGGCCATGCTGCGGGCGACGAGATTCTCAGGCACGCCGCCGGACTGCTGCGCTCGAGCGCGCGGGAGAACGACTTCGTCGCGCGGATCGGTGGCGACGAGTTCGTCATCATTCGTGCCGGCGGCAACGCCGAGGAAGATGCGGCGCTCGCCTCGGGCATCATCGAGGCGATGAGCACGCCAGTTCGCTACAAGGACCAGGAATGCCGCATCGGCGTCAGCATCGGCATCGCCGCCCAGGCCGCCGCGACCGACGAGCTCGCCCACATCCTCGTCAATGCCGACATCGCCCTCTACGAGGCGAAGAGGCGCGGCCGCAACCGGCACGAAACCTTCACCGGCGCGCTCAAGACCGCCGTGTTCCAGACGAAGCAGACGGCCGATGAGATCCTTCGCGGTCTTGAGCAGAACGAATTCGTCGCCCATTTCCAGCCGCAATTTTGCCCGGCGACGCTGGAGGTCATCGGCGTCGAAGCGCTGGCGCGATGGGATCATCCGACCAAGGGGCTGATCGGGCCGCATGCCTTCCTGAAGACAGCCGAGGACATCAACGTGGTCGCAGCCATCGACCAGGCGATCCTCGAACAGGCGCTGTTCCAGATCTGCCGCTGGGAGGCAAACGGCATCCGCATCCCCAAGGTGTCGGTCAATCTTTCCTATTCGCGCCTGCGCGACGAGGGGCTGATCGAGCGGCTGGAGCAGATGCGGATACCCGAGGGCCGGCTTTCCTTCGAACTGCTCGAATCGATCTCTTTCGACGAGAACGACACGACGCTGCTGTCGAACATCAGACGCATCAAAGAACTCGGCATCGACATAGAGATCGACGATTTCGGCACCGGCTACGCCTCCATCCTCAGCCTGTTGAAGCTGACGCCGCGCCGCCTGAAGATCGACCGGCAACTGGTGCTGCCCATTCTCGTGTCACCCCAGGAGCGCCGGCTGGTCGAATCGATCATCGATATCGGCACCTCGCTCGGCATAGAAGTGATTGCCGAGGGCGTCGAGACGCTCGAACACGCCGCCATCCTCAAACAACTCGGCTGCCACGGGCTGCAGGGCTATGCCTTCGCCCGGCCGATGAGCGCCAACGATCTCGCGGCCTTCGTCTTCGAGCGGAAGTGGCGCGCCGCCTAGGGCTCCCTCGGAAACGCGGCGCTCTGCTCCGGGGCATTTGTCTCGCCGGACGGCCGTGTTTTTCTCTGCCGGAAGGCTTGGCAGTAGAGCGCAAAAAAGTCATAAAAACATATGCCTCTGCCGCTTCGCGGATCATCCGGGCATGCCTGGTGACCGTTGCTTCGGCGGCCGTCCCATCGGAACCAGCCGTTCCAATCTCCGAGACCCCGAGACCGAGAGGGCTGAACGATCGAATACGCGGAAAAATTGCTGTCAGTCTTCATTCTCGCCCCATTCGGGGGAAGCCTCCTCGCAATCTTCTTTCCGTCCGATCAACGCGGCGCCACGGCCTGGTTCGCTGGCGCGATCGCCCTCATCTGCTTCCTGGTGACCGCCGGCCTCTATCCCTTCGTCGCCACCGGCGGCGTGCTTCGCTTCGAGATCGACTGGATCCCCGAACTCGGGTTGAACTTCAAATTGCGCATGGACGGGTTTGCCTGGCTTTTTTCGGCGCTCATTACCGCAATAGGCTTCTTGGTCGTCCTCTACGCCCGCTATTACATGGCCGAGGAAGACCCGGTGCCGCGCTTCTTCGCGCTGTTTCTCGCCTTCATGGGATCGATGCTCGGCGTCGTGCTTTCCGGCAACCTGATCCTGCTCGCGGTCTTCTGGGAAATGACGAGTATCGTTTCGTTCCTGCTGATCGGCTACTGGCATCACAACGCGCATGCCCGCGATGGCGCGCGTATCGCACTGACGATGACAGGCATGGGCGGCCTTGCGATGCTCGTCGGCCTGCTCCTGATCGGACGCGCCGTCGGCAGCTACGATCTCGACACCGTGCTCGCCTCGGGCGAGGCGATCCGCAACGATCCGCTCTACAACGCGATCCTGGTTCTCGTCCTGCTCGGCGCCCTGACGAAGAGCGCGCAATTTCCCTTTCATTTCTGGCTGCCGCATGCCATGGCCGCACCGACGCCGGTTTCCGCCTATCTGCATTCGGCGACGATGGTGAAGGCCGGCGTTTTCCTGCTGGCGCGGCTTTGGCCGGTGATGGCCGGCACGGAGGCCTGGTTCTGGATCGTCGGTCTTGCAGGACTGACGACCCTGCTGCTCGGCGCCTATTTTGCGATCTTCCAGCAGGATTTGAAGGGGCTGCTCGCCTATTCGACGATCAGCCATCTCGGGCTGATCACCGTTCTCCTGAGCCTCGGCAGCCCGCTGGCCGCCGTCGCCGCGGTCTTCCATATCGTCAATCACGCGACCTTCAAGGCCTCACTATTCATGGCCGCCGGCATCATCGACCATGAAACCGGCACGCGCGACATGCGCCGGCTGAGCGGACTTTTTCACTACATGCCGATCACCGCGACGCTCGCCATGGTGGCGAGTGCCGCCATGGCCGGCGTGCCTCTGCTCAACGGCTTCCTGTCGAAGGAAATGTTCTTCGCCGAGGCGATCGAAACGCATCTCGTCAGCGCGCTCGACACCGCAACGCCCTATGTCGCGACGATTGCAAGCATGTTTGCGGTCACCTACTCGCTGCGCTTCATTCACAGCGTCTTCTTCGGGCCGCTGCCGTCCGACCTGCCGAAGAAACCGCACGAGCCGCCGCGCTGGATGCGCGCCCCCGTCGATTTCCTGGTGCTCGCCTGCCTGGTCGTCGGGATCATTCCGGCGCAAACGATCGGGCCCTTCCTCGACGCCGCCGTGATTTCGATCCTGCGCGAGGATACGCCGAGCTACAGCCTTGCCGTCTGGCACGGCCTGAACATTCCGCTGATCATGAGCTTCGTGGCGCTGTCGGGCGGCGTCGGCCTCTATTTCCTGATGCGCTCCTATCTCGCGACGGGCATTGAGGGTCCGCCTGTCTTCCGCCTGCTCCAGGGACAGCGCATCTTTGAGCGTGTCCTGGTGACGCTGTCGTGGAAATGGGCCCGCTCGCTCGAGCAGCGCCTCGGCACCCGCCATCTGCAGCCGCAGATGCGGCTCCTGGTGTTCCTGGCGCTCCTCGCCGGTGCCTTGCCCCTCGCGATCGGCGGCTTTCGGCTGCCGCCGCTCGTCGTCCGCGGCATCGATCCGGCCTTCGCCCTGCTTTGGGGTGTCGGCATCGCCTGCGCAGTCGGCTCGGCCATCCTGGCGAAATTCCACCGTTTGGCATCGCTCGTACTGCTCGGCGGTGCCGGGCTCGTCACCTGCCTCACCTTCGTCTGGCTGTCTGCTCCCGACCTTGCCGTCACCCAGCTTCTCGTCGAGATCGTCACCACGGTGCTCATCCTGCTCGGCCTGCGCTGGCTGCCGAAGCGCATCGAGGAGCCCGCGACGGCGGATATTCCGCTGAAGGTCCGCTTCCGGCGCCTGCGCGACTTCCTGCTCGCCACCATGGCGGGCGGCGGCGTGGCGCTGGTAGCCTACACGGTGATGACCCGGCCCCTGGTACCGGAGACCATCGCCGGCTACTTCCTCGGGCAGGCCTATCACGAGGGCGGCGGCACGAATGTCGTCAACGTCATCCTGGTGGATTTCCGCGGCTTCGACACCCTCGGGGAGATCGCCGTCCTCTGCATCGTCGCGCTCACGGTCTTTGCGCTGCTGCTGCGCTTCCGCCCGCACCTGGACAGTCTGGAATCGCCCGAACAGCAACGAGTGCAGAACGCCTATGACGACGATCATCCGGAGCGGACCGCGGGCGACAGCGTCGCTGAATATCTACACATCCCTTCGGTGATCATGCGCTGGATGTTCCCGGTCACCGGCATGCTCGCCGCCTATCTGTTCCTGCGCGGCCACGACCTGCCGGGCGGCGGCTTTGCCGCCGGAATTGCCATGTCGATCGGCTTCATCCTGCAATATATGTCGGGCGGCACCCGCTGGGTGGAGGAGCGGCTGCGCATCCACCCGCTTCGCTGGATGAGCATCGGTCTGCTCGTCGCCCTGGCGACGGGCGTCGGATCCTGGCTCTTCGGCTATCCGTTCCTGACATCGCGCGCCGAATATGCCACCCTGCCGGTCATCGGCAAGGTTCCGCTCGCAAGCGCCATCCTCTTCGACCTCGGCGTCTTCTCTCTGGTGCTCGGCGCCACGGTGCTGATGCTTATTGCGCTGGCGCACCAGTCGGTCCGCCGCGCAGCGCGCGCCCATGCGCGGGCCGCGCGACCTGAAAGGGAGGCGGCACAATAATGGAGCTCATTCTCTCCGCCGGCATCGGCGCCCTCGCCGCATCGGGCGTCTATCTTCTGCTGCGACCACGCACCTATCAGGTGATCGTCGGACTTGCGCTGCTCTCCTATGCGGTCAACCTCTTCATCTTCAGCATGGGGAGGCTCCGGGTAAACGCGCCGCCGGTGCTCGAACCCGGCGGCGCGGGCGACCTCTTGCGCTACACCGATCCCGTGCCGCAGGCCCTCGTTCTGACCGCGATCGTCATCGGCTTCGCGATGACCGCGCTCTTTCTCGTCGTGCTGCTCGCGTCACGCGGCTTCACCGGCACCGACCATGTCGACGGAAGGGAGCCGCCGCGCGGTGACTGATTGGCTGCACCATCTTCTAATCCTGCCGATCCTGCTGCCGCTTGCCGTCGCGGCGATGCTGATCCCGATCGACGAGCGTGAGCGCACGCTGAAGGGAGCGATCGGCTTCGCATCGACGCTCGTCGTCTTCATCGTCACGATGATCCTGATGCGGCTTGCGGCGGCAGGCGAAGGCAGCCTGCCGGGCGCCGGCGTCTACCAGCTCGGCAACTGGCCGGCGCCGTTCGGCATCGTCCTCGTCCTCGACCGGCTGTCGGCGCTGATGCTCTGCCTTGCGAGCGGCCTGGCGCTTGCCGCCCAGGCCTATTCGATGGCCCGCTGGCACACGGCCGGTCACCATTTCCACTCGCTGTTCCAGCTGCTCGTCGCCGGTCTCAACGGCGCCTTCCTGACGGGCGACCTGTTCAACCTCTTCGTGTTCTTCGAGATGATGCTTGCGGCTTCCTACGGACTGCTGCTGCACGGCTCGGGCCCGTTGCGCGTCAAAGCCGGGCTGCACTATGTCGCCATCAATCTCGCCGCCTCTTCGCTGTTCCTGATCGGCGTCAGCCTGATCTACGGTACCACTGGTACGCTCAATATGGCGGATCTCGCGACGAAGCTTGCCACGCTCGCGCCGGAAAGCCGGCGGCTCGTCGAAACCGGCGCCGCGGTGCTCGGCGTCGCCTTTGTCGTCAAGGCCGGCATGTGGCCGCTGAGCTTCTGGCTGCCGGCGGCCTATGCAGCGGCGACCCCGCCGGTCGCCGCTGTGTTCGCCATACTTACGAAAGTGGGCATCTACGTCATCCTCCGCCTGCACATGCTCGTCTTCGGCACGGCCGCCGGCGCATCGGCCGGTTTCGGCCAGGATTGGCTTCTGACCGGCGGCATGCTGACGATCGCCTTCGGCACCATCGGCGTGCTGGCTTCGCAGGCCATGGGCCGGCTCGCCGCCTATTCCGTGCTCGTCTCTTCGGGCACGCTGCTTGCGGCGATCGGCCTCGGACGACCGGAAATGCTCGCCGGCGCGCTTCTCTATCTGGTCAGCTCGACGCTGACGATCGCCGCCTTCTTTCTGCTCATCGAACTCGTCGAACGCGGCCGCGATGCCGGCGCCGACGTTCTGGCGGTGACGATGGAAGCCTATGGCGACTTCGACGAGAATGAGGAAGAGGAGGAAGTGGGCGTCGCCATTCCGGGCACGATGGCCATTCTCGGCCTCTGCTTCTGCCTCTGCGCCATTCTCCTGTCAGGCCTGCCGCCGCTTTCGGGTTTCATCGCCAAATTCGCACTGCTGCGCGGGCTCTTCAACGTGCCCGAGGCGAACCAGGCGATCGCGATTTCCGCCGCGGACTGGATCTATGTGGCACTTCTCATCCTTTCGGGCCTCGCCGCCATGATCGCCCTGAACCGTGTCGGCATCCGCACCTTCTGGGCGTCGATCGAGGGAACCATACCGCGCGTCGTCGTCATCGAGATCACGCCAGTTGCCATCCTGCTCGCCGCCTGCGTCTTCCTGAGCTTTCAGGCCGGCCCCGCGATGCGATACATGCAGGCGACCGCCGACGATCTGCTTGCTCCCCTCGTCCATAGCGAGCGGGTCCTTTCCGCGCCCCGGGCGGGAGGAGAGTAGCGATGCGTGCCTGGCTTCCTTACCCGCTGTTTTCGCTTGCCCTCTTCTTCATGTGGTTGTTGCTCAACCAATCGGTTGCGCCCGGCTCGATCATCGTCGGCGGCTTCCTGAGCGCGTTGCTCGGCTGGGTCATGGTGAAGCTGCAGCCGACCCGATCGCGGCTGCACCGTCTAAGCCTCATGGGAGGCCTTGCGCTCGCGGTCGTCGCCGACGTTGTTCGTTCGAATATCGCCGTTGCGGGGATCATCCTGCGGGCTCGGGGCAGGCCGGCGAACACCGGTTTCATGAGCGTCGACGTCGATCTGGAAAACGAGAACGCGCTGGCGCTGCTCGCCTGCATCCTGACGGCGACGCCTGGCACCGCCTGGCTCGAATACGACCGGCGCCGCAAGAGCCTGCTCATACATGTGCTCGATATCGACAACGAGGATCTGTGGCGGCGAACGGTCAAGCGCTACGCAGCAGGACTGAAGGAGATACTTCAATGATCGCGCTTGCAATCGTCTGGTCGATCCTGCTCGCCCAGGTCATGCTCACTTTGGCGATGGCCTTCGCGCTCTACCGGATGATCAAGGGACCCCGCGCCCAGGACCGCATCCTCGGGCTCGACACGCTCTATATCAACGCGATGCTGATGCTGCTTGCCTTCGGCATCCGCACCGCCAGCTCGATCTATTTCGAGACCGCGCTGATCATCGCTCTGATCGGTTTCGTCTCCTCCATCGCATTCGCGAAATTTCTCATGCGCGGCGAGGTGATCGAATGAACCATCTGGCCGACCTGCCCGCCTGGGCGGCGATCGCCGTCTGCGGCTTGCTGCTTCTCGGAGCCGCGATGACGCTCATCGGCTCGCTCGGCCTGTTGCGCCTGCCGAGCTTCTACGACCGTCTGCACGCCCCGACAATCGCGACTAGCGGCGGCACGATTCTTATCTGCCTCGCCTCGATGCTCTGCTTCGCGGTGCTGCAGAGCCGCTGGATCTTCCACGAACTGCTGATCATCTTCTTCGTCACGGTGACGACGCCGGTGACGCTGATGCTGCTCGGCCAGGCGGCTCTTTACCGCGACCGCGTCGAGAACCGCCAGGACGTCCCGCGCAAGCCGAAGCCCGCCGCGGAACTGGACTGCGAATGATGCCGCTCTATTCGCGGCCGCGGAAGCGGCGCTGATAGACAGGATCGTAGAGCGAGCTCTCCCGGAAGTCCGATGCTTCCAGCCCCGGTCCGACAAGGATCAGCGCAGTGCGCTCGATCGGATCGGCGGCGACCCGGTCGGCAATGTCGCCGAGCGTGCCGCGCAGGACGCGCTCATCCGGCCAGGACGCCTTGACGACGATCGCCACCGGGCAATCGGCGCCGTAGAGCGGCGTCAGTTCCTCGACGACGCGGTCGAGCGCATGGATGGCGAGGTGGATCGCCAGCGTCGAGCCGGTGGCGCCGAAGGCGGCGAGCGTCTCGCTGTTCGGCATCGGTGATGCACGGCCGGAAACGCGCGTCAGCACCAGGCTTTGCGACACCGCCGGAATGGTCAATTCGCGGCCGAGTGTCGCCGCGGCGGCGGCGAAGGCAGGCACGCCCGGTGTCATCGTATAGGCGATATCGTGTTTCTCTAGCCGCCGTATCTGCTCGGCCACCGCACTCCAGACTGAGAGGTCGCCGGAATGCAGCCGCGCGACATCCTCGCCGGCTTCGGCCGCGCGCACATATTCCGCCTCGATCTCGTCGAGCGACATCGGCGCCGTGTCGATGACGCGGGCGCCGGGCGGGCAAAATTGCAGGAGCTCCGGCGAGACGATCGAGCCGGCATAGAGGCAAATGGGGCAGCGGCCGATCAGGTCCCTCCCCCTGACCGTGATGAGGTCTGCTGCGCCCGGTCCCGCGCCGATGAAGTGAACGGTCATTGTCTATCCTCTTGAGTATTCCCGGCTCAGTCCTTGACCCAGGACCATTGCGTCACCGGCATGGCCGGGCGCCAGCCCGTCATCGTGCCGACCGGCGACGCGCGGGCGATGTCGATCCGGATCAAAGAGCCGCCGAGCCGGGCGTGATGGGCAAGCAGCACCGCTTCCATTTCCGTCGTCACGGCGTTGGCGACCAGTCGGCCGCCGGAGGGAAGCGCGGCGATCGCCGCCTCCATGACGCCGGCATCACTGCCGCCGCCGCCGATGAAGATCACATCCGGACGGGTGAGCCCGCGAAGCGCTTCCGGCGCCTGCCCCTCGATCACCGTCAGGCCGGGCACGCCGAAGCGAGCGGCGTTGCGGCCGATCCGCGCAGCCCGCTCGGGCGAAGCTTCGATGGCGATCGCCTGCATCGCCGGGTTCGCCAGCATCCATTCGATGGCGATCGAGCCGGAGCCAGCGCCGATGTCCCAGAGAAGCTCGCCCCTGCGCGGTGCCAGCGCCGAGAGCGTCAGCGCCCTGACCTCGCGCTTGGTGATCTGGCCGTCATGCTCGAACAGCGCATCGTCGAGCCCGCCGGCAAGCGGCAGGACGCGTGCACTTCCATCGGCGACGACCTCGACCGCGCAGACGTTCAGAGCAGCGATGTTTTCCAGCGCGAAGCTCGCGGCAAGGTGCCGAGAGATGCGCTCCCGTTCCCCGCCAAGCGCTTCGAGCACGGTAAGCGGCGACCGACCGAAACCGCTTTCGCAGAGCAGTCCGGCGAGCGCCGCCGGGCCGTTCCCGTCCGAGGTCAGCGCCAGCACGCGGGCGCCCGGCTGCAGCTGCGGCCGGATGAGGTCGAGCGGGCGGCCATGCAGCGAGACGGTTGCCACGTCCTGCAGCGGCCATCCGAGCCGCGAGGCTGCAAGGCTGAAGGCCGAGGGCGCAGGGATCGTCCGGATTTCGCTCGCGTCGATGCGGCGCGCCAGCGTGGCGCCAACGCCGTAGAGGAAGGGATCGCCGGAGGCGAGCACCACGACGGGACTGCCGCGCCTCGAAGCGATCGCCTCGACCGATTTCTCAAAGGGGCTTTGCCAAGCTTCGCTCTCGCCCTGGATCAAGGACGCGGCGAGTTCGATATGACGGACGCCGCCGAAGACGACGGGGGCTGCCGCAATCAGCCGCTTGGCCTCGTCGCCGAGACCGGCTACACCATCTTCCCCGATCCCGATGACGGTCAACCAGGGAGCGACAATGGCCGAGCCGCTATTCGACATGTCAGCCACGGGCAGACCTCGCATCCTGATCCTCGGCGGCACGACCGAGGCGCGGCACCTTGGCGAGCGCCTTGCGGCCGATGCGCGCTACGACGCGGTGATCTCGCTCGCCGGCCGAACCGCCGATCCGCGACCGCAGCCATTGCCAACGCGCGTCGGCGGCTTCGGCGGCGCCGAAGGGCTGGCCGTCTTCCTGGAGCTCGAAAACGTTTCCCTGCTGGTAGATGCGACCCATCCCTTTGCGGCGCGGATCTCCCACAATGCAGCGACCGCCGCGGCGGCGACCGGAACGCCGCTCTTCGCGCTGCGCCGGCCCGCCTGGGAGGCACAACCGGGTGATCGCTGGGCGCGTGTCGCAAGCGTCGCCGAGGCGGTGTCGGCCCTTGGCGCCTTGCCGCGCCGCGTCTTTCTGGCGATCGGCCGCCAAGAGGCCTTCCTTTTCGAAAAGGCGCCGCAGCACAGCTATCTCGTCCGCAGCGTCGATCCGGTGACGCCGCCGCTGAGCCTTCCCGATGCTACCGCGATCCTCGCGCACGGCCCCTTCGCCGAGACGGACGAGCTCAAGCTGCTCCGAGAGCATGCGATCGATGTCATCGTCGCCAAGAACAGCGGCGGCACCGCCACCTACGGCAAAATCGCCGCCGCCCGGAAGCTCGGGCTCGAGGTGGTGATGGTCGAGCGCCACAAGCCCGCCGATGTGCCGACGGTCTCCACCTGCGATGAGGCGCTCGAACGCATTCATCAATTCCTATCCCCGGTGAAGGACCGCGGCGTGTAGACGAGATCCTGTTTGCCGCTACGGGCAACGATCCGCGTCTCCGGCGAGCCGATGATCACGCAGGTTGCCATGTCGGCGCGGTCGGCATCGGCTTCGCCGAGCGGCATCACCGCGATGTGCTCGTCCGGCCGCCCGGCCGCCCGGCCGAAGATCACCGGCACGCGGGGCGGCAGGACCTCGCGAAGGACATCGAAGGCCTTGCCGAGTTGCCAGGGACGCGCCTTGCTGATCGGGTTGTAGAGGGCGATGACCAGTCCCGCTTCCGCCGCGAGCCGCAGCCGCCTGGTGATGACCTCCCAGGGCTTCAGATTGTCCGACAGCGACATGGCGCAGAAATCGTGGCCGAGGGGCGCACCGATCCGCGCCGCCACCGCGAGCATGGCGGTGACGCCAGGGGTGATCGTGAGATCGATCTGCCGCCACGCCTCCGGCCCCGTGTCGATCGCCTCGCAGACGGCGGCGGCCATCGCGAAGATGCCCGGATCGCCGCCGGAGACGACGCAGACATCGACGCCGGCGCTGGCGCGCGTCAGCGCGGCTCTCGCCCGGTCCAGCTCTTCGCGATTGTCGGAGGCGATCCGGCGCTGGTCGGCTCTCAGATGCAGCCGGTCGAGATAGGGGCCATAGCCGAAGAATTCGCTCGCAACGGCAATCGCATCCTGCGCCTCCGGCGTCATCTGCGCCGGATTGCCAGGGCCGGTGCCCACGATGAAGAGCTTGCCGGTCATGACCTGCCCTCCGCACCGGGCCTATCCTTCCAGCCGGGCCGATCCTTCCAACCGGGAACCAGGACCAGCGAAAAATATGGCGCCTCGTCGTCCGGCTTGTCGCCGAGCGGAATCATCGCCGCGTTCGTCATCGTGCCGCGCTCGACATAGACGGCAGCTTCGAGCTTGCCTGCCGCCGCAAGGGCGCGGCGGATCTTCGGCAGGTTGCGCCCGACCTTCATGATCACAGCGGCTTCAGTGTCGGCGAGGCGGCGCTGAAGCTCCTTCTCGCCCATCGTGCCGGGAAGAACCGAGAGAACGTCATCCCCCTGCACCAGCGGCAGGCCGGCAACCGACCAGCAGCCGGACATCGCCGTGATCCCGGGAATGACCTCGACCGGATACCGGCCTGCGAGCCGCACGTGCAGGTGCATGTAGGAACCGTAGAACAGCGGGTCGCCCTCGCTCAAAACGGCGACGGTCCGACCGGCCTTGAGATGCACGGCTACCGCTTCCGCGGAGGCATCGTAAAAGTCGGTGATCTGCCGCTTGTAGGCCTCGTCGCCCTTGTCGATCTCGGTCGTCACCGGATAGTAGAGCGGCAGTTCCACCAGGTCGGGCTTCAAAAGTCCCTCGACGACGGCGCGGCCGTTGCCATTGCGCCCCGCCTTGGCGAAATAGGCGACGACATCCGCCTCGCCGAGCGCCCGCACCGCCTTGACGGTCAGAAGCTCCGGATCGCCGGGACCGGTCCCGACGCCGATCAGTCGGCCCGCCGCGCTCACAGCCCCGGCCTCGCCAGCGAATTCAGCGCCGCCGCCGTCATTGCACTGCCGCCGAGGCGGCCGCGAACGATCGCGAAGGGAACGCCATAGGAATTCTCGGCAAGCGCGTCCTTCGATTCCGCCGCGCCGACGAAGCCGACCGGCATGCCGAGGATCGCCGCCGGCTTCGGCGCGCCGTCGCGTAGCATTTCCAGGAGATAGAAGAGCGCCGTCGGCGCATTGCCGATGGCAACGACCGAGCCCGCCATCCGCTCGCCCCAGAGCTCGAGCGCCGCCGCCGAGCGCGTATTGCCGATTTCGGCGGCGATCTCCGCCGTGCGCGGATCGCGAAGCGAGCAGATCACCTCGTTACCGGCCGGCAGCCGCGCCCGGGTGACGCCATGGACGACCATTTCCGCATCGCAGAAGATTGGAGCACCGTTCTTGAGTGCCGCGCGTGCGGCAGAGACGAAGTCGGGAGAGAAGACGAACTGACGCGCCGCTTCCACCGAACCGCAGGCATGCACCATGCGCACCGCCAGATCGGCCTCCTCCTCCGAGAAGCCGGAAAGATCGGCTTCCGCCCGGATGATCGCGAAAGAACGCTCGTAGATGGCATTGCCATCGCGGATATAATCGTAGTCAGGCATTTCTATCCCTGTTCAAACGCGTCGACGATGTGCGCCGTCCCGAGCCGTGTAAGACAGGAGCGCGCCGATTCGCCAGCGTCTTTGTTTTCCCTGACCAGCGCATTGAGCGCGGCCAGCGCGGCTTTTATCCCGCCCTCATCGGTGTAGGCGCTCGGCGCGACGGAAGCAGCCCCATTTACGACAAGCGCGTATCCTGATGGCGCACCGACAAGCGTCAGGGGAGAAGCTACCGGTCTGGCGCATCCCTTGGGACAGCCCGAGAGATGGATTGCGAGCGAGCCGTCGAGAAGGTCGGCACCGACCTCGAGCAATAGCCCGGCCACCACCTTGGTGTCCATCAGCGCCGAGGCGCAGGCAAGCCCGGCGCAGGTGGCGACGTGATTTCGCGGATCATCGGCGGAAACCAGGAAACCATGGGAAAGCGCCAGTTGTTGCGCGAGGGCGGCAGCTTCCCGCGACAGGCCGAGGACGAGGAGACCATGGCGCGGCGCGAGGCGTATTTCCGTTGCGCCCAATTCCCCGGCGCTTTGCAGGAAGGCGATGAGGCTGGCGCTATCGGTTTGCGCAAAAGCAAGAGCGACACCGAGCACGGTGCGACCGTCGCCGAAGTCGTGAATGCCCGCCGGCAAGAATGGCGAGGTGCCGCCGGCCGCCGGCAAGGGGTCGAGGCCGGCGGATAAACGCTGCCGGATGGCGTCCGCATCAAGATCGCGACCGCGTGCGGCTGGGCCGAAATGATCGAGCTCCGCCAGAATTTCCATCAGCGCAGGGACGACCCGCTCCGCCTCCAGCAGCGCAACCGGCCGCTCCGGGCGTCCCGCGCCGCCGAAGGACAGCAGCCAGCGAAGGCCATCCTCGCTGTTCCGCGCCTCAAGGCGGAGATCGGCCGCGACATCCCGCAGGTGGAAGCGGCCATTCCCATCGATGACGATGGACAATTTCGGTGCGAGCGCAAGCGCCGGACGACGTTCGGCAATCGCGTCGCGCAGGGCCGCGGCCAATGGCCGGGGGTCGGCGATTTCGCGCGGATCGAACCCGGCAAGCGGCGGCGTCTCGATCGCGACGCCGTCTGTAACGGCGATTCCCGCCTCCCCGATCGCGGCGGCAAGTGCCGGAACGCTTGAGGCGATCAGCCCGCGGACCTGCAGGTTGCCCCGAGCGGTTACTTCGATAATGCCGCTGCCGCAGTCTGCGGCCGCTTCAGCCAGTGCCCTTAGCTCGGCGGGCGTCAACCCACCGGTCGCCGGACGCAGCCGCACGAGCAGACCATCTCCGGTCTGCATCGGCGCTGCGAGCGACGGACAGGCGCCGCGGCGCATCGATGTGCCGGGTTCAGTTTGTGACCTGGGCGCAGCGCAGCTCGTCATCCTGTTCCAATATCCTCGGGGCGCATTGCGGGCACACACTCCGCGTCTGTGATAAAGCCTATATCACAGCCGCCTTCCTTGAGAGAGATCAAAGCCCAGGCAAGCGGCGTCTACTCGTCGAAGTCCGCACCCTTGCGCAGCAGATAGATATCCATGATCCAGCCCATGCGCTCGCGCGCGTCGGCCCTTGCCTTCAGGATTTCTTCCTTTACGTCGGCGAGACGCCCGGAAATGACGATCTCGTCCGGCGTACCGAGATAGGCGCCCCAGTAAATCTCCGCATCCGGATCGTCGATCTTCTGAAACGCCTGTTCGCCATCGAGCATGGCGACGGCCGTCTCGCTTTTGTGCGGAAAGCTCTCGGCAAGCCGGCGACCGGTGGTGATCTCCACGGGCTTGCCGACGAGGTTGAGCGGAATGCGATGGCTGGCGCAAAGCGCCTGAAGGCTGGTGATACCGGGAACTACCTCGAAGTCGAAGGCCACGCTGCCCCGCGCACGAACCCTTTCGACAATGCGGATCGTGCTGTCATAGAGCATCGGATCGCCCCAGACGAGAAAGGCGCCGGTCTGCCCGTCCGCGAGTTCGCTCTCGAGCAGCGCCTCATAAGTGGCGGCGATGCTCGCATGCCAATCATCGACGCCTTGGACGTAGCTGCGTCCCTCGGTCCGACGGACCGGCACGGTGAATTCGACGGTCCGGCTGTCGCTGCGCGTCACGTAGCGGGCGCAGATGTCGCGGCGCACCTCGGCAAGCTCCGTCTTCTTCGCACCCTTGGTCGGGATGAAGAGCACGTCGGCGCGGTTCAGTGCATTGACCGCCTGGACCGTGATGTGTTCGGGGTTGCCCGCCCCGATCCCGATGATCAGGATATGCCGCATGCCGTTTCTCCCGCTACGCGCAGTGCATGTCGCCCAAAAGTGTGCAGCGGTTTTGGGGCACCGACATGCACAAAACAAATCCCTAAAGCGCGTCGCATGTTTGAGCGCGCCCGCTTTAGACGCCAGTCTTTGGCGGATCGCGACCGGCCGCGCAAGGTCCAGGCACGACAGGAGAGGCCACCACGGCGTCAGCAGGGTGCCGCAGCCTGCCGATCGACGGCGAGAGGAGGATCGTCCGGCAGCCGCCAATCGATCGGATCGAGCCCCTTCGACGTGAGAAAGGCATTGGCTTTGGAGAAATGCCTGCAGCCGAGGAAGCCGGAATGTGCCGACAGCGGCGACGGATGCGGCGCGGTCAACACCAGGTGGCGGGAGCGGTCGACGAAGGCCGCTTTCTTCTGCGCATAGGAGCCCCAGAGCATGAAGACGACCGGCTGGGCCTGTTCGTTGACGGCGCGGATGACGGCATCGGTAAAGCGTTCCCAGCCCTTGCCCTGATGCGACGCCGCCCGGCCCCGCTCGACCGTCAGCACGCTGTTCAGGAGCAACACGCCCTGGCGCGCCCAGCTTTCAAGGAAGCCATGGCGGGCCGGCGGAATGCCGAGATCGTCGCGAAGCTCCTTGTAGATGTTGACCAGCGACGGCGGGGTACGCACGCCCGGCCGGACGCTGAAGCAGAGTCCATGCGCCTGACCGTCGCCGTGATAGGGGTCCTGGCCGAGTATCACGACCCGAACCTTGTCGAGCGGGGTCAGGTCAAGCGCCCGGAAATATTCGCTGCCTCTCGGAAAGATCTGTCGGCCCTGCTGCTTCTCGTCCAACAGGAAGCGCTTGAGATCGGTCATATAGCCGTGGAGGAATTCGTGCGCCAACGCCGTCTTCCAGCTCTCTTCTAGCCTGATCGTCGCATCCATGGATTCGCCTCGTTCTTCGTCGCTCCGGAATTTAGCCCCGCTATTGCCCACTGCAAGCATGCGCGCCGGATTTAGCCCGTTCCGTTCACTGCTTCGATTAGCCTTCTGGCAGAGCATTGTATTTCGTCCGATATAGCGCTAACGAGAACGGAGAGACCGTTATATCCTGCAAAATATCACGAGAGAGATGGAGGCAAATGCGATGAGGGGAGGGAGACATTGGCTTAAGGGTTTGATGCTGGCGCTCGGCCTGATTTTGGCTGGCGCAGCATTGGCTCCTGCCCAGGCGGAAGAAAAAGTTACGGTATTTGCCGCGGCAAGCCTGAAGAATGCCCTCGACGCGGTCAACGCCAAATGGAAAGACGAGACGGGCAAGGAGACGACCGCCTCCTATGCGGCAAGCTCGGCGCTCGCCAAGCAGATCGAACAGGGCGCGCCTGCCGATATCTTTATCTCGGCCGATCTCGCCTGGATGGATTACCTTGCCGAGAAGAAGCTGATCAAGGACGACATCCGCTCCAACCTGCTTGGCAACCGTCTCGTCCTCGTTTCCGGCAAGACCGACGCCGCGCCTGTCGAGATTAAGCCGGGCCTAGACCTCGCCGCTCTTCTCGGCGAAGGACGCCTGGCAATGGGCGCCGTCGATTCGGTTCCCGCCGGCAAATACGGCAAGGCCGCACTCGAAAAGCTCGGCATCTGGCCGACGGTCGAAGCAAAAGTCGCGGGAGCCGAAAGCGTGCGCGCCGCCCTGCTTCTCGTTTCGCGCGGCGAGGCCCCCTATGGCATCGTCTATCAGACGGACGCGGCCGCCGATCCGGGCGTGAAGGTTGTCGGCACCTTTCCGGAATACAGCCACTCGCCGATCATCTACCCGATAGCGATCACCGCAGAGAGCAAGAACCCGGACGCGGCTGCCTATCTCGAATTCGTCAAGTCGCCCAAGGCCGCGGCGTTTTTCCAGGCCCAGGGGTTCATCGTGCTTGAATAGGGTCTTGCGCCACCGGCCTTCGACCGGGCAGAACGTGTTCGCGTCGTGCATGCAATCGGTGCACGGCGCGGCACCTCTGTGACGGGAGCATAAAATTGGACTGGATGGTCTTGAGCGACGCGGAATGGACGGCCGTCCGCTTGAGCCTGCGGGTGGCAACGGTCGCAATGCTTTCGAGCCTGCCGGTCGCGCTTCTCGTCGCCATGGCATTGGCACGCGGTCGCTTCTGGGGCAGGTCGATCCTGAACGGCCTCGTGCACATGCCGCTGATCCTGCCGCCGGTCGTCACCGGCTTCGTGCTGCTCCTGCTGTTCGGCCGGCGCGGACCGATCGGCGCCTTCCTCACCGACAATTTCGGCCTTGTCTTTTCCTTCCGCTGGACGGGTGCAGCACTCGCCTGCGCCGTCATGGGCTTTCCGCTGATGGTGCGCAGCATCCGGCTGTCGATCGAAGCGGTCGACCGGAAGCTGGAGGACGCCGCCTCAACGCTCGGCGCCAATCCGATCTGGGTGTTCCTGACCGTGACCTTGCCGCTGATTCTGCCCGGTATCGTCGCCGGCATGATCCTTTCCTTCGCCAAGGCGATGGGCGAATTCGGCGCGACGATCACCTTCGTCTCGAACATCCCCGGCGAGACCCAGACGCTTTCCGCGGCGATCTACAGCTTCACCCAGGTGCCGGGCGGCGACGCCGGCGCCATGCGGCTCGCCATCATCTCCATCATTCTTTCGATGACGGCGCTGATGCTGTCGGAATTCCTCGCCGTCGCGGCGGCGCGACGGACGGTCGCCGCATGAGCCTCGAGGTCGAAGCGCGCCACCGGATTGGCTCATTCGCCATCGACGCCGCCTTCCGCTCGGAGGGCGGCGTGACGGCGCTTTTCGGCCGTTCCGGCTCCGGCAAGACTTCGCTGATCAACATCGTCGCCGGGCTGCTGCGACCCGATCGGGGCCGCATCGTTCTCGACGGCGATGTGATCGCCGACAGCGAGGAGCGGCGCTTCACCCCCGTTCACCGCCGGCACTTCGGCTATGTCTTCCAGGAGGCCCGGCTCTTTCCGCATCTGAGCGTCCGCCACAACCTCGCCTATGGGCGCTGGTTCGCCGGCGCCGTCAAATCCGCCTCCGAGTTCCACAAGGTCGTCGAAATGCTCGGCATCGGAGATCTGCTCGAGCGCCGTCCTTCGACTCTCTCTGGCGGCGAACGCCAGCGCGTCGCCGTTGGGCGGGCGCTGCTTGCAGCACCCCGGCTGCTGCTGATGGACGAGCCGCTCGCCGCCCTCGACGAGGCCAGAAAGGCGGAGATCCTGCCCTATCTCGAGCGGCTCCGCGATGAGACCAAGATACCGATCGTCTATGTCAGCCATTCCGTCGCGGAGGTGGGGCGGCTGGCCGAGCGCATCGTGGTGATCGAGGAGGGCCGGGTCAAGGCATCCGGCACGGCGTCCGCGATTCTCAACCAGCCGGCGGCCGCGATCGTGCGGCGGGAGACAGGCGCCTTGGTTGAAGGCGTGGTCGTAAGCCACGATTCCCAGCATCGACTGACGGTGGTGCTGGCCGGCGAATGCCTGATCCGCATACCGCATCTCGTCTCCACACCCGGCAATCGCCTCCGCCTTTACATCGCCGGGCGCGACGTGATGCTCGCCACCACGAAACCGGAAGGGATCAGCGCCCTCAACGTCCTGAAGGGAACGATCATCGATCTTTCACCGGCGCAGGAGGGCAGCGTCGACGTCCGCGTCGACTGCGGCGGCAATGTCATCGTCTCCCGCATCACCGCCCTCTCCCGCGAGACGCTCGGGCTCGAGCCGGCCAAGCCCGTCCACGCGATCATCAAGACGGTCGCGTTGGACTATTAGGACGGTTGCGCAGGTCGTTTCGCGGATGAGCTTTCCGTCCGGCGCGATGCTTCGCCCGATCGCGCCGCCTCCAGCCAGTCGAGGTCTTCTGCGATCGCGCTCCTCGCCTTGGCTTCCATCCCCCGAAAGCGCTCGATCAGCGTCTCGCCGAAGACGGTAAGCGCCGCACCCCCGCCCTGCTTGCCGCCCCGCTGCGACTCGACTGCGGGCTCCTCGAACATCCGGTTGAGCGCATCGACCAGCAGCCAGGCACGCCGATAGGACATGTCCATGGCGCGGCCGGCGGCGGAGATCGACCCGGTCTCGCGGATCAGTTCGAGAAGCATGATCTTGCCGCGCCCGAGGCGACCCTCGGGCGGGAAATCGATGCGCAGGACGAGGCGAAGCTCTTTGTCGGCTTTGGGCATGCGCCGCAGCATAGACATTGCGGCAGGCGGCGAAAAGGCCTGCGCTCAGAGGCTCATGCCGCCGTCTACCACATGCACATGGCCGGTCGTATAGGCCGAAGCGTCGCTGGCGAGATAGACGGCGAGCGCGGCGATTTCCTCCGGCGTGCCGAGCCGGCCCATCGGCTGGCGGGCGATGAAGGCGGCGCGCGCCTCCTCGTAGTTGCCCTGCGCCCGCATCCGCTCCTCGAGCGACGGCGATTGCACCGTGCCGGGCGCAATGGCGTTGCAGCGAATGCCCTTGCCGATGAAGTCGATCGCCACCGACTTGGTGAGGCCGATGACCGCCGCCTTGCTGGCGGAATAGACGAAGCGGTTCGGCACGCCCATCGGCACGCCGGCGACCGACGACATGTTGATGATCGAGCCGCCGCCCTTTTCGACCATGCCCGGCAGGAAGGCGCGGATCATCCGGAACATCGATTTGACGTTGAGATCGAAGGCGAAGTCGTAATCCTTGTCGCTCGCTTCCAGGATCGTGCCGGCATGGACGAAGCCGGCGCAGTTGAAGAGGACGTCGACAGGACCGGTGCGCGCCGCAAAATCGGCGATCGCCGCTTCGCTCAGCACGTCGAGCTTCGCCAATTCGATCCCGGTGGCTGCCAGCTCGGCGAGCTTGTCCTCGTTGATGTCGGTTGCGATCACCGACGCCCCTTCCCGGCTGAACGCCTCGGCCGCCGCGCGGCCGATACCTTGTGCCGCAGCCGTGATCACAGCACGCTTGCCCGCAAGAAGTCCGCTCATTGTCCGCCTCATCGATCCGGTATGATTTGTCAGCGGGCGCCTGCTCTGCCGCCCCGCATCTCGCTTCTCAACAGACATCGAAGCCTGACGGCCTGTCAACCGGACAATGCGTATTTTTATCGGAAAAAGACAGAACACCGGCGATGATAGAGCTGTGCATGACAGGCTGGCGAGATCTCTTGCTGGCTTGATCTCGGCGGCCGAAAATTGCAGCGATAGAAAACCGCCCCTTGCCCTTCTGCGAGAAATGCGATGCCCGGCCCCACCCTTGATCCCGTCGTCACCGACCCGTCGCTGCCGCGCAAAGCGGATGTCGTCATCATCGGCGGTGGAATTATCGGGGTCAGCACGGCGCTTTTTCTGGCCGAACGCGGCGTCAAGGTCGTGCTCTGCGAAAAAGGCGTGCTTGCCGGCGAGCAATCGAGCCGCAACTGGGGCTGGGTGCGGGTTATGGGCCGTGATCGGCGCGAGATCCCGATGGCGATGGCCTCGCTGAAGATCTGGGACACGCTCGATGCGCGCATCGGCGGCGAGACCGGCTTTCGCCGCAGCGGCATCCTCTACATATCGGAAACGGAGCAGACCTCGCCAATCGCGATGCCTGGCTGGCGCTTGCCAAACCGCATGGCGTCGACAGCCGGCAGATCGGCCCGGACGAGACCCAGGCGGTCATGGGCGGCGCGGCTATCCGCTACAAGGGCGCACTTTACACGCCGAGCGACGGCAGGGCCGAGCCGCAGAAGGCGGTGCCGGCGATCGCGGCCGGAGCCCGCCGCGCCGGCGCGACCATCGTCACCGGTTGCGCCGTGCGCGGCATCGAGCGGAGCGGCGGACGAGTCAGCGCGGTCGTCACCGAGAAGGGCCGCATCGAAACGGCGACGGTGGTGCTTGCCGGCGGCGCCTGGTCGCGGCTCTTCTGCAAGGGGGTCGGCATCCGCCTGCCGCAGTTGAAGGTGCGCAACACGGTGCTCAGGACCGCCCCGGTCGAAGGCGGGCCGGACGGCGCCGGCGCAACGGGAAGCTATGCCTATCGCAAGCGCCTCGACGGTGGCTATACGATCGCCACTGCCGGTGTGAACCTGCATCCGCTCGTCCCGGACAGCCTGGCTTTCTTCCGTGACTTCCGGCGGGTGCGGAGGGCCGACCCGGACTCGGTCCAGGTGGGCTTCAGCGCCCAGAGCTGGCGCGAACAGTTCGAGATCACGCCCGTTCCGCTCGACCGCCCGGGCGCCTTCGAGCGGCACCGCATCCTCGATCCGCGACCGGATGCACGCTCGGTCCTACCCGCCCTCGAAGCGGCGAGACTCGCACTGCCGGTGCTACGGCAGGTCGAGCCAGTGCAGATCTGGGCCGGGCTGATCGACGTCACACCCGATGTGGTGCCGGTCATTTCGCACGCAGAAGCTGTGCCCGGCCTCCTCATCGCCACCGGCTTTTCCGGCCACGGTTTCGGTATCGGACCCGGTGCCGGACACCTGGTGGCCGACCTCGTCACCGGCGACAGACCGATCGTCGATCCCACCGAATTTCGACTGTCGCGATTCTCCGACGGGACGCCGATCGAGCTCGCACCGCCCGTCTGACGGCGATTCTGGTCCGTTGCCACGAGCCGATCACGAAAGAAAATTACGCGCCGCCGGGGGCCCGTCGCGGCTCCGCAATCGGCCCGGCGCGAGCGCCGGCACGAATCTGTCTTTCTTCATCCGGACGTCCGGCCTGCTGCCGAAATCCCTTCATCAAACCCCGAACTCGTGGCAGTCTGTGGCTGTAACCCTTTGGGAGAATGAGGGTTGTCTATGACCTGCACGGCCCGAGGCGTAGGAGCGCCCCGGGCAATTGCCGATGGTCATCGGCGTCGCACGACCGCGAGAGCGTTCGCTCAGCGGTTGACCCACGTGCGATGCGCAATCCGGAAGGGAGGCCGGAACCCGCATGGATGAATTCAGCCGACTGAGCCTGCATGTCCCCGAACCGGCCGTCCGGCCCGGCGATCAGCCCGATTTCTCCAACGTCAAGATCCCGAAAGCCGGTTCCGTGCCGCGGCCCGAGGTCGACGTGGAGCCGGAAGCGATCCGCGATCTCGCCTACTCGATCATTCGGGTGCTGAACCGCGAGGGCGAGGCAGTCGGCCCCTGGGCCGGCCTCCTCTCGGACGACGAGCTTTTGACTGGACTTCGCCACATGATGCTGCTCAGGGCCTTCGACGCCCGCATGCTGATGGCCCAGCGGCAGGGCAAGACCTCCTTCTACATGCAGCATCTCGGCGAGGAGGCGGTGAGCTGCGCCTTCAGAAGAGCGCTCCGCAAGGGCGACATGAACTTTCCGACCTATCGCCAGGCGGGGCTGCTGATCGCCGACGACTATCCGATGGTCGAGATGATGAACCAGATCTTCTCGAACGAGCTGGATCCCTGCCACGGCCGGCAATTGCCGGTCATGTACACGTCGAAGGAGCACGGCTTCTTCACGATCTCCGGCAACCTTGCCACCCAATATGTCCAGGCGGTCGGCTGGGCGATGGCCTCGGCCATCAAGAACGATACCCGGATTGCCGCCGGCTGGATCGGCGACGGCTCGACGGCCGAGTCGGATTTCCATTCCGCGCTGGTCTTCGCCTCCACCTACAAGGCGCCGGTCATCCTCAATATCGTCAACAACCAATGGGCGATTTCCACTTTCCAGGGCATCGCCCGCGGCGGCTCCGGCACTTTTGCCGCGCGCGGCCTGGGCTTCGGCATTCCGGCGCTGCGCGTCGACGGCAACGACTACCTCGCCGTCTATGCAGTCGCCCGCTGGGCGGCCGAGCGGGCGCGGCGCAATCTCGGTCCGACGCTGATCGAATACGTGACCTACCGGGTCGGCGCCCATTCGACATCGGACGATCCGAGCGCCTACCGGCCGAAGACGGAATCGGAAGCCTGGCCGCTCGGCGACCCGGTGCTGCGGCTGAAGAAGCACCTGATCCTGCGCGGCGCCTGGTCGGATGAGCGGCATGCCCAGGCGGAGGCGGAGATCATGGATCAGGTGATCCAGGCCCAGAAGGAAGCCGAGAGCCACGGCACGCTGCATGCCGGCGGCAGACCCTCCGTGCGTGACATTTTCGAGGGCGTCTATGCCGAGATGCCGCCGCATATCCGCCGTCAGCGGCAGAAGGCAGGGTACTGACATGGCCAGAATGACGATGATCGAAGCGGTGCGCAGCGCCATGGACGTCTCGATGGGGCGTGACGAGGATGTCGTCGTCTTCGGCGAGGACGTCGGCTATTTCGGCGGCGTCTTCCGCTGCACCCAGGGGCTGCAGGCGAAGTACGGCAAGACCCGCTGCTTCGATGCGCCGATCAGCGAATCCGGCATCGTCGGCACCGCCATCGGCATGGCGGCCTATGGGTTGAAACCCTGCGTCGAGATCCAGTTCGCCGACTACATGTATCCGGCCTATGACCAGCTCACCCAGGAGGCGGCGCGCATCCGCTACCGCTCGAACGGCGACTTCACCTGTCCGATCGTCGTGCGCATGCCGACCGGCGGCGGCATCTTCGGCGGCCAGACCCACAGCCAGAGCCCGGAAGCGCTCTTCACCCATGTCTGCGGCCTGAAAGTCATCGTGCCGTCGAACCCCTATGATGCCAAGGGCCTGCTGATCTCGGCGATCGAGGATCCGGACCCGGTGATGTTCCTGGAGCCGAAGCGGCTCTATAACGGCCCCTTCGACGGCCATCACGAGCGCCCGGTGACCCCGTGGTCGAAGCACGAGCTCGGCGACGTGCCGGAGGGGCATTACTCGATCCCGATCGGCAAGGCGGAGATCCGCCGCAAGGGTTCGGCAGTCACCGTGATCGCCTATGGAACCATGGTGCATGTGGCACTCGCGGCCGTGGAGGAGACCGGCATCGATGCGGAAGTCATCGATCTGCGGAGCCTGCTGCCGCTCGATCTCGAAACGGTCGTGCGGTCCGTCACCAAGACCGGACGCTGCGTCATCGTGCACGAGGCGACGCTGACATCCGGCTTCGGGGGCGAGCTCGTCGCCCTCGTTCAGGAGCACTGCTTCTATCACCTCGAGGCTCCGGTCGTCCGGGTGACCGGCTGGGATACGCCCTACCCGCATGCCCAGGAATGGGACTATTTCCCCGGTCCGGCGCGCGTCGGTCGCGCGCTCACCGAAGCTATGGAGGGCTGACCGTGGGCGAATTCATCATCAAGATGCCGGATGTCGGCGAAGGCGTTGCCGAGGCCGAACTCGTCGAATGGCACGTCAAGCCCGGCGATCCGGTCCGCGAGGACATGGTGCTCGCCGCCGTGATGACCGACAAGGCGACGGTCGAGATCCCCTCGCCTGTTTCCGGCAAGGTCCTCTGGCTCGGCGCAGAGATCGGCGACACGGTTGCCGTGAAGGCGCCGCTTGTACGGATCGAGACTGCCGGCGAGGCTGGCGAACCCCCGCCGGACAGCGTTCCGGAGGCGCTCGCCGAAGCCGTGCTGGAAGAGCCTGTCGCAGTCTCCGCACCACAAGCCCCCAAGACGCCGCCAAAGCTTGAGAAGGTCGAGTCCCGACCGGCGCCGGCCCTACGTGAGGCGGCAGACATCGCGAAGAAACCGCTGGCTTCGCCGGCAGTCCGGCTGCGCGCCCGGGAGAGCGGCGTCGATCTTCGGCAGGTGATCGGGACCGGACCGGCCGGGCGCATCACCCATGAGGATCTCGACCTCTTCATCAGCCGCGGGGCCGAACCGCTGCCGGCCCAGGTCGGCCTCGCCCGCAAGACGGCGGTCGAGGAGGTCAAGATAGCCGGCCTGAGGCGCCGGATCGCCGAGAAAATGTCGCTCTCCACGTCGCGCATCCCCCATATCACCTATGTGGAGGAAGTGGACATGACGGCGCTCGAGGATCTGCGGGCGACGATGAACCGCGACCGCAAGCCGGATCAGCCGAAGCTGACGATCCTGCCTTTCCTGATGCGGGCGCTGGTCCGGACCGTCGCCGACCAGCCGGGCGTCAATGCCATCTTCGATGATCATGCTGGCATCGTCCATCGTCACGCGGCCGTCCATATCGGCATCGCCACGCAGACGCCGGCCGGCCTGACCGTGCCGGTCGTACGCCATGCCGAGGCGCGCGGTATCTGGGACTGCGCTGCCGAATTGAACCGGCTGGCCGAAGCGGCCCGCACCGGCACCGCAACCCGCGACGAGCTGATCGGCTCGACGATCACCATCTCCTCGCTCGGTGCGCTTGGCGGCATCGCCTCGACCCCGGTCATCAATCACCCGGAGGTGGCGATCGTCGGCGTCAACAAGATCGCCGTCCGGCCGGTCTGGGACGGGACGCAATTCGTGCCGCGCAAGATTATGAATCTGTCGTCGAGCTTCGACCACCGCGTCATCGACGGCTGGGACGCCGCCACCTTCGTGCAGCGCCTGAAGACGCTGCTCGAAACGCCGGCACTGATTTTCGTTGAGGGATGAGGCGACGATGAAGGAAATCTCCTGCAAGCTCCTGGTGCTCGGCGCCGGCCCCGGCGGCTATGTCTGCGCCATTCGGGCCGGCCAGCTCGGCGTCAACACCGTCATCGTCGAGAAGGCGAAGGCCGGCGGCACCTGCCTCAATGTCGGCTGCATCCCCTCGAAGGCACTGATCCACACGGCCGAGGAATTCCACAAGCTCAGCGCTGCCGCCGCCGGCAAGAGCCCCCTCGGCCTTTCGCTCGACGCACCCGCGATCGACCTCAAGCGGACGGTCGCCTGGAAGGACGGGATCGTCGGCCGCCTGAACAGCGGCGTGACGGGGCTTCTGAAGAAGGCCGGCGTCAAGGCTGTCCTCGGCGAGGCGCGCTTCATCGACGGCAAGACGGTCGACGTGGATACGGAAACCGGCGTTCAGCGCATCCGCGCCGAAGCGATCGTCATTGCCACCGGCTCGGCCCCCGTCGAACTTCCCGACCTGCCGTTCGGCGACAACATCATCTCCTCGACCGAGGCGCTGGCCTTGAAAGAGGTACCGGAGACGCTCGCCGTCATCGGCGGCGGCTATATCGGCCTCGAACTTGGCACCGCCTTCGCCAAGCTCGGTTCGAAGGTGACCGTGCTCGAAGCCATGGACCGCATCCTGCCGCAATATGACGCCGATCTGTCGAAGCCGGTGGCGAAGCGGCTCGGCGAACTCGGGATCGAGGTCTTCACCCGCACCGCCGCCAAGCGCCTGTCGGCCGACCGGCGCGGCTTGCTTGCCGAGGAAAACGGCCGCGCCTTCGAGGTCCCGGCCGGAAAGGTTTTGGTCACCGTTGGGCGCCGGCCCGTGGTGGACGGCTGGGGACTGGAGGAAATCGATCTCGACCGCTCGGGCAAGTTCATCCGCATCGACGACCAGTGCCGTACATCGATGCGCGGCATCTACGCGATCGGCGACGTCACCGGCGAGCCGATGCTGGCACACCGCGCCATGGCGCAGGGCGAAATGGTCGCGGAAATCGTCGCGGGCCAGAAGCGAAGCTGGGACAAGCGCTGCATTCCGGCCGTCTGCTTCACCGACCCGGAAATCGTCAGCGCCGGTCTCTCGCCGGAGGAAGCACGCGCGGCCGGCATCGAAATCAAGATCGGCCAGTTCCCCTTCCAGGCGAACGGCCGCGCCATGACGACGCTTGCCGAGGACGGCTTCGTCCGCGTCGTCGCCCGCGCCGACAACCACCTCGTCCTCGGCATCCACGCTGTCGGGCATGCCGTCTCCGAGCTTTCCTCCGCTTTCGCGCTCGCGATAGAAATGGGCGCCCGTCTGGAGGACATCGCCGGAACGATCCATGCGCACCCGACGCAGTCGGAGGCCTTTCAGGAAGCGGCGTTGAAGGGGTTAGGGCACGCGCTTCATATTTGAGGCGATTGGCCGCTCGGAAAGACCCCTCCTGAACCCCTCCCCACAGGTGGGAGGGGCTTCCTGCGCGGCTCGCTTGGCGCATGACTTGCACCATCGCTACTTTGTGGAGACGCTGAGATGCGCAGGACGGTGCGGCCGGCTAGCCCCGCCTGTGGGGAGGGGTGTTTTTCTGCCCTACTGCAACAGCTCCAACCCAACTGCCGTCGCCTCGCCGCCGCCGATGCAGAGCGAGGCGATGCCGCGCTTGACGCTATTGGCGCGCATCGCATGGAGAAGCGTGACGACGATGCGGGCGCCGGAGGCGCCGATCGGGTGACCGAGGGCGCAGGCGCCGCCGTGGATGTTGACGATCTCGTCGGAAAGGCCGAGGTCGCGGATCGCCGCCATGGCGACGACGGCGAAGGCCTCGTTGATCTCGTAGAGACCGACGCTCGATTTTTCCCAACCGAGTTTTTCGGTGAGCTTGTCGATGGCGCCGATCGGTGCGGTCGTGAACCAGGCGGGCTCCTGAGCGTGGCCGGCATGGCCGGCGACGACGGCGAGCGGTGTCAACCCGCGCTTCTCCGCCTCGCTTGCGCGCATCAGGATGAGCGCCGCGGCACCGTCGGAGATGGACGACGAGTTGGCGGCCGTGACGCTGCCGCCGTCGCGGAAGGCCGGCTTCAGCTTCGGGATTTTCGTCGGATCGGCCTTCGTCGGCTGCTCGTCTCGGTCGAGATTGGCGTTCCCGCGCTTGCCGCCATCGGTCACCGCCACGATCTCCTCGGCGAAGGACTTGTCCTCCGTCGCCTTCAGTGCCCGCTCGAGCGAGCGCAGGGCAAAAGCGTCCTGGTCGGAGCGGGAAAACTGATAATGCTGGGCCGTATCCTCGGCATAGGTGCCCATCAGCCGCCCGGAATAGGCATCCTCCAGCCCGTCGAGGAACATATGGTCCTTGACCTCGCCATGGCCGAGCCGGAAGCCGCCGCGCGCTTTCGGCAGGAGGTAGGGCGCGTTGGTCATCGACTCCATGCCGCCGACGGCAACGAGCGACGCGCTGCCGGAGAGAAGCGCATCATGGCCGAGCATCAGCGCCTTCATGCCCGATCCGCAGACTTTAGAGACCGTCGTCGACGGCGTCTCCTGTCCAAGGCCGGCGCCAAGCGCCGCCTGCCGGGCCGGATTCTGCCCAAGGCCGGCGGGAAGGACATTGCCCATCAGCACTTCATCTACCGCATCAATACCCGCACGATCGAGCGCCGCCTTCAACGCGACGGCGCCGAGTTCCGGCGCCGTCAAATCCCTGAGGCCGCCCTGAAAGGCGCCCATCGGTGTGCGCGCCGCCGAAACGATAACCACCGGATCGCGATTGCTCATCTTGGTCCTCCCAATCGGCGAACGGTGGCCCCTCGTCCCGCTGCCGCGACCTTCTCCCCGCTCGCGGGGAGAAGGGAGATGCCGCACCGCCTCGCTTGAACTCGCAGGCGGGAGGCCTAGGGGACGAAAGTGCGTCACACTCGTCCCCTCTCCCCGTCCCTACGCGGAGAGGGTTAGGGTGAGGGGCAAATACCCCACCCCACGCGCGTTGTCACAATTCCAGAGCGACTATAGCCGCCGAACACCGCGAAGCAATACCGAGAAGCCTAAGTGTCAGCCCATTCGCTCGGACGCATAGCTCCCAGGGCTCGGCGGAAACACCACGACGCGGTTGCCGTTGATGAAGGTGCGGTGATGGATATGGGCGTGCACGGCGCGCGCCAGCACCTGGCTCTCGACGTCGCGGCCGATCGACACATAGTCCTCGGCCGACTGCGCATGGGTGATGCGGGCGATGTCCTGCTCGATGATCGGACCCTCGTCGAGATCGGCGGTGACGTAATGCGCCGTCGCACCGATCAGCTTGACGCCGCGCTCATAGGCCTGCTTGTAGGGATTGGCGCCCTTGAAGGACGGCAGGAAGGAGTGGTGGATGTTGATAATCTTCCCCGACATCTTCTTGCAGAGCGCGTCGGACAGAACCTGCATGTAGCGGGCCAAAACGATCAGCTCGGCGCCGGTCTGCTCGACGATCTCCAGAAGCTGGGCTTCGGCCTTCGGCTTGTTCTCCTTCGTCACCTTGATGCAGTGGAAGGGAATGTCGTGGTTGACCACCACCTTCTGGTAATCGAAGTGGTTGGAGACGACGCCGACGATGTCGATCGGCAGCGCGCCGATCTTCCAGCGGTAGAGCAGGTCGTTCAGGCAATGGCCGAAACGCGACACCATCAGCAGCACCTTCATCCGCTCTTCGGAATCGCGGATCTCCATCGCCATGCCGAACTGCTTGATGACGGGAGCGAAGCCTTCGCGCAGTTCCTCGAGCTTGGCGCCCTCCTGACTGATGAAGGTGAGGCGCATGAAGAACAGACCCGTCTCGAGATCGTCGAATTGCGAGCTGTCGCTGATGTAGCAGCCTTTCTCCGCGAGATAGCCGGTGACGGCAGCAACGATGCCGCGGGTGGATTTGCAAGTGACGGTCAGCACATAGCTTTTCATCGATGGGTCTCTCGTTCTTGAGGTTTCCGCGCCCCTTACACGGGCAGTCACGGGAAACCTACCGTGGCGACGTGAGACCTGCCGATCCATTCGCGACATCGGATGGACCGAACGGGCCACGGTGGAGCCAGCCGGAAGTGGTGATTTGAGGGCCTACGGCTTCGCCCGGTCCGGATGCGCTCTGGCGAAGGCGTCGATCTCGGCGCAGCGCGCATCGATGGCCGCGATCCGGGGGCAGCGGGAAAGGTCGACCTGCCAGCGGCGCGCGTTATAGAGCTGCGGCACGAGGCAGATATCCGCCAGGCTCGGACTTTCGCCGTGGCAGAAGCTGCCGGTCGAGGGATGATCGAGCAGCCGCTCGAAAGCGGCAATGCCCTCGCCGATGAACTTCTGCATCCAGGCGAGGCGTACCGCCTCGCCATCCGCCGCACCCGCCATCACATGCGCAACGACTCCGAGATTGCAGACAGGGTGAATATCCATCGCGATGGCGTAGGAGAGCGCCCGGACCCGCTGGCGCCCCTTTGCATCGGCAGGAAGAAGAAGGCCGGCCGCCCTCGTTTCGGCGAGATATTCGACAATGGCGAGCGACTGGGTGAGGCGCTCGCCGTCGATGTCGAGGACCGGCACCAGCCCCTGGGGGTTGCGGGCAAGATGCTCGGGTGCTCGATGCGCCCGGGCGAGAAGATCGACAGGGACGGAGCGGTAATCTTCACCGATGAGATTGAGGGCGATTCGCACCCGGTAGCTCGCCGACGAGCGCCAATAGTCGTAGAGAACAGTTTCGTTCGTCACGCTCTCCATCATCCGCGCTCGTAACTTGCCACCTTCTGCTCGATGGCACCGAAGATCGAATGGCCGGCGCCATCCTTCATTTCGATCCGGACGATATCGCCGAATTTCAGGAAGGACGTTTTCGGCGCGCCGCTCTCGATCGTTTCGATCATGCGCAGCTCCGCGATGCAGGAATAGCCGACGCCGCCCTCCGAAACCGGCTTGCCCGGTCCGTCGTCGAGCTTGTTCGAAACCGTCCCCGAGCCGATGATGGTGCCGGCAGAGAGCGGCCGTGTGCGGGCCGCATGCACAATCAGTTGCGGAAAATCGAAAGTCATGTCGATCCCCGCATTGGCGCGGCCGAAGGGCTTGCCGTTCAAGTCGATGCGAAGCGGCAGGTGCAGCTTGCCGCCGTCCCAGGCATCGCCCAATTCATCGGGCGTCACGGCGACCGGCGAGAAGGCGGAAGACGGTTTCGACTGGTAGAAGCCGAAACCCTTGGCGAGTTCCGCGGGGATTACCCCGCGCAGCGACACGTCGTTGACGAGCATGACGAGGCGGATCGCCGCGCGTGCCTCCTCGAGCGTCGCGCCCATCGGCACGTCATCGACGATCACCGCCACCTCGCCCTCCATGTCGATGCCCCAGGCCTCGTCGGCCATCAGAATCGGGTCGCGGGGCCCGAGGAAGCTGTCGGAGCCGCCCTGGTAGATCAGCGGATCGTTCCAGAAGCTCGCCGGCATCTCGGCATCGCGCGCCTTTCTGACGAGCTCGACGTGATTGACATAGGCCGAGCCGTCGGCCCAGTGAAAGGCCCGCGGCAAGGGCGAAGCGGCATCGTGCTCATGGAAACGCATTGTCGGCTGCGAGCCGGTCTCGATCCCCTGGGCGACGCGCGCCAGCCGCGGCCCCGCATGCGCCCAATCATCCAGCCCCGCCTGCAGCGTGCGGGCGATGTGCCCGACTTCCGAGCAGCGCGTGAGATCGCGGGAAACGACCACAAGCTTGCCGTCACGTGTGGAGTCTTTCAGCGTCGCCAGTTTCATGCAGTCCTCCCTCTACCCGGACGAATCGTCCGCAATCTCCACAACAAGGCCGTCGGACGCGATCGTCAAGGCGCCCGGCCAGCTTTTGCGCGCCGCCGCGATCCAGTCGGCCTGCGAGATCTCCGGATCATCGGCCGGAATTAGGTGATGAAGCACGAGCCGGCCGACGCCGGCGGTCTCTGCGATCGCGCCCGCCTGCTCGGCGAATGTGTGGCTCGCCAGCAGATGCTCCTTCAACCGCGCGCCATTTCCGGTGCGCGCCACCAGACGATCGACCCCTGCAGCGAGCATCGCTTCGTGGACGAGAATGTCGGCGCCGCTTGCAAAATCCGCAAGCGGCGGGAAGTAGGCCGTGTCGGAGGAGAACACCACCGTGCCCTCCGGATGATCGAAGCGCAGAGCGAAACAGTCGGTGACCGGCGGGTGGTCGACGCGCAGCGCCGACACGGTGAGACCATTCTCCGAGAAGACTTCACCTTCGAAGAATTCGGTGACCTCAACAAGCGACCTTAGATCCGGCCTGCCCTCGTCGACGATGCGGATGTCGACGTCGAAGGCCATCGACTGAAGGAAGCCCTGCCAGTAGGCGCGTGTGCCGGCCGGTCCGAAGACGCACACGGGATGCGCGAGCCCCGCAGTCCAGGCGGTGTGGATCAGCGGCCCCAGTTCCAGGACGTGGTCCGAATGCAGGTGGGTGACGATGATCAGGTCCAGCGCCTTGAGCGGCACGCCGGCATCGGTCAGCCCACGGGTGACGCCGAGCCCGCAGTCGACCACGATCGTGCGGCCTGCGATCTCGAGCAGCGACGATGTCGGCCAGGGGCCGCCTGGCCGGATCTCCGGGCCGCCCTTACTGCCGAGCAAGACAAGGCGTGCACTCAAGACCAATCGCCCTCCGGCGTCCCGTTGAAGCGCTTTTTGAGGTCGGCCCAGCAGTCGATGTAATTCTCCTGCAGCGTTTCCAGTTCGGCAGCGAAGCGGGTCAGTTGCTGCGGGAAACGGGTCTCGAACATGAAGGCCATGGTATTGTCGAGCTTCACCGGTTTCAACTCGGTGTTCGTCGCCTTTTCGAAGCCGGATGCGTCCGGCCCGTGCGCCAGCATCATGTTGTGCAGACTCATGCCGCCGGGCACGAAGCCCTCCTCCTTGGCATCGTAGCGCCCGTAGATCAGCCCCATGAACTCGCTCATGATGTTGCGGTGGTACCAGGGCGGCCGGAAGGTGTGCTCGGCGACCAGCCAGCGCGGCGGGAAGAGGACGAAGTCGACATTGGCAGTCCCCTCCTCGCCGGACGGCGCCGTCAGCACCGTGAAGATCGACGGATCAGGATGATCGAACAGGATCGCTCCGACCGGCGAGAAAGTCTTGAGGTCGTATTTGTAGGGTGCATAGTTGCCGTGCCAGGCGACGACGTCGAGGGGCGAATGGCCGATCTCGACCACGTGGAAGGAGCCGCACCACTTCACCTGCACCCGGCAAGGCGCCTCCCTGTCCTCATAGGCCGCGACCGGCGTCTTGAAATCGCGCGGATTGGCAAGGCAGTTGGCGCCGATCGGTCCGCGGTCCGGCAGCGTGAACTTGGCGCCGTAATTCTCGCAGATATAGCCGCGCCAGGCCTCTTCGTCCCCAAGACGAGTGACCTTGAACATCATGCCGCGCGGGACCAGGCAGATTTCCGACGGCGCCACATCCATCTTCCCAAGCTCGGTAAAGACCTGGATCGCACCCGTTTCCGGGACGATCAGCAGCTCGCCGTCGGCGTTGAAGAAATAGTCATCGACCATGTCGGCATTGAAGACATAGGCATGCGCCGCCATGCCGACCTGAGTGAGTACGTCGCCCGCCGTCGTCATGGTGCGGATACCCTGAAGGAAGTTCACGTCACCGGACGGGGTGGGCAAAGGGTCCCAGCGCAATTGCCCGAGCGCCAGCGACTGTTCGCCGAGATGCGGTGCCGTTTTCCAGTGCGGATAGTCGAGCCTCGCGAAGCGGCCGGTGTGGCGGACGCTCGGGCGGATCCGGTAGAGCCAGGAGCGCTCGTTGGTGCCGCGCGGCGCCGTGAAGGGCGAGCCGGAGAGCTGTTCGGCATAGAGGCCGTAGTTGCATCTCTGCGGGCTGTTCTGCCCCTGCGGCAGGGCGCCGGGCAGGCTTTCGGTTTCGAAGTCGTTGCCGAAACCGGGCATGTAAGTAAGCGACTGTTCCTCGCCCACGGCGGCTCCGCGCCGCTCCTCCGCCTTGCCCAACATGGCTTGCATCTCCTCTTTTGATCGGCTTATTAGTTACAAGCGTAACTATTGATTTTGTAACTATCAAGGAGGGAAGGCGATGGAGACGAAGGGGTTCGAACTGGAGACCTTCCTCCCCTACCGGCTGAACCGGGCGGCAGAATTCGTGGCGCTGCGCTTTGCCGCCCAGTACAAGGCGCGCTACCAGTTGACCCGTCCCGAATGGCGAGCGCTGGCCGCCCTCGGCAGCTCGGAACGCCCGATGACCGCGACCGAGATCGGCGCCCACTCGGCGATGCACAAGACCAAGGTCAGCCGCGCCGTCTTCGGCCTCGAGCAGCGCCGCTGGCTCAAGCGCGAGGAGGACGGCCGCGACCGGCGGTTCGAGCACCTGGCGCTGACGCCCGCGGGCGAGCAGGCCTATCGGGAACTGACGGCGCTCGCGAGCGCCTATCAGAACGAATTGCTGTCGATTCTCGGGGCGGAGAATATGGAGGCGCTTTCAGCGGGCTTGCGGGCGGTGGAGCGGGCGATGAAGAACAGCGGCCGCCTCGGCTAAGTCTTCATGCGTTCGGGGATCGGGAGGCCCTCGAAACTCTTCAGCGTCTCCAAGACGATCGAGGTCTTCACATGTTGGACGCTGTCATGCGGCAGCAGCACGTCGTTGACGAAGCGCGAAAGGCCGGCAAGGTCGGGTGTCACGACGCGCAGGTGGTAGTCCATCTCGCCGGTGAGCGCATAGGCCTCCAGCACCTCGGGCAGGCCGGAGACGAGCTTGGCGAAGCGCTTGGCATTGTCGCGGTTATGGGTGGCGAGCGTGACCGAGATCACCACCATCAAGTCGAGCCCGAGCTTCTGCCTGTCGATCTGCGCTTGGTAGCCGGTGATGAAGCCTTCCGCCTCGAGCCGCGAGCGCCGCCGCGAGCATTGCGACGGCGAGAGCGCTATGCGTTCGGAGAGTTCATTGTTCGTCAGATGCCCGTCGCGCTGCAATTCGCCGAGGATCTTGAGATCGAATCCATCAAGCTGCTCCATTCATGCACACCTACGCCATTCACCGCACAAGTCATGCATGATCTTGGCGAAATTGCGCAAGAATACAAGCATCATGCATCGGATCTGCGCCATACTCCAACGAAGTTTTGAAGCGTGAGAGGAGAGTTTCGATGGGCCCGTTTCCACATGATGCACCGCCTGCAACCATATCGGCCGACAACCCTGCCGGAACCGATGGCTTCGAGTTCGTCGAATTCGCCCATCCCGAACCGAGGAAGCTGGAGGAGCTCTTCCGTCGCATGGGCTATACGCCGGTTGCCAAGCATAGGAAGAAGAACATCACTGTCTGGCGGCAGGGCGACATCAATTACATCCTGAATGCCGAACCGGGCTCGCATGCGATGCGCTTCGTCGACAAGCACGGGCCTTGCGCCCCATCGATGGCCTGGCGCGTCGTCGATGCGAAACATGCCTTCGAGCACGCCGTTGGCAAGGGCGCCGAACCCTATGCCGGCGACGACAAGAGCCTCGACGTGCCGGCGATCGTCGGCATCGGCGGCTCGCTTCTCTATTTCGTCGAGACCTATGGGGACAGGCGTTCCGCCTACGATGCCGAGTTCGAGTGGCTCGGCGAGCGCAATCCGAAGCCGGCCGGCGTCGGCTTCTACTATCTCGATCACCTGACCCACAATGTCTACCGCGGTAACATGGACAAGTGGTGGGCCTTTTATCGCGAGCTGTTCAACTTCAAGCAGATTCATTTCTTCGACATCGACGGCCGCATCACCGGACTGTTGAGCCGGGCGATCACCTCGCCTTGCGGCAAGATCCGCATTCCCCTGAACGAATCGAAGGACGACACCAGCCAGATCGAAGAATATCTGAAGAAGTACAAGGGCGAAGGCATCCAGCACATCGCCGTCGGCACCGAAGCGATCTATGACGCGACCGACAGGCTGGCCGAGAACGGTCTCAAATTCATGCCCGGGCCGCCGGACACCTATTACGAGATGTCGCACGAGCGCGTCCACGGCCATGACGAGCCGATCGAGCGCATGAAGAAGCACGGCATACTGATCGACGGCGAAGGCGTCGTGGATGGCGGCATGACGAAGATCCTCCTGCAGATCTTCTCGAAAACGGTCATCGGGCCGATCTTCTTCGAGTTCATCCAGCGCAAGGGAGACGAAGGCTTCGGCGAGGGCAATTTCCGGGCGCTGTTCGAGTCGATCGAAGCCGACCAGATCCGCCGGGGTGCGCTGAATACGCCGCCGGCCGCGGCCGAATAGAGGCGGAGCCGTTCTGAGGCGCCGCGTCTATCAACGCGCAAAGAAGCGCTGCGCGCACCCGTCGGGCGCGCAGCGCGAACTCTACTGCGTTTGTCCTCGCTCGCAGTCGATTTGAGGACAAAAACATGCAGGCAATTCTAAGTGCCACCGTGTCATTTGTGCGTCTGATAAGACGCACGGCTCTGTAGTTCGCTCCCTCAGTTGGACCAGCGGCGCCGCGGCGCGCCCAGATCGCCCTCGTGCCGGAAATAGCGTGACGCCGCTTCGGTGCGGTTGCGCACGTTCATCTTCTTGTAGATATTGCGCACGTGCACCTTGACGGTGTTTTCCGAGAGCCCGAGCCGGTCGGCAATGATCTTGTTCTGCGTTCCCATGCAGATCAGATCGAGAATCTGGATCTCCCGGGTCGTCAGCACGCCCCTGCCGTTCTCACCCCGCCGCTCCGGGTCGGCCTCTTCGACGACGGATTGCCTTTGGACAGGCGAGCCGCCCGCCGCGAAACTCCGAGGCGCCAGGCGCCGGAGCAGCGCCGCGGGAAAATGCTCGCCACCCTTCATGAGCAGATCGATGGCAGTCAGGCAGACATCGAGATGCAGGTTCAAGGGCAGCACGCCATGGATGAGGCCCTCGTCGACAAAACCGGCGATCGACGTGTCGAGCTCGTCGGCATTCTCCACCACCACTCCGATCGAAGCCTTGGGGTGGAATTCATGGATCATTCTGATGATCGATGGGAAAGTACTTGCCGGCATGCGGTAAAGCATAACCAGGGCAACATCGACGAGATTACCATCGAGCAGACTGTCGGCTTCCGACAGGCTTACTACATCATGGCCTTGAAAGCGGCCGCTAATAGCTTGCGTCAGGCATTCGGCGAGCAAATCCGCCTTGGCGAGCATTACAATCTTGTTCTTCTTTGCTAAAACCTTGTTGCTGTCTTCAAAATTACTCAGGGTAGAACTCTCACGATACATTTATCCCTCCTTGGGCGTTCCCTGAATTCTTATGGGTGTGAAGCCCCTCTTGAAGAACGCCTGTGATTAAAAAATTTATTCGATTAAAAAGCGAATTCCCACAGCGGTAGAATTCGTAACGACTAATGTATCGTAAATAAGGGCGATGGGAAACAGCCCAAATGGGTTAGATTGGTGGGGCGAGACGATCTAGACCGTCCGAAATCGAACCAATTTTGGGTATATCCACGCAAAAACCTGGGACAAGTGGGGAAGCGGCGGTGCATTTTCCGCCGGCTTCGCCCACCCTTTACTTTTCAGGGGTTCGGCGGACCCAGGGGGCTGGGGGCGCAACCGGCGGGGCCGTGAGGGCATTCAAGCCTAGGATGTAGATCGCGGCCCCGCGGGTTCTAGCCCGTTCCAGATGGACGGCGATACCAAGAAAGGGTTATCGGAGCCTTGGGACGCAGGCGATCCGCGGGCCCTTGCGCCGGTTCCCGCACCTCTCGGGCAACCGCCGAGACTCAAGCACACGCTGAAGATCGGCACCGGCGGGCGCGCGTGGCGCGGCCACGTGCCGGCCGCAGCGGCCGTATCGGATTCACAATATTAACATTGTCTTAACGCGCACGGGAGAAAGTACTGCCTGGGATTGCGGAGATGGCGGTCCGGTGCCCCCTCTCCGCCGTAGCTGATCCACCACCGGAGGGTCTCGCCGCCACGGCTGCAATGCCGGATCGAAGAGCGTCAGCTCCGTCGAGCGACTGCTGAGACTAACCATAATTGGTATCTATCGCTTCCTCACATTCCGGATCACACTGCAATCATCGCATAGCGTTTTATGCGTTCCGGATGGTGTCTTGCGTATGTTCGGAAGTATTTATATTGCGTTTGCATGACAAGGCGTATGACAGTTTATATTCTGACGTAGAAATTTACGACAGAGCCCAAGCCCTGTCCGCATTTATACTGAAAAAAGAAATAGAACACATCGAAACCCCGCAGATGAATGGCATCACCTTCATCTGATTGAAGAAGAGCCAGCGCCATAAAAATCCTAAAAGAGATGAAAGGGTTTCGGTGCTGGCTCCCTCTCCTCACATATCCTTCCGGTTTCCACCCAGTACCAAGTACAATTGCCTCGCGACTTTCGCGCTCGGCTGTACTGCAGGGCAGCGCGCCTTATCAGACGCGCAAAGGCCGCTGTAGCACTTTGAATTGCTGTATGTCTTTGTCCTTAAACCGAAGTCGATTTAAGGAGACGCGTGCAGTGGGCCGGAGTTATCGGCATTCGGACGGCGCGCGACCTCGGGCGTGACGCCGATGGCTTCCTCGCGCTATCGCGGAAAGCCATGTCGCTCGACGATATCCCAGATCCCCTTGTTGATCTTCATTATATGGTCGATGGCCTCGCTGATCCTCGCCAATTCCGCGTCGTCGATCTGCTCGATCTTGCCGTATTTGATGGTTTCCTTGCTGTCGAAGATGGCCATCAGCTGGGTGCTTGCCTGGTCCCCGGTCTCGTCGAACGAATAGATGCAGTGGCTGTACTTGTTCCTGAGTTTCGCCTGTTTCCCGAGCTGCTGTGTCACGGCCAATATCTCTTGCCGGCGATCGGCCGGCGTCTTGGCCATCTTGGCGAGCCGCTCGACGAGCTCGATGCGGGCGCGCGTCGTGTTCAGCGTCAGGAAAACAATGACCGCCGTTTCCTTGTCCACGTTCGCAAGACCGGCGATCAGATAGATGAGCAGGCTTTCCGTGTTCGTCCACGTGTAGTTCAGTTGCCCGATCAGAAGAAGGATTTCGTGAAATCTCTTCATTGGCCCTGCCTGCCGTTGCCGAATGCCTCCATCCGCATCGCTCATACTCGCTTCCAATCCATCGTTTCCCTTTGAATAGGTTTGGAGCCGAAACCTGCCCGCTGCAAGTAGCCCTAAGGGAGTAGAGCTGCAAATCTATTCTTACCGTCGGCCCGTCGGCGAAATTTCTTTCTTCGCACCATCTACCTTCGACTGAGCGTCGCCGCCCTAAGCTACCCCACGGGGCTAGCTCGAACTGACAGCTTACATTTCGTTCAACTTGGCAACAGACTGCCCGGGCATCGACGAGCAGGGAGGCTCGAGCCTTGGGACCGATAGTGCGCCAGATGCGCAGGTGCCCTTCGATAGGCCCGAGTAGTTGCTCCAGCATGGAGGAGGGCATCCACCACTATATTTGTAACGCCTGATCCCCGGTCGCTCTTGGCCGTCCGGAGATCGAATTTTCTTCATTGAAGTAGCTTTGTTCATTTCAACCCTGGACCGCACACCCGCTAGCTGCGTGAGAGAAAAAGGCGGCTTGGCTGTCGCGGCCTCAAACTGAGGAAGACCATTATGGGTAAGGACAAGAATTTCTTGTGGCCGTGGGAAGACCAATCGCAGGATCAGGATCAATACCAGGATCAGGATCAGGAGCAGGAGTCCGAGCAGGAACAGGAGCAGGAACAGGAGCAGGAGCAGGAGTCCGAACAGGAGCAGGAGCAGGAGCAGTCCAGCGAATCCTATAACGGCAACCTGAACGGCAATGGCAACCTGAACGGCAACGGCAACCTGAACGGCAATGCCAATGGCAACGGCAACCTGAACGGAAACGGAAATGCCAACCTGAACGGTAACGGCAACCTGAACGGCAACGCCAACCTCAACGCCAACGTCAACAAAAACGAGACCGAGGTTGACGTCGACGTGGACAGCAAGACAGAAGTCGAAGTCGATGTGGACGTCGATCTTGACGGCTACAAGCCCTCGGATGACGATTTCGTCGACATCGACAATTCCGAAATCCAGGGCATGGCGACCGTCAGCTTCAAGGACATCCTGGACGAGTCGCTCAACGGCGCCGGCAATGACGTAGGTAACGTCTTCAGCCAGAACGCCATCATGTCGGATGACGACGAGCTGTCCCACGTCTCCAACGACGGCACCCTTTACCAGAACGGCGATGCTGATGGCGGTTACGCCAAGTCGGACGACGGCATTTCCGCCAGCGGTGACGGTGGCGAAGGCGGCGACGATGCCGATGCCGACGGCGGCGACGGTGGCGACGGTGGCTTCGCGATCGGCGGCTTCGCCGGGGGCGGCGACGCTGACGGCGGCGACGCTGACAACGACGGCGACGCGGACGGCGGAGACGGCGAAGGCGGTATCGCTGCAAGCGTCGGCGTCGGCACAGGTGGCACCAGCGGCGACGCTAATGGCGGAATCGCAACGGGCGGCGCCGGCGGCGCGGGCGGTGCAGGCGTCGGTCTCGGCCTTGGGCTCGGTCTCGGCGTCGGAGTCGGCGCGGCAGAAGGCGGTGAAGGTGGCGATAACGAAGCCGGCGACGGCGGCGAAACCGGTGACGTCGAAAGCGACGAAGCGGAAGCCGAGGACGCGGGCGACGGCGGCGACGGCTCGGATGTCGATGACGCTTTCGCGATCCCTGTCCTGAACTTCGGCGGCGACGGCGGCGACAACGACGGCGGCAACAGCGTCGCCGTCGGCGAGACCGGCAACGCCAACGGCGGCAGCGCGGACGATGCCGGTGACGGCGGCGGTGCACTCGGTGCAGGCCTTGGCATTGGCACGGGTTCCGGTGTCGGCGCCGGTAACGGCGGCGGCGGCGGCGGCGGCGGCGGTGCCACTGCAAACGGCGGATCCACCGGCGCTGCCGGCGGCGGGGCCGGGACCGGCGGAGCGGCGACCGGCGGCGCCGGTGATGGCGGCCTTGCTCTCGCGGGTGCATGGGCTGGCGATGCCTTTGCTGGCGGCGGTGCAGGTGGTGCAGCCACAGGCGGTGCAGGCGGCGCAGGCGCTGCAGGTGGCATCGCTACGACCGGCGACGGCGGTACAGGCTCAGGCGGAACGTGGGGTTCCCACAATGGGGATGATAGTTTCCTCGAAGGAATCTCCTCGGCATCGGCCGATGCGGTGATCGACACCAACGCCTTCAACCAGCAGATCGTGCTTGGTGCCAACCTGCAGGGCAACACCATCGACATGACGGTCGTCGGCGGCAATTACAGCTCGACGGCCATCGGCGAAGACGAAGACGCCGCATAACAGTGAGGCGACACTACCGGTTCGCAACTTCGCAATCGGGCATTGAACTGGACTGCGCGGGTTCGCCCCGCGCAGTCCAACAGCACCGAAATAAAAAAATTGGGGGCTGACAATGACCCTGTATTTCGACAAGACGACCGAGGCGATCGCCCATTTCGTCGGCCTGTTCGCCATTGCTCTTGAAGAAATTCGCCTGCGCGACGCCTATGAAGAATTCAAGGCTCATCAGAAAGCGCAGGAGGAACCGCCGCAGCTCCCTTCCGTGCCGGTCCCGGTGAAGGCACCCTACGAGCTCAAGGATTTCGACCCGGGTATTTCCTACCGTTCGGGCGAGCCGGAGGAGACCGGGCCGACCCCGAGCTTCTATCCCGGGCTTCGTCCCCCGGAGATACCGATCGCGCAACCGGCCGCCGAAATCGACAACCCCCACCTATTCACCCGTGGCAGCTCGAGCGCGTCATCCGCGAGCGCACCCGAATTTCAGATCGATCCGCCCGGTTCCGTGGCGGTCTACGCATCGCAGCAGATCCGGCTTTCGGACAACGACTTCGTCAGCCTTGGCGGTCACGGACTGAAGTTTTCCCTGCAGGTGGACAACAGCGCCCTGATGAACGATCTCATCGAGGCGGCGCGGCAGTTGTCGCCGCTCGGCGATGCGGAGATTCCCGGTTCGTCGGAGGAAATCGCCACCTTCATCAGCACGACCGCCGAGCAGCTTGATGCCGCCGCCTCGGGACCGGACGGGCAGGAAGGCAATGTCGTCGCGAAAAGCGAAACCGTCGAAGGCACCTTCGTCAACGGAGAACTCGTCGAGGAAGCGCCGAGTCTCGATGACTACCTGCCTCCACCGGAAGAACCGACGGAAGAGAAACCAGCCACCTCCACCGAAGCCAGCGGCAAGTTCGCGGCAGGCCAAGGCAAGGTCACGATCGAGGCATCGGTCGAACTGGAAGCGGGCGGCAACACGCTGGTCAATTCCGTCGAGCTGACGAACAACTGGCTTCAGTCGCATGTGCTCGCGGTTGCCGGTGACCATGTCGAACTCAATGCAGTCGTTCAGATCAACGTCGTGTCTGACAGCGATCTCCTGAGCCCCAGCCTGAACGGCTGGAACCTTGACCCGGGCAAGCCGACCGAGGCCTTCAACATCGCGATGTTCAAGCATCTCGATCCGGAGCCGAGCAATGAAGAGCAGGCCGGAGCCGGAGGCTTTCCGACAGCTTGGGCGATCACCGAGATCAAGGGCGATCTCTTGATCATGAACTGGTTCGAGCAGTTCACCGTGATGACCGATGAAGACACGGCCATTTTGGCGTCCGCTGGCTCGATGGCTTCGATCATCACCGGCGACAATACGGCGGTCAACAACGTCTCGCTCGCGGAGCTCGGACATTACTACGATCTCATCTTCATCGGCGGCAGTGTCTACGACGCCAACATCATCCAGCAGATGAACATCCTGCTCGACAACGACCTGGTCGGAGCAGTCGAGGGTTTCGGAACAAGCGGCAAGGGCTCCGTCTCCACCGACGGCAACCTGCTCTGGAACGAAGCGGGGATCGTCGAAGCGGGTGGCGCGTCCAGCGTCAAACCGATGCCGAATTCCTATCTCGACGCCCTCGGCGATCTTGCAAGCGGGAAAAAATCGCTGCCGGACGGCGTGCTCAAGGATGGCGCTTTCGCCGGCATGGATGGCCTGCGAGTGCTTTATATTTCGGGCGACCTCGTCAACCTCAACTACATCAAGCAAACCAACATTCTGGGCGACAGCGACCAGATTGCGCTCGCCATGAGCAAGCTTGTCGCCAATTCGGATGCGGACTGGACGATTTCGACGGGTTCGAACGCCTTGGTCAACTACGCCGGGATCATCGACGTCGACGCCGGCCAGACCATTTATACGGGGGGCACCGCCTATTCGGACGAAATCCTCGTCCAGGCCGAGCTGATCAAGACCGAACCTTACCTTGGCGGCCAGGATCCCGACGCGCTCGTAAGCGAAGCGGTTGCGTTCCTCGGCGCCGACATGATGGCGCCCGATCCCGGCCCGCAGCCGGCGGATCACGCGCCGCCTCCGCTCGATACGACGAATGCCGATCCCATGCACAGCATGCTGGCCTGAGCGGAGCGTGGGGGCGACGATGACCGACAACCGCGATCCGTCCTTTAAACACTTCACGACAAACGGCAACGAGGCTGCGGAGGAGGCGCAAAGCTCGCCGCAGACGCCGAAGGCGGAGGCTGCAGGGCACCAATTGCTCCGCAGGATAGACCGCAGGGAAGATATTTTGGATCGCACTGTTAAGGAGTTCGACCAGGTGATTGACCAGCTTCGCGGCGCGGCGGCCGCAAGAACCAGCCAGGAAACCAATCATGTCAACAAGGCCGCACCGCCCGTATCCGAACGGCGTGCGGCGCCGGAGGTCGTGCCACAGACACGGACGCCCCCGTTGACGGCCGACAACGCGAACGTCGCGCAAATCGTGCCTGGCCCGCAGGGCGGCGTGGCCGGCCAGCGTCCGCCCGTCCAGGAAGCGCGCAAGCCCGAGCCGCGCTTCGAGAAGCCGGCCGTCGAGGTCAAGGCCGAAATGAAGGACAAGACCTCGATCCCGGGTATAGTGGTGATCAACGGCGACCGCGGCCCAATCAAGGCCGAGCCCAAGTCGCCCGACAAGGGAGGCTCCTCCGGCGGAGGGGGCGGTGGCGGCAATGGTGGCGGAGGCGGCGGCGTTTTTCATAAACGTCTCGGGCCGGTCGATTTTTCGGCCAGCCTCAAGGCCGGTCTGAGGGCGATCAAGCAGAACCTGATGGTCGTGATGGTTTTCACCCTCGCCACCAACGTGCTGGTGCTCGCTATTCCCGTCTATCTGTTTCAGATCTCGGACCGGGTGCTGACCAGCCGCTCGGTCGACACGCTGGTCATGCTGACCGCGCTGATCGTCGGTGCGGTCATCCTGCAGGCCGTTTTCGACGGAATTCGCCGCATGATCCTGATGCGGACGGCGGTGGAGGTTGCCGCCCAACTCGGCGCGCCGATCCTCAGTGCGGCCGCCCGAGCCTCGCTCCACAGCAACGGGCGCGAGTATCAGACACTGGGCGACCTGCAGCAGCTTCGCTCCTTCCTCGTGTCGAGCACCCTGCTTTCCTTCCTCGACGCGCCGATCGCGCCGTTCTTCGTGCTGGCGGTCTTCCTGATCCACCCGCATCTCGGCTCGATCGTCATCGCCTCGGCCCTGCTTCTGCTCGTCGTCACCATTTTGAATCAGAAGGCGACGGCCGCTCCCTTCGGCGAAGCCAACAGCTTCCAGAGCAAAGCCAACCTCCATCTGGATTCGATGTCGCGCAATTCGCAGATCATCAACGCGCTCGCAATGATCCCGGAGGCGGTCCGCATCTGGGGCAAGGACATGGCAGGGTCGCTCCGAGCTCAAGTGCTGGCGCAGGACCGCAACATCGCCCTTGCCTCGCTTTCCAAGGCCGTTCGGCTGCTCACCCAGGTGATGATGCTCGGCTGGGGCGCCCATCTCGCCCTTGACGGCGCGCTCACCGGCGGCATGGTCATCGCGGCATCGATTGTCGCCGGCCGCGCGCTCGGCCCGATTGAAGGAGCGATCGAAGGCTGGAACCAGGTCGTCCAGTCGCGCGCCGCCTATGGGCGTATCTCTTCGCTGCTCCAGAACTCGCCGCTGAATTTCGAGCGGCTGAAACTGCCGCGCCCGGAGGGGCGGCTCGACGTCGAACGGCTGCTCTTCGTGCCCAACGGCACCAAGCGTGTGGTCCTGAACGGCGTGACCTTCGCGCTCAATCCGGGCGACTCGCTTGCCGTGATCGGCAGTTCCGGAGCCGGCAAGACGACGCTCGGCAAGATGCTCGTCGGCTCCATCCTGCCGACATCCGGCAACGTACGGCTCGACCTCATGGATTTGCGGAACTGGGATCAGCGCCAGTTCGGCGAAAGCATCGGCTATCTGCCGCAGGACGTTCAGCTGTTTCCGGGAACGATCAAGGCCAACATCGCCCGCATGCAGGAAGACGCCACCGACGCCGACATCTATGCGGCCGCCAAGCTCGCCGACGTGCACGACATGATCGCCCTGCTGCCGCATGGCTACGAGACCTTCGTGGCCGCCGACGGATCACCGCTCTCCGGTGGTCAGAAGCAGCGCGTTGCGCTGGCCCGGGCTTTCTTCGGCAACCCGCGCATGGTGGTGCTGGACGAGCCGAATTCCAATCTCGACAGCGCCGGCGAGGCAGCCCTGACGCGGGCGCTCGCCCATGCCAAGCAGCAGAAAATCACCGTCATCACCATCACCCAGCGGCCCGCGCTGCTCAACAGCGTCGACAAGGTCCTGCTCCTGGTGAACGGCACCGTCGCCCTTTTCGGCATGCGTCAGGACGTCCTCAAGGCTCTCGCCTCGCGCGGCATGAACCTCGAAGGCAACCCGCTCGACCACAACCAGCTCACGTAGGCAAACCATGACGGACCTAGTCAAAGTTTACGATCTCGAATGGTATGCAGAGGTTCCGCGGTCGATCTGGAAACAGACAATCGCCGGACTGGCGCTGATGGCGGTCACATTCGGCGGCTTCGGCCTCTGGTCCTTCACCGCGCCGCTCGCCGCCGCCGTCATCGCCCAGGGCAGTTTCGTCGCCACCGGTCAGAACAAGATCATCCAGCATCTGGAAGGCGGGATCATCGAGGACATCCTGGTCAGCGAGGGGGATCATGTCGTCGCCGATCAGCCGCTGATGCGGCTGGACGAGACGGCAGCGCTCGCCAATCAACGCCAGCTCTTTCTGCGCCGCGCCAGGCTCGAGGCGATCGTCGCCAGGCTGATGGCTCAGGTGGAGGGTGCCGACACTATTGAAATGCCGGAAATCCTCGCCCCGCATCTGCAGGATCCCGAAGTCGAACCGATGGTTCGAAGCCAGGAGCTCAATTTCCGGGCCTGGAAAAGCAAGCTGGACAGCGAAATCGGCCTGTACAAACAGAATATCGAGGGTTTTCAGTTCCGTGCCGAAGGTTACCAGCAGCAACTCGAGGCGGTTCGCCAGCAACATACGCTCCTCCAGGAAGAATATGCCGGCAAGAAGTCGCTGCTCGACAAGAACCTGATCCGAAAGACGGAGATCAAGAGCATTCAGCGGGCGATTGCCGACGCCGAGGGGCAGGTCGGCAGGCTGAGCTCCGAGATCTCCGAAACCGGCTCGCAAATCCTAAAGCAGGAGCAGCAGATCCGCCAGACGGAGGAAAGCTATCGTGAAGCGGCCCTGGAAGAGCTCCAGAAGGTGGAAGCAGAACTGGACTCCGTTCGCGAGCAGCTGACGGGAGCCGCCAGCGTGTTGCGCCGCGCCACGATAAACGCCCCAGTTAGCGGCACGGTCGTGCGGCTCTACTATCACACGCCCGGCGGCGTTGTCGAAACCGGCAAGCCGATCATGGAAATCCTTCCTTCGGACGTGCCGCTGATCATCGAAGCGCAGGTGCTGCGCACCCAGATCGACAGCGTCAAGATCGGCCAGAAGGCGACCGTGAGGCTCACCGCCCTCAACCAGCGGACGACGCCGGTGCTGAACGGCGAGGTCTACTATGTCTCCGCCGACTCCATGCCCGATCCGGCGACCAACGGCATGCAGGAAGTCTATCTCGCCAGAGTGAGCCTGCCGATGAGCGAAGTCTCGCGCGTCTCCGGCTTCGTCCCGACGCCCGGCATGCCAGCCGAGATTCTCATCCAGACGGCCGAGCGGACCTTCTTCGACTACCTGACGAAGCCGATCCGCGACAGCATGGCGCGCGCCTTCATGGAGCGCTAGAACCGGCCGCCTTAAGCCAGTCACCGTCGACGCCGGCGAAGCCTCACGAAGCCGACCCCCTGACGCACCGAGCGTTGGCCGGGGTCGGCCGCATTTGTGGGCAGTCAAGGGACGGCTTGCCTGCCGGCCGACGGATAGGACGGGGAGGCCGGATTCTTGCTTAGTCGTCCACACTCTTGACGTGCCTAGCCATTGCAAAATAACTCGCAAATTGCTACTATTCTCACTTATTGCTAGCTCATGTTTTGATAATTTAAGTCCTATAGCCGCATTTTATTTTCATTACTTATTTCATTGCGAGGAGCTATGTTTACAGAATTTATTGAGCGTATTGAGGATTTTGAGAATATCCGCAAAACCTGGGACGAGCTTTATCGCAACGATCCCGACTCCCACCCTTGCCTTTCCTGGGATTGGCTGCGCCAGTACCTGCCCCGGCAGGAGCGGTGGTTTATCCTGGCGCTAAGGCGACCCGACGATGCGGATTACTGCGCCTTTCTGCCGCTTCGCGTGGCAACCTACCGCGACAAGACGAGCGGCCTGTTCTGCGACGAGATTCTGATGATCGGCAATCACGGCTCCGGCCGCGCCGGCCTGCTTTGCATGCCGGGCCTCGAGAATGAGGCGGCGGATGCATCCGCCAGCATCATTCGTCGCGAGAACTGGGCAAGCCTGCGGTTCGACTATCTCGATCTTGCCTCCGACCGGACTGAGCGCTTGCTCGACGCCTTTGCCGACGAACAGTTTATCCGCGAGGATGGCGGCGGCGGCGAGGACGGGTCCGATGTCTGCGAACAGCCGGTCCGCTGCCTCCTCGTCAAGACGCGCACCGGCCGCAATCTGCGCGACTGTCTCAATCAGCGCAGCATCGACTTCGTCTTCGAGCGCGCCATGGAGCTGCACAGCCGAGGCAAGCTGGACGCAGCGGAGACCGGGTATCGGCAGGTGATCCATGCAGCCCCCAAGCATGTCTATGCCCGCTACGGCTTGGCACAGCTCTGCACCGAAAGGGGAGACCACGCCGAAGCGGAACATCTTTATCGCGGCCTCCTCTCGGCTATGCCGGAGGCGGACAAGATCCAGCACCGGCTGGGCGACGCCCTGATGGCGCAAGCCCGCTACCATGAGGCGAGCGAAACCTTCGAGGATCTGCTTGCCCGAAGCGCGCATCTCGGCCTCGTCCGGTTCAAACTGGCCGTCTGTCTGCTGGCCGCAGGCCAGAGAGACGCTGCCATCGCCACCTTCCTGAGTTTCGAAGGCATCGCTTCCGACGATCCGGAGCATCTCCGATGCAAGCTCAGATCGCGGGAGGCGGTGTCGCGCCTGCGGTTGCGATCGGCGATGGAAGAGCAGAGGGCAACCAAGCGGACGCCGCAGAAGCCACTAGCGCAGGCGGGCCGTCGCTCCCGCGAGACCCAGGCGGCTCCCGCAATAGCCGTTCGGCTCCTGCCTCCGGCCGCACTCCTCAAGCCTTCCGTGCCCGCCGGCGTCTCCGCCCATCTGCATGCGAGACCGATCCGGATCGACCCCCACGGCTCGAAACGGAGACACTGACGGGCCGGGCCCGGAATCAGCTTCGCCGTCCCGCTCGACAGAGCGGGACGGCGGCTTCCGTGCTGTTGCGCGTCCTGCCGGATGCGGAAACGAAAGCCGGTCGCGACGGGGCTGAAGCCCGCGAACGCCCTCGGCGTCGCCTACTTCATGTCTCCTTGACTCGATCTCGATTTAAGGACAAAGACGTGCAGCCTTTCAAGGTGTTACAGCGACCTTTGCGCGTCTGATAGGACGCGCGGCGCTGTAATTAGGAACGCTTCTGCAGGATACCGTAGACGATGTTGCGGTTGGCGCCGAATTCCAGCCGCGCGTCGATCGCGTTGCGGTCGACGCTCGCATTGATGATGCTCCACATGTCCGCTTCCGAGCGCAGCAACAGCGCCCAGTTCATCAACGTCTCCATATAACCGTCGTCGCTGATGTCCTGCGCGAAATTGGCGAAGAGGAAGATCCCTCCCGGCTTCAGCATTTCGAGGCATCGCTGCGTGAGCTTCACCGCCACCTTGTCCGCCAAGTAATCATAGAGGCCGGCGGCGTAGATGAAGTCGAACTGGCCCAGTTCCTGGGACCTGGTCAGAAGGCCGCGAACGGAACCGTCGATCGCCTCGACGCAAGTTCCCCTGAAGTCGCGAACCATCGACCCGACGCTCAATGGGTCCTGATCGAGAGCGATCCAGCGCTTGATCCGCCGCTCCTGCAACGCCACCGAGCGATCGGCCTCGCGCAGATGACCGGCCGCGATCGTCAGGATTTCCGTCTCGGGCCCCTTTTCGGCGGCGATCGCGTCGACATGCCGGGTCAAGAGGTCGCGGCGTTCCCTGACGGCTACCGAGGACGGCGCATTCTTCGTGTATTCGTAAAGCGTGCGCCCAAGCGGAGAGGCCTTGGCGATCTCCTCGGACACGCTCGGATGGCCGTAGATGAAGTCGATCAGCTGCGCGTCGCCGGAATAGCCGCGCGGTTTGCGGAAGGACCAGCGCGTGAACGGATCCTCATGGAAGTAATTCGCCGCCGGATGGTTCTGGACGATCGGGATCAGCTCCTGCCAGACGCTCGGATCGGACTTGCGGCGTATCTCGTGAAGCGCGCCGATCAGCTGGTGAATGATCGACGGGGGCTCGCGGCGCTGCTCGATCTGCTGCTGGGCAATCATCAGCGCCAGAGCGACCTCGGCTTCGCCGGTTCTGAGCTGCTCGTCATGGCGATCCGTCTTGGCTGTCGAGAGTTCGGTTGTGATGGCGGTGGGGGTAATGAGGCTTTCGCCGTCGAAGGCAATCTGAATTTGGGTCACGCGAGACTCATCCGTTAATAGATCGTTAACATTATGCGCAAGAACCGCGAGTGCGCCAAATCCAATTTCAACATTTCGAATATTATGGTTAACGACCGCCCCGACTGACCTGTTTTGCTACACTATTACGTGCACCTTTGCCCCATTTCCAATTCAGCAAAACTTAATGGACCTGAACTAATGTGCCGAACAATGCTGCGCGCCCTCAGTATCTCCCCAAGCAAGCGGCAAGTGCAGGACGTCCCCGTGCCACTCGTCGAAGAGAGACTTCGGGCTTACAAGAAGACGCAAACGCAATGGATCGGTGCATGAAGCACAGGCTGGCCGACGTAGTTGAGATCGACCTTCACAGAGAGCCGCCGCGACCGGCCTCGACCGAGCTGCGCGCGCTCTATGAAAACGAGGGTGAAGGCGCTCGCAAGCAGGCGACGCGGCACGGGTTCTGGACCGCTGTCGCGGTCTATCTGTTGTTTTCGATTACCGACATCCTGCTGGTTCCGGATGTGGCGCATTATACGATTGCGGCGCGATTCACGATTGCGATCGTCGCGCTGATGCTAATCGAGGCGCAGATCCGGCTGAACGCCAGCGCGAACGCGATCGACGTCACGGCTGCCGCAGCGCTCGTCGTCGCCTATGCCGGATGGCTCTATCCGGCGATGATGACCGCAGACACCGAAAGCATCTCCTATTACATGGTCTTCGGCGCGATCTTCATGATGAGCGTCAATCTGTTCTTCAGCTTCCAGTTCCGCGTTTCGCTGTTCGCATCCGTCACCATCCTGATGATTTTCTTTGCGGCGGTGCTGTCCTTCTCTCCGGCGGAGGTCTCCTACCGGCTCGCCTTCGGCACCTTCAACATCTCCTGCTTCGTCTTCACCTCCTATGTGAACTGGAAGCTCAACAGGGAGCGCTACAAGGTCTTTCTCAACGCCTTCGAAGCGCGCATTCAGCAGAAGGAGGCCTCCGAACGCGGCAGGGCCCTGCTGCGGCTGTCGAATACAGATTCGCTGACCGGCCTCGACAACCGCCGCGCCGTCGACCAGAAGCTCCGCGACTATTGGAGTGACTGGCAGAAGAAGGGAACGAGTTTCGCCGCGTTCCTCATCGACGTGGACTTCTTCAAGAAATACAACGACTTCTATGGGCACCAGGAGGGCGACCGCTGTCTCGTTCTCGTCGCCAGCGCTCTCAAGGACTCGATCGAGCCGGTCAACGGTTCGATCGGCCGCTACGGCGGCGAAGAGTTCATTGTGCTCGCCCGTCTGGAGACCAGCGACGAGGCGGCCGCGCTTGCCGAAGCGATCCGTTGCAGCGTGGAAAAACTGGCTCTGGAGCACGGGCAGCGGCGCGACGGAATGTCGGTCGTCACCGTCAGCGTCGGTGCGGCGTTCAGCCGAAATCAGACGGGCTCAAAGCTCGAGAGGCTGATCCACGAGGCCGATCGGGCGCTTTATGGCGCAAAGGCGAGCGGCCGCAACTGCGCCCGGCTCTTCGATCCGAATGATCCGCTCAGCAGCGACGAGAGCGAGAACATCGCCGCCCTGCTGAAAATTGCCATCGATCAGGACCTCGTCTCGCTCGTCTATCAGCCTATTCGAAACGTCGCGTCGGGACGCGTCGATGCGGTCGAGGCGCTCATGCGGCTGAAAATGCTGGATGGCACCGCGGTGCCCCCCAGCCTCTTCATTCCGGTCGCGGAGCGCACCGGCGCCATCCTGGATCTCGGGCGTTGGGCGATCAGGAGAGTGTGCCGCGAACTTCTGGCCGCCGAGCACGTGCCCGTCGTCAGTGTGAACGTCTCCCCGATCCAGCTGAAATCACCGGGCTTCGCGGCCTCCGTAGCGGCGATTCTCGGAGAAACCGGCGTTGCCGGCGGCCGACTGGCTCTCGAAATCACGGAGGGCCTGGAGATGGAGATGCATTCCGATATCCTGCGCTGCATCAGCGACCTCAAGACGCTCGGCGTCAGGATATGGCTCGACGACTTCGGAACGGGCTTCGCCGGCCTGTCCTGGCTGCGGCTGATCGATTTCGACACGGTGAAGATCGACCGCTCCTTCCTGCACGACTGCGACACCCCGCGGGGCAAGGCGATGCTTGAGGACATTATCGGACTCGTGCGAAATCGCGGCCATAAGATCCTCGTGGAAGGCGTGGAGACCGAGGAACAACTGGCATTGATGCGACAATTCCGTATCGACCAGGTCCAGGGATTCCATGTCGGCCGTCCGGCGCCCGCGCAGACTTTCCGCCTCCCCTCAGTGCCAAAAACAGGCCAGCGGCGGCTCTGACACCCCCCAGCACGGCCGGCTGACAAGCACCGCATTGAACGCCGAAGCTGACTCGACGGGCAATGGAAGACCTACAGGCCGCCACGCTTGCACCGAGGCCGCTTTGCCCACTTTGTGAGGTGCAAAGCGACCTTTACGTCGGAACGCTCAGCTCCACCTTAATCCTGTCCATGGCGACGAAGGTGCGGAAGCGTTTGACGTTGTTGTTGCCGAAGAACAGGCGGCGGGTGAGTGCTTCATAGTCGGCCATCGAGGGCACGACGATGACGAGGACGAAGTCGGCCTCGCCGGTCACGTAATAGCATCGCTGGATCTCAGGGGCGGCGGCGAATTCGCGCTTAGCCTGCTCAATCTGTTCCGCCGTCTCGCTGATGACCTCCACCTCGACGAAGATGGTGATCGCCTGGCCGACGGCGGCGGGGTCGATGACGGCGATATTGGCGCGTATGACGCCCTGTTCCGTCATCCGCTTGATGCGCCGCTGTACGGCGGGTGCGGAGAGATTGACGGCCTCGCCGATCGTGCGCTGCGGCGTCGTGTTGTCGCGCTGCAGGATCTCGAGGATTTGGCGGTCGAAGGCATCGAGCTGCGGCGCGTTAGGGGGTGGCATGGTAACTCCCGAAACAAATCTGCAAAACGAGGCGCGAATCTCAGCGCCTTTTTCATGCGCTTCGCAATATGTTTCCGGCAAACAACAAGCGAGGTCTTCATGTTCATCCCCAACAGCAACGCGGATTATCGGCTGCCGCTCGAAACGGCGCATGCCACGATCCTCGGCTCGGACGCGGCGGCGGGCGTGGAACGCCACCTCGGCTATCGCGACCAACATGCCGAGACGCCGCTCGTCTCCCTGCCGGCTCTCGCGGCCGAAACCGGCGTTGCCGCGATTCATCTGAAGGACGAAGGACAGCGGCTGGGGCTCGGCAGCTTCAAGGCGCTCGGTGGCGCCTATGCCGTCATCCGTCTCGTCCTCGAAGAAGCCGAAGCAAAGTTGGGAAGGCCAGTCGATATGGCCGAGCTCTATTCCCCTGAGATCCGCAAGATCGCCGGTAGCATGACCTTTGCCTGCGCCACCGACGGCAATCATGGCCGGTCGGTCGCCCAGGGCGCCGAGCTCGTCGGCGCGCGGGCGGCGATCTTTGTCCATGCCGGCGTAAGCGACGAGCGCGTGGCGGCGATTGCGCGCTTCGGGGCCGAGATGATCCGTGTCGCGGGAAGCTACGACGATTCCGTCAAGGGGGCCGCGCGTGTTGCCAATGAACGCAACTGGACCATCGTCTCCGACACCTCCTGGCCGGGTTACGAGCGCATTCCAGGACTGGTGATGCAAGGCTATACCGCGCTTGTGCGCGAGGCGCTCAGGCAGATGCCGGCGCCGCCGACCCATGTCTTCATCCAGTCCGGCGTCGGCGGCATCGCCGCGGCGGTCGCCGGCCATCTGGCGATCGTGCTCGGTGAGCGGCGGCCGGTCTTTACCGTCGTCGATCCCGCCCGCGCCGCCTGCCTGTTCGAAACGGCACGGGCCGGCCATCCCGTGGACGGTGCCGCATGGCGAACCGACCGTCATGGCAATGCTCGAATGCCACGAGCCGTCGCTCGTCGCCTGGCGCATCCTGTCGCGCGTCGCCGATGCCTTCATGACCGTCGACGAGGAGGACGCCGTTGCGGTGATGCGGCGCCTTGCCAATCCGATCGGGACCGATCCGGCCGTCGTAGCCGGCGAGAGCGGCGGTGTCGGCCTCGCCGGTTTTCTGAAGGCGGTCGCCGATCGCGAAGTGAAGGCGGCGCTTTCCATGGGCCCGGAATCGCGCATCTTCCTGGTCAATACGGAGGGTGCGACCGATCCGGGCAAATACCAAGAGATCCTCGGGCTCTCGCCTGAGGATGTCGTGTCGCGAGGTGCAGCATGAGCAAACATTCCATCGATTCCGCCCGGCTGCTCGGCCGGCTTTCCGAACTCGGTGCGATCGGCCGCGACGAAGGTGGCCAGCTGACGCGTCTTGCCGCATCCAATGCGGACAGGGAGGGCCGCGACCGGCTCGTCTCATGGATTGAGGCGGCCGGCCTTGACGTCGCCGTCGACCGGATCGGCAATATCTTCGGCATCTGGGCTGCGGACGGCATGGCTGATGCCGCGCCGGTGATGCTCGGTTCGCACATCGACACGGTCATCAATGCCGGTATCTATGACGGATGCTACCGCGTGCTTTCGGGCCTCGAGGTGATCGAGACGCTCAAGGAAGCGGCTTCATGCCGTCACGCCCCATCGTCGTTGCCACCTTCACCAATGAGGAAGGCGTGCGCTATGCGCCCGACATAAGGGGGTCGCTCGTCTATGCAGGCGGACTCGATGCCGAGGCGGCACTTGCCACGGTCGGAACCGACGGATCGAAGCTCGGCGACGAGCTCCGGCGGACGGGCTATGCGGGTGATAAGGGACCAGGCTTTTTGAAGCCGCACGCCTATATCGAACTGCATATCGAGCAGGGTCCGGTCCTGGAGCGCGAGGGCATCCCGCTCGGCGCGGTCGAAAACCTGCAGGGCATTTCCTGGCAGAAGGTGACGATCGAGGGTGATGCCAATCATGCCGGGACGACGCCGATCTCCATGCGGCGCGACGCCGGCCACGCGGCCGCCCGCGTCGTCACCTTCCTGCGGGAGCGTGTGAAGGCGTCGAACACGCCGACGGTGGCGACCGTCGGCTGCATGGAATTCGAGCCCAACGCCATCAACGTCATCCCCTCGTGCGCGACATTCACGGTCGACCTGCGCGACCCGGACGAGGAGCGGTTGAAGCAGGAAGAAGCAGCCCTTGCCCGCTTCCTCGAAACGCTTTCAGCCGAAGAGGATGTCACGATATCGGTGGAACGCCTGGCGCGCTTCGAGCCGGTGAAGTTCGACGAGAGGATCGTCGCGACCATCGAGGCTGCCGCCGAGGCACGCGCCCTTCCCTGCCGCCGGATGACGTCGGGCGCCGGCCATGACGCGCAAATGATCGCGCGGATTGCGCCCACGGCGATAATCTTCGTGCCGAGCAAGGGCGGCATCAGCCATAATCCGAAGGAATTCACCGCGGATGATGACCTGATTGCCGGCGCCAACATCCTGCTCGATGTCGTTCGCAAAATGACGGAGGAGGAATAGGCGATGGATCTCGGGCGACTGGTCTCTGAGATGCGGGAGTGGCGCCCCACCTTCACGCCCATCCGGAATTCGGCTTCGAGGAAAGGCAGACCTCGGCTTTCGTCGCCGCAAAGCTTCGGGAGTTCGGGCTCGACGATGTCGCCGAAGGAGTCGGCGGCACCGGCGTCGTCGGGACACTGAAGCGGGGCAATGGCAACCGGTCGATTGCGCTCAGGGCCGACATGGACGCCCTGCGCATCTCCGAACAGTCGAACCTGCCCCATGCGTCGCGCCATCCCGGCTTCATGCATGCCTGCGGCCATGACGGCCATACGGCGATGCTGCTCGGCGCCGCACGTCGCTGTCCACGTGGTGTGTCATCGACGCTGTGGGTATGGCTGCGCGAGTTGGACCATATGCTGGGGTTATGGACTGCATGCCCACGGTAGACATTTAAAATAAGGCGGTCGGCCCCATGAGTCCGCTTTAGGCGTCGAAGGACCAGCGAGGGCGCCGGTGTGCCAGCGCGGTTCAACGTGTCGTTGCGTCACGTTCGAACACATCGTCCTCTAACGCGAGCAGGTCACTCGTGCTCCCCGAAAGGCCCTGCTTGCTCCCCTTATAGGAGAAGGGGCGAATGAACCGCCCCGGTCTCATCGTAGCAACAGCGCCTGAGCGCTAGTTTTTCAGGCGCGCTTGAGGGCTGGCTCCAGGCCAACAGCGGCGGCTAACCCGCCGATATCCTTGATCTCGGTGTATTCGTAATAGGGATTGGCCGGCTCATGGCCGCGGTTGACCCAGACCTTGCTCTTGATGCCCAGGTCATAGGCGGTCATCAGGTCGTAGCGGAAGGATGAGGACACATGAGTAATGTCTTCGGGCCCGCAGCCGAGCTTGTCGAGCATGTATTCGAAGCCCTTCATCAGAGGTTTGTATGCCCCGACTTCTTCTGCCGTGATGACCATATGGATGGGCGCGCCCAGCTTTTCCACGTTCGACATGATCAGGCTGTTCATGGAGTTCGACAGGATGACCAGCGGAATTTCCTCGGCCACCCTGGACAGGCCAGCCGGGACGTCCGGGTGCGGACCCCAGGTTGGCACTTCGTCATAGATGCGTTGCGCGTCTTCGGGTCTGAACGGGATACCGATGCGTTTGCAGCTGCGCTCGACGGAATTGTGCACCACTTCGAGGAAAGGTTTCCATGGCCCTAGCACCTCGTCAAGGCGATAGCCTCTAAAAGCCTCGACAAAGCCGGCCATCGCTTCTGGGGAGAGACGCTCGCCGTAGACGCGCCGCGCAGCCCCGGCCATATCGAAATTTGTGAGCGTGCCGTAGCAGTCGAAGGTGACGTACTTCGGTCGAAATTGGGTCATGGCGTGTATTCCTTCCAAGTTTCCACGGCACAGTGTGCCGATACAAGATCATCGTAGTGGGCATGAGATCGCGGTGCGGATAGACCGCAATGCGGCAGCGAAGCAGACATCTTTGAGATGTCCGCATCTGATCAGTTTCGTTTCCTGTGCCTTTTTATATCAGGCCAATCCACCCAGGCGGAGCACTCCACCTTGATTACTGCATTCCGGCCAGTGGGAGCACCCTGGCATAACTTTGCGGCGATGGCAAGCAATTGTCCAACAATTTTTTGAACGGTCGTCGTCCCGCTACTTTCCCACAGCTGGAGTACGTCGCTATTCATCAGCACAAATTTCTCGGCTGAAGCCTCCCGTTTTCCCTTTTTTCCAGCGATTACAAGAGCTCATCGGAGCATTCTGCCCGGTCGTCAATCGTTCATCCGGCAGCAAAAAGACTGATGCCTCCAACCGCAAAAGGTCCGAATCGAAAAAATTGTTGTACAAAAATTAGATCGTGAGATACTGAGGCCATCGAGCTGCCCATTCTCGAGGCAGAAACTGAATGAGTTGAAGATGGGTCACAAGCATCAGTGCGGGCCAGCCCGCGTCCCTGAGCTTTCCGAGGCGTGCCATCCCGTGGGCGCAGCGGAAGCCGAAGAAATCGCCGGACGACTATATGGCGCGCGTGGCTCGGCCACGCGCTTTGAAACTGAGAAAGACGACACGTTCCTCCTCAACTGTGCGGCCCGCGGGAAGTTTGTGCTGAAGATCGCTCATCCTTCCGAGCGGATGGAGGAGCTCGATTTCCAGGTCGCGCTGATGCGTCATCTCGAGCAGCGGGCGCCAGATCTACCCGTCCCCCGTGCACTTCGCGACGTCGACGGCGGGGATTTGCCCATCATCACGACCAGTGCCGGCGAGCGGCGCGTGGTGCGGCTCATCACCTTCCTCCAAGGTACTCCGCTCGACCGGACATCTGCCACAGCCCCACAGCGCGAACGGATCGGCGAAATCCTGGCAAAGCTGCGTCATGCCATGGCCGATTTCTCGCATCCCGCAGACCGCCGGGCGCTGGCATGGGACGTCACCCATCTGCTCGATCTCACCGATCTGTTGAGCTTCATCCCCGAGGGCGGCAAGCGTGCCTGGACCGTCCGCGCGCTTGAGCGGTTTGCCGAAGTCAAGCCGAGCCTCGACCTGTGCCGGCGGCAAGTGCTCCACAACGACTTCAATACATCGAACCTAGTCGTCGATCATGCCAGCCCGCAGTTCCTGACCGGCGTCATCGATTTCGGCGATGCGGTCCGTACCGCTGTCGCCGTCGATGTCTCCACGGCGTTGATGAATCAAATGCCAAAAACGTTCGACCATGGGAACCGGCGTGACCTGTTCGACGAACCCCGCGACGTTCTGCGCGGCTATCTCCGCCACGCCGAACTGACGGACGAGGAACTCCGGCTCATCCCCTTCCTGTCGATGGGCCGTCTTGCGGTCCGTGCGCTGCTGACGTGTTGGCGCGCCGAAATCTTCCCCGAGAATAGCCGCTATATCCTGCGCAATACCGAAGCCGGCTGGGCCCACCTCGAGTGGTTCCACTCGATTTCGACCGCACAGATTTCCGATCTTCTGACACGATAGGAACCGTAATGTCCAAGCAAGCGACTACCCTGCCCAAGGGCTTCCGTGGCGACATGCCAAATGGCTTCAATCCTCAGGACACGTCTCATCTCACAAGTGATGATCTGGCGCATATCGCCAGGCGGCAAAGGCTGCTCGGGCCCGCTTATCGGCTCTTCTACAAGTCGCCGGTTGAGATCTCCCGTGCCAAGGGCGTCTTCCTCTATGACAAGCACGGCAACGAATATCTCGACGCTTACAACAACGTGGTATCCCTGGGGCACTCTCATCCGCGTGTCGTCGAGGCGATCCAGAAGCAGATCGAGGTACTCTGTACCCACACGCGTTACATGCAGGTGCCCCTGCTGGACTATGCTGAAGCCCTGATCGATACGTTCGGTGGCGAACTCGGCCGGACCGGATGCGCGATGTTCACGTGCACCGGCTCGGAAGCCAACGATCTCGCCTTGCGTATCGCGCGCTACCACACACGCAAGACCGGCGTCATTGTTACGGCCGAAGCCTATCACGGCAACAGCGGCGCGGTGGCGGCAATATCGCCGTCACTCGGCAAGAAGTCGGCCCTGGACCCGTATCTTCGCACGATCGCCGCGCCGGATTCCTATCGCCTGCCCGTCGAGGAAATCGGCCGGCGGATGGCAGAGGATGTCGCGCGGCAGATCGCCGACATGGAACGGCATGGCGGCGGCCTAGCGGCCTTCATCGCCGACTCCGTCTTTTCCTCCGATGGTCTCTACGTCGATCCGACGGACGTATTGGCGCCGGTGGCGGAAGTGGTGCGCAAGGCGGGCGGGCTGTTCATCGCCGACGAGGTGCAGTCCGGATTCGGGCGGACCGGCACCCATCTTTGGGGTCACTCCCGCCACAAGGTCGATCCGGACATCGTCACCATGGGCAAGCCCATGGGCAACGGCTATCCCGTTGCCGGCGTAGTCCTGCGGCCCGAACTCGTTGCCGAATTCGGATCCAGCATGCGCTACTTCAACACCTTTGGCGGCAACTCCGTCGCTATCGCCGCTGCAAGGGCCGTGCTCGACACGATCCTCGAAGAGGGCCTGATGGACAACGCCGCCAAGGTCGGCGGCGAAATCCTCGACGGCCTCCGGGACCTACAGAAGAAATATGAATTCGTCGGCGATGTTCGCGGGGCCGGCCTCTATTTCGCCGTCGAACTCGTCAAGGATAGAGACCGGAAAACGCCGGACATGGACCGCGCACTTGCAGCCGTTAATGCCTTGCGCGACCGGCGCATCCTCATTTCCGCGACCGGAGCGGACGCGCATATCCTGAAGATTAGGCCCCCGCTCATCTTCACATCGGCCAATGCGGCGCGTCTGCTCGAGGGCGTCGACGAGGCGCTTCGGTCCGTGCAGATCTAGGACCCACCATGCAGCCGGGAGGCGCAATATCGTCTCCCTTGCCCTACGCCGCCGCATGTGGCGTAGGTATGCAAACAAAACAACGAGCAAAGCCAAAGCCATGCCGCCGCTGCACGCCAAGACTCAAGCCGAAGATCTTGAGATGAATGTCGAGCCCTTGCCCGCTAGTGCTGTGGAAATCCTGACCCACGCCTTGCGGCGGCGCATCTTGTCGGGAGATTTCCGACCGGGCGAGTTCCTTCGCGACGTGAAGATGTGCGAGGAGCATTCGACCTCGCGGCACACATTCCGTACAGCAGCCCAGGTGCTCGTCACCCAGGGCCTGCTGCGTCAGATACCGAACCGAGGCTTTGTGGTGCCCGAATTCGGACCCGACGATATTGTCGATATCACACGCGTGCGCGGCGCCATTGAGGGCGAGGCCATTCGTCTGATCGTGCTGACCGGCGTCATCCCATCTCAGGCGCTGGAGGCGGTTGAGGTTATGCACGCGTCGACTCTCTCCTCCGACAGATCCCTGCTGGTTGCCGCGGACCGTGACTTCCACCGCGCAATCATCGCCGCTAGCGGCAGCGCTCGACTGAAGCGAACTTATTCAGACCTCGAGGGCGAGATCGAGCTTCTCCTCGCACAGCGGCAGGATTTCTACGCCACTGCCGAAGAAATGGCGGAGGAACACGAGCGGCTCATCAACAGCTTGAGAAGCCGCCACTACGATACGGCGCGGGAGGCGTTCCAGGAGCACTGGGAAGATCTCCAGATCAAGTTGCTCGATCAACGTTGACCAGCGCTCCCCGGAATCTGACAGCTCGGGAGCATAACCTGCCAGGCGGCGCTGACGATGCCGGTGCCGCCGGTTCGACGCGGAGCAAGCACCACTTGGAAGCTTCCTCTCCGGCTCCGCCAGAGACTGCTTCTCGGCGGAGTCGCGGCGTCAGCCATCCTCATCAGCGGGAGCTAGCCAATGAAACTTGATCGCATCGACGTCAAGATACTTAACGCATTGCAGAAGAATGGCCGAATGACGAATGTCGAGCTTTCGGAAATTGTCAATCTCTCGCCAAGTCCCTGTTTGTTGCGCGTGAAAAAGCTACAGGCGGAGGGCTATATCGAGGGTTATTCTGCCCATATCAATATCGGAAAACTGGGCCAGACGTTGACGGTGTTCACCGAGATCACGCTGAAGAACCACCGTCAACTGGACTTCGCGAGATTTCTTACGGCGATCGAGAAGATCGATCAGGTCATCGAGTGCCATCTGGTTTCCGGAGGCTACGATTATCTCGTAAAATTCGTCACCGCCGGAATCGAAGAGTATCAGACGCTGATGGAGCGGCTCCTCGATTCGGAAATCGGCATTGACAGGTACTTCAGCTTCGTCGTCCTGAAATCGCCCCTGGTCAAAGCGCATTTGCCGCTGGAAAGCCTTTTCCAAGCCTCGTAGCAGACCTTGATGCGGGCAGTGTGGCGGCCGCGCATTGATGAGCAGGCGGCATCTCGTGCTGGTAGATTGATGAGAGACGACAACCGAAGAACCGGCGGGCTATAGAATAGATGCACCTCCATTTCAAAGCGCCCTAAGCGGGGAATTGCAGCATCTTCTGCTCCCTCGTTCGCTTGCCGTAAAGATCGCGTGCCGCCTCCACCATCTGAAAGTTGATCAGCGTGCCGAGGCCAAGGTCATCAATTTCGGGCGGATAGTGGCCATGCGTTTCGCCCTTTTTTGACAGGGATCCATTTCCGTTGTGAGCAATCGTAGGCCGCGCCTCGGCCGCCGAACCGGCCGGATTCTTCGACTCGTCAGCAGAAACTTCTCGACCAAAGGCCAGGTTGGCTCTTTCGATTTCGCGCGGAGGCAACCGTCGAGGCCTGAGGGCGGAGCCGCCAAGGACAAAAACAACATGACCCGCTTCTCAGCACCTGCCGCAAAAGGTAATCATGCCGCTATGCATATTCGCCCCGCCTCATCCGCTGACGCGCCCGCAGTCTGGTCAGTCATCGAGCGCGTGATCCGAGCGGGAGAAACATATGCGCTCGATCGCAATCTGAGCCGCGCTGAGGCTCTCGCCTACTGGTTGGGCGCAGACAAGGAAGTCTTCGTTGCCGAGCAAGCGGGCGCCATCCTCGGTACCTACTACGTGCGTCCCAATCAGGCTGGCGGTGGTCGGCATGTTTGCAACTGCGGATACGTCACGGCGCCTGATGCGACCGCTAGGGGCGTCGCACGCGCCATGTGCGAACACTCATTGGTAATCGCCCGCGCCCGCGGGTATCGGGCAATGCAGTTCAACTTCGTGGTGAGCACCAACCAGCGCGCCACTTCGCTTTGGCAGAGAATGGGTTTTGAAGTCGTGGGCACGTTGCCCGGCGCGTTCAGGCACCCGACACATGGCTATGTTGACGCCTTCGTTATGTATCAAGCGCTCTAGTGGCGGCTCCCGACGTTGGGGTGAGATGCCGTCCTGTCCATATCCGACATTGACACACCACAGACCCGCGGAACCGTTCCGGCGGCCTTATATCGGTTGCGACAGCCCGGTCTCATTACGGCTTTCAATGGCCGGCGAACGGATGGAGCGGTGGCACCGTCGAACTCGACAAGCGAGTCTTTTTTTCCGCCAAGATCAACCGAGTGCCTGACTGACCAGCGCGTAGTTGCGGTGATGGGTGGGCTTGCTTTGCCCCCACGCGGCCCCGCGACGTCGCATCTTGATCCCACAGCCGGCGTGGTTGAGCCCGCGCGCGGTGAGCCATCCTGCAAGGTCCGTGGAGACATCCGTGTCGATACGGACGAACCCGCCCTGGTGATGGGCGAGCAGGAAATCGATCAGGGCCCTGGCTTCGGAAGCGTTTCTCGCTACCACCGGTCCGATGACCAGCCCACGGCCGAAAGGCCGGATCGCCGCGAAGGCCTGGATCTCGCCGGCATCGCGAATGACAGCGAACTTCGCCCGCTCGCGCAGAATCGCCATTAATGCCGTACGGTCATGACCGCTTGTCGCGCGATCCAGCGCCACCAGGCTGGCATGATCGCCGCTCTCGCTCCATTTTACATGGGCCGGTGCCTCGACCCGCAACGGCTCGCCTTGGTGCTGCACGGTCTCTCCGGTCACAGCAAAACCCACTTTCTCGTAGAGTGGAAGACCTTCCTGCGTCGCCACCAGATAGCAGGTACGCTCACCCGCTTTGGCAAGCGCCTCTTCCAACATCTTCCGGCCGAGGCCGCGGCCGCGCATCGCGGCATCGACGATGACCATGTTGATGGTGGCGGCGTCGTCGCCATAGGGCGTCATCATGATGGTCGCGACGAGGCGATCCTCTTCGAGTGCGACGATTCCCTGGCTGATTGACTGGACCAGTTCCCAATCCTCGCGCCGATGCGGCCATTGCACCTGGCGGGACAATTCCAATGCCCTGTCCAGATGCTTTGGTGTCATCTTCTCGAGAATGATCGCTTGGTTGATCATGATGCGGTTCCGGCCTGTGTCTTCAAGGTTCAAGGTAACCCGCATAAGACAGCAGTTCCTCCCGACGTACGGACATGCGCCACGCGTCCGCGCTAAGCTTTACCGCCTGTGCCGCATCTTGTGCCGACCATGACGGAATCTATACGCCGATGCCTGCACTTGGAAAGGCGCCGGCTGCAACTCTCTGCCAAAGCTTCTATGCGACGCAGAACAATCTGCTTCCGGTCGAGGCGAATCCGGCCACTAATCTCCGCGCTCTCCGACTATCGTGATTGCGGTGCTGGGCGTGCTGTGCCGATGCCAGAAAATAGAAAGGTCATGCATGCAAACGCTGCTGCTTAAGAAGGATGAAGTAAGACGGCTAATCGGTATGACGGAAGTCATCGGCGCGGTGGAAGAGGCATACAAGGCCTTTAACAGCGATCAGGTCGAACAACCCGACTACATCGGAATAGATCTCCCGTCGCCTCGCGGGGAAATCGACTTCAAGCTTGGGTACTACAAAGCCAATGAAGTGATCTCCATGAAAGCCTCTTCCGGAGGTTTCATCGATAACCCGACAGCACACGGCATGCCCAATGGCATGGCGACCATTTTCCTGTTTGATGCCAGGAGCGGTGCGTTGAGTTGCGTTATGGATGGAAGCTTGATCCTTGGTCTCAGAACGGGGGCGTCTGGAGCCGTTTCCGTCAAGGCCCTGGCGAGGAAGAACGCCAGGACAATAGCATCGATCGGGACAGGAAATCAGGCAAGAATGCAAATTCGGGCTATCAACGAGATCATGAAAATCGAAGAGATTCACGCATGGGACAATAATCCCGAGACGCTTTCCAGATACAAGACCGATATCGAGAGCGAATTTGGCATTCCTGTAATCATGGCAAACTCCAAAAAGGAAGCCGTTGAGCAGGCCGATATCCTGATAACGACGACACGCGGGAAAGGGTCGCTTGTGGAAGCGGATTGGGTGAAGCCCGGCACACACATCGTTGCCATCGGCACGGATCAACGCGGCAAACAAGAACTGGATCCGGAGATATTCAGGAACGCAAAGCTCGTCGTCGACTCGATTTCGCAATGCACAGAAAAGGGCGAAACCTGGCACCCATTGGATAGAAACATCATCACCAGAAACGACATCCACGGCGAAATCGGCGAGGTATTGTTGGGACAGAAGCCCGGACGAGAAAGTCATGACGAAATCACGATCTTCGATTCCACGGGCATGGCCATACAAGACAATACGACAGCCAGCAAAATCTATCAGAACGCCATAGCCAATAACGTCGGCACCTTCTTTCAGTTTTTTGAGGAATGACCATGCGCAACTACCCCACCATTCAGGATATCCGTGAAGCCCAGGAACGGCTGAAACCGCACGTCAGGCACACGCCGCTATTGCGTGCGGAGAAAATCGAGAAGGCCGCTGGTTGTCAGCTGTATCTCAAACCCGAAACCCTGCAGATTACTGGCGCATTCAAAATCCGCGGCGCCCTGAACAAGGCTCTCTCGCTCTCGAGAGAAGAGATCGCAAACGGCATTATCGCGACGTCATCGGGCAACCATGCCCAAGGGCTTGCTTATGCCGCCAGGATGCTGGGCGTAAAAGCGATATTGGTGCTTCCGGTCACCACGCCCAAAATCAAGCTGGAAAATACAAAAGCCCTCGGGGCAGAAGTCATTCTTTTCGATGGGGACACCGCCGCCCGATGGAAAAGGGTGTATGAAATCGCTGAAGAAAACAAATACACGGCTGTTCACGCTTTTGAGGACCCCATCGTGATGGCCGGTCAGGGAACGATCGGGTGTGAAATACTCGAGGACCTGCACGATGTGGACACGGTCATTGTCCCCGTGGGCGGCGGAGGCCTGATCTCGGGAATCGCTACCGCCATAAAAGAAACGAAACCATCGGTGCGCGTCATCGGGGCAGAGCCTGCGTTGACGCCGAAGTATTTTCACAGCCGGATAAACAAGGAGCGCACATCGCTTCCCTTGAAGAACACCATTGCGGATGGCTTGAGGTTAAGTGTTCCGGGTCAAAACCCGTACCCGATTATCGAAAGATATGTGGACGAGATTGTTCTTGTTGAAGACGAGCACATCATCGCCGGCATGCGTGCTCTTGCCAGGGATGCGAAATTGATCGCTGAACCAGCCGCCTCGATTGGTATTGGAGCCTTGTTGGCGGGCAGCATAGACGTCAAGCCCGACGAAAAAGTCTGTGCGGTGTTGTCTGGCGGGAACTGGGACCTAGGCGATCTTGCCGCGATATACAAGGCAGCGGGGTAATCAGTTACAGCCTCGGTCAGTTCAGCGTCCCGTTCGCAGTTGAACGTCCGCGCTTCTCATCACCAAGCAAGAATCTGCCGGTCCGGAATGCAGCTCGAAACACGCCATTCGGCGATCAGCTTGGCAACGACCGTCCTAAGCGGCTAATCCACCACGCGATCCGGAAAGGCTGCAACGCGTTGTGGAAAGCGGTCACGTGCGCCAATCCGTTTCTGGCGCAGTTCCCTGCTAGCTTAGCTAGCGCCGCTCGGGCCTTTGACCTTCCTTTACGGGCCTATTTTGCGCTCGCTCCATCGTCGGGCGGAGATCGAACGGGTACGCGCTGCCAGCCGGACAAGGCAAGCCTCAGCTAAATTAGCTTCAGGGCGGCCAACAGACCGAACAACATGCTGGCGACCCCCCGAAACGCCGCAGCCGCTCCTGCAGCTGCGTAAGATATCACTCGTTGGATGGAGACCCGAGGCCAAGTGTATCAAAGCCATCCACGCGCATGCCCCTCTCCCTCCTCCCAGGGTAAACTGGCTGCCGTCGAACTGGGCCCCGACGGTAGCCACATTTTTTCTGAGACTTCAGACCGCGTCGAACGCAAACCTTTGGCGGCAACTCCCGCCTGACCGTCGTCTCATCTATCGAGATGCGGAATTCCTGAAAGATCCACTGCACCAGATCCAAGCGCCGCCAGCGGACGACAGCATGGATCGCGGGCATCAGCCCGCTCTCGACGATCTTCGCCAGCGCCTAGCGCTGCGCATAGCCACTGCCTGCTCGCCTTGGCCACAGCGTCAACGAGATCGCCTTTGATGAACTGTGCGAGGAATTCCAGATCTGCCCAAAGCTTTGACGACAACCTCGTTTTCGAGACCCTTGTCTTTGCAAACGTGGAACGCGCCAAAATCTTCTCGGAACCCAGCTCCACGAGCCCTCTGACGCGGCGCGAACATGGTTCAGGGAAGCATGTCCTTCATCCGGTAATAGGCGCCCACAATTGGCAGGAACCAAGGCTTGCCGGTGTGCATCGGCACGGCGCGCCAAGCCATGCCCTCAAGCGGATTGGCATCCTTGCGCCCCATCGCCATCTCGGCCAGGGCGTTACCCATGAAAGTCGACAGCTGAGCTCCGTGTCCCGAATAGCCCATGCTGTAAAGCACACCGTCGGCGCTGCCAGCCCGCGGATAACGATCTTGGGTGCATCCCACGAGGCCGCCCCAGCAATAGTCGATCTCGACACCCTCAAGCTGAGGAAATATGCCGACCATTTGCTTGCGCAAGAGCTGACCGGAGCTGACATCGGTCTTCTGGTTCGACTCTGCCGAAAATCTCGCCCGACCGCCGAACAGCATCCGGTTATCCGGTGTTAGGCGAAAATAGTTCGCGATGTTCAGCGAGTTGGTAAAGTTGCGGTTTCCCGGAACAGTCGCGGCAATCTCCTGTTCGGTGAGAGGGCGCGTGGCGATGATGAAGGAAGCGATCGGCATCATCCTTCGGGAGAAATAGCCGAACGCGCCAGATGTATAGGCGTCAGTCGCCAGAATAACCTGGCGAGCGGTAAGCGAACCGGTCGGCGTTATGAGCCTCCAACCATTTGCTGCGCGCTCGCGGCCAATGACAGGGTTCTGCTCCCAGATTGCCGCGCCATAGCGATGGGCGGCATTGGCCACACCATTGGCGTAGCGGCCCATGTGCATCATGGCGGATTTCGGAGACAGGATCGCCCCGTGGAACGCACCCGAACGGACCTCGTTGCGAAGATCCTCACGAGTGAGCCATTCGGCCGACGGGTCGACCTCGCGGCGGATCTCTTCGCACGTCGCCTGCAGCTTCCCGACGTGAGAGGGCTTGGATGCGAGCTTGAGTTTTCCGCCTCTGCGGAAGTTGCAGTCGATCTTTTCCTCCTCGATGAGTGCTTCGATCATGTCGATCGAGTCATCGTAGGCACGCCACAACCCGCGCGCCTGGATTTCCCCGAAATGGCGCTTGGCGGCACTGAAGCTCGCGAAATGCCCGCTGTTGAGGTGCCCGCCATTGCGGCCAGACGCGCCATAGCCGACATGCTCCGCTTCGAGCAAAGCGACTTTCACCCCGGACTTCGCGAGCTTGCGCGCGGCACTGAGGCCGGTGAAGCCGGCACCGATCACCGCGACCTCGAAGTCACCTGAGACAGGCCCGACCACGCCCCCGGCGAATGGAACGGAGGTTTCATGCCAGTAGGAGGCGAATTTCATCGATGCACACCCTTCATGCTCATCTAAGCCCGGTTCGGATAGTAGAGTGTACGCCCGCTTCTGCGGATGAGCAGCGGCACAAACGTTCTTGTTTCGCAACAACTACCTGCGTTTAGTGGCGCAAACCACAGGATCTTCTGTTTGCGGGTAAACTCCGCGGCGTGCACTTCAGTAGCCGCGTGTCCGATCGACGAGGCCGACCAGATTTTCTCCGGCGCGGTGTCGTCGGACGTTTTCTATGACCGCTTGTGCTGCCGTATGCGGTTGCGTCACGGAGGCGATATGCGGCGTTAACACCACCTTCGGATGGGACCAGAGTGGATGGTCTTCGGGTAGCGGCTCGGGATCCGTCACGTCGAGCATTGCTGCGGCCAGATGATCGTTGTCGAGCGCCTCGATAAGGGCGGTCTGGTCAAGCTGCGGGCCTCGGCCAACATGCAGCAGCCGTGCGCCCACCGGCAGCAGCGAGAAGAGCTCGGCATTGAGAATGCCGCGAGTCTCGTCGGTCAGCGGCAGCAGACAGACGAGAATATCCGTCTGCATCAGAAAGCGGGCAAGCTCATCTGCTCCATGGAAGCAGGTGACGCCGTCCAGCTTCTTTCTGCCGCGGCTCCATCCGGATAGCGGAAACTGAAACGGCTTCAAGCGTTCGATTGCCGCCTGGGCCAACATACCGAGACCCAGGAAGCCCACTCGTCGTTCGGTCGCCTGCGGAGCGGCAAGAGCCTGCCACATATGGCGTTTCTGCAGCTCCCGATAGGCAGGCAACTCCCGGTGCAGGGTCAAAACGCCGAGGGCAACATATTCCTGCATCATTCGAATGATGCCATCCTCGACCATGCGAACGATTTTTACATGGTCAGGGACGCCGTCCTGGTTGAACTGGTCGACGCCTGCGCCGATGGAAAACAGTACTTCCAGATTGCGATAGCGCGAGATGTCAGCGGGAACAGTCCAAGTCAGGAGATAACGCACCTTGTCCGGGTCTACGGTTTCGCTGTGATGAAAAAAATCCACATCCGGGAGCTCGCGCGCAAAGAGCTCACGAAAAACTGCCCCGCGTGCGGCATCGGAATTGAAGAGAAATGCCATGTAATTCACCCTCTTTCATCATGCGGCAAGGTGCTTGCCGAGATCCTCGACCATCTTCTGGCACCCCGCGAGTTCGCCGGTCTCAATGTATTCATTGGGACGATGGGCGCGGTCGATATTCCCCGGGCCGCAAATGATCGCGTCGATGCCGGCCTGCTGATAAAGCCCCGCCTCGGTGCCATAGCTCACTGCCGCAAGCGGCTCGTGCCCCGTCAACTGTGGCACACCGCGGGCGCCCGCCTCTTCGTCATAGGAAAAGGCAAGATCGACTGGCCGCTGTAGGTTCATGCCTGCAAGCTTCGGCAATGCGGCCAAAGCACAGGCGAGAAAACCTTTCATGTCGGACGTGCCGCGGCCGTAAAGCTTATCCCCCTGCGCAGGACGAAAGGATCCGAACTCCATTCCCGTTCGCCGGCCGGCACGACATCCATGTGGCCAGACAGAATATAACCCCTGCCCTCGCGCGGCCCGATGGTGGCAAACAGATTAGACCGGCCACCTTCGGGGCCGGGGTGGACCGTCACTTCAGCCCCCGCTGCCAGACAGTACGAACAAATCCAATCGACAATCGCGCTGTTTGGAGTGCCCACGACAGAGGGAAATGCGATCAACCTTGCGAGGATCTCTTCGACGTTCATGGGGACCTTGCCTTCAGAGTTGACCCGTGACAGTCAGGTTAAGCCGAGGCAGGAGTTTTCTCTGCCGAACATAGCTTCGGTTCGGCTGAAGATTTCGAATAGTTGCCGCGAACAAGTGAAACCTGCAGGCCACTGCGTGCAATAGTGTACCTATGTTGCAATCGGCGGTGGAATCAAAGACGCTGTTTGCTCGAGAGTTGGCCTCCGATGAACGGAGCGGATTGAACTGAAATGCAAAGATCAGTGCGCCTGAAATCCTTTGAATTGACAGCGCGGGATATCAACGATGTCGACGTGAGCTTGCTTCACGCGCTGTCGATCGGGGTTGGTTGGCCACACCGGCCAAAGGATTGGGATTTCCTGCGCCGCGCCGGCCACGGCATCGTCGCCGTGGATGGTATCGGACGTGTGTTCGGAAGCGCGATGTGGTTTCCGCACGGTGACGACTTCGCCACCGTCGGCCTGGTGATCACATCGCCCCGCACGCAAGCGCAGGGAAACGCCCGATGGCTCATGGAACAGGTGTTTGAACGCTGCGCCGGCCGCAACTTAAGCCTAAACTCGACCGATGCGGCCTATAAGCTGTACCTGTCGCTCGGCTTCAAGAAGGAAGCAATCGTATACCAGTACCAGGGGGACGTCGCACCGACGCTTCCGACTCTGCCGCCCCTGAACGGTGAATTGAGCGAACCATCAAGCGACAAGCTCGATGAGATCACCGCTCTCGATGCGCGGGCCTTCGGCGTAGATCGCGGCAAGCTGCTCGCACTGCTTTCGGAAAATGCTTCAACTTCTATATTGCGACGAGGTGGCGAAATTGTCGGCTATTCCATGCGTCACGAGTTCGGGCGCGGCCATGTCGTCGGCCCGATAGTGGCAAGCAATGATCATGACGCAATCCATCTCACAGCCGTGCATTTGAAGCGGCTTGCAGGACAGTTCGCTCGCATCGACACGCGTGACAAGGCGGCCTTTGCCGAATTTCTGCAGCAGTGCCGACTCGCGGTTTCCGAGACGGATACGACCATGTCCAAGGGCCGCCGGTTCCTGAACCGAAAAGACAACGAGCCGTGGGTCTATGGCTTGGCCGGCCATGCGTTGAGCTGAAATACAAGCACCCCAACTGGCGCCTTGCTCCGCGGAGGGTAGCGCATGTCAGTTTTTTCCACGCGTCAAGCTCGATGATGATCTGGCCCAGGAAATACTGTTGCTGAACCTTGTGTATCCGCTTTTGGTACGAGGATGATGCCGCTCGCGCGGCACTGTCGCCCGTGGTGAGGGTGCAGCGATGATCTGAGCCCGTTTGCGGGTTTTGCCGTCCTGGCTGAGGGTTGAGTGTCTCAATCATCAACCCCAGGCCATCATGCAAGACGGCGGTGGAATGAGCAAAGCGCACAGCAGATTGGTCTGTTTGTGCCGTTCCGACGAAGCGGTCTGCATCTCATCATTGCGGAACACAATGCTTCACCGGAGAATCCAAATGACAATCTACAACATTGCTCTTATCGGATTTGGTGGCGTCAATCGCGCTCTCACCGAACTCATTGCGACGAAGAACCCTCTCTGGGAACGAGACCTCGGCTTCCGCCTGAACATCGTAGCTGTCAGCGACCTCTATCTCGGGTCCGTTATTTCGCCGAACGGCCTCGATGCCAAGACCCTGGTTGAAGCGAACTTCGCGAAAGGCGGGTTCGGGCAGCTTTCTGGCGGCACCGCGGAAGCCGACAACGAGACCATCATCGCGACGGCGCCTGCCGACATCATCGTGGAAGCGACATTTACAAACCCGAAGGACGGCGAGCCAGCTGTTTCGCACTGCCGCTGGGCGCTGCAGTCCGGCAAGCATGTCGTCACCACGAACAAAGGGCCGGTCGCCATCGCTGCCCAGGAACTGAAGGCCCTTGCAAAGGCGAACGGCGTTCATTTCGAATATGAAGGCTCCGTCATGAGTGGAACCCCTGTCATCCGCATGGCGGAAAAGACGCTCGTCGGCGCAGAGGTGAAGGGTTTCGAGGGGATCTTGAACGGTACTTCGAACTTCGTCCTCGGCCGCATGGAATGCGGCCTTGACTTCGCCACTGCGGTCAGGGAAGCCCAGATACTCGGCTATGCGGAAGCCGATCCAACCGCCGATGTGGAAGGCTTTGACGTTCGCCTCAAGGTGGTGATCCTGGCAAACGAGTTGCTGGGGGCAAGCCTCAAGCCCGAAGAAGTCACGTGCACGGGCATCTCCAGGCTTTGTCCTTCCGATATCGAAGCCGCAGCCGCAGCAAATAGCCGTTGGAAGTTAATCGGATCGGCGGTTCGGAATGAAGACGGGACGGTAACTAGCAGCGTTTCTCCGAAGCAGCTTCCCTTCGAGCATCCACTCGCCGGTGTAAACGGCGCGTCCAATGCGGTATCGCTTGACACCGAACTACTCGGTCGCGTCACCATCACCGGCCCTGGGGCCGGCCGGGTTGAGACCGCTTATGCGCTGCTGTCCGATATCGTCGCCATTCACAAAGCCCAGGCAGGCACCGCTACGAAGGAGGCCGCATGATGCAGAGCCTCGCTCTCAGCAAGAAGACCTCCGTAGACGAGATCATTATCAGCAATCCGTTCGACGGCAGCTTTGTCGGAACGGTTTCTGAGACCAGCACGGACAGCGTGAACCTGCTGCTTGAGCGCGCCAATCGGGGTGCGCAGATCGCACGATCCCTGCCCCGCCATGAGCGCTCCGCAATTCTCGAAAAGGCGGCAGCAGCTGTTGAAGCCCGAATGGAGGAATTTGCACTCCTAATCGTGCGGGAAGCCGGGAAGACAATTACCCAGGCCCGCAAGGAGGCTACGCGGTGCGTCAATACGTTGAAGCTTTCGGCGGATGAAGCGAAGCGAAATGCTGGCGAGGTGATCCCCTTTGATTCCTATGCCGGGTCGGAATCCCGTCAGGGCTGGTACACACGAGAGCCGCTCGGCATCATCACTGCGATCACGCCTTACAACGACCCGCTCAATCTCGTGGCCCACAAGCTCGGGCCCGCGATCGCCGGCGGCAATGCGGTACTCCTGAAGCCCTCGGAGCTTACGCCTTTGTCGGCCATCAAGCTGGTGGAAGTGCTACTCGAAAGCGGGTTACCGGAGGCAGTCATCACGGTAGCTGTCGGCGGGGCAGACCTGGGCAAATCGCTCGTTTCGGCCAGGGACGTTCGGATGATCTCCTTCACGGGTGGTTTTAAGACCGGCGAGGCCATCGCGAAGAGTGTCGGCATCAAGAAGCTCGCGATGGATCTCGGCGGAAATGCGCCGGTTATCGTTATGGGAAACAGCGACTTTGACGCGGCGGTTGAAGCATGCGTGTCGGGTGCCTACTGGGCGGCCGGCCAGAACTGCATCGGCACGCAGCGAATTCTGGTCCAGCGCCCCATCTATGAGCGGTTCAAGGCAGACTTCGTCGCTCGGACTGCCGAGCTCAAGACCGGCAATCCGATGGACGCAGATACCGACGTCGGGCCGATGATTTCCGAAAAGGCGGTCGCCCGAGCCGCTGCAATGGTCGAGCGCGCAATCGCCGCTGGCGCAACGCTCCTTTGCGGGCACAACCCCTCCGGCAACCTCTACCCGCCAACAGTACTGGAGAACGCGCCAGCAACGTGCGACCTGTGGATTGAGGAGGTCTTTGCACCGATTGTTATCCTGCAGCCGTTCGATGAACTGGAGGAGGCAATCCAGCTGGCAAACAGTCCAGAATACAGCCTCCACGCTGGTATCTTCACCAACGATCTGGAGGAGGCTCTTCATGCCGCCAACCAAATCGATGCCGGAGGTGTAATGATCAATGACTCGTCCGACTACCGGTTCGACGCGATGCCTTTTGGCGGCTTTAAATATGGCAGCATGGGACGTGAAGGCGTTCGGTTTGCCTATGAAGACATGACCCAGCCGAAGGTCGTTTGCATCAATCGGCTGAAGCGGTCAGTTCAGCTCATTGATGAGTCTAGGCCCGCCTGCGCAAAAGGCAATCACTGATGCAGTGCACGACGCCGGAATTCTGGACCGGGGGGTAGAGAATGGGAACTGAACGCATAGAGGCCGACTTGATCGGGTCCCTCCCTATCCCTCGCAATGTTCTGTACGGCGTCCACTCTCGTCGAGCCGAGCTCAACTTTGACGTTTCGGGTCTTCGGCTGAAAGACTTTCCCGAACTTATCCAATCTATGGCTATGGTCAAGAAGGCGGCAGCGCTCGCGAACGCTGAGCTTGGTCTTCTCCCGGTGGAAAAAGCATCGGCGATCTCCGAGGCCTGCGATGATCTCATCGAGTTGAAGGGTGTCGATGAGAACTTCCCGATCGATATGATGCAGGGCGGCGCTGGCACGTCCACGAATATGAATGTTAATGAGGTTGTAACTAACCTCGCGCTCTTGAAGCTCGGGGCCAATGTGGGCGACTACGCAAAGTTGCATCCCAATGATGATGTGAACCTTTCCCAGTCGACCAACGATGTCTATCCCACCGCGCTCCGTCTGACCATTCTTCGCGCTTGTGACGGACTGATAGCGTCCCAGGTCGGCTTGCGCGACGCATTCCGTGCAAGGGCGAGTGAATATGCGACTGCGCTGAAGGTCGGCCGCACTCAGTTGCAGGATGCTGTTCCGATGACAGTTGGGCAGGAATTTGAAGCATTCGCGGAGCTCATCGACGAAGATATCATCCAACTGCAGTCGGCTTCCAAGCTGTTGAAAGAAGTCAATCTCGGTGGATCTGCGATCGGCACCTCAATCAACGTGCCTCCCGGTTTTTCCGCCGCAGCTTGCGTGCACCTGGCGCAGATTTCGGGGATCCACGTCATTCCAGCCCGAAACCTGATTGAGGCCACATCTGATGCGGGCGGGTTCGTTTCGTTCTCCGGTGTTCTGAAACGAATTGCAGTGAAGCTGACCAAGATCTGCAATGATTTGCGTCTCTTGAGCAGTGGGCCTCGCGGGGACCTGGGTGAAATCCGACTGCCGCCTGTGCAAGCGGGATCCTCAATCATGCCCGGCAAAGTCAATCCCGTCATTCCGGAAATGATGAACCAGATCGGGTTCCAGGTTATCGGAAATGATCTCACGGTAACGCTCGCGGCCAGCGCGGGGCAGTTGCAACTGAATGCAATGGAGCCAGTGATGGTTCTCAACATCCTTCAGTCCATGCGGATGCTGACGCGGGGGATGGAGATTTTTAAGCAGCGATGCATCGAGGGTATTGAAGTCGACGTCGACCGCTGCAAGGCCCTCCTAGACCAGTCTCTCGTGCTCGCGACGCCGTTGGCAATGCTTATCGGGTATAGCAAGGCAGCGTATCTTTCCAAAAAGGCGCTGACTGAAAAGCGGGAATTGCGGCAGGTCGTGGAAGAGGAAGGAATTTTGGCGCCTGGCCAAATTGACGAGCTCTTTGAAGGCAGCGTTCGCAAAACGTCCCTGAGTTCGTCGGCCGATAGGGTAGGAAAATGGCTGTTTTTACCGAGCTTTCTGATGAAGATCGCCAGTCGATCACTGCAGCCTATGGGTTTAGGTCGCTTTTGTCAGTGATTGGGATCGCTGACGGCGACAGCGAGACGACCTACCTGTTTCGCGCCAAGGAAGGCGAATTCATCGTTACGCTTTTCGAGAACGGAGCCCAGCCTTTAGATCTGGAAAGAGCTTTCGAAACGATGGAGGCGCTCTATCGAAAGGGCGTCCCCTGCCCCAAGCCGCTGCGCACCCACGACGGCAACGCCACGTGCCGGGCCGCAGGTCGATTGGTTGCGGTCGTCAGCTTCGTACCGGGCTCCTCGTCCAGCATTGCAGGCGCGGCAAAATGCCGAAACCTGGGTCGTGTGATGGCTCAAGTCCATACTGTTTTGGAACGAAAGGCGAAGTGCACATCAACAGATCTACCATCTGGGGCTGTTCACGGCGCGTTGGTCCACGAGAATATCTTTTTCCTTGGAGATGAAGTAAGCGGGGTCATTAACTTCAGACTGCGGCACGATGATACGCTGTTGTCGGAGGTTGCGGATGTGATTGTCGGTTGGGCGGGGGAATCCAACGGAGAACTGAACAAAGAGCGGGCGCGCGCGCTACTGCAGGGTTATGAAGAGGTCCGAAGACTGACCGGCGCGGAAAAAGAGGCATTGCCGGGTTTCATAATGGCTTCAACATCGAAGCGTTTGGCAAGCCAAAAGGAAAAAACCTTCCTACCGGAAATCGCCATGGTAGCTTATCGGTCAGTAACGCCCGACATTCTAGGCTGATCGACCGGCTTCAACCCCATGAAATATCTTCTCGATCGAACTGACGAACAGATACTCGTCGAATTGAAAGCCAACGCCCGGATCTCGCACGCGGAGTTGTCGGCGAAGGTGAATCTTTCGCGCAACGCCGTGCGAGTGCGGATCGAGCGACTGGAGCGACAAGGCTTCATCAAAGGATATACGATCGTGACCGGCGATGGGAGTAGCCAACACGTTACGACCGCACTGATCTTCGTTTACCGGCACGATCGCATGAGGGGCGGCGACGTCATCCAGGCGCTGCGGAAAATCCCGGAAGTCGTCGCTTGCGACGTTATGACCGGCGACTTCGATCTCCTCGTCAGGGTCGAGTCTCTCGAGGCCGATCGCATCCGGCAGATTTGGCAGCTGATAGCTGAGATGCCCGGGGTGCGCGATACACTGACTGCCTTTGCTCTCTCCTCGGTAATCCGAAAATAGAGCGCCCCAAAACAAAGGCACATCTTGTTTTGACCTCGCCCGAAAGGATCAGCTGTGGCTCGACATCGAGCGCGTGGATGGGTTTGTTAACGCCCTTCTTAAGCCGACATTCAGGCTACATAAATTGTGGTCTTCAGGTGAAATAGGGCATGCTTCTGACGCAGGCTCGCCCCGGCCGCATCGCACTGTCGAGAGGTTCAAATGATGATAACCGAACGAGGAACCCAGTTCTATATTGGCGGGGAGTGGCAAGAATACGCGGACGCAACAAGTCTGCCCGTCATTGATCCCGCCTCGGAACGGGTTATTGGGCATATCGCCGCCGGAGACGCAAACCACGTCGACCTCGCGGTTGCGGCAGCGCGCAAAGCCTTCCCCGCCTTCTCGCAATCACCTGTGTCCGAAAGGTTGGAGCTGCTCGGCAGGGTGCATGCGCTACTGAAGGAGAGAGCGGAATTATTCGCTGAGACCCTCGTCATGGAGATGGGCGCGGCGATCAGCTTCGCGCGTGCCTCGCAGGTTTTCTTTGCTGCCGAGCACGTTCGCGTTCAGATGGAGGTGCTCGAGAAATACCCGTTCCTGACGATGAATGGGCGCACCGCGACGGCAAAGGAGCCGATCGGTGTTTGTGCTTTGATCACCCCGTGGAACTGGCCACTCTACCAGATCACCGCCAAGCTTGCCCCAGCCATCGCGGCGGGCTGCACCGTCGTCCTCAAACCCAGCGAGCTGTCCCCCTACAGCGCCTTGCTCTTCGCCCAACTGATGCATGACGCCGGTACGCCGCCAGGAGTGTTCAACCTGGTCAATGGCACCGGAGAGAGTGTCGGCGCAGCTCTCTCCAGCCATCCAGATGTCGACATGATCTCGATCACCGGCTCAACGCGCGCGGGTGTACTGGTCGCGCAGGCGGCGGCTCCGACGGTCAAGCGGGTAGTCCAGGAACTTGGCGGCAAGTCACCCAACATCCTGCTTGATGACGCCGATTTCGCCGAGGCGGTACCGAAAGGCGTCCTTGCCGGAATGCGCAATGTCGGCCAGTCGTGCAGCGCCCCGACCCGCATGCTCGTGCCCGCTCATCGGCTCGCCGAAGTCGAGCATCTGGCCAGCAAAACCGCCGATGCTATCCGCGTCGGCGACCCGAGGGATCCAGCCACCACCATGGGGCCTATCGCCAATCGCGCCCAGTATGAGCGGGTGCAGACCATGATTCGGGCGGGAATCGACGAAGGCGCGAAGCTCCTGTGCGGCGGACTGGGACGCCCGGCAGGTCTCGATCGAGGCTTCTTCACGCAGCCGACGATTTTTTCCGAGGTTCGGCCGGATATGCGCATCGCTCGCGAGGAAATCTTCGGACCCGTACTGGTAATCATTCCTTATCGCTACGAAGAAGAGGCAATCGCGATCGCCAACGACACGGTCTATGGACTGGGAGCCCATGTCCAGTCCCCGGATCCCGAGCGGGCACGGCGGGTCGCCTCCCGAATCCGCGCCGGGCAGGTTCACATCAACTATCCGGCGTGGGACGGGACGGCCGCTTTCGGTGGCTACAAGCGCTCAGGCAATGGCCGCGAGTATGGCGTACACGGGCTTGAGGAGTATCTCGAGACGAAGTCCATCCTGGGCTATTGACCACCCGGTTCCGCACAAGCCGCTTGCCAGGGCGGCGGCTTCAGCGCTTGTCGAAGCATCGTCAGGAAGGCAGTAGTCCGGGCGCTTCGCCCGTGACGCGAGCCGAGCATCGCGACAATGTCGGCCGGCGGGAGCTTCCAGTTGGGCAGCACCTGCCGCAGCCGCCCATCAGCGAGATCTTCTGCCACGTTCCACTCGGAACGGATCATGATGCCCTGACCGGCAAGCGCCCACTCGCGGATGACGGCACCATCGTTGCTCGACATGACCGGATTGACGCGCACCGTCGCCATCTCCTGTCGCGGCCCCTTGAAGCGCCACAGCGTCACGTCCTCGTCGTTTTCCCGAACGGCAAGACAGCGATGTTGAGCAAGATCGGCGGGCGCTGAAATGGGCGGTGCCGAGCCGAGGTACCTCGGACTTGCGCAGAGTATTCGAGGGTTCGGCGCCAGTGTCGTAACGACCTGGTCCAGATGCCCCGGCGCCCCGATGTGAACAACGACATCATAGCTTTCGACGAGCAGAGCCGCCGGATGATCGGACAGCTGCAGGGTAGCGGTCGCGCCGCCGTGCTCTCGTGCGAACGCTTCCACGACCGGGGCCACATAGAGCCGTCCAAAGCCGTGTGGTGCGGCGACCCTGAGGTGTCCGCGAACCGCGCCTCTGCGATCAGCTAGGGCTTCGGCAAGTGAATCGATGGTCTCGCTGACGATAACGCTGTGAGAAGCAACCAACGAGCCCTCTTCCGTGAGGCGCAGCCGCCGTCCGGACCGGTCGATCAGCCGCACCCCGACCTTCTCTTCCAGCGCTCGCAGGCGCTGTGTCACTGCCGGAGGGGTGACGTTCAGCTTTCTCGCGCTTTCCGCGAGAGATTTCGAGCCTGTCAGCACCGAAAAGAACGCAAGGTCATCGGACGTCAACATTAATGAACACCTGAAGCAAACATTCACTTGTCATTAATTGTCATCTTTATGGTTTGACTGCAAGGTGAAATCCCGAATTGGAGATGAGATCATGGTCCTAGCGACGATCGAGCCCACACCCCGGCTGGCCGCCTCTACCAGCCTTGAGGACCTGGAAACACCCTGCTTGGTCCTGGACGCTGGCCGAATGGACAGGAATGTTCAGCGGCTCAGAAGCCGACTTGACGCCATGGGAGTGGCACTCCGGCCGCATTTGAAGACCGCCAAGTCGATCGAAGTGGCACGGCGGGTGATGAGCTCGCCGGCGGGACCGGCAACCGTCTCTACCCTGAAGGAGGCTGAACAGTTCGCGGCGGCAGGCGTCCGGGACATGATCTATGCAGTCGGTATCGCTCCAGCGAAGCTCGAGCGTGTCGCGGAGCTGCGGGCAAGCGGCGTCGATCTCGTGGTCACTCTGGATACTGTTCAGCAGGCACGAGCGGTAGCCGAGGCGTCTCGGCGGTCCGGGACGCGCATCCCGGCCATGATCGAGATCGATTGCGACGGCCATCGCTCGGGTGTGCGCGCCACTGATCGGGCGCAACTGGTGGAAATCGGGCAGGCGCTGACGGCAGGTGCTGAGCTGCGTGGCGTCCTCACCCACGCGGGTGACAGCTATAAGGGCGGAGGCGTCGAGGCGCTGCGGCTCTCCGCGGAGACGGAACGATTGGCCGTCGTGGAGGCGGCGCACGTTCTGCGGACCGCGGGGCTGCCCTGCCCGGTCGTCAGCGTCGGCTCGACACCGACGGCCCATCACGCGACGGACCTCGCTGGAGTGACGGAAGTCCGCGCGGGCGTCTTCGTCTTCTTCGACCTGGTGATGGCTGGGCTCGGTGTCTGCCAAATCGACGACATCGCGCTCAGCGTGCTTGCGACCGTCATCGGACACCAGCGCGAGAAAGGCTGGATCATTACCGATGGCGGATGGATGTCGCTGTCGCGGGACCGCGGCACTGGCAAGCAGGCCGTCGACCAGGGCTATGGCCTGGTCTGTGACGTGGATGGCACGCCCTATCATGACATCATCGTTGCCGACGCGAACCAGGAACATGGAATTATAGCGGTGCGCCCCGGGTCGAATGGACGACTGCCGGACCTGGCGGTTGGAGACCGGGTGCGGATTCTGCCGAACCACGCCTGTGCAACCGCGGCGCAGCACGAAACCTATCACGTGGTCCGCGGCCGCTCGCACGTTGTCGAGACCCGCTGGACCCGCTTCGGAGGCTGGTGATGTCCAAACCCATAACCGTGAATACCAATCGAGTACCAAGCCCTGCGGGCCACTACTCACAAGCAAAGCTTGTCGGTCAGCACCTTTACATTTCGGGCCAGCTGCCGATCCGACCCGGTGGAGAAGCCCTGGCGGACGACAGCTTCGAGACCCAGGCGGCGCAGGCGCTCGACAACCTGCTGGCGATTCTTGAAGCCGCAGGCGGAACCCCCGCCGATCTCGTCAGGGTGACTGCCTACATCGTCGGCGTGGCCAATTGGCCCCGCTTCAACCAGGTTTATGCGGCGCGACTAGGGGATTCCCGCCCGGCTCGCACCGTCGTTCCGGTGCCGGAACTTCACTATGGCTATCTCGTCGAAGTCGATGCGATAGCCGTCATTGCCTCAGATGCTCCTGCCGGAGGGGCAGCAGACAGTGCCGTTTAGATCGGCCGCCAAAGTTCAGGTCAGCCCCCATGTCTCCAATCGTCAAACGCATACAGAACGATCAAGAGCTTCCCGCCCAGGCGGATGTCGTCGTCATCGGCGGCGGCATCGTCGGTGCAACGGCAGCTTTCTTTCTCGCAGAGCGGGGACTGTCCGTCGCTCTGGTCGAAAAAGGCCATGTCGGCTGCGAGCAGTCGAGCCGCAACTTTGGTTGGTGCCGGCGGCAGATGCGGGATGCGCGCGAGTTGCCGCTCTCAGGCATCGCGTTGCAAGCTTGGGATGAGTTCGCGGCGAAGATCGGTGACGACGTCGGCTTCCGCCGATGCGGTCTGCTTTACGCCACGGACAATCCGAAGCAGTTGGCGGAATGGGAAGCATGGCGTGAGACGGCCCGCCCGTTCAACGTCAATACGAAGATGCTGAGCGCCAGGGAAGCGGCTGCCGCAATTCCGGCGAAAGGCCGCCAATGGCTTGGCGGGGTCCATTCGATCAATGACGGCAAGGCCGAGCCCGCGACCGCCGCGCCGACTATCGCGAACGGCGCTCGCAAATTTGGGGCGACGATCCACCAGGAATGCGCTGCCCGAGGCCTCGATATGGTCAATGGAGCGGTGGCGGGGGTTATCACCGAAAAGGGGACCATCCGGACGCAAGCCGTTCTTTGCGCCGGTGGTGCCTGGACGTCGATGTTTTGTCGCCAGTACGGAGTCCTGTTCCCGCAGGCGAGCGTGCGCCAGACGGCGCTGCGTACCCGACCCACAACGGACCTGGGTGAGGCGATCTATACGCCGGAGTGCGCGTTGACCCGCCGGTTGGATGGCAGCTACACGCTTGCGATCAGCGGCAGGGCTACATTGGATATCACTCCACAAGGCCTTCGCTACGCCCGCTCGTTCATGCCGATGTTCATGAAGCGTCTGAAAGCGGTGCAAATAGGCATCAACGGGTCCTTCTTTCGTGGTCCGGAGGCATTCGCTAGCTGGAATAGCGACACGACGTCGCCGTTCGAGCGGATGCGCGTTCTTGACCCGGCGCCGAGCCGCCGCACGATCGCGGCTATTCTGAAAGGTGTCACAAACCAGTTCCCTGCACTGACGGGCATCGAAGTCGCCGACAGTTGGGGAGGCTATGTGGATTGTACGCCGGACGCGGTACCGGTCATCTCGCAGGCCGATAGTGTGAAAGGCCTTTACCTGGCCGCGGGCGGTTCCGGCCACGGCTTCGGGCTCGGGCCGGGCATCGGCCGCCTGGCAGCCGAGCTGGTTGCCAATGATACAACCTGTGTCGACCCCACGCCCTTCCGGCTGTCGCGCTTCTTTGACGGCTCCAGAATCAAGGTGGGCGGAATTTGATGGTGTAGATGAAGCTCGTGTGAGGTCGGCGCAACAGATTTCGCCTGGGCGAGGAGCCCCGATGTGTCACCTGTCCCGGCGACGCGGGCATGCAGACCCGAATGGGCAGTCGGGACCGCGGAAAGACTGCCAAGGCAGGGCCTGTCCCATATTTGCTTGAAGAAGCGCCGAATCGTAGGTGGAGTCTCGTGCGCCCCAATGGAAGGCGCCCATCCCGCCTGACCGGCCCGAACCTGGGAAGCTGATGCAATACCCAGGCGAGAGTAGAGGACCGGGCGGATTATGGCGGAGATGCCGTAGGTGGCAGAGACCTCACCACCGATATTGGCTGATAAACGACGCTGGTTACGCGTCGAAGAAACATGGAAGCAAGGCATGCATCTGTTCGCAAGCAAGGACCTCGAGGAAGCCGCCGCACTCGTCTATCGGTATATGTCACCCACTCCGCAATATGCATGGCCGCAGATTTCGGAAAAGGCAGGGGCCGTGGTCTGGATCAAGCACGAGAACCATACGCCGGCCGGCGCTTTCAAGGTCCGCGGCGCAATCACCTTCATGGATTGGCTCCGCCGCAGCGGGAGTCCGACCAGAGGGATCGTCACGGCGACGCGCGGCAATCATGGCCAGAGCCAGGCCCGTGCCGCGCGGGCAGCCGGTCTTGCCGCCAAAATCGTGGTCCCGCACGGCAATTCCGTCGAGAAGAACGCAGCCATGCGGGGCTTTAGCGGCGAGGTCATCGAGTACGGCCGCGACTTCGACGAGGCCCGTGCCGAAGCCCGGCGCCTTGCCGCCGAAACCGGTCTCTTCCTGGTACCGCCCTTTCATGAGGAGATCGTCCGGGGTGTCGCGACCTACGGGTTGGAACTCTTTAGCGCGGTGCCTGATCTCGATGCTGTCTATGTGCCCATCGGCTGCGGTTCGGGGATTTGCGGCGTCATCGCCGCGCGCGAGGCCCTCGGCCTGAAGACGGAAGTGATCGGCGTCGTTTCGGCGCACGCGCCGGCCGCGAAGCTTTCCTTCGAGGCCGGACGGTTGATAGAAACCGAAACGGCGCTGACTTTCGCCGACGGCATGGCCGTGCGCATACCCGTCGAAGACGCTTTCGCAATCTACTCGAAGGGCGCCTCGCGGATCGTCGCCGTCAGCGACGAGGAGATCGCCGAAGCGATGCGCCTCATCTATCGCGCCACCCACAATGTCGCCGAGGGCGCCGGCGCCGCACCGCTTGCGGCGCTCCTCAAGGAAGCCTCTGCCATGCGCGGCAAGAAGGTCGGGCTAATCCTCAGCGGCGCAAATGTGGACGCCGAGATCTTCATGAAAGTACTGGCCGGTGAGACACCGACGGTGACGGTAAGCAAGTGACAGTCGGCGGCACGAGAGCTTCCAGGCAGAGTTTTCCCTATGGCTATCTCGTCGAAGTCGATGCGATAGCCGTCATGCATCCGCTTCTAACGACGACGCGGATATCACTTTCACTCAGGTAAAAAACGGAGAACTAGATGTCACTACTGAAAACCATCGACCCGAATCCATCGTTTGAACCGAAGCATAGGACTGCCGAGCCGGATCGCCTGATCGCCGGCAGCCCCGCTTTCAAGACCTGGTTGCAGGACACCGCCAAGGAGGGCAGAGTCAATACCGGCGTTTTCGAGGCGACGCCCGGTGAGACGCACTCCATCAAGGGCGAAACGTTTGAATTTTGCCACCTCGTCCATGGTGTGATCGAGTTGACCGAGAAGGGTAAGGAGCCGGTCATCTATCGCGCGGGCGACAGCTTCGTGATGAAGCCCGGCTATGTCGGGGTTTGGAAGACAATTGAGACGGTGCGGAAAATCTTCGTCACAGTCACCTGATCCTTTGAGCGAGGGGATGCTTGCTCGACGTGCATTGTTCCTAATTTCAGGGCAGGAACGGAGCGATCCGGCAATCACGAATTGAATGGGCGGTTTATCCGCCCATTCCGTCTTGCAAATCCGGCTCGCGCTCGCAGCGAAAACCGCTTCAAGGCCTCATGCATCGCTGCTGTCGCGCTACAGCCTGAAACTTCAATGCTTCACCCGGCATCGCGACAACCCGCCGCTGCTGTTCCAAGGTGAGCTTAGAGACCAACGAAATGGATCAACCCATGCAAACGGAAACGGTTACTCTCGCGCCTTTCGAGGCTCACCATCTGGATGGTGCCGTAGCGCTGTCGCGGTCAGCAGGCTGGGCGCACAGGAGGGAAGACTGGGAAATGATATGGTCGCTAAGCGAGGGACGCGTTGCCCTCGCGGGCGACCGGGTTGTGGGCACGGCTCTCATGACTCCCTTCGGCAATACCTGCTCAGCCATCAACATGATTATTGTCGACGAAAGCCAGCGCGGCCGGGGACTTGGAAGAAAATTGACCAGCGCCGTGATCGAACTCGCCGGGGATCGGGAATGCCGTTTGACGGCAACGAGTGACGGCTTGCCTCTTTATGAAAAGCTGGGCTTCGTTGTAACTCATCAAGTCGTCCGCCATCAGGGTGTCGTTGGTCAGGTCGATACACCTGAAAATGTCGGGTGGTTCGGGCCCGGCGACGCCATGCCGGCAATCAAAGCGCTCGACCGTGCGGCTTTCGGCGCCGATCGCGACGCGCTCCACGATGCGCTGGCGAAGGAGGGGCCGTTTGCCGTTGTCCGGAAGGGTGACAATATCTTCGCCTTCGCGGCCACGCGATCTTTCGGAATGGGCGAAGTCGTCGGGCCAGTCGTGGCAGAAAACGCCGAACAGGCGAGGGATCTGATTGCCTTTATCCTCTCCGGGAAGGAAGGTCGTTTCGTGCGCATCGACATCCCTGAACAGAGCCGCCTTTCGTCGCTGCTCGCCCGCTGGGGGCTGCCTCACGAGGGCGGAGTCGTTGCGATGGCTCGAGGTGCTACAGGCGAGTCGAAAACGCCGGAGGTTCGAACTTTCGTCCTGGCCAGCCAGGCTCTCGGCTGACTGAATATTTCCTGGGGATACTGCTGGAAGCACGAGCTGGGTTTGAGAGACGCTTGGGCGAACAATCCGCCCAAGCATTTTGGACATTGCCGACCCGACAGACCTCCTCTGCCAGGTCGCCCCGTCGCCGCCGTAAAAATCGAAAGCAATGTGCGTCGGAACGGTCTCTTTGGTGCAACGATTAAGTGACGGTGACGTAGATTTTCCGCACCGTCTCGATCGTCTTCCAGACCCCGACATAGCCAGGCTTCATCACGAAGCTGTCGCCTGCGCGATAAATGACCGGCTCCTTGCCCTTCTCTGTCAGCTCGACCACTCCCTGCAGGATATGGCAGAATTCAAAGGTTTCGCCCTTGATGGAGTGCGTCTCGCCGGGAGTGGCCTCCCAGATGCCGGTATTCACCTTGCCCTCTTTGTCGCTGTCCTGCGCCCAAGTTTTGAAGGCGGGTGCGCCCGCGATAAGCCGATCCGGCGCGGGGGTCGCGTGCTTCGGTTCGAACGAAGGATTCGGGTCGATCGATTTGAGTAGTGACATCTAGTTCTCCATTTTTACCTGAGTGAAAGCAAATTCGCGTCGTCGTTAGACAAGATGGATGCGAGGCGGCCCCGACCTCGGTACGAGATTGTCAATAACGGTAGAAGGAAGCGGTCAGGATCGCAGGGTGCCTACCAGCTTGCGGCGATGTATTTTGTTTCGAGATATTCGAGCATGCCGTGGTGGCTTCCCTCGCGGCCGAGGCCGCTCTGCTTCATGCCGCCGAACGGTGCCGCAGCGTCGGAGACGACGCCTCGGTTGATTCCAACCATGCCACTTTCGAGCCGTCCGGCGACCGCAAGTGCGCGCTTGAGGTCGCCACTGAATACGTAGGAAACCAGTCCGTATTCGGTGTCGTTGGCCATCTGGACGACCTCGTCCTCGGTTTCAAACGGAATGACCGGCGCAACCGGCCCGAAGATTTCTTCGCGAAGGATCTCGGCATCGGGAGAAACGTCTGCCAGAACGGTAGGCGGATAATAGAAGCCGTCGCCGTTCAAGCGGCTGCCACCGGTAACCAGTCGCGCTCCCTTGGCAACGGCATCGTCCACCAGGCGTTCCACCTTGGCGACCGCGGCCTCGGTGATCAGTGGCCCGAGCTGCGTCTCCGAAGCCAGTCCTGGTCCGACCTTGAGTGCGGCCATCTCCTCCGCGAACCGCCGCGTGAAGTCCGCCAGAATCCCCTTCTGGACATAGAAGCGGTTAGCAGCAGTGCAGGCCTCGCCGCCATTGCGCATCTTGGCAACCATTGCTCCAGCGACAGCCGTCTCCAGGTCGGCATCGTCGAACACAATGAAGGGCGCATTGCCGCCCAGTTCCATTGAGCAGCTGACAACCTGGTCCGCGGCCTCGCGGAGCAGTGTGCGGCCGACGCCTGTCGAACCGGTAAACGACAGCTTCCGCACCCGCTTGTCGTGCAGCATGGCGCTAACCACAGGGCCGGCCTTCTTCGTAGTCACGATGTTGACCACTCCGGCCGGAACGCCTGCCTGCAGCATAATTTCGCCGATCGCTAGCGCCGTGAGCGGGGTCTCCGCTGCGGGCTTCAGGATGCACGTACAGCCTGCGGCCAATGCGGGAGCGATCTTGCGAGTCGCCATTGCTGCCGGGAAGTTCCAGGGCGTCACCAATACGGCGATACCAATCGGCTCATGATTGACGATGATATGGTTGGCACCGGAAGGTGCAGATCCGAATTCACCCGGCGCCCGTACAGCTTCTTCCGCATACCAGCGGAAAAACTCAGCCGCGTAGGCGACCTCCGACCTGGCGTCCGCAAGTGCCTTGCCGTTCTCGACGGTGATCAGTTGCGCCAGCCATTCCGCCTGTTCGAGCACAAGGTGAAAACACTTCATCAAAACCTCCGAGCGACGCCGCGGCGAGGTTGCTTTCCAAGCCGCGGACGCCTTTTCCGCCGCGTCGACCGCGGATATTCCATCGGCGATGTCGCCATCGGAGACGGCGGCGATCACATCTCCGGTCGAGGGGTCGACCACTGCAAAGGTACGATCTTCTGTTGCAGAAACCCATTCGCCGCCGATGAACAGTTGCGTAGGAGCATCGCGGACTACGGCAGCCGAGACGGGAGAGACAAGGGGAGTCGTTTTTTGCGCGGGAGTTGGTTTCACGTTCAGCACCTTCGCTACCAATCAGGTTTGACACGCGATCAATATAAGATTGGTTTTGCGATTGGTGTCAACATAGATCAAATTGGTTGCGGTAATAATTTGCGACGTTCATGAACGCGCTACCCCCATGAAACACTAGGTTCTTCGACTAGAGCATGATCCGACCGGAGTGAAACAAGGATCGATAAGATCATGCCTCAGAAAGAAAGCGTTAGAGCGCCGATCTAATCCAGTCAGATCGGCGCTCTAACGCCACTACGCGCAGAACGACCTCGAGACGGCCGCTTTCAGAAAGACTTCCCCGCCGCTCTCTCAGAAATCAGAGCCAAGCTCCGCAGGACACGGAGATCGAACTGTGGAGGGCCGACGAAGCGCGCATAGGCCAGAAGAACAAAATTACGCGGCGTTGGGCGCGTCGCGGAACCAAGCCATCCGCGCCCGCGGTCCAGCGAACCATGTGGGCCTAGATCTTCGGTGCCATCTGTTCCAATAGGGCACGGGCGCCCGCCGCGTGCTGCCGGTGCGACACCGAAGCCATGCAGGAGCACCTCACCGAAATCAGCCGGGACCGGGCGACGACGGCGCGCATGCCGGTGCTCATCCTCGATCAGGCCGATGGCACGTGACGCCGAAATTCAAGGTGCCCGACGACATCACTCTGATGTTCCTGCCTCCGCGCACTCCGGAACTGAACCGCTTAGAGAACATCTGACAGTTCATGCGCAACGACTGGCTCTCGACCGCATCTTCAAGGACTGCAATGATATCGTCGCCCATTGCTGCGCCGCATGGAACAAGCTCGTTAATCAGCCGTGGCGCATCATGTCTATCGGACTGCTGGCCCATGGGTGCTGATCAATGCGCCTTGGTATCAGTTCTCGGTCACAGTAATCCGTCGCGACACTCATCAATCGAGGAAATATTGATCGCCTTATCGGTGATTGTGCATCACCAAAAGCCGTCAGCAAAATTCGATAGTCCGGTGCAGTCGCTTGGGTGTATCACCAGGCAGCCGCAACGATGGACCTGGACTATGCAAACCCCTGTCATCCGCCTTGATTTCCGTTCCGATACGGTCACCCGTCCCACCCTTGGCATGCGTGCGGCGATGGCTGCCGCCGAGGTGGGCGACGATGTCCTCGGCGACGACCCCACGGTCAAGGCGCTCGAGGCCCGACTTGCCGCACTGCTCGGCAAGGAAGCGGGACTGTTCGTGCCAACCGGCACAATGTCCAATCTCGCTGCGATCATGAGCCATTGCCAACGCGGCGAGGAATTTCTCTGCGCAACCGGCGCTCATACCTACCTGTGGGAAGCCGGAGGCGCTGCGGTGCTGGGCTCGGTCCAGCCGCAGCCCTTGCCGGTGCGCGCCGACGGCACGATCCCCCTCGAGGACCTTCACGCTGCGGTGAAGGACGACGATCCGCATTTTGCGATCACGCGACTGGTGACCATCGAGAACACGTTCGCCGGGCGGGTCCTGCCGCGCGATCATCTGGCCGAGGTGGCCGACTTTGCGCGGGAGCGGAATCTCGCCACCCATCTCGATGGTGCGCGGCTGTTCAACGCGGCCGCAGCGCTCGGCGTGGACGTCGGGTGCCTGGTCGAAGGCTACGACAGCGTGTCGCTGTGCCTGTCGAAGGGACTCGGTGCGCCGCTCGGATCGGTGCTGGTCGGGGATGCCCCCTTGATCGCGCGCGCCCGCCGGTGGCGCAAGATGCTCGGCGGAGGGATGCGGCAGGCAGGAATAATTGCAGCGGCGGGGCTGTACGCGCTCGACCATCATGTCGAGCGGCTGGTCGAGGACCACGCCAATGCTCAGGTGCTCGCGCAAGCATTTGCGGGAATTGAGGGGTTGAAGGTGACCCCGCCGCAGTCCAACGTGGTCTTTGTCGAGCTCGCGCCTGATCTGGCGACCCGGCTGTCCGAGGCGCTACGTAAGCTCGGCATCGCGGCGAGTTTCTGGCCCGGTGGGCGAATGCGCTGGGTCACTCATCTCGATGTGAACCGTGCCGCTGTCGACGAGGCCATCGCGGCAGTGCGCGAGATCACTGAGGGCCGGACGTGAGAGGCGTCATCGATCCACAATTGATCGTCGGAATAACAATCGCCTATCGCATCGAATAGCCCCTGCGCCGTCATGGCCCCATGACTGCGCCGCGTCCGAAGGGGTGATGTGTTGATCGGACCGAGGGCGCGACGCGGTCCGAGGCCGCCGAGTTCAGCTACACGATTTTCCGCAGCGACGATGCTTCCTTGCTGCGAACTTTGTGTTGTGGTCACCTTTGAGCCCGCAGTCGGTGGGTGCCCTAACTTGAGCGCGACGCAAAGACACAAACCGGCTCAGCACTCAAACATTTTGCCGGCATTGAGTTCCTCAGCGCGCTGAAATGCCAACGTGGCAATTGCGGTGTCCTGAACACCTGTACCGGTAAGATCGGCTATTGTGATGTCGGCATCGCGAGCGCGTCCGACCTTCCCACCCGCAATGATTTGGCCGAGTTCCGGAAAGTCTGCGTCGCTCGCAACCCGCCCAGCCTCTATGGCATGATGAAGCTCCCCCAGCCTGCGTGTCTGCTTCAGGCTGTCCGCCACGTAGATGTCTGCGCGCGCAATCGCGATCGGATCGATCTCGTTCTTATGTTCGGCGTCGGAGCCCATGGCTGTCACGTGCTGCCCTGGTTCAAGCCAGGCGGCATCCAGGATCGGCCGGTCTGCAGGTGTTGTTGTCACAATGATGTGGGAACCCGATACTGCTTCCTTTGGATCGGCGAACGCAGTAACCGGCACGCTGTGCTCGAGCTTCAACTGTTCGACGAGCGCCTCCGCCTTGGAGTGATCACGCGCCCATATGCGGACTTCTTGGAGAGGTCTTACCAGAGCGAGTGCTTGGAGTTGCAGTCTCGCCTGGACTCCGGCGCCGAAGATGGTTGCGATCGAAGCATCGCCTCGCGACAGATGTTTTGCCGCAACCGCACCAGCGGCTGCTGTCCTGAGGTCGGTCAGGTAACCATTGTCGAGAAGCAGTGCCTGAATCAGCCCGGTTTTACTTGAGAGCAAAACCATCATCCCGTTTGTACTCGCAAGGCCGAGCTTCGGATTGTCAAAGAAACCAGGGCTGATTTTGATCGCGAAGCCGCTCAAGCCTGGAATATACGCGGTTTTCACATCGACTTCGCCTCTGCTCTCAGGCACATCCAGACGCAGAATGGGCGGCATCTCCACCGCATTGTCGACCGCCAGCGCGCGAAACGCGCCTTCCGTGCACTTAACCGCATCGACGTCGAGCGGAATGATCTGTCTGAGCTCAGGCTCGGTAAGTATTCTAATAATAGGCATCAGCCCACCTCAGTTGCTATATGCGTCCGTTGATGATTTTTCGATGCAACGTCATGTCGATATTCTGACCCGACAATATGACTGCTGCCGGACCTTTAAGATGAGCCAGCTTGCCGGAAAGCAGCGCCGCGATACCAACTGCGCCAGCGCCTTCGACAATCTCACGCTCTTGCTCGTACGCGTGCCGCACACCGGCAGCTATCTCGCGTTCATTGACGAGGACGATGTCGTCGAGAAGGGTTTTGCACATCGGGAAAGTCCAGGCGTTACCCAAGCCGATTCCACCGCCGAGCGAGTCGGCCAGACTGCGATACTCCTTCACCTGCACCGGGTGGCCGGCGTCGATGCTAGCCTTCATGGCTGCCCCCCGGTCCATAGTGACGCCGATTACCTTGGCCTGGGGTCGCATGGCCTTTACGGCTGCCGCGACGCCTGCGGCCAACCCACCTCCAGAAAGAGGAACAAGAACGGTCGCGACCTCGGGCATCTCCTCGACGATTTCAAGCCCGACCGTTCCCTGGCCGGTGATGACGTGAGGATGATCAAAAGGCGGGATCATGCTGAGCCCTTCCTCTGCAACCAGCCGTTCGACTTCCGCTTGTGCGTCGTCCTGCGAAGAACCCACTATCCGTACTGTTGCGCCCAGCCGTCGGATTTCCGAGACCTTGTTTTCGGGTACCAGACGCGACATGCAAATGGTCGCGCCGGATCCGACTGCCCGGGCAGCAAGGGAAAGTGCCCTTCCGTGATTGCCGGTTGAGGCTGCGATGACGCCGCGGTCGCGCTCCAACTGGCTGAGTTGAAGAACTGCATTTGTTGCACCCCGGAGCTTAAAGCTACCGGTCGATTGGCGATGCTCGAGCTTCAAGCTGACCTGCGCTCCGGTGCGTTCGGAAAGCGATGTCGATATCGTCAGAGGAGTACGGAGGACGTGACTGGCGATGCGCTCACGTGCCTGCTTGATCAGGTCATGGCTAATCATTGCGTTATATTTCACCTGCTTAAACCGGTCATGATCGGCGGAGTGGTCCCGGCTCCTCATCGGAGGTGATGACCCAGCAACTCGGCGCGACCGCCCAGTTCATCGTACGCCACCGAGTTGGTGGCACCGTCGAACAGCCAGATGCTATGTGAATCACAATCAGGAGCCTGCTGCAGAAACAGGTAAGGTTATTGCGCGCGCCGCCATTTCACAAAGCTGGCGGTCGCGCGCACTTCACCGATTTGCGCGGATGTCGGCGCGATCAGTCGCGCGCGACCCAAAGCTTGCGTGTGGTCTCGATAACCCGCCATGTGCCGACGAAGCCGGGGTGCATCACAAAAGCGTCACCAGCGCTGATCCTGCGGGGCTCGCCTCCGTCCTCAGTGAGTTCGGACACTCCGGAGAGAATGACGCAGAATTCAAAGGTCTCACCCTTGATCGAACGGTAGGCGCCCGGAGTTGCCTCCCATACGCCCGTCCGCATCTTTCCGTCTGCGGTAGCGGCGATGTCCCATGTAAGAAATTGCGGCAGTCCATCGACCAGCCGCTCGGGAGGCGGCGCGCCCTTCCGCGGCATTGGGAGATTTTTCTGGTCGATGAAGGTTAGTTTTGGCATAGATCACCTTTCTACTGTGACGATTATTTTCCGAAAGACAGTTTTCTTTCGATCAACTTTAGAGAAACTAAGCTAATTACGTTCATCATCAGGTAAAACGCCGATGTGACAATGAAGATGTCCATGATGGCGAAGGTTTCGCTCATCAACCGTTTGGCATAGCCGGTGATCTCGAGGACCGTGATCGTCGATGCGAGGCTTGATTCCTTGACGATGATGGCAACTTCACTGCTATAGGCAGGCAAGGCTTGCCTGACCGCCAGCGGAAACTTGACGTGGCGAAAAGTGGCCCACACCGACAGGCCACAGGCTTGCGACGCCTCGATCAGACCCCGCGGAAGGGAAAGGAGTGCGGTCCGGAAGATTTCCGCTGTATAGGCACCGGTGTTGAGTACGACGGCCAGGATCGCCGCATGCAGGCTGTCGCCGACGATCCACCAGATCACGGGATTTGTGCGAATGGCACTGAGCTGGCCTAGTCCGTAGTAGATCACGAAGATCTGCACCAGCATGGGCGTGCCGCGGAAGATCGCGCAGTAGATATCCGCGCTCCTGCTCACTATCCGGTTCCTGGATGTGCGGATGACAGCTAATGCAATGCCGAACGGCAATCCCAGAGCAACGCCGAAGACGCTGATCAGCAAGGTCGTTTTGGCACCTACCAGAAGGAACGGAACCGCATATGTGACAAGGTCTAGTTCCATCTTATCCCCGACTGAAGCCACGGTTGAAGAACCGCTCCGTATGACTGAAGAGCGTCTGACTGATTGCCGTCAACGCAAAAAACATCCCGGCAGCAGCGCAGTAGAACAAGAGCGGAGAACGAGTAATGCCGGCGGCGATTGCCGCGGAGCGCATCAATTCCTGCATGCCCACGACCGACACCAGCGAGGTGTCCTTGATGGTCATCTGCCAAACATTGTTGAGGCCGCCGAGTGCTAGTCGCAGAGCGATAGGCAGAGTGACGCGCAGAAAAGTGACGTGGGTCGGCAGGGCAAGGGATTTTGCCGCTTCCAGCAAGCCCACCGGCACGGCGTCAAGCGCGCCGCGGAACACTTCGATCGAATAGGCACATGATATTGCCGCGATCGCAACAACGCCGATGACGAAGGGATAAGCGCTGTCGGCGCTATCTTGATAGCCGAAAGCGGTTGCCAGCCTTTGAACCCACTCGATCGAGCCGAAGAACAGGAGGTAGATAACGAGCAGCCCGGGAACGCCGCGCACTAGAATGCTGTAGCCATCCACCGCCTGCGAGAGTACGGGAAGGCGCCGCCACCGCAACAGCGCCAGGGGCACCGCCGCGATAACCCCGGCGAGCATCCCGAGCAGGCCGACCGCCAGTGTCACCATAGCGCCGCGGAGAAGGGCAAATCCCCACCCCCGCTCAACCAGAAGAACCCATAGGTCAAAAGACATCGGACATATCTCCCGTGACGTCGTCGCGATTCCGGCCGCGACGACGTGTCGATCTCAGCCTCACTTCGTGCAGGGAATGGTGTAATCGTCCTTGAACCAATTGAGGCTGGCATTCTTCACCTTGCCTTCTGTGATCATCTTGCAGAGCGCCGCATCCAGTTTTGCCTTGAGTTCGGCATTGCCCTTGCGCATACCGACGCCCATGCCGTGACCGAGCGATGCTGGATCGTCCGTCGCCATGATCTTGACGTTCACTCGGGTGAACCCTGCTCCGTCCGGAGTGGCGAGGAAATCCGCCCAGGTCGGGGAGTCGCCGAAGGCGGCATCAAGGCGGCCTGCAGCGAGGTCAGCCGTCTGCTGCGTCGTTGCGTCGTACGTTTTCAGATCTGCGCTGGGGACGTGTTTTTGGATGAACTTGGCATATGTGGTTCCGGTGACCACGCCCAGGCTTTTGCCGTCGAGCGCTTTTACGATCTCGTCCAGGCTCTTGAGACCGGCAAGAGGCGAATCCTTCGCCACCACGAAATAGAGGGGCGTGGTGGCATACGGAATGGAGTAGTCGATTTTCTTTTGGCGTTCCGCCGTGATGCCCAAACCGGAGATGATGACGTCGAACCGGTCGCTGTCCATCGAAGGCACGAGCGTGCTGAAGGATTGGACGACGAACTTGCACTTCAACTTGAGTTCAGCGCAAATGCTGTTGGCTATATCGGCATCGAAACCGGTTACGTTGCCGTTAGCGTCAGCCATGCTGAACAGCGGCGCGTCTCCTTCAGTGCCGATGCGCAGGACCCCTTCTTCGGCTTGCGATGCCGCGGCTGAGAACAGGAAGAGGCCGGATGCGAGAATTGAGCGAAGTTTCGTGATTGTCGACATTGGAGTTACCCCTCTTTTTCGTTTGATAACAGCCGTCAGGCGGCCAGTGGCATCACGCTGGAAAGGAATCGCGCCACAGCGTCCGACGCTGGATTGCGAAGCAATTCTTCCGGCGTACCGTCCTGCTCAATTTCACCTTTGTGCAGGAAGATCATTCGGTTCGAGACGTCTCTCGCGAACCGCATCTCGTGGGTGACGAGAAGGATGGTGGCTCCCTCATCTGCTAGCCCTCTGATGACCCTCAGAACCTCCCCCACCAACTCCGGATCAAGTGCGGAGGTGGGTTCGTCGAAAAGCATGATCTTCGGGCTCATCGCGAGCACGCGGGCGATCGCAACACGCTGTTGCTGGCCGCCGGAGAGTTGATGGGGATATCGGTCGCGAAAATCGGCCATGCCGACCTTCGAAAGTGCCGAGAGCGCGATCTCCTTCGCGTCGCGCTTGTTCTTTCCCAGGGCGTAGAGCAGCGCCAGGGTCACGTTGCCGAGGACAGTCTGGTGCGGCCACAGATTGAAATTCTGGAACACCATGCCGATGCGGCGACGGAAGTTCTTTATGTGGTGAGCACTGTGGATCTCGGTCTTGCCATGATCGTTCACGACCGCCGAAACGGTGTGACCCATAACCTCGATTTCACCGGAGGTCGGCGTCTCAAGCAAATTCGCGCAGCGTAGCGCCGTGCTCTTGCCTGAACCGGACGACCCAACCAGCGAAATGACCTCGCCCTCGGTCATTCGAAAGCTGACGCCGTTCAAAACCTTGGTCGACCCAAAAGTCTTGCAGAGTTCACGGACCTTCAGGACATTTCCTGTCATAACCAATGCCGTGTCCTCAGCCTTTCACCGCACCCTGCGCGAAAAGTTCGCGTAGAACTTCATCCACCGCAGCCTTTGCGATGAAGACCATCTCATCGATCTCCGCTTCGCTCATCGTGAGCGGTGGTGCGAAGCCCAGGATATCGCCATGGGGCATGGCGCGAGCGATAAGGTTTCGGTTGCGCGCGGCCTGAGAAATTCGCCCGCCGACCTTCAACGCGGGACTGAATGGCATCTTCGCGCCGCGGTCCGGGACAAATTCGATCGCCGCCATCATGCCGACGCCGCGCACTTCGCCGACGATTGGGTTCTGTTCAAATTCGGCTTTGAGCCGGCCCAGGAGATAGGCTCCCTTCTTCGCCGCCTGCCCGGGGAGGTCGTCGCGCTCTACGATGTCAAGAACCGCGTTTGCGGCCGCTGCGCCGATCGGGTGGCCGGAATAGGTGTAGCCGTGCGAGAAGGCGCCCACTTGAGGCGTAGCCTCCTGCATGACGTCGTAAACCTGTTCGGATACGATCGCGGCCGAAAGCGGCACGTATGCCGATGTCAGCCCCTTCGCGACCGTGACGAGGTCCGGGACCATGCCGTACAAATCGGAGCCGAACATTGCTCCCGTGCGGCCAAAACCGCAGATCACCTCGTCCGCAATCAACAGGACGTCGTACTTCTTCAGCACCGCCTGGATTTTTGGCCAGTAGCCTGACGGCGGCGGGATAATGCCGCCGGTGCCGAGCACCGGTTCAGCGATGAGTGCGGCCACCGTTTCCGGGCCTTCGGCCAGAATAAGTGCTTCAAGCTCATGCGCGCGACGTTCAGAAAACGCTTCTTCCGTCTCGCCCGGAAATGCGCCGCGATAATGATGGGGCAGGCCGGTGCGCAGTATGCCGGCGACCGGCAGGTCCATGTGGTCGTGGTAGAAGCTGAGCCCGGTCATCGAGCCCGACACGACGGAGCATCCGTGATAGCCGCGTTCGCGCGCAATGATCTTCTTCTTCGCGGGCTTGCCGCGAAGATTGTTGTAATACCAAACGATCTTAGCTTGCGTCTCATTGGCGTCCGATCCGGAAAGGCCAAAGAAGACCTTGGACATGCGCCCGGGTGACATTTTCACAAGCCGATCGGAAAGCTTGGCGAGTTCTTCCGTGGTATGGGCGGCGTAGGAGTGATAATAGGCCAGCTTGTACGCCTGACGAGCAATGGCTTCGGCGACCTCGGTTCGGCCATAGCCGACGTTTACGCAGTAAAGACCGGCAAAACCGTCGATATATTCGCGCCCACTCGCATCCTTGATGCGAACGCCCTTGCCGGTTTCCACAATGGTCGGCGCGGTCTGACCTTCGGCGTAGTCCTTCAGATATGTGAATGGATGTAGAACAGATCGCCGATCCATTTCGCTTATTTCGACAACAGTTTTCATTGCGGCTTCCTCAGGCGGCGCGACCGCCGAAACACACATATTCAGGTTTGATGAATGCCTGCCGGGACCCGATTGCTTCAAAAAGCTGAAGGGGTCGGTGCGCGCATCGCCGCGTTGACTCTGACCTCGCCGAAGACAGGCCCATCGCCCGTTCAGTGCTGCTGCAGAGAGGCACCGCGTGTGCGGGCCGCGCTCGATCGCGCGCTGAAGAGGCGAAGGTCTCAGCCGTCGACATCGGTGATTGCCGTTCGCCAGCAGGATCGACGACCGCGGCGGCACCCGACCCATGCCATCTTCCCGCGACAAAAGCCCGGTGCAGAAAAGCGTCGGATTGCTCCTTATTTTCAGCGCGTCCCGCGCCGACAGCCCGTTATTCAGCATTTTTTCTCTCGGATTGGCGTGTCCAATGAGCGAGAGCTTATGTGCATCCGAGCGATCGATTTTAACGGACTAAGGTGCCCGCTCGCAGGAATCCTGCTTTTGTCGGGCTCGAGCGAAGATAAACTGCGTAGGGAGGTTTTGGTGGAACTCGACAGGCTAGACGCTCGCCTCCTGAGCGTTTTGCAGACAAACAACCGGCACAACTATGAGGTGCTAGGAGAACTGGTGGGGCTGTCGCCGACGGCCGTGCAGAGGCGTGTAAGACGCCTGAGGGAGAAGGGGGTCATCGAGGCGGATGTCTCGATCGTGAAGCCGAAGATGATCGGCCGGCCGATCGCCATGCTGGTGCTCGTGTCCTTAGAGCGGGAACGCGCCGACATAGTGGACCGCTTCAAGCAATCCATCCGCCAAACACCGGAGGTGATGAACGGTTATTATATTACCGGCGAGTCGGACTTTGTCTTGATCGTGACAGCACGGAGCATGGAGGACTACGAGATATTCACGCGAAAGTTCTTCTATGAGAATCCGGATATCAAGGGATTCAAGACAATGGTGATAATGGACAGAGTGAAGGTCGGCTTTGCGCTGCCAATCGACCTTGCTGCCTTCTGAGCTCTGTTTCGGTCAGCGCAAGCAGGTCTGCTGTCTGGTACGGCGGTTGGCTTTGCGGGCGAGTTTGTATGCTGTCCGTCCACGGCTACACTAAATGTCAAACAGGTCAGTCAGCGGCACGTGGTACTTGGTGATCGGAGATTTGAGTACAACGAAGCTGAAGTATTTCTCGATTCCGATGTCCATTTCTATCAGCCGCTCCATGAGTGACTGGTATTCTCCTATGCTGCTCGCCACGAACTTGACGAGATAGTCGTAGTCACCTGAGACGACGTGGCATTCGATTACTTGCTCAATATTCTGGATGGCCGACATGAAGCGGGCGATGTCGGCCTGGCGATGGTTCCTCAGGGTAATCTCTGTGAAGACAGTGAGAACCTGCCCAAGCTTTCCCATGTTGATCATCGCGGAATAGCCGCCGATATAGCCTTCTGCCTGCAGCCTCTTCACCCGCACGAGACAAGGTGTTGCGGACAGGTTCACGAGCTCGGCGAGCTCGACATACGTCATCCGTCCGTTCTTCTGAAGCTCGGAGAGGATCTTGATGTCAATTCTGTCCAGTTTCATGTGCGCCCACCCGGTTGTTGCCACGACCTTTGCATGAGCGATTGGAGTTTCGTCAGCGGACGAGGCTCGGTGGCAATAATCCCTCGGGTTCCAAACGGCAGCCGATCTGACGGCTACATCATTTCCGGCCGTCGGATCGCCGAGCCATCGCTGAACCGGCTCAGCCTGTAAGGCGAAATGTCGGTCAGTGGCTCTTTATTCATGACGATCTCGCTCACCAGACGGCCGGCCCCGGGTCCGATCGCGAAGCCGTGTCCGCTGAAGCCCGCGGCGATCACATAGCCGGGGAGTTCCTCCACTCTCGAGATAACAGGCACGAGGTCTGGGGAGGTATCGATGAGCCCGCCCCACGCGCGTTCGACCCCGATCCCCTTCAGCGCCGGGTACTCGCTTTCGAGGTTCTTCACTGCGAGCTTGACGAGTTCCGCGTCGGGCGCCGGGTCCAGAATGCGGCTCTTTTCAAACGGCGAGATCTCGTCGTTCTCCCAGCTGCCGAAGGCATCGGGACCATTCCAGAAGCTGCTGTTGAGGCGGTATTTGAGTTTCTTGCCGATCTTGCTGCGATACATCTCGTAGAACTTGAAAGCGTATCGCATTCCTCGCGGCGTGATGTCGAGCGTGCCGCGCCCGGGTACGGCAATGGTGTAGGAGCCGTCGGTCCGACGCCGCAACACGAAGTTCGAAGCCGATAGACATCCTGCCTGAACGATTTCGGGCGCCGGGGTTGTCTTGATCGCCGTCCCGGCGATGTTGGCGACTGGAAGTTCGATGCCGTAGCGATGAGAAAAGCGGGAAGCCCATGCCCCGCCGGCGCAAACAACGGTGCTCGCTTTCACAACTCCCCGCTCCGTCCATACCCCTGTTACCCGGCCATTGGTAATGTCGAGGCCGCGAACGGCGCAGTTCTGATGGAGCGACACGCCCCTTTCCTTGGCGGCCTCGGCGACGGCAGGCACGGCAAGGCTCGGTTCCGCTCTCCCGTCGGTCGGAGACCAGACGCCGCCGACCCAGGAGGATGTGCCGCCCGAGGCCCGCTCGTTCGCCTCGGAAGCCGTGAGTATCTCGCTGTGAAATCCCTGGACGCGTGCGGCCTGGCCCCACTTTTGCCAGCGGGCGACATCCGCCTCGTTCTTGGTGCAGTAGAGTATCCCGGTTCGACGAAACCCGAGATCGCGGCCGATCTCGGTGCCCAATTCCTCCCAGCGCCGCAGACTGTACATGGCAAGGGCAAGCTCATGGAGATCGCGGTTCTGCTGACGCACCCACCCCCAGTTGCGGCTTGACTGTTCGCCGCCAACGATGCCCTTTTCGAGCAGAGCAACGGAGACCCCTTGTCGGGAGAGTTCATAGGCCGTGCATGTACCGACGATCCCTGCCCCTATGACGACGACATCCACCTGGGTTGGAAAAGAGGCACTGTCACGGACTTTCTGAACGTCGACCGGCATAATCTGTATTCCTCTGCAATAGTGCATGAGATTCTCGAACAGCGCCCCCGCAGGAGCGCTGGAATCCTCAAATGGTTAAGCTCTATCGACGCGCGCGGTACAGGGCGATGCGGTCCTGCATTCGAAAGCCCTGGATGATGGCCGGCATGAACCAGGGATTGCCCCGGTAAAGGGGGATGGACGCAGGCGGCCGGAAGTCGAACGCCGTGCGCGCTTGCGCGGCATGTCCGAGCAGCTTGTGAGCCGCGCGCGTTCCGATCCATGGCGCCCAGACGACGCCCGAACCGCAGAAACCGGTGGCATAGACCAAGCCGTCCTTCTCGAAGATGCGGGGCAGCATGTCCCGGTGCATCGCCACATTGCCAAACCAGGTGTGCGACAGGCGAACGTTCTCCAGTTCTGGGAAAAGGTTCACTAGGCCCCGACGCAGAAACAGCTTCGGCGCGGTTGGATCGCCGACGCGAGAGCTGTCGCGGCCCCCCAACAGAATGCGCTTTCCGTCGGGTGTCGGGCGGTAGTAGAACCCAAGTTCCCGGCCCTCGATCATCATCATCCGCTTCGGCATCAGCCGGGCCATCACTTCTGGCGCGAGCTCCTCGGTGACGATGATCCGGCTGCGAACCGGGACCAGCCGCCGGCGCAGGAAGGGAACCGCGCCGTCGGTATAGCCGTCAGTGCAGACCAGCACCTGGCGGGCCTGCACGGTGCCCGCCTCCGTCACCACACGGAACTCGGCCCCATCCCTCGCTACCGAAGTCACGCGCGTACCTGCGTGGACGGTCAGTCCCGAAGCCAACGCCACCCGCAGGAGTTCAGAGTGGAACTTGGCCGGGTGCAACCCACCGATATCCATCCGCGCCATGCCGCCGCGATAGAAGTCCGTGCCGATGTAATTGCGCTGTTCGGCGTACGGCACAGCATAGGCATCGATCCCCAGTCGCTTCGCCAGCACTTCGGCGCTCCGCGCGGTCTTCTCGTAATCGTCATAGCCGATTACGCCCTTGAACTGGCCAACCAGCTGAAAGTCGCAATCGAGCCCTTCGGTCCTGATGAAGTCGTAAAGAAATTCGCGGGCGATCTTGCCCTCGGCCTCGATTGCGATGGCCCTTTCTTCGCCGAAGCGCCGGGTAATCGTGGCGTAATCCGGCCGAATACTTCCGCTGGTGATTCCGCCGTTGCGCGTCGAGGCCCCTTCGCCCGGGTTCATTGCATCGAAGGCCGCAACCGAACGGCCCTCGCGCGCCAGAACGAGACCCGCCGATAACCCGGTGTATCCGGCGCCAATGATCGCCACGTCGAGCTTTTTGGCCAGCGGCTGCCGCGGCAGCGGTCTGACCGGTGCCTCTTCCCACCAATAGGGGGTGTTCTTGTCTGCGATTCTAGAGTCTTCCATGGGACCGACTTCTCGTTGCGCTTGGCCAAGGCCTTCTGCGATTACTGACAAAATGAGAGACGGGGTACGACCGCCGGCAACTACGGTTCGCACATCGCCCTTCGAAAACGATCGACGAGCGGGTACGGTCTTCCCCCTGATGTTGTGACCACGGCCCCGGACTCGCATTCCCCTCAGGTGTGATCACCGCGAACATCGAGCGCATCGCGCAGCCCGTCGCCGATGAAGTTGAAGCTGGTTACGGCGATGGTAATGGCTGCACCGGGAATGATCGCCAGCCACGGTGCGCTCCCCAGATATTGCTGCGCGCCGTTCAGCATGTTGCCCCAGCTGGGCAGCGGCGGCTGAATTCCATAGCCGAGAAAGCTGATATAGGCCTCCATGAGGATGGCGCGGGCGACGGTCAGGGTGGCCGCGACGATGATCGGGCCCATCGCATTGGGAAGGATCTCGCGGAACATGATATGCGTTCCGCTCAACCCCAGCATGCGACCGGCCTGGACGAATTCGCGCTCGCGAAGGGAGCGGACCTCGGCCTCGACGATCCTGGCCACTTCCATCCAGCTGGTGGCTGCGATGACGACGGTGATCATCATCGGGCTGGGCTTCAGCGCTGCGGCAAGCGCCAGCACCAGGAAAATCGACGGGAACGACAGGAACCCATCCACCGTGCGCATCAGCGTCGTGCCGAGCCAGCCGCCCCGGTATCCCGCGAGCACGCCGACAAGGGTTCCGATCAGCGTCGACAACAGCATCGAGGAGAAACCGACCAGCAGGGAAACCCGCCCCGCCATGAACAGCCGCGCCGCCAAGTCCCGTCCCAGCGGATCGGTGCCCATATAGTGGTGACCGGTGAAGGGCGGAGCAAAGCGGGCGCGCAGATCGATGTAGAGTGAATCATAGGGCAGCAGGTACGGGCCCAGGACGCACGCCAGCGTCAGGACGGCGATCATCACCATCCCGAGGAGGGCCAGATGGTGGTTCATGAAGCGGTGTGCCGTTCGGCTGTTCCACCAACGCTCCTGGCGTGAATTTGCGACAATGGCGGTCATAATGGTGGCCTCCTGTTGAGCGTCCATGAGGCGCTTAGCTCAGACGAATACGGGGATCGATGATGGCGACGACGATGTCGGCGATCAGGTTGCAAAGCACGACGAGGATCGCCGAGAACATGAGCAGTCCCATCACCACCGGGTAGTCGCTGTAGCCGAGGCTGTCGAGGAACAGCCGGCCCATCCCCGGCCAGGTAAACACCGTCTCAGTGACCAGAGCACCCGTCAGCACACTGGGAAGCTGCATCCCTGCCAGTGTGATCATTGGCAGCAGCGCATTGCCGACGACATGCTTCATCAAGATTCGGCGCTCGCTCAATCCCTTGGCACGGGCGGTCTTGACGAATTCCTGGCTGATAACATCAAGCGTCGCCGTTCGCATGTAACGGCTCCAGATGGCGACATGGACCAGCGCCAGCACGATGCTCGGCATGATCAGGTGATGGATATGGTTCAGAACCGAACCGTCGCCGATCGTGTACATGTTGCCGGCCGGCAACCAGCCGAGTCGTAGCGAAAAGACATAGATGCCGACAAGGCCGAACCAGAAAGTCGGGATCGACAGCGCCACCATCGCCCCGACCGTCGCCAGATAGTCGAAAACAGAATAGCGGTGCGTGGCGCCGCGGATGCCGATCCACGTGCCGATGGCGATCGCGATGACGGTAGATGAACCCATCAACAACAGCGTTGCAACAAGGTGGCGGCCAATCACATCCAAGACCGGCGCGCCGTCGCGGAAGGAGTGACCCCAGTCGCCCTGTACGAGGCGCCAGGCCCAGTCGAGATACTGCATCCACAGCGGGCGGTTGAGCCCCAGCTGCTCCTTCAGACGATTGAGATCATCCTGGGTCATGCTGGGATCAAGCCCGAATTGCGCCAACGGGCCGCCCGGAATGAGATTCAGGACGACGAACCCGATGACCGAAACGATCAGGAGCAGGACGAGGCTTTGTGAAAGGCGATTGAGCAGGAAGCCGCGCATTGGCTCTCCTCCTTCATGACAGCATCAATGGATAGGCCGCCGCCGCAACTCGCGACGGCGGCAGCGTATGTCAGCTTTGCCAACGCCATCCGGCGGCATGCCAGGAGGCCGTGCGGGTGTTGGAATTGGGCTCCCACCCCTCGAGACCTTCCTTGCGACCGACTACATAGGTAGCGGCAAACAACGGCAGGAACGGCAGGTCCTCACGAACGATTTCCTGAATACGGGAGTAGATCTCGCGACGCGCCTCAGGATCGAAGGTTTGGGCACCTTTCTTGAGCAGCGCGTCAACTTCTGGATTGGAATACTGGCCGACATTCGAGCCTTTTCCGCCCTTGGCAGCAATTGCGCTTGTAGCGAGGCGGTTAGTGGCGTCCGGATCCGCCGCAATGAGATGGGTAACACCCGCGATCGCCGAGTCGAATTGCGACTTGAGCCAGAACTCACCAAACATCACGGCCGCCGGCAGATTGGATATCGTCATCTCGACGCCAATCTCCGCGAATGTCTGCTGCAGGAACTGCTGCACTTGTTCGCGCAGATTGTTGCCCGACGTCGTCGAATTGGCGAACGACAGCCGCACCCCGTCCTTGGCACGTATTCCATCCGGCCCCGGAACCCAGCCCGCCTCGTCGAGGATCTGTCGCGCCCGGTCAAGGTTGAACTCCTGCGCCGGCAGGTTCGGATTGTAATAGTAGGACGTCCGTGGCATGAACGTCTCGGTGAGCGTGCCGACGCCGTAATAGATCGCGTCGATAATTGCTTTTCTGTCCATCGCGGCATAGAGCGCCTTGCGGACAGCCGGGTCCTTGAATTGCGGCTTCTCGAGATTGAGATAGATCGACTCGACTGATGCCCCAGATACCAGCGTCACCACACGGCCCGGCAATGTCTTAGCTTCATCGTAGTGGTCGGCGGTGATGTATGCCTGGTCTGTAAGGTCGATGTCGCCGCTCTTGAATTGGGTATAGAGCACGGTCATGTCAGGGATGTACTTGAAGACGAGCCGCTCGACATAGGGGCCATCCCCAAAATATTGAGGGTTCGCGACCAGCTCGAGATGATCGCCCGCGACGCGCTGCGCCCATTTGAATGCACCGGTGCCGACAGGTGCCTGATTGAAGGCGGCAGCGTTGGGATCGGCCTCTTTCTCAAGAATGTGCTTGGGCACCATAAAGGTTTCGGTGAGGAACGACAGATAAGGGGCGAAAGCCTCCTCCATCCGCCAGGTAAGCTCAGTCGGCGAAACCACCGTGATATCTCGTACCAGTGAATGCCCGCCCGTGCGCCAGGCGCGGAAGTTCGGGTTGGTTATGAGCTCGAGAGTGAACTTCACATCCTCGGCGGTGAAGGGCTCGCCATCGTGCCAGCGAACGTCATCACGCAGGCGGACGCGCCACTTCAGACCGTCCTCCGAAATGCCGCCGTTCTGCTGTGTTGGCACTTCGGCGGCAAGATTGGGCTGAAGAACACCCTTCGGATCCATGCGGAAGAGGGCGTCGAATAGGGAAAAATGGACCGCATCGTCTACCTCGATATGGGCCATCAGCGGATGGAAGACGGTGGGTTCCTGCGAAAGCCCGACGACGACGCGACCGGTTGGGCTAGCAGTATCGGCAAAGGCAGGCTTGCCGAGCAGGTTGGGAGCGGCAAAGCACGCAATGCCGCCCGCTGCCATGAGGCGTAGCGCGTCGCGTCGAGAATAGCCCGATTTCGTTGTAGAATCTTTCGTCATGATATTTCCTCCCTAGTTGTATTTCGGCCGTAGCTCTCAAAAGTTAACGGCAATCGGTCGAGTGTGCCTCGGTCGCTCCCCGGGAATCGCCGCCACCAACTCGCGCGTGTAGGCCGATTGCGGGTCCAGAAAGATTTGAGATGGCGGGCCGCGCTCGACGATCTCCCCTTTCTGCATCACTGCGATTTCGTCGCAGATCTGGCTGGCGACGCGCAGATCATGGGTGATGAAGATCATCGAAACGCCAGTTTCCCGCTGGATCTGGTCTAGCAGCTTGAGGATCTGGGCCTGGATGGACACGTCGAGCGCAGAGACTGCCTCGTCGGCAACCAACAGCTTGGGCTTGAACATCAAGGCCCGGGCGATGCCGATGCGCTGGCGTTGCCCACCGGAAAACTCGTGCGGATAACGTCCGAAAGCGCCGGCATCGAGACCGACATGGGCCAGCAACGCTCGCGCCTCCTCACGCGCCTGAGCATAAGGCATGCCGTGCGCGACGGGGCCTACGGTCAGGATTTGTCCAATGGTCGAACGCGGGTTGAGCGATGCGAAGGGATCCTGGAAGATCATCTGGATCCGCGGCCGCAGCGGTCGAAATTCGGTTTCCGAAAGCTTGGCGATGTCGCGGCCCTCGAACAGAATTTGCCCGCCATCGCTGTCTTGCAGCTTGATCAAAAGCCTTCCCAGCGATGATTTGCCGGAACCGCTCTCGCCGACGACGCCGAGCGTGCGTCCCGCAGTCAGATCGAATGAAACGTCCTTCACCGCAGGCACAATGCGCTGGCTGCCGAACAGGGCACTGCCGCTGCGATAGGTCTTGGACAGCCCTTCGACCTTCAGGATCGTCTCGTTGCTCGCCTTCTCCTGAACTGCTCGATCCTTGCCCGTCAGGTGCGGGACGGCGGCGATCAGGCGCTGTGTATAGGGGTGGGTCGGGGATTTGAGAACCTGTTCGGCGGTACCTTGCTCGACAACGCGGCCCTTTTCCATCACCACGACACTGTCGGCGATCTCAGCCACGACACCGAAGTCATGGGTGATGAACATCACGCTCATGCCCTTGCGGCGCTGAATGTCACGGATCAGCTTCAGGATCTGCGCCTGTGTGGTGACATCGAGGGCCGTGGTCGGCTCGTCCGCGATCAGAACGGTGGGTTCGAGAGCGAGCGCCATGGCGATCATGACGCGCTGACGTTGCCCGCCCGACAGCCGGAACGGATACTGGTAGTACATGAGTTCCGGATCGGGCAACCCGACTTCCGTCAGCAGCTCGATGGCGCGATTGCGCCGCGACGCCTTGGTGCCCACGCCATGAGCCGTCAGAACTTCGGTAATCTGCTCGCCAACCGTCATCAGCGGGTTGAGCGCCGAAAGCGGATCCTGGAAAATCATCGATACGACGCGACCGCGCAGTCCTCGCAGCTTCTTCGCCGGTGCGCCGATAATGGCTGTGCCGTCGAGATGAATAGCGCCGGACGAGACCGGGATCAGCTTCGGCAAAAGCCCCATGATTGTGTTCGCCGTCACCGACTTGCCTGAGCCTGACTCGCCGATAATGCACAGAATCTGGCCCCGCTTGAGATCAAACGAGATGTTCTCGACGGCATGGGTCCGTTCCATGCCTTTCGGCAGGTCGACCGTCAGGCCACGCACCGAAAGCGCTGTGTCCTCTCCAGAAACAGCCTCTGTTCCAGCAGCCATCGAGATTCCTCCCTTTTCAACGGAGCCGTTACCTTGCAATTTTACTCGCGGTTATGCGCGCTTATGCGCCAATCGATCTGAAACAGGCGCAGCATGCACTCCCTGTACTTCAGCGCCCTCGCTACCAATTTTGGTTTGTCGCGCAATCAATATAAGATTGGTATTGCAATTGGTGTCAATATAGATCAATTTGGTTGGGGCAAAATAATTAGCGAGGACTCATGAGCGTGGTCTTGAAGGACTTCATCGAGGCGGAAGGTCTGGAGCCCGGGGATCGGTTACCGCCTGAGCGCGATCTGGCGGTTAAACTCGGGCTGCCCCGCACTGCACTTCGACGGATGCTTGCTTCTCTTGAGAAGGAGGGCCGCCTCATCAGGCACGTGGGAAGGGGGACCTTTATCGCTGGCAGCGGGGTTACCTCGACGGCCCTGCGTCGCCCGCCAGGCAGTACGGGAGACACGCTGCGCACATATCCGGCCGAAGTCTTCGAGGCTCGGCTGATCATGGAGCCCAAGATCGCCGCCTTGGCGGCGTTACGGGCAACCAGCCAGGAAATCGACGAAATGCAGAAGTCGATCGATCGGGGCAGCGCGGCGGAAACCCTGGTCGAATTCGAGAAATGGGACGCCGTCTTTCACCGCATCATCGTCGGAGCCGCGCGCAACGGTCTTCTCGCCTCGCTCTATGAGGGCATTCACACAGTACGAGCGGGAAACCTCTGGGGGAAAATGAAGGAGCAGTCACTAACCCCTGAGCGCATGAAGGCCTATATCGCCAAGCATCAGGCCACTCTTGACGCCATCAAAGATCGCGACAGCAGAGAGGCCGAGCGAAACATGTACGACCACATCGTCGAAGCGAGAGCGAATATACTTGGCCCAAATACCTGAGCACCAGACAGCGATCCTGATTGAAGCGTGTTGCGGCGTCTTCACGTTGTAAGGATGGGGTTCCAATGCGATCCACGCGCCGCAAGGCCGCTCAAGACGCAGCATGGAAATCCTGTTGAATGGCGGCGAGAAGCCAAGATACAAATGGGTCGACCCCAGCCGACTTCTTTGCCAGCGCTGACCGGATGATGCCGTAATGTGAGCCATCTGGCTGAAAGCCGAGTGGCGCGGCGAGGCGGCCTTTGCGGATATCGTCAAGGGCAATGATCTCGGGGCACATGGCCACACCCAGACCGCCGGCTGCCGCCTCCACCATCAGGAAATGATGGTCGAGAAAGCGCGTCGAGCGCGGCTTCGGCGCGTCGGGATTGGCGACGGTCCACTTCCGCCAAGCATCCGGCCGGGTGTTTGCGGCAAGCGCGACATAATCACCGGCCGCAAACCGATCCGTCATGGCGGGATGCATGACAGGACCGACTTGCTCTTCGATCAGCCGTTCGACCTGCCAGTTCGCATCGATGGCGAAATCCAGCCTGCGGATCGCGAGTGTGATACGGTCGCGCGCAAAATCGAAGCCCCCACCACCGACGGAGAGGTGAAGGTCGATCTCGGGATGGCGATCCTGGAACTCCGAGAGTCGCGGGATCAGCCAGCGCATGGCGATGGACCGTTCGCAGGAAACGACGATCGGTGGTGACGCGTCGACTTTGCGAATATCCTCCAATGCCGACGCAACGAGCGCCAGAGCGTTCGTCGTCGCCTGCGCGAGGCGCGTACCCTCTCCCGTAAGCCTCAGGCCGCGCCCATCGGATTCCAGCAAACTCGTTTGGAGGTGTTCGGAAAGTTTGGATACGCGCCGGCTGACGGCACCATGCGTCAGGTTTAACTCAGACGCGGCCGCACGCACGGAACCCAGGCGGGCAACGACCTCAAAGGCCCGCAGATCATCGAGGGAAGGAAGGTCCGAACGCTTCATTGGTGACAATCTATCACCAATACACGTTAGATCATATCGATTTTTCTCTTATAACTTGGAGAGTAGCCTTGTGGTCATGGCAGAAACCATTGACCAGATCAAACACGTTGGCGTCGTCGCAGACGACCTAACAAGCGCGGCGGATGGGGCAATCGCTTTCCTGGAACGCGGCTATATCCCTCGTATATGCAGAATGGGATCGGAGAACACCCATGTCAGTCTCGTCTCCATCGACACCGGCAGTCGCACGCTCGGTGAAACCGATGCCGCGCATGTGACGCGCCAAGCGGTAACCAGGCTCGCAGATAGGCCGTTCCTGTATAAGACGATTGACTCCACTCTGCGGGGCCATATCCGCGTGGAAATTGCCGCCGCATTTGTGGCCAGCGGCCGAGCACGGTTGGTCGTCGCGCCTGCTTTTCCCGCTGCCGGGCGAACGACGATCGACGGGATTCAGTTGCTGCACGGCGAGCCGGTTGCCCAAACGGCGTACAGCCGCGACCCTGTCCATCCCGCCCACACGTCTCGCATCGAAGACTTGATCGAGCCCAGCCTCGGCCGCATCGCTAAAATTTCGGAGCACACCGAGGACGGCGAGATCGGGAAGGCCATTGGCAGCGCTCCGGTGGTCATCGTGGATGCATGCGACCAGGTGATGCTGAATCGTCGGGTTGCGGAGATCGCGAAACACGGCCCGGTGCTGTGGGTCGGCTCGCCGGGCATGGCGGAAGCGCTGGCGACGGTAGTCGATCGGTGCACAGGCCGGCACACCTTCACGCCCGAAGCCACGCCGCGCCGTGTTCTCGTGCTTGTCGGCAGCGCAAATCCTGTCAGCCATTCCCAGTGCGACGCATTGGCCGCGACAGGTGCTTCAGTCGCAATGCGTGCGACGGATATCGACGAGGCAGCTTCTGTCGTCTGCATCCGTACACCACAGATCCGAACCAGCGACCCGGCGAAGCCTCTCGCCATACTGGTGGACGAGGCAGAGATCGCTTTATCCCGGCATCGATACGACGCCATCGTCGCAACGGGCGGAGAAACGATGCACGCCCTTTTGGAACGGCTCTCCATTCACGCTTTCGATTTGATCCGCGAACTCGAGCCCGGCTTTCCCCTCGGCTGCGCTCCTCTTGCCGATGGACGAATGATGCTGCTCGCCATGAAAGCAGGCGGATTCGGTTCCGCCATGACGCTGCACAATGCCGCCGAGGCCATTCGCCGAATTGGAAAGGAGCCCGCATGAACACCTCCCTGCCGCTCGCCGTCACCATGGGCGATCCATCCGGCATCGGGCCGGAGATCGTGGCAAAGACGATGCTTGCCCGCACCGACCTCCGTCGCAGTGTCGTCATTGGCGATCCGGCCGTGATGACGAAGGCCATCGCCAGCCTCGGCGGCGGTCTGCAATTGAACGAGATCCATGACATCGCCGACGCGAAGCCGGATGGCGCCCTGAATATCCTCGCCGCCTCCCGCATCGAAACCCCACCCGCACTCGGCAGGGTGAGCGCCACCAGTGGACGCATGGCCTATGATGCCATCGTTGCGGCGATCGATCTCGCCAGGGCGGGCAAAGTCGCCGGGATCGTGACGGCGCCGATCCACAAGGAGGCGCTCGCCGCTGCGGGGCTTTCATACCCCGGCCACACGGAAATCCTCGCGGAAAAAGGTGGCGCCGGGCGGGTGGCGATGATGCTCGCCAATGACGATATTCGCACCGTTCTGGTGACGATCCACTGTTCGCTGGCAGACGCGATCCGCCGGGCGGACCTTCCCGCACAGATGTCCGCGATACGCCTCGCCCACCAGGGGGGTCGTGCGTTGGGAATCGCCCGCCCCCGCATCGCCGTTGCGGGGCTCAATCCGCATGCTGGCGAAGGTGGTCTCTTCGGAGACGAGGAAATCCGCATTATCGCGCCCGCCATCGCGGCCGCCCGCGCGGAAGGCATAGACGCCAGCGGCCCCTGGCCCGGCGATACGGTTTTCATGCAGGCGCGAAACGGCCGGTTCGACGTGGTCGTCGCGCAATATCACGACCAGGGACTTATCCCGGTCAAATATCTCGGACTGGAAAGGGGCGTGAACATCACGCTCGGCCTGCCCTTCGTGCGCACAAGCCCCGACCACGGCACCGCCTTCGATATCGCCGGCCGTGGCATTGCCGATCCGAGAAGTCTCGAAACAGCGATCGACTACGCCCGCCGACTGGCGAAGGCACCGTGCGACCAGGAGGATTGACATGACCCCGATCGATTTCATCTTCATGCTGACCCGCAATGACCGGACGATCCCGGATGCGCTGGCGCAGCTTCCCCTGGTGCTTTCTGCGGGTGTCCGTCATATCGGCTTCAAGGATATCGGCCTGCCCTTTGAGGTGCTTTCCGAGCTTAACCGGGAAATCCGGGCCGCAGGCGCGAAGAGTTATCTCGAAGTGGTCTCACTCGACCGCGCCAGCGAAATCGAGTCGGTGCTCGCCGGCCTCACGCTCGGCGTTGACTATCTGCTTGGCGGCACCCATGTCGACGACGTCCTTCCCCTCCTCAAGGGAAGTGGTATCCGCTACTACCCCTTCCCCGGCCGCATCGCGGGCCATCCCAGCGTTCTGGAGGGTTCCCAAGCGGAGATCGTTGCAAGCGCAAAAGAGCTTGCCGCCCGCGAGGGCGTGCACGGCCTCGATCTCCTCGCCTATCGCGCTGATGTCGATGTCGCTGACCTCATCCGCGCCGTCTGCGACGCCGTCGCGAAGCCCGTCATCGTCGCAGGTTCGATCGACCGCGCCGAGCGCATCCACGCCGTCGTCAGCGGCCGGGCCGCCGGCTTTACGGTCGGCACCGCCGCTCTCGAAGGCCGCTTCCCTGCGGTCATTCCAGGCTTGACTCATCAGCTACTGGCGATCAACTCCATAAAGAACCAGGCGAAAGCGTTAGCCGCGCAATAATGGAGAATGCACGTGGCAGGCGCTCTGAGCATGCAAGTAGGATCCCCGTCTCGCCTCACGGTTCGAGCCACCTCGCCATCGATGGTTTTCACGAACAGGGGCAGAAGTACCTACCCGAACCGAAGATAGCTGTGCGCGAGCCCGTTGTTCAAATGCCCGCCATTGCGGCCGGAGGCGCCCCAGCCGACCTTTTTCGCCTCCAGCACGGCGACCTTGGCGCGTGCCCTAGCGAGCTGCCGGGCGGCGCCGAGGCCGGTGAAGCCACCGCCGATCACCGCGACGTCGTAATGGCCATAGACGGGTGCGAAGGCCGGGGCGGTGTCGTGCCAGTAGGACAGGAATTTCATGGCGGTGCGCTTGCTCGCTGCCCTCAGCCCGGTCGTAGCAGGCGAAGTGTTGATGAGATTCTATGGCCGAAACAGGTTCGTCAGCGGCAGGTGCCTCTTCACGACCGGCGATTTCAGCACGACGAAGCTGAAATACTTGTCTATGCCGACCTCCAACTCGACCAGCCGCTCCATGATCTCTTGATATTCGCCGATCCCGGCGGTCACGAATTTCAGGAGGTAGTCGTAGCCGCCCGAGACCACATGGCATTCGATTAGTTGATCGATCTTCTCGACGGCGGCGAGGAAGCGTGTAAAGTCGATCTGCCGGTGGTTCTTCAGCGTCACCTCGGTGAACACCGTTAACGTCTGTCCCAACTTGCCGACATTGATCTGCGCCGAATAGCCCTCGATATAGCCCTCCGACTGCAGCTTCTTCACGCGCATGAGGCAGGGGCTCGGCGATAGATTCACCACCTCCGAAAGCTCCACATTTGTCATTCGGCCATGCTGCTGCAGCACGTGCAGGATCTTGATGTCGATCCGATCTAGTTTCATGGACCTAGCTTTCGCTGATGAGAATAGCGAGCGTATTCGGCTGCCGAGGCAGCCGACGTTACACCTGCGCAACGGCCTTCTTGAGCGCGCTTTCCATGGCTTCGAGGAACCGATCCACATGCTCCGCCTGGCAGATCAGTGGGGGACGCACCTTCAGCGTATCCTCGTTGGCGCCCGTAGTGCTGATGAGAACGCCATCGTCACGCATCAGGTTTACGATATCCAAAGCCATGGCTCGCCGGCTGGCCTCTCCCGCTCCATCCAACCCGATGTCGACGCCGAAGAACAGCCCGGCGTTTCGGACGCCGCGAATACCGGGGTGCAGCTTGGCAAGATGCTCCAACCCCACCCGCAGGCGCTCGCTCATGGCAAGCGCATGCTCGGGGATCCGATCCCGATGCAAAATAGTCAGGACGGCGTCGGCTGCCGCGATCCCGACAGTATTGCCACCGAAGGTGTTTGAATACCGGGCAGTAGCGCCAAAGCGATCCATCGGTGCCTTGCGGCCAACAACCGCGCCGATTGGAAATCCATTGCCCATGGGCTTGCCGAGGGTAACGAGGTCCGGAACAACTTCGTGTCGCTCAAAACCCCACATATGTGTGCCCGTCCGCCCGAATCCCGGCTGAACTTCATCGGCAATCACGAGGCCACCCGCCTCCTGCACCGCCTTGACTCCGCCGGCGATGAAGCCAGGCGGGTCTACCCAGACGCCGTCGCTGGAGAAAATGCTGTCGATGAGGAGGGCCGCGACGCCAATGCCACTCCGATTCAAATCGGCGATAGCGGAGCGAACCTGTTCTTCAAAAAATTCCGCAGCTTGCCGGTCCGGCACGCCCGCGGGACCGTGCAGCGACACCATACGGACGGCAGGACTGAGCTTGATGGCGTCGCCCAGATTGGGCGACGCCATCGCCGTGGCCGCGCTGGTGCCGTGATAGGCATGGGAAGAGACAATCACGCCCTCGCTGCCGCTGGTCAGCCGGGCGATCCGGAGCGCCAGATCGTTCGACTCGCTACCCGTGCAGGTGAAGACAACGCGGTTCAGCTCCTCGGGAAAGGTGGCCACGAGCCGTTCGGCGTAATCGACAAGCCTCGGCTCGAGATAGCGGGTATTTGCGCTAATTCTGCTGGCTTGTTCCGCCATGGCAGCGTTGATCTCTGGATTGCAATGCCCAAGAGAGGGCACATTGTTATAGAAATCCAGATAGCGACGTCCGTCGGGGTTGTAGAGCCATATGCCCTCGCCGCGAACGAAATGTACCGGTCGGCGGTATTGGAGCCTGTAGGAGGCTCCGAGTACGCTGTCGCGCCGGGCGATCAGCTCAGATTCGCGGGGGGGAATTGTGGCTTCCCCGGGGGTAAAGCGGTTGGGCATGAGATCTGTGGACATAGCTTTGATCCTGCTTAAGTTTCCACCGCGAGAAGGTCGCGAGTTACCGTACTCATTCCAAGGCGAGTGACGAAACACTCGGAGTGCCTTCGGCAACGCCGAACTAAGGCACCGCGCGATGCACAGCCATCTCCGCCTCCCCGACGCCTAACGCCGATAGGATAGCGAGCCCGCGTTCGGCCCGGGCCACGTTCTTCTTGATATATGCTGCCTCGGCCGGAAACAGCCCGGCTCGCCAGTAGTTGATCAGGATGAGGGCGCTTTGCCGCGCCTGTATCAGCCCGACGAGCAGTTTTGCCTCAAGCGCGGAAAGCGGGCGTACCGAAGCATAACCAGCGATGAGATTTTCTGCGCCCCCCAGAGCCAAAGACGGGTCCGTCACGACGTGGCTTGCCGCAATCGCGAGATCCTGGATCCGTGGGCCCCAGCAACCGTCGCCGAAATCGATGAACGCGACTCCATTATCGGTCAAGAGCGCGTTGAACGGGCTGGGGTCATTGTGCGTGACCTGCCATGCTACCTCGCGCAGTTGCGGCTCGATAAGCTCGACATAATTGCGCATGGCAAGACGCACGGAATCTGCAACGGGTCCTGAAGGCAGATGCTCCTCCAGTTGCATCAGCCTCGGCCAACATCCGACATGCCAAAGGACCGGGCGGTGCATGGCGGGCAACTTCAGAGGCTCGAGAGCCAAACTGAGCCTGCCGAGCGCCGTGCCGACCCGGTAAAGGACGTCCGGAGTTGCGTTCGCCTGGTGCAGCGGCACCCCCGGAAGTCGGGTCTGCAGGTAGCCGCAAATCTCCTCCTCTTCGAACATGAGCGTACCGCCGCTGGTACGCACAATGTGAGGTGCTGCAAAACCGGAAGCGCCTTCCAGCCCTGCCAGGGCCGCAACCTGGAAGCGGAAACTGTCTCTTCCTTCCGGCCGCGCTGACGTTTTGAGGATCAACCGATCGCCGTTGGACAGGGTGACGTCCGCGGTACACTCGACTTCCGAGGACAGGACCATGGTCGTTCCCGTCAGACCGTAGTGGCGTAGTAGCAGCTCACCCGACACGCGCGCTTCCGCCGCGCTTGGCTTTGTCGTCAGAATAGCGGCGGCGGCCCGAAAATACACTTCGGTGAAAGGCATGCCGACCGACTGGGTGCCGTCGAGATGACCCTCGCCGTCGTCCGGAAGCGCATCGTTACAAGCATCCAAGATTGAGACCTCGCACTGTTTGGAGCGGCATGCTCTGCGGCATCCGAGAAGCGACCGTCGAGATGGCATCCATTCCGCGGCACCCAGCCCTGATAAGGTCGGGCGATTTCTGCTGAAGGCGGGCGGACCACCGTCCCGCCTCCAGCACGATTGTCTCGGTCCCAGCTCTGGGAATTACCTCGCTCGCGCTGGGCCCGTGATGCCACCGCCGAACATGGCGGCACCGTAATGGTCCTTCTCGACCCCTCGACACTCCGGCAAACCGAGGTTCGTTATCGGGCCGCTGGAAGAGAGGTTTTCAGATGTAATTCAGGCTTCCTCAGAGCCCGACAACGCCCGGCAATTCCGAGATGCCGGCGATCTCGGTATAACCGTAATAGGGATTGGCCGGCTCGTGACCGCGATTGACCCAAACCTTGTTCTTGATCCCGAGGTCATGAGCGGACATCAGATCGTAGCGGAACGAGGAGGAGCAATGCAGTATGTCCTCCGGACCGCAGCCAAGCATATCGAGCATATATTCGAAGGCCCGGAAGTGCGGCTTGTAGGCCTGAGCCTCTTCGGCGGTGTAAACGGCGTGGAAAGGCGCGCCGAGCTTCTCGACGTTGGACATGATCTGCGAGTTCATTGCATTTGACAGGATGACCAGCGGAATCTCCTTGGCCACCTTGGCAAGCCCAGCCGGAACGTCCGGATGCGGCCCCCAGGTGGGAACGCGTTCGTATACCATCTGGGCGTCTTCGTCCTTGAAGTCGACGCCGTTGCGTTTGCAGGTCCTCGCCAGTGCGTTATGGACCACCTCCGCATAGGGCTTCCAGTCGGCCATGACTTCATCGAGTCGGTACGCCGAGAAGTCCGCGATGAATTGCAGCATCTTCTGCTCGCTCATGCGGTCGCCGTAAAGATCGCGTGCCGCCTCCGCCATCTGAAAGTTGATCAGCGTGCCGTGGCAGTCGAAGGTGATGTATTTTGGGCGGAAAGTGGTCATGCGCTTCGTCCTTTTTTGGCGGGGATCTGTTCCGTATGAACAATCATAAGTCCGCCTCAGCCGCTGTACCGTCCGGATTCCCCGGCTCGTCAGCAGAAAATTCTGGACCAAATGTCAGGTTGGCTCTTTCGATTGCGCGGGGACGGTGATCCCTGCCGCCGAGGCGCCGAGGGCGGAGCCTCCAAGGGACAACAACAACCCGCTTTTCAGCACCTGCCGCAAACTCTTCGTCAAGCGCTCGCTCGGCTCCGGCTATGCCGGCATCGACAACACGCTGTTCTACAAGGACGGCACGATGATGCTCTTCGCGACGCCAAGAAGGTCACCTAGGAGATCGTCAAGGCGTCGATCCTCGGAGGTGCGGGCTCCAGCCCCGTGGCTGTGCTCCAAGGCGCCTCGAGTAATCCTCATAACCGCTTCAGAATGGCTTCTGATGCCTTCTCCGCGATCATGATCACCGGCGAGTTCGTATTGCCGGAGACAATCGTCGGCATGATGGAGGCGTCGACGACACGCAATCGGCCGATGCCGTGCACGCGCAGCTTCGGGTCCACCACTGCCATAGGGTCACTCCCCATCTTGCAGGTGCCTACCGGGTGAAAGATGGTTGTCGCAATGTCGCCTGCGCGGCGGATCAAATCCTCGTCGCTGTCGTGCTCGCGGCCGGGAAGCACTTCCTGCGGTCGGAATTGCGCAAGCGCCTTCGTTTCCATGAGGCTTCGGGCGTGGCGGATGGACTTCGCCGCGAGTAATCGGTCGCCGGCGGTGGAGAGATAATTTGGGCATATTTCAGGTGGCCGTGCCGCATCACGCGCGGTGACATGCACTGTGCCGCGGCTCTCCGGCCGGAGATTGCAGACGGACACGGTAACGGCGGGATAGCGGTGCAACGGTTCTCCCAGCCGGTCCGTGCTAAGCGGCTGAACGTGATATTCGAGATCGGCCGTCGCGACGGCCGGATCGCTCTTGGCGAAGATCCCGAGTTGGCTCGGCGCCATGGAGAGCGGGCCGGATCGGCTGATGGCATATTGCAGACCCATGCCGACCCGGCTGAAGACGTTGTGATAGAGCTGATTTAGCGTACGCGCGCCTTCAATCCTGAAGACGGTGCGTATCTGCAGGTGATCTTGAAGATTCTCGCCGACGCCCTGAAGTTCCTGGTGGACGGGAATGCCGAGGGTGGACAGCAGGTCCGGCCGACCGATGCCCGACAGCTCCAGGATTTTCGGCGAGTTGATGGCGCCCGCCGACAACACCACTTCGCGTGATGCATGAGCGATCCAGAGGCGGCTGCCAAGGCGGAAACGCACGCCGGTGACCATCTTGCCGTCAAACTCCAGCCGTTCGGTCTCGGCCCCGGTCAGGACGCGCAAATTCTTTCGTTTCATTGCCGGCCGCAGGAAGGCTTTCGTTGTGTTCCAGCGCACGCCGCCGCGCTGGTTGACTTCGAAATAGCCGGAACCCTCGTTGTCGCCGCCGTTGAAATCATCTGTCTTCGGGATGCCGAGCTCTTCCGCCGCATCGCGGAAGGCATCGAGGATCGGCCAAGAGAGGCGCTGGCGCTCGACGCGCCACTCGCCGCCCGTCCCGTGCATGGCGGACTTGCCGCGGTAACTGTCCTCCGACTTCAGGAAATAGGGCAGCACGTCGTCCCAGCCCCAGCCCACATTGCCCGCCTGCCGCCAGCCGTCATAGTCGGCAGCCTGCCCGCGCATGTAGATCATGCCGTTGATCGACGAGCAGCCGCCGAGCACCTTGCCGCGCGGATAGTTCAGCGCGCGGCCGTTGAGGCCGGCTTCCGCGGCCGTCTTCATCATCCAGTCGGTGCGCGGATTGCCCATGCAGTAGAGATAGCCGATCGGCACATGAACCCAATGGTAGCGGTCGCTGCCGCCTGCTTCGAGCAGCAACACTCGATTCTTGGGATCGGCCGAGAGCCGGTTTGCGAGAACGCAGCCAGCCGAACCGGCACCGACGATAATGAAGTCATATATGCCTTCGTCGGCCGGCATTTCAGTGTCATGCACGGTCATGCTGCAACTCCCGTCTCCCGGCCTGTGGTTGCCGAAAGCCGCCGCCAAAGCGGGGTCATCGCCTCCGCTATGTCCCTGTAGAGCGCATAGCGGCGATGATAGTGCGCGGCGAGCACGCTATTCGGTCTGTAGTGCCGGTCGACACGTACCATGGCAGCCGCGCCCTCTGTGAAATCGGCGAAGAGGCCGACGCCCGCCCCCGCCGCGATCGCCGCACCCAGCGCGCCCGTTTCCCGCGAGACGGAGACGGAGACGGGAACGCCGAGCAAATCGGCAAAGATCTGCGGCCAGAGGCGGCTGCGCGATCCGCCGCCAGAGAGCACTGCCTCGTCGAAGGACGCGCCTGCCTTGCGGATCGTCTCTATATGCTGGCGATGACCGAAGGCAACGCCTTCGAGCAGGGCACGGATTAGATGTCCCTTGGTGTGCCAGCCGGCAATTCCGTAGAAGCCCGCCCGCGCGTGGCCGTCCCGCTGGGCGCCGTAGAGATAGGGGTGGTAGAGCGGATCATCCGCCGCAGGCTCGACGGCAGCCGCCAGCGCGCAGCAGGCGTCGAAGGGCGAGAGGCTCTCCGCATGCTGCCCCTCGAAGAACTCGCGCACAAGCCATTCGAGATTGGCTGCCGAGGTAGCGCTGTTTTCCATCGCCATGTAGCGGGTGCGATCGAAGGTCGAGGACATGAAGACGGGGCCATCGAGGTCGGGACCGTCGATGATGACCTGGTTGATGCTCCAGGTGCCGGCGATGATCGAGGCACTGCCGGTGCGCGATACGCCCGAGCCAAGCGCCGAGGCGACGACGTCGAACAGCCCGCCGATCACCGGCGTGCCCGCGGCAAGACCGGTCTCTCTCGCCACCGCCTCCGTCACCATGCCGGCGATGTCGGTGCTTTCGATAAGTGGCGGCAGGAGGTCCATGCAATCGGCCAGGCCATAGGCCTCCATCAGCGTTCTGTCGTAGCGGCGCGCTGCGAGATCGAGCAGGCCGGCGCCCGACATGTCCGAGACTTCGCTGACGCGGCTGCCGGTCAGGCGGTTGACGACGAAATCCTTGGAGAAGAACACCGTGCCGATGCGCCTGAAGACCTCCGGCCTGTGGCGCTTCAGCCAGGCGAGGAGGGTCGGCGTCTGCGAGGACCAGGGACGCTGACGCGCGATCGGATAGGTCTGCTCGCCGACCCCTTCGGCGGCCCATTCCTCGACGAGGGCGGTCGCCCTCGTATCCAGTGACTGGATGCCGAGCAGCGGCTCGCCGTACTTGTCCAGCGCGTAAAGCCCATTGCCGTGACCGGCGCAGCCGATCGCGGCGATGTCGCTCGCCGCAATCCCCGCGTTGTCGAGGCAGGCGCGAATGACGCGCTTGGCATTGGCCCAGAGCTCGCTGAGATCGCGTTCGACATGCCCGGGGGACGGCATGCGGCTATGCCCCTCCTCCCCGGCCTGCGCCAGCTCCCGGCCCGTCCGATCGAAGATCACCGCTTTGATGACGGTGTTGCCAGCGTCGAGCCCTAACAGATAGTTTTGCATTCTGAGCCCCTCCCAAGGTCTGTGCCGCGCCTCACCCTTGCTGATAGAGTGCGAAGGCCTCCTCACCGCTCGCGTCCTCATGAACGATTGCCATCAGCCCGCGCACCACGGCGCTCGGTTTGGCGTGCTGGTAGATGTTGCGCCCATAGACCATGCCCATAGCACCCTGCCGCATCAAGGCGGCAGACTTGTCGAAGACGGCGCGAAGGTCTTCCTTGCCGCCGCCGCGCACGAGCACCGGGCAGCGCGCCGCTTCGACTACACGATGGAAATCCTCCGGATTCGTCGTCGGGTCAGCCTTGATGATGTCCGCGCCCATCTCGCGGGCAAGCCGCGTCAGCGTGACGATCTTGTCGGCGTCGCCGTCGACCATGTAGCCGCCGCGTTCGGTTACCGGCTGCATGACGAGTGGTTCAATCATCAGCGGCATGCCGTACTCTTCGCAGTCTGCGCGCACGCGCGAAATGTTCTGGACGCATTGGCGGAACAGATCGGGCTCATCCGGCAGCATGAAGAGATTGACCACCACGCCGGCGGCATCCATCTGCAATGCGCCGATCAGCGGTTCGGCCTCGTTCTGCAACACCGCCCACATGTCGCGATGGCGGATGCGGTTATAGGGATTGCCCATGTCGATGCGCATGACGAGAGCCGGCTTGTCCTTGCCGGGAAGGTCCTGCAACAGGTCGGCCTGGCCGTGGTTCATCTGGATCGCGTCAGGTCTGGCATCGACCAGCGCCTTTACGACGGCTGGCATATTCTCCAGGCCATCGAGAAAGGACGGCTCGTTGCACACGCCGTGATCGATCGCCACGTCCAGGCAACGGCCGTCGCCGAACAGTCGGTTCACCCGGACCTTGCGGTTGTGTCGCATAATTCACTCCTTTGTTCGTTCCTTGCGGAAAGGGTTGCCTCCGCGACGCCGTGGCGCTCGCGCATGAGGGTGAGAAAACGGCTGTGCTCCTCGGCCTTGCGCGGCGCCGGCCAGCCTTTTTCGGCTGCAAGCAGGTCGAGCGCGGCCTCGGCCATGTCGAGGGAAAGCTCACCGGTGATGGCGAGTGTCGTGCGTCGGAGGAGCAGATCGTCCAGATGCTCGACCGCCTCCGTGCGGATGAGATGCAGGAGCTCCCGGGCGCTGTAGCCGGCATGGGGCAAGCGGTGGTCCGGCCCCGCCGCGGCGAAGCGGGCGACGTCTTCCGCGTCTGTGCCGTAGCGCTCGAAAAGCGTTGCGGCGCGATCGGGGGGAAGGCCTGTCGAGTCCGACAGGTCCCGGATCCAGCCGTTACGGTTTTCTGGAAATGCGCGTCCGCCGCCGAAAGTGCGATCGGCCGTATCGACGCAGCGGCTATGGCCGAGCCGTTCCAGCGCCATGTCGGCGGCCAGTTCACCGAAGGATCGGAAAGTCGTCCACTTGCCGCCTATCATGCAGAGCACCGGCGGCCCGCCTTCGCGGGGTTGGAGCATGGTGCAGAAATGGTCGCGTGGAATGCGGCCGGTGAAGCTGTCGTTGCTCGCCGGCAGCGGGCGTACGCCGGCAAACTGAAAGACAATTTCTTCCGGTCGGATGCGCACGCCCGGCAGCACGAAGGCAAGCGATTGCAGGATATAGTCCCGCTCATCGGCTTCGCACCGCGCAGCATCGGGATCGTCGACGCGGATATCCGTCGAGCCGACCAGCACCTTCCCGAGATAGGGAAACAGAATGCAAATGCGTCCGTCCTCGTTCTCGTAGTAGATCATGTGCCCGTCGAGCATGTCGTGGAGCGCAGGATTGTCGATGATCAGATGCGAGCCTTTCGTGCCACCTATAAGCGGCGCGGGTCGGTCGCCTGCAGGAAACAGTGTAGCGTTTGCCATGTCGATCCAGCCGCCGGTGGCGTTGATGACCAGCCGCGGCTGTATCGCGAGTCTTTCGCCGGAAAGGCTGTCATGCAGCAGGAATTCCCCGGCATCGGCCTGCTCCATCGTCGCGTAGTTCAGGGCACAAGCATTCGCCCCGGCGGACAGAGCGTCGCGCAACAGCTCGACGCCGAGTCGCTCGGGATGACTGACCCAGGCATCGTAATAGGTCGCGGAGCTTAGAACTGCCGAATTGAGCGCCGGCCATTTTTCCAGCGTCGCCTTGCGGCCGCGGAACTGGTGGCGCGGCATCAGCGCACGCTTGCGCGTCAAGAAATCGTATATGCCGAGACCGGCCTTAACGGCGACGGTACCTCGACGGCTGGGGCGGCGGGTGAGACCGAGAAAGCGCACGATGCCGTTGGCAAGACCGGAGAAGACATCGAAGATCGGCACCGTAGTCGGCAGCGGAGCGACATAGTGGGGGGCGTTACGCAGCAGCCGGTCGCGCTCAACGAGCGACTCCCGCACCAGGCTGAACTCACCATTCTCTAGATAGCGCAGACCGCCGTGGACCATGCGCGACAGCGCAGCGCTTGCTCCGGAGCAATAGTCCCCCTTCTCGACCAGCAGCACGCTCGCGCCCTGCAGCGCCAGCTCGCGGAAAACGCTGATCCCGTTGATACCGCCGCCAAGGACGCACACGTCCACCTTCGGGCTTTGGCGAAGCCCGTCCAAAGTCTCTTTTCGGTTCATATGACAGTCCGCTATCCGTCCATGTTGGCCAGCTTCTCCGAAACGGCCGCTTCGATGGCTGCCAGGTCTTCATCGGAAAGCCGCAGCGTGCCGGCCCGCGCATTGTCGAGCGCCTGCGCTGGATTTCGCGCGCCGCATAGGGCAAAGGTCACCCCCGCCTGCCTCAGCGTCCAGGCGATTACCGTCTGAGCGATGCTGGCGTCATGACGCTCTGCGACGGGCCGGATCGCCTCGGCGAAGTCCTTCGCCTTCTTCCGGTTGGGGACGGAGAACCTCGGATTGTCCTTGCGCTGATCGTCGCCGGAAAAGACGCGGTCCGGTCCGATCGTGCCGGAGAGCAGGCCGAGCGCCAGCGAAGAATAGCTGAGCGTGGACACGCGATTGACAATGGTGAGCGGCAGCAGGTCCGCCTCGATCTGGCGATCGATCATGCTGAACCGTTCCTGGATCGCGTCGAGCGATCCGGTGCTGATGTATTGCTCCAGCTCCGAGGGGCTGACGTTGCTGGCGCCGACCGCGCGGATCTTTCCGGCTCGCTTCAACTCTTCCAGCGCCGCTACCGTCTCCTCGATGGGCGTCGTCGCGTCCTGCCAGTGGGTGATATAGAGGTCGATATGATCTGTGCCGAGCCGGCGCAGGCTTTGCTCAACCTCATGGATGATCGAGTTCCGACGTAGGTAACGATGGACTGGCTTGCTGTCCTGGTCGAAGAAGTGGTTGCCTTTCTGCGTATGCCACACGAGGCCGCATTTGGTGGCTATCACCGCCTTATCGCGGCGGCTGGCGATCGCCTTGCCGACGATCTCTTCCGACCTACCGAGGCCATAGGCCGGCGCCGTGTCGATGAGAGTGACGCCGGCCTCGAGCGAAGCGTGAATGGCGGCAATCGATTCCGCCTCATCCGTTCCGCCCCACATCCAGCCGCCGATCGCCCAAGTGCCAAGGCCGACGGCCGATGCCATGACGCCGGAGCGTCCGATTTCGCGGGTTAACTGCTCACCACTCATGCAGAAAATCCTTGCTCGGAGGCAATTTGAAGAATACGCGCTCCGGTCGCCTCGTCGGTTACGAGCGTATTGAGATGGTTGCCCCGCATGACGCTGAGAATTGGGCCCGCCTTGTTGGGTCCGCTCGCGACGCCGATCTTGGTCGGAATCGAGGCAAACTCCTCAAGCGTCAGCGACACCAGCGAACGGTTGAGGCTGTAGTCGCAAACTCGGCCTCGTTCGTCGAGCAGGTGGGCGAGCAGTTCGCAGGTCGCGCCGGAGCGTTCGATCGCCGCCCGGTCGGTGCTTGAAGACGGATGCAGATCGTAGTAGCTCGAATCGTCTGTGAGGATCGAGCCAATGCCGACCATCGCCACTTTCGCTTCGCGCGCCCGTTTGAAGACGTCGGCGACGGAACGCATGTTGATCAGCATTTCGCGCTGCTTGGCGTCGTCGGCAAAGAGGGGTGCGTGGATCTGGTAGGAGCGCCCGCCGAGCCGGTCGGCCATCAGGGTCGAAACATGATTGACATCGGTATAGTGCTTGCCCTGCACGCAGCCCGTCGCCGGAATGACCTCGACATCGAAACGATGCGGCGGCTGCAAACCGGCGACGACGGCGCTCACTCCTTTGCCGCCAGTGATGCAGATGGTGTCGCCGTCGCCGATCTCATCCAGCAGCAGGCGGGCCGCCGCCTCTCCGACAGCCTGAAGCGCGGTCTGCGGATTGTCGGAGATGGTCGGCACAACGACCGCACGGCCGATTCCTCCGAGCGCCAGAAGCCGTTCCTCGAGGTCGACCAGCGGCTCGACCGGGGACTTGATCTTGATCTCGACCAGACCGAGCTGGCGGCCCCGTTTGATGAGGCGGTTAACGGTGGCTTGCGAAATGCCGAGCTGGTCGGCGATCTGCGCCTGCGTCAGGCCCTCCATATAGTGCAGGACGAGCGCCTGGTGCATCTGGCGGGCGATGACGATCTCCTCGCGCGCGGCTGTCGTCCGGGGTTTCAGCTTGGTGATTGGCATGTCAGGCGGCCTTCCGCTTGTGCAGGAAATGGTCGATGGAAACGGCAGCGAGCAGAATGCACCCCTTGATCATGTCCTGCCAATAGACCGAAACGTCGAGCAGGATCAGCGAGCTGGTGACGACAGAGAGAAGCGCTATGCCGAGGATGGCGCCGAGGATCGTGCCGGAGCCGCCATTGAGCGAGGCGCCGCCGATTACCGCCGCCGCGATGATGTTGAGTTCCATGCCGACGCCGAAGGTGGGGGTCGCGGCGCCGAAGCGGGACATGTAGATGACGCCTGCAACACCGGCGAGCGTGGAGCAGAGCACCGTCACCCAGAATTTCACCTGATTGGTCTTGATGCCGGAATAGAGCGCCGCCTTCTCGTTGCTGCCGGTGTAGAAGACCTTTCGGAACGCGGTCGCCCGGCGCAGCAAGAAATCGAACAGGATGACGACGGCAACGAAGATCAGGATGACATAGGGGACGCCGTAAAACGTGCCCTGCCCCACCGCCTTGAAGCCCGCCGGCAGCGTGAACAGCGAAAGCGGCGTGCCCTTTGTGACGATGAGGCAAAGGCCGCGCACGATCACCATGGCGGCGAGCGACGTGATGAAGTGGTTGAGGCCCACCACCGTCACGAAGAAGCCCATGATGCCGCCGATAGCACTACTCACAACGATGCCCACGAGCGAGGCCGTCCAAGGGTCGAGGCCGGAGAGGAAGAGCGTGCCCGAGAGCACCATCGCAAAGCAGACGACGGAGCCGACCGCGAGATCGATGCCGCCGACGATGAGCAGGATCGTCATGCCCACGACGACGATGCCTTCGACCGAAAAACTCATCAGCATGGCGCGGAAATTGCCGAGTGTCAGGAAGTGCGGCGAGGCGAAGCTCATGACCACGCAGAGTGCGAGGATGATCGCAATCAGCCCCGCCTCGCGCATCCTGCCGATGCGCCTCCAAGACGATGTCTTCGGCGCGCGCGCCACCATCGTGTCAATAGCCATTCCCAGCCCTCTCACTTGCTTGTCACGCGGCATGGCTCGCCGCCCTCGCCGTTCCCACTCCTGACGCGAGGCGGATCACAGCCTCCTCCGTCATCTCACCAACGCCGAGTTCACCGGCGATGCGGCCCTCCCGGACGACGAGCACGCGGTCTGAGAGGCCGAGCAGCTCCGGCATTTCCGATGAGATGAGGATGATGCCGATGCCCGAGCGGGCAAGCTCGCGCAACAGCCGGTGAATCTCGGCCTTCGCGCCCACATCGATGCCGCGTGTCGGCTCGTCCATCAGAATGACCTTCGGCTTCACCGCGAGTTGCTTGGCGATTGCAACTTTCTGCTGGTTGCCGCCGGAGAGCGATTTTGCGGGTGCCTCGATTCCGCCCATCCGCACTGCAAGCCGCCGGGCGAGACCCTCGGCAAGCGCAGCCTCCGCACGTGCGTTCATGAGACCGACCGAATTCGTCATCGACTTCAGGTCCAGCACCGACATGTTCTTCGCGATCGACATCTCCAGAAACACGCCGGAGCCCTTGCGGTCCTCCGACAGATAGACGATCCCGGCCTTCACGGCATCGGAATAGGAATTGAACTTCTGCGTCTTGCCGCGCAGGCATACTGTGCCCGCCGTGCGCGCCCGAAGCCCGCAGATCGCCTCGGCGATTTCCGTGCGGCCGGATCCGATCAGGCCGCCGATGCCAAGAATCTCGCCCTTGCGCAGCGCGAAGCTGACGCCATGAAAACGCTCGCCGTCACCGATGGTGTCCACCTCGAAGATTGGCTCGCCGGACGCCTCACCGGGCCTAAGCTTCTCCGGGTAAAGCTGCGTGATCTCGCGCCCCACCATATGGCATACCACGTCATCCGGCGTGATATCGGCAATGCGGTCGGTGCAGACGTAACGACCGTCGCGGAACACGGTGACCCGGTCGCAGAGGCTGAATATTTCGGCCATGCGATGACTGATATAGATGATCGATATGCCGTTCGCCTTGAGGTCGCGGATAATCGAAAAGAGCTGCTGTGCCTCGCTTTCGGTCAGCGCCGCGGTCGGCTCGTCCAGGATCAGGACCCGGCAGTCGAGCGTCAGAGCCTTCGCGATCTCGACGAGCTGCTGACTGGAAATCGGCAGATCGGCGACCTTGCGGCCGACGTCGATTGCGGCCAGCCGGTTCATTACCGTCTGCGCCGCGCGTTCGAGCGCGCGGTAGTTCATGAGGGGGGCACGGCGGCGGTTGGTCGCCGCCATGAACATGTTCTCCGCGACTGTCACATCCGGGCAGAGGGCGATTTCCTGATGCACGAGCCCAATGCCGAGTGATTGGGCGACGGCTGGCGAGGAGATCCGCACGATCTTCCCGTCCATGCGGATCTCACCCTCGGTTGGCTGCAGTACGCCGGCGATGATGTTCATCAGCGTCGACTTGCCGGCGCCGTTCTCGCCGCACAGCGCATGGATCTCACCGCGTTCGAGCATGAAGTCGACGTCCGTCAGCGCCTTCACCGCACCGAAGTGCTTGGTGACATGATGAATGGTCAGCACAGGCTCCGCCATCGTGTTCCTCCCCTCCCCCGAACCATCCGCGCCATGAGGCGCGGATGGCTTGAATCCGGGGTTACTCCTCGATGCCCTTCGTACCGCGACGCTTCAGGTACTTGTCCCAATAGAAGTCGTCGGCATTTTCGGCCGTCACGATGGAGAGGCCGTTGTCGACGACTGGGATGCTCATCGGGTTGAAGCCGGAGCGTTTCGCGTCGTTCATCGGATCGATCAGTTCCGGATGCTTGGCAAGCCAAAGCAACATGAAGCCCATATAGCCCTGCATGCCCTGGTTCGGGTTGATCGAACCGAAGACCTCGCCGGCCTTGATCATGTCGAGGATATTTGCGTTGACGTCTGCGCACATGACGAGGACCTTTCCACCGCTTTCCTTGTTGGCCTGAGCGGCGCCGATCGCCGAATTCGCTTCCGGCATGAAGACGGCGCCGAGGTTCGGATTGGCCTGGATGATACTATTGAGGCCCTGATAGGCCTTGGTCGGATCCTGGTTGGAGGCAGCACGGCCGACCAGCTTCATGTCCGGCCACTTCTCCTCCATGCGGCCGATGAAGGCCGCGATGCGCTTGTCGTGATTGTCCTGGCCCGGGTTCTCGAGAACCGCATATTCACCCTTGCCGCTCATCTTCTCGGCGATCGCGTCGGCGGCATAGATGCCTTCGCGGGTGTTGTCCGAAGTGATGAACGACACGCGCTTGGAAAGCGGCGAGTCGGCCGCAAAGGTTACGACTGCCGTGCCCTGGCCGATCGCCCGGTTGATCGGCTCGATGAATGGGTCGGAGTTCATTGGATGGACGAGAATGCCGGCCGGGTTCTGTGCCAGTGCCTGATCGAATGTGGCGATCTGTTTGTTGACGTCATATTCCGGCGTGCCCGTATATTCAGTCTCGCAGCCGAACTGCTGGCCCGCCTGCTTGAACATTTCATAGACCGGGAACCAGTATTCGACGCCAGAGACCATGACGTTCATGACGTATTTTTCGCCGGGCTTGCAGCGGAACGGGTTCTCTGTCTCGGCGGCCGCGGAATCGGCAAAAAGCGTTGCCGCAAGGACCGCCATTGCGGTCGTGCTGAAAAAAGTGCGCAAGTGTCCTCCTCGAGGCCGAAGCCCCTCCCAAAAATCCCGAGGGCGCCCAACCCGACGCCGATCTCAGTGAAGACCGGATTTCCTCCTCGAAGTCCGGTATGGACAGCTAAACGCAAAGCGCTTTGCCTGTCAATATAATTCACTACATGAATTATAATTCACCGACGGCCGGTGACATGACAGGCGTCATCGATCGAGGCGCAAGCGATGGAATCGCCGGCTCTATCATCTCGGTCCCTAGGTGAGCTTGTCCGTCTAGGTCAGATGCCGCCCTTCCCCAAAAGCCACCGCCGCGAACGAGAGTCGTTGAAGTGAGGTCGTCAGGACCGTCTTTGGATGCGGATGAGGTCAGGAATTTACGCTAGTTTCAGTACCGTCGCCGCGCAGAGGTGCTCTTGAGCAGAGCCGGAGTGTGACTGCCACGGGTCTCCGCAAATGGCATCGATGCCTCTATACAGGCATCGATAAATGATAGCCTTGCCACCTCGGCTGTCTGAAGCCTCGACAACGCCGCACGGCAATCCCTGACTGCTTGGTAGTAACGTCTTCCATGGTTTGGCCACTCGTTCTCGAGGAAGTCGAGGGCGTCATACGGGCCACAGAACCGGCGCTCTATGCCGTTTTGCAGTCTTACCGAAAGGGCTATTCGCCAGGGGATCTCCTTCATTGAGACCTCCCATCTATGAACCTGCTATCCAACCAGGAGGCGCACGTGTCGTTCCACCGCGCGAGCCGTTAGTCCGATTCCGTACGCTGGACGAGCGAGGATGGAGCAATCTCGATTCGTGCCCTACTTTACATACCGCACACTAATGGCTTGCGCATTGATGACCTGCCCCTCGGCAAATGCTCCGAGGGGCTTTTTTAGCTCCGAAGATGAGCGCTGAAACATCTATTGGCGCGACTTGGAACTTCGTTCCGGACTCAGAAAAGCCCTGTCATAAGCCGCTGATATTCCGCTTCCGGCTTACCATAGGCGTCCCGGGCGAACTCCTCGAGGGCCTGTCTGTTCCGGATGATGATGTTCCCCCTGACCGAGCGAATGAAGCCGTTTCCTTCCAAAATATGCAGCGCGGTGGTGACGCTTGGACGACGAACGGCGAGCATCAGCGAGATGAACTCGTGTGTCAGAGGAATTTCGTCGCCTGAGACACGGTCATGACACATCAGCAGCCACCTTGCCAATCTCTCGTCCACCCCGTGCACGGCGTTCGAAATGGCAGTGTAGGTCAGCTGAATCGAGAAGGCCTCGATGCACCGGATCATGACCTTTGCGAAGTTTCGGTTACGATCCATCCACTTCCGGAATGCGGTGAACTCCATCCGGTAAGCATCTCCTTCGATCTGCATGATGACGTCGTGGACGCTTAGCTCAACACCCATCGCCGCAGAGGTTGGAATGTAACCTTCACGCCCGAAGATGCCCGCCTCTGCTCTGTTGCCTTCCGGCGTGGAGGCGACCAGCGAACCGATGCCGGATGTGAGATAGTAGACATGCTCGATGGGATCGCCGGCCGTTGCCAGCAACGACCCTCTCGCCACATTGACGGGGTCGAGATCGGGCGCGATCTGGCGATAGTCGGGCTCGGGGAGCAGGGTTAACAACTGATTGTTGATTGAGGCTTGGGAAGGAACTGCCATAGCCGTTCCCCTAGGCTGCGGAGCCAGGCACCGCGGCGCCTCGCCGCCCCGCTCAGCTCCGACCGAAACGGCCCGCACATTAGCATGGAGGCTGCCCGTCGCCAATCTGCAGAGGCACCGTCGCCCATCAGACTCGTCTCCTCGTTCGTACGGTTCCGGACCCTTGATCCGCCAGGCGCTCTAATGACTCGCCATATTGGTGAAGGGGCGTAGACTTTGCGCCGACACCGACCGGCGTTGCCCGGCACAGAGGAAAAGCTGATGAAATCCGAGCGAGTTTGGAGCTGCGACCCAATCGGGCCTGACGAGCTCAAGATGATCGAGAAAATTTTCCGAAAGGAACTGCAAGTACGGGCTCTGCCGCTGGAGTCGGAAGAAGCTCACGTCCTTGCCGCGAAGCTGATCGAAGCCTATCAGTCCGGGATTCGCGACACCACGGGTTTAGCCGCCGCAGCGAAGCGGTGTTGAGGGGCCCTGCATGCCGATCAGTCTGGCGCTGAGGCCCTTAGGCGTCGATGGATGACGTCGTGAGCATCGCAAAACTTCTGCTGATGTTGTTGGCTGTGACGACTATCAGCTATGTGTCCCTCCTCGCCGTGACGTACATCTCCCAGAGAGCCCTCCTCTATCCCGGTGCGCAACAGGCGCCTGGGCACGCAAGCTGGGGCGAGACTGTCTATATTAAGACGCCCGACGGAGAGACGCTTTTCGGACTCTATAGCCGGGGCAAACCCCGCAAGCCGGCCGTGCTATTCTTTCTTGGCAACGCTGACCGGATCGACAACTATAGCTTTCTCGCCCAAGCGCTGGCCTCACGAGGCATCGGCCTGCTGGCAATTTCCTATCGCGGCTATCCCGGGTCGACCGGGACACCGAGCGAGGTAGGCCTACTCACCGACGGAGTTGCCGCATTCGACTGGCTTGCTGCAGGATCTGAAGGCCGGATCATTGTGCTCGGCCAGTCTCTGGGAAGCGGCGTCGCCATCGATACTGCGCGGCGCAGACCGGCTATCGCCGTCATTCTCGTTTCTGGCTACCTGTCGGTGCTATCGCTCGCTCAGACGATTTACCCCTACTTCCCGGTTGCACTCCTTATCAAGGATCCGTTCCGCTCCGACCTGAGAATAGCAGAGGTCAGGCAGCCGAAGCTGTTCATCCACGGTCGGCGTGACGCTGTCATTCCACTCTCTTCGGGCGAGGCGCTATATGAAATCGCACCCAAGCCCAAGCGAATGCTGATCTACGACGGTTTCGGTCACAATGATCTTTGGGACGCCCCCATGATCGACGACATTATCCGGTTCGTGGAGACGCTTTGACGACGCTTAGCGTCAAGTAGGCGGCCGGACCTGGGTTGCCTACTCGACAACTCCGAACGGGTAATTCGGTTCGCTGAATTCATGAAGCGTGCACGATCAAGAAGCCGCTGGGTGCATAGAGCGCGAAGCGGTCGCCACAATGCCGGTTGTATTCAACCACGGCCACCTTGCATTGCGGACGGGCGGCATCTAAATTGGGCAAATGCTTGACCGTTCGTCGCAATCCCCTTCGCCGCCAAATATCCCAATGGATGCGCTAAGCGAAGTCCTGCGAGACTTTCGCTTGAGTGGCGTCAACTATGGCCGTTGCGAGCTGCGACATCCATGGAGCATCGCCTTTCCGCAACAATCGTCGCTTCGTTTTCACTTCGTGAGCCAGGGGCCGTGCTGGATCCATACGGAAACGCATGGCTGGCAGGAGTTGCACGATGGTGATCTGGTGCTGCTGCCGCAAGGCATCGCCCACCGGCTGGCCAGCGCGCCCGGTGTCGTCGACGACTCGCTCAGGAGTTGCCAGGTGACCAAGTTGGGTAGCAACGTCTGCGAAGTGGTGCGGGAGGGAACGGGTGAGACCAGCACCCTTTTCTGCGGCTCCATGGCCTTGGGCGCCGGTGCGCTTAACCCCTTGATCGCTTTGATGCCGTCAATCATCAAGGGCTGCGACGTGGCCGGCAATGACCCTATTGTTAGTCCCCTGCTAGCGGCTATGACAGCAGAGGCCGCACAGCCACAGATGGGCAGCGCAACCGTTTTATCGCGTATGGCGGACCTGCTCGTCGCGCGGCTCATCCGCTGCTGGGTTAATTGCAGCGGAGCCTCAACCACCGGCTGGCTCGCCGCCATCCGCGACCCGCATATCGGTCGCGTACTGGCCGCCATCCACCGCGACCCCGGCCATAACTGGACCCTCGACAGCCTCGCCGGTGTGGCAGGTCAATCACGCTCGATCTTCGCCGAGCGCTTCAGCGCTATTTTAGGGGAAGGTGCGGCACGTTATCTCGCTCGTCTGCGAATGCAGCTCGCCCGCGAGTTATTGGGGCAAAGCGGCATGTCAGTTGCCGAGGTCGCAACCCGTTTAGGCTATGAATCCGAGGCATCCTTCGCTCGGGCGTTCAAGCGCATCACCAACGTCTCGCCGGGCGTTGTGCGCCGCAGCATATCCGGACGAACGGACATAGATTTCGGATTTTAAGGTACATATGATCCCGCCAGACTGGTCTAAGAAGATCTCCAACCCTCGGAGATGCTTCAATGACGGATACAACATCACAGTTTGACAGCGCGCTGATAGACATTGATACCGCTGAGCCGGTCGCCTGGAGCGCGGCCACCTGGTTTGCCGTCCTTTCGATGGCGGCTACCAGCTTTGCCCTTGTGTCGGCCGAATTCCTGCCGGCAGGTCTGCTGACGCCAATGGCGAGCGATCTTGGCATTAGTGAGGGAACGGCCGGACAGGTCGTCACCGCCACCGCTTCCGTTGGCGCCGTGACGGCCTTGTTGAGCAATGTTCTCATCGGCAGATTAAACCGCAAGACGGTGCTGGTCGGTCTTAGTGCCTTGGCGATCGGCTCCAATATTCTTGCGGCGCTGGCTGCCGATTTCTGGCTATTGCTGTTGGGCCGGGCCGGATTGGGCATCGCGCTTAGCGGTTTCTGGGCGCTTTCAGTTGCCGTCGTGGCGAGGCTGGTCGGCACCAATGCGACGGGTCGGGGCATGGCGGTCGTCACCCTCGGCGTCTCGCTCGCCACCATTGCTGCGCCCTCGATGGGCGCGTTGATCAGCGACTGGCTGGGCTGGCGCAGCGCCATGGCCATGACAGCGGGGCTTGCCGCATTTGCCCTGCTGTTGCAGGTTCTTAGCCTGCCGACGCTGCCTGCGAGCACAAGCAACAGCGTTGCCGATGTCTTCCGGCTGACACGGCGGCGTGGTGTTCAACTGGGAATGCTTGCTATCCTTTTACTGATGACGGGGCATTTTGCCGGCTCCGTCTATGTGCGGCCCTTCCTCGAACAGGTGACGCTCCTTGAAACCTGGCCGATTGCCCTCGCGCTGCTGGGGTTTGGCATTGCCTCTGTGATCGGCAATATTGCCGGTGGCCGAATGGCTGACGCTGATATCCGCACGGCACTCATGGCCACCGCGGCGTTAATGGCGTTTGCTACCCTCGCTTTGGTGCTTTGGGGCGCGCATATCGTCGTCGCCTTCGGCTTCGCTATGCTTTGGGGCTTCGCTTTTGGCATGGCGCCGGTGGTGCTGCCTACCAATCTATCCCGCGGGGCGCCTGACGCGCTTGAAGCAGTGGGCAGTCTGATGGTCGTCTCTTTCCAGGTCGCCATCAGTATCGGCGCGGTGTTCGGCGGCTATGTCGTGGACAACTATGGCGCTACTGGGCCCCTAACCCTTACCGCCGTCCTTGCCGTATCGACCGTTGCACTGGCGCTGCTGCAGCCCCGCGGTTAATTTTGCTTCGGCGGCGTAACTAGCCGCCTTGGCCTGAGATGCTTGCGGATGCGGCGAAAGCTCGGCGCATCTGCGAGGTGTTCCGACATCGTATCGAGCGCGTGGGCGGTTCCTCGATCCCAGCTCGACTCGGAGTGTCACAGTTGAGGGTTGGACTTGAGCCAATTCTCGTCTGCAGCGCGCCCAAACGTCGCCATGCGATAGCGACGCGACCCAGATAATGCTCCCGCATTCTGACCAACCGCCTTCAGAGGATTAACCGCCGACCCGCCCATTTTAGGGTCAAGGTGGTTGGCGGTTAAAATGACCACGCTCATTCCTTCATTTGACGGTTACGCCTCTTTGCTCGCGGGCTTACGGACAGAATCCGAACAGCCCGCCTGAAGACGGCCGTCGCTGACGATGGGTTGTGCAAAGTTTGCGTTGACCGTTTCCGATGGGGAGGCGACACTTTCAACCTGCAACAAGGCAGGGAAAATGATGGCCGAGCCAGACAGCTGGCGCCACATGGCAAGCGCGCCGAAAGACGGCTGTCGGATCCTCGTCACGATCCCATCGCCCGCGCTCCTGTCATGGTGATCTCTTGCGTTTGCCGGCGGCTTGGGCGAACCTCTGATTCCCCCTTTCGTGAACTGGCATGCGAAACCGATGAGCAGCAAAATTTCTGAGACTTTGACCGGCATGTACTTCACGGTCGACGCTCCCGATGGGAGTTACTCCACCGGTCAAGTGATCCGTCTCGCTGCCGAAGGACTCTATTTCGTTCGGTTCGACGGGAACGAGGTGACGTTACCCCTGGAGCTCGTGACCGTTGGCGAGATGCTGGATACTACCGAAGAAGAGTACAAGCTCTGGCGGTTCTTCGACACGATCGAGGAACGAGACACTTGGATTGAATGGCTGGACGCGCCGTCAAAGCCGCGGGTCATCTCGCTTGTGAAGCCGACCAATTAAGCAAGACGAAGATCAGCAACCAATCGTAGGTCATCTGCGGACCACCTGATCGAGCCGATAGCCCTTGGCTGCCCATTCGTTCAGCACCGAGGCTGGCGAGCTACCGGGCTGCTCTACGCCGACATGAAGGTGGAACTTACCTCGACCAGGCGCCGTTTATTGCGATCTCCTTTGGTCCTTGGGTTTAGGACCTTCGTCACCACCGAGTATGATGAGGGAGACGGCGAGATAGGCGAGTTGCATAAAAGATGGCCTCTGAATTGGATTTGGACAGCGACCGTCTTATGAAGCTGGCCTAGCCAAAACAAGATCAAAGCACCACGATCCTTCGCCATCGCGCTTGACGAGCACGACACAATCATACGTCGAAAGCGTTCAGTTTATTGACGAGATAGGGTTCATTAGTTGCCCCTGCTATACTTCGACGGAAGCTTTACGCTCGAAGAGGACAAACTCATGTGGCTCAAATTGCACGACAACAATGGACCTATCTTCATCAACATGGACAATGTCACGCACTTCCAGCGGGTAGAAGGACAGCGGCGAACCACCCTCACCTTCGTCGCCAACAGCGGGACCTGCGTGACGCACCAGGTTCAAGAGTCACCCGACGAGATCATGGAAATGCTGTGGGAAGAGTGACACAGGCCCCGCTCTTCACGGCAGGGAGGGAGTCCGATGAGTTGGTAGAAACGCGAAGAAGGCCTAGACGATGGAAATTTCAGGATTACCTTCGCGTGACGCCTCACACCAAGAGAGGACACCGATAGGAAACTCCAGAGCCGAAGTTGCTGGCCGCGTAAGGGAAATCATCATCGAGCAATTGGGCGTAGATGCTGCCCTCGCTGTGGATGATGCGTCCATCGTCGAGGACCTCGGCGCTGACTCTCTCGAACTCGCTCAGATCGTGATGATGATCGAGGACGAGTTTGATGTCGAAATACCAGAAGAAGCGGCTGACGCCATTACAACGGTTGGAACTGCAATCGACTTCGTTGTAGCGTCGACTGCTAAGAGCTAGCGCGCGAAACGCCGGGGCTTATCTCCTAGACACAAAAAAGGCCGGGGCGAAACCGCACCGACCTTCCTCATCACCGCTTACCAAACCAGTGCCAGTACATCCGTGGTCAAAAGTCGAAAGCGATGCGGCAACTGCGAGCGGCGAGTCATTTCAGCGCTCATAGCAATGCCGATGCACGGGTGTATAGGTGCCGATTGTGTTCAAAACAAGTTCCGGAGACCGCGACCTGAATTTTGGGCGCTCTCCTACCGCCTTTCTCGGCGGTCCGGCCAATAAGCGCTTCTGGATGATCTTGTTCGTCCGATGGTGCTTAAGCTCGGCGTGGAAAGACGGCATGAAGATGTCGACGCCATCCTTGCGGCAGTTCCGCTCGATGATCGACTCCATGCGCCGGCTTTCCGGCAGGCGGCCGTCCGCTGCGGCCATCCGCTGATGACATGGTGCAACCCTGATCGCATACCAACGTGATCTCTTCATGCTTGTCCCTCGTTCGTCAGTGTTGACGCTGCGCAACAATTCGCCAGCATGATCACCTCTGCTTCTTGGTGCGGTAGGTAGATAAGGATCTGGATTGATGTTGTTGGCAGTATTTCCCGGCAGTCTTGGCCGCGCAGAAAAGGTAGGGCCCGCCGTTGTTGAGGGGCCACTTGCATTCGCCGGGAAGCAAATCCACTAGATGCTTGGCATATGGCAAACGCTTCGCATCGTAATTGGAGACCGGGATTGGCTCTGCCTCGTGCGGCGTGTACAGCTTACGCGTTTCAACCTTCCTTGGAGGGCATGCGGCCTTTTCGGGCCTCGTACTCCTAGATCGTTGTTTCTCCGGGAAAAACGCGCGATTTCGAAATGCGATCCCGACAATCACGTTTCGGCTGACACCGAAGCGATTTGCGATCTGCGAGGCGGAAAGATCATCCCTCCAAAGTTTCGAGGCGGCCTCGATGTCGACGGGGCGGTGCTGGATAGTCATGCCGCTTGCTCCTCTTGCGTGGGCTCTGCAGAATCGACCTTTGCCCGCATCTTGCGGCGTAGGACAGCTGCTCAGCGCTGACTTCTTTTGCGTCGGGAAGTGCCAGCATCCGCGCGAGCTCGTCGGCGGCTCCGGTGAGATTGTCGTTTCCTGGACCTTCAGACGCGTGTGCATGGCGCTCCGGTTGACGCGGACTGCGATCGGGGACCAAAACTCGTCGATGGCCCACAGGAGGAGGGACTTCCTCAATTTGTGTGGTTCACTCGCCGTAGACACGATGCCGCTATGAGCGGGCATGCAAACCAAAACGAAATGGTCGCCCAGCGCAGGGGCTGGGTGTCGCGCTCACAGATGATGATGGTTGGGTTGTTTCCGCTGCCGGACCGGCCTGCGGCATTTGCCCTGCGGACGGCGGACCCGAAATCGGCATGGCTAAGGATCCGATGCTGATCGGCCTGATCGCCAAGGCGCATCTCTATCTCGAAGCGCTGACCGATGGCTCGGGCGCAGCCCACACCGAAGTGGCCAAGCGACTGGGCGTCCATGGTCCCGACATCAGCCGCGTCTTGCCGATGGCCTTCCTCTCGCCCCGGATCACCGAAGCAATCCTGACGGGCCAGCAGGCCGCCGATCTCACCATCGCCAAGCTCACCCGCATTCTGGGCATGCCGATGAGCTGGCAGGAGCAGCATGCCTTGTTAAGCGCCTGACGATCACATCGCAGCATCACCAGCGGAACATCGCGGCTCGCCTCCGGCGCCGGAAGCGGGCCGCAGTCTCGCCTTCACGGTCCGCCAGGTCGCCAGCCAAGACGGCTGAAGGAACGCCGCGGACCGGACAAGGGAAACAGTCGCAAGAAAAATGGCAGCCAATATTAGAAATTATTTTGGCGGGCGGGAATGGCCTTCTGAGACCGGGCGGCCAAAAGCAGAGAATGAGACGCGAAAGCCAGAGAAAATGCCCGTTCACTCGACGAAAATATCGGCTATCTCGCGGAAATGTCGCGACAATTCTGAGATGGGATAGACTGTGCTTTTTGGGGAGGACTGAATGGTGCCCGGAGGCGGATTCGAACCACCGACACGCGGATTTTCAATCCGCTGCTCTACCAACTGAGCTATCCGGGCATCCTGCCTTCGGCAGCGGCTTTCGCTTTCGAAACCGTCGGGGCGCTTGGTTCGCCCCGGAAGCGAGCGGGGTTATAGCATCTTGTTCGGCGGTGTCCAGCACCAAATGACTCTTTTTCGAAGGAAATCCCCGGGGCGTGGAAAAGCCGTGAAAAGCGAAGGGATTCAGCAGGATCGGAGCAGGCTTCGGCGCCTTGCGCCGCGCTGTCAGCGATCCTCGTCGTCGTCGGCCTTCGACTCGTCGTCGGCGACGGGGATGGCGTAGGAGCCGGAAAGCCAGCGGTTGAGGTCCACGTTGCGGCAGCGCTCAGAGCAGAAGGGATAGTGCTCGCGCACCGACGGGCGGCCGCATTCCGGGCAGGGCCGAGTCGGGCGCAGGGGTTCGACATTCGAACTCTTCTTCTTGCCTTCGCCGCTCACCTGTCTTCAGCCTTCCAGCCAGCGACCGTGGACGTCGTACCCCTCGCCGATGAGGAGACTGACGGTCTCGTAGAGCGGCAAGCCTACCACATTGGTGTAGGAGCCGACGAGCTTGACGACGAAACTTCCGGCGATGCCCTGGATGCCGTAGCCGCCGGCCTTGCCGCGCCATTGGCCGGAGGCGAGATAGGTCTCGATGTCAAGGCCCGAAAGGCGCTTGAAGCGCACCTTGGTGTCGACGACCTTCTGGCGGAGCGTCCGATCCGGCGTAACGAGGCAGATGCCGGTATAGACACGATGGCTGCGGCCGGAAAGAAGGTGCAGCGCACTCGACGCTTCACTGACGAGCTCCGGCTTCGGCAGGATGCGGCGGCCGACGCAGACGACCGTGTCGGCCGCGAGAATGTAGCTCCCGTCCCAGCCCGGCTCTCCCTTGATCGCCGCCAGCGCCGCCTTCGCCTTCTCGGCGGAAAGCCGGCGGGCGAGCGAGCGGGGGTGCTCGGCGCGCTTGGGCGTCTCGTCGAGGTCCATCGGCAGCAGGCGCACCGGCTCGATGCCGGCCTGCGCCAAGAGTTCGACGCGACGCGGCGATCCGGAGGCCAATATCAGCTTTTGGGTGACTGTCATGGAAACGAGCCGCGAATCCCGGAGGTTACCGCCGCTAACGCTTACTTGAAGCGGTAGGTGATGCGGCCCTTGGTCAGGTCGTAGGGGGTCATCTCGACCAGCACCTTGTCGCCGGCGAGAACGCGGATGCGATTCTTGCGCATGCGGCCGGCCGTGTGGGCGATGATCTCATGGTCGTTCTCAAGCTTCACGCGGAAGGTCGCGTTGGGAAGCAATTCGGTGACCACGCCCGGAAATTCGAGGACTTCTTCTTTCGCCATAAAGGATGATGCTTTCTCATGTTCAAGAGCGGATGCGCCACGCATCCTTGAAAAATTTGCCGGAAACTACACAATCGCCATGGATTTGTGAACCCGCCTTGATGCCCGTTTTTTCCTGAATTCTACCCTGCGCTGCCGCTGTCGCTTTCATCCATGCAAAAGCGAAGGGCGCCGGCCCTCAGCCGACCTTCTCGCGGCCGGCGAGCCGGCTGGCGATCAGGCCGGCGAGGTGGTCCCTGACGGCGCGATAGGCGCCGACGATCTGGTCGCGCGTGCCGGTCGCCACCGTCGGATCCGGCGTCGGCCAGTAGACGACGTCCACCGCCATCGAGCGGGTCAGTTCCAGCGCCTTGTGATGGGCCTCCGGCGCCAGCGTGACGATCACGTCGAAGTAGTCGTCTTCGAGCTCTTCGAGCGTGCGCGGCTGGTGGCGGCCGATCGACAGGCCGATCTCCTCGAGGACCACATCGACGAAGGGGTCGCGCTCGCCCTGCCGCACGCCGGCCGAGGCCACATAGGTTCCCTTCGGCAAAGCGGCTTTGGCGAGCGCCTCGGCGATCGGCGAGCGGATCGCGTTCATGCCGCACATGAACAGTATCGAGCGGGGCATCTTCGATCCTGGCTCGGCGATGCCGCTCATCTCCGCCTCCGTCAGCCGCGCCAATAGAGCACGCAGACCAGGGTGAAAAGGCGCCGCGCCGTGTCGAAATCCAGCCTGATCTTGCCGGAAAGCCGATCCATCAGCGTCTGCGAGCCCTCGTTGTGGATGCCGCGGCGGCCCATGTCGATCGCCTCGATCTGGCTCGGCGTCGCGGTGCGGATCGCCTCGTAATAGCTTTCGCAGATCAGGAAATAGTCCTTCACGATGCGGCGAAAGGGGGTGAGCGACAGAATATGGGTGGCAACCGCATCGCCGCCGTCGGTCGAGATGGCGAAGACGAGCTTCGAGTCGACCAGCGACAGATTGAGCCGATAGGGACCGCCCGGGTGGCCGACCGGCTCGAACAGGTTCTCTTCCAAAAGATCGAAGATCGCAACCGCGCGCTCGTGCTCGACGTCCGGCGTCGAGCGGCCGATCGTCTCGTCCAGCACGACATCGCAGAGGCGCAAGTGGCGATCGGCCCTCATCCGGCGTCCTCGAGATTGAGGCGGATGGCAACCGAGCGGGCATGGGCCTCCAGCCCTTCCGATTTGGCAAGCGCGATCGCCGCCGGGCCGAGAATGCGCAGCTGCTCGGGCCCGAGCCTGAGGATCGAGGTCCGCTTCATATAGTCGAGCACGCCGAGGCCAGAGGAGAAGCGCGCCGAGCGCGCCGTCGGCAGCACATGGTTGGAGCCGCCGACATAGTCGCCGATCACCTCCGGCGTGTGGCGGCCGATGAAGATGGCGCCGGCATTGCGGATCTTCGGCACCACCGAATCCGGATCAGCCATCGCCAGCTCCAGATGCTCGGCGGCGATGCGGTTGGCGAGCGGCACCGCCTTGTCGAGGTCCGGCACCAGGATCACGGCACCGAAATCGCGCCAGCTCGCCGCCGCCGTCTCGGCGCGTGGCAGCGTCTTCAGCTGGCGCTCGACCGCCTGCTCGACCGCCGCACCGAAGGCGGCGTCATCGGTGATCAGGATCGCCTGGGCGCCGGCATCATGCTCGGCCTGGGCCAGCAGATCGGCGGCGATCCAATCCGGATCGTTGTCGCCATCGGCGATCACCAGAACCTCGGAGGGGCCGGCGATCATGTCGATGCCGACGGTGCCGAAGACCTGCCGCTTGGCGGCCGCCACATAGGCGTTGCCGGGGCCCATGATCTTTGCGACCGGCTGGATCGTCTCGGTGCCGTAGGCAAGCGCCGCGATCGCCTGGGCGCCGCCGATGCGATAGATTTCCTCGACACCGGCAAGCCTTGCCGCCGACAGCACGGCGGGGTTGATCGCACCGCCCCTTGTCGGCACGACCATGACGATGCGCGGCACGCCGGCGACCTTGGCCGGCAGCGCGTTCATCAGCACCGAGCTCGGATAGCTGGCGGTGCCGCCCGGAACGTAAAGCCCGACCGCATCGATCGCCGTCCAGCGCGAGCCGAGGCCGACGCCCATGGCATCCTCGTATAGATCGTCCTTCGGCAGCTGCCGGCGGTGATGCGCCTCGATGCGGGTCGCCGCGACCTTGAGCGCGCCGAGCACCTCCGGGGCGACCGCGTCGATCGCCGCGTCGATCTCGGCCGGGCTGACCGCCATCGGCGCGACGCCGAAATCGACGCCGTCGAAGCGGGCGGAATAGTCGGCGAGCGCGGCGTCGCCGCGGGCCCGCACGTCGTCGATGATGGCGCGCACGGCGGCGTTGACGTCCTCGGAGACCTCCCGCTTGGTCGTCAGGAAGGCGGCGAAGTCACGTTCGAAGCCGCTGTCGAGAAAGTTCAACCGGATTGCCAATGCGATGATCCTCTTGGTGGTGCGGCGCTCTGCTCAGTCGCCTTCGGGATGGCGCGGCCTGGACGCGGTTTCCCACGCCCCGCCGGTATCGGCAAGCTGCGCCTCGATGCATTCCACATCGAGCGCGATCGAGGCATCGCCGGCAAGCACGACCTCGACCGTGCCCTCGGGGCCCTCCCCCTTGATCAGGAAGCGCAGCGCCAGCAGATCGAGCACCGCTTCCATGTCGGCCCGGTCGAAGCCGAGCGAGCGCACGGCGCTGACGCATTTGAAGAGCAGCAGGGCGCGGCGCCGCTCGAAGCTCTTGCGCTTGCCTTCCGCCTTCTCCCAGACGAAGCGGTTGATGACGAGGGAAAACTGACGACGGCGCGGATCATAATGAATGCCGGCCACCTTGAAGACTGCGTCCTGCACATGAGCGGAAACGACCCCCAGGTCTTCCTCGTCGAGTGCCAGCAGCTTCAAAGCATCCATGCGATCCATCCCGTCCCATTCATGGCCCCACATATAAGCAGGTGGTCGCAAAGGACATAAGACGTCGCGTCCGAAACCGCAACGGTTTCAGGCGCGGGATTTTTGTGCATGTCGTGATCCCAAAACCGGCACACTTTGGGCGACATGCATCCGGGTCAATCGCTGACGCGTTCCACATGGGCGCCGCAGCGCGTCAGCTTCTCTTCCAGCCGCTCGAAGCCGCGGTCGAGGTGGTAGACGCGCGAGACCATCGTCTCGCCCTCGGCGGCAAGCCCGGCGATAACCAGCGACACGGAGGCGCGCAGGTCGGTCGCCATTACCGGGGCGCCCTTCAGGCGGCTGACGCCCTCTATTTTCGCCGTCTGGCCGGACAGCGAGATCTTCGCGCCGAGCCGCGCCAGTTCCTGCACATGCATGAAGCGGTTCTCGAAGATCGTCTCGGTGATATGGGAAACGCCGCTCGACTTGGTCATCAGGCCCATGAACTGGGCCTGCAGGTCGGTCGGGAAGCCCGGGAAGGGATCGGTGACGATATCGACCGGCCTGATGCCGGCGCCGTTGCGCACGACGCGGATGCCGCTGTTCGTCTCGCTGATCTCGGCGCCGGTGCGGCGGATCGCCTCGAGCGCGGTCGCGAGCAGGCTCGAATCCGTGTCCTCGAGGATCACGTCGCCGCCGGTCATCGCCACGGCCATGGCATAGGTGCCCGTCTCGATCCGGTCGGGCAGCACCCGGTGGCGGGCGCCCGACAGCGAGCGCACGCCTTCAATGGTGATCGTGCCGGTGCCGGCACCGGTGATCTTCGCGCCCATGGCGTTCAGGCACTTGGCAAGATCGGCGACCTCGGGCTCGCGCGCCGCATTGCCGATCACCGTTGTGCCGTTGGCAAGCGTCGCCGCCATCATCAGCACATGGGTGGCGCCGACGGAGACCTTCGGAAACACATAGCGCCCGCCGGTAAGCCCGCCTTCCGGCGCCGTGGCGTCGATATAGCCACCGTCGATCTCGATATTGGCGCCGAGCGCCGCCAGGCCCTCGATGAAGAGATCGACCGGCCGGGTGCCGATGGCGCAGCCGCCCGGCAGCGAGACGCGCGCCTTGCCTTCGCGGGCAAGCAGCGGCCCGATCACCCAGAAGCTCGCCCGCATTTTCGAGACGAGCTCGTAGGGGGCTGTGGTCGAGACGATGTTGCGGCTGGTGAAATGGATGGTGCGGGCGTAGCTCTCGCCCTGGCGCTCGCGGCGGCCGTTGACGGAGATGTCGGCGCCGTGATTGCCGAGGATGCGGATCAGCTGCTCGACATCGGCGAGATGCGGCACGTTTTCGAGCGTCAGCGTATCGTCGGTCAGGAGCGATGCGATCATCAGCGGCAAAGCGGCATTCTTGGCGCCGGAAATGGGGATGACCCCGTGGAGTTGATTTCCGCCTACGATCCTGATGCGATCCATGAGACCTCTCGCACGGGCGCCGCCCGCTTTCTCGAAATTCCGGTGTTGCTGAAGGGCGTCTCTTAGTGGAGATGCCGCGAAATTAGAAGTGCCTTGAAATGCGTCTCGACAAGAAAGGGACGAAGCCGCCGGGTGCGCGGCCTTCATCCTCCGCCGCTACTATTCGTCCGATTCGTCCGATTTTGCGGCAGGCAGCCCGGATGTCTCGTCGGCGTCGCCGGCCCGGCGGGCCCGCGCCTGCTGCTTGCGGCGCTGGAGATTGTCGCGCAGCGTCTTCGCCAGCCGCTGCCGCCTCGCCTCGGCTTCGTTCACGCCCTTCTCAACACCGCTTCGCGGCCCCGGCGCGCGCTCCTTGTCGTCGTCGTTCTGCATAATCATGGATTAGCGCAAAAGCGGGCGCCCCGGAAGCAGCAAGAGGATTTCGGACCGAGAGAAATGCGAAAAAACAAAGGCGAATTTTCAGCCACGATCTAGCCCAACCTATTGAAACCAGCGGCATTTGCGATCCGATACCGGACCTGCCGCATGCCGGCATGTCCCAACCCGACCAAAAACTTCGAAATGCGGCTTGCGCTCTCCCGCAAGCTATGGCAATAGGCCCCTCGCTTGCTGCGGCGTACTCGAAACGCCGCCGGATGCTGCTATAGCTCAGGGGTAGAGCACTCCCTTGGTAAGGGAGAGGCCGAGAGTTCAAATCTCTCTAGCAGCACCAGTTTTCTCAATAAAATCATCGTATTTGCAGAGCGGCACGGCTCCCGGGTTGAGGCCAGGATGAGCGGAGCGATTCCGGGTAACGTATTGTCGCGCAAAAGGTTCCCGCCGGATCCCTCAGTAATTCGCATGTGCCAGGACGCACATTGAGCAGCCCGCAAGATGTACTTTCCGCCGCCGATTTGGGAGATTTTCTGAAGGCCAAACGGGGGAGCAAAATGCGCAGTTACCACGTCGGAGAATAATCCCCCTCCGGTGTGCGCCACGCGGGGCCCAGAGCATCGCCGTATACCCTCCGGCAGGTCTGGGACTCGGGTTAGCTCCGCGCCTCTGGGCCCCGTCCCGTGTGAGTGCCGCTTTGCCCGCCCGGCCTTATTAGCTTTGACTGCGTTCAATAGGTCGCCTGTTGCCTCGGCGACTTGTGCCCGCGCGCACGGGACTTTAGGACCTTAGTCTTAGGAGACCGCGACAAAGGTCTTAGCCCAATTTTTCCAACGGCTTAGCGGCATATTCTACCCCTTTGAAGGGGCCTGTAATCCTTGACTGTAACGTGTGCTGTGAGAACCTTTAGTCTGTGAGGTTGTAGTAGTAGGGGCAGTCATGGCGACAATGGTTCACACCGAAAACGTGGATAGGCGGACGTTCGATGACGACGACGTGGAGTTGGCGCTCGTCCTCGCCTGCGAATTGCTTGAGATGACGCGAGAATCGATAATCCGACTCATCATTCGCGAGTGGCTACACGGATACGGCTTTCTGCCAATCCAGGAATTGGACGAGGGAAGCGAGACAGAGCGTAGCGCATGATCGCGCGTCGCTTAGCGAAGTGTCGTGACACCTTCTCAACACGGAAGACTGCACTAAGCTTCACTGCCTCACCCCACCTGGACACGATCAGTCTTCTGAGCTTTGGACTTGGGCGCACAGAAGAAGCTCAACCGACCGAAGACACTTCAGGCACGGCACTGCGCCGCCCTTCGATCTCTACTTCTCGCAAAGCCTCCGCGGTCCGTAATACGGCTGGAACGTGCAATCATCCGGTCGGAACGACCGATACGCCCTGGCACAGGCGCGGAAGTTGCAAGCTGGCGCCGAGCCCGCCACTTGTGCACCCGGCTCCTGCGGAGTGCCCTCGGCCAGTGCCGCGGTCATGAAGTTTTTCCAGATCCGCGCCGGCAGCTTGCCGCCGGTCACGTCCTTCATCGGCGTTTCGTCGTCGTTGCCGACCCAGACGCCGACGATCAGTGGTTCGGTGAAGCCGACGAACCAGGCGTCGCGGTGGTTCTGGCTGGTGCCGGTCTTGCCTGCGGCGAGCATGCCGATATCGGCCTCGCGGCCGGTGCCGCGCTCGACGACGAGCCGCAAGAGCGAAACGAGATCCGATCGGTACTGGCTGATATCGGTGGTGGCCTCCCTGGAAGGGCCGACGCGGAAGGCCTGCGGCTGGCCCTCGGCATGGAGCGACTCGATGCCCCAGGGCTCGATCGGCGCCCGGCCGGCCCTGACGGAAGCATAGGCGCCGGTGAGGTCGAGCAGGTTCACCTCCGAGGAACCAAGCGCGAGGCTCGGCGTGTCGGCAAGCTTGGCGTCGATGCCGAGTTCCCGGGCAGAGGCGATGACCTCGTCGATGCCGACCTCCATGGCGAGCGCCACGGTCGCGGCGTTCAGCGACCGCGCAAAGGCCTCGGCAATGCTGACGACGCCGCTATAGCCGCCGCCGAAATTCTCCGGCGACCAGCCGTTGATTTCGATCGGCGCATCCTCGACCGGGTCGAACGGCGTCAGCCCACGCTTCAGGGCGGCGTAGTAGACGAACAGCTTGAAGGCCGAGCCGGGCTGGCGCATCGCCGAAAAGGCGCGGTTGAAGGTGCTCTTGGTATAGTCGCGGCCGCCGACCATGGCGACGACGGCGCCCTCCGGCGTCATCGCCACCAGGGCGGCCTGCGAGACGCCCGCCTTGGTCCCCTCGCGTTTCAGCGCGTCAGCGACGACCTTTTCGGCGATCGCCTGAAGCCGCGGCACCATGGTGGTCCTGACCTTGATCGTGCCGCGATAGGGGCCGGCGAGCTCGCGGGCGTCCTGCATGATCCAGTCGGCAAACCAGCTTCCCGAGCGGACCGCCGGGCTGGTCGGCTGCAGCTTGCCGAAGTCGGCGCGGGCGACCTTCGCCTCATCCTGAGTGATCCGGTTGCCCTTGACCATCGCATCGAGGACCAGTTCCGCCTGCTGGCGGGCGCCCTCCGGATTGGTGAGCGGATTGAGCTGCGAGGGGGCGCGGATGATCGCCGCCAGCATCGCCGACTCGCCGATCGAAAGCGCCGAGACCTCCTTGTCGAAATAGATCCGCGCCGCCGCCGGCACGCCGGTGGCGCCGGCACCGAGATAGATATTGTTCAGATAGCGGGTGAGGATCTCGTCCTTGCCGAGCTTGCGCTCCAGCCAGAAGGCGATCACCGCCTCCTGGATCTTCCGCTTCCAGGTGCGGTCGCGCTCGAGATAGAGGATCTTGATCAGCTGCTGCGTGATGGTGCTGCCGCCCTGCACGACCTCGCCGGCGCCGAGATTGGTGTAGAGCGCCCGGGCGATGCCCCTCAGATCAATGCCGGAATGCTCATAGAAGCGTCGGTCCTCCCTGGCAAGCACCGCCTCGATCAGGTGCGGCGGAAAATCCGCGCGCGCCGCGTAGGATCCCTGGAACGGCCCCTGGCTCACCAGAGGCTTGCCGTCGGCGGTTTCCAGCACGACGACCGGCTTCAGCGAGCCCTCGGCGATTTCGTTCCAGGGGACATCGCGGAGCGCCCAGGCGAAGACGACGGCCAGCAGCACGAACGACGTTACGGCCGCCGCCGCTGCGCTCCGCAGCAGGATAGCGCGACGGCCGGCCGGACGCTTCGGTAAGGCCGGGCGGTCTTCGGTTGCCGCGCCGCGCCGCGCCTTCAGCCATTGGCCGGCTGATCTGCCCGCCGAACCGGCGGCTTCGGCCTTGCTGCTCGAGCTCCGCCGCAGCCGCTCTAGGGCGTCGCGCGCGGCAGCGCCGGATTTCTCACCGGCCCGACGGGCCGCAACCGGCACTTCCTCCCCAAGCGCCCGGCCAAGTCTCATCAGCGCACGGCCGAGCCCGGCGAATGCTCTCCTGGTTTTTGCAAATGCGTCGCCATCCGCGCGGCCCGGGTGATCTCGGCTCGGCACGGCTTCTTCCGGCCCCTGGTCCTCCGGGCCAATCTTCGACGCGGCATCGCTTTGCGCCATCCGTGCTCTCGATCGATCTATCACCCATGCGCAGAACGCATCGGCCGGCGAGTGGTTGCCAGAAACATGTCCAAAACATGGTGGCGCCGCATGATTGTTGCAGACCGCCCGCCAACCCCGTGAAGACATCGTTAACCATATCCACCGTTACTCGGGGAACAGCCGGGTCGCCGCCACAGGAATATCTCCATTTCACGCTTTGACAGCCGCAGCGGCAATTCACGCCTTCCTGGAGGACATGGGGATGATCAAATCGGGGCTCGGCGCCACCATCGCCGTTCTCGTCGTGTCGATCGTAGTATCCGGCATTCTCCATGTCGCGCTAACGCAGCACAGGATACAGGCGAACGCCGCCATCTCCGGCGAGATCACCTCGTCGATCCCGCGGTGACGGTCGCAGTGCGCGACAGCAACCTGCTGCGCTTCTTCGATTGTGGTACCGCCGTGCCCCACCTTCGACCCTCATTCCTGTGCTTGTCACAGGAATCCAGCCCGCCAAGTCCTTGGCTGAAAGACTCTTGCGCGCCGCCGACGCAGCGCTGCTGGATCCCTGTGACAAGCACAGGGATGAGGGCGGAAAAGCCGCCACCACCGTCCCAATTGCCGAGAGTCGCGTACTGTGACGTCTAAAGGATACACGGCACTGTAGGCGACGCGATGCTTCGACCCGCGCGCTTCGCTGACCGGTCTCTGAAGGCACACGCCCGCCTCCGTCCACAGCGGCGGCCCGTCGAACGGGACCAGCCGCACGGAACGCTGGATGATGCTGTCGCTGGGTCTTAGAAGGCGCGCTGGCGCGGCTCCGGGCGGAAATCTCCGAGTTGCGCAAGCAGCTCGTCGCAGGAGCACTTCCTCCTGTCCATCAAGTCGAGGATGCGGCGGGCGGCTCTGTTGGCCTCTGCTCCATCCTTGCCGACATTGTGCAGGGCGCACCAAACATCGAGTGCTCCGCGCATGACGTCGACGTCATCAGGCGAATAGGCTTGACGCACGAACCCCTCCCAAGGTGTACCTCAATGGGCGCATCATGGGGTATTCTGGGGGAAATACAAGAAAATAGTGAGGGACCCCAATAAGTCATATAATTGCGACATCGCGGCGCCGCTTTTTGATCGCCGCGGGTGCTAACCTCAGCTTGCCGTTCGCCGATAACGGAAGCTTAAGATTTCAACCATTAGTATGATGCCGCGATGGTGGACAATCGCACTCCTTCTTGAAACCGGCTCAGCCGGTTTCTTTTTTAGGATCATTGCTCACACCCGGACGCTCTGTTCGACGAAATCCTCCGTTCCGAAGAACTTCAGATAGCGCTGCACCTCGGCCGGGTCGCCGGTCGCCTTGCGCGGATTGTCCGACAGCTTGACGGCCGGACGGCCGTTGGCTTCGCTGACCTTGCAGACGATCGAAATCGGGTTGAGGCCGCTGATCTCGGTCGGCGCGCAGCCGGCGAAATCATTGGTCAGGTTGGTCCCCCAGCCGAAGCTCATACGCACGCGCCCCTCGAAATGGCGGTAGGTCTTGATGATCGTGTCGACGTCGAGCCCGTCGGAAAAGATCAACAGCTTGTCCTGCGGATCCCGGCCCATTTTCTTCCACCAGGCGACGATCTTCTCGCCGCCCTCGATCGGCGGGGCGCTGTCGGGCCGAAAGCCGGTCCAGTCCGCCACCCAGTCGGGCGCGTTGCGCAAGAAGGCGGCGGTTCCGAAGGCATCCGGCAGAACGATCAGCAGATTGCCGCCATAGAGCTGGTTCCAGTCCTGCAGCACCTTGTAGGGGGCGGCGGCGAGCTCCCGGTCGTTGCGGGCAAGGGCTGCGGCCACCATCGGCAGTTCGTGGGCGTTGGTGCCGAGCGCCTCGAGATCGTTATCCATGGCGAGAAGCACGTTGCTCGAGCCGGAGAAAGAGGCGCCGATGCCTTCCTTCAGCGCCTCCACGCACCAGCGCTGCCACAGGAAGCTGTGCCGGCGGCGGGTGCCGAAGTCGGAAATCCGCAGGTTCGGATAGTGCCGCAGTTGCTCGACCTTCGACCACATCTTGGCCTTGGCGCGCGCATAGAGCACGTCGAGCGTGAAGGGACCGAGGCCCTTCATCGCGGCGCGCGAGCGCAGTTCGTTGATGATCGCCAGCGCCGGGATCTCCCACATGGTGGTCTCGACCCAGCGGCCGCGGAAGGTCAGCTCGAACTGGCCGTCGCGGCGCGACAGCTCGTATTCGGGCAAGCGGAACTTCGCGAGCCAGGAGAGGAATTCCGGCGAGAAGATCTGCTTGCGGCCGTAGAATGTGTTACCGGCTAGCCATATCATCTCCTTCTTGGTGAAGCGCAGGGTGCGGGCATGATCGAGCTGGTCGCGCAGTTCCTGTTCGTCAATTTCCTCGGCAAGCCGCACGGTTTTTGTGCGGTTGATCAGCGAGAAGGTCGCGTCGACATCCGGATAGAGCTGCCAGATCATCTGCAGCATCAGGAGCTTGTAGAAGTCCGTGTCCAACAGGCTGCGGATGATCGGGTCGAGCTTCCAGGTGTGGTTATAGACCCGCCGCGCGATATCGGTCTTTGGCATCTGAGACTTCGCTCCTTCTGGATCGCCATGGGACCGCGGCGATCGATTGATCCTGCGCCGGCGCGGCTAGATCAGTTCAACGCCCGCGTCGCGCATGCGCCCGGTCATCGCGGCCAGCGATCCGTTCAGATCGATGCCGCGACAGGCACCGAGCACGACGGAGGTCGAAAAACCCTGGGCAACCGCATCGAGCGCCGAATAGGCGACGCAGAAATCCGTTGCCAGACCGCAGAGCGACAGTTTGGAGATGCCGCGCTCGCGCAGGTAGCCGGCAAGCCCCGTCGGGGTCCGATGATCGTTCTCGAAGAAGGCGGAATAGCTGTCGATGCCCGTGCGGAAGCCCTTGCGCACCACCAGTTCCGCCGGCGTCCATCGCAGGCCGGGATGAAAATCGGCTCCCGGACTTCCCTGGACGCAGTGATCCGGCCAGAGCGTCTGTTCGCCATAGGGCATCGTCACCGTCTGGAAAGGCGCCTTGCCGGGATAGCTCGAAGCGAAGCTCGAATGCCCGGCCGGGTGCCAGTCCTGCGTCAGGATGACGTGCGGCGCGGCTTCGATCAGGCGGTTGACGATCGGCACGATGTCATCGCCGCCCGCCACGGCAAGCGCGCCCCCGGGGCAGAAGTCGTTCTGCATGTCGATGACGATCAGGGCGTCTTCAGCCATGGGCCACTCCTCGCGATCGCCGACCGGCAGAGCCGGCAAATCGATTTAATCCTGCAAGATCAATCACAGAACGCGCGAGGCGGCAAGCATGTTCGCCGGCCGCTGCCGCTTCGGCACGAACTCATGCAAGCCGATCAAGGCAATCGATTCAAGGATGTTGCTGGCGGTGCCGCTTCGGTCGCGGGGAGCGTGGCGCGCAGGGGACTGCCCCGCGCGGCCATCAATTGTTGAGATCGTTGATGTTGTCAGCCACGTTGACGCCGGAATTCGCAATGCCGATCGGCCGCGCGATGAACTCCATGAACTTCGTGATGTCGACCGACGGATGGCGCGAGGCGTAGATGACATCGCGGTTCTTGATCGGGAAGGTCTGTCCGACGATCAGGCTGTCCGGGTTCGTCATGTTGAAGCGGTAGACGATCGGATAGCGGCCGACCCTGTCGGGCTGCATGCCCTTGCTCAGCATGGTGTTGAAGCGCTCCCGGCCGAGCAAACTCATGACGATGTCCGGCTCCTCGTAGCGGAAGACGAAATAGCCCTTTGCATCGATGGTCCGATCCGACCCGCCGCCGGCGAGCGCCACCGCTTCCAGCAGGTTCAGGTCGTTGGCGCCGAACTCGACCCGCTGGTTGGCGCGCACCTGGCCGAGGACCGTGAAGGTGCGCGGGTCGCGGGTGACGAAGATCTGATCGCCCGGTTTCACATGGATGTTTTCCGACGGGCTCTCGATGATCGACTTCAAGAGAACCGTTCCGGTCTTCTTGCCGCGCACCAGCGTCACATAGGTCTCGTAGGGCTGCGCCGAGGGACCGCCGGCCTTGGCGATCACCTCGTTAATGGTTTCGCTGACAAGATTGAGCGGCACCACCGAGGGGCGGCCGACGGCGCCCGAGACGGTGACGATGCGCGACGCGGTCGACGTCGAGGTGACGATGACGTCCGGCTCGACGGCCTTTTGCTTCAAGGCGTCGAGGATCGCCTGGCGCGCCTGTTCCAGCGTCAGGCCGGCGAAGCGAACGGAGCCGACGTAGGGGATCGCCGCCTTGCCGTCCGGCTGGACGACGAGATCAATGCTCGTCTGTTTCGATTCCGTTGTGGAAAACAGCCCGTCGCTGCCCGCCTCGAAAATCGTGACTTTCAGCTGGTCGCCGACGCCGATCACCACCTGGCCGACGCCACCGCCGATGCCGAAGCGGCGGCTCAGCGTCGTCGCCACATATTCGGAAACGAGCCGCGCGGACTGGCCATCGATATCAATGATGTCGAAAACGGTGGCGTTCTTCCTGCCGATCTGCGATCCCGACTGGCCGGCTTCTGCGACGATATCGCTGGTCAGCGGCCCCTCGCCCGGTACAGCCTGACATCCCGCAAGCGCGGTACAAAGCAGAAGGGCAGTCACTCGTTTCACTACGATACTCCGTATTCGGCACAGCGATGATTCCGTTCAAAAATCTGCACCGCATTCTTCCCGGCAGGAATCCGCCGGTCCCTGAAAAGCACAATCGCCGTTCCACAACAAGTCACCCGCCGTGAAGCGGGCCAAAATATTCGGCACTGCGCCTTTCCGGCCATACCGCCCTCGAAAACGGTTACGAGCTGTCGCCGTAATTGTGTTGGACGGGGATTGCAGGCCGTTTATCTAGTCCTTTGGGGTTGAAAGCTAGGCCCTATCAGTTAAAAGCTCCCTAATGCAGCAGGGGGTACAAAAAAGGGGAAAAGCGCCCAGCAAAAGTATCGCCGGTTGCAATTTTCGTTTGACGTTGCGATTGACTGGATCAATTTAACGGCAGTTCTCAGAGCGTTCGATCATACATGACTGTTGAAATCATAGGGCGTGCCTGCCTGGCACCTGGAGCGCAATCGCCGCAGGCGCTCTTCAAAATTCTCCGTCAAGGCATGTGCACCGTCTCCAGCGTGCCGGGCGACCGCTGGGACTTGGCGCGCTTCTGGCACCCGGTCATGGGAATGCAGGGCAAGACCTATTCCTTTGCCGCCGGCGTTCTCGACACGATCTACGATTTCGACCCGGCCGTGTTCGGCATGTCGCAGCGCGAGGCCATGTATATGGACCCGCAGCAGCGGGTGCTGCTGCAACTCGCCTGGCGCGCGCTGGAGGACGCGAATATCTCGGTCGCGTCGCTCAACGGCGAGAATGTCGGCGTGTATATCGGCGCATCGAGCCTCGATCATGCCAACCTGACGGTCGAGGACCCGGCGGCCGCCGGCCCCTATTTCATGACCGGCAACACGCTGTCGATCGTCTCCAACCGCATCTCGCATGTCTTCGGGCTGAGCGGCCCGAGCATGACGGTCGATACCGCCTGTTCCTCCTCGCTCGTCGCGCTCGACCAGGCGATGCGGGCGCTCAATGCCGGCGAGATCGACACGGCGATCGTCGGCGGGGTCAATATTCTCGCTCATCCGCTTCCCTTCGTCGGCTTCGCCCAGGCGCGCATGCTGTCGCCGGAGGGCCTCTGCCGCGCCTATGACAATGACGGCGCCGGCTATGTCCGCGCCGAGGGCGGCGTCGTCTTCGTGCTGCGGCGCTCCGACCGCGCTCGCCGCGAAAGAGACAGGAGCTATGCGAGGATTGTCGCCTCCGGCGTCAACTCGGCCGGCCGCACCAACGGCATCTCGCTGCCTTCGCGCGAGGCGCAGGCCAATCTGCTGAAGAGCATCTACGACGGCAACGGCATCGACGCCAACCAGGTGGCCTTCGTCGAAGGCCACGGCACCGGCACCAAGGTCGGCGATCCGGCCGAAGTGTGGTCCATCGGCACCGTCATCGGCGCCAAGCGCCGCGCGCCGGTGCCGATCGGCTCCATCAAGTCGAATATCGGCCACACCGAGCCCGCCTCCGGCCTGTTCGGCATGCTGAAGGCGGTGCTGGCGCTCGAGCACAACTACCTTCCGGCATCGCTGCATTTCGACACGCCGAACGAACATATCGATTTCGAGGGCCTCAACGTCCGCGTGACGGCCAATCCGATCGAGCTTCTGAAGAGCAAGCGCACCCGGCTCGCCGGCATCAACTCCTTCGGCTTCGGCGGCGCCAATGCGCATGTCGTCATCAGCGATCCGGATCCGGTCCCGCAGGAAAGGACGCAGGCGGCATCGGCGGGCCACGTGTTCCTTGCCAGCGCCCACACGCAAACGAGCCTCGAGAACCTGCTCAAGGACTACAAGGCGGCCTTGGCGGGCGCTTCCAAGGACGAGACCCGCGCCATCATCGCCGCCTCGGGTGCGAATCGCACCCATATGCGCCACCGTTTTGCGGCGCGCAGCGACCACCCCGAGGATATCGTCCGGGCGATCGCCAGCCAGCTGGAAAATCCCGGTTCCGATATCGGCGAAATCGGCGAGGCGCCGGTCAAGGATGCCAAGGTCGCCTTCGTCTTCTCCGGCAACGGCTCGCAATGGGCCGGCATGGGCGTCGACGCCTTCCGCGAAAACCTGCATTTCCGCCAGTCCTTCACCTCGGTCAGCGCGCTCTTCAAGTTCCACTCGGAAATCGATCTCAAGGACCTTTTGACCGATCCGGAGCTCGACAAGAAGCTCGCCGACACCAAGGTCGCCCAGCCGCTGCTGTTTGCGATCCAGGCTGCGCTTTCCGACTCGCTCGTGGCGATGGGTGTCAAGCCGGCCGCGGTGTTCGGCCACTCGGTCGGCGAGATTGCCGCAGCCTATGCGGCAGGCGCCCTGTCGCTGGTCGATGCCGTATCGATCGTCGCCAAGCGCTCGCTGCATCAGGACCTGCTGGCGGGCCAGGGCACGATGGCGGCCGTGATGCTCGGCGAAGAGGCGGCCAGCGCCTTTGCTGAGGCGCGCGGCCTCAGCGAAGTCTGCGTCGCAGCCGTCAACGCGCATAATTCGGTGACGATTTCCGGGCCGGCGCAGGAGGTCAGTGCCTTCCGCGACGCCGCCCGCAAGGCGAAGATCCCGGTTCAGATCCTCGACATCAACTACCCGTTCCACCATCCGATCATCGACCAGGCGAAAGAGGCGTTCCTCGCCGATATCCCCGATATCGCCCCGCGCCGGACGGAACTGACCTATCTGTCGACGGTCACAGGCAGCGCGCTCGACGGTACCGAGCTCGATCCGGACTATTGGTGGAAGAATGTCCGCGAGCCGGTGCGTTTCCAGGCGGCCACCGATGCGGCGCTCGCGCTCGGCTGCCGGCTGTTCATCGAAATTTCCCCGCGGCCAATCCTCGCCTCCTACGTCAAGGAGACGATCAAGCAGGCGGCGGTTCCGGCAACTGTCGTGCCGACCTTGCTTCGCGATGCCGGCGAGAGGGGTCAGGACCCGATCTCCGCGTCGATGGCGCGGGCGGTCGCCCATGGTGCGGCGGTCGACGGCTTGCGCGTCTATGGCAAGCGCGACGCCTTCATCGAGCTGCCGAGCCTGCCCTTCGAACCGGTCGAACTGCGCCCGCAGGCGACCACCGACGCGACCGACCTTTTCGGTCGCTCCGGCAAGCCCTACCGCCTGACCGGCTGGCGCGGCGACCCCAATAGCGGCAGCTGGAAAAACCATATCGACGGCCATCTTTTCCCGGATCTCGCCGAACATGTCGTCGACGGCAAGGCGATCCTGCCGGGCAGCGGTTTCATCGAGGTGGCGGTCTCCGCCGCGCAGCAATATTACGGCAGCGACGAGGTCGAGATCACCAATCTCGAGATCGTCCGGCCGCTCGAGCTCAGCGACAGCCGGATGATGGAACTCTCGACCATCCTGTCGCCGGAAACCGGCGACATCGAGATCCGGTCGCGCGAGCGCCTGTCGGAGGACGACTGGACGGTGCATGCGGTGGCTAGAAGCCGCAAGCCGATATCCGTTGCCAACGGAACACGGCCCTCCTTCTCCGGTCTCGCCAAGACCGGCACCGTCACTCCGGAAAAGGCCTATGACACGGCCAGGCACTTCGGGCTCGACTACGGTCCACGCTTCCAATTGCTCGCCAAGGCGATCGCGTATGGGGACCGGCTGGTCGATGTCGAGCTGAAGGCTCCGGCCGGGCCGGGGCACCCCCTCGTCACCTACGCGCTCAATCCGATCTCCGTCGACGCGACCTTCCACGGGCTGGTCGCGCTCTTCGACCGCTTCACCGGCGACAAGGGCGGCGCGCCCTATATCCCGGTCCGTTTCGGTTCGGTGCGCGTCGTCAATGCAGGCACGCCGATTGCGCGCGCGACGATCGAGATCGACCGTGTCAGCGCCAATTCGATCAAGGCCCGATTCCACTTCTTCGACGCAAGCGGCAAAGCGATCGCGCATTTCGACGATTGTCGTTTCCGCCGCACCTATCTGCGCAAGCACAAGACGCTCGACGGCCTGTCCTTCCACTACGAGACGGTTCTGTCCAATGTGATCGTGCCGGGCACGACACTTAAAGGCGCGGTGCCCGCGAAGCTGACGGAATCGGTCGCCGAAAGCGGCGTCGACAACGCGACGCTGCTCTTCAACGCGGCGATCTATCGCGCCTGTCATGAAATCGCGCTCAAGCTGGCGCGTGGCAAAGGCGCGGTCCAGGTCGCCGGCCTGCCGGGCGACTTCGCCTTCCAGTGCTTCCTGTCGAACTGCCTCTACGCGCTCGAGGATGCCGGGCTCTGCGAACATCAGGACGACAGCTGGAAAATCGCGCCGGAGTTCACGCTGCCGTCCGTCGAGGAGATCCTCGGCGAACTCTATGGCGAGCGTCCCGACCGCGCCGTCGAAGCGGTGCTGGTCAACAACGCCTATGCGGAAGCGCTGAGCCGCCTCGACCTGTTGCTGGCCAGAGCGGCGGGGAGCGAAACGGCGGCCTTCAACGCCGGCTTCATCAGCGAGGCGACGCTCGATCATCAGGCCGTTCACTCGGTGGCAAGCCGTTCGCGCATGGATCAGGTCCTCGGCATGGTCGAGCGCGCCCTCGCCGCACAGGTTGGCGGCGCGCGCCTGCGGATCGTCGAGTTCGGCAGCGTCTCCGCCGGCTTCACGCGGCGCTTGGCCGATCTGGCGGCACGGCATGGAACGACCCTGTCGGTCCTCGAGCCGCGGGACAATGCGCAACGCAATCTCGAGATCGCTTTCGAGGAAGACGCGCATGTGCGCATTCTGAAGAAGAGCGAATTCGCCGGGATCGGACCCTTCGATCTCGCCGTCAGCGCTTCGGACAACCTTTATCGATTGATCGAAGAGGAAGCCGATGTCCGCACCGCGCTTCGTTCGATGCTGCGGGAAAGCGGCGCGCTGGTTGCCGCCGTCAGTGCTCCGTCGATCTTCGGCGATTTTGCGCTCGGCCTCTCCGACGGCTGGTTCGAACGCAGCCAGACGGCGGAGTTCCCGATCGGCAGGCTCGCCGCGGTATCGCATTGGCAGAAATGTCTGGCCGATCTCGAACTTGACGATGTCAGCGTCGGCGATCGCGAATGCCCGCACGGCAATATAATCCTGATCGAGGCGCGCTGCACCGCGACAGCGCGGCCGATGGCAAGGGAGTCTGGCGTTGGTCCCTATCTGCTGATCGAAAAAGACGCACCGCGCGGCTCCGGTCCTGCCGAGGCCATTCCGGTCGTCGTGTCGGGCGACATGGCTGCCGACGTCGTCGTGCTCGGGGCAGCGCTCGACAGGCTCGGCGAAAAGCCGGTCCGCGCGGTTTTCGTCTCTGCAACGGCAGATCCCGCCGGCGACGCCGACTCCGACTTGCTGCAGACGCAGGTGCTGGCGCTTAGCGCCTTTGCCGAAGCGCTGAAGCAGCGCCTCGCGAACGTGGAGCCGACCGGCGCCGGGCGTCCCCGCCTCGTGCTGGTGGCGCCGGGCGGCGCTCCGGTGGCTCAGACGGCAAGCTCGGGCGTCAATTCGGGACTGTGGACATTCGTCCGCGTGCTGCAGAACGAGTATGAGTTCCTCGACGTCCACGCGCTCGACCTCTCCGAACATTCCGGAGTAACCCGCGAGGAGTTGCTTGCCTCGGCGCTGCCGCTGCTCACCATTGAAGGCTCCAACCGCGAATGGCTGCTCGATCGGGCAGCGGGACTGATTTCGGAAATCCGGGCCGTCGCCGGTCCGGCAGTCAAGACCGAAGGCAAGACCAGCGCTTTCCCGGCTGCGACCATTCGCCAGCGCGTCAGCTCCCAGGTCAGCAGCATCGCCTGGGAAGAAACCGACGTGCCTAGGGCCGGACCGGGTGAGATCGTCGTCTCCGTCGCCGCCACGGGGCTTAACTTCCGCGACGTCATGTGGGCCATGGGCCTGCTGCCGGAAGAGGCGCTCGAAGACGGCTTTGCCGGCGCGACGATCGGCATGGAACTTTCCGGCCATGTGCTCGAAGTGGGCGAGGGCGTCGACGATCTCGCCGTCGGCGATGCGGTGATGGCGATCGCCTCAGCCGCCTTCTCGACGCATGCCGTTGTCTCTCGGGCGGGCGTCGCCAAGCTGCCGCAGACGATCAGCCCGGTGGCCGCCGCCACCCTGCCGGTTGCCTTCCTCACCGCCTATTATGCGATGGTCGAGCTCGGCCGGATTCGGGCGGGCGAGACGATCCTCATTCACGGCGCTGCCGGCGGGGTCGGTCTTGCCGCACTCCAGGTTGCCAAGCTGAAGGGCGCCACGGTCATCGCAACAGCCGGAACCCGCGAGAAGCGGCGGTTCCTGACGATGCTGGGGGCCGACCACGTCTTCGATTCCCGGACGCTCGGCTTCGTCAATGACGTTCGCGCCGTGACCGGCGGCGAAGGGGTGGACCTTGTCCTCAACTCGCTCTTCGCCGAGGCGATGGAGCAGAGTCTCGCCCTCGTCAAACCGTTCGGGCGGTTCTTGGAACTCGGCAAGCGCGACTATTACGCGGACAGCAAGATCGGTCTCAGGCCGTTCCGCCGCAATGTCAGCTATTTCGGCATCGACGCCGACCAGCTCCTCGTCAACCAGCCGGAGCTGACCAAGCGCATCTTCATGGAGATCGGTTCGCTGTTCGACGAGGGCCGGCTGACGCCGCTTCCCTATCGCGCCTTCGATTTCGACGAGATCGGCAATGCCTTCCGGCTAATGCAGAACGCCGGCCATATCGGCAAGATCGTCGTACTGCCGCCGGTCGCCGGCAAGCACGAGATCGCCGCCAAGCCGCGTCGCGGCATGAAGGTCGATCCTGACGGCATGCATCTGGTCGTCGGCGGCATCGGCGGCTTCGGCCTTGTCGCCGCCAATTGGCTTGTCGAGAAGGGCGCCCGCCACATCGCCCTCTGTTCACGCCGCGGCCAGCCGGATGCCGCCACGAACGCGATGGTCGACCGCTGGAAAAAGGCCGGCGTGACGGCATCGCTCCACGCCTGCGACGTAACCGACGCCGCTGCCGTCGAAGCGCTCCTCGCGAACCTTCGGGCGCAGGCGCCGCTGCGCTCGATCGTGCACGCGGCAATGGTGCTCGACGATGCGTTGATCAGCAATCTCAATCGCGAGCGAAACCGACCGGTCATCGAGGTGAAGGCGAAGGGCGCGGCGATGCTCGACCGCCTGACGCGGAAGGATCGGCTCGACAACTTCATCCTGTTCTCCTCCGCGACCACCCTCGTCGGCAATCCGGGCCAGGCGAACTACGTCGCGGCCAACGGCTATCTCGAGGGCCTCGCCCGCGCACGGCGCGCCGAGGGGCTGGCCGGCCTGGCCGTCGGCTTCGGCGCCATCGCCGACGCGGGTTACCTGACGCAGAACGCCGACGTGAACGACCTTCTTTCCAAGCGCATCGGCAAGACGGCGCTCAAGGCGCAGATGGCACTCGACATGGTCGAAAGCCATATCGCCGCCGATCCGGGCAGCGTCGATGCCGCCGTGGTGATGATCTCCGAGATCGACTGGGCGGCGGCACGCAACTTGCCGGTTGCCAAGAACGCCCTCTTCGAGGTGATCCTGCGCAGCGCCGACCAGCACGCCTCCGGCACCGAGGGTACTAAGATGGACCTGGTGGCGATGATCGAGGGCAAGTCGCCGCAGGAGGCCGAGGATATCCTGTTCGATCTGGTGGCCGGCGAGATCGCCGCCATTCTCCGTGTCGCCAAGGATACGGTGACGCGCGGCAAGATCCTGAAGGAAATCGGTCTCGACAGCCTGATGGCGGTCGAGCTCGGCATCAGCTTCCAGCAGAATACCGGCTTCGACATGCCGCTCAGCGGCGTTGCCGACAACACGACCGTCGGCGACGTGGCCCGCAAGCTGTATGAAAAGGTCAGCAAGCGCGATCAGAGCGGCGATGCAGAACCGGCCGACGACAAGCTCGTCACCGAACTGACGCAACGCCATATCGGAGCAGTCAAGGAAAAAGCACTGAGCCAATGAGCAAGGACGGAAACGGCCAGACCTTCTCCAAAATGAACAGCAGCCTAAAGGAGAACCTGCTGGACAGGATGAGGAACACTCATCAATCCTCCGAGCGCAACCGCATGGCGCGCTCGGAGCGGGAGTTGCCGCCTGCCCCGCGCCGCCACCAGGCGCGCTTCGAAGACCTGCCGGAATTTAAGCAGGTGCAGGCGCAGAAGTTCGCGAGCGAGCAGCTCGGCATCGGCAATCCGTTCTATCGGGCGCACCAGACGGCCGCCGGCGCGACGACCGTGATCGACGGCCGCAAGCTCATCAACTTCGCGTCCTACGATTATCTCGGGCTCAACAAACACGCCCACGTGCTCGACAAGGCGCGCGAGACGATCGAAACCTTTGGAATTTCGGCGTCGGCGAGCAGGCTCGTGGCAGGTGAACGACCGGTGCATGTCGAGCTTGAGGAGCGGATCGCGCGCTTCTACGGCGTCGAGGCGGCCGTCTGTTTTGTCAGCGGCTATCTCACCAATGTGGCTGCCATAGGCTGTCTGCTGGGGCCGCAGGACCTCGTCATCCATGACGAATTCATCCATAACAGCGCTCTTGCCGGCATTAAGCTTTCAGGCGCCGCGCGCCGCCTGTTCAAGCACAATGATACGGCCGACCTCGAACATGTGCTGCGCACCGTTTCCGGCGACTATCGCCATGTCATGGTGATCGTCGAAGGCATCTATTCGATGGACGGCGATGTCGCCAACTTGCCTGCACTTCTGAAGCTCAAGGCGGAATTCGGCTTCTGGCTGATGGTGGATGAGGCCCACTCGCTTGGCGTCCTGGGTCGGCGGGGCAAGGGTCTCGCCGAACATTTCGGAGTCGATCCGCACGAGGTCGACATTTGGATGGGAACCCTGTCGAAGACCACGTCGAGCTGCGGCGGCTATATCGCCGGCAGCGCGGCACTGGCGGCCGTCCTCAAGGCGTCGGCCGGCGGGTTCGTCTACAGCGTCGGCCTGGCGCCCGTTCTCGGCGCATCGGCCGTGGCGAGCCTCGATGTGCTCGAAGGGGAGCCGGAGCGTACCGCAGCACTGAGGCGCAACGGCGCCCTGTTCCTGAAACTCGCCAAGGAGGCCGGTCTCGATACGGGCTTGAGCGGCGGTTACTCGGTCGTGCCGGTGATCGTCGGCGATTCGCTCAGGGCGGTACAGCTCTCGAACGATCTGCTCGCCGCCGGCGTCAACGTGCTGCCGATCATCCATCCCGCCGTTCCGGAGGGCATGGCGCGGCTGCGCTTCTTCATCACCAGCGAGCATTCGGAGGAGCAGATCCGCCGCACTGTAGCGCTGACGGCCGAGCGGCTGAACGATCTCATCCAACGGAATTTCGGCCTCGGCGGGGTCGATATCGATCAGATGCTGAAGGCGCTCTCGGCGCGCTAGACATCGTGGCCGCGTCGAGCCGCGGCGCCAGGCAGGTTGCTGCATGACCCATGTGATCATAACCGGCGGCTCCAGCGGAATCGGCCTGGCACTCGCGGCGCTTTATGCGAGCCGCGGCGCGCGGCTGTCGCTCATTGCGCGCTCGCGCAATCTCCTGGAGCTCGCGGCTGAGAAGCTCGTTGCCAAGCATGGCGCTAAGGCCGCCGACATTCACATCGAAACCGCCGATGTCGCGAACGAGGCCGAAATCGACTCGGCGATCGGCCGCTGCGTCGAGGCGCTGGGCCCCTGCGACATTCTCGTGACCTCCGCAGGCATTGTCGAACCGGCGCCGTTTCTGGAAGCGTCGAGCGAGGCCTTCCGCCGCCAGATGGACACGAATTTTTCCGGCACCGTCAACGCGGTACGCGCCGTCTATCCGGACATGGCGCAGCGGGGCAGCGGTCACATCGTGATGATTTCCTCGGGTTCCGGACTTATCGGCATCTACGGCTACACAGCCTATTGCGCGTCGAAATTCGCGCTGCGCGGTTTTGCCGAGGCGTTGCGCAGCGAAGCGCGCTGCCATGGCGTCGACATATCGGTGGGCTTTCCGCCAGATACGGAAACGCCGCAGTTCGAGCGGGAAATCGCGGAGCGCCCGCCGGAGGCAAGCGTGGTGATGGGTGTCGTCCGCCCCTGGAGCGCCGAGGCCGTTGCCAGGAAGATCGCCGACGGCGTCGAAAAAAGACGGTTCGAGATCTATTTCGGCCTCCCGCTTTTCCTCCTCGGGCGCTTCGGCCCCGCCGTTCGGCCGCTGATCAACTGGTGGTTCGACCGGGCGATCGCGCGCTGCCGTGGACGGTGACCGTGGAGATCTCTGCCGCGCTTGTGCCTGCAGTGGTTAGCATTTAAGTGTCGGGCGGAGACCTGCTGGCGAGGTGCGGAAAGGCTCGAAGGTAACGGATTGGCGCTACTTCCCTTTGAATTGCACGACTATCCCGCAGCGTTGACGCTCGGCTGTTACCTGCTGTCCTGCGGGGTGATCTTCTTCACCGACCGCTTCGCCTTGCCCGCACGCGAGCGTCGGAAGAACGCCTCTCCGCATGGCCGCAACCAGGATATCATCGATGCGCTGGCCAGACTGCCAGTGATCGCGCTCGTCTTTGCCGGCTTCTTCGCGATCTCCTGGAGGCCGCTCTACGCGGCTGCCGGCGTAATGAGCTTCTTCATCATCTTCACCGGCATCTCCCGGGCGAAGTTCAAGTTCATCCGCGAGCCGCTGGTCTTCTCCGACATCGCGCTCGTCGCCGACGTGTTCAAATACAAGAGCATTTTCTATGCGACCTCGCTGAACATCCTGTTCTGGATCGTCGCCTTCCTCTACGTGTTCGGCGTCTCGGGTCTCTATATGTATCTCGAGCCGAGCATCCTGCCGGCGCGCGACAAGCTGTTCTGGGTCCTAGTGCTGATCGCGGTCGCCGCCGGGCCCTGGCTTCTGCTGTTCTACGGCCCGGTCAACCGTCCGACGGCCGCTCTCGTGCAGCGGCTGGTGGGCAAGAAGGTCAACGTCAAGATGAGCACGGTGCGCTTCGGCACCTTCGGCTCGGTGGTCTTCCATTTCATCGTCTGGCTTGGGGTCAAGCGCGAGAAGATCGTCGCAGAACTTTCCGAACGCCTTCGCGCCGCCGTCCATGAACTGATCGGCCATGATGAGGCGCCGCTGATCGTCGTCTGGCAATCGGAATCCTTCATCGACATGCGGCATTTCGGCGTCGATACGATCAAGCTGCCGGCGATCGACAGGCTGCGCCAGCAGGCGGTGCAGTGGGGGCGGTTGAGCAATGTTTTCGAGGGTGGCTATACGCTGCGCACCGAATTCGCGGTGTTGAGCGGCCTCGTGCCGGACGATATCCATGTCGATGCGAGCTATCCCTATCTTCGCGCCGCCCATTATGCGGACGTCGTCTGGCCGGGAAAGCTAAAGCGCGCCGGCTGGCGCACGCATTTCATCCATCCCTATGACCGGACCTTCTTCCTGCGCCACAAGGCGATGCCGGTGCTTGGCTTCGACACGCTGACCATGCTCGACGCCTTCGCTCATGATGCCGCGCAAGACGGACTGTATGTTTCCGATGCCGCCCTGACGGCGAGAGTTCTGGAGGAGACGCGGAAGCTCGCCGACGACGAAAGCGGGCTCTTCTTCGTTGCCTCAATGGCCAATCACGGGCCCTGGGAACCCGGCCGCGTCGGAACGCTTACGAACCCGGTCGACATCTACCTGGCGATCCTGGAGCAGTCGGATGCTGCGCTGAGGAAGCTCGTCGACGGTCTCGACAGGCTGGACCGCCCGGTATGGCTCGTCTTCTACGGCGATCACGCCCCGCTTCTTAAGTCCTTCGCCGATCCCTTTCCCGACCCGCGCACGGACTATTTCATCGTGCCGCTTGCCAAGGCGCGTCCGGCAAATCACCGGCCCAAAGCGCCGCAGGACGAGGACCCGTGGAACCTTCTGCGTGCCCTGCTCAAGCACGCCAATCTGCACAGGGACGCGCTGCAATAGCATGACGGCAGGCACCACGATCCAGCAGCAGCCACGGCGGACATTCCTGTTCCTGCAGGGCCCGTCTTCGCCGATCTTCGCCAAGATCGCGACGCGGCTCGAGGCTTTCGGCCATACATGCCTGCGCATCAATCTCAATGCGGGCGACCAGATCTTCTGGCGGCGGGGCGGCGCGCACAACTATCGCGGCTCGCTCGCCGATTGGGGCGCCTATGTGGAATCATTCCTCCGTCGCCAATCCGTCAGCGATCTCGTCCTTCTCGGCGAGGAGCGTCCCTACCATAGAATCGCAATCGCTGCCGCGCGCCATGTTGGGATCGAAGTCTTCGTCGTCGAGATGGGCTATCTCAGGCCCGACTGGCTGACGCTCGAGCGAAGCGGCATGTCGTCCAATTCGCATTTCCCCGTCGATCCGGAACAGATCGTGCAAGCGGCGGCTGGGTTGCCGGAGCCGGACTGGCGGCGGCGGCACACGCAGACCTTCCTGGCCGAAGCGGCCTATGACCTCCTCTACAATCTACCGAATGTCTTCTTCTGGTTTCTTTTTCCGGGTTATCGCCGGCACGCGATCTTTCATCCGCTGGCGGAATACGCCGGCTGGGTAAGACGCCTGGCTGCAAGCAAGCGCCACCAGCAAGCCGCAGACGGGCTGGTCGCCTCGCTCACATCTGCATGCGCGCCTTATTTCGTCTACCCGCTGCAACTCGAGACCGATTTCCAATTGCGGGCGCACTCTCCCTTCAACAGCCAGAAAGAAGCGATTGCCGATATTTTAGCCTCCTTCGCACGCCATGCGCCCGCGACCAACAAGCTCGCCGTCAAGGTGCACCCGCTCGACAACAGCCTTATCCCCTGGCGCCGGATCATTGCCCATCAAGCGGCGGCCCTCGGGGTGGCCGAGCGCGTCATCTATCTCGACGGCGGAAATCTGGATCTGCTGGCGGAAAAGAGCGCCGGCATGGTGACGGTCAACTCGACCGCCGGGCTGCACGCCTTGAAGCAGGGAAAGCCGGTGAAAGTCCTGGGCAGGGCCGTGTTCGACATCGCGGGTTTGACGGACCAGCAGACGCTCGATTCGTTCTGGACAGCACCGCGGCCGCCCGATTCGGAGCTGAGCACGGCAATGTTCCGGCTGATGGCGGCCTCGATCCAGGTTCGCGGCAACTTCTACTCCGACGCCGGGACTGATGCCGGCGCCAAGGCCATCGCCGAGCGGCTGCACCGCAACACCGTCAACCAACCCGGCGCCTTCGTCGATCCGCCGCCCCGGCAAAGACCGGAAAAGAGGGCAGCCGCCTCAGATCAGGCGACGCCGGCGCGCAACAGGTCGTGAATATGCAGGATGCCTTCGGGCATCCCCGCCTCGTCGACGAGGAACAGCACCGTCACCTTGTGCTCCTGCATGAATTCCATGGCGGCGCTCGCCAGCAGGTCTGCCTGGACCACCTTCGGATGATGCGACATGACGTCTTCGACCGGCTGGCCGAGCAGGTCGCCGGCCATGTGCCGGCGCAGGTCGCCGTCGGTGATGACGCCAACGAGCACACCTGCTCCGTCGACGATGCCGACGACGCCGAAGCCTTTCGCCGACATTTCGATGACCGCCTCGCTCATCGGCCGGCCGATGGCAAGCAGCGGCATCTGGTCGGCTTGATGCGCAAGCTCGTGCACGAGCCGCAGCTGGGCGCCGAGCTTGCCGCCTGGATGGAAAGTCTTGAAGTCCTCGGCGGAAAAGCCGCGCCGCTCCAGGAGCGCAATCGCCAGCGCATCGCCGACGGCGAGCTGCAGCATGGCCGAGGTCGTCGGTGCCAGCCCGTGCGGGCAGGCTTCCGGCACTCTTGGAAGCACCAGGGCAATCTCGGAATTGCGCGCCAGGATGCTGTCGCGGTTCGACGAGATCGACACGATCGGCACCTTGAAGCGCTTGGCATAGGTGAGCATGTTGGCGAGTTCCGCCGTCTCGCCCGACCAGGAGAGCAGGATCAGCACGTCATCGGAGGTGACCATGCCGAGATCGCCGTGGCTTGCCTCGGTCGGGTGGACGAAATAGGCGGAGGTGCCGGTCGAGGCCAAGGTGGCGGCGATCTTTCGGCCGATATGGCCGCTCTTGCCGACGCCGGAAACGACGACGCGGCCATGCCCGTCACCAATCAACTCGACGGCACTGACGAGGCTTTGCGCAAAGTTTGCGTCCGCCGCCAGGTGCTCGGCGAGCGCCTTGATGCCGTTCGTCGCCGTCGTCAGCGTCCGGCCGATCGAGTCCAGAATGGCACTAGGGGAATGCCCCTCGGCCTTCACATTTCGCAAGCCCATAATCAAATCCGGTCCAGAAACGACATGACGGCGAGTTCGCCTCTCGCGTCCCCGCTCGGAATATAGAGCCAAATAAGCCCTTTCCTTCCGCAAACCAAGCCTCACTCCGCCGTCTATTGCCCAAACCGGCCACTTTTCGCAGCGCTCACCTCGGCGGACAGGATTTTCCACAGGCGCGTCCGGCGGCAGGAAACGCGCTTTGGCGTGCCCGCCCGTAATAGACTGCTTACGCTCCGCCTTGGATCATGGCTTGCGCAGCGGCGCAGAATCACGCCGCGCCGATCTCCGGTTTGGGCGCAGTCCGGCCGGCCAGCAGGTGCCCTATGGCCGCACGCGCTTCGTCGGCAGAGCCGAAGCGCTTCGCGTCGAGATCCCAGACATGATACTTGACCGCCAGGAACTTGAACCGGTCCTGATCCGGGACCACGACACCAACGGCTTCTCCGCCATATTCGATAACTTGCTTGTTCATGCGAATAACGCTCCTCCACGCAGCGGGCGCGGATATTTTCAATTCTCGGCAATAGGTGAATTCGGCAGGTTCGACAGGTCACATTCGGCAAAGCGTGCGAATGAGACCTTTCACTGTTGCACGACAAAGGGAACGAGAGCCGCAGAAGGCGGCGGTCGAGACGATTCTGGACATGTCACTCTCCTTTGGCTAGGCGCGGCACAGAGCGCCGCGGCGTTTCATGAACAATGTGAGGCGGACTCCTTCCGCGTCACGGTCTGCAAACTAGAATAATCTACCAATTTGGTCAACTACAAAAGCGATATGGCGAAAAATAATTCTTCCCCATTCGCTTCCGCCTGCCCCGTAGACAATCCCGTTGCTCCCCTGCAGGAGCGCTTCCTATCTAGGTAGCGCCGAATCGGCCTGCAAGTGACGATTCGGATAAAGACAGCACTTTCGGACGAAAAAGGGGCAGCCCCTCGAGGCTGCCCCTGACTTGTAGGCGACAGGCGCGGCGGCGTCAGGCCGCCGGCGCGCCGGGCTGCTGCGCGCCGGAACGGCTCGCCTCGCGATCCTTCCACCAACGGCTGAGGAACAGCAGGATCGGTCCGCCGATATAGATCGACGAGGTCGTCGCGACGATGACGCCGAAGATCATCGGCCAAGCGAAGCTGCGCACCGCCTCACCGCCCCAGATCGCCATCGGCACCAGCGAAAGTGCCGTCGCCATCGAGGTGAAGATGCATCGTGCGATCACCTGGTTGATGCTCATGTCGATGAGATCGGAGAACGGCATCGACTTGTACTTGCGCAGGTTCTCGCGCATGCGGTCGTAGACCACGACCTTGTCGTTCACCGAGTAGCCGATCATCGTCAGCAGGGCGGCGATCGCCGTCAGGTTGAAGTCGATCCCCATCAGCGCGAAGAAGCCGACGGTCTTGGTGATATCGAGCAGCAACACGGCGATCGCGCCGACGGCGAAGTGCCATTCGAAGCGGAACCAGATGTAGAGCAGAATCGCCACCATGGCGAGGCCGACGGCGAGAAAGCCCGAACGCGCCAGCTCGCCGCTGACCGTCGGACCGACAACCTCGGTCCGCTCCATCGTCGAGCCCGGGATCGCTTTGGTTACCGCATCCTTGATCTTGCTCAAGGCTGCGGTCTGCTCCTGTTCGCCACCGGGCTGACGCTGGACACGGATGAGCACCGACTGGCCGCCGCCGAAGTCCTGCAGCGCCACCTCGCCGAGATTAAGCTCTTCGAGGCTGTGCCGCAGCGTCGGCAGGTCGATCTTGTCCTTCGACACCGCCTCGACCTGGATGCCGCCGATGAAGTCGATGCCGTAGTTGAGGCCCGGCGTGAAGAACAGGATGACCGAGCTGATCGAGAGGAAGGCCGAGAAACCGATCGCCTGGTAGCGACGCTTCATGAACGAGAAGGTCGGCAGATGCGGCACGCGTCCGAAGAGCGACGGGATCTCCAGCTTCTTCATCTTGCGGCGCACGACGACCTCACGCATTAGCAGGCGCACGACGGTGACCGAGGTGAACATCGAGATGATGATGCCGAGCATCATGGTGACCGCGAAGCCGCGGACCGGACCGCTGCCGAGCCAGAACAGGAGCACCGTGCCGGCGAGCGTGGTGACGTTGGAGTCGAGGATCGTCGCATAGGCCTTGTTGAAGCCGACGTCGAGTGCCTTCATCGCACCGGCGCCCGCTTCCGTCTCTTCTCGGATACGGGCGTTGATGAGGATGTTGGCGTCGACGGCCATGCCGATGCCGAGAATGATACCGGCGATGCCGGGGAGCGTCAGCGTCGAGCCGATCAGCCCGAGAACGCCGATCGTCAGGATGGTGTGGAGCACCAGGCCGACATTGGCGATCATGCCCCAGGCGCCGTAAAGGACGATCATCAGCGTCACGACGAGACCAAAACCGGCAAGGCCCGTATAGAGGCCCATGCGGATCGAATCGCTGCCGAGGTTCGGCCCGACCGAACGCTCCTCGATTATGGTGAGCGGCGCGGGCAGGGCACCGGAGCGCAGCAGCGCCGAGAGGACCGTTGCCTCCTCCACCGTGAAGTTGCCGCTGATCTGGCCGCGGCCGCCGAGGATCGGCTCGTTGATGACCGGCGCCGTCAAGACCTTGCCGTCGAGGACGATGGCAAAGGGACGGCCGACATTTTCGCGCGTGATGTCGGCGAACTGGCGGGCGCCGAGCGAGTCGAAGGCGAAATCCACGACCGGCTGGTTGGTGCGCTGGTCGAAGCCGACCTTCGCATCTTCGAGGCGTTCGCCGGAAATGGCGATACGGCTTTCGACCGGATATTTGTTGCCGTCGTCGGCGCCCGGCAGGATATCGACGCCGCGCGGAGCCGGCTGCGTGATGTCGACCGTCTGGTCGAGCATGTGGAAGCTCATCTGCGCGGTCGAGCCGAGCAGTTCGCGCAGCCGAGTCGGATCCTGGAGGCCCGGCAGCTGCACGAGAATGCGGTTCGAGCCGATGCGCTGGATCAGCGGCTCGGCGACGCCGACCTGGTCGACGCGGTTGCGGATGATTTCAAGGCTCTGCTCGACCGCTTTGGTCATACGGTCGGCAAGGCCTGCTTCGGTCATGGCGAGCGTGATCCCGTCGCCATTCGTCGTCACGTTGAGCTCGGCAGCGGAGCCACCGAAGCCAACGGTGCCGACGGGGGCGGCGAGTTCCTGCAGCTTCGGCAGCACCTTTTCGCGGTCAGCCGGATCCGCGACGTTCACCGTCACACTGTTGCCGCTGATGCGCGCCGAAGAGGCGGAGACGCGCTCGCCGCGCAAAACGCGGCGGGTGTCGTCGAGAAGCGAGTTGAGGCGCGCCTTCTGCAGCCCCGCCCCGTCGACCTCGAGCACGAGGTGCGAACCACCCCGAAGGTCGAGGCCGAGGGTGACCGGCTTGAAGGGAAGCACGGAAGCGAATTGCTCCCGCATGGCCGGCGTCAGAACGCTCGGCACCGCCGCGAGGCATCCGAAGATAATGATCGCGACATAGGCGAGAACCGCCCATCTGGATGTACGCATGTGGAAATTCCAAAAACGCCCGGACGCGCCTTGCGGCACTCATCGGGCTGGGTTTCATCGAGCCGGAGTGGACCTCCGCCGAATTCTCAATCGCAATTCTAGGCCGAGGGCGGTCCGCGGATGCGCTCGCTCTCATGCCAGGCGCCAGGCGCCCCTTCCTTGCGCGGGAAAACGAGGAGCCGAATGTCTTCATAGATCGGCAGGATCGCCGCTTCGGCCGCAAGGACCGCGGCCGGATCGCCGCCGAGCGCTAGCTTGCCGTCGGACCGCTCGCCGACGATGCGCAATTCCGGCAAGGCGACGGCGCGGGAGACCTGGCGGGCGGCGGGGCGATCGGACGATCCGCTGTCTGGCGCGGACACGCTGCCGCTCTGCGCGCCCAGACGACCGGAAACGCCCTGCCCGACGGCGATGACCTGCATGGCAAAGGAAGCGCAGAACAGCCACAGCACGGCAAGAAGCCGGCCGGCCTGCATGTTGCTGCTGCCACCACCCAAGCGGTCCATCGAGGACGCGATCCCTTTCTCTCGGCACCTTGGCGCCCGCGAGATAAATTCAGCCCGATCCCACAAAGCTAGTCGAAGAACATGGCCGGATTCGAGCAGGCGCCCTTAACACCATCCCGTGCCGCAAAAGTCAAATCTGCGCTCGCCTGACACCGGTCAGCCGCCAGCGCCGGCGGTTTTCTCCTGATGGATCTCTATCAGCGACGGACCCGGCCGCGAAGCGGCCGCCGCCAGCGCGCGCGGCAAATCCTGGATATCCGTCAGCCGCTCGGCCGGGACGCCATAGGCCTTGGCGGTCAGCAGGAAATCCGGCGCCGACGGCTTCACGCCTTGTGGGGTGACTCCGGCCTCGACCATGTGGGACTCGATCTCCTGATAGCCGTCATTGTTCCAGACAAGGAAGATCACTCTCGCTCCGGCATCGACCGCCGAGCCGATCTCGGCCAAGGAGAACTGGAAGCCTCCATCGCCGACAAGGCAGACGACCGGCTTCGCGCGGTCGGCAACCGCCGCGCCGATTGCCGCCGGCGGGGCATAGCCGAGCGAGCCATAGCCGGTCGCCGAATTGAACCAGGCGCGCTGCCGCGGCGCGTCGCAATAGAGGTTGCCGGCATAGACTGCTTGGGTCGAATCGCCGACGATCGTGCCGTCCGGAAGGGCCTTGTAGATCAGCTCGATGATACCGACCTCGGCCCGCATCTTCGGCGTCAGTTCTTTCAGGGCCGCCTTGCGCGCCGCATCGGCCCGCGACGCGCCATCCCTGGCGGCGGTGTGGCCGGGTAGAAAGCCCAGAATACCCGCCGTTGCCGCCCTTGCGCCGGAAAGGATCGACAGCGCCGCCTGCGGCCCCCGCGCCAGCTGCGCGGCGTCGATATCGGTGCGGATCAGGTTCTGAAGCGCCGGAAAGCCGCCATCCGCATAGAGGTCGTAGTCGGTCTGGCCCATTTCGGTGCCGAGCGCCAGCACGAGGTCGGCTTCGCGCAGCAAGGCGCGCACGGACTTGAGGCTCGGGCTTGCCGGCACGCGCAGCGGATGGCCGGCCAGCATGCCGCGGGCGTTCACAGTCGTGACCACCGGCGCGCCGATCTGCTCAGCAAGCGCACGCACTTCCGCCTCCGCCGTCAGTGCGCCGCCGCCGCAGAGGATGACGGGGCGCGCGGCTTCGGCACAGAGGATCGCCGCCCTCTGCAGGGTTTCGCTGTCGGAGCGCGGGCGGGTCGCCGCCGCCGGCTTTGTCTCCCGGCTTTCGATCCGCTCGGCCATCACATCGGTCGGGATCTCGATATGCACCGGCCCGGGCCGGCCGGAAAGCAGCACCGCAAAGGCACGGTCGACGACAAGCGGCAGGTCAGCCGGATTGATGAGCGTGTGCGAATAGAGCGCCAGGGTCTTCATCATGCCTTGCTGGTCCGGCAATTCGTGCAGCAGGCCGCGGCCATGCCCCAGCGAGTCGCGCCGGTTGACGCCGGAAATGACGAGCATCGGGATCGAATCCTGCCGCGCCTGCGCCATCGCCGTGATCGTGTTGGTAAGCCCCGGCCCGGTGATGACCAGCGCCACGCCCGGCTTGCCGCTAACGCGTGCATAGCCGTCGGCCATGAAGCCGGCACCCTGCTCGTGGCGCGGCGTCACATGGCGGATCTTCGACGCCGAAAGGCCGCGATAGAGTTCGACCGTGTGAACGCCGGGAATGCCGAACACGACCTCGACGCCATTCGCCTCGAGCAGATCGACGAGCACCTCGCCGACGGTTTTCATTTCGGCACTCATGCGCGGCGCTCCCTTCGATCCGTGCAGCGTTCGGCAAGAGCGGCGATGCGCCGGCACGCCTCGTCGAGCCCCGCATCCGGTACGGTCAGGCTCACCCGGACGAAATCCTGCGCCTGCTCACCGAAGGAGGAGCCCGGCATCACTGCCACGCTTTCCTCCTCGAGCAGCGCCCAGGCGAAGGCTTCGCCCGAGAGACCCGTTCCGGCGACGTCGATCAGCGCGAACATTCCGGCCTCCGGCGGCAGAACCGAGACGCCCGGCGTCCGGGCGAGAGCCAGCGCTATCCGGCCGGCGCGCCGCCTGTAAGCCTCGCGCATCTGGCGCGCCGTGTCGATCTCGTGGGTCAACGCATAGGCGGTCATGTCGGCAATGAAGGGCTGCTGGCCGAAAAGCATCGTTTCCGAAACCGGCAGCAGGCGTTCCGTGAATTCCCCCGGCCCGACGGCCCAGCCGCTGCGGAAGCCGGGAGCGGCATGCGACTTCGAAATGGACGAGACGACCACGGTGCGGTCGGCCAGATCCGGATTGTCGAAGGGCGATGCGAAGACGGCATCGAAAACCAGTTCCTCATAGACCTCGTCGCAGACGATCCAGAGATCGTGGCGGCGCGCCACCTCGCCGATCACTGCGATTTCCGCTTCGGTCAGAACGGCACCGGTCGGGTTGTGCGGCGTGTTCAGAAGCAGGACGCGGCAGTCGGGCGTGACGGCCCGTTCCAGATCTTCCGCCCGCATGTGAAAGCCGTGTTCCGGTTTCAGCGGCACCAGGACCGGATGAGCGCCGGTCGCGCGGATGACGCCTTCGTAGGTGGCGTAGAGCGGATCGCCGACGAGCACGCCGTCGCCGGCTTCGGCCAAGCCCAGCATGACGGCGAAAAGCGCCGTCTGCGTGCCGGGAAAACAGAGAATGTTCGCCGCCGTCACATCGGCACGGCGGCGACGGTATTTTTCTGCAAGCGCGGCGACGATGGCGGGCTCGCCGCGGCCGTTCGAATAGCGGTAGCGCCCGGCATTCATGGCGCGCTGGCACTCGTCGAGCAGGGCACGGTCGGGCGGCAGGTCGGGCTCGCCAATGGTGAGCTCGATGAGATCAGCGCCGCTCGCCTTCAGCTGCCGCGCCCGGATGTGCAGCGACCATTTGCCGGAGCCAAGATCCGCCAGGCGCGAGGTGATCGACGCGTAACGCATGGTGATTTCTCCCGTCTGTTATTGTTCTACCGGCAGGCCGAGCAGCGCCTCGACCGAGGCCATGGCGATGCCGACCAGCTCGCCGTCGCGGAATAGATCGCCGGCAAGACAGCCTTCCACCCACAGCCCGTCGACGAGGCCGTTGACCGCGATCGCGTAGCGGCGGCATTCCTCCGGGCCCGCCGGCCTGCCTTTCGCCGCGAGGAAATCGCTCAACAGAGCCTGGAGCGCGTTGCGAAAGGCGAGATAGCCCTCGCGATGGATTTCGGCGAGCACCGGATCAACGCGCACCTGGCTGATGAAGGCGGCCCAGAGCGAGACGCTGCGGCTGTCGGCGACCGGTTCGGTGAGGTTGATGGCAATGAAGTCCTTGAGCCGCGTCGTCGGGTCGCCCTCGACATTTTTCGCCTTTTCGGTGAGCGAGGCAATGACGGCGCGATAGGCCTCCGCCACCATCTGATCCTTCGAGTCGAAGTAATGGCGGACGAGACCTGCGGTCACGCCGGCGCGGACCGCGATCTGCCGGACCGTCGCGCCCTTGAGCCCGAATTCCGCTATGCAGTCGAGCGTCGCCTCGATCAGTTCCTGGCGGCGCTCGCCTTCCGGAGCGCGGTGAAAGCTGCGGCGGCTCATGGCCGCTCCCATCCGCTCTGCCCGATCGTCGGTGTCTGCCAGACGGTTAGGCTCATTGCGCGGCTCCTGCGGGGGTGTCGTTCTTAGATGAGGCGCCAAAAATTCAGCGGCGACGTTATTATACACTTGAATAATAGCGGCACAAGTGCAACGATGCCTCTCATGAAACAGCGTGACAAGCCCAAGATGCTGCACGAAAAGTCGACCAGGGGAACTGTTTTCATGCCTTCACGAGAAGCTCTGCGATGGACCGGAGACGTCTGTCGATGACGGATGCGGCCCAGGCAATAGAGGTCACCGACCTCCACAAGCGTTTCGGGCCATTGGAAGTGCTGAAGGGTGTGTCGCTCGACGCCCGGCAAGGCGACGTGATCGCCATTATCGGCGGCAGCGGCTCCGGGAAATCAACCTTTCTGCGCTGCATCAATATGCTGGAATTGCCCTCGGCCGGACGGGTCTCCGTCCATGGCGAAGAAATCCGCCTGAAACCGGACGGCAAAGGCGGATTGGTTCCCGCCGACCGCAAGCAGGTGCAGCGCATCCGCACCCAGCTCGGCATGGTCTTCCAGAGCTTCAATCTCTGGCAGCACATGACGATCCTCGAAAACGTCATCGAAGCTCCGGTCCACGTGCTCGGCAAATCCAAAGCCGAGGCAGTGGAGACGGCGGAGAGGTTGCTCAACCGCGTCGGACTATACGAGAAGCGCGACGCCTACCCGGCCTTTCTCTCCGGCGGCCAGCAGCAGCGCGCCGCGATCGCCCGCGCCTTGGCGATCCAGCCGCTGGTCATGCTGTTCGACGAACCGACTTCGGCGCTCGACCCGGAGCTCGTCGGCGAAGTCCTCTCCGTGATCGGCGATCTTGCGCGCGAGAAGCGGACGATGATCCTCGTCACACACGAGATGAAGTTCGCCCGCGACGTCGCCAACCATATCGTCTTCCTGCACAACGGTATCATCGAGGAACAGGGGCCGCCCGAGGCGATCTTCGGCGCGCCGAAATCCGAAAGGCTGAAGAAGTTCATCAGTTCGATTCATTGAATTCAGCAATGCTCAACAACCAAAAAAGGGAACAGCATGAAGAAGACATTGAAGCTCCTGGCGGTCGCCGCCGCCCTGTCGATCGCCGGCGCCGTTGCCGCTTCGGCCGAACAGGTCAAGGTCGGCATTGCAGCCGAACCCTACCCGCCCTTCACCTCGCCGGACGCGAACGGCAACTGGGAAGGCTGGGAGATCGAGTTCATGAAGGCGATGTGCGCCGAGGCGAAGCTTGATTGCGTGATCACCCCCGTCGCCTGGGACGGCATCATCCCGGCGCTGACGTCGAAGAAGATCGACCTGATCGTCGGGTCGATGTCGATCACCGCGGAACGCCTGAAAACGATCGACTTCTCCGACAAATACTACAACACGCCGACAGGCATCATCGGCGCCAAGGGCGAGGACTTCAAGCCGACGCCGGAAGGGCTCGCCGGCAAGACGCTCGGCGTGCAGGTGGCGACGGTGCACCAGGCTTATGCGACCAAGCATTTTGCCCCGGCCGGCGTGGCGGTCAAGGAGTACCAGACGCAGGACGAGGCCAACCAGGACCTCGCCGCCGGGCGCCTCGATGCGGTGCAGGCCGATGCGATCGCTCTCGACGCCTTCCTGAAGAGCGATCAGGGCAAGGAATGCTGCGATTACAAGGGCGAAGTCGCCCAGGACATCGACGTGCTCGGACCGGGCGTCGGCGTCGGGCTGCGCAAGGGCGAGACCGAACTCAAGGACAAGATCAACGCGGCGATCAAGGCGATCCGGGCCAACGGCACCTACGACGCCTTCTCGAAGAAGTATTTCGACTTCGACATCTACGGCGGCTAGGCCGTAGCCGGCCGGCAGCTTCAGCGCTGCCGGCCCTTGATCTTCGAGGAGCTGGGTGGCGATGGCCGCGGAACCCTTCATCAACTGGAGCCTGCTGGCGCTCGCGGCGCCCGGCTGGGGCGGCGTTCTGCTGCAGGGCTTCCTGCATTCGATCGAGATCGCCGTCGGCGGCTATGCGCTCGGCCTGCTGCTCGGCGTCGGCGGCGCCTTCGGCAAGCTCTATGGCGGGCCGGTGTTGCGCGACCTGCTCGAGTGCTATACGACCATCGTGCGGGCGGTGCCCGAGCTCGTCCTCATCCTGCTTCTCTACTATGCCGGCACCGACCTCCTGAACCAGGTCCTCGGCGCCATGGGGATCGGCACCGTCGATATCAGCGGCTTGGCAGCCGGCATCTTCGTCATCGGCTTCGTCCAGGGCGCCTATTCGACAGAGGTGCTGCGCGGCGCTATCAAGGCGGTGCCCGCCGGGCAGATCGAGGCGGCGCGCGCCTACGGCATGTCACCGATGAAGGTTCTCAGGCGCATTACGCTCCCCGCGATGCTGCCCTATGCCATACCCGGCCTTGCCAATCTCTGGCTGATCGCCACCAAGGACACGGCGCTGCTTGCCGTCGTCGGCTTCAGCGAACTGACACTCGTCACCCGCCAGGCGGCCGGCACGACCAAGGCCTATTTCCTGTTCTTCTGCGCCGCCGGCGCGCTCTATCTCGCCCTGACGCTTATCTCCAACCTTTTCATCGGCATCATCGAGCGCCATGCCAGGCGCGGCTTCGCGGAGCAGCGATGACCGACGAAACCACCCACGCGCTCGCGCTCGCCCCCGAGGATCTTCCCAAGCCGGAGAACTTTCTCAAACCGCATCGCATCGTCCTGATGCTCCTCTTCGCCGGCCTCGTCGTCGCAGTCGCCGTCTTCATGCGTTGGGATTGGCTGCCGCGCTACTTGCCAAGACTCGGCTCCGGCATCCTCGTCAGCCTGGTCATGCTGTTCAGCACCGCACTCCTCGGCTTCCTGCTCGCCGTTCCCCTCGGCCTCGTCCAGGTGACGGGCCCCTGGTTCCTCAAGGCCCCCGCCCGCCTGTTGTGTACCGTCATTCGCGGAACGCCGCTGCTCTTGCAGCTCTGGCTGCTCTACTACGGCCTCGGCTCTCTCTTTCCGCAGTTCCCGGCGATCCGTCATTCCTTCCTCTGGCCCTATTTGCGCGAGGCATGGCCGTATGGGGTGGCGGCGCTCACGCTTTCCTTCGCGGCTTACGAGGGCGAAGTGATGCGCGGCGCCTTTGCCGGCGTGCCGCGCGGAGAATTGGAGGCGGCTCGCGCCTACGGCATGGGACGCTGGACGAAGTTCCGGCGCATCTGGCTGCCGCGGGCCGTCCACCGGGCGCTGCCGACGCTCAACGGCGAGACCGTGCTGCAACTCAAATCGACGCCGCTCGTCGCCACCATCACCGTGGTCGACGTCTATGCGGTGATCTCCAAGGTGCGGCAGGAAACCTATCTCACCTACGAGCCGCTGCTCTTGCTGGCGCTCATCTACATGTGTCTGACCGGCATTCTGGTCGTCGCCTTCCGCTATTTCGAAAACCGCATTCCCACCCGTGGTGCCTGAGATGAAAATTGCCGCTGCGATCAGCAATGCCTTGCCGGAACTCGTCACCATTCGCCGGGACCTGCACGCCCATCCGGAACTCGGGCTGGAAGAACGCCGCACGTCGGCCTTCATCGCCGGCCATCTCGAAGCGCTCGGCTACGAGGTGGCGACGGGACTGGCGAAAACCGGCGTCGTCGGCACGCTCAGGAATGGCAGCGGCCCCCGTTCGATCGGCATCCGCGCCGATATCGACGCCTTGCCGATCCATGAGGAAACCAGCCTCGACTATGCCAGCAAGACGCCGGGACTGATGCATGCCTGCGGCCACGACGGCCACACGGCGATGCTGCTCGGCGCCGCCCGGGCGCTTGCCGAACGAAAAAATTTCAACGGCACCGTCCACCTCATCTTCCAGCCGGCCGAAGAGAATTTCGGCGGTGCGAAGATCATGATCGACGAGGGTCTGTTCGAGAAGTTCCCATGCGACGCCGTTTTCGCGCTTCACAACGCGCCGAATCTCCCCTTCGGGCAGTTTGCATTGCGCGAGGGTCCGATCGGGGCCGCCGTCGACGAGGCACGCATCACCGTTCACGGCCGCGGCGGTCATGGTGCCGAACCGCAGGAGACGGCCGACCCGATCGTCTGCGGCGCCAGCATCGTCATGGCTCTGCAGACCATCGTGTCGCGCAACATCCATCCGATGGACCCGACCGTCGTCACCGTCGGCGCCTTCCACGCGGGTTCGGCGAGCAACATCATTCCGGAACGGGCGGAGATCGTCGTCGGCATCCGCTCCTTCGATCCATCCGTTCGCGACGAACTGGAGCGCCGAATCCGGATGATCGCCGAAGCACAGGCGGCAAGCTTCGGCATGCAAGCGACCGTCGACTACCAGCGAAGCTACGATGCGACGATCAACCACAAGGCGGAGACGGATTTCGTCCGCGACCTCGCGATCCGCTTCGCCGGGGCAGACAAGGTCTTCGATCTCGCCCGCCCCTATATGGGCAGCGAGGACTTCGCCTATATGCTCAAGGAGAGGCCGGGGACCTATTTCTTCCTCGGGTCTCGGATGACCGGCGAGGAAAAGTCGCTCCACCACCCGGGCTACAATTTCAACGACGACCTGCTGCCGATCGGCGCGGCCTTCTGGACAGAGCTCGCCGAGGCCTATCTGGCGCGACCGTAGTCCTCCAGCGCATGTCGCCCAAAAGTGTGCATGGGGTTTTGGAACAACGACATGCACGAAAAAGATGGTCCAAAATGCCACAGGCGAAACATTGCCGCAGTGTGACAACGTGGCGGGCTGCCCGTTATTGACCTTTGGCAATTCTGCATCAAATTCAATCACACGATGAAGTCGAGCCGCCGCTCGATGAGCGAATGAATGATCGTGCGGGATGCAAGGGCTCCTGCGCCTCCGCCCTCACCGCCCGGGCTGAAAGGATCGCGCCCCGTGTTTGAAGCCTTCGATGCGACAGTGCTTGCGCGCATTCAGTTCGCCTTCACGGTCTCGTTTCACATCATCTTTCCCGCCTTTTCCATAGGACTCGCGAGCTATCTCGCGGTTCTCGAGGCGCTGTGGCTTTGGAAGAAGGACGAGGTCTATCTCGAGCTCTTCAACTTCTGGAAGACGATTTTCGCCGTCGCCTTCGGCATGGGCGTCGTCTCGGGCATCGTCATGTCCTATCAGTTCGGCACCAACTGGAGCGTGTTCTCGGACAAGGCGGGCCCGATCATCGGACCGCTGATGGGGTACGAGGTCCTGACGGCCTTCTTCCTCGAGGCAGGCTTCCTGGGCATCATGCTGTTCGGCCTCAACCGGGTCGGTCCGAGACTGCATTTTTTCGCAACCGCCATGGTCGCGCTCGGCACGCTGATCTCGGCCACCTGGATCTTGTCCGCGAACTCCTGGATGCAGACCCCGGCGGGCTTTGCAATGAACGAAGCCGGACAGTTCATTCCGGTCGACTGGTGGGCAATCATCTTCAATCCGTCCTTCCCCTACCGGCTCGTGCATATGGTGCTCGCCGCCTATCTGACGACGGCGTTCGTCGTCGGCGCCTGCGGCGCTTGGCATCTGTTGCGCCACACTGCGCCTCGGCGTGCCCGGACGATGTTCTCGATGGCGATGTGGATGGCAGCGATCGTCGCGCCTATCCAGATTCTCGCCGGCGACCTGCACGGCCTCAATACGCTCGAGCATCAGCCGACCAAGATCATGGCGATGGAGGGTCACTATCACAGCCATCCCGACGGTGCCCCGCTGGTGCTCTTCGGCATCCCCAATTCAGCGGAGAAGCGCATCGACTACGCAATCGAAGTGCCAAGACTCGGGAGCCTCATTCTGAAGCACGATCTCGATGCACCGCTCGCCGGCCTCGACTCGATTCCCGAAGAACTCCACCCTCCCGTCGGCATCGTCTTCTGGTCGTTCCGCGTGATGGTCGGCATGGGCCTGGCCATGCTCGGGATCGGCCTCTGGTCGCTCTGGTGTCGGTACCGTGGCACACTCGCCACCGATGCCTGGCTGCACCGCATGGCGGTGGCAATGGGTCCGGCGGGATTTGTCGCGGTGCTTGCCGGCTGGATCACTTCCGAGGTCGGGCGGCAGCCCTATACTGTCTATGGCCACCTGCTGACGGCCAATTCTGTGTCACCGATCGAGGCTCCGGCCGTCGGCGCGTCGCTCGTCGCCTTCATCATCGTCTACTTCCTCGTCTTCGGCGCCGGCACCTTCTACATCCTGCGGCTGATGGCGCGCCTGCCGCGCGATACCATGCCGGAACTCGACGAGGGGCCGCTGCGCACGGCCGGCGTCACCCCTGGCCCGGCAGCGGCGAGACCCAATGGAGGCCCGCATGGCCATTGACCTGCCGTTCATCTGGGCCGCGCTTATCGCCTTCGCGGTGCTCGCCTATGTGGTGCTCGACGGCTTCGATCTCGGCGTCGGCATTCTCTTTCCGTTCTTCCCGGAGAAGCACGATCGCGACGTAATGATGAATTCCGTGGCACCGGTATGGGACGGTAACGAGACATGGCTCGTGCTCGGCGGGGGCGGCCTGATGGCCGTCTTCCCGCTCGCCTATGCCACGGTCATGCCAGCGCTTTATGCGCCGATCATCGGCATGCTTCTCGGCCTCATCTTCCGCGGCGTCGCCTTCGAATATCGCTGGCGCACGCGACGCGGCGAGTTTTTGTGGAACTGGGCCTTTGCCGGCGGCTCGACGCTCGCAGCCTTTTCCCAGGGGCTGGCGCTCGGCGCGCTCATCCAGGGGATTCCGGTCGAAGACCGGGCCTATGCCGGCGGTTGGTGGGACTGGCTGACGCCGTTCTCGATCGTCACCGGCGCGGCGATCGTCATCGGCTACGCGCTGCTCGGCGCGACCTGGCTGATCATGAAGACGCGCGGCGATCTCGCCGAGCGTGCTCGCGCCATCGCGCTGAAATGCGCCTTCGCCACCGTGGCGGCCATGGGCATCGTCAGCCTCTGGACGCCATTTCTCGAGCCGGTCTATCTGCAGCGCTGGTTCGGCTGGCCGACGGCGATCTTCAGTGTCATCGTGCCGCTGCTCGTTCTCGGCTGCCTTTACCTGCTGCTCAAGGGCATCCAGCAGCGCCACGACCGCCAGCCCTTCATCGCCGCCCTCGGCCTCTTCCTGCTCGGCTATATCGGCATCGGCATCAGCTTCTATCCCTATATGGTGCCGCCGTCGCTCACCATCTGGGACGCCGCGGCACCGAACGACAGCCTCGCTTTCCTGCTCGTCGGCGCGCTCGTGCTGGTGCCGATCATTCTTGCCTATACCGCCTATGCCTACTGGGTGTTCCGCGGCAAGGTCGATCCGGAAGAGGGCTATCACTGATGGGCGCGCTCGGCCGCCGGCTCCTCTGGTTCGTCTGGCTCTGGTTCGCCGGCGTCGCGGCGGTGAGCGTAGTCGGGCTCGCGATTAAGCTCGCGCTCGGCAGCTAATTAGGGAAAGCCCCGCTCAAGCTTGCGGACCTACCGTCTTCCTACACATCGGCAGGCAATCGCCGACGGAGACAGGACCGCACCCTACTCCCCAGCGATCGCCTGCCGAGGTGACCAAGCAGCGGGCTAGGCAACTCGCCACGGGCGCTGCGGCGGTTTTTCCCCTTCTCAGCCGGCGTCCGCTTTGCTAGCAGTTCGGCGCGATGGAACGGGGCGCGATCCGCCCCGGCAGGAGCCGGACATGCCAAAGACCCCCGCAGAATGCACGACGATGGCGGATGTGCGCGCTCAGATCGATCGGCTCGACCGCGCGTTGATGGCGCTCTTTGCCGAACGCTGGGGCTATATCGACCGGGCTGCCGAGATCAAGCGCCCGCTGTATCTCAAGGCAGACATTCCGGCGCGCGTCGCAGAGGTCCGGGAGAATGCCCGCAGGCACGCGATCGAATTCGGGCTCGACCCGGACTTCTATGAGCGCTTGTGGACACAGCTCATCGACCATGCGATCGCGCATGAGCGCAAGCTCCTCGGCGAAGACGAGGAGTAAGGCTCCGGCCCTTCAGCCGTTGGCGACAAGGCGTCCGTCGTCGCCGCGACCATCGTCGAAACTGTTCTTGCGACTGAGATAGCCTTCCCAATCGAAGGCACTCTGAACGATATGTTCGAGGCTCGCATGGGTCGGCACCCAATCGAGCTTCAATCGCGCGACGGTCGGATCGGCGACGACCTGGGCCGCGTCGCCCGGGCGACGCGGCCCGTAATCGATGCGGAAGTCGCGGCCGGAAACCTGCCGCACCGTGTCGAGGACCTGCAGCACGGAAAAGCCTTCGCCATAGCCGCAATTGCTGACCAGCGGACCGCCCCCACCGCTTAGATATTCAAGCGCTTTCCGATGGGCGGCAACCAGGTCGCTGACATGGATGTAATCGCGAATGCCGGTGCCGTCCGCCGTCGGATAGTCGGTGCCGAAAACATCGACCTTGCGGCGCCTGCCGAGCGCGGCTTCGCAGGCGACCTTGATGAGATGCGTGGCGCCGAAGGTCGACTGCCCCGCACGCCCCAGCGGATCGGCGCCGGCCACATTGAAATAGCGAAGCGCCACATAACTGAAATCATGCGCCGCCGCCGCGTCCTCGAGCATGATTTCCGACATCAGCTTGGAACGGCCATAGGGGCTTTCCGGACGCAGGGCCGCCGTTTCCTTGACCGGATCCGGCGTCTCCTGGGTGCCGTAGACGGCAGCCGTCGATGAGAAGACGAAGCGGCGCACGCCGGCCTCTATCGTCGCGGCAATCAGGGTGCGCGTTTTCGCCGTGTTGTTCTCGTAATAGGCGAGCGGTTTGGCAACCGATTCCGGTACAACGGCCGAGCCGGCAAAATGGACGACCGCGTCGATCTCGTTCTCGGCGAAGATCCGCGCCAGCGCCGCCCGGTCGCCCACGTCACCGAAATAGAAGCGCGCCTCCGGCGCCACCGCCCAGCGGAAGCCGGTCGTCAGGCTGTCGAGCACGACGACGGTCTCTCCCGCGTCGAGCAGCGACCAAACCATATGGCTGCCGATATAGCCCGCTCCGCCTGTCACCAATATGGCCATGGCTGCCTTCCACCCCCGATTGAACCCGGGAACAGGAAAGACGGGCGATGCTTACGGAATTGGTAAATCGCGGCGCCGGCGCCGCTCTTCACCGGCTATTCCTGCGGCGGTGGTTAAGCACCCGCCACGGCAATCATTCGGATTTTATCGATCGGCCCGCAACGGACGAATCTTGGATCAGCGATCGAGGATATAGGTGCGCAGACGGTCCGCGGCCTCTGCGATCTGGGCCGGGTCACGCAGGAAGCAGGCGCGCATGAACAGCGACCCGCCCTCGCTGAAAGCCGTTCCCGGAGCCAGTCCGACCCCGGTCTTGTCGACGATGTCGATCGCCGCCCGGCGCGAATCCGTGACGCCGTCGATCTTCAGGAAGGCGTAAAGCGCCCCGTCGGGCTTCAGGGTCTCGACGCGATTGGTGGCAATCAGCGTGTCGCAGAGCAGGTCGCGATTGCGTCGGGCCTTGGTGACGTTGTCGTCGACGAAAGCGTCGCCTTCGTCCAGGGCGACGACGGCGCCGCGCTGCATGAATTGGGCGACCCCGGAGGTCGAATACTGGATCAGGTTCTCAAGCACTTGGCCCATGGCCGGCGGCGCCACGATCCAGCCGACGCGCCAGCCAGTCATCGCCCAGTTCTTGGAGAAGGAGTTGACGAAGAGGATGCGGTCGTCGTCCTCCATGATGTCGAGGAAGGACGGCGCGCGTCGGCCGAGATAGTAGTAGAGCGCGTAGATCTCATCGGCGATGATCCAGATGCCATGCCTGCGCGCCAGCGCCAAGATGGCCTTGAGATCGTCGGGCGACGCCGTCCATCCGGTCGGATTGGACGGCGTGTTGATGAACAGCGCCCGCGTCTTATCGCCGATCGCCGCCGCAAGGCGGTCGAGGTCGAGCTGCCATTTGCCGTTCTCGAAGCGCAGCGGCACCGAGACCGGCCGGACGCCGGAGAGGTCCGCGGCGGCGGCGAAATTCGGCCAGGCCGGGGTCAGGAGAACCATCTCGTCGCCGGGCGAAGCGATTGCCTCGATCGCAAGCTTGATCGCCTGCATGCCGGATCCGGTGACGTAGAAATTCTCCGGCGCGAGCGTCTTTTGGAAGCGGCGCTGATAATAGCGCACCAACGCCTCGCGCAACGGCGGGATGCCGCGCTGCCACGTATAGAAGGTCTGGCCGGCCACCAGCGCGTCGGCCGCTGCCCGGCTGATGAAGTCCGGCGTCGGAAGATCGCCCTCACCGACCCAGAGCGGGATCAGGCCATCGCGACCACGGGCATAGTTCACCACTTCGACGATGCCGCTTTCGGGCGCCGCAAGAGCGCGGGGACTAAGGCTGGTCATGGTCGTCATCAGCGGCGGCCTCCTGAATTGCCCGCCGCTTCTAGACGTTTTCGCACCCGTGATCACACGATTTTCTCTGACGAACTTATCGATTTCTGTGATGATTTCGCTGCCGTCAGGCCCGCTGCTTCAAGATATCCCGTATTTCCGACAGCAGCCGCACATCCTCAGGCGGCGGCGCGGCCGGCTCCGGTGCCTTCTCTCGTTCCACCGAGGCGCGGATGCGGTTCACCGCCTTGACCAGCAGGAAGATGATCCAGGCAAGGATCAGGAAGTTGATGAACACCGTGATGAAGCTGCCATAAGCAAAGACCGCGCCCTGCTGGCGGGCTGCGGCCAGCGTCGGGGCGGTGACATTGGCGGAAAGCGGCAGAAAATAATTCGAAAAATCGAAACCGCCGCCGGTAATCGCGCCGACCACCGGCATGACGAGATCGTCGACGACCGAGGTGACGATCTTGGTGAAGGCAGCGCCGATGATCACGCCGACCGCCAGGTCCATCACATTGCCGCGGGCGATAAACTCTTTGAATTCGTTCAGCATGCGTCTCTCCGTAATATCCCCGTCCTTGAACGCTCGGCCGCGCCTGTCCCGCGCGGCAACCGCTGGTAGGAAACTAGACCAAAGCTCGGAGCGATGGAACCGCCGTTCGCGATCAAAGGCGGGCAGCGGCCCGTGGCGCGCGACGGCTGCCCCGTCGCGTCTTGGACTTAAGACGCATAAAGCAGCCAATTCTCAATGGGATGGACTTGCCCTATGCTGCCCGTCGAGGAGTGAGGCATGCTTTCGGGTTCGGTCATTTTCGCCTCGGCCTTCGCCTATCTGCTACTGCTCTTCGCGGTCGCAAGCTACGGCGACCGGCGGGCCAGCAGAAGCAGGATTGCCAGCAAGGGCAGGCCGCTGGTCTATGCGCTGAGCCTGGCGATCTACTGCACCTCCTGGACCTATTTCGGCGGCGTCGGGCTCGCCGCGGAGCATGGGCTCGAGTTCACCGGCATCTATATCGGGCCGATCCTGATGTTCACGCTCGGCATGCCGCTGATCCGCAGGATCGTGCGGCTCGCCAAGACCGAGAAACTGACCTCGGTCGCCGATTTCGTAGCGGCGCGCTACGGCAAGAACCCGGCGGTGGCGGCGATCGTCGCACTGATCTCGCTGGTCGGCGCCATTCCCTATATTGCCCTTCAGCTCAAGGCGGTCTCGAGCTCGGTCGCCGCGATGATCGACACCAGCGACTACGGCATCGGCGCGGGCGAAAATTTCATCGACCTGCCGCTGCTCGTCACCCTCTTCCTCGCCTGCTTCGCGATCGTCTTCGGCACCCGCCACACGGATGCCACCGAGCATCAGGACGGGCTGATCCTGGCGATCGCGATGGAATCGGTCGTCAAGCTCGTCGCCATGCTGACGGCAGGCTTCTACATCGTCTTCGTCCTGTTCGACGGGCCGGCGAATCTGTTGGAGGCGGCCCGACAAAGTCCCGCCGTCCTTTCCGCCCTCGAATACCAGACGCCCGCCGCCCGCTGGATCCTGCTGATCGTGCTCTCCGCCTTCGGCATCATCATGCTGCCGCGGCAGTTCCACGTCACCGTCGTCGAAAACCGCACCGATAACGAGCTGCGTACCGCCGGGGTGCTGTTTCCGCTCTATCTGATCGCCATCAACCTCTTCGTCCTGCCGATCGCCATTGCCGGCATCCTGACCTTCTCCGGCTCCGGCGACGCCGACCTCTATCTCTTGGCCCTGCCGCTCGCCAGCGACGTGCCGTTGATCACGCTCCTCACCTTCATCGGCGGCTTTTCCGCCGCCACGGCCATGGTCATCGTCGCCTCGGTGGCACTGTCGATCATGATCTCCAACGACATCGTCATGCCGGTCTTCCTGCGCCAGAGGCTCGGCACCCGCGGCACCCTGCAGGAGAGCGTGGCCGGGACGCTGCTCAACATCCGCCGCACCGCGATCTTTGTCGTGCTGCTGCTCGGCTACGGCTACTATCGCTCGGCAGACATGAGCTCCGGCCTCGCCTCGCTGGGGCTGCTCTCCTTCGCCGCCATCTCGCAGATGGCGCCGGCGCTCATCGGCGGCCTCGTCTGGCGGCAGGCAAACGCCCGCGGCGCGATTGCCGGAATGGTCAGCGGCTTCCTCGTCTGGGCCTATGTGCTGTTTCTGCCGAGCCTCGGCGGGCCCGACAATTCTCACGTGGCCTCGACGATCCTGAGCTTCCTCCTACCGTTTACGGATGTTTTTTCGGGGCCGCAGTCCGACCCGCTCGTCAATGCGTCGGCCCTCAGCATGCTAGTCAACGTCAGCGCCTATGTGCTCGGCTCGCTGACCCGGGCGCCGAAGCCGCTCGAGCGCTTCCAGGCCGGCGTCTTCATCACCCGCCGATCGCGCACGGAACGGGCCTTCCGCGGCCGCAAGACGAAGGTGACGGTACGCGACCTAAAGACTACGATCGCCCGCTACATGGGCGAGGAGCGCATGCAGCGCTCGTTCCACACTTATGAGCAGCAATCCGGCCGCTGGCTCGACGAAAACGCCTCCGCCGACATGGCCCTCGTCCATTTTTCCGAGCAATTGCTTGGCAGCGCCATCGGTTCCTCCTCGGCCCGGCTGGTGTTTTCGCTGGTGCTGCAGCGAATGGACGACACCTCTTCGGACACCGCTTGGCTGCTCGACCAGGCGAGCGAGGCGCTGCAGCATAACCAGGACATGCTGCAGACGGCGCTCTCGCAGATGGACCAGGGCATCGCCGTCTTCGACAATGCCAGCAACCTGATCATCTGGAACCGCCGTTTCCGGGAACTGCTCGATCTGCCCGAGGCGGCCGGCCAGGTCGGCTTCCCGCTTGCCGACATCGTGGCGATCCTGGCGCGCCGCGGCGACATCCGCAAAGACTATGAGAAGACGCTGGTCGCCAATTTCCTGACGCTCGACAAGCCGTTCCTGCTGGAACTCGGCAACGGCGCCCGTATCGTCGAGGTGCGGACCAACGCCATGCCCGACAAGGGCATCGTCACCACCTATACCGACATCACCCCGCGGGTCGCCGCCGACATGGCGCTGAAGCAGGCGAACGAAACGCTGGAACTGCGCGTCGCCGAGCGGACGAGCGAGTTGACGCGGGTCAACAAAGAACTTGGCGAGGCGCGCGCCGCCGCCGAAGACGCCAATATCGGCAAGACCCGCTTCTTCGCGGCCGCCGGCCACGACATCCTGCAGCCCCTGAACGCGGCGCGCCTCTACTCCTCATCGCTCGTCGAGCGGCTCGGAGATTCCGACAACAGGGCGCTGGTCCAGAACATCGACTCCTCGCTCGAATCGGTGGAGGCGATACTCGGTGCCGTGCTCGATATCTCGCGGCTCGACACCGGCGCGATGAAGCCGCGGCTACAGGCCGTGCCGCTCGATGATCTCTTACGGCGGATCGAGACGGATTTCGCGCCGATGGCGCGGGCGAAGGACATAGAGTTCACGGTCATGCCAACCTCGCTTGTCGTGCGCAGCGACCCGAACCTCTTGAGACGCGTCGTCCAAAATCTCGTTTCCAATGCGATCAAATACACGCTTGAGGGCAAGGTTCTCGTCGGCGTGCGCCGGCATAGGCAGACGGCGACGATCGAAGTGCTCGATTCCGGCATCGGCATTCCGGCGTCAAAGTTCCGCACCGTGTTCAAGGAATTCGCGCGCCTCGACGAAGGGGCGCGCACCGCCGCCGGGCTTGGCCTCGGACTTTCGATCGTCGACCGCATCTCGCGTGTGCTGAACCATCCGGTCAGCCTGCAGTCGGAGCCGGGAAAGGGCACCGGTTTCAAGGTTGCCGTGCCGCTCGATACCAGCGCCGCCGAACGGACAAGGCCGCAGCCGGTCGCCGCGCCGAAGTCGAGCGACGCGCTGAGCGGGCTGACTGTAGTCTGCATCGACAATGAACCGAAGATCCTCGAGGGCATGGCGCTGCTGCTGGGCGGCTGGGGCTGCACCGTCACGACGGCGGAATCGGTCGCCGCCTGCGACAAGATCGGCCCGGAACAGCTGCCGCTGCGGCCCGATGCGATCGTCGCCGACTACCACCTCGGGGACGGCACCGGCATCGACGCGATCGCCTCCATCCGGGCGCGCTGGAGAGAGAGCATTCCGGCGCTGATGGTAACCGCCGACCGCACCCCGGAGGTCCGCGGTGCCGCCGAGCGCGACGGCGTCTCTCTACAACACAAGCCGGTGCGCCCGGCCGCCTTGCGCGCCTGGCTGACGCAGCTTGCCGCAGCGGCACGGGCGGCGGCGGAATAGCAATCGTTTCACTTGGTTACAATTCTTGCCCCTCATCCGCCTGCCGGCACCTTCTCCCCGTACGCGGGGCGAAGGGACGCGCGGCTCGCTCCCGGTTCCCCGAATCCGCCGGCGAAAGAAGCGAGACGTGGCGGCATGCCCCTTCTCCCCGCCTGCGGGGAGAAGGTCGCAGCAGCGGGACGAGGGGCCAAACGCCGCAAGCGGGATCGCTAAGCCGCCGCGACGCTGCCTAGCTTGGAAAGCTGAATCACCGCTTGGGTGCGGCTGTCGACATTGAGCTTCAGCAGAATCGCCGAGACATGCGCCTTGATGGTCGCCTCGGAGACACCGAGCTCGTAGGCGATCTGTTTGTTGAGCAGGCCCTCGGCGAGCATGGACAGGACACGCGATTGCTGCGGCGTCAAGGTCTGCAGGCGATGCAGGAGGTCGGCCATCTCCGGCTCGTATTCCTGGTTCCGGTCGTAGCCGACCGGGACGAAGATTTCGCCGGCCATGACCTTGCCGATTCCGTCGCGGATCTCCTCGATCCCGGCGGATTTCGAGAGGAAGCCCGCCGCGCCGAGATCGATGGCGCGGTGAATGGTCGCCGGATCGTCATGGGCCGAGACGATCATCACCGGCAGGCTCGGGAATTCGGCGCGTAGCGCAATCAGGCCGGACAGGCCGCTGACGCCCGGCATGGTGAGATCCAGAAGCATCAGGTCGGCATCGGGATTGTCCGCCGCAGCCTTGCGGGCAGCGGCGAAATCACCGGCCTCGACGACGGCGGGCGCGCCGGCCATGCCGCTCAGCGCCTGGCGCATCGCGCCGCGGAACAGCGGATGGTCGTCAGCAATGATGATGGTCATGTCGGGCATGATGACGCTCCCTCCCAAGAGCCCCGGAACCGATCGGCTTCGTCCTCCGCGTGCCACTCGGTGCTTGTTCACGACGTTCAGGTCTTGTCGGGGACCGATCCACCTTCGCCTGCGGGATCGCGACCCTCGAGTTCCTTCACGATATCCATGAACTTGCGCATCATTCTTTCCATGATGCTCATGGTCCGGTCAATCTCTTCGTCGGTCGGAAGATCGGGTTTCGCGGCTGCCGCCCCACTCTGCACGGCCTTTTCCAAGGCTTCGATCCGTTTCGTCAGAAGGTCGAGTTCCCGCTCGAAGGCGGCACGCTCGTCGGCGGCCATGCGGCAGACGAGCTCACCGTTCTTTTCCTGGCAGAGCGTGACCTCGCCGGTCTCCGTGTCGAGCCGGGCGAATCCCGTCTCAGATTTCTGCATGCTGTAGCGCCCCGGCGTGGGTGCCTGCGCTGCGGCCGGAAGGGCGCACCCAAGCCCCAGGCCGAAGACGAGCACCGCGATTACCTTCCTCATGACATCCTCTCCCTTGGAGACTGACGGAAATCCGCGTTCGATCAGGTGAACCGCGGTGGACACGCGCCGTTATTTGCGGCAAGGCCATGGCTCGGAATCATGACGACGGGCGGACAAAGATGAACGCTACCATATACAAGATCGTTCCGGCGCTTCTATGGCAGGAAGCCAGGCGGGCCGGACAATTCGCGGGCGCGCCCGTCGATCTCGCCGACGGCTTCATTCACTTCTCGACGGGCGAGCAGGTCGCCGAGACTGCGGCACGGCATTTCGAGGGCCAGACGGACCTTCTCATCGTCGCCGTCGACGCAGAAGCGCTCGGCGACAAGCTCGTCTACGAGCCGTCGCGCGGTGGCGCGCTGTTTCCGCATCTCTATGCGGCGCTGAGGCTCGACGCCGTGCTGTGGGAAAAACCGCTGCCGCTCGGCGCCGACGGCACGCATATTTTCCCCGAGCTTGCGCCATGACCGGTGCTCTCGAACGCCTGGCCCGCCGCGGCCTGTTCCTCCTAGATCCCGAAACCGCCCACGGGCTCTCGATCAAGGCGCTGAAGAGCGGCGTCGTGCCGGGCTGTGCCGCGCCCGCCGATGCCAGGCTCGAGCAGACCATTGCTGGCCTCGTCTTTCCGAATCCGGTCGGTATGGCCGCCGGCTACGACAAGAATGCCGAGGTGCCGGAGGCGCTGTTGAGGCTCGGCTTCGGCTTCACCGAGATCGGCACGGTGACGCCGCGGCCGCAGCAGGGCAATGATAAGCCGCGGATTTTCCGGCTCGTCGAGGACGAGGCGGTGATCAACCGGCTCGGCTTCAACAATGACGGCCACGGTGCGGCGCTGGCGCGCCTCCAGGGCTGCTCGCGCCAGGCGCTGATCGGCGTCAATATCGGCGCCAACAAGGACAGCGCCGACCGGATCGCCGACTATGTCGCCGGCATCCGCACCTTCCACGCCGTCGCCCGCTATTTCACCGCCAACATCTCCTCGCCGAACACGCCCGGCCTGCGCGACCTGCAGGCGCGCGAAAGCCTGGCGGCGCTGCTTTCGGCCGTGCTCGCCGCCCGCGACGACGAGGCCGCGAAGAGCGGACGACGCGTTCCGGTGTTCCTGAAGATCGCCCCTGATCTGACCGAAGAGGGCATGGACGACATCGCGGCGGAGATGCTGGCGCACGATCTCGACGGTTTGATCGTCTCCAACACAACGCTGTCGCGCGAAGGTCTCAGGGACCAGCGGCAGGCCAAGGAGGCTGGCGGCCTTTCCGGCAAGCCGCTCTTCGAGAAGTCGACGGCGGTGCTCGCCCGCATGCGCAAGCGCGTCGGGCCGAACCTGCCGATCATCGGCGTCGGCGGCGTCAGTTCGGCGGAGACGGCGGCGGAAAAGATCCGCGCCGGCGCAGACCTGGTACAGCTCTATTCCTGCATGGTCTATGAGGGGCCGTCGCTTCCCGGCCGGATCGTCCGCGGCCTCTCGACGCTCTGCGATCGGGAGAAGCTTGCCTCGATCCGCGAGATCCGCGACAGCCGTCTCGACCACTGGGCCGGGCGGAACGTCTGAGCGGCCCGCCGTGGCAGCAGCATCACCAGGAACAGGCCGCGCAGCAGCAGGAACAGGTTGAGCCCCGCCCACAGGCCGTGATTGCCGAAGACCGGCACGAGAACGGCGAGCGCCGCCCCATAGACGAGGAAGGCGGCCAGCATCATGTTGCGCATGTCGCGCGACCAGGTGGCGCCGATGAAGACGCCGTCCATCAGGAAGGCCATGGCGCCGGTGAGCGCCGTTATCGCCGCCCAGGGCATATATTCATAGGCGAGCGCGCGCACATCCGGCGCCGTCGTCAAAAGATCGACGAGAATGTTGCCGAAGGCGAGGAACAACACCGTCGTCATCAAGGCGAGGCCCAGCGACCAAAACGCTGTCATTCTGAGCGCTCGATCGAAAGCCGGGCGGTAGGCGGCGCCGATCGAGCGGCCAGTCAGCTGCTCGGCCGCATTGGCGAGGCCGTCGAGATAATAGCCGGCGACCAGGAAAATGGTCATCAGCACCGCATTGGCCGCGAGCGTCACCGGGCCGAGGGACGTGCCGATCCGGGTCATCAGCGTGAAGGCGGCGAGCAGCACGAAGGAACGGATCATGATGTCGCGATTGAGACCGAACAGCGCCTTGAGCCGGTCGCCGGCAAAGATCGTCGCCCAGTCCGGCGCGTCCCTCTTGTCAAAACGGCCGTAGACGATCGCAAAGCCCGCAAGCGCGCCGATCAGTTCGCCCGCGACAGTCCCGATCGCAACCCCTGACACGCCCCAGCCGAGGACCAGTCCCAGCAAAATCGACAGCACGATATTGGTGCCGTTGATGATGGTCTGCAGCAAGAGGCCGATCGAGCCGTCGCCGCGACCAAGGACGAATCCGAGGATGGCGTAATTGGCAAGCGCCGCCGGACCGGAAAGAATCCGATAGAGAAAATAGGTGCTTGTCACCGCCGCCACTTCCGGGCCGGGCGCCATCAGCCACAGACCAAGTGCGAGCAGCAGCGGCGACAACAGGACGATGGCGATGCCGCAGAAGAGCGCGATCACCAGCGAGCGCCAGAACACCGCCTGCTGCTCGCGCCGGTCGCCACGGCCATAGGCCTGCGCTACGAGGCCGGTGGTCGAGGCGCGCAGGAAATTGAAGGTGGTGAAGATCAGATCGAACAGGACGGCGCCGACCGCGAGGCCGGCGAGCATCTCGGCCCGGCCGAGCCTGCCGACGACGCCGGTGTCGATGAGGCCGAGGAGCGGCGTCGTCAGGAAGCCGAGCGTCATCGGCAGGGCGATCGAGAAAATCAGCCGGTTGGTGACGTCGAACGGACCCGCTTCGCGGGCAAGCCTTTCACGCTCGAGGCTTTCCATGGCAGACATCGTCGCTACCCCGCGGCCGTCTCCGCAAGGCGATCTTGGGGAATCAACTCAGCCGGACAGCACCATGGCCCAATAGGGTCGGTTTCCGGAAGCGCTATTTTGCGCCACCGCCACGCCCAAGCCGCGATAGCTGCCGAGCATATTTTGAAGGTGCTTCGGCGAATTGAACCAGGCTTCATAGGCGCGCTCGGCGTTGTTCTGGCCCATGGCGATGTTCTCGGCGGCCGGAAGAGTGACGCCATCGCCCTTCATCCGATCGGCAAAATCGTCGCGCCAGCCGATATTGTGCTTCATCTTGCCGGCGCGTGCCATGCGGGCGGCCTGGTGCATGGCGGCGACGGATGCGGCGGGATCGCGCGCGAGCGTCGTCAGCCCCCTGCCCTTGCGTAGCGAATTGACATAGCCGAGCGTCGCCTCGGTCTGGTCGCTGCCGGTGCCGTCGTCGGGCGTAAGGAGGCCGGAGGCCGAGCATCCGGCGAGGAGCCCAAGCGACATCACGGCACCGGCACGCAGAATGAGCCGCCTGCGCGGAAGAAAGAACTGGTCCTGCATGCTTAGCGCCGATAGCTGAAGAGACGGAGGATGATGAAGGCAGGAATGACCACGGCCGCGCCGAGCAGCAGGTAGTCGCCGACGCGCCCCAGCGCCGCGAAGCCGGTGAGCCAGAGGTCGACGACGAAGTCGCGGATACCATCGAGAAGGTCCATCGGGCGCCAGTCGAAAACGGTCATGACGAAGCCGACGAGGATCGACACGACGACGAGCTTGACCAGCACGCGCAGCGGTGAATCACCGAGAAATCTGTTTACGCCGTCCGACATCAGCGAAAAATTCTCCTGTTTCCATCCCACATAAGCCGCTCGGTCCGGCCTCGCAAGCCGCGCGAGTCGGGGGTCCTCAGATTCCGCTTGTGTTTTGCCGCGTCCGGCGCCAGAAGCGTCCGTCGCAAACAAACCCGTCACCCTCATGGCCGCAAACCAGCTTTCCTCCGGCGATCTGATCACCGATCGTCGCGCCGACTATGCGAAGATGCTCGCCGAAAGCGGCGACCACCAGGGCGCGGCCGAGCTTATGGCCCAAGCGCTGGAACTGGTGCCGAACTGGGCGGCCGGTTGGTTCCGGCTGGCGGACTATGAGGAGAAATCGGGCCGAAAAGAGGCGGCGGTCGCGGCCTTGCGCAACGCGCTTCGCCTCAACCCGGAGGACATTTTCGGCGCCAGCCTGAAACTGGCCCTGCTCGGTGCGGCCGATACGCCGGAGCAACCGCCGAGCACCTATGTGGAGCGGCTCTTCGACGACTATGCCGAGCGGTTCGATCAGGCGCTGGTCGAGAAACTCGGCTACAGCGTTCCAGAAAAGCTCGCGGCGCTGATCGAGCGTGCGATCGGCGGGCAAAAATTTCGTCATGTCACCGATCTCGGCTGCGGCACGGGGCTCTTCGGTGAGCGCATCCGCAGCCGCACCGCCTTTCTCGAAGGCTTCGATCTCTCGGCCAACATGCTGGCCAAGGCGGAAGGCAAGGCGCTCTACGACTGGCTGGGCCAGGCGGATCTGTCGCTGCAGCCGGACAGTTGCGGCCTCTTCGGCGAACTGGCGGAAGGGCGCGCGGATCTCGTCAGCGCCGCCGACGTGCTGATGTATCTCGGCAATCTCGAAAGCGCCTTCGCCATCGCGGAGCGGCTTCTGAAGCCGGACGGGCTGTTTGCTTTCTCCGTCGAGGACGCGGCAGACGAGCGCGACTTCCTGCTCCGGCCATCGCTGCGCTACGCGCACTCGGAAGCCTATGTCGCTTCGCTCTGTGCCGACTTTCGGCTCGAGATGATTGCCGTCGAACGGAGGGTCATTCGCATGGATGCCGGCCTGCCGATTGCCGGCATCCTGTTTCTCGCCCGCAAGCCTGCATGAACCGCAACGCTGACCTGCGAAAATAGGTCAGCAATGCTTACATATTTTTCTTGATTATTCCTGTGCGCCGCAGCAAATGGTGGAGCTCTTCGCGGGAGTTTACCATGGCACAGATGAGCAGCGTTTTCGGTCTCTGGAACACCAGCCCCACCAGGCACACGCCGGTCGAGGATGTGCAGGGCGTCTTTTCCGGCAGCCTCGTCGCCGCCCTCGGCCTCTATTTCCTGGCGAGTGCCGGACTGCTGACCGGAAGCACCGCCGGTGTCGCCTTCCTGCTGCACTATGCGACCGGCGTAAATTTCGGCCTCGCCTTCTTCCTGCTCAACCTGCCGTTCTTCTACCTGTCGCTCAAGCGGCTCGGTGCTGCCTTCTCCATCAAGACCTTCATCGCCATCGGGCTCACCTCGATCCTGGCCGACGTACAGTCGCGGCTTTTCGAGATCGGTCAGATCCATCCCGGCTGGGCGGCGCTTCTCGGCGGGCTGCTGCTCGGCTACGGTGTCCTGGCGCTCTATCGCCACCGCGCCAGCCTCGGCGGCGTCGGCATCCTCGGCGTCTATCTGCAGGAGCGCTTCGGCATCCGCGCCGGCCTCGTGCAGCTGTCGATCGACATGGGGGTGCTGGCAGTTGCCTTCGCGGTCACGACGCCCTGGGTCGTTCTGTGGTCGGTGCTCGGCGCGGTCGTCCTCAACCTCTTCGTGGCAATCAACCACCGCGCCGATCGATATATCGCACTTTGAAGCTTGGTTGGCCTCCAGCAATCGCGGGCATGAAGAGGTACAGGCTTCTCTTTTGCCGCGTTTGATCTACCTTTGTTCCCCGTGAACAGGATCGATCCCCCATTGCCGGAAAGCAACGCCGTGACGTTGCCCGCGCCTTTTCTGCGTTGGTTCGCCGAAAAGGGCTGGCGGCCGCGCGCCCATCAACTCGAATTGCTGTCGCGCGCCGAAGCGGGGGAAAGCACGCTGCTGATCGCGCCGACCGGTGCGGGCAAGACGCTTGCCGGCTTCCTGCCGTCGCTCGTCGATCTCACGCGGCGCGGCAAAGTACCGCCCGGCTCTGCTTTCGTCGGTATCCACACGCTCTATATCTCGCCGCTTAAGGCGCTCGCCGTCGATATCGAGCGCAATCTGATGAAGCCGGTCAACGAGATGGGCCTGCCGGTCAGGATCGAGAACCGCACCGGCGACACGCCGCAGGGTAAGAGGCAGCGCCAGAAGCTCAACCCACCCGACCTGTTGCTGACGACGCCGGAGCAGCTTGCCCTGCTGATCGCCGACGGCGAGGCTGAGCGCTTCTTCAAAAACCTGCGCTATGTGGTGCTCGACGAGCTGCATTCGCTCGTCACCTCGAAGCGCGGCCATCTGCTTGCCCTTGGCCTCGCACGGCTGCGCCGCTTGGCGCCCGGCTTGCAGACGATCGGCCTTTCGGCGACGGTCGCCGAACCGATGGAACTGCAGCGCTGGCTTGTCGGCCAACCTCCCGGCGAGCAAAGCCATGCCGGGTTGATCACCGTATCCGGCGGTGCAAAACCTGAAATCTCCATCCTGCGCGGCGACAACCACGTGCCCTGGGCGGGGCACTCGGCCCGCTATGCGATCCCGGACGTCTATGCCGCGATCAAACAGCACGGCACGACGCTGCTCTTCGTCAATACGCGCAGTCAGGCGGAGATGCTTTTCCAGGAGCTCTGGACGATCAACGACGACAACCTGCCGATCGCACTCCATCACGGCTCGCTCGACGTCGCCCAGCGCCGCAAGGTGGAAGCCGCGATGGCGGAGAACCGGCTGCGCGCCGTCGTCGCCACTTCGACGCTCGATCTCGGCATCGACTGGGGCGACGTCGACCTGGTCGTCCATGTGGGCGCGCCAAAGGGGGCGAGCCGGCTGGCGCAGCGGATCGGCCGCGCCAACCACCGCATGGACGAGCCGAGCCGGGCGATCCTCGTGCCGGCCAACCGCTTCGAGGTGATGGAATGCCAGGCCGCCCTCGATGCCAATTATATCGGCGCCCAGGATACGCCGCCGGTCGGCAGGGGCGCGCTCGACGTGCTGGCGCAGCACGTGCTCGGCATGGCCTGCGCCAGACCCTTCGACGCGGTCGAGCTTCATGACGAGATCACCACCGCGGCCCCATATGCCGATCTTCCCTGGGAAACCTTTGAGCGGGTCGTCGACCTCGTTGCCACCGGCGGCTATGCGCTTCGCACCTATGAGCGCTACGCCCGCATCCGCAAGACCAAGGAAGGGCGGTGGCGGATCTCCAACCCTATGGTCGCGCAGCAATACCGGCTGAATGTCGGCACGATCGTCGAATCGCCGATGCTGAACGTGCGCATGGTGAAACGGAATGCACGCGGCTCGCTCGGCCGCGGCGGCATGCCGCTCGGCAAGGTGGAGGAATATTTCCTCGAAATGCTGTCGCCCGGCGACACGTTCCTCTTCTCCGGCAAGGTGCTGCGCTTCGAAGGTATCCGCGAGAACGAGTGCCTCGTTTCGCAGGCCTTTTCCTTCGACCCGAAGGTGCCGAGCTATGCCGGCGGCAAGTTCCCGCTCTCCACCTATCTCGCAGCCCAGGTGAGAAAGATGCTCGCCGACCCGGCGCGGCGCGCCACGCTGCCGGACCAGGTGCGCGACTGGCTGGCGCTGCAGGGCGACATTTCGATGCTGCCCGGCGAGGACGAGTTGCTGATCGAGACCTTCCCGCGCGGCAGCCGCCACTACATGGTCACTTACGCCTTCGAGGGGCGGCTCGCCCACCAGACCCTCGGCATGTTGCTCACCCGCCGCCTCGACCGAGCCGGCCTGAAGCCGCTCGGTTTCGTCGCCACCGACTATTCGCTGGCCGTATGGGCGCTCGACGATCTAGGCGCGGCGTTCCAGACGCGGGCGCCATCGCTCGCCGAGCTCTTCGACGAGGACATGCTCGGCGACGATCTGGAGGCCTGGCTGAACGAATCCTTCCTGTTGAAGCGCACCTTCCGCACCTGCGCGGTGATTGCCGGACTGATCGACCAGCGCCATCCGGGAAAGGAGAAGACCGGCCGGCAGGTCACCGTTTCGGCCGACCTCATTTACGACGTATTGCGGATGCACGAGCCCGATCACATCCTGCTCGAAGCGACCCGCAACGACGCGGCGGCCGGACTTTTGGACATTGGCCGCCTCGGCTCTATGCTCAAGCGAATCAAGGGACACATCACCCACCGCCAACTCGACCGCATCTCGCCGCTCGCCGTGCCGGTCATGCTGGAAATCGGCCGGGAATCGGTTCACGGAGAAGCGCAGGATTTCCTGCTCACGGAAGCGGCGGCCGATGAGTTGATCAACGAGGCAATGGGGATCGGGCACGGTGCAGGCGAATAGGAAAGCGGTATGAGAGAGACTCGCCGGCTTATTCGGAGTGGAGACCCCTCCCCAACCCCTCCCCACAAGAGGGAGGGGCTTCGCTGCGGCCCCGATTTGCCCCTTCCGACGGTTCTACAGGCGCTTGGAGCAAAGACGACGCGCGGAGGGCGCGGCAACCTAGCCCCTCCCCTTTGGGGGGAGGGGTTGGGGAGGGGTCTCGTCCTACATCCGAGAACGGCGGCGTGACGATGCATCGGCTTCTTCACGCGACCTCGGCTCCGGCAACGGGCGCCTTTTTCCAGGCCCGCGCGACGATCAGCGGCGTCGCCGGCATCTGCGATCCGCTCGGCGGCCTCTTTCTGCCCGACAGCCGGACATTGGTCGTCTCCGACCTCCACCTCGAAAAAGGCTCCGCCTTCGCCAGGCGGGGGATGATGCTGCCGCCTTACGACACGCTCGCGACGCTGCGCATCCTCGAGGCCGTCATTCTTCGCCATGATCCCTCAACGGTGATCAGCCTCGGCGACAACTTCCACGACCGGCGCGGATCGGCGGCAATGCCGGACAGCTTCCGCCAGATGATCGCCGCGATGGCCCGCGGCCGCCACTGGATCTGGATCAACGGCAATCACGATCCGGACGGCACCTCGGGACTGCCCGGCGCCTCGATGGACGAGCTGCGCCACGCCGGCCTCGTCTTTCGCCACGAACCGTCGATGGTGGACGGCGTCGGTGAGATCGCCGGCCATCTGCACCCCTCGGCAACCGTCAAGCGCCGGGAGCGTTCCATCCGGCGCGCCTGCTTTGCGACGGATGGCAGACGGCTGCTGATGCCCGCCTTCGGCGTCACCACCGGCGGGCTCGATCTCCGGCACCGGGCGATGAGCGGCCTGTTCGAGCGCGAGCGGCTTGTCGCCCACATGCTCGGCCGCGACCGGATCTATTCGGTGCGCTTTGCCAACCTCTTGGGGTAGAGCGGGATCGAGGAAAAACTGTGCGCGGTTTTCCCCCCGCATCCCGCTCGCTATTGGAATCGATCAGAAGGCGTTAAAGGTGAGCGTCGTCAGCGAACGGGAAATACCTGGAACGCTGGCGATATTGTCATTGATGAACTTGCCGATGTCCTGGCCTTCCGCGACATAGATCTTCAAGAGCAGGTCGTAATCGCCGCTCGTCGAATACATCTCCGAGACGATTTCCTTGCGGTAGATCTCATCGGCAACCTCGTAGGTGCGGCCGGGAGCGCATTGCAGTTGCACGAAAATCGGTTTCATGGGCTTCCTCTGCTTCCGGGAGTTGGCTCCCGACCATTCTACAGTGCCGCGCGTCTTATCAGACGCGCAAAGTCGCTGTAGCACTTTGAATTGCTGCATGTCTTTGTCCTTCAATCGAGGTCGATTTAAGGACACATGCAGTAGCCGCCGCCGGCGCAAGGACCGGAGGGGCATGCTGATCTTCAGTCTCTCTTAAACCGCCACGGTACAAAAGTGAACGTGCCCGCGAAGCTATCGCCCGGCTTAGTTCTGCATCAATCCTTGCGGAAGAGCAGGCTCGCGCCCCATCCGGTGATCACCGCCAGCGTCACGGCAAGAAGGCCGTAGACGAGCGGCTGCTCGTGCGCTGCGCGGGTAATCGCCTGTTCGAGGCCGGTTTTCACCACCCTCAGCGGCAAGGCCTTGGCGGCGACGAAGAGGCCCTCGCGGAAGAGATAGGCGCGCACCACGTGGACGCCGTTCGGAACATTGGCCGGCAGGCGGACGGAAGCCTTGAAAAGGCTCGAGCTGATGAATTGCACGCCGCCCGGATCGCGCTGGTAGACGCCGCTTTCTTCGCGGATGCGGCGGAAGGCGTTGCGGAACTCGCCGAGGCTGCTGCCGTCGCCGATGAAGCCGAGCGGCACCAGCCGCATATGATCGACGCCGATGCCCATATTGGCGATGTCGCGCGGCGGCGCGATCGTCTCGATATCGCGCGTGCTCGACAGCGAATAGGCTTCCGGGACGAGCTCGAAGGTCATCGACTGGGTGTTGACCCAGATGCCGAAGACGCGCTCCTTCTTGCGCACCGTCGCATTGTCCTTCGGCCCCTCGAGGACGACGATGATGTTGTACTTGCCCTGGGCGAGAAGGTTCGCGTCGAAGCCGTCAATGGCGCCGAAGATCGTCAGGTCGGCACCGCGGAAATCGGAGGTGATGGAGATCTCGTCCGTCGAGATGCCGATCTCGAGCTTCTCGGGGAAGTCGCCGACCTCGCGCTCCAGAGACTGTGCCGATGCCGGCCAGGCGGCCGAAAGAGCGAGAACAAGCAGAACGAGACGGGCGAGCGAGCGCATCAGAAGCCGAACCCCGCTGAAACGACCGAGTAGATGTCCTTCGGCGGAATGATGAGCTCGATCGACAGGCGGATGCCGACGGCAAGCACGAGCAGCGCCAGCAGCGCCCGCAATTGTTCGCCGCGCAGCCGCTGGCCGACGCGCACGCCGTACTGGGCGCCGATGACGCCGGCAATCATCAGCACGAAGGCGAGCACGATATCGACCGTATAGTTGGTCGAGGCCTGGACGATGACCGTGTAGGCGGAGACGAAGACGATCTGGAACAGCGAGGTCCCGACGACGACGCTGGTCGGAATGCGCAGGAGATAGATCATCGCCGGCACCATGATGAAGCCGCCGCCGACGCCCATGACCGAGGTCAGGATGCCGATGCAGAAGCCGAGCGTGGCGACCGGGATGACGCTCAGATAGATCTTCGATTTCTTGAAGCGCATCTTCAACGGCAGCCCGTGGATCCAGTTGTGCTGGCCGGGCCGGCGCAATTGCGTGGGCTGGTTCTTGGCGGCCTTGCGCATGGCGATGATGCTCTCCCAGAGCATCAGCCCGCCGACCGAACCGAGCAAGACGACGTAGAGCAGCGAAATGACGAGATCGAGCTGACCAATGCTGCGCAGCAGCGAAAACAGCCAGACACCCACCGTCGCACCCACGAGGCCGCCGCAGAGCAGCACCGTTCCAAGCTTGATGTCGATCGTGCCGCGCCGGAAATGGGTGATCGCCCCGGAGATCGACGAGGCGACCACCTGGTTCGCGCCAGTCGCCACCGCCACCACCGGCGGAATGTTGTAGAAGATCAGGAGCGGCGTGATCAGGAAACCGCCGCCGACGCCGAACATGCCCGACAGGAAACCGACGGCCGCGCCCATGCCGAGAATGATGAGAATGTTCACCGACAATTCTGCAATGGGCAGATAGACCGTCACGGCCAAACCTCGATGTAACAACGGACCCGCAGGGCGGGTGAAAAATTGCAACTGAACAATTCCTAACCCGGAAACGCTTTAGGAATCGTGCAACGCTGGAGCATTCGCACGCCCGCTCGGAGCAAGGCACGGCGACGTGCTTCGAAGTGGCAAGAATTTCACCACGGGGACATTTGGCCGACCGCCTGCGTCCTCGACGGGACGCCGGACGGCACCCCGCTCATGCGCCCTCAGGCGGGAGCTGTCAACCTTTTCAGGGACATGGAGCCGCAGTTTGCACCCGCCGCCGATCACAAGCGATAGACGGCTTGTCCGGCGACGGGTGAGCGCGGCGAGCATGGCGCGGTCCACAGCAGAAACGTCGAGCAGACGGGCCTTCCGGCTCTCACGAATTGCGCTTCAACAATTCCCTTACCAATTCATCGGTGATTTCACCGGTCGGCTCGTGACCGATCGACTTCTGGAATGCCTTGATCGCGGCAATCGTCTTCTTGCCGATCTGCCCGTCGGAGGCGCCGGCTTCGAAGCCGTTGTTGTTGAGAATGGCCTGGATGTTGCGAACCGCCTTCGTCATGTCGACGGAGGCCGTCTTCGTCGAGGGACCCACCCAGGCGTCCGGCACATCCACCGAATTCGCTTCGGCGTCGACCGGCTGCACCTTCCAGGCGTCGACTTTCGCCTTGGCGTTCGCAAGCTCCCCGGGCTTCATCGCCTTGGCGATCTCGTCGCGTTTTTCGCCGGCGTCCTTGTCGCCGTCGCGCGCGGCGATCGCGAACCACTTGTAGGATTCCTCGAGGCTCTGAGCGACGCCGTTGCCGCGGGCATAGAGCACGGCGAGGTTGAACTGGCTGTCGCGGACCCCGAGATTGGCCGCCTTCTCGAACCATTTCACGGCTGCGGCGAGATCGGGCGCACCATCGCGGCCGCTGGCAAGCATGACCGCAAGATTGTGGCTCGCACTGGCATTCCCCGCCTCGGCAGCCTTCTGGTACAGCGCCTTGGCCTTGGCCGCGTCGCGGGTTACCCCTGCCCCCTTTTCGTAGAGATTGGCGAGCCGGTAGGCCGCCGGAACGACGCCGGCATCGGCGGCGCGATGATACCACTTTGCGGCTTCGGCAAGATCTTCCTTCGCGCCGCGTCCTTCGGTGAAGCGGGTGCCGATCTCGTAATAGGCGAGGGGATCGCCGCCCTTTGCCGCAGTCACCAGAGCCGGCGGGCCGAAGCCTTCGGGCAGAATGATTTCGTTCGCCTTCAGCGGCGCAAAAGTCGCTGCCGCGGGCGTGCCTGCGGTCGCCGGCTGGAATGTCGAGACCGGACTCGCCTGCGCCGGCATGACTGCCGCCTGCAGCATCGGTGCCCCGCCGGCCTCCGTTGCCGGAGCGGTCGCGGCAGGTTTCTCGGGCGCCGCGCCGGGAGCCTTCGCCGCAAGCGGCGGCGTGTCCGTCTTGCCGACCGGAGCCACAGCCACTGCCGGTTCGGCAGGCTTTGCCGCCGCGACGGCGGGAAGCGGCTTTGCAGCGCCCTCGTCGGCGGCCTTCGGCGCGGTTTCGGCTTCCGCCTTGCGCTCGAGCGCTGCGGCGGGCCGGATGTTTTCCACGTCCCGGCCCTTCAGCATCGTGCTGACCAGCGGATAGGACATGATCGCCAGCAGAACGGCGCCGACCGCCATCAGGATCGGACGGCGATGACGGGCAAGGGCGCCACCCATGGCAGACGGTCCCTTATTGTCCTTGGCGCTCTTCAGCGAATCGGCTTCCTCGACGGCCATCTGCGCCGCACGGCGTGCGGCAGCGATGAAGTCCGCCTTTTCGACGCCGGCAGCCGACTGGCCGCCGCGGGCCATTTGCCCGGCCCGCACCCGCTCGAGTATCTTTTTGACGTCCGGCACGCCCGAGCCCGGCTCGAGCAGCTGGTTGGCGTCCTCGGGCGCGAGCATTTCCGACGGATCGATCGAGGGGGCGGGCTCGACCATCTGGCGCGCCGGCGCGAGTGCCGTCTCGCTGCGCTTGGGGGAAAAGCGACGGGTCAGGCCGGCGAGCAGGCCAGCCTTTGCCGCGGGCGGCTCGACTCGAGTTTCGTCCCGCGCGACAGTCGCAACCTCAACGGAGGAAGACAGGTCGGCTGCGACTGCGACGACGGCTTCGCCTTCGGCCGCTGTTTCAACCGGCTGATATTCCTGCCGCTGACCGGCATCGCCGAAGGCGCCGCCGAATTCCGGCTGCACCGCCTTGGGCATCGGGGCGGCGCGCGCCGCGGCAGCAATTCCGGCATTCGGCTCCCGCTCTTCGAGCCGTTCCAATTTCTCGGCGATGTGGACGAGCGTGTCATGCAGGGCCTCGAAAGTGCGCGCCGTGCGTTCTTCGCTCGACCGGCTGAGCTCCTCCAGCGCCTTGAGATCGTCGGCAAGCGCCGAGATTGCCGCCATGTCGGTGCCGGCCGGGGCCTGCGGCGTGCCGTTTCTGGCATAGGCCTCCATCACCGCCTCGGCGGCCTGCCGGGCGGCCTCGATGATATATTCGTCGCTGGTGGCGAGATAGTCTTCGAGCGCCGTCATGCGGCTTTCGAACTCGACCGGCGCTGCGCCTGCCGGCTCCTGATGCGACTGGCTGACGAGCGCCGAAAGATTGCCGATCTGCGCTTCGAGATTGCGCAGCGCCTCGCGATCGTCGAAGGGCGCCGCTTGCGTCTCCTCGAGGCGCTGCGCGATGTCGGCAAGCCGGTCTTCGAGCCGCTCGAAGCGCATGTCGGGCGCCGTCGCGCCGGCATGGCCGTCGAGATCATCGATACGGCGGGCGAGATAATCGAGCCGCTCGGCCAGGGCGTCGTTGACGCTGCCCTGGTCCAGGGCTTCGATCCTGCGCGAAATATCGGCGAGATAGTCCGTCAGTTCCGGCACCGTGTTGCGCTGGCCGTGCTCGAGCAACGCGGAAAGCTGGTCGAGGCGTTCCTCCAGCCGGGCCGCAGCCCTCTCCCCCGCGAGATCCTCGACCCGCGCCGTGAGCGCCTCAATCCTAGCGCCGAGGCCGGCGTCCGGGCGGGCAATGTTGTCGATCTGCCGCGAGAGGTCGCCGAGGCGGCTTTCCAGCCGGTTGACGAAGGCACTGTCGAGGTTCGTGGCAGTGCGGCCGGCGGCGACCGCACGGCTGATCTCATCGAGCCGCTGATCGAGCTCGGCGAACTGCGGGACGAAGCGTCTATCGTCCGGCTCCATCTGGCGCCCGAGCATCTCGATCGCCCGGGCGACCGCGACCAGCTTGTCCTCCAGCACATCGACGGCCGAGGCCGGGTTCAGCGTGCCGATCTGCGACTTGATCTCGTCGAGACGATAGGCGAGCGCCACAAGCTCGTCGTCCCGGTTTTGGTCGAAGGCGTTCAGCCGATCCTCGACGCCGCTCCAGCGGCTTTCCATGCGGCGCATGCTGTCTTCGCGGGCCAGGCCGTCGATCATCGCCCGGAGATCGTCGAATTCGACCCGCAGCGCGTCGACCTGCGCCGAGGGTGCCTGGCGTCCGAGCTGATTGATGCTGTCGGCAAGCCGCTGCAGATCGGTCCTGATATCGGCGGCGTAGCTGCGATCCTCGGAGGCTTCCGCCTTGATGCCGCGGATTTCGGAACGAAGGGCGTGCATTTCCCGGGCAAGCCCATCGCTGATGTCGCGCTTCAGATCCTGCCTCAGCCCGACGAGAGCCTCGGCAATATCGGCTGCCGCGGTGGGCCGCGACGGCTGCGCCGGCGCCGGCTGGGGGGACTGGTATCGCGGCTCTTCCGCAAGGCGCTGCGGCGCAGGGCGATCGGAGGCGCGCGCCGCAAGGCGCTCGCGCAACGGCGATCGCTCGCGCCCGGCGCTGAGCGCCCGCTGGCGTTCGAGGATTTCCGAGACGGCGTTGCTCGCCGGGGCTGCCGGACGCTCCGGCTGGCGCTGCTCACGGTTGACGCTGCTCATCAGGCCCTCGATGCGGGCCTCGAGACCCTCGATGGTACGGTTGAGGGCATCGAGCGACGGCCTGTCGCCATAGGACGGGTTGCCTGCGCGCTGAGGATTGGATCGCGATCCGTTCATTGTCTCTTCGCCCCTGTCGTCGACTATCATGGAAGCCGCGGAAGGGCGTTTAAGTCCGTTCCTCTTCAGCGGCCCAGCCGAAGCGGGCAAAGCCACAACGATGCGAGCCTTCCGGTTGCAGCTTTGACCATCTCACAGCCCACAATTCATTAAACGTGGTAAACAAGCGGTTAATCGTCGGGATCTTTTAACGATTTATCCATCTGCGCCCGTCCTAATCTTCCTCGTCAGGTCTCTTCCGGGCCGACAACCGCCTCTTTCCAGATTTTTGCCACGCGCCAGATTTTGACGTTTACGCAAACGTCAAAATTTTGTAGCATCCTGCCAATCGTGCGAGGCCGAGAATTTCGGCTCGCGCCCAAACAGCTCGAATCGGGCAAGCCGCGGCCAGCCCGAGAGGATTTCAAGGCGAGGAAAGAATGCCCATTTACAAGGCTCCGGTCGACGACACCCTGTTCATCCTCAACGACGTGCTCTGCCTCGAGCGCTACCACAACCTGCCGGGCTTTGCCGATGCGACGCCGGACATGGTGGCGGCAATCGTCGGCGAGGCCGCCAGGCTCGCCGAGGAGGAGCTGTTCCCAATCAACCTTTCCGGCGACCAGGAGGGCTGCACGCGTCACAAAGACGGCACGGTCACCACGCCGGCCGGCTTCAAGAAAGCCTTCGATCTCTATCGCGAGGGCGGCTGGCTGGGCCTCGCGGCGCCGGAGGAATTCGGAGGACAGGGCCTGCCCTATGCGCTCCATACCGCGGTCGGCGAATTCCTGTCCGCCGCGAACATGTCGCTGATGATGTATCCCGGCCTGACCCAGGGAGCGATCGCTGCCATCCTCGTGCATGGCTCCGAGGAGCAGAAGCGCACCTATCTGCCGAAAATGGTCGACGGCACCTGGACCGGCACCATGAACCTGACCGAGCCGCATTGCGGCACCGATCTCGGCCTGCTTCGCACCAAGGCCGTGCCGAACGGCGACGGATCCTACCGGATCTCCGGGCAGAAGATCTTCATCTCCGCCGGCGAGCACGACATGGCCGAGAACATCATCCACCTGGTGCTCGCCCGCATCGAGGGCGCGCCGGAAGGCGTCAAGGGTATCTCGCTCTTCATCGTGCCGAAGTTCAAGCTCAACGACGACGGCCAGCCCGGCGAGCGCAACGGCGTTTCCTGCGGCGCGATCGAAGAGAAGATGGGCATTCACGGCAACTCCACCTGCGTCATGAACTATGACGAGGCGACGGGCTATCTGATCGGCGCGGAGAACAGGGGTCTGAGCGCCATGTTCGTGATGATGAACGAGGCCCGCCTTGCCGTCGGCATGCAGGGACTGGCGATCGCCGAAATCGCCTATCAGAACGCCGCGAATTATGCCCGCGACCGCCTCCAGGGCCGCTCGCTTTCCGGCGTCAAGGCGCCCGACCAAAAGGCGGACCCGATCATCGTCCACCCGGACGTGCGCCGCACGCTGATGACGATCAGGGCCTTCAACGAGGCCGGCCGCGCCTTCACCCTCTGGACGGCGCTGAAGTCCGACATCGCCCACCGCTCCGACAACGAACAGGAGCGGCAGGCGGCCGACGACATTCTCGGCCTGATGACGCCGATCCTCAAGGGCGTGCTGACCGACAAGGGCTTCGACCACACGGTGATGGCGCAGCAGGTGTTCGGTGGCCATGGCTATATCGAAGAGCACGGCATGAGCCAGTATGTGCGCGACGCCCGCATCGCGATGATTTACGAAGGGGCGAACGGCATCCAGGCGCTCGATCTCGTCGGCCGCAAGCTGGCGATGAATGGCGGCCGCGCCGTCATGGCGCTGTTCAAGGAAATCGGCGATTTTTGCGAGGAGAACCGCGGCGACGATAGGCTCTCCGGTTACACCAAGGCCCTGAAGAAGGGCCTCAACGACCTGCAGGCGGCGACCATGTGGTTCATGCAGAACGCCATGGCGAAGCCCGACAATGCCGGTGCCGGTTCGACCGACTACATGCATCTCTGCGGCCTCGTCGTGCTCGGCTACATGTGGGCGAAGATCGCCAAGACGGCGGAGGATAAGCTTGCCGCCGGGGAAAGCGCGCAGGCGGACTATCTCAAGAACAAGCTGATCACGGCCAAGTTCTTCATGGAGCGCATCCTGCCGGAAACGGCACTGCGCAAGGTGCGCATTGAAACCGGCGCCGATACGCTGATGGCGCTGGACGCCGCCGCTTTCTGATTTCAGAGTGGAACTGGACGAGGAACGGCCTGCGGGGCGGCTTCCGCCCGCACTCCGTTCCAATTGATGATGCGCGGCCCGACGAGGCGCCGGCGAAAGGGAGATGAGACATGACGAAAGTCTTCGTTTACGACCACGTGCGCACGCCGCGCGGCCGTGGCAAGAAGGACGGATCGCTGCACGAAGTGCCGTCCGTCCGGCTCGCCGCCAAGGTGCTCGAGGCGGTCCGCGACCGCAACGGGCTCGACACGTCGACAGTCGACGACATCGTCATGGGCTGCGTCGATCCGGTGATGGATGCAGGCTCGGTGATCCCGAAGGCGGCCGCCTTCGAGGCCGGCTACTCGACGCGAGCGCCCGGCATGCAGATCTCTCGCTTCTGCGCCTCCGGCCTCGATGCCGTTAATTTCGGCGCCGCCAAGATCGCCCAAGGGGCGGATGACATCGTCATCGCCGGCGGCGTCGAATCCATGTCGCGCGTCGGTCTCGGCATGTCCGGCGGCTCATGGTTCATGGATCCCTCCGTCAACCTGCCGGCCTATTTCATGCCGCAGGGCGTCTCCGCCGATTTGATCGCCACCAAATACGGTTTCTCGCGCGATGACGTCGACGCCTATGCGGTGGAGAGCCAGAAACGCGCCGCGCATGCCTGGGAAAAGGGCTATTTCGCGAACTCGGTCGTGCCGGTCAAGGATCAGAACGGCCTGACGATCCTCGACCGCGACGAGCATATGCGTCCCGGCACCGACATGCAGGCGCTCGCCTCGCTCAACCCCTCCTTCCAGATGCCCGGCGAGATGGGCGGCTTCGAGGCCGTCGCCATACAGGCGCATCCGGAAATCGAGCGGATCAACTATGTCCATCATGCCGGCAATTCCTCCGGCATTGTCGACGGCGCCGCGGCGGTGCTGCTCGGCTCGAAGGCCGGCGGCGAATCCATGGGGCTGAAGCCGCGCGCCCGCATCCGCGCCTTCGCCAATATCGGCTCCGATCCGGCGCTGATGCTGACCGGCCCGGTCGACGTCACCGAAAAGCTGCTGAAACGCGCCGACATGAGGCTATCCGACATCGATCTCTTCGAGCTCAACGAGGCCTTTGCCGCCGTCGTGCTTCGCTTCTGCCAAGCCTTCGACATTCCGCCCGATCGCATCAACGTCAATGGCGGCGCGATCGCGATGGGCCATCCGCTCGGCGCGACCGGCGCCATGATCCTCGGCACCGTGCTTGACGAGCTCGAGCGCCGCGACCTCAACACGGCGCTGGTGACGCTCTGCATCGGCGCCGGCATGGGCACCGCCACGATCATCGAACGCGTCTGATCCGTCCCGGGAGAGAGAATATGTCTTACACGAACTTCAAGATCGAAACCGACGCAGACGGCATCGTACTCGTCACCTGGGACATGCCGGAGAAGTCGATGAACGTCTTCACCCAGGAGGTGATGGAGGAGCTCGACGCGATCGTCGACCAGACGACCGCCGACACCGCCGTCAAGGGTGTGGTCATTACCTCCGGGAAATCGTCCTTCTCCGGCGGCGCCGACCTCTCGATGATCAAGTCGATGTTCACGCTGCAGGCCGAGGAGAAGAAGAACGATCCGGCCAATGCCGCGCAGAAGCTCTTCAATCTCGTCGGCCGCATGACCCGGCTCTTCCGCAAGCTCGAAACCTCGGGCAAGCCTTGGGTCTCGGCGATCAACGGCACCTGCATGGGCGGCGCCTTCGAGCTGTCGCTCGCCTGCCACGGCCGCGTCGCTTCCAATTCGAAATCCGTGAAGATCGCCCTGCCCGAGGTCAAGGTCGGCATCTTTCCGGGCGCCGGCGGCACGCAGCGCGTGCCGCGGCTCACCAACACGCAGGACGCGCTGCAGATGATGACCACCGGTTCGTCGCTGACCGCTGCACGCGCCAAGGCGATGGGTCTCGTGCACGAGGTGGTCGAGCCGGAGAAGCTGATCGAGGCCGCCAAGGCGATGATCAAGAACGGTTTGAAGGCCGTGCAGCCCTGGGACGAGAAAGGCTTCAAGCTTCCGGGCGGCGGCGTCTGGACGCCCGCCTCGGCCCAACTCTGGCCGGCGGCTTCCGCCATTCTTCGTCGCGAGACCTACGGCAACTATCCGGGCGCGATCGCCATCTTGAAATGCGTCTACGAAGGGCTGCAAGTGCCGTTCGATACCGGCCTCAAGATCGAGCAGCGCTATTTCACCGAAATCCTGCAGACCACCGAGGCCTTCTCGATGATCCGCTCGCTGTTCGTTTCGATGCAGGAACTCGGCAAGGGCGCGCGTCGCCCGGCCGGCGTGCCGAAGTCCGAATTCAAGAAGGTCGGCGTCGTCGGGGCCGGCTTCATGGGTGCCTCGATCGCCTATGTGACGGCTGCCGCCGGCATTCCGGTCACCCTCATCGACCGCGACATGGAAGCGGCCGAGAAGGGCAAGGCGCATTCGGAAGGCCTGGTTAGGGATTCCGTCGGCAAGGGCCGGCTGACGAAGGAAGAGGGCGAAGCACTGCTCGCCCGGATCACGCCGTCTGCCGATTATGGCGACCTCAAGGATGCCGGTCTCGTCGTCGAGGCGGTGTTCGAGGACCGGCAGGTCAAGAAGGACGTGATCGAAAAGGTCGAGGCCGTCATCGCACCCGACGCGATCTTCGCCTCGAACACCTCGACGCTGCCAATCACCGGGCTTGCCAAGAACTCGAAGCGGCCGGAGCAGTTCATCGGCGTCCATTTCTTCTCGCCGGTCGAGAAGATGATGCTGACCGAAGTGATCCTCGGCAGGGAGACCGGCGACCGTGCGCTTGCCACGGCACTCGACTATGTCGCGGCGATCAAGAAGACGCCGATCGTCGTCAACGACACCCGCGGCTTCTACGTCAATCGCTGCGTCTTCCGCTATATCCACGAAGCCTATGATATGCTGATCGAGGGCGTGCCCCCGGCGATGATCGAGAACGCCGCAAAGATGGCCGGCATGCCGGTCGGGCCGTTGTCGCTCAACGACGAGGTGGCAATCGATCTCAGCCAGAAGATCCTCAAGGCCACCGTCGCCGATCTCGGCGAAAAGGCTGTCGACCCGAGGCACATGGCGCTGGTCAACAAGCTGGTCGACGAACTCGACCGGCGCGGCCGCAAGAACGGCAAGGGCTTCTACGAGTATCCGGCAAAGCCGGCCAAGAAGTATCTCTGGCCGGGCCTCAAGGACCTCTACCCACAAAAGGCGGCCGACAAGGTCGATGTCGAGGTGTTGAAGCAGCGCTTCCTGGCAACGATCGCACTGGAAGCGGCCCGGACGATGGAGGAAGGCATCGTCACCGATCCGCGCGAGGCGGATGTCGGCTCGATCCTCGGCTTCGGCTTCGCACCCTATACCGGCGGCACGCTCTCCTATATCGACGGCATGGGCGCCAAGGCCTTTGTCGCGCTCTGCGATAAACTTGCCAAGGAGTATGGCGAGCACTTCAAGCCGACGCCGCTCTTGAAGGAAATGGCCGAAAATGGCGAGACCTTCTACGGACGGTTCGACCCCTACGGTGCGGCGCAGAGGGCGGCTTAAGCCGCTCGTCCTGGCATATGAAAATCCAAGGGCCGGCCCACTGGGCGCGGCCCTTTTTTGTTGTGCTGGTTCGTGAAGCGGCACGCGCGTCAGCCCGACTAGTTCGCCTTGTCGGCCGCCACCTCGCTCGATCGTCCTTCGGAGGAACTGGAGGATCCGCCATGTCGAAGGACAACAAGATCATCATCGAGAACGTCATCCGCCCCGGCAAGACCAACGCGGTCGACATCGATGTGTATGCCGCTATGAAGACGGCATTGCTCACAGTCATCCCCTCCGAAGCGCCCGGCCTGACGCTGGCTGAAATCCGCGCGCGGATCTTCGCCCATCTGCCGGAGGAGAAATTCCCCGGAGGCAGGGGCGTCTCCTGGTGGTCGAAGACCGTGCAACTCGACCTCGAGGCAAAGGGAGCGATCGTGCGGGAGAAGACGCGACCGATCCGGCTGCACAGGGGCTGACGCCGCGTTTCGTTTCGCCCCGTCCGCAATGTCGTTTTGCGCGGGCCCCCCGCGGCCTGCAAAGCGACGCTCATGTGGGCTCGCTCGTGCCAACACCCTCCGTCATCCCCGGGCTTGACCGGGTCAAGCCCGAGGATGACGGAGCAAGGGGGACGCCGCGCCTATAAGCGCAATTGACCGGAAACAAGTCGCCAAGCTAGCGGCTGGGCTAAGTGCATCTGCAGTTATCGAAATCGGAGAACCAACCATGCTGCCGCTCTCCTTCGCACTCGCCATCCTGCTTCTGCTCGCAACGCCAGGGCCCACGAACACGCTGTTGTGGCTTTCCGGCGCGGCGGTCGGCATGCGCCGGTCCCTGCCCCTGCTTCTCGGCGAACTCGGCGGCTATCTGACGGTGATCGCCCCCGTGGCGGTGCTGGCGGCCGCGCTGCTTTCCGCCCATCCCGAGATCGGCCTTTTGCTGAAGCTTGCCGCCGCCTGCTGGATCCTCTTCATGGCGCATGCGCTCTGGACGAGGAAGGCGCACAGCGCGAGTGAACGGCCGATCGCCTCCGGCCAGGTCCTCGCCACCACGCTCCTCAATCCGAAGGCGCTGGTCATTGCGCTCGTCATCATGCCGCAGCACGGGCTCTTGGCGATGCTGCCATGGTTTCTCGGCCTTGCGGCACTGACGCTGAGTGCCGGCACGCTTTGGATCGCCGCCGGCAGCCTACTGGCGCGCCTGCCGAGGCGGCCGGTCGGCCCACGTCTCCCGCGCCGCATCGCCGCTGCCTGCCTTGTCGCCTTCTCCTTCGGCATCGCCGGGAGCGCGCTCGCATCGATGCTATAGGCGATCCGCAGGTCAGGCGGCTTCGGCGTTCTCGCCAAGCTCGGCCGCCAGGAAACCGATCAGCTGCTCCCAGCCGCTGCGGCGATACTCGACCTGGTCTAGGCCATCGAGAAAAGCCGCCTGCTCGGTGAATATGACGCGCGTGCCGCTTCCTTCCGGCACCAGCTCGACCGTGGCGATGGATGCGGAAATCGGACGTTCGTCCTTCGCCATCGTATAGGCCGAAATGATCCGCCGGTTCTCGACGATGTCGAGATAGACGGTCTCGTTGAAGTAGAAGGTCTTGCCGTCCTGGCTGAAGCGGCCGCTTTCCCGGCCACCGACGCGGAAATCGTGGCGGTATTCCGCCACCGGCCAGTTGTCGGCCTTGACGAACCAGCGGTCGTGCGCAGCAGGGTCGGCAAAGGCATGAAACACCCGCTCGGGGGACGCTTTGAAGACGCGCTCGATTGTGAAGCTTGCATGTTCGACGGAAGTCTGGGTCATCGCTTTCTCTCCTCCTCGGCGGCTTTGTGCCGGTGCGCCGCAAAGCTGATTGTACTATGAAAGCAGTTGCACTGCAGTGTCACTGCTGCAATAATGCAAGCGGTTTTGCAGGATGGGAATCGCCTATCCGCATCCGCCCTCCGGTAAAGAGACCAGAATGACTGACGACCACCGCTCGGCCTGCCCGATCAACCTTTCGCTCGAAGTCTTCGGCGACAAATGGAGCCTCCTGATCATCCGCGACATGATCTTCGGCGGCAAACGCCATTTCCGCGAGCTTCTGCGGTCGCAAGAGGGCATCTCCTCCAATATTCTAGCCGACCGGCTGAAAACTCTGCTTGAGATCGGCATGCTGACGAAGAGAGACGATCCGAGCCATAAGCAGAAGGCGATCTACAGCCTGACGGAGATGGCGATCGCCCTGGTACCGATCATGGCGCATCTCGGCGCCTGGGGTCGGCGCTACCTGCCGGTCAGCGAAGAACTGAGTATCCGCGCCCAACTCATGGAGGAAGGCGGCCCGGTCCTATGGGAGCGTTTCATGGACGAGCTGAGGGTCGAACATCTTGGCGCGCCCGGCGAGACGGAAGGTCCTACGGTGCGCCAGACGCTGCAGGCGGCCTATGAGAACGTCATGGCTCGCAAGGCCAAGGAACTCGTCAGGGCCGGCAAATAAGCCGTCCCCGGCCGCCGCCCCTGCAGGCACAGGACTATTTTCCTGCTCTTCTTTACGGCCGATCCCGGCTTCGGTAAGGTACAATCAGGCTGAAGCGGAAGCGAAACAGCGTGCGGTTTTCAGCCGCGTATGCTGCACCGGCGGGGGTGGATCGACATGCTTTCACATGACAGCATCTGGCGGGCGATCGATGCGCTGGCGGAGCACCATCAGCTCTCGCCGTCCGGTCTGGCACGCCGCGCGGGACTCGACCCGACCTCCTTCAACAAATCGAAGCGTCAGTCGCCCGACGGTCGCGATCGCTGGCCGTCGACGGAATCGATTGCGAAGGTCCTCGATGCGACCGGCGCGACGATCGACCAGTTCATGGCACTCCTGCAATCCGGCAACGCTAGGCCGCCGCACTCCGGCCAGCCGGCCTCCGGCATTCCGCTGATCGGCTTCGCGCAGGCCGGCGCAGGCGGCTTCTTCGACGACGGCGGCTTCCCCGTCGGGCAGGGTTGGGACGAGGTCGAATTTCCGGTCGCGCCGCAGAGCAAATCCAGCGTCTACGCCTTGGAGGTCCAAGGCGACAGCATGCTGCCGCTCTATCGCGACGGCGACGTCCTGATCGTCGATCCGGGAGCCCAGGTGCGCCGCGGCGACCGCGTCGTCCTCAAAAGTCGCGAGGGAGAGGTGATGGCGAAGATCCTGGCGCGTCAGACGTCGCGCGGCGTCGAGCTTCTGTCGCTCAATCCCGACCACCCGAACCGCAGTTTCGAGATGAAAGACGTGGAATGGATCGCTCGGATCATCTGGGCCAGCCAATAGGAAAGCGTCGAGATGCGGCCGCAATTCATCTCCATCGCCGGCGGGCTCGCCGCCCTCGCCCTCTATACCGCAATCCTGCTCGGCGGGGCCGCCTCGATCCGCGGTCGTGAAAGCGCCGCCGCGCCCGATCTCGTGCTCGAGACGCCGGACGCCGCCATGATCGAGGACCCGGCCGCGGAGCCGGTTCCGGCGGAGCAACCGCCAGCCGCGGCGGCGTCGCCGACCGCCGAACAGGAGGCGGCCGCCAAGACCTCCAGGACGCCGGTGCGACCCGTCGACCCAAATCTCTTTGCCATGCCGGAAGAGGGGCTTGCTAAACCGCTCGAGCGGATTGCGCCGCGGCCGCCTCTTTCGGCGCCGCCCGAAAAGAAGGCAACGCCGCTTGTCCTGCAGCGGCCCGTCGCCCTTGCCGCCGGCCTCGTCCAGACCGGCGACACGACACTGCAAATCAGCGACATCGAGCCGGAAAAAGCCGATCGGATCTGCGAGGGGGGCGGCAAGACATGGCCCTGCGGCATGGTCGCGCGAACGGCGTTCCGCAATTTCTTGAGGGGACGGGCGCTCGTCTGCTCTGAGATCGACGAGGAGCGCGAAGGCTCCGCCGCCGCAAACTGCAGGGTCGGCAACATGAGCGTCGCCGAGTGGCTGGTCACGAACGGCTGGGCGATACCGATCCCGGGCACCGCCCTCGAAGCAAAGGCGGAGGCCGCCCGCAAAGCCAAGCGCGGCTTCTACGGCGGCGACCCGCGTGATCTGAGCCGGAGGCGGCTGGTGATCGACGAGCCCGCGGGCGCCGCGGACCTCGGCGAGACCGCGCGGGACTTGCAAGCCCCTGCGGGAACTCCTAACTGGGCTCCATCAATTTCAGGAGAATAGATGTCCGCGAGCCTCAGTCAGCACGAAGCCCTTGTCTATGTCATGGTCATGATGTCTGCTGTCGACAGGAGGATGAGCGACGACGAATTCGCACGGATTGGCGGGCTGGTGCGTTTCCTGCCGGCCTTCGACGGTTTCGAGGAAGACCGCCTGATCCATATCGGCCGCGAGTGCGCGGCCCAGCTCGCCGCGCCTGAAGGCCTCGACGTGACGCTCGAAATGGTTCGCGAATCGCTGCCGCAGCGCCACTACGAAACCGCCTACGCTCTTGCCGTCGAGATCGCCGCCGCTGATCAACGCATCCGCACCGAGGAAATCCGGCTGTTGCAGCTGTTGCGCGACCGTCTCGCCCTCGACAAGCTCACCTGCGCGGCGATTGAGCGCGGCGCGCTTGCCCGCTTTCGCAAGTAACCCGCTCGCAACGGCAGGCTTCATTCACGGCAACGTGTCTTTGCCCTTTCTCGGCAATGGTCATACCGTCGTCCTGTCGCCTCTTTCCTTAAAAGCCGCCTCTAGGAAGGAAGCGGCGATTCAAAGTGAACAAGCGGCCATAGGATCGGCGTGAAGAGTGAAATGCTTTTCCTTGGAATTGCTGAGCCGGTCTGGCGGCTCGGTGCCTTTGCGGTAATCTTCGCCGCGCTAGCAGCACTCGAACTGCTGCATCCGCGGCTCGAAAGGCCGGAACTGCTGCGGGCACTCAAGGCGCGTCGCTGGGCCACCAACCTGTCGATTCTTCTGCTCTCCTCCCTGCTACTGCGCATCGTCTTTCCGGCCGCCGCGACAGGCGTCGCGATCTGGGCCGGCTTGCGCGGCTATGGCCTCCTCCCAGCACTCGGCGTGACGGCGCCGCTTGCCGGTCTCCTGGCCTTCGTCGCACTTGATTTTGCCGTCTGGCTGGAACACGTGGTGTTTCACAAACTGCCCATCTTATGGCTGATCCACCGGGTGCATCACGCCGACCCCGGGGTGGACGTCACGACGGCGCTGCGCTTCCACCCGCTGGAGATCCTGCTTTCGATGGCTTGGAAAAGCGCGGTCATCATCGCTCTCGGGGCGCCGGCACTCTCGGTGCTGGTCTTTGAAATCGTCCTCAATGCCGCCGCGATGTTCAACCACGCCAACCTGCGACTGCCGCCAAAATTTGACGGGGTCTTGCGGCTGCTGATTGTCACACCCGACATGCACCGCATCCATCACTCCGTGGAAAAGCGGGAAACGGATTCGAACTACGGCTTCAATCTCTCTCTTTGGGATCGACTGTTTTCGACCTATGTGGCACAGCCGGCAAGCGGCGACGACGGGATCGAGACCGGCTTAAGGGCCTTTGGACGCAGCGAGCCGACAAAGCTCGTCTGGTCGCTGATGCTGCCGTTCCGGCGCGGGTAAACGAGACGGGAGCAGGCCCTGCTTGCCAGCCGAGCCCGGCCGCCTGGCGTCAGTAGATGCCGTTCGGAAAATAGCGCAGGTAAATCTCTTCGAGCCTGCCGCTGCGCGAAAGCGCCAAGAGCGCATGGTCGATCGCCTGCGTCAAAGCGGGCTCGGTCGTGCGGTTCATGATCGTCAGCCCTTCGCCCAGAAAGCGCTCGGAAAAATAGGCGCCGTCCATCAGGGCGCAGCATCCCGCGGCGACGCTGCCGGAGACCCAGAAGGAGAGCTGCATGGCATCGGAGAAGGCGGCCGTCACGGCGCCCTCCCGCAGGGCGTTCAGTAGGGCCTGTCGGTCGGGGTAGGCTTTGGCCTCGAGCTTCGGGAAGAAGGCCTTCAGCATCGCTTCATGCGTCGTTCCGGCCACGGCCCCGACCGGCTTGCCGACGAGGTCGTCCGGTCTCTGAACCCCCTCGGCAGCCTTCCTGTTGAGGGCGAAACGGGCCGGCAGTTGCAAGAAGGCCCTGGAGAAGGCGAAACGCCGCCTTAGTTCCGGCGTCACGGCGATGCCGGCGACGATCGCCTCGCCCTGGCCCTGTTCTAGCGCCGGCATCAGTTCGGGATAGGTCACCGCCTGGATCTGGCATTTCGGTTCGATCTCCAGCTCGCGGCAGATTTCCCGGGCGAGATCGACGTGGAATCCCGAAAGCTTGCCCGACTGATCGATAAAATTGAAAGGCGGGAAATCGACCGTGGTGAGGAAGCGCAGCCGAGCCAGGCCGGTCAGATCGGGCTTGGCGATGCGCTCGCGGGCATCGAACAGCAGCGGCAGGTCCTTCGGCGCGCCGCCCGCCGCGGATGCGACGAGCACCGCCGCGACCGCCAGCAGCCCGATAGTTTTGTGAAAGGAAGCGCGCGTCATTACCATCCGATTCGCAAGCATTGAGCGGAACTTAGCGGGATGCTGCAGCGCTGACCATAGGCCGGCCCTCGGCAGGGCCGCGCATTCTTAAAGCCGGTCGGGCGAATACGGAAGGAAGGGAAAATGGAGCGGGTGATCGGGATCGAACCGACGACATCAAGCTTGGGAAGCTGGCGTTCTACCACTGAACTACACCCGCGTCTGAAGCGGAAATTTCCCCAATGGTCGCGATCTGTCAAGCGTCTAGATGATTCACTGCTCTATTGGAGCAGTGAATCATCCAGCTATTGGGCTCACTCGGCGCGAAAATGCTTGGAAAGCTTCAGGCCCTGCGCCTGGTAGTTCGAGCCGAGATCGATGCCGTAAAGACCTTCCGGACGCTCCAGCATGTGCTCGTAGATCAGCCGGCCGACGATCTGCCCGTGTTCGAGGATGAAGGGCACTTCGTGGCTGCGGACCTCGAGTACTGCGCGGCTGCCGCTGCCGCCGGCTGAGGCGTGGCCGAACCCCGGATCGAAGAAGCCGGCATAATGGACGCGGAACTCGCCGACCAGCGGATCGAAGGGCGTCATTTCGGCGGCGTAGAGCGGCGGCACATGAACTGCCTCGCGCGACACGAGGATGTAAAACTCGTCCGGATCGAGGATCAGGTCGTCGCGGCCGCGGCTATAGAGCGGCTCCCAGAAATCAAAAACGGCGTGCTCCGCCTTCTTGTCGACGTCGACCACCGACGTGTGATGCTTGCCGCGATAGCCGATCAGGCCGTCCGGGCCGGTGCCCTTGAGGTCGATCGACAGCGCAATGCCGCCGCCGGTGATGTTGGGCCGCTCGCTGGCGACGAGCACGTCGCTTTCGTGCAAGCCCAGCAGTTCTTGCTCGGAAAGAACGGAGTGGCCGACGCGGAAACGGATCTGCGAGAGACGCGAGCCGCGGCGAACGACGATCGGAAAGGTCCGCGGACTGATCTCGAGATAAAGCGGCCCGCTGTAGCCGGCGGGGATCTTGTCGAACTCCTGCGCCCTATCGGTGATGACGCGCGTGAAGATGTCAAGGCGACCGGTCGAACTCTTCGGATTGGCCGACGCCGACATGGTCTCCGGCAGCGTCAGGCTCTCCATCAGCGGCACGATATAGACGCAGCCGGTTTCCAGCACCGCGCCCTCGCGAAGATCGATGACGTGCAGCTTCAGGCGGTCGAGCTTGTCGGCGACGAGATGCGCCGGTCCCGGCATGAAGCTCGCCCGGACGCGAAACGCCTTGGATCCGAGCCGAAGATCGAGGCTCGCCGGCTGGATCTGGTCATCATCCAGCGGCTTCTCGCTCTTCAGACGTCCCGTGGCAAACAGCGCGGCAATTGCGCGGTCGGCCAGAATCCCTGTGTCGCGGCCCATTCCGATCCTCATTCTCAGTTGCCAGACAAAACCAAACTCCGGGAATTGACGCAAGCGCGGCCAGGCAGTATTGGAGCTTTATCCCGTGGTGATTTGGCCGGTCGGCTTGCAGCCACGTTAAACAAGTAGCTAAAAAGGCCGGGTGTCAAACCGGTCGTTTCGCGGCCGGTTTTTTTGTTCTGAAGGTGATCGTCGCATGAGCAAGACCTGGCGCCCGGCAACCCAACTCGTCCACGGCGGGACCACCCGCTCGCAGCACGGCGAGACCTCGGAAGCGATCTTCCTGACACAGGGCTTCGTCTACGAAAGCTCGGAAGCGGCGGAAGCCCGCTTCAAGGGCGAGACCGACGGCTTCATCTATGCCCGCTACGGAAGCCCGACCAACGACATGTTTGAGAAGCGCATGTGCATGCTCGAAGGCGCCGAGGATGCGCGCGCCACGGCCTCCGGTATGGCGGCGGTTTCGGCGGCGATCCTCTGCCAGGTCAAGGCGGGAGACCACATCGTCGCCGCCCGCGCCCTCTTCGGCTCCTGCCGCTGGGTGGTCGAAACGCTCGCTCCGAAATACGGCGTCGAATGCACGCTGGTCGACGGCCGCGAGCTTGCCAACTGGGAAAAGGCGGTGCGGCCGAACACCAAGGTCTTCTTCCTCGAGAGCCCGACCAACCCGACGCTGGAGGTGATCGACATCGCCGGCGTCGCCAGGCTCGCCGACCAGGTGGGCGCCAAGCTCGTGGTCGACAATGTCTTCGCGACGCCGCTCTTCCAGAAGCCGCTGGAGCTGGGCGCCCATGTCGTCGTCTATTCCGCCACCAAGCATATCGATGGCCAGGGCCGCTGCCTCGGCGGCGTCGTGCTTGCCGACAAGGAATGGATCGACGAGAACCTGCACGACTATTTCCGCCACACCGGCCCTGCCATGTCGCCCTTCAACGCCTGGACGTTGCTCAAGGGCATCGAAACGCTGCCGCTGCGCGTCAGGCAGCAGACGGAAAACGCCCGCCGCATCGCCGACTTCCTCGCTGAGCAGCCCCAGGTGGCGCGCGTCATCTATCCGGGCCGCAAGGACCATCCGCAGGCCGACATCATCGCCAAGCAGATGACCGGCGGCTCGACGCTGGTCGCCTTCGAGCTGAAGGGCGGCAAGGATGCGGCCTTCGCGCTGCAGAACGCCCTTGAGATCGTTCGGATTTCCAACAATCTCGGCGATTCCAAGAGCCTGATTACACATCCGGCGACGACGACGCACAAGAACCTCACCGACGAGGCCCGTACCGAACTCGGCATCTCGGCCGGAACCGTACGGTTCTCGGCCGGGATCGAAGACAGCGACGACCTTGTCGAGGATTTCGCCAAGGGACTGAAGTCGATCCGCGCCTGAACCGTCCAATTTCAGGTGACCTCAGCCGCCCGGCCCGCGCCGGGCGGCTTTTTCATGACCCGTCACGAAAGGTGAGACGCGCGAGAACGATGCGCGACAGGGCAGTGTAGAGGCATAGGACGGCGAATATCGCCGCCAGCACAGGGAACCGGTGCGGAAACAGGCAGACGGCCACGAAGAAGACGATCGTCTCGGTCGCCTCCGCAAGCCCGGTGGTGAAGTAGATCGACTTCGCACCACGGATCTCGGTCGACAGTGCGCGCTTCTCGGCGATCGCGGCGAAGGCGAGGAAGCTCGAGCCGTTGACATAGAAAGCGAAGAGCAAGAGCCCCCCGGCAAACCCGTTGGCCGCCGGATCGGCGGCGATGAAGGCCAGCGGGATCGCGCCATAGAAGGCGAAGTCGAGAACGATGTCGAGAAAACCGCCGAAATCGGTCTTGCGGCTCGCGCGCGCCACTGCCCCGTCGAGGCCGTCGCAAAGCCGGCTCAGGAGAATGAGAGCCGCACCCGCCACGTAGTAATGCAAGGCAATCAGGACGGCCGCGGCAAGTCCAAGACAAAGGCCGGCGACCGTGACCGCATCGGCGCCCAAGCCCCGCTTGGCGAGGGCGGCGCCGAGCCGGTTCAGGATAGGATCGAGATGCCTGCGCGCCGCGCCGTCGAGCATATTCCCCTGCCTTGCGTGAAAATCGTAAGGACCCGTATAATCCTGCCGTTATTCTTCACGAAACCTTATCGCTGTATGATACTCGAGCAGTTTTGAAACAGGATGTCGAACATGTACCGTGCGCTGACACGCGACATAGAGGTCACGGTGGAGCCGTACTATCTCGAAGAACAATCGGATCCGGATGATAGCCGCTATGTCTGGGGCTACCGCATCGTCATCTCGAACCATTCCGAAATCGCGGTTCGGCTGATGACCCGCTACTGGCACATCACCGACGAGAACGGCCAGGTGGACGAGGTCAGCGGTCCAGGCGTCATCGGCGAGCAGCCGCTGCTCAATCCCGGCGACACCTACGAATATTCCTCCGGCTGCCCGCTCGACACCCCCTCCGGCGTCATGTTCGGCCACTACAGCATGGAGGCCGAAGACGGAGAGACCTTCAATGTCGCCATCCCCGCCTTCTCGCTCGATTCTCCCGGACTGGTGCGGACGCTGAACTAAAGCCCGTCGCGTTCAAACGTATTCACGCGGCGCGCCTTAGGTCTTTGTTTTTGTGCATGTCGTTATCCCAAAACCGCTGCACACTTTTGGGCGACATGCATTAGCCGCCCGCCTTTATTGAGATCGCACCTCGCTCGCCTCGAAGCGATAGTCGGTGGAGCAGAACTCGCAGGTGACCTTGATCTCGCCGTCCTCGATGCTGTGCTCGATATCCTCCTCGCTCAGTCCCTCCAGGACCTCGCGTATCTTGTCACGCGAGCAGCTGCAGCGATCGTAGACGGCCTGCGGCTGGTAGACGCGCACGCCCCGTTCGTGGAACAGACGATATAGCAGACGCTCGGTGCCGACGGTAGGATCGGTCAGCTCGTCGGAATCGATCGTATCCACCATCACCTTGGCTTCCGCCCAGAGATCGTCTTCCTCGAAGAGCAGGCTGGCGTCGCCGTCATCGCCATCGCCGCCAGGCAGATCCGGCTGGCGCATGCGCTCGGACGCCTCGGGCAGGAACTGCGCCACCATGCCGCCGGCGCGCCAGCGATGCCGCGGCTTGCCGTTTTCGTCCCGGTCGAGCAGTTCGGCGACGGCGAGGCGAACCTTGGTCGGTATCTGTTCCGATTGGCGGAAATAGACCGCAGCGATCTCTTCGAGCGTCGCGCCGTCAAGCGCGACAATGCCCTGGTAGCGCTGGGTATGGGCGCCCTGGTCGATGGTGAAGGCAAGGATGCCGTTGCCGAGCAGTTCGTGCGGCTGCGAGCGGCCGCCCTTCTCGGCGGCGGAAAGCGCTTCCTCGTCGTAGCGCGCATAGGCGCGGACCCGATCCGGGGTGGAGAAATCGGCAACGACGAGATCGACCGGCCCATCGCCCTGGGTCTGGACGATCAGCCTGCCGTCGAACTTGAGCGAGGTACCGAGCAGGACCGTCAGCACGACGGTTTCGGCAACCAGCCGCGCCACCGGCAGCGGGTAGCTGTGCCGCTCGAGGATAGCGTCGAGCATCGGGCCGAGCTGCACGGCTCGGCCACGCACGTCGAGGCCCTCGACCTGGAAGGGAACGACGTGGTCGTCACCGGCAAAATCGAACTCGCCAAGTCCCCGTGCTGTCTCTGTCATCGTTTGCTCCTTGCATGGATCACAGCGGCCGAGCAACCCGCCGTCGCCGTAATCGAACTTCCATCCTGCGGATGCAAGCGCAGCCGCGCACACCCTGCCGTTCGTTGCACCGCTGCGTCTCGATCGAGAGGCGCAACGGTCGCATGACACCGTGCATTGCTCGTGACATCGAGAGCGCCGATCGACGCACTCCGTCTCTAACTGCCGCTTATCCTATTTGATCCCGGCATGGACCGATTTGTCCAGCAGGCAAGCGCGGCTCCGGAAGCGCCCCGTATGCGGCGGATCCGCTGAAACGCGCTGTGGCGAGAAACGGCGCAGCGGCCGAACTCTCCCGCACATCGCCTAGATCGTGTCACCGCTCTCCGATTTCAATAGCCCGGCCTGGCCCTCGAACGGTCCCGTCAGACGGCACCCATGCACCAGGCGAGGATCGACTTCTGCGCGTGCAGCCGGTTCTCGGCCTCGTCGAAGACGACCGACTGCGGGCCGTCGATGACCTCGTCGGTGACTTCCTCGCCGCGATGCGCCGGCAGGCAATGCATGAACAAGGCCTCCGGGGCCGCGTGCTTCATCAGCGCCGCGTTCACCTGATAGGGCTGAAAGACGTTGTGCCCGCGGGCGCGATGCTCCTGGTTCATTGACACCCAGGTGTCGGTGACGACGCAGTGCGCGCCGGCAACCGCCTGCTCCGCCTCATGGCAGAGCAGGATTTCGCCGCCATTGTTACGCGCCCAGTTCAGGAACTTGTCCTGCGGCTCGGAGCCGAGCGGCACGGCCATGTTCATCCGGTAGCCGAAGCGCGCCGAGCCTTCGATCAACGAGTGAAGCACGTTGTTGCCGTCACCCGCCCAGGCAATCGTCTTTCCCTTGACCGGCCCGCGATGCTCCTCGAAGGTCATGATGTCCGCCATGATCTGGCAGGGATGCGTGTCGTCGGTCAGCCCGTTGATGACCGGAACGGTGGCGTGCTCGGCCAATTCCAGAAGCCGGCGATGATCGGTCGTGCGGATCATGATGGCGTCGACATAGCGCGACAGCACCTTGGCCGTGTCGCCGATCGCCTCGGCGCGGCCGAGCTGCATTTCGGTCCCCGACAGGAACAGCGTCTCGCCGCCGAGCTGCCGCATGCCGACATCGAAGGAAACGCGGGTGCGGGTCGACGGCTTTTCGAAGATCATCGCCAGCATCTTGCCGGCAAGCGGTTTCTCGGCGGTTCCGGCCTTGGTCGCCGTCTTTCGTGCGCGGGCATCGTCGATGATCGTGCGCAGGTCGGTCGCGGTCATTGCCGAGAGATCGAGAAAATGTCTGGTGGCAGTCATAATGCTGTAGTTCCTGTCGTAAACCGGTAATCGACCGTCCGTCGCGACCTCAGGCCGCGGCCGTTCCGCTCTTGGCGCGCACCGCCTCGGCGGCACGCTCGAGTCGTGCAAGCCCCTCGCGCGCTTCGGCGGGCGTGGTGATCAACGGCGGCAACAGCCGCAGCACGTTCTCACCGGCCGGCACGGCAAGCAGCTTCTCGGCGCGGATCGCCTTCAGGAAGTCGGCGGAAGGCACCTTTGCCTTGATGCCGAGCATCAGGCCGTCGCCGCGGATCTCCTCGATCACGTCGGGGAAGCGATCCTTGAGCGAGGCAAGCCCCTGGCGGAACACCAATCCCACGTCGCGGACATTCTCCAGGAAACCATCGGCCAGGACGACATCGAGCACCGCATTGCCGACCGCCATCGCCAGCGGATTGCCGCCGTAGGTGGAGCCGTGGGTGCCGGCCACCATGCCGGCCGCCGCCGCTTCCGTTGCCAGGCAGGCGCCGAGAGGGAAGCCGCCGCCGATGCCCTTGGCGACGGCCATGATGTCCGGCTTGATGCCCGACCATTCATGCGCGAAGAGCTTGCCGGTGCGGCCGACGCCGCACTGGACCTCGTCGAGGATCAACAGCAGCCCGAACTCGTCGCAGAGCGCGCGCAGTTCCTGCATGAATTCTTTCGAAGCGAGGCGAATGCCGCCCTCGCCCTGGATCGGCTCGACCAGGATTGCAGCGGTCTCGTCGTTGATCGCGGTCTTGACGGCGGCGATGTCGCCGAACGGCACCTGATAGAAGCCCGGAGCCTTCGGCCCGAACCCTTCGATGTATTTCTGCTGGCCGCCGGCGGCAATCGTCGCGATGGTGCGGCCGTGGAAGGCGCCTTCGAAGGTGATGATGTGGAACCGCTCCGGATGGCCCTTGGCGAAATGGTAGCGGCGCGCCGTCTTGATCGCACATTCGAGCGCTTCCGCACCGGAATTGGTGAAGAACACTCGATCGGCGAAGGTGACCGCCGTCAGCCGCTGCGCCAGGCTCACCTGGCCGGGAACATCGTAGAGATTGGACACATGCCAGAGCTTCTCCGCCTGCGCTTTCAGCGCTTCGACGAGATGAGGATGGGCATGGCCGAGCGAATTGACCGCGACGCCGGCTGCAAAGTCGAGATAGCGGGTGCCGTCTTCGGCAATCAGCCAGACGCCCTCGCCTCGCTCGAAACGCAACGGCGCACGCAGATAGGTGTCGTAGAGCGGCGTTGTTGCGGCCATGATCAGCATCTCCTTCGTCATCGGCATCGCTGTCGGACGTATCGGCCCGACAAAAATCAAAAATGCCGCCTTTCGGCGGCGCAGGCACTATTCCCATATCGCGGCGCAATGTCAACAAAACCAAGGCTTGCAACAGACGCGCCGGCCCGGATTCCGCACCGCGAAAAAATCCCGATGCGGGGCTTGCAAAAATGCAACTATCCGACAGCAAGTTGGGGAAAACTGCGAAATCGATTCGGCGCGATTCCGGCGACTCTTGCCACGGAGTCACCCGGCCGGTAGGTTAATATTCAATTACTAGACGCATGCGGCGGACCTAGTCACCAAAATAGTTATCGCGTTGTAACTCCGGGGCTTTTCCGGAGAACGGTGATGGATTCTGCCATCCCAACGCCGAGAACGGGGAGTGCAGACATGAACTGGACGGACGAGCGGGTTGAGAAGCTGAAGAAGCTATGGTCCGAGGGCCTAAGCGCGAGCCAGATCGCGGCGCAGCTGGGAGGCGTCAGCCGTAACGCGGTGATCGGCAAGGTTCATCGGTTGAGCCTGCCAGGCCGCGCCAAGGCCGGCGGAGCGACAGCGGCGGCTCGTCCCAAGCGGACGACCTCGGCGCCCCGCGCCCCGAACTACGCGGCACGCGCCGTGACCCGGACGGTTACCCGCGCTGCCGGCACGGCCGTGCTCAAGGAAGAGGTCGCCGTCGATCTGGTGGCGGAGCAGGATCTCGCACTCGACACCAACATTGTCGTGCCGATGTCGCGCCGGCTGGAACTCACCCAGCTGACCGAGCGGACCTGCAAATGGCCGATCGGCGACCCGCTCAAGGAAGAATTCCACTTCTGCGGCAACGACTCGCCGGAATCCTCCCCCTATTGCAGCTACCACGCTCGCCTCGCCTACCAGCCCTCGGCCGAGCGGCGCCGCGCGCGCTGATCGGTCGGAGCAATAACAAATAACGCATGAAGGGGCCCGTCGGGCCCCTTATCACTTTGGAACGCCGGAAGAGCAGCGCAAGCGTCAGCTTTCCAACGAATAGCCGGCGCCGCGCACCGTCCTGATCACATCGGGCATATTGGAGAAATTCAGAGCCTTGCGCAGCCGACCGACATGGACGTCGACCGTTCGCTCGTCGACATAGATGTCGTGCCCCCAGACGCCGTCGAGCAGCTGCGAGCGGGAGAAGACGCGGCCTGGCGAGGCCATCAGGAACTCCAGGAGCCGGAACTCCGTCGGGCCGAGCCTCACTTCGCGGGTGCGACGATGCACGCGATGGGTTTCGCGGTCGAGCTCTATGTCGCCGCAGCGAAGCACCGTCGACAGCACTTCAGGCTTCGCCCGCCGGAGCATCGCCTTGACCCGCGCCATCAGCTCCGGCGTCGAGAACGGCTTGACGACGTAGTCGTCGGCACCGGTCGCAAGGCCTCGCACCCGCTCGCTTTCCTCGCCGCGCGCCGTCAGCATGATGATCGGCAGCCGCTCGGTCTCCGGGCGCTGTCGGAGACGGCGGCAAAGCTCGATGCCGGAGACGCCGGGCAGCATCCAGTCGAGGATGAGAAGGTCGGGCAAGCGCTCCTGCAGGCGGATCTCCGCTTCGTCGCCGCGAAAGATCGTATCGACCTCGAAGCCCTCAGCCTCGAGATTGTAGCGCAGCAGCACGCTGAGCGCTTCCTCGTCCTCGACAACGGCTATCTTCGGCAACATTCAGCTACGACTCCTTGCCTAGATTCATGATTGGCGGGTGTCCCCTCAGTCGGTGACGGATCCGAGCGTTGACGTCATGTCGTCCTTCGGCCGCTCGCCCTGCGGCTGGGCGCCCGTCGCCATGTAGTAGATGGTTTCGGCGATATTGGTGGCGTGGTCGCCGATACGCTCGATGTTCTTGGCGCAGAAAAGGAGATGCGTGCAGGGGGTGATGTTGCGCGGATCCTCCATCATGTAGGTCAACAGCTCGCGGAACAACGAGGTGTAAATCGCGTCGATCTCCTCGTCGCGTTCGCGGATGCTGTTTGCCTTCTCCGGCGAACGCGAGGCGTAAACGTCGAGGACCTCCTTGAGCTGGATCAGGGCGAGTTCGGCGAGGTGCTCGAGACCGCGCGCCAGCTTGCGCGGAATGCCGGAGCCGGCAACCGCGATGACGCGCTTGGCAGTGTTCTTGCCGAGGTCGCCGACGCGCTCGAGATCGGCGGCGATCCGGATCGACCCCATGATCTCGCGGAGATCCGCGGCCATCGGCTGTCGCTTGGCGATGGTGACGATCGCCTTTTCGCCGATCTGGCGCTCGGCGTCGTCCAAGATTGCATCGTCGGAAATGACCTTCTGGGCGAGCGCCAGATCGGAATGCACCAGAGCCCGGACGGAATCCGCCACCATCTGCTCGGCCTGGCCGCCCATCTCCGAGATCCGGCGCGTCAGATATTTAAGCTCTTCGTCGAAGGCTGTCGTTATGTGGGGGTGAGACATCTACGGTTCCTCGAGGGCGCACTCTTCGCGGTGGGTTTTCGGGCGATCAGCCGAAGCGGCCCATGATGTAATCCTGGGTGCGCTGGTCGTCCGGATTGGTGAACATCTTGTCGGTGTCGTTCTCCTCGACGAGATTGCCGAGGTGGAACATGGCGGTGCGCTGCGAGACGCGGGCCGCCTGCTGCATCGAGTGGGTCACGATGACGATGGTGAAATTGGCGCGCAGCTCGTGAATGAGCTCTTCGACCTTGGCCGTGGCGATCGGGTCGAGGGCCGAGCAGGGCTCGTCCATGAGAATCACTTCCGGGCTGACGGCAACGGCGCGGGCGATGCAGAGGCGCTGTTGCTGGCCGCCGGAAAGACCCGTCCCCGGCTCCTGCAGGCGGTCCTTCACCTCATTCCACAGGCCCGCCTTCTGCAGGCTCGTTTCGACGATCTCATCGAAATCGGCCTTCGTGCGGGCGAGGCCGTGGATGCGCGGCCCGTAGGAAACATTCTCATAGATCGACTTTGGGAACGGATTGGGCTTCTGGAAGACCATGCCGACGCGGGCGCGCAGTTCCACCACGTCGATCGACGGATCGTAGATGTCGTCCTCGTCGAGGGTGATCCGGCCGGTGACCCGGCAATTCTCGATCGTGTCGTTCATGCGGTTGAGCGTCCGCAGGAAGGTCGACTTGCCGCATCCGGAAGGGCCGATGAGCGCCGTCACGGTACTCTCGCGGATATTCAGGTTGACGTCGAAGAGCGCGCGCTTCTCGCCGTAATAGACCGACACATCCTTGCCGATCATCTTCAAGGGCACCGTGTTCATTTTCTGGTCCAGAGCCTTTTCGACTGCAGCTTCCGACATGATGTTCATAGTCCTTACCCCACTACCAGCGACGCTCAAAGCGACGCCGCAACAGAATTGCGCCGAGGTTCATGATGACGAGGAAGATCAGCAGGATGATGATCGCCCCCGAGGTACGCTCGACGAAGGCGCGCTCAGCCTCGTTCGCCCACATGTAGATCTGCACGGGGAGCGCCGTGGACGGTTCGAGCGGCGAGCCCGGATAGTCGACGACGAAGGCGACCATGCCGATCAGGAGCAGCGGCGCCGTCTCGCCGAGGGCGTGCGCCAGGCCGATGATCGTGCCGGTCAGGATGCCGGGCATGGCAAGCGGCAGCACATGGTGGAAGATCGTCTGCATCTTCGAGGCGCCGAGGCCGAGCGCGGCGGAGCGGATCGACGGAGGCACGGCCTTCAGCGCGGCGCGCGTCGCGATGATGATCGTCGGTAGCGTCATCAGGGTCAGCACGAATCCACCGACGAGGGCCGCCGAGCGCGGCATGCCGGCGAAATTCACGAAGACGGCGAGACCGAGAAGGCCGTAGACGATCGACGGCACGGCGGCGAGATTGTTGATGTTGACCTCGATCAGGTCGGTCAGCCGGTTCTTCGGCGCGAATTCCTCGAGATAGAGCGAGGCGGCGACGCCGATCGGCAGCGACAGGACGAGGACGATCAGCATCATATAGGCAGACCCGACCAGCGCCACGCCGACGCCGGCCGCTTCCGGGCGGCTCGATGCGCCGAACGTGAAGATGCCGGTGTTGAAGCTCTTCTTCAGCACGCCGGCCTCGGCCAGCTGGTTCATCCAGGCGACCTGCTGGTCCTTGACCTTGCGCTTCGATTCGTCGACCGTGAGGTCGATCTGGCCCTTGAAGGCCGAATCGATGTTCGCGTCGGCGAGCAGCGTCACCGGGATCGTCTTGCCGATCACCGAAGGGTCGGCAACGACAATGTCACGCAGCTGCGTGCGGACGCTGTCGGAGACCATGTCGTTCGCCTGTTTCACAAGCGGCCGCTTCTTCGGGTCGATGCCGAGCTGCTTGACCAGGGCGTCGCGGACGAGCACCGGATAATTGGCGGTCATCAGTTGCTTCGGATCGGTCGCGCGCTCGTTCTTCGGGTCGATCACCTTTTCGGAAAACTCGATCGGCAGCGTGATCGTCGTCTGCTGGAAGGCCGTGTAGCCTTTCGAGACAACACTCCAGACAAGGACCGCCAGGAAGAACAGGCCGATAACGATGGCGCTGATGCCATAGGCACGGAACCGGCGCTCCGCGGCGTAGCGGCGTTTTATGCCGATGTCGCGGCGGCTTTCGGCGGGACGGGTCGAGACCCTTACCGTGGGAGAAGCAACGTCGGTCATTCGTACTGTTCCCGATATTTGCGCACGATGTAGAGCGCATAGATGTTGAGGCAGAGCGTGATGACGAAGAGTGTGATGCCGAGCGCGAAGGCGACCAGAGTCTGCGGCGAAGTGAACTCCAGGTCGCCGGTCAGCTGGTGGACGATCTTGACCGTCACCGTCGTCATCGGTTCGAACGGGTCGAGCTGCATGCGCGCGGCGACGCCGGCAGCAAGCACGACGATCATCGTCTCGCCGACCGCGCGCGAGGCGGTCAGCAGCAGCGCTCCGACGATGCCGGGCAGTGCGGCGGGAAGAATGACCTTCTTCACCGTCTCCGAGCGCGTCGCGCCGAGCCCGAGCGAGCCGTCGCGCAGCGCCCGCGGCACCTGCGTGATGATGTCGTCCGACAGCGACGAGACGAACGGAATGAGCATGATGCCCATGACGATGCCAGCGGTCAGCACGCTCTGCGCCTGAATGAAATTCTGGTAGTTGCCGGTGATGAGGCCGTTCAGCTGCGTCGAGATGTCGCGCAGGAACGGGCCGACTGTGACGAGCGCGAAGAAGCCGTAGACGATCGTCGGGATGCCCGCCAGCACCTCCAGCAGCGGCTTCGCAATAGACCGCAGCCGCGGACTGGCATACTCGGCCATGTAGATGGCGGCGAACAGGCCGACCGGTACAGCAAACAGCATGGCGACAAAAGCGATATAGAGCGTACCGCCGAGAAGCGGCAGCAGGCCGAACTGGCCGGAGGCGCCCTCGCTGCCTGCCGCGGCGAAGCGGGGATCCCAGACCGTGCCGAAGAAGAACTCCATCGGCGAAACCATGCTGAAGAAGCGACCGGCTTCCGACAACATCGAGCCGATGATGCCGATCGTCGTCAGGATCGCGATCGACGAAGCGACGACGAGCGAGCCGAGCATGACGCGCTCGACCTGATTGCGGGCGCGAAAGCGGGTGGTAACGTTGCGGATTGCATAGAGGCCGCCGGCGATGGCGACGAGCAGCACGACGGCGCTCATCAGCCAGCGGCTGTAACCGCGCATCGTATTGAACTGCTCAGCCGCCTCGACCATGTACGGCTCGCCTTCACCGGCAAGCGCCACGCCCTTGGCGGCGAGCGTTTCGCGCAGATTGGCCGAACCGGTCTTGACTGCCTCGATTTCCGCGGTGTCGAGGCGTTTAAGCCCCGTGGCGACCGCCTTCACCTGGCCGAGCGCGAGCTGCACTGCCGCGTTGCCCTGACTTTGGACCGTATCAGGGAGCGCCGAGCGAACGGCGGAATCGACATGAAGCGGCGAGGCGATCAGCCATGCGGCAAGCACCAGGACCGCGGGCAGCACTGCCCAGATGGCGACATAGCTGCCATGGTAGCCCGGCAGTGAATGCAAGGTGGCAAGCTTGTTGCCGGACTCGGCAAGCGAACGGGCGCGGCCGGCAAAATAGGCAACAAATCCAACTAAAGCGATGATCAGGAGAAGAAGCGAGGTGCTCATCGGCACGTCTCCACGGCAGGGCCGCCAAAAAAATCCAACTATGCAAGGTCCCGGCGCAGCGGAAAGCTGCACCGGGACCGGTCTTGATCAGAGCAGATTGCCAGCTTCGAAGGTCTTGCGGATTTCTTCGCGCTCGGCATCCGGAGCAGCAACCAGGCCGTATTCGGCAAGCGGGCTGTCGGGGCCGATCATCTGGTCGTCGACGAAGAACTCGACATATTCCTTGAGACCCGGAATGACGCCGAGATGCGCCTTCTTGACGTAGAAGAACAGCGGACGGGAAACCGGGTACTCGCCGGAGGCGATCGTTTCGGTCGACGGTACGATGCCGTTGACGGTCGCGACTTTCAGCTTGTCGGCGTTGTTTTCGTAGAACGACAGGCCGAAGACGCCGATGCCGCTCTTGTTGGAAGCGATCCGGGCGAGCGTCTCGGTGTAGTCGCCGTCGATGTCGACGGCGAGGCCGTCCTTGCGCACGGCAACGCACTTGCTGTGCTGCTGCTTTTCATCGCTGACGGCAGCCTTGATGACGTCCTGAGCGCCGGAGGCCTTGCAGCCCGCAGCGAGGATCTTCTCTTCGAAGACTTCGCGCGTACCATGCTTCTGACCCGGGATGTAGGCGGCGATTTCGGCATCCGGCAGCGAAGCGTCGACTTCCGACCACTTCTTGTAGGGGTTGGCAGCGAGCTTGCCGTCGACGACGACTTCAGCGGCGAGCGCCTTGTAGAGGTGCTCCGGCTTCAGTGCGATATCGGCATTGCCGGCGTCCGTCGCGAAGACGATGCCGTCGTAACCGATCTTGACTTCCTGGATCTCGGTCACGCCGGCTGCCTTGCAGGCCTCGATCTCGCTGTCCTTGATCTTGCGCGAGGAATTGGCGATGTCGATCGTGTCTTCGCCGACGCCCTTGCAGAATTCCTTCAGGCCGGCGGAAGAGCCGCCGGATTCGACGACCGGGGTCTTGAAGTCCGGGAATGCCTCGCCGAAGCTTTCGGCGACGATCTTTGCGTAGGGAAGAACGGTCGAGGAGCCCGCGACCTGGATCTGGTCGCGAGCGACAGCAGCGCCCGCGAATGCGGCGGATGCAACCAGCGCCGCTACACTGAGTTTAAGGATGTTCATTGATGTTCTCCCGGAATGGGCTCGTGTTGGTGCGCTAGCGATCAGCGCTCTCTCGCCGTTTAATCGGCTGCCCTAGTTAGCCGCCGATGGCTACAGGTTTTATGTCAATTGGGTGAAACATTTATGACAGGCTAAGTCATTGAAGATACTTGGGTATCCATGCTCGTCGCAGCCGACGCACGCTTTTTGTGTCAGAAGCGCACCGTGAAGATCGTGCGCTTGCCGACCTCCGAATGGATGAGCAGGCGCGCCCGGTGGCGGGTCAGGATGTGCTTGACGATCGCGAGGCCAAGGCCAGTCCCTTTCTTGGACCGGCTCGCCTCCACGTTAACCCGATAAAAACGTTCGGTAATTCGCGGCACATGCTCGGCCGGAATCCCCGGCCCATGGTCGGTGACCGAGACCTCTGCCTGACAACCCTCGCCGCCGGTCAGGCGCACCTCGACCTTCTTGCCTTCCTGGCCGTATTTGCAGGCGTTTTCGACGAGATTCTCGAAGACCTCGATCAGTTCGTCGCGATCGCCCCGGACGACGACCGGGCCCTCGGGCACCTCGAGCGAGATCGTCACGTCGAGATCGCTTGCCAGCGGCTGAAGGCTGTCGCGCACATGTCCGAGCAGCGGCACCAGATCGACCGGGTCTTCGGGAGCGATGTGCGATTTCAACTCAAGCCGTGACAAAGACAATAGATCGTCGACGAGGCGGCTCATGCGGGTCACCTGCTCATGCATGATGCCGAAGAATTTCTCCTGCGCCTTCGTGTCGTTCTTTGCTGGCCCCGACAGCGTCTCGATGAAGCCCCGGAGGGAAGCGAGTGGGGTACGCAGCTCGTGGCTGGCATTGGCCACGAAGTCGGATCGCATCCGGTCGATGCGGCGGGTCTGGGAAATATCGCGATAGGTCAGCAGGAAGATCCGCCCGCCGGAAAGCTCGCCGCCGATATCCGCCGGGGCGACGCGGACGACATAGACTGCATCCGAAGGCAGGCGTTCCGCATGTTCGATCTGATTGACCTTTCCCGTGGCGATGGTCTCGCGCACCATGTCGAGTATTCCGGGGGAACGCACCCGCGCCGAAAGATAGCTTTCCGGGGGAATCGCGCCGAAAGCCTTCTCGGCGGCTGCATTCTGGAAAAGGACGGTCTCGTCCGTGGCGATAACGAGAACGGGCATATCGAGCGCATTCAGCACGGGGATCAGCGCGTCGGTGCGCGTGTCGACCACCCTCGGGGCCGCCTCCGGCACCGGCTCTGACGAAGGGACACTTCGTTTGAGGAGCGCTGCTACGAGAACGAGCCAGAAGGCAAGCACCGCCAGCACATGGATACCGGCGAGGGCCGCAAGAATGGCAAGCAGGATCGAGAGGCCAAGAATCCAGCGCTCTGCCTTCAGCTTCGGCTTGAGGCCCTGCCAGAACACCTTCGCGCCATCCAAGACGATACCCTCGCTGTCCAATTGCCGCCTCCCGACCCATGAGGAATTGCAGCCACGTGTTAAGAACGTGGTGGTGACCCGCCAAGGTGGCGCGGCCCTGGCTGGAAATCGACGCAAGCTTTCCAGCCGCCCGCTTCGCCACAAGCTCAGAGATAGCGGCGCTTCATGACATGATTTTCACGACATGCTTGAATCTGCAATGCAATTGTGGCCTCCTCCATTGCATGCCTCCTCAAATCTCAGTCAATTTGAGGATAAAGGGCAGGCAGCGAGCAAAGTGCCTGCAGCGACGCCTGCGCGACTGAACAGATGCACGGCGCGGTAGTGGATTTCACATCAGCGGGAGGAAATCACATGGCTCTCGAACAGATCCCGAATGCGGGGGCACCCGGAAGCCGGGCGGTCGAGCTCGAGATCGGCGGCAAGACACGGGTCTTCGACATCGACAATCCGGAATTGCCGAAATGGATCGACGACGAAGCCTTTTCCTCCGACGACTATCCTTACGAGAAGAAGCTCGACGAGGAGGAATACGAAGAAACGCTGACCAGGCTGCAGATCGAGCTCGTCAAGGTGCAGTTCTGGATGCAGGCGACCGGCAAGCGCGTCATGGCCGTTTTCGAGGGGCGCGATGCGGCCGGCAAGGGCGGCGCCATCCATGCGACCATGGCCTACATGAACCCTCGTTCCGCACGCGTCGTGGCGCTCACCAAGCCCACCGAAACGGAACGGGGTCAATGGTATTTCCAGCGCTACGTCTCGACCTTCCCGACGGTCGGCGAATTCGTTCTCTTCGACCGGTCCTGGTACAACCGGGCCGGCGTGGAGCCGGTTATGGGCTTCTGCACGCCCGAGCAGTACGAGCATTTCCTCAAGGAGGCACCACGTTTCGAGAAGATGATCGTCAACGAGGGCATCCAGCTCTTCAAGTTCTGGCTCAATATCGGCCGCGAGATGCAGCTGAAGCGGTTCCACGACAGGCGGCACGACCCGCTGAAGGTCTGGAAGCTGTCGCCGATGGACATAGCCGCGCTGCCGAAATGGGACGACTACACCAGGAAGCGCGACCGGATGCTGAAGGAAACGCATACGGACCATGCGCCCTGGACCGTCATCCGCGGCAATGACAAGCGCCGCGCCAGGATCAACCTGGTCCGCCATATGCTGACGAAGCTCGACTATGACGGCAAGGACAAGGCTGCGATCGGCAAGGTGGACGAGAAGATCGTCGGCGCCGGCCCGGGCTTCCTCAGGTGAGCCGGGCGCAAGGCCCGATCATTGCCCCGGCAGCACACGGATCGCATAGAGATCCAGACTGTTGCCGTCGCCGCTGACATCGCTGTTGATCAGCAGCTTTCCGGAACTGCCCGGCGCGCGATCTTCGAAGCTGATCTTGAACAGCATGTCGACGCGCTCGTCATGGGCGGTGAAGCGGTGACGGCCGCAGGCGCCGAGTGCCCCGAAATCACATTCGACGGAGAACTCCGTCGTCTTGCCCGGCAGCGCCCGGACGCTCAGGGCAAGCGTCGAGGACTTGCCCGAGAGCTGGGCCAGCACATCGGCGGGAATGTCGATTGCCACCTCGCCCTCCTTCGACCCTGTCGCCGACGCCAGCCGGATGCGCTCTCCGCCGTCGTCGTCGAAAGGCTCGGCCGTGGCGCGAGTGCCAGGCCTGACGGCCGCCGCGTTCGCCGGCGTGAAGATCTCGATCCAGTCGTCGGAAAACCCCTCCTGCGCGCCGAGGGTCGGCAAGCCGGCCGCGCCGGGGAAGTCCTCGCTCTCCACCACGGCCGGAGGGTTGGCGACATTGGTGTCGCGCTCGGCGGGCGACTTCAACAGGTCGTTGGTCTGAACCCACCACACGCCCGCGCCGACGGCGGCGGCCAGCGTCGCGACAACCATGACGAAGGAGAGAAGCCGGCCGCGCCTGCGCTTGCGGGGACGCTTGTCGGTGACGCCGAGATCGGGGGCGGCCGTACCGGACCTCGCCGCCTCCGCAGATTTTCCGCCACCGTTGACCGGCGGCGTGGGGCCGTCGCGCTCCGGGCGGAGCGCGCCGAGCGCACCGAGGCCGCCGTCGCCCGCCGGACGCGCCTCCGGCTGGAGGCTCGGCTCCTGCCGCACCGTGGCGGCTGGCCCGGCTGCGACCTGCGCCGCCGCATCAGCTTTGCTTTTCACCTCTGCTAGGCTCACCACCGGTGTGGCGGCACGCGCCTTCAGGGCCGCGCGCTCCTCCGTCTCGATCGCGTGGATGACCGCCTCCAGCCGATGGCGCTGCCTGGCGATGACTTCCGGGTCCTCGATTTCCTGCTTCTTCAGGCCGTTTTCCAGCGCCTGGCGGGCCGACTGATAGATCCGCGCGCGGATCTCCGCATTGCTCCGCTCCGAGCGTTCCAGTGCATTCCTGATCGCCGTCTCGAGTCCGCTCACATCAAATCCTTCTGCACACCAGGCTTACGGGGCGAGTATCGGAAGGCCCTGCCTCTTCCCGCGGCACGCCGTTGGTTTTATTAACGATTGGGTAACCGCTGCTTTCGGAATCTGCAAGTCCGGCGGCGCTGCGGCCGGGTCTTGCACGGGGAAAAGGGCCCCTTGCCCCGTCAAAATGCGGGGCGGAAAACCTCTCTTTGCAAGCACGGCCTTTGCTGCTATCTACATTGACGTTTACGCAAACGTCAAAAAATGGGATGAGAGAGACCAATGCCGTTGCCGCCCATTCTTTCCAGAACGACGAGACTGCCGGTTGTCGGCGCGCCGCTATTCATCGTCTCACATCCCAAGCTGACGATCGCGCAATGCAAGGCCGGTGTCATCGGTGCCTTCCCGGCGCTCAACGCCCGTCCGCAGGCACAACTCGACGAGTGGCTCGCCGAGATCACCGAAACGCTCGCCGAGCACGACCGCCAGCATCCCGACCGGCCGGCCGCGCCCTTTGCCGTCAACCAAATCGTGCACAAGTCGAATACCCGGCTCGAGCAGGACCTGATGCTTTGCGTCAAATACAAGGTACCGATCGTCATTTCCTCCCTCGGGGCCGTACCGGAGGTCAACGCTGCAATCCACTCCTATGGCGGCATCGTGCTGCACGACGTCATCAACAACCGCCACGCCAACTCGGCGATCCGCAAGGGGGCCGACGGGCTGATCGCGGTCGCCGCCGGCGCCGGCGGCCATGCCGGAACGCTGTCGCCCTTCGCCCTGATCCAGGAAATCCGCGCCTGGTTCGACGGGCCGCTGCTTCTCTCGGGCGCGATCGCCACCGGCGACGCCATCCTTGCGGCAGAGGCGATGGGCGCCGATATGGCCTATATTGGCTCGCCCTTCATCGCCACCGAGGAAGCCCGCGCCAGCGATGCCTATAAGCAGGCGATCGTCGACGGCAACGCCGCCGATATCGTCTACTCCAATTATTTCACCGGCATTCACGGCAACTATCTGAAGGCCTCGATCCGCGCCGCCGGCATGGATCCGGACAGCCTGCCGGAGGCCGACCCGTCGAAGATGGACTTCGGCAAGGCAACGGACGGCGCCAAGGCCTGGAAGGACATCTGGGGCTGCGGCCAAGGCATCGGCGCCATCCACGGGATCAGCCGGGTCGCGGAACTGGTCGACCGGCTGGAACGCGAATACGCCGCCGCCCGCGCCCGCCTCGGCCTGGCATCCTTGGCGGGCCTCGACGCGTCGAAGGAATTTTCAAGTTCTCGAAACTGATGACTTGAAATCCCGGCGCTTTGCGTTTATCAGCGCCTCACATTCGTTCCGCGGTCACGCTGCGGGGCGCTTTAATGCCGCTTTAGCTCAGTCGGTAGAGCACATCATTCGTAATGATGGGGTCACGTGTTCGAGTCACGTAAGCGGCACCATTTCTTCCCTGCATTTTTACTTGAAGTCGCCGCTGCGGCGCTCAGCCGCTCACGTATAAAAATACCGCGTCAGATGAAAAAACACCGGTGCGGCAAAGCTCAGCGAGTCCATGCGGTCGAGCACGCCGCCGTGGCCGGAGATCATCGTGCCCCAATCCTTGACCCCCATCGAACGCTTGACGGCCGAGAGCGACAGGCCGCCCAAAAAGCCCATGGCGACGATGGCGAGCGCCATGGCGGCAGCTTGAAGCGGCGTGAACGGGGTGATCCACCAGAGACCGGCGCCGGCGGCGACGGCGGAGAGGCCGCCGCCGACGAGGCCCTCTACGGTCTTTGAGGGGCTGACGACGGGGGCCACCTTCGTCCGGCCGAAGAGCTTGCCGAAGACGTATTGCATCACGTCGCTGAACTGCGCGACGGTGATCAGGAAGAAGAGCAGCAGGAAACCCTCGTTGGGACGGCCGGGGATGTCGAGCGTCAGCAGGGCCGGTGCGTGGCTGATGCAGTAGACGGTCAGCATCAGGCCCCACTGGATGCGCGAGACACGCAGCAGGAACTCACCGGCATCGCCCTTCAGCGCCGCAAGGCTCGGCAGGAGAAGGAAGCCGTAGACCGGGACGAGGATCGCGAAGAGCGCGTACCAGTCGGTCCAGATCAGCCAGTATTGAAGCGGCAGCAGCACATAGAAGGCGGCGACCAGCGGCAGGTGATCGGCGCCGCGCGTCGGCGTCAGCGATATGAACTCGCGCAGCGTGTAGAACGAGGTGAGCGCGAAGAGCACCACGGTCACGCCGCGGCCGAGACCGAAGCTCACCGCGAAGATCGCCACCATCACCCACCAGGCCTTGATGCGGGCGTTGAGATTGGCGACCGTCGCCCGGCCGTTTTCGGAGGTCACCTTGCACGACAGCACGAAGCCGATCACCGAGGCGATGCCGAGCAGCGCTGAGATGCCGCCGAAGAGGATGGAAAGCTTGTCGATCAAAGACATGGCGGCCTCATGGAACCGGGTCGGAGGCGAGCGCGCCGACGGCGGCGCGGGCGCGTTCGAGAAACGCGTCCTTCTCCTCCCCCGCCCGCCGCATGAGGGGCGCGCCGAAGCGAACGGTGCAGCTGATCGGAACGGGCAGGAAGGTTCCCTTCGGGAAGGCGCGCGAGGGATTGTCGAGATAGGTGGGGATCAGCTCGACCTCCGGGAATTCCTGCGACAGCCAGTAGAGGCCGCTCTTGAACGGCCCCGGGAGACGCTCGCTGCCGCGCGTTCCCTCTGGAAAGAGAACGAGCGACTCGCCGTCGGCGAGCACACCGCGCAAGGGGGCGAGCGCCGATCCGGGCGGGCCTTGCGTAGCGCGCTCGACGAGCACCGCATTCAACACCTTCAGCGCAATGTGGCGGCGGAGCTTGCCCCTGCCCCAATAGTCTGCGGCCGCGATCGGATGAGTGATCCCGCGCAGGGGTCGCGGTAGGGCCGACCAGATCAGCAGCGTGTCGAGATGGCTGGCGTGGTTGGCGAAATAGACGCGCTGGCGCGTGTCCGGCACGGCACCGATCCATTGCGCCTGGCCGCCGACGAGAAACCGGGTGAGGCCGATCAGCAACAGGTCGATCACGGCTTTGCGGCTCCCGGGATGCGCGAGACGATCGCCTTGGTGCGGGTCCAGCAGGTGAGAAGCGCTCCGACGAGGATTATCCATGCCGTGGCGTAGAGAACGAAACGCCCCGTTGTCAGCCAGGCTTCGCCGAGCGCCAGGAGGGAGGCGAGGCTCATGAGTGCCATGCGGTGCTGCTTGGCCATCGGTCCGCGAAAGTCCTGGACCTGGCCGAGCGAGCCGCCGAAGACGCGCACATAGGCCGTCAGGGCGGCCGCAAGCGCGCCGGCCCAGCCGAGCCAGCCGGCGCCGGCGGCGTAGCCAAGCGCCACGATCAGCAGCGTGTCGGCAATGCGATCGGGAAATTCGTTGTAGAGCGCGCCGACCGGCGAGCCGCGGCCGCCCTCGACCGCCACCATGCCGTCAAGCAGATTGCACAGAAGCCGCAACTGGATGCCGGCGACGGCGACGAGATAAAGCAACGGCCAGCGCGGCGCGAAGACGAGCGCTGCCGCGCCGACAGCGGCGAAGCCGATGCTCAGCAGCGAGATCCCGTTCGGCGTGATCGGCGTCTTGAGGAGCAGCGCCGTCAGGCGGCGCGCCAAGCCGCTATCGCGCGCCGCAATGGGACGCCGATCCGCGCCCGGCCTCTTGGGCTCTGCGCCATCCGGAGCGACACTCATCTTTGTGGAATTCAGCCCCTACAAAATTTATGATTGCAACCTGTCATAAAACAACTTCGCGCCAAAGGCCATATGGCCGCCTCGCGACTGCGGACGGGGCAACGGCGGCAACGGCGGCCATGCCGGAGTCACCCGCGTTCCTTCTCCTGGGCCTCCGTTCCGGCCACCGGGAAGCGCATGGAGATCCGCGTTCCGCGGCGCCTGAGGGCCGGGCTCTCGGCCTTGATCCGCCCGCCCATCGCCTCCACGAATCCCTTGCTGATCGACAGGCCGAGCCCGGTGCCGAGCGAGCGTCCGTCAGGCTTTCCCTTGCGGAAGAACTTGTCGAAGACCTGATCGATATCGGCGGCAGCAATGCCCTTGCCGAGATCCGTCACCGACAGAACGACCTCGTCGCCCTCCCGCCGGGCATAGATGCTGACGGGTTCGTCACCGCCGAAGCGGTCGGCATTGTCGAGCAGATTGAAGAGGGCCTGCCCGAGCAGGACGCTGTCGCCGCGCATCAGGGGCAGCTCCGGGGCGATGCTGGTCTCGAAAACTCGGCCCGGAAAATATTTCCGCGCCCGTTCCACCGTATCGTGGACCACTTCCGCCACATCGACCCGATCGCGCCTGGCATTGATCGTTCCGGCCTCGAGCCGGATCATGTCGAGCAGGTTGGCAACGAAGTGCTTCAGCCTGCCGCTCTCCTCATCGATCGAGTTCAGCAGATCCTCCCGATCCGCCTGCGGCATTCCTTCGCCGAGCTTGCGGAGGTTCGCGACCGCGCCGCCGATCGCCGCCAAGGGGGTCGTGAGATCGTGGGACAGCGACGAGAGAAGCGCAGCACGGAACTTCTCGCCCTCAAGCTGGGCGGCCTGATCGAGGCTTTCACGCGACAGCCTCGCGCGATCGACGGCGATGGCGGTCTGGTCGAGGATCGCGGCAAGGGCTCGTTCCGCGTTGATGTCGAGAGGGTTGCCCTCCTGCAGAAAGCCGCAAACACCAACGACACCATGCGGGCTCATCAGCGGCCTGAACTGAAACGGGCTGTTCGGCAGCGTACCGGTCTCATTGCCTGCCGGCTCCTTCTTTTCGAACGCCCAGCGCGCCGCCATCATGTCGCTGACACTGAGGTCGGTGTCCGGAGGCCAAGCCACCCTCACGGCGATGTCAACGTCTTCCGGCAGCAACAGCACGGCATTGCGCTTCAATGTCGCGTGAATCTGGTTGGCCGCCGCCCACAACACGTCTTCGGCATTGGCAGTGCCGGAAAGCTTGCGGGAAAAATCGTAAAGCGCCTGCGTCGCCGTCGCCCGGCCTTTGGCGGTCTTTGCCTGCTCGCGGATGCGCGAGGCAAGCCCGCCGGCGAGCGCCGCTGCGGCCAGGAAAACGAAGAGCGCGAAAACCTCGTGCGGCTCGGCCACCGTGAAGGTGCCGACCGGCTCGATGAAGAAGAAATTGTATGCGACGACGGAAAACAGTGCGGCTGCCAGGGCCGCGAAGTAGCCGGCATAAACCGCCGAGGCGAGCACCGCGAGGAGATAGAGGAGCGAAATATTCTGCAGGATGATGACCTGCTCGATCAGCACGCCGAGCGCGGTCGCCAGCCCGACGGTGCCGGAGGCTATGCCGAAGGCCCGCCCCAATCCTTCCGGCAGCAATTGCCCGCTTCTCCGCCGCCGCTTTGCGGCGGGCTCGATCTTGCCCGTGACGAGGTGAATGCCGACACCCGCGACGCGCTTGGCCAGTGCATCGGGCAGGGAGGCACGGAAAAGGCTAAGAGGGAACCAGTGGCGGCGCGCGCCGATGACGATCTGCGTGGCATTCTCGCGCCTTGCAAGCTTCAGGATCTCCTCGACGAAATCGCTGCCGACGATGCGGCGCGTCTCCGCGCCCAATTGCTCGGCAAGGCGGAAGGTCTCGTCGAGCTGCCGCATCGCCTCGCCGTCGCCCGCTTCGCGATCCGCCCGTTCAATGGAAACGACGATCCAATCGGCATTGAGGCCGGAGGCGAGCCGGCTCGCCGTCCTCACCACCTTTTCCGACAGCGGATCCGGGCCGATGCAGACGAGGAGCCTTTCGCCGGCCGGCCAGGGACCCTCGATGGCGTTCTGCTTGAGGTAATCGACCATCTGGTCGTCGACCCGGTCGGCGGTCCGCCGCAGCGCAAGCTCGCGCAGCGCCGTCAGATTGCCGAGCCGGAAGAAATTGTCCGCGGCACGCCGGGCATTGTCGGGCAGATAGACCTTGCCCTCCTTCAGCCGCTCGATCAGTTCCGCCGGGGGCAGGTCGACCAGCAGGACTTCGTCGGCCCGATTCAGGACCGTGTCGGGAATCCGTTCGCGCACCGGCACGCCGGCGATCTGGGCGACGATGTCCGACAGGCTTTCGAGGTGTTGGATGTTGAGCGCCGTCCACACATCGATGCCGGCATCGACGAGTTCCTCGATGTCCTGGTAGCGCTTCGGATGGCGACCGTCGCCGAGATTGGTATGGGCGAGCTCATCGACGACGATGATCGTCGGGCGGCGCGCCAAAGCGGCGTCGAGATCGAATTCGCTCAGCGTGCGGCCGCTATGCACGACTTCCCGGCGCGGCAGGACCTCCAGCCCTTCGAGCAGCGCCGCGGTTTCGCTGCGCCCATGAGTTTCGACGAGCCCGATGACGATGTCGGCGCCCTGTTGCTTGAGGCGTTGCGCCCGCATCAGCATGGCGAAGGTCTTGCCGACGCCCGGCGCGGCGCCGAGGAACACCGTCAGCTTCCCTCTTCCGCCCTGTTCGGCCAGAGCCAGCAGGGCATCGGGATCGGGGCGGTTTGCCAGATCGCGATCAATCTCGGACATGCAATCTCTCGAACTCGGTCGTTGGAGAAGGTTCGCTCCCAGAGACCATCCGTGACCGGACCCTCAACGTGCGGATCCTATTTCGCGGCGATGTCGACGCGGGAGATCGGCTTTGCCGCCGGCTCCGGCTGGTTCGCCACCTCGTGCATCCATTCCCGCCAGATCGCGACGAGCAGTGCCATCAGTACCGGGCCGACGAAAAGGCCGAGGAAGCCCATCGTCTTGACGCCGCCGACGAGGCCGAAGAAGGTCGGCAGGAAGGGCAGCTTGATCGGGCCGCCGACGAGCCTCGGGCGAAGCGTCTTGTCGACGATGAAGAGCTCCGTCGTACCCCAGGCGAAGAGCGCCACGCCGTGGAACGGCGAACCGCTCGCCACCAGATAGATGGACACCAGGGTGAAGCAGAGAGGCGCGCCGCCCGGAATGAGCGCCATGAGGCCGGTGATGATGCCGAGCGTCACCGGCGACGGCACGCCCGCCATCCAATAGGCGACACCGAGCACGATGCCTTCGCCGATCGCGATGATGCCCATGCCGGTTACCGTCGAGCTGATGGTCAGCGGCACGACGCGCGACAGGCGCTCCCAGCGCATCGGGAAAATCTGCTCGCCGAGACGATCGAGCTGCTTAGAAAACGACTGGCCGTCACGATAGACGAAGAACAGCGTGATCAGCATGAAGAGCAGCGTCAGGAAGGACTGGAAGGCGGAGGCTCCGATCACCAGGACGCCGCGGTAGATGTTGCCGATATTGGAGCCGCTGACGAGTTGGACCAGTTCGCCAAGCGCGCCGGGATGGCCCACATATTTCACCCATTGCTGACCAAGCCAGGCGCCCGCCACGGGGATGGTCGTCAGCCAGGCCGGCACCGGCGCCCCGTTGACGTTGGTCTCCACCGCCCAGACGAGCCAGTCGCGCACCTCGTCCACTGCATAGGCCGCGGCGATCGAGATCGGCACGACGATGAAGGCGACGACGGAGGTGATGGCAATGGTCGCCGCAAGCGTCCGATTGCCGTTCAGTGCCTGAAGCAGCCGACGATAGATGGGCCAGCTGGCAAAGCCGATGACGACGGCGGCAAGCACCGGCACGACGAAGCCGTGAAAGAAATAGACGCCGGCGATCAATACCAGGACGAGCAGCCAGCGGGCTGCCGAGATCGGCAGGACGAGGGCCGAGCGTGCATGGGCAGGCTGCCCGAAGAGCCGCGGCTCCACCGGGGGATTTTCTCGCTCACGATTGCCCAATTGCACCTGTAGTCCTCCGTCTTTCAAGAACCTTACAACAATCCCGCAGGCTTGCCAGCCCGTCTGCTGCGTCTATCCGCGCTTTCGGCTTGAAGGAGCCGGCGTCTCCAAATGATCGCGACGATTAAGGATCAATTCACAATTGCCGTGATCGCCTTCACCGGTCTAGCGGACGGACATGACAGGCAGATTTAGCCGTGACCGAGGAACGCTCGCGGCAAAATTCACCATGCGCAGTCACGCCCGGATTGTTGACGTTTACGTCAAAGTCATATAATTCCGATTAGTGCTTGAAGAGACGCTGGAAAAGCAGCATCTTCGATCGGGAGGGAAGATCGGGAGGGATTTTTCTTCGCCGTGAGCAAGGCCGTTCGTTGCCACCAGAGGGAGAGAGATCATGGCGGAAGCAAGCATGCAGCAGGCGGGGTCCGGCGCGGGCAAGAACTGGGTCAAATCCTATCCGCCGGGCGTGCCCGCCGACATCGGACCGCTCCCCTACCGATCGCTCGGCGAGTTTTTCGACCATGCGGTGGCGCAGCATTCCTGGCGCCCCGCCTTCACCTCAATGGGCAAGTCGCTGAGCTTCGCCGATCTCAACGTCCATTCGGGCCGGATCGGTGCCTGGCTGCAGTCGCTCGGCTTGGCGAAAGGCGATCGCGTCGCCGTCATGATGCCGAACATCCTGCAGAACCCGGTGATTGTCTACGGCATTCTCCGGGCCGGCTATACGGTCGTCAACGTCAACCCGCTCTACACGCCGCGCGAGCTCGAGCACCAGCTGGTCGATGCCGGCGCCAAGGCGATCTTCGTGCTGGAAAACTTCGCCCACACGGTCGAGCAGGTCGTCGCCCGCACCAAAGTCAAGCATGTGGTGGTCGCGACCATGGGCGACATGCTCGGGGTGAAGGGCCTCGTCGTCAATCTCGTCGTACGCCGCGTGAAGAAGCTCGTTCCGGCCTGGTCGCTGCCCGGCCACCTCTCGTTCCGAACGGTTCTAGCCAGGGGCGAGAAGCTTCAGCTTGCGAAACCCAATATCGGGCCGAGCGACGTCGCCTTCCTGCAATATACCGGCGGCACCACGGGCGTTTCGAAGGGCGCCACCCTCACCCATGCCAATCTTCTCGCCAACATGGCGCAGATGGAACTCTGGCTGAACACGGCCTTCCTGCGCAAGCCGCGCCCGGAAAACCTCACCTTCATGTGCGCCCTGCCGCTCTACCACATCTTCGCACTTACGGTGAATTCGCTGATGGGGCTTGCGACCGGCGGCAACAACATCCTGATCCCCAATCCGCGCGATATTCCCGCCTTCGTGAAGGAACTGGGCAAGTACAAGACCAACATCTTCCCCGGCCTCAACACGCTGTTCAACGCCCTGATGAACAATCCGGACTTCCAGAAGCTCGACTTCTCCTCGCTGATTCTCACATTCGGCGGCGGCATGGCGGTGCAGCGACCGGTCGCCGAGCGCTGGCTCGCGATGACGCACTGCCCGATCCATGAAGGCTACGGGCTCTCGGAAACCTCGCCGGTCGCTACCGCCAACCGGCTCGACACGGACGAGTTCACCGGCACGATCGGCATGCCGCTGCCTTCGACCGAGGTCGAAATCCGCGACGAGAACGGCAACGCGCTGCCGGCCGGCGAAATCGGCGAGATCTGCATCCGCGGCCCGCAGGTCATGGCCGGCTATTGGCAACGCCCGGACGAGACGGCGAAGGCGATTTCGCCGGACGGCTTCTTCCGCACCGGCGACATCGGCTTCATGAATGCGGCAGGGCTGACGAAGATCGTCGACCGCAAGAAGGACATGATCCTCGTTTCCGGCTTCAACGTCTTCCCGAACGAGATCGAAGAGGTCGTGGCGACCCATCCCGGCATTCTGGAATGCGCTGCGGTCGGGGTTGCCGACCCGCATTCCGGCGAGGCGGTCAAGCTCTTCATCGTGCGCAAGGATCCGAACCTCACGGAAGCGGACGTCAAGCGCCACTGCGCCGAAAACCTCACCAACTACAAGCGGCCGCGGCACGTCGAATTCCGTGACGAACTGCCGAAGTCCAATGTCGGCAAGATCCTGCGCAAGGACCTGCGCGACTAGCATTGGGAGTGCCCCTCATCCGCCTGCCGCCACCTTCTCGCCGCAGGCGGGGAGAAGGGGCTCGCGGCATCGCCCACTACTAGAGTCCCCTCGCCCCACGTGCGGGGTTAGGGTGAGGGGCGGTTACAAGGGCTCGCCACTCGCTTTTTTCGCTGCAGTGCACACCTGCCCTTGATTTGCCATGTCTAAACCGACTAGCTATCGCAGCCGATTTCCGATGCAAGGAGCCCTGCGATGAAAGCGCTTGTCGAAAACCTCAAAGCCACTGCACGCGAGACCAATGCAGCCGACATCCGGGCCGCATTCGCGGCCGATCCGAAGCGCTTTTCGCGCTTCAGCACGAGGCTCGGCGATCTCCTCCTCGACTATTCGAAATGCGCCGTCAACGATCGGATTCTCGACGGTCTCGAGGCGCTGGCGAAGGCCGCAAGGGGCGAGGAAAAGCGCGACGCCATGTTCCGCGGCGACATCATCAACATCACCGAGGAACGCGCCGTCCTGCACACGGCGCTCAGGAACCGCTCGAACCGGCCGGTCCTCGTCGCCGGCAAAAACGTCATGCCCGACGTCAACGCCGTTCTGGACGCAATGGGCGCCTTCGCCGGCGACGTCCGCTCCGGCGCCTTGAAGGGCGCCACCGGCAAGAAGATCACCGACGTCGTCAATATCGGCATCGGCGGCTCCGACCTCGGCCCGGTCATGGCGACGCTGGCGCTCGCCCCCTTCCATGACGGGCCGCGGCTGCACTTCGTTTCCAATGTCGACGGCGCCCACATCGCCGATACGCTGAAGCTGCTCGACCCGGAGACCTCGCTCTTCATCGTCGCCTCGAAGACCTTCACGACGATCGAGACGATGACCAATGCGGCCACAGCGCGTGCCTTCATCGCCGGCAAGCTCGGCGAAGCGGCGGTCGGTCACCATTTCGCAGCGGTCTCCACCGCCCTCGACAAGGTCGCCGCATTCGGCATCGACGCCGCCCGCGTCTTCGGTTTCTGGGATTGGGTCGGCGGCCGCTATTCGATCTGGTCGGCGATCGGCCTGCCGCTGATGATCGCCGTCGGAAGTGAGAATTTCGGCCGCTTCCTCGATGGCGGCCATGCGATCGACGAACACTTCCGCTCCGCACCGCCGCGCGAAAACATCCCGATGCTGCTCGGCCTGATCGGCTTCTATCACCGAAATGTGCTCGGCTATCCGTCGCGGGCGATCCTGCCCTACGACCAGCGCCTCGCCCGCTTCCCGGCCTATCTGCAGCAGCTCGATATGGAATCGAACGGCAAGGCCGTGACGCTCGACAGCACCCCCGTCGAATTCGCGACCGGGCCGGTCGTCTGGGGCGAATCCGGCACCAACGGCCAGCATGCCTTCTACCAGCTCATCCACCAGGGCACCGACATCATCCCGGCCGAGTTCATGATCGCCGCCAATGGCCACGAGAAGGATCTGCGCCACCAGCACCAGCTGCTGATCGCCAACTGCCTGGCGCAATCGGAAGCGCTGATGAAGGGCCGCACGCTTGCGGAGGCCAAGGCGCAGCTCACCTCGAAAGGCATGGACGAGGCAAAGGCGGACAAGATCGCGCCGCACCGCGTCTTCACCGGCAACCGGCCGTCGCTCACCTTCGTCTACGACCAGCTCGATCCCTTCGCACTCGGCCGGCTGATCGCGCTTTACGAGCACCGCGTCTTCGTCGAGGGCGCGCTCCTCAACATCAATTCCTTCGACCAGTGGGGCGTCGAGCTCGGCAAGGAGCTGGCGACCGGGCTGCTGCCGGTCGTCGAGGGCAAGGAGAGCGCCGAGGGGCACGATTCGTCGACCGCCGGCCTCGTTGCGGCACTGCTGCAGGCGGCACGCTGACGGACAGGAAAAAGGGCGCCAACCGGCGCCCTCTTTCACGCGGATTTGCTGGCGTCAGAGCCCGATTTCATATTTCCACGGCGGGTTGGCGCCGGCGCGCGACACGGTGACGGCGGCTGCCTTGGCGCCGAGAGCGAGTGCCTGCCGGACCGCCTCGTCGCTCAAGTCTGCGACCTGTTCCTTAGTCAGCAGATTGTTGAGCTTCAGCGAGGCGAGCACTCCGGCATCGAAGGTGTCGCCGGCGCCGACCGTATCGACCACCGCGACCCGCTCGCTCGCCACTTCGACCTTGTGGTTCTTGGTATAGCCGACGGCACCGTCCGCGCCCCTGGTGATCACCACCAGCTTGGGCCCGCGCTGCAGCCATTCCGCCGAGAGCGTGTCATGGCTCCCCTCCATGCCGAACCAGGCGAGGTCCTCGTCGGAGAACTTGACGATGTCCGACATTGCCGCCATGCGGTTCATGCGAGCGAGATGGGCGTCGCGGTCCTTGATGAAGCCGGGCCGGATATTCGGATCGAAGGAGATCACCCGCTTTTCGTGTTCGCGCGTCATCAACGCTTCGTAGGTCGAGCCGCAGGGTTCGGGGATCAGGCTGATCGCACCGAAATGCAACGCCTCGCAGAAATCTCCGAAGGCCGGCAGGTGATCGGTGGTGATCATCCGCCCGGCGGTGTTCTCGTCGAAGAAGGCGTAGCTTGCGTGGCCGTTGACGAGTTTCACGAAGGCAAGCGTCGTGTGCAGCGGCAGGGTCGCGCATGGGCCGAAATCGACATTCGCCGCTTTCAGGGTCTCCCGCAGGATGTCGCCGAACATGTCGTCGGAGAGCCCGGTGAAAAAGCCGGTCGGAATGCCGAGTCTGCCAAGCGCGATCGCCGTATTGAAGATGGCGCCCCCGGCATAGGGGGCAAAGGCGCTTTCACCGGCCGGCGTCTCGCGCGGCAGCATGTCGATCAAGGCCTCTCCGCAGCAAACGATCATCAACGTCCTCCCTTGAAAACTATTCCATAGACCAGCGTCGAATCACTGGGCAGCGAGTTCGCCGACACCGCCGTTGCGGGCCGACCAGGCGAGCGGCGCATTGAGGAAAGATTCCACCTCGTTCAGCGTCTTCTCGTCGAACAGCGCCTGCTCTCGGGCAACGGCGAGCACATTGCGCCAGGTGGCGATGTAGTGCAGGTCGACACCCTTCGCCTTCATGTTGGCCCGGGCTTCCGGGAAAATATCGTAGTAGAAGAGCGCAATGCCGTGCGCGACGATGCCGCCGGCGGCGCGGATCGCGTCGATGAACTTGAACATGGAGCCGCCGGCGGTGGTCAGATCCTCGATCACCAGCACGCGCGCGCCTTCCGGCATGTGGCCCTCGATCTGGGCATTGCGGCCGTGGCCTTTCGGGGCCTTACGCACGTAGATCATCGGCAGGCCGAGGCGCTCGGCGAGCATGGCCGCAAAGGGGATGCCGGCCGTCTCGCCGCCAGCGACCACATCGAACTGCTCGAAGCCGGCCTCGCGGAGGATCGTCGCTGCAGCGAAATCCATGACGGCCGAGCGGATGCGCGGATAGGAAATCAGCTTGCGGCAGTCGATGTAGACCGGGCTCGCCATTCCGGAGGAGAGCTTGTAGGGCTCGTCGGCCCGGAAATGCACCGCCTTTATTTCCCAAAGCATCTTGGCGACCAGCTCGGCCATCACCGTCTTGTCGGTGAACGTATTCGAAAACATGACCTCTCCTTCAGAAGCGTGACCCGAAGCGGCTTTCAGACACGCGGCAAGACATATCTCAATCAGACGACCGCCCAGTGGAGCGGGAACATCGGGTCGAAAACCGTGACCGGCCCGGCTTCGGTCTCGACCTTGGCGGGATAGCGGACCGCCTCTTCTGCCTTGCGCAGCGTGATCGTTTCCTCGTTCACTGGCAGGCCATACCAGGCGGGGCCGTTCAGCGAGGTGAAGGCCTCGAGCCTGTCAAGCGCCCCCTCCTCTTCGAAGACATGGGCAAGGCAGCTCAGCGTATTGACCGACGTGTAGATGCCCGCGCAACCGCAGGCGCATTCCTTGAGGGGGTCGACATGCGGGGCGGAGTCGGTGCCGAGGAAGAAGCGCACATCCCCCGACACGGCAGCGGCGCGCAAGGCCAGGCGGTGCGTCTCGCGCTTGGCGACCGGCAGGCAGTAATAATGCGGCTTGATGCCGCCGACGAGGATGGCGTTGCGGTTGATGATCAGGTGATGGGTGGTGATGGAGCCGGCAAGGTTGGCCGCGTGCTCCTTGATGTAATCGACGCCGTCCTTCGTTGTCACATGCTCCATGGTGATGCGGAGGTCTGGCAGCCGCCGGCGAAGCGGATCGAGGACCGTTTCGATGAAGACGGCCTCGCGGTCGAAGATGTCGACCTCCGGCGTCGTCACCTCGCCGTGGACGCAGAGCGGCATGCCGATCTCGGCCATGCGCTCGAGAACAGGCATCGCCTTGGTGATGTCGCGGACGCCGCTGTGCGAATTGGTGGTCGCGCCGGCCGGATAGAGCTTCACTGCCTTGACCAGACCGCTCCTGAATCCGGCCTCGACGTCGGCGGGGTCGGTTCCTTCGGTGAGATAGAGAGTCATCAACGGTTCGAACCGGTCACCGACCGGAATGGCGGCGAGGATGCGTTCGCGATAGGCCGCGGCGTCGGCAGAGGTCACCACCGGCGGCACCAGATTGGGCATGATGACGGCGCGGGCGAAATGCCGGCTCGTGTCGCCGATGACACCGCGCAGCACGCCGCCATCGCGCAGGTGGAGATGCCAGTCGTCCGGGCGGCGGATAACGAGCTCTTGCATTTCAGCTTTCTCCCGATGCTCGCGCCCGATCGGCGCGGGCGGCGTCAAAGCCGGCCAGTGCGCTTGAAGGCGTGGTAACTCATGTGGTGAAACCGCGCCTCGATACCATCATTGCGCCGCCGAAGACAATGGCTCGAAGTATATTTCAGAAATCCCCGATCACCACATCGCTGGCGCGGCGGCTGCCGACGACGCGGCGAGCGTTCGGGATATCGTTGCCGAACGCCTTTGTCCGGGCGGTCTCCTCATCGTAGCCGTGATCGTGCCAACGTTGCAGCAATCGCTGTTCGAGTACGTCGATCCCCGGATCGATGAAGATCGAGTAGTCGAAGGCCCCGTCGAGCCTGCTCCACGGCAGTTCGTCGAGCAGCAGGTAGTTGCCCTCGACCAGCACGATCCGCGTCTCCGGGGCAATTGCCCGGGCCGAGGCAACCGCCAGTTCCCGGGTGCGGTCGAACACCGGAACGAGCACCTCGCCGTCATTGTCGCGCACCGCGGCGAGCGTCGAAAGGAAGGCCCGCACGTCGAAGGTTTCGGGCGCGCCCTTGCGCGCCAGCAGGCCCTTGTCGGCGAGGACCGCATTGTCCATGTGGAAGCCGTCCATCGGCAGCACCGCCACGCGCTCCCCCGCTTCGGCGATGGCCTCGGCGAGACCGTCGGCAAGCGTCGACTTACCGGCCCCAGGCGGGCCGGCGATGGCGACGATGAAACGGCCGGCGCCCGCCGCCCGTTTCAGGATTTCGTCCGTCAAGGACTGCACATTCATGCGGCGACTGCCTCGCCGGGCGGAGCCTTGGCGCCGGTCATGAAGGCGACCGCGTCGGACATGGTGTATTCCTTCGGATTGATCACACAGAGCCGGCGGCCGAGGCGGTGGATATGGATCCGGTCCGCAACCTCGAAGACGTGCGGCATGTTGTGCGAGATCAGCACGATCGGCAGGCCGCGGCGGCGAACGTCGAGGATCAGTTCCAGGACGCGCCGGCTCTCCTTGACGCCGAGCGCCGCGGTCGGCTCGTCCATGATGACGACCTTGGAGCCGAAGGCGGCGGCGCGCGCCACCGCCACGCCCTGGCGCTGGCCGCCGGACAGCGTTTCCACCGCCTGGTTGATGTTCTGGATCGTCATCAAACCCAATTCGGAGAGCTTGGCCCTTGCCATCTTTTCCATGGCCGAGCGGTCGAGAGTGCGAAACAGCTTGCCGAACAGGCCCTGCTTCCGGATCTCCCGGCCGAGGAACATGTTATCGGCGATCGACAACGCGGGCGAAAGGGCGAGGTTCTGGTAGACCGTCTCGATGCCGGCGGCGCGGGCGTCCATGGGCGAGCGGAAGTGCACCGGCTGGCCCTCGAGGCGGATCTCGCCCTCGTCGGGGGTGACGGCGCCGGAGATCGCCTTGATCATCGAAGACTTGCCGGCGCCGTTGTCACCGATCACTGCGAGGATTTCGCCGGGATAGAGGTCGAAATCGGCGTGGTCGAGGGCGGTGACGCGGCCATAGCGCTTGACGAGACCGCGGGCGGTGAGAATGGGTTCCTGTGCCATTACGCTGCTACCTTTCTGATCCACTGGTCGATCGCGACGGCGGAGATGATCAGGACGCCGGTCAGGAAGACCTTCCACTGGGGGTCGGCCCCAAGCATGTTGAGGCCCATCGACACGACGCCGACGATCATCGCGCCGATCAGCGTACCTAGGATCGAGCCACGGCCGCCGAAGAGCGAAATGCCGCCGATCACGGCCGCGGTAATGGCCTGCAGGTTGTAGTCGGTCACCGCCGCCGACGGGGAGATCGAACCGTTGCGGCCGATCGAAACCCAGGCGGCGAGAGCGGCGATCAGGCCGGCGATCGTGTAAGCGCTCAGAAGCACCTTGCCGACACGGATACCGGAGAGCTTGGCGGCCTCAGGATCGTCGCCGACCGCATAGAGATGGCGTCCCCAGGCGGTGTGGTTCAGCGCGTACCAGAGACCGAAGACCAGAAGCACCATGCTGATCACGCCAAGGGTCAGGACGGCAGTGCCTATCTTGAAGCTGACACCGAAGACATGCAGCCACTGCGTCACCGCCGTCACGTCCGCCTCGCGGATCGTGGCGTTCTCAGAATAGATGAAGTTCGTCGACATGATCACGTACCACGTGCCGAGCGTGACGATGAAGGGAGGCAGCTTCAGCCGGGAAACCAGAAGGCCGTTCAGAAAGCCGCAGGCGCCGCCCACCAGGAAGCCGGCCGCCACGGCAAGCGGCGCCGGCAGGCCGTAGGTCACGGCGCAATTGCCCATGACGACGGCCGAGATGACCATGACGACGCCGATCGAAAGATCGATGCCGGCCGTCAGGATCACCAGCGTCTGCGCCGCGCCCAACATGCCGACGATGGCAATCTGCTGGAGGATCAGCGTCAGCGTGTAGGACGAGAAGAACCTGCCGCCGATCGCCAGCCCGAAAACGAGGATCGATGCGACAAGCACGACGAACGGCACCGCGGCCGGCGTCGAATGCAGGAAATGCTGGATTCTTTGGAGCGGCGTCTTGTCATGCGTGTCGAAGGACGCCACATCCGTCGAACTGTTGACCAGGACCTTTTCGAATTCCTGGGATGGCTGTGCGGCTGTGTTTGGCTCGGCCATGGAGACTCCTCCCATAACCCCCACTCTCAAGGGGGCGCATTATTGCCGGATGCGCGGCCCGCCGGTCGTCGCGGCAGGGTTCAGAACCTTTTTCGGTCACGGCAGGTCCGGGCTATCCATCCAGATCAACCGTGGCGGTTCCGAGAAGCCAGAGCGGTACGCGCGCGAAAGCGCCTCGCGACTTTCGTCTATCCCGCTCTCAAATTTGCGCAGGTTTTGCGCCTTGTCAAAGAGATCGGCGCTTAAGCGAAGGGCGGCCGGGGCCGCCCTTCCCTGTCGGTTGCTTCTGGACCAAGCGGGCGATCAGCCCCAGCACTTCTCCGTGCCGACCTTGGTGTCGATCGATTCGACGCCGGCGGCCGGCTTGTCGGTGACGAGCGCTACGCCCGTATCGAAGAAGTCCTTGCCTTCGGTCGGCTTCGGCTTCTCGCCGGTCTCGGCGAACTTCTTGATCGCCTCGATGCCGAGCGCCGCCATCATCAGCGGATATTGCTGCGAGGTGGCGCCGATGACGCCTTCGGCAACAGACTTGACGCCCGGGCAACCGCCGTCGACCGATACGATCAGCACGTCCTTCTCCTTGCCGACGGCCTTCAGCGCCTGGTAGGCGCCGACAGCGGCCGGCTCGTTGATGGTGTGGATGACGTTGATGTCCGGATCCTTCTGCAGAAGGTTTTCCATCGCCGTGCGGCCACCTTCCTCGTTGCCGTTCGTCACGTCATGGCCGACGATACGCGGATCGTCCTCGTCTCCGATCTTGTTCGGATCCTTGGGATCGATGCCGAAGCCGATCATGAAGCCCTGGTCGCGCAAGACGTCGACCGTCGGCTGCGACGGGGTGAGGTCGAGGAAGCCGATTTTTGCGGTCTTCGCGCCCTCGCCCATGGTTGCGGCCGCCCACTGGCCGATCAGCTTGCCCGCCAGCAGGTTGTCGGTGGCGAATGTCGCGTCTGCGGCCGTCGCCGGATCGAGAGGCGTGTCGAGCGCGATCACCAGAACGCCTGCGTCCTGCGCCTTCTTGACCTGGTCGACGATTGCCTTGGTGTCGGAGGCGGCGATGAGAATGCCCTTCGCGCCATCGGCGATGCAGGATTCGATAGCGGCAACCTGGCTGTCGTGATCACCGTCGACCTTGCCGGCATAGGACTTCAGCGTGACGCCGAGTTCCTGGGCCTTGGCGGTCGCACCTTCCTTCATCTTCACGAAGAAGGGGTTGGTATCGGTCTTGGTGATGAGGCAGGCAGAGACGTCCGCCGCCTGCGACGGCGACGCGAAGGCAACGCCGAGAGCGAGCGCGCCGAATGCGGTGGAAAGAACAGTTTTCTTCATCAAACCCTCCCAAGGTTCAAATAGGGCCGGTACCGGCCTTCAGGCTTCGCCGCCGCAGCATTCTCCTCCTGCGGGCGGCGCTTCCGAGCGTCAATCAAACACCAATTTCTCGGGGTGTCAATAAATAAATCAAATTGAATTATTATCTGGATGTGGCATTCTGCGGGCAGCAGCCGGTCCTGTGGGGCGGGCCGGCGGCCAGGTGAGCGTACGGAATGACGCGACATTCTGCGCGAAAAGTGCCAACGGGAGGAGACGGTGGCATGTCATTGATAGGGGACCCCCGCCGGGGATCCGCACAGCCGGATGTGGTCGACCCGAGCGGCGGGGCGAACCAGACGCGCGTGCGCGCCTATAACGAGCGGCTGGTGATGTCGCTGGTGCGTCGCCACGGCAGCCTGTCCAAGGCGGAGATCGCCCGCCGGTCCGGACTTTCCGCCCAAACCGTTTCCGTCATCATGCGGTCGCTCGAAGCCGACGGGATGCTCATCCGCGGCGAACCCGTGCGTGGCCGCGTCGGTCAGCCCTCGATCCCGTTGCGCCTCAACCCGGATGCGGTCTATTCCTTCGGGGTCAAGATCGGCCGCCGCAGCGCCGACCTGGTGCTGATGGATTTTCTCGGCACCATCCGCCTGCATCTACACCAAATCCACACTTATCCGCTGCCCGACGACCTCGTCACCTTCATCGTCGAGGGCATCGAGAAGCTCGAAAGGCAGCTCAGCCCCGCAGATCGCAAGCGCATCGCCGGCGTCGGCATTGCGACGCCGTTCGAACTGTGGAACTGGGCCGAGGAAGTGGGCGCGCCCCACAACGAGATGGACCGGTGGCGCAATTTCGACCTGCAGGCTGCGGTCGCCGCGCGCACGCCGCTCCCCATCTTCCTCCAGAACGACGGCACCAGCGCCTGCGGGGCGGAACTCGCCTTCGGCGTCGGCGCCAACTATCCGGACTTCGTCTATTTTTACATCGGCTCGTTCATCGGCGGCGGCGTCGTCATCAATTCCGCGCTGTTCTCAGGCCGCACCGGCACGGCCGGCGCCGTCGGTCCGCTGCCTGTCTCGGCCAAGGACGGCAAGACGACGCAATTGCTGAAGATCGCCTCGGTCTTCGTCCTGGAAAAACTGTTGCGCGAGCGCGGCATGGATCCGAAGCCGCTCTGGTATTCGGCCGACGACTGGATCGATTTCGGCGAGCCGCTCGAAATCTGGATCCAAGATTCGGCGGCAGCCCTTGCCCAGGCCATAGTCTCGGCCGTTTCCATAGTCGATTTTTCCGCCGCAGTGATCGACGGCGGCTTCCCGCCCTGGGTGCGGGCGCGCCTGCTGGCCGCGACCCGCAAGGCGCTGCAGGCGCTCGACCTTCAGGGCGTCACGGTTCCGGACCTCGTCGAGGGTGCGGTCGGGAGCCACGCCCGGGCGATCGGCGGTGCGAGCCTGCCGCTCTTCTCCCGCTATCTGCTCGACACCAATGTCCTCTTCAAGGAGCTTACCTAGATGCTAAAGGGAATCGACCCCATCCTGAGCCCGGAACTGCTTGCCGCGCTCAGGGCGATGGGGCATGGCGACGAGATCGCGCTCGTCGACGGGAACTATCCGGGCCAGGAGCATGCCCGCCGGCTGGTGCGGCTCGACGGCCATCATCTGATCCCGATCCTCGATGCCATCCTCAGCGTGCTGCCGATCGACGACTTCGTGCCGGAGGCGATCTTTCGCGCGACGGTCAAGCAGGACAGGGATGCGCTCGATCCGGTGCACCGGGACATCATCGAATGCTGCCGCAGGCACGAGCCGTCGCAGCCAGTCGTTCCGCTTCTCGGCCCGGAATTCTATCCGCGAGTCAAAGCCGCCCACACGGTCGTGCAGACCAGCGAACCGCGCCTCTACGGCAATGTCATTCTGCGCAAGGGCGTGATCTATCCCGCGTGATAATGCAAAGAACCCGCCGACGCAGCCGGCGGGTTCTTCTTTTCCAGGCGAGGAACCGGAGGCCTAAGCGGCGACCACCTTGCCGACGCGGGCGTCAACGGAGAGCGCTCCAGGGCCGAAGCCGGCAAGCACCAGGAAGGCGCCGGCAATGGTGATGTTCTTCATCATCATGATCTGGTTGAACATGGAGAGAAGCCCGTTTGCCGCTTCCGGGAAATCCGGAACGTTGATCGGGCCGCTGTGGAAGACGAAGGCCGTCACGAGGCAGAAGGCGGAGAGCAGATAGGAAGCGATGCGCGTCTGGAAGCCAACCAGAACGGCAAGACCCGCGACCAGTTCGAAAAGACCGGCGAGATAGGCAAGCGCCGTTGCCGCCGGCCATCCGGCATTGGTGATCATGCCGGCGGTGCCTGCGGGATCGGCGAGCTTGCCGAAGCCGGAGACGAGGAAGATGATCGAGAGAAGAACGCGCCCGACGAGGACGATGACATTCTGAGGCATGCGCAAAGGCTCCTGTTCAAAACTGATTTGCAGCAGGAATATCAGCATTTTGCGAGTCGACCAGCCGCCATGGCAGAAACACATCGTTCACAATTTCGAGACGATCGCGTGATTTCGTCAACATTTCTCCCGATGCACTGTCCCCCCAATGCTTTTTATGTTGCAACGGCCGCGACTGTGTGAAGAATCTCCGGCGCGTAGGGCACGCAGGGGAAGTCTCATGACCGAAATTAACCGGAGTCCCGCCTTCTGGCGGTCCTTTCCGATTTTCGAAGAGTTCGACAAGGAAACGCTCTGCGAACTCGCCGACATCGCCAGTCACCGCAGGTGGCCCGCGGGCACGGTCATCTTCCAGCGCGGCGACGAAGGCAACTACATGATTGTCGTGGTTTCCGGGCGCATCAAGCTTTCGCTGTTCACCCCGCAAGGCCGCGAGCTGATGCTGCGCCAGCACGAGGCGGGAGCGCTGTTCGGCGAAATGGCGGTGCTCGACGATCAGCCGCGCTCGGCCGATGCGACCGCGGTCACCGCCGCCGAAGGCTATGTGATCGGCAAGAAGGCCTTTCTCGATCTGATCACCCAGAAGCCGAGGATCGCCGAGGCGGTCATCCGCTTCCTTTGCGCGCAGCTGCGCGACACGACCGACCGGCTGGAGACGATCGCGCTCTACGATCTCCACGCCCGGGTCGCGCGCTTCTTCCTGGCGACGCTTCGGCAGATCCACGGCAACGAACTGCCGGAAAGTGCAAATCTGCGCCTGACGCTGAGCCAGACCGACATCGCCGCCATTCTCGGTGCGAGCCGGCCGAAGGTGAACCGTGCCATTCTCTCGCTCGAGGAAAACGGCGCTCTCAAGCGGACGGACGGCATCGTCTCGTGTAATGTGGGGCGCCTGCTGATGATAGCAGATCCACCGGAGGACTAGGCGCTGACGCCATGGCCGCATCGCCGCTTCAGCCCGTTTGCCGGCGGGGTCGTTGCGAGTCTGGTCGCGGCGCTTGTTCTCTACCTCCATGCCGAGGCGGCGTTCCGCACGCCGCGTGAACTCTTCTTCGACAATCTCACCCAGTGGGTCCCCTCGCCGCGCTCGGCAGATATCACCGTGGTCGACATCGATCAGACGGCCTTCGAGGCGCGGTCGGAAAGCTGGGACAGAGGTGCGACCGCCGAACTGATATCGCGCCTGACAGCCGCCGGCGCCAAGGCGATCGCCGTCGACTTCGTCTTCAGTTCCGACTGCGATCCGGTCTCGCCGGCCAACGTCGCGCTCGCCTCGGCGATCGGCGAAGCGCCGGTCGTCCTTGGTTTTCTCGCAGCCGACCGCACCCTTGAGCACCCCCGGCCCGTTCCACCGCTCGCCTTGCGGCGCCAGCTCGCGGTCCCCGATGAGTGGTTCATACCGGGCGCAGAGACCGCCTGCGCGATGTTCATGGACCGGTCGAAGGGGGCGACGGCGGCCTTCCTGGTGGGAGACAAGGATGCCCGGGTACGGCGCGCGCAGGCCTACGCCATTCTCGACAACCAAGCCTTTCCGGCGCTCGGCATCGAAGCGGGCCGGCTCGGCGCGGCAAGCAGCACGCCGGTGCTCGGCGGAGAACCCGCCTGGCTGAGACTCGACCATGCCATCATTCCCCTCGATGCGGACGGCAACCTTCGTTTTGTGGCGAGTTCGCAGGCGGAAATCGCTGCCCGGACGGTCTCGGCCGCCGACATCATCGCAGGCAGGTTCGACACGGGTCGTATCGCCGGCAAGCTCGTCTTTCTCGGCAGCAGCATGCCGAGCCTCGGCGGACTGAGGCCGACCGCCTCGATGCCGCTTGAGCCCTCCGTGCAGATCCATGCCGACATCGCCAATGCGGTGGTGACGGGCTTCGTGCCCTACCGCGGTGGCGACCTGCCGCTGATCGAAGCGCTGTTCGGTCTCGCCGCCGGTGTCGTTGCCGCCTATGGCGCAACGAAGCTCCGTCCTTTGACGACCCTGACACTCGGCGCCGCGGCCGTGCTTTCCGTCAGTGCCTTTGCCGGGGCGATCTATGGCACGACCGGCTGGCTCTTCGACGCCGTCGGCATCTCGGTCGCGCTGGTGGCAATCCTCATCGTGACGAGCGCGCTGCAGCTCGCCCGGGTGCGCCGAGCCGAAGCGATCGCCCGGCAGAAATTCTCGCAATATCTGCCGCAGTCGGTGGTGGCGCGCTACATAGACGATCCGGACCGCAGCGGTGCGACGGGCGAAGAGCGACCGGTGACCGCTCTCTTCACCGATATCGAAGGCTTCTCGACGCTGTCCCAAAAGCTAGGGCCACGCGAGCTGGTGGCCTTGCTCGACGTCTATTTCGCGGAGGTGAACGCGCTCGTTGCCCGCCATGGCGGCATGGTCGACAAGGTGGTCGGCGATGCGGTCCATTCGCTTTTCAACGCGCCGGAGGATCTCGCCGACCATGTCGACAAGGCCATCCAATGCGCCATCGCCGTTCACGCCTTGACGGAAGAAATGCGGCAGCGACCGCAATTTGCCAAGCATGGTTTTGGCAGGACCCGGATCGGCATCGAGACCGGACCGGCGGTGCTTGGAGAGGTCGGTGCCGGCGGCAAGCTCGATTATACCGCCCACGGCGACGCGGTGAGCCTCGCGGCGCGTCTCCAGGAGGCGAACAAGTTCCTCGGGACGGCGATCTGCATCGGCCCGGCAGCCGCCGCCGAGTGCAACGTTGCGCTTCGGCCGCTCGGCAGGCACGAAATCCGCAGTTTCGGATCGATGGAATTGTTCACCGTCGTGGACGCCGAATGGCAGTAGCCGCTACCTTAAACCCACGCTCGCATAGGCCTCGCGGATGCGCGCCTGCCCCCATCGCGTCACCGCACCTGGCGCTGCGCCCGGCCGGTCGAAATCCACGCCCTCGCCGGCAGTCAGCGTCCGCGCGACGCCGGCGCCTTCGACGCTGACGGCACCGTGCTCGACAAAAACAGCGAAGGCAGCCGCCCGGCTGGGCCCGCAGAAGAACTTCGTGCCGCGAACGCCGATCATTCCGAAGGCGGTGCGGACCGCGACGTCGGCCTTCGGCAGCCCTTGTGGCCGGTCAAAAACCATGCGGCCGACGCCGAGCTCGAGCGTGCCACCTTCGCCGGCAATGAAGCTGTCGATCAGCAGCTCCGTTTGGGGTCCCAGTAAGATTCGGGTCTCGCTCAGCGCGAGATCGGCAAAGCTGTTGGTGCTGGTCGTGACATAGTCACGGTCGAGAACGGCGCCGCCTGCGGCAAGCCGCTCATCCGCCTCACCCTGCCGGCGGCGAACATTGCCGCGGATTTTCTGCGCCTTGCCAACGACTGCACCGTTCGCCGCCGCAGCCCTGCGGCCGCCGATAACCGCCGCGAGCAAGCCGCCAAGCACCGCCCTTCTTCTTATCCGTGGCTCAGGCATCGGCTTCTCCCGCTGCGTTTGCAGCCCTCCCTGTTCGAGCCTTCGTTCGAGGATAGACCGAGGCATGGAGGATGCAAGACGTCTCGCTTCGAAGGCATGCCAAGACCCTGGCTGTTTCGCTCGGAACAGGCACCGGGTCACAACCGTTCTACGATTATGGCCGGAGAACGGAGAGTATCATGAAGACCCGGATCAAACCGACCATTCGCATCGCGAGCGGCCCGCTCATTGCAACGGCGATGCTTCTGTCCATCGCCGCCACGCCCGCGGCTCGCGCCGCCGAGCTCACTGCCGCCGAGCAATGCGATCGGGAGGCCGGCAGCGAACTCGATCTGGAGCGCAACAGAGCCTTTCCGGCTGTCGCGACGCAGGATATCCGCATCGGCGTCGCACTGTCGGCCTGCCGCGAAGCCTATAACCAGAATGGCGGCGCGCGGACGCAGTTTCAGCTTGCCCGTGTGCTCGAACGCGCCGGCGAAAGGCTAAAGTCGCTTCGTATTCTCGGCGAGGCGGCGCAAAACGGCCATGCGCTGGCGATGGCTGTCTACGGCACCCGGCTGGCGGAGCGCGGCGAGCCGGAAGCGGCCTTCGAGCTCTATCAGCGCGCCGCCTCCGAGGGCAATCGCGCCGCCGCCCAGTATCTCGCCGCCGCCTATCGGGATGGTGTCGGCACGCGGGTCGACGGCGTCCTTGCGGCGCAATGGCTGGAGCGGGCGAAGACGAACGATCTCCAGTGAGGACGCTGGGTACGCGAAATCCACCGAAGCCGGCACCTCGTGTGCTTAGAGCTAGCGGATCTCGCCCGCCTGGGGCCCCCAGGTATCGGTCAGCGCAAAACCATCGGCGAGCGGATCGAACGGATCGAGCGCCAGCTGATGCAAGCCGAAGGTCCAGCCGCGGCCGGATATGGTCGGAATGATCGCCTTCCGCCCGGCGACCGTCGTCTCGGCTTCGAGGCCGACCTCGAATTCCGAGCCTATGATCGAGCGGGATTTCAGGACGTCGCCCGGCTTGACCCTGCCGCGCGCATGGAGCGTCGCAAGATTTGCCGAGCTGCCGGTGCCGCAGGGCGAGCGATCGACACGGCCGGGCCACATGGTGGTGCAGGTTCTGACGGCGCCGTCTTCCTCCGTGTCGCGGAACATCACATAGGCAACGCCGCTGATCTCGGGGATTACCGGGTGCACCACCGGTATGGTGCGATTGATGATGTCCTTCAGTGCCATGCCTGCCTCGACGATCCGGCGGGCATTCGCCTTTTCGATCGTCGTGCCGATCTGGCGGACGTCAACCAGAGCGTAAAACACGCCGCCGAAGCAGAGATCGAGCTTGATGCGGCCCCATTCCGGCGTGTCCAGCTCGACATCCAGCTCCTGGACGAACGACGGAACCATGGTGAGCTTCACCCGCTCACAACGGCCGTCGCGGCAGCTGGCCGTCGCCTTCACGAGACCCGCGGCGGTGTCGAGCATCACCACGGTTTCCGGCTCCTTCATCTCGATCATGCCGGATTCGAGCAGCGCCGTCGTCACGCAGATCGAATTGGAGCCGGACATCGCATGCGCCTGGTCGGCCTGCAGAATGATGAAGCCGGCATCGGCCCCCGGCCGCTTCGGCGGCAGCAGCAGGTTGACCGAGCCAATCGATCCGGAGCGCGGCTCGAGGCAGAGGAACCGGCGCAGGCTGTCATCCACCGTGTTGATGTGGTTCAGCTGCTCGGCGATAGAATTGCCTGGGATCTTCGGCACGCCGCCGATCGCCACCTTGCCGATCTCACCCTCGCAATGGACGTCCAGCAACTGGATCGTGCGCTTCCATCTCATGACCGTCTCTCCGGATATCGACTGATATATCAGCGTCAGCAACCCATAGCGCGTTCGCCATCGAGCCGCAAGAGACTGCCTGCCGGCCCAATCGCAAGCGTGCCTGATCGATCCACCCAAAGATGCCGCTTGACCGGCGGAGCCAAGGGGAGGAGCGTGCCGTCAGATCAGTATTGCGACGCCCCCTCATGACAAAGTTCATCATCTTCACCGATCTTCACATGGTTCCCGACGGCACGACGATCATTGGGATCGACCCCTATCGGCGGCTCGCCAACGGCATCGACCATGTCAATCGCTACCATGCCGATGCCGACCGGGTGATTTTTGCCGGCGACCTCACGCACCAGGCGGACCGTGCCTCCTATGAACGGTTGAAGGATCTGCTTTTCGAGTTGATCCCGCCCGCGGCCGTGATGCTCGGCAATCATGATCGGCGCGAAGTTTTCCTGGAAGTGTTCCGGGAGGCCGCGAGAGACGAGAACGGCTTCGTGCAGCAGGTGATCGATTTTCCCGATTGCCGGGCTGTGTTGCTCGACACGCTGTTTGCACCGCCTTACGACTATCCGATGAGCCATGCCGGCCAACTCTGCGAGAGGCGCCTCAACTGGCTCGACCGGCAGCTCGGCAGCGCCGACGACCGGCCGGTCCTCATCTTCATGCACCACCCGCCGCATGCCAGCGGATTTGCGGGCATCGACATGATCCGGCTGATCAACGAGGAGCAATTCTACGGGCTCGTGAAACGGCACGGCAATGTACGCCACATCTTTGCCGGACATGTGCATCGCACCATCAGCGGCTCCAGCCGCGGCATTCCCTTCTCGATCTTCAAGAGCCCGGTCCACCAGCAGCCGATGCCCTTCGACATCGCGGATGCATCGCTTTCCGTCGATGAGCCGGCGGCCTACGGCATCGCGGTGGTCACCGCCGATGGCGTGCTGGTGCATACCGAAGACTACGAGATCGCAAAGCGCGACGCGGCGGTGGCGTGAGACCCGCTTGGCCAGTTCCGACGCCACCGGCTTCGTGATAGGCTGGCGCCATGACCCTCTCCCTTTCCGCCAGCCGCGACTTCGCCAGTCACGATTTCGATTGCCAGAGCTGCGGCGCCTGTTGCGCCTATTCGGCCGAATGGCCGCGTTTCTCGCTGGAGACGGACGAGGAACTGGAACGAATACCGGCGGACCACGTCGCCGCCGACCTCGGCGGCATGCGCTGCGAGAACGAGCGCTGCACGGCGCTCGAGGGCACGCTCGGCAAATCTGTCGCCTGCAAGGTCTATGCGGTGCGACCGATCGTCTGCCGGACCTGCATGCCCGGAGACGACGAATGCCTGATGGCCCGACAACGGCTTTTCGGCGCCGCGGCTTGATGTGGAATCGTCTGGATCACTCTTCCTGCTCCGTACATTTCACTACCTTGGTGATATGTGTAGCGAAACATCCTGGGAGATGGCGAATTTGCCGGATGGAGGTTCGGCACCATAAAGCGTATTGTTCGGCCACGAATTCCCGCGTGGAGGATCGCGTTCGATGAGCCAGACCCGACTTCAGAAACCAACCGTTACGACCGACGCCGACCCGGCGCCGTTTGCGGACTTCGCGCCGCCGATCCGGACCCAGAGCACGCTGCGTCAGGCGATCACGGCCGCCTATCGCCGGCCTGAGACGGAGTGCCTGCCGCAGCTCGTCGAGGCCGCAACACTGCCTCGGGAAATGCGGGACGCCGCCGCACGGACCGCTCGCAAGCTGGTCGAGGCACTGCGCGCCAAGCACAAGGGTTCGGGGGTCGAGGGGCTGGTGCAGGAATACTCGCTTTCGAGCCAGGAGGGCGTGGCGCTGATGTGCCTTGCCGAGGCCCTTCTCCGCATTCCCGACACGGCGACGCGCGACGCGCTGATCCGCGACAAAATCTCCGATGGCGACTGGAAATCGCATCTCGGCGGCGGCCGATCGCTCTTCGTCAACGCCGCCACCTGGGGCCTGGTCGTCACCGGCAAGCTGACGTCGACGGTCAACGACCGCAGCCTTGCCGCGGCGCTGACGCGGCTGATCTCCCGCTGCGGCGAACCGGTGATCCGCCGTGGCGTCGACATGGCGATGCGAATGATGGGCGAGCAATTCGTCACCGGCGAGACGATCGACGAGGCGCTGCGACGCTCCCGCGCGCTCGAACAGAAGGGCTTCCGCTATTCCTACGACATGCTTGGCGAAGCGGCGACGACCGCCGCGGACGCGAAGCGCTACTACAAGGACTATGAGAACGCCATCCACGCGATCGGCAAGGCTTCGGCCGGACGGGGCATCTATGAAGGTCCCGGCATCTCGATCAAGCTCTCCGCGCTCCATCCGCGCTATACGCGGGCGCAGGCGTTGAGGGTGATGGAGGAATTGCTGCCGAAGGTGAAGTCGCTCGCGATCCTCGCCAAGAGATACGATATCGGCCTCAACATCGACGCCGAAGAGGCCGACCGGCTGGAACTCTCGCTCGACCTTCTGGAAGAGCTCTGCCTCGACGCCGATCTCGCCGACTGGAACGGCATGGGCTTCGTCGTGCAGGCCTATGGCAAGCGTTGCCCCTTCGTGCTCGACTTCATCATCGACCTGGCGCGGCGCGCCGGCCGGCGCATCATGGTCAGACTCGTCAAGGGCGCCTATTGGGACGCCGAGATCAAGCGGGCGCAACTCGACGGGCTCGACGATTTCCCGGTCTTCACCCGCAAAATTCACACCGACGTCTCCTACATTGCCTGCGCCCGCAAGCTGCTTTCGGCGACCGAGCTGGTATTCCCGCAGTTCGCCACCCACAACGCCCAGACGCTCGCCGCCATCTACCACATGGCCGGCAAGGACTTTCACGTCGGCAGATACGAATTCCAGTGCCTGCACGGCATGGGCGAGCCGCTCTATGAGGAAGTGGTGGGCCGGGAGAATCTCGGCCGGCCCTGCCGCATCTATGCGCCGGTCGGCACGCACGAAACGCTGCTTGCCTATCTCGTGCGCCGCCTGCTCGAGAACGGTGCCAACTCCTCCTTCGTGCATCGCATCGCCGATCCGATGGTCTCGATCGACGAGCTGGTCGCCGATCCCGTGGAGATCGTCCGCGCCATGCCGGTGGTCGGCGCAAAGCACGAGAAGATCGCGCTGCCGGCCGAGCTCTTCGGCGCTGCACGCCCCAATTCGGCCGGCCTCGATCTTTCCAACGAAGCGACGCTCGCCTCCCTGACGGAGACGCTGAAGGCGAGCGCCGCGATCGCCTGGACGGCGGTGCCGCAACTCGCGACCGGCGCGGCGGGCGGCGAAACCCGGCCGGTCGTCAATCCGGGCGACCATCGCGACCGCGTCGGCTCGGTCACAGAGACGTCGGAGGAGGATGCAAGACGGGCCGCTCGCCTAGCCGCCGATGCGGCCTCGAATTGGGCTGCCGTTCCGCCGGCGGAACGGGCCTCGAGCGCGCCGCAGACCTGATGCAGGCACGCATGCCGACGCTTCTCGGGCTGATCATGCGCGAGGCGGGCAAGTCGGTGCTGAATGCCATTGCCGAGGTGCGCGAGGCGATCGATTTCCTGCGCTATTACGCCGAGCAGACGCGCCGCACCCTCGGTCGCGGCCATAGGGCGCTCGGCCCCGTCGTCTGCATCAGCCCGTGGAACTTCCCGCTGGCCATCTTCACCGGCCAGGTTGCTGCAGCCCTTGTCGCCGGCAACCCGGTGCTCGCCAAGCCGGCGGAGGAAACGCCCCTGATCGCCGCCGAGGGCGTGCGCCTTCTGCATGAGGCCGGCGTGCCGGCAAGCGCGCTGCAGTTCCTTCCGGGCGACGGCCGAGTCGGCGCCGCGCTGGTCGCAGCGCCCGAGACTGCGGGCGTGATGTTCACCGGTTCGACGGAGGTCGCGCGGCTCATCCAGGCTGAGCTCGCCGATCGGCTTTCGCCCTCCGGCCGGCCAATCCCGCTGATTGCCGAGACCGGCGGCCAGAACGCGATGATCGTCGATTCCTCGGCGCTTGCCGAACAGGTCGTCGGCGACGTCATCGCCTCGGCCTTCGACAGCGCTGGACAGCGCTGCTCGGCGCTGCGCGTGCTCTGCCTGCAGGAGGATATCGCCGACCGGACCCTCAACATGCTGAGGGGAGCGCTGCACGAATTGAACATCGGCCGCACCGATCGCTTTTCCGTCGATGTCGGTCCGGTCATCACGGCAGATGCGAAGGAGACGATCGACAAGCACATCGAGCGGATGCGCGGGCTCGGCCGCAAGGTTGAGCAGATCGGCCTCGCCGCCGAGACGCAAAAGGGCACCTTCGTGCCGCCGACGATCATCGAGCTGGAGAAGCTCTCCGATCTCCAGCGCGAGGTTTTCGGGCCGGTGCTGCACGTCATCCGCTACCGCCGCGACAACCTCGACCGGCTGATCGACGACATCAATGCCACTGGCTACGGACTGACCTTCGGCCTGCACACCCGCCTCGACGAGACGATCGCCCATGTGACGAGCGGCATCAAGGCCGGCAATCTCTATGTCAACCGCAACATCATCGGCGCGGTGGTGGGCGTGCAGCCCTTCGGCGGCCGCGGCCTTTCCGGCACCGGCCCCAAGGCCGGCGGGCCGCTCTATCTCGGCCGGCTGGTGACGACGGCCCCGGTGCCGCCGCAGCACAGCTCCGTGCATACCGATCCCGTTCTGCTCGATTTCGCCAAGTGGCTCGACGGCAAGAGCGCCACAGCGGAAGCGGAAGCAGCGCGCAACGCCGGCAGCAACTCGGCTTTGGGGCTCGATGTGGAACTCCCCGGCCCGGTCGGCGAGCGCAATCTCTATGCGCTGCATCCGCGCGGCCGCGTTCTCCTTGTGCCCGCGACCGAGAGCGGCCTCTATCACCAGCTCGCCGCGGCGCTCGCGACCGGCAACAGCGTCGTGGTCAACGCCGCCTCCGGCCTGCAATCCTCGCTCAAGAACCTGCCGCACAGCGTCGCGCTGCGCGTCTCCTGGTCGAAGGACTGGGCCGCCGACGGCCCCTTTGCCGGCGCGCTGGTCGAGGGCGACGCCGAACGCATCCGCGACGTTAACAAGGCAATTGCGGCGCTTCCCGGTCCGCTCGTGCTCGTCCAGGCGGCTTCCGGCGAGGAAATCGGCCGCAATCCGGACGCCTATTGCCTGAACTGGCTGGTCGAGGAGGTTTCCACCTCGATCAACACGGCCGCCGCCGGCGGCAATGCCAGCCTGATGGCGATCGGCTGAGACTCTGGACATACCCCTCCGCACAAGGGCCCACAAGGCGGAGGGGCTTGAGCTGCCGCACCCTTTAGGCCCGCGTTTGGTCGTTGCAGCAGGCGAGAGTGTTCCGGCATGGTAGTCGGCCGCAGCGGAGGCTCAAGCCCCTCCCCCTTGTGGGGAGGGGTTGGGGAGGGGCGAGGTGCGCCTCGGCAGGCAATTCATCACAGATGACGAAGTGCCCCCATTCCGCTATGACCGCTCCCAAACCGGAAACAGCGGATGTTCACCCTCCAGCGCATCGAGACCTCGACACAGGAAATCAAGAAGAGCCGCTTTCTGGCGATCGCCGGTCCGATCGACGACGAGCAGGCCGCAAAGGCCTTTCTCTCTGCCCATTCCGACCCCACCGCCAATCACAATTGCTGGGCCTGGCGCATCGGCCAGACCTATCGCTTCAATGATGACGGCGAGCCGAGCGGCACCGCAGGTAAGCCAATTCTCGCGGCGATCGACGGACAGTCGCTCGACCGGGTCGCAGTCGTCGTCACGCGCTGGTTCGGCGGCATCCTCCTCGGCAGCGGCGGACTGGTCCGGGCCTATGGCGGCACTGCCGCGCTCTGCCTCAGGACCGCGGAAAAGGTCGAGTTGGTCGAGACGCTGCGGGCCACGGTCGCCTGCGATTTTGCCGATCTCGCCCTCATCAAGGCGCGGCTTGCCGCTCGCGGCGTCTCGATCGCCAGCGAGAGCTTCACCGACACGGGCGCGGTGCTGGCGATCGGGCTGCCGAAGGACGCGGCAGACGCAACACGCGCACTCGTGAGCGATCTCAGCCGCGGCAGGGCTATCCTGTCGAGCGAGGACTGAACGCCTTTTCCTCGGCCTCACAATCATCATACAATTGATCGATAAGCACGCACGGCGCCGCTGCGATTTCAGGATAATGGAGGAGACCTGCAGATGAAGACGAGAATTTTGGGACGGACGGGCGCGGCGATTTCGGAGCTTGGCTTCGGCGCCTGGCAGATCGGCGGCTCCTGGGGCGATGTCAGCGAGGAGGACGGCAAGCGCGCCCTGCACGCGGCGCTCGATAGTGGCGTGACCTTCATCGACACGGCCGACGTCTATGGCGACGGGCGCTCGGAAAAGATCATCGCGGCGGTGCTGAAGGAACGCGGCGGTGAGAAGCCCTTCGTCGCCACCAAGGCCGGCCGCCGGCTCAATCCGCATGTCGCCGACGGCTATACGGGCGCCAATATCGAGGCCTTCATCGACCGCAGCCTCGAGAATCTCGGCGTCGAGACGCTCGATCTCGTGCAACTCCACTGCCCGCCGACCGACGTCTACTACCGGCCGCAGTTTTTTGAAGCACTCGACCAGCTCAAAGCCAAGGGCAAGATCCGCCACTACGGCGTTTCGGTCGAAAGGGTCGAAGAGGCGCTGAAGGCGATCGAGTATCCGGGCGTCGCCACGGTGCAGATCATCTACAACATCTTCCGCCAGCGGCCGCACGATCTGTTCTTTGCCGAGGCAAGAAAGAAGAATGTCGGCATCATCGTGCGCGTACCTCTCGCCTCCGGGCTGCTTTCCGGCAAAATCGGCAGGGACACGGCGTTCGCCGCGGACGACCACCGCAACTTCAACCGCCATGGCGAAGCCTTCGATGTCGGCGAGACCTTTGCCGGCGTGCCGTTCGAGGCGGCGCTGGAGGCGGTGGAGGAACTGCGTGCTTTCGTGCCGGCCGGCGTGCCGATGGCGCAGTTCGCGCTCCGCTGGATCCTCGAGCAGGAAGCGGTTTCCGTCGTCATCCCCGGCGCTCGCAATGCCGGCCAGGCGCAATCGAACGCGGCGGCGAGCGCCCTTCCGCCGATCGACGGAGCGGCCATGGAGGCAATCGCCGCACTTTACGAGCGGCTGATCAAGGTCCATGTTCATCAGCGATGGTAGGGGCCGCGACAGCGCCTGCCTGACGGCGGCACAAGGCAAGCCGATGAGCAACGCCTTCGATCTCGAACGTTTCGTCACGGCACAGCAAGGCGTCTATGAAACGGCGCTGGCGGAGCTCCGCGTCGGCGCCAAGCGCAGCCATTGGATGTGGTTCATCTTTCCACAGGTTCAGGGCCTCGGCCATTCCTCGATGGCGCAGCGCTACGCGATAGCGGATATCGATGAGGCGCGAGCCTATCTCAAGCACCCGCTGCTGGGCCGGCGCCTCATCGAATGCACGGAGGCGGTGAACCTGGTAGCAGGGCGCAGCGCGCTGGAGATTTTCGGCCGGCCGGACGATCTCAAGTTCCGCTCGTCGATGACGCTCTTCGAGGCCGCCGACCCGGCCGGCGGCGCCTTCGCAAGGGCGCTCGATCGCTACTACAGCGGCGTCCGAGACCCTCGAACGATGGAAATTCTCGAAAGTATCTGAAGACCGGCCAACATCAAGGCGACGCGCCCGGGATCTGGGTGACGAGAAGGATCAGAAGGGCACAGGCGCTCAGGCCGGCGATGATCAGCATCAGCTCCTTCATCATATAGCGATGCACTCGCGGCCCTCCTTTCTCATCATGGCCTCACAATCGGTTTGCAGACGGAAATCATGTAGGAATCCGCCGGAGCCGTTTTGAGGCCGGTTCCGTGCACAACCGCGTGAACGCGCCGAAAATGCCGCCCGCGCTTGCCGCAAACGTGCCCCACTGCGCCGCTAAGTTCGAGGACACCGGGCGGGGCAGCATGGATGTTGCAAGGGAGTTCACCGATGGTCGCCAGGTTGATCACTCAGACCGTCGTCTGGTTCGGCATCATGGGAGCCGTTCTCTTCGTATCTGCCGGAACCTTCGACTGGACGGCGGCATGGATCTACCTCGCCCTCATGCTGGCACTCTCGCTCGGCACCGGGTTCCTGCTTGCCTGGCACGATCCGGCGCTGCTCAAGGAGCGATTGGCCGCACCCATCCAGAAGGACCAGCCGAGGGCCGACAAGGTGCTCATCTGCGTGCTTGTCCTGTTCCTGTTCGGCGCCTTCGCCTTCATGGCGCTCGATGCCGCCCGGTTCGAATGGTCGGCAGTGCCGCCCTGGGTGCAGGCGGCGGGCGCACTGCTGGTCGTTCTGTCGGTCGGCTTCAGCTACCGGGTCATGCGCGAAAACAGTTTTGCGGCGCCGGTAGTCAAGGTGCAGAGCGAGCGGGGACAACGGGTCGTCACCACCGGACCCTATCGCTATGTCCGCCATCCCCTCTACAGCGGCAGCCTGCTTTTCGTCGCCGGGACGTCGCTGCTGCTCGGCTCCTGGTGGGGACTGCTTGCCGCATTGGGACTCGCGGCTCTCCTCGCCATCCGCATCGGCATCGAGGAAAAGGCGCTGCGCGCCGGCCTTGCGGACTACGACGCCTATGCGGAACGGGTGCGCTATCGGCTCGTTCCGTTGGTGTGGTGACGGTCGTCGCCGCGTCCATTCGCCGTTGACTCCGCAGACGATCAGAGCAGAATAAAATCATTCCTGCGTCACTGCTCAACAGAAGGGACGCCTACGATGACCATCGCCAGGAAACTCCAGCACTATATCGAGACCGAGGGTGTCGACTACGACACTGTCCCTCACCACCGGACCGCAACGACCAGCCAAACCGCCGAGGCCGCCCATGTTCCGGGCAACAGGCTGGCCAAATCCGTGGTCGTACACCACGAGATGGGCTACGTGCTTGCCGTCGTGCCGGCCACGCACCGGGTCGAGCTCTCGACGTTGCAGGATGTGATGAACCGGCGTCTCGGCCTCGCCTCGGAGGAAGAAGTCAGCACGCTCTTCAACGATTGCGAGATCGGCGCCGTGCCGCCCATCGGATCGGCCTATGGCGTACCGGTCATCCTCGACGAGAGTCTCGACAAGGCCAATGACGTCTATTTCGAGGGCGGCGACCACCGAACCCTGGTGCATATGAGCGGCACCAGCTTCCGCAACCTGACGAGGGATGCTCAGGTAGCCCGTTTCAGCCATCCCGGTTGAACGGCGCAGCAGGCCCGTGTCGTCGCAGGGCTACGCTGTTGTCTACGCGCAAGCTAAGCAACTAATTCCGGAGTGGACTTCTGACGATGTGAAAAAGGGCGCTTGAACCCGAGAGCTTGAGCTTGGCATCGAAGAAACAACGCTCACGCCAACCGCACTAACTTTGGCCTGCCCCGGCTGAATCGACAATTTCCTTCTGCAAAAGCATTCGTTCATCAGGGGTAAGTTCAGCTTCTACTCTTGGCAAAAATGACTTGCGCGAGCGGATTACCTTACTCGGCGCTCGCCCTAAGCCAACGTGTAGCACGCAGTCGATCGAGCTCCACACCGGCGCCAAGATGCACCGATCATCGCTTGCGCGCCAGCATGACCTCGTTGAGCCGCTTGCAAAAACCAGAATGCGGCTTGCTTTGGATCCCCCGGACCTGAGAGGTAGGTGACGTTTCGTACCGAAGACGTGGGTGGGGTGACAATCTCGTGTCGTACGGATTGTGACCCATGTGGCAGGGACATTCCGTCATCCCCTAGGTGTCCAGGAGGGACACAGAGAGAATGGCGCACCCGAAGAGATTCGAACTCCTGACCCCCAGATTCGTAGTCTGGTGCTCTATCCAGCTGAGCTACGGGTGCGTGGCTGAAGCGGTGACCACCGCTTGCGTGGCGATCCTCTAAAGCGTCCTTTCGGGGATTGCAAGCGCCTTTCGGCAAAAAACTTCATTTTTGCGACAGCGGTGGACAAGCCGGCGTTGCGCTAACATCCCGGTCCCAGGAGAGGCGTCAGGAGCGTCCCTTGGCGCGGAAAGCATCGAGGCGCACCGGGCGGTCCGGAAGCTCGATGCGGAACAGCGTGCCGGGCGTCGGCTTCTCGACGAGCGCGATCGTGCCGCCATGGGCGAGCACAAGCTCACGGGCGATCGCCAGGCCGAGCCCGGTGCCGCCGGAGCGCGCCGAGCCGCGGAAGGCCGCGAAGAGGTTCTCGCGTGCCTTGGCCGGCATGCCCGGGCCGGTATCCTCGATGGAGATCGTCACGACGCTGCCGGTCCGCACCGCCGAGACGGAGACCACCCTCGGGCGGCCGTTCTCCGGCTGGTGGTTCGTCAGTGCCTGGACGGCATTGCGGCAGATATTGTGGACGACGCGGAAAAGCTGCTCGCTGTCCGCATCGACTAGGATGTCGTCGCGGATCTGGACGTCGAATTCGATGCCGCTCTGGCGGTCAACGGCCAGGAGCTCGCCGACATCCTGGACGAGCGGGCGAAGCGCCACGAAGCGGCGATGCGGTTCGGCCTCCGCAGTCCGCCCGTAGGAGAGAACCTCCTGCGTATAGCCGACGGCGCGGTCGATGGTTCTGAGCAGCGTCGGCGCAAAGCGCTTGACGACGGGATCGTCGACATCGGCAAGCCGGTCCGAGATGAGCTGCGCCGAGGACAGGATGTTGCGCATGTCGTGGTTGATCTTCGACACCGCAAGGCCGAGCTCGGCGAGGCTCTTCTGCTGCTTCAAGGTCTTCTGCAACTCGCGCTGCATGCTGGCGAGGTGCTGACCGGCGACCGCCAGCTCGTCGCCGCCGTCGGGCGGCACGAGGACGCGTTCGGGGCTCGAAGGCTCGTCGGAGAACTCCTGCATGCTTGCCGTCAGGCGCTTTATCGGCACGATCAGCATGCGGTTGATGGCGAGGAAGATCAGCGCCGCGGTAATCAGCGAAATGACGATCGACAGCAGGAAGACGTTGCGCGAATAGACGAGCATGGCCTTGCGCAGGCTCGCATCCTTCATCACCAGCTCGATCGTCGCATCGCTCTCGCCGAGCGGCCCGTAGACGCGCATGATGCGGCTGCCGCCGAAAAGCAGCGTGTCGAACGCGTCGCGGATCGCCCCGAGGGCCGTGAAATTGGCGATGTCGTATTCGCGGTCGATCGCCGGCGGCATGTCGACGGTCGCGATCATCCGCGAGGCATCCTTGCGGCGGATGACGATCGCCTTGGTGCCGGTGGCCATCAGGGTCTCGCGCTGTACGGCGCGCGGCAGCTCGATGTTCTGCAGCCCGTCGACGACGACGGCGGCGGCGGCCACGGTGTTCAGCCGGTCCTCGAGCCAGCGGATGCGCATGTTGGCGACGGAGGGCACGAAGATCAGCACCTCCGCCAACATGACGAAGGCGATCGTCAGCAAGAGGAGCTTGCCGGAGAGTCCGCGCAGAAATCCGACGGCCGCTCGCGGCGGCGCACTCTCGTTGGCCGGACGTGCGTCTTCTACCATCACCAGTGACTATTCCCTGCCCTCAGCCGAAACGCCGCAGGATGCGGATCGCGGAGCGAACGAAGCGATTTCGCGCCAGTGGAGAATAATAGGAGATCGCCGCCTGTTTTCCAATCTCGGAAAGGGTGGGATAGGGCGCGACATAGTCGCGAAAATTCTTGAGTGTCAGCCGGTTGGCAATGGCGAAAGCCCAAAGGTTGATCATCTCGCCCGCACCGGCGCCGGCGATCCCGGCGCCGAGAATGCGCCCGCCGCGGCCGGCCACGACCTTGACCATCCCCCGGCCCAGGCCGTCCGTTCGGGCCCGGTCGTTTCCTGCCAGGTCCCAACGGACCACGTCAATCGCGCTAAAGCTTGCGCGCGCCTCCTCCTCAGTCGGTCCAACCTGGGCAATTTCCGGGTCCGTGAAGGTGACCCGGGGAACGATGTCCCGGATTTCGTGCGCCGGCAGTCGAAAGAGGATTTGCTGCAGGACGAGCCGGGCATGATAGTTCGCGGCATGTGTGAATTGCAGGCCGCCGGCCGCGTCGCCGATCACATAGACGCGGCGGTTGCTGGTGCGCAGGTCAGCGCCGACGAAAATCCGCTGCGCATCGTGGCGGATCCCGGCCGCACCAAGGTTCAGGGCCGCATGATTCGCGGTGCGGCCCGCGGCGAGCAGCAGATCGCTGCCATCGATGTCGAAGGCGGCATTTTCGCCCACGCAATGCAGCCGGATCCCCTTGCCATCGCGCTCGACCGAGCGAATGTCGGTCCTCTCGTGCAGCACTGCGCCTTCAGCGCGGACAGCATCGAGCACGATCGCCTTCAGTTCCGGGTCCTCCCTCGACAAGGCGTCCGCCCTTTCGACGACCGTGATGCTGGCTCCCAATCGGCAATGGGCCTGCGCCATCTCGAGACCGAACGGCCCGGCGCCAATGATGACGAGATGGCGCGGCAGAGGGGTGAAGTCGAACAGCGATTCGTTGGTCAGGAACGGCGTCTCCGCCAGGCCGGCGATCGGCGGAATGGCGGGCGAGGAGCCCGTGGCGATGACGAAGCGCCGGGCGCGGATGAGATGATCGCCGGCGGCGACGGTTCGGCCGTCGACGAAGCGGGCCGGCTCCTGGATGACCTCTACGCCAAGGCCGGAGAAGCGCTCGACCGAATCATGCGGCGCGATGCCCTCGATCACCGAGCGGATGCGCGCCTGCAGCCTTTCGCCGTCGATGAAGGGCTCCGCCGACAGGAGGCCAAATTCGCCGGCCTGGCGCATCGCCTGCGCCCGTCTTGCCGCCGCGATCAGCGCCTTCGAGGGCACGCAGCCGTAGTTCAGGCAGTCGCCACCCATCTTGCCCTGTTCGACGAGAACGACCGGAACGCCGAAGGCGGCCGCACCGGCGGCAAGCGACAGGCCGGCCGCCCCGCCCCCGATCACGCAGATGTCCGGATTAAGAAGCTTCCCCACGCCGCCCGCCTTCCCGCCATCAGCCTTGTCGACGTGACTTTATTAGCCTGTAGGCCAGAGGCAATGCCGCAAAAAGGGCCAGCGCGAGAAGGGCGAGCGAAATTTCCTTGGTGGCGAAATCCGAAAGCGACAGCGCGTGGCCGCTCTCGCCGGCGCGGGCGATCACGTCATCGAGTTCGCAGCCCAGCCACGCATAGGCAAAGGTAGCCGGAACGATGCCGATGAGGGTGGCGGAAACGAAGGTGCGCAGCTTCACGTCGAAGAAGGCCGGCGCGATATTGACGATGAAGAAGGGAAAGATCGGCGCCAGCCGCAAGACCAGCAGGTAGAGGAATGCATTGCGCCGGAATCCTCCCGCGAGGCGCTCCAGAAAGCGTCCGGCACGCCGGCGCAAGAGATCGGCGAGGACGCCGCGCGCCGCGAGGAACAGGAGGCTCGAGCCCAAGGTAGCGGCAAGAACAGTGATCGCGCCGCCGAGGAAGGGGCCGAACAGAAAGCCGGCGGCCATCGTCAGCACCGACGCCGCGGGGATTGAGAAGACCACCGCCGCGACATAGAGGACGAAGAAGGCGAGGCCCGAGCGAAGCGGATAGGCGTCGACATGGAGGCTCAGCGCCTCCTGATGACGGACGAGCGCCGACAGCGAAACATAGTTCTGCAGCCCGAGGGCGTAGGCGGCCACTCCGCCCGCAAACAACAGCGCCAGCAGCACGACCCGCCAGCGCGACGACCGGCCCCCTCCAAAAACATCGTCCTTCCGGCCCGGCGACACTCTCAGGGCCGCTCCTTCTTCCGCCCTGTTGCTGACATCCTGGCTCATGAACTTTGCTTTCGACGAGACTTGCTCCTGACTTAAAAGGACTCCGAGCCGCGGACCAGTAAAGAATGGTCGCGCCCTCAAACGTCACTGTGAAAGGGCGGCGATGACAACTCACTTTGCCGTGAGACGAAAAGAGCCCGCGGCCGGCGGCCGGCGGCTCCTTGAGATCGCTCGGGTCTGCCGTGCCGACGCTTACAGCGCCCGCGTCTTTTCAGACGCGCAAAAGACGCTGTAACACTTGAACATCGTGCTTTCCGAAAATCGCCTCCGATTTTCGGGCCGATGCGCTAGAACTCTTCCCATTCGCTGCGGGCCGCGGCGGCCGAACCGGCGCCGAAGGCGCGGGCGACCGTTCCGATCATGCGGCGGGCGGGCGAAGCGACCGGGCGACTCGTCTCCCTGGCCGGGCTGGCTGCACGCGCCGGCTCGCGCTCGACCTTGAAATAGGTGATGAGCGTGGCGAGACCGTTCGCTTCGGCGGAAAGCTTGTGCGTCGCCGCATTCGCCTCCTCGACCATTGCGGCGTTGCGTTGCGTCACCTGATCCATCTGGTTGACGGCGGTACTCACCTCGCCGAGCCCTGTCGACTGCTCGCGTGCGGCGGTGGCGATCGAATGGATGTGATCGTTGATCTTCAGCACCCGCGTCTCGATCTCACCGAGCGCGGCGCCGGTCGCCTGCACCAGCTTGACGCCGGTCGCCACCTCGCTGCCGGATTTCGAAATGAGCGCCTTGATGTCCTTGGCGGCGCTGGCGGCGCGTTGGGCGAGTTCGCGGACCTCCTGCGCGACGACCGCGAAACCCTTGCCGGCGTCCCCCGCCCGGGCCGCCTCGACGCCCGCATTCAGCGCCAGCAGGTTCGTCTGGAAGGCGATCTCGTCGATGACGTTGGTGATCTGGCCGATCTCACTCGAAGCCTGCTCGATGCGCCCCATTGCCTCGATGGCATTGCGGACAACCGAGGCGGATTCGGCGGCGTTTTCCTTCGCCTCGGTCACCATGACGGTGGCCTCATGCGCCCGCTCGGTGGAACTCTTCACCGCCGCGGTGATCTCGTCGAGGGCGGCGGAGGTCTCCTCCAGCGCGGCCGCCTGCTGCTCGGTCCGCTTCGACAGGTCGTCGGCTGCCGAGCGCAACTCGGACGCGTTGCCGTTGATCGAATCCGTCGCCGAACGCACCTCGCGCATGGTCTTCTGCAGGGTCGAGAACGTCTCGTTGACATTCTTCTGCAGTTCGGCGAAGGCACCCTGGAAGCGGCCGTCCATGCTTTGCGTCAGGTCGCCGGCGGCAAGGCTCGCGATCACCCGACGCGTTTCGGCGATGCCGCTGTCGACGCTGCCGACGAGCTCGTTGACGCTGGCGGCGAAGCGGTTCAGATCGTCGTTGTCGTAATCCTTGCCGATGCGCTGGGCGAAGTCGCCGGCGGCCGCGGCCGCAACGACGATGCCGATGCTCGACTGGAGGTCGGCGCTCTTTTCGCGCAGCGCCGCTTCCTGGGCATTCAACTCGCGCACGGCGAGCCCGTTCTGCTTGAAGACTTCGACGGCCGCCGCCATGTCGCCGATCTCGTCCTTGCGCCCGGCAAAGGGCACATCGACCAAGAGGTCGCCGCTGGCCAGCAGCTTCATCCGGCCGGTCAAGTCGACGATCGGCCGGCTGAGATGATTGGTGCCGATATAGAAGGCCGCACCTATGCCGGCAGCCATGCCGAGGCCGGCCATGCCGAGGAGGACGAGAACGACGGCGTCTTCGAAGGCGGCGATCTCATCGTTGATGGCTTGAAGCGACTCACGGTCGGCGTCGACGACGACGTCGATCTCCGCCTGGAAAGCCTTGCGGTTGGCGCGGTTCGCCTCGTTGTTACCCTGCTCGTTGGCGGCCTGCGGCGAGACCTCCCGGCCGAGCCGCGCGGTTTCGGTGCGGAACGTCTTGAATTCCTCGGCCCGTTTGGCGACCGCATCGAAGGCCGGCAGCCTGTCGGCCGGAACCAGCGGCCGCCAATCCTTCAGCAGCGCGTCGATCTTGTCGAGGTTCTTGAGGATGCCTTCGGCGAAAGGGGTTGCCTTCTCGATCGTCGGTGCGGCGTAGACGCCGCGCGACTCCATCACCACGGCCGTGACCAGGCGATTGAGCCGCTCGCCCTTGAAGCTCCGTTCGGACGCGTTCTGGAGTTGCTGAAGCTCGTCGTTGTATCTGGATACGATCATCAACGACATGCCGGTGATGGCGATCGCCAGCAGGCCCATGATGCCGACGATCAGGTAGATCTTTCCGCGAATTCTCATTTCCTGCTCTCCTCGCCGCCGCCACTCACGCCTAGCGAGCATGGGCACGCGGTATACACGTTTCAGTAAATTCTAAAATACCGGAGGTTAACAAAGACCTCAGCATTTCATGAAATGTGCCGGAACGAGGCGTCTCCCCGATCGATATCGCCTTCTGCTCGGCTTTGCGCGGGGGAAAAGTGGCGGGAATTGACTTTACCGGACATTTGTCCTTATAAGCCGCGCACGTCCGGTCAAGCCGCGCGAAAGCGGAGCCATGCCCGGTAACGTAAACGCTCTTGCAAATTGCAAACCCAAGAAGGGCCGCACACCGCGGTATTAAATAAATGAAGCGTACCTACCAACCGTCCAAGCTTGTTCGCAAGCGCCGTCACGGCTTCCGTGCACGCATGTCCACCAAGGGTGGCCAGAAGGTCCTCGCAGCCCGCCGGGCTCGAGGCCGCAAGCGTCTTTCGGCCTGAGCCGAAGCTGCCCGAAAGCATTGTTTGGGCACATGACGTCAGAAAAAGACAAGACCACTGTCGGACGGCTGAAAAGCCGTCCGCAGTTTTTGGCGGTCAGGGCGGGAGAAGCCCGAAAAGGGCCGCACTTCCTCCTTGAAGTGCTTGACCGGGACGATCCGGAAGGCGAGGCCCGCGTCGGCTTCACCGTCACCAAAAAACACGGCAGTGCCGTCGAGCGAAACCGCATGCGCCGACGCCTTAAAGAAGCCGTGCGGCTGTCCGCCGGGTTTGCAATGAAACCCGGACACGACTATGTGATTGTCGCCCGACGCGATCTCCTGAATGCACCTTTTGACGCATTGACCCGGGCGCTCAAGGATCGCATCGAAAACAAGCCGAAACCGAAACGGCCGCCGGCCGGTTCCAGGAAACCATGATGGAAAACAACCGCAATTATTTCGTGGCGATAGCGCTCTCGGTGCTGATCCTCGTCGCTTGGCAGTTCTTCTATGTCAATCCACGGATGGAAAAGGAGCGGATCGCTGCGGAAAATGCCCAGCAGACGCAGCACGCGCAGCCCCAGCAGGGCGGCGAGCCCGCCGCGCCCGGCCAGGCACTGCCGGGCGGCGCGGTCCCCGGCGAAAGCCGCGATCAGGCGGTCGCCAAGTCTGCACGCGTGGCGATCGACACGCCGGCGCTTTCCGGCTCCATCAACCTGACCGGCGCCCGTTTCGACGACCTGAAGCTCAAGGGGTACCGCGAGACAGTCGACCCGAAGAGCCCGGTCATCACCCTTTTCAGTCCGGCAGAAACCGCCGACGGCTATTTCACCGAGATCGGCTATATCGGCAGCGACGCGACCGGCTCGGTGCCGGGCCCGCAGACAGTGTGGACGCTCTCGGGCGGCGACAAGCTGACGCCGGCAACGCCCGTCACGCTCACCTACACCAACGACAAGGGCATCACCTTCGCGAGGACCATCTCGGTCGACGATCGCTATATGTTCCAGGTCGTCGACAGCATCAAGAACGCGGGCTCCGCGCCGGCCTCGCTTTCCTCCTACGGCCGGGTGACGCGCTTCAACAAGCCGACGACTCCGAGCATCTACGTGCTGCACGAGGGCTTCATCGGGGTCGCCGGCGAAAACGGCCTACAGGAAGTGGGCTATTCGAAGGTCGAGGACGACCAGCCGGTCGAACCGGGCAAATCGACCGGCGGCTGGCTCGGCATCACCGACAAGTACTGGGCTGCGACGATCGTGCCGCCGCAGCAGACGCCCTTCGACATCCGCTTCTCTCACTTCGCCGATGGCCGCCCGCGTTACCAGAGCGATTACAAGAGCGATGCGATCACCGTCGCCCCGGGGCAGGCCGCGGAGGTCAAGAACCTTGTCTTCGCCGGCGCCAAGGAAGTACCGGTCGTCGACAATTATGAAGTGGCCTACGCGATTCCCAATTTCGACAAGCTGATCGACTGGGGCTGGTTCTACTTCATCACCAAGCCGATGTTCAAAATGATGGACTTCTTTTTCCGTCTGTTCGGCAATTTCGGCATCGCGATCCTGATCACCACGATCGTCGTCAAGCTGATCTTCTTCCCGCTCGCCAACAAGCAATATGCCTCAATGGCGAACATGAAGAAGGTCCAGCCGAAGATGGAGGAACTGAAGAAGAAGTTCGGCGACGACCGCATGGGGCTGCAGCAGGCGATGATGCAGCTCTACAAGGATGAGAAGATCAACCCGCTGGCGGGCTGCTGGCCGATCCTCATCCAGATTCCGGTGTTCTTCGCGCTCTACAAGGTGATCTACGTCACCATCGAGATGCGTCACGCGCCGTTCTTCGGCTGGATCAGGGATCTCTCCGCCCCCGATCCGACGACGATCGTCAATCTCTTCGGCCTGCTTCCCTTCGACGGGCCGGCCTTCCTGCATCTCGGCATCTGGCCGATCGTCATGGGCATCACGATGTTCCTGCAGATGCGCATGAACCCGACGCCGCCGGATCCGACCCAGGCGATGCTGTTCACCTGGATGCCGCTGGTCTTCACCTTCATGCTGGCGTCCTTCCCGGCGGGTCTGGTGATCTACTGGGCCTGGAACAACACCCTGTCGATCCTTCAGCAGGGAATCATCATGAAGCGCCAGGGCGTGAAGATCGAGCTCTTCGACAACCTGAAGGGGATGTTCGCCAAGAAACCCAAACCGGCGGAATAGCCGGCACTTCGCTCCCCTGCGCCAGTTTGCGGCCCCGGATCACAAAGACCCGGGGCTTTCTCATTTCCCGTGAGAGGAACCGCCGCGGCGGCCGAAGGTGCGGCTGCGCTTGACAAGCGGGGCCAAAAGCCCGATGCCGGCCCGGCAAAGAGGAAGGTCAGGACATGTCCGGGAAGAACAATCAGAACGCCTCGAGTGTCTTCGGCCGGCCATGGATCTTCATCCGCGGCGTGCCGGCGATGAAATTCCTGCCGCCCGAGGGCCCGGTCGAGATCGCCTTTGCCGGACGTTCCAATGTCGGCAAGTCCTCTCTGATCAATGCGCTCGTCGGACACAAAGGGCTCGCCCGCACCTCCAACACGCCAGGCCGCACCCAGGAACTCAACTATTTCGTGCCCGACGGCTATTCCGGCGAGGCCGATGATCTGCCGCCGATGGCGCTCGTCGACATGCCCGGCTACGGCTACGCCCAGGCGCCGAAGGAGCAGGTCGATGCCTGGACGAAACTCGTCTTCGACTATCTGCGCGGCCGCTCGACGCTGAAACGCGTCTACCTGCTGATCGACGCACGCCACGGCATCAAGAAGAACGACGAGGAAGTGCTGTCGCTCCTCGACAAGGCGGCGGTCTCCTACCAGATCGTGCTGACCAAGGCCGACAAGATCAAGGCCGCCGGCGTACCGCGGCTGGTCGCCGAAACGCTCGAGAAAATCAAGAAGCGGCCGGCCGCCTATCCCGAGGTGTTGTCGACCTCGTCGGAGAAGGGCGCCGGGATCGAAGATCTGCGCACGGCGATCGAGCAGGCCGTCCTGCGCTAAAACCGTCATGCGCGGCACCGGTCGCCGGTGCCGCCAAAGACATCTGCCGCAACTCACTACCCGGCGACTTCGGCCGCTCTATCTCCTCGCTGGCGACGACAGGTGCTCGTCGCCTCACGGTCAGAGGAGAGAGAGATGTCCGACTTGATTGTCATTGGTTTCGACACGCCGGAGGAGGCCGACCGGGTCCTCCTGAAGCTCCACAGCCTGAAGAAGGAATATCTGATCGATCTCGAAGACGCGGTCGTCGTGGTGCGCGACGCCGAAGGCAAGGTGCATTTGAAGCAGAGCCTCAATCTCACCACCGTCGGTGCCGCCTCGGGTCTTCTGTCAGGCTCGCTCTGGGGTGGACTTGTCGGCTTGCTTTTCCTGAACCCGCTCGCCGGCTTTGCCATCGGCGGCGCGCTCGGCGCAGGCGCCGGAGCCCTCTCCGGTTCACTTGCCGACTACGGCATCGACGACGAATTCATCAAGTCGCTCGGCAGCACGATCCCGAACAATTCGTCGGCCCTTTTCATCCTAGTGCGCAAGGTGCAGCCCGAGAAGGTTCTGGCCGAACTCTCGGGGCTTCGCGGCCGCGTATTGAAGACTTCGCTCTCGCCGGAGCAGGAGCAGAAACTGCAGGCCGCCCTCTCCGAGGCACAGACGCCGTCGCCGCAGGCGGGGAGCTTTTAACTCTTCAGTTGATGAAGAAACCCCCACTCCCAGCCGCGGCGTGTGCGCGTCCAATTGGACGCGCGGCGCTGGAGAAGGTTGCGGCAGCCGGATGAAGGTCTAAAAGCATTGCCGGCATGTCTCGCGAGGTCAGCGATAGCCGGCAGTGCCGCGGGCGAGGAATGGGCCGCTCGGCAAGCCGGTCGGTGAACCGCCGCGCGGCTCGAGGCTGACGGCAAGCGTCGAGCCTTCGGTTATCTTCGTCCGCATGGCAGGAGGAACCCGGAACTCGCCTTCGCCGGACTGCGGCAACACTCCGAGGGAGATCGCCGGGTCGCTGCCCCGCAGCAGCCAGAACTCGAGGGATCTTTCGCCGTCACCGCCTGCCGCGACCGGCGTCAGGCGCAATCGCCCGGAGCCGACATCGAAGGTTGCGACGAAACCGATCGCATTGCCCTCGCCCGAAAGCTCGGCCAGCAACGGCCGACCGCCCGATCCGCCGCCGAACAGCCCCGCCAAAGAGACCATCAGGACCGCGACGGCGGCCAGCGAGGCAAAGGCGAGGCTGCGCCAGAACGACAAGGAATCCCACAATCCGATGGAATCGTCGGCCCCCGCCTGAGCCTCGAACGCCCGGTGCTCGGCGGTAGGCAAGGCGCGCGCCTGCGCGATCGTTTCATAGGCCGTATCGAAAGTGGCGAGATTGTTGCGCCAGCGGAGAACCATTGCCGCAAAATCCCTGTCCGTCGCCATGCGCGCTTCGACCTTGCGGCGGTCCTCGGCGGACAGGACGCCCAACACGTATTCCCCGGCGATCACCTCATCGCGGCGAGAATCCCCGCTCTCGGGCTTCTGCGTGGTCATCGTTCCATGTTCTCTCACATTCGAGAGATTGCACCGTAGCAGGATCGGTCAAATCACAAATCTCGTCAATCGTGCAGGCGGCCGGTTTTTCGCCATGGACCGGCGCCAATCTTCGGCGACTTGTGTTGCCTGGATCATTCCATCAGCGGGCAACATGCGCTAGATAGCAGCCGGTATATTTCGAGGGTCGCCATGTCCGCATCAGAAAGTGAAATCCAGGCACGCCTGCTGGCTCAGGCCCTGCCCTACATGCAGCGCTACGAGAACAAGACGATCGTCGTCAAATATGGCGGCCATGCCATGGGCAATCCCGAGCTCGGGCGCGCCTTCGCCAGCGACATCGCGCTTCTGAAGCAGTCCGGCGTCAACCCGATCGTCGTCCACGGTGGCGGCCCGCAGATCGGCGCCATGCTCAACAAGATGGGCATCGAATCGAAGTTCGAGGGCGGCCTGCGCGTCACCGACGAGAAAACCGTCGAGATCGTCGAAATGGTGCTCGCCGGTTCGATCAACAAGGAGATCGTCGCGCTCATCAACCAGACCGGCGAATGGGCGATCGGCCTTTGCGGCAAGGACGGCAACATGGTCTTTGCGGAAAAGGCGCGCAAGACCATCAAGGACCCGGATTCCAATATCGAACGCGTCCTCGATCTCGGCTTCGTCGGCGAAGTGGTCGAAGTGGACCGCACGCTCCTCGATCTGCTGGCGCGCTCGGAAATGATCCCGGTGATCGCGCCGGTGGCCCCCGGCCGTGACGGCCATACCTACAACATCAACGCCGACACCTTCGCAGGCGCGATTGCCGGCGCGCTCAACGCGACGCGCCTCCTGTTCCTGACCGACGTTCCGGGGGTTCTCGACAAGCAGGGCAATCTCATCAAGGAGCTTTCGGTCGCCCAGGCGCACGCGCTGATCGCCGACGGCACGATTTCCGGCGGCATGATCCCCAAGGTCGAGACCTGCATGGAGGCGATCAAGTCCGGCGTCCAGGGCGTCGTCATCCTCAACGGCAAGACCGCTCATTCCGTGCTCTTGGAGATCTTCACCGAACGCGGCGCCGGCACGCTGATCGTGCCGTAAGGCGGCCGACTCGCGAGAATTGCCCCTCTCCTCGGGTTTAACCCGGGTTTAACCCGAGGACCAACCCCCTCCCCGCGCGCGGAGAGAGGGAACTGAGGCGGCGCGGCATACCCCTTCGCCCCGCTTGTGGCGAGAAGGTCGCGGCAGCGGGATGAGGGGCAGTTCCCTCTTACGAGCGCTTCCGCCCCGACCTACTTCCTAGGGCCCTCATACACCTTCTCCGCCTCGCCGCGCAGCCAGGCGATCATTGCCCGGTAGGGAAACGGTCCGTAGCTGACCCGAGCGACGCCCGCGGCGGCAAGAGTGGCGAGGTCCGGCGCGCCGGGCCGCATCATCACGTTCACCGGCAGCGGCGACGCAGCGCAAAGCTTGCCGATCAGGTCGACATCGACGAGCCACGGCGCGAAGAAGCCGCTCGCCCCCGCTTCGGCATAGGCCTTGGCACGGGTGATCGCACCCTCCAGCAAACCTGCATGGCGCGTCGTATCGTTTTCCTGCAGGAACAGGTCGGTGCGGGCGTTGATGAAGAGCGGCACGTTCTGGCGCTCCGCCATGTCGCGGATCGCCCGGATGCGGGCCGCCTGCTTGTCGATCGGATGAACCCCGCCCTTGCCGACGATCTGGTCCTCGAAATTGATGCCGATTGCACCGGCATCGATCAGTTGCGCCACATTGGCGGCACCCTGGGCCGGGTCTTCCGAATAGGCGCCTTCGAAATCGACCGACAGCGGCAGGTCGGTCGCCGCGACGATCTCGCGGGCGATCTCGACCAGCAATTGCAGCGGGATCTTCTGCCCGTCGCCGAAACCATGCGCGGCCGCCACCGACCAGCTCCCCGTGGCCAGCGCCTTGGCGCCGGCCTCGGCCACGCAATGGGCACTGCCCGCATCCCAGATATTGTAAAGAACGATCGGATCGCCCTTGCGGTGCAGCGCCTGAAAGGCACGCGCCCTTTCCTCCTGGTTCATCGCATCTCCTCCGTAAACAGTCCGACAGGTCTCATCTTTCCTTCATGCCGAAGCAGCCACTGCTTTCGCTCGAGGCCGCCACCGTATCCCGTCAGCGATCCGTCCGCGCCGACGCAGCGATGGCATGGGACAACGATCGCGATGCAGTTGGCGCCGTTGGCTCTCGCCACGGCCCGCACAGTCTCAATGGTAGCGACTTCCCGGGCAATGTCGCTATAGGATCGCGTCTCGCCGATCGGGATTTGCATGAGCCTCGCCCATACCTGCCGCTCGAAGGCGCTGCCGTCGAGAGCGAGCGGCGTCAGAAACTCACCGGACAGTCCGGCGAAATAGGCCTTGAGTTCCGTCTCGATCTGCTCGATGGGCGGCGTCCTGCCCGGCACGACGGCCGACCGCGCCGTTCGCTTCAGCCTCTCCATCTCGGCGGGCAAAGCCTTGCGATCGTGGAACTCGAGCAAGTGCAGGTGCGTTTGGTCGGCGACCGCTACCATCGGCCCGAGCGGCGTGTCGATCCAATCGGCAAAGAGCAGTTCACGGCCCTGCGCCTTCGCCGGCGCCTCGCCGATCAGCCGCGCGAAGGCAGCGCGAAAACCGCTTGGCGACTCGTAGCCCGCATCGACCTGCGCCGCGATGACGCTCGCCCCGGCGGAAAGCTGCCGCGCAGCCTCCCCCATGCGCCGCTGGCGGGCGAGGTCGAGAAAGGTCACGCCGAGGCTTCGCTTGAACGTGCGGCGGACGGTCGACGGATCGAGACCGCGCCGCACGAGGTCGTCCTCGGTCCAGCGACGGTCCGGATGCCGATCGAGGAGCTTCAGCAGTTGTTCGACGAGCGGCTCCTTGCCGGCAGCCTCCTCCAGCGGCCGGCATCGCTCGCAGGGCCTGAAACCCGAATTGACGCAGGCCGCGATGCTGTCGAAAAACAGGGTGTTCTCCCGCTTCGGCTTGCGGGCCGGGCAGGAAAGCCGGCAGAAGATGCCAGTGCTCTTCACGCAGGCGAAGGCCTGGCCCTCATAGTCGGAACTGCGGGCCAGCAGCGCGTCGTAAAGGATGTCGTCGTTCGGCAAATCGAAAAGCATGCCCGCGTTGTAGCACCCTATGATTGAATCTTCCGCCGAAATTCGGGCGCTTATTCTACATCGGAATGCGCCGACTAGAGCACGAGCAGCATCACGACGCCGAGCACGATCAGCAGGCAACCGACGAGTTCGAGCCTGTTGATCCATTCGCGGAAGACGAAGAAGGACGAGGCGAAGGTGAACAGCATCTCGACCTGCGCCACCACCTTGACGATCGCCGCCTGCTGCAGCGTCATCGCCATGAACCAGCCGAAGGACGCCGAGGCGCCGACGAAGCCGACGATGAAGGCGGGCTTCCAGGCCGCGCCGATCCGCGTCAACTCGTCAGGCTCGCGGGCGACGATCCAAAGGAGCATGACGACGGTCTGCAGCAGGATGACGAAACCGAGCGTGAAGCTCGCCTGCATCATATAGTCCGGCGCCGGCAGGCTGGGCGCCAGCGCCAGCGAGGCCGAACGATAGGACACCGCCGAGAGCCCGAAGAACGTGCCGGAGAGCAGGCCGATCGCCGCGGTCGGGCTGAAGACCGAGGTCAGCAGCGACCGGGCGCTGAGCGTCGTGCGGGCAACGGAGATCAGCATGACCCCGACCACCGAGATGGCGATCGCCACCAGCGTCCCCTGGCTTGCCTTTTCGCCGAGAAAGATCAGCCCAAAGAGCGCCGCCTGGGCCGGCTCGGTGCGGGAATAAGCGGTGCCGACCGCGAAGTTGCGGAAGGAGAAGAGGTGAACGAGCAGGAATGTCGCGGCGATCTGCGCCAAACCGCCGATGATTGCCCAGATAAAGAAGGAGCCGTTCGGCACCGGCAGAGGGTGGCCCGAAACGCGCCAGAGCAGGAGGAGATAGAGGAGCGCGAAGGGCAGTCCGAAGCCGAAGCGCACGAAGGTGGCGCCGGTCGTGCCCATGGCGCCCTTCAGGTGCTTCTGCATGGAGGAGCGGATATTCTGCAGAAAGGCCGCGCCGATGGTGATGAGAACCCAGGTTTCCATGGTTGCGAGCTAGCACGCAGGTCAGGACATTGCCAAGAACTCCGTGGAGCTACGGTGTTTCGGTCCGCTTTTCCTGGACCTCCGCCAGATCGATGGCGTGACCGAATACGAGCGGCGGCCCGTCCTCCTCGAATGTCTTCACGCGCTGGTCGTAGCTCGGCGAGATCGTGCCCAGCACACGATCCCAGAACGAGAAATAGTTGCCGTAGTTGTAACGGAACCCCGAATGATGCTGGTCATGGAACGTCGTGGACAACAAAGGGGACGGATAACGCGTCGTCGATGAGGCGAAATACTCGAAGCCACAGTGCCCGAACATGCCGTTGAAATGCTCGAACAGTCTTTGTCCGATGAGAATCGCCGGCGGAAACGGAATGACGAAAACGATGACGGCTGAAAAGCCCTGCAGTAGAAAATTGTCTAAGACATCCTCCGAATAGGTGCTCCAGATCGTTGGTGCGACACTTTTGTGATGGAGTGCGTGCAGGGGATAGAGCCACTTGGTGTGCAGCAGCCGGTGCATGAAATAGAACCAGGTATCGTAGAGGAACATGCACAGGACAAAGAGCGGCACCGCCGTCCACCAACTGAAGGCCCAAGGCGCCGGCGCGCAGCCCTTTTGCTGGGCGTAGAGGCCGATCGTCAGCGGCAGGCAGGAGCTGAACATCGACGCCAGGCTCTGGCGGATTTCCGCCTTGCGGCGCTTGTCGGAACCGCGCCCCTTCTGAATCTTCCGCTCAGGATTGCGGTCGTTGACCCAGGTCAGGCCGTAGCCGAGGGCGAAATAGGTAACGACCGTCGTGGCGTAGAATCCGAACAGAAACATGAGATAGAACAGTTCGTCCGACATCAGCACCTGCATCCCCCGAGCGAAAGCTGCGCCGGGCGGAAGATGCCATGCCTCTTTGACAATTCAAAGTAGAAATGTTCACGGCAGCAGGCGGGCCTCTGAGGCGGGGGACGCATTTTCTCGTTTGCCGCCGCCCATACCCATGTCATAACCCGCTCATGAAAAAGCTCGACCGCCTGCCGACCTACGCCGAATTCGCCCATGTCACCGAGTGGGTCTTCGATCTCGACAACACGCTCTACCCGCATCACGTCAATCTCTTCGCGCAGATCGACCGCAACATGACGGCCTATGTGGCCGAACTCCTGTCGCTCGAGCCCTCGGAGGCAAAGAAGCTGCAGAAGGAATATTACCGCGATCACGGCACGACCCTGCAGGGCCTGATGCTCCATCACGGCATCGATCCGAACGATTTTCTCGAACGGGCGCATGCGATCGACTACAGCGTGGTGCCGGCAAATCCCGATCTCGGCGAGGCGATCAAGGCACTCCCCGGCCGGAAGTTCATCTTCACCAATGGCAGCGTCGCCCATGCGCAGATGACGGCCCGCGCGCTCGGCATTCTCGACCATTTCGACGACATTTTCGACATCGTCGCCGCCGGCTACCTGCCGAAGCCGGCCGGCGATACCTACGACAAGTTCATGAGCCTGCACCGCGTCGACACGCAGCATGCAGCAATGTTCGAGGACCTGCCGCGCAACCTGCTGGTCCCGAAGGCCCTCGGCATGACGACCATCCTGCTGGTGCCGCGCAATCTCGAATATGAGTTCGCGGAAGCCTGGGAGACCTCGAGCGACGCCGACGAGCAGATCGATTACGTCACCGAGGATCTCGCCGGCTTCCTGCGCCGCGTGGTGGCGGCGGACTAAACGCCCGCCCGAACCCTACCGCCTGCCCGACGCCATAGGCACGGCGTGGGGATCCACCGACTCGTAGAAGCGGGCAATGATCTGCCACGCCTCTTCGGCGGTTTCCACGAAATGCAAGAGGTCGATATCGTTTGGGGCGATCGTGCCGAATTCGGCGAGCGCCTCGAAATTGATGATCGAGCGCCAGAACTTCTCGCCGAACAGAACGAGCGGCACGAGTGCCAGGCGACCGGTCTGCATCAGCGTCATGGTCTCGAACAGCTCATCGAGCGTGCCGAAGCCGCCCGGGAAGACCGCCACCGCCTTGGCGCGGAGCAGGAAATGCATCTTGCGAATGGCGAAATAGTGAAAGTTGAAGGACAGCTCCGGCGTGACGTAGCTGTTCGGCGCCTGCTCGTGCGGCAGGACGATATTGAGGCCGATCGACGGTGCGCCGACATCCGCGGCACCGCGGTTTCCGGCCTCCATGACGCCGGGACCCCCGCCGGTCACGATCACATATTCCTTGTGGCCGAGCTTGGCGGACTGCTCGGAACAAAGCCGCGCGAACTTGCGCGCCTCGTCGTAATAGACCGAAGCGGCTTCCAGGTTCTTGCGCTGCGTCTCGTTCTTGGCCGCCCAGGCTTCGCCGCCCGGTTCCGGAATGCGCGCGCCGCCGAACATGACGACGGTCGAGTTGATGCCGCGTTCCTCGAGCATCATCTCCGTCTTCAGAAGCTCGAGCTGCAGGCGCACGGGCCTCAGTTCCTCGCGGCACAGGAAATCGTCGTCGATATAGGCTAGCCGATAGGTCGGAGAGGCCGATTGGGGCGTCAGCGGAACGGTCGAGGCGCGCTGCCTGCTTTGCGAGCTGTCTGCCAGCGGATCCCAAACCCCGCCCTTGCCGCGCAAACTGCGCTTCTTCATGCGTCCCATATGTCCTCGTCCCGTCGTGTTCCGAACAGCCGGCACCTCGTCCGGACATGTTCTTTCATGCTTTTCAGCCATAAGTGCGTCTCTCTGCCGGAAACGGGCAGGCTTGCCAAGTCCCTCGTTCGGAGAGCGGGCCGAAAAGCCCTTCAACTTTTCGGACCCGGGCGCCGCAAGGATGCACTTTTTTCGGGCGTGAATGGGGGCTGCCGCCCTCTGAATTGCCCGCCAAATCCCTCCTTTAATCGGTTCCGATTCGAGGGATTATGCAGTAGAGCTTGCTGGACAACGCGAACATAAGGAAATCCGATGACGAACCACGACCTCGCCTCCCTGTCGCAGACGATCGAGACCGCCTTCGATGATCGCGAGGCCGTCAGCACAAGCACGCGCGGGCCGATACGCGACGCCGTAGAGGCGGCACTGAACCTGCTCGACGGCGGCAAGGTGCGCGTCGCCGAACGCGGCGCCGACGGGATCTGGACCGTCAACCAGTGGCTCAAGAAGGCCGTGCTGCTCTCCTTCCGGCTGAACCCCATGGAGCTCGTCAAGGGCGGACCGGGCGAGTCGGTCTGGTGGGACAAGGTGCCGTCCAAATTCGACGGCTGGAGCGTCAACGAGTTCGAGAAGGCCGGCTTCCGAGCCGTGCCGAACTGCGTCGTGCGGCGTTCCGCCTATATCGCCCCCAATGCAGTCCTGATGCCCTCCTTCGTCAATCTCGGCGCCTATGTCGGCGAGGGAACGATGGTCGACACCTGGGCAACCGTCGGCTCCTGCGCGCAGATCGGCAAGAACGTGCATCTTTCCGGCGGCGTCGGTATCGGCGGCGTGCTCGAACCGATGCAGGCCGGGCCGACGATCATCGAGGACAATTGCTTCATCGGCGCCCGCTCCGAGGTCGTCGAGGGCTGCATCGTCCGCGAGGGCTCGGTCCTCGGCATGGGCGTCTTTATCGGCAAGTCGACGAAGATCGTCGACCGCGCCACCGGCGAAGTCATGTATGGCGAAGTGCCGCCTTATTCCGTCGTCGTCGCCGGCTCGATGCCGTCCGGCTCGACCATGGCCAACGGCCAGCCGGCGCCGAACCTCTACTGCGCCGTCATCGTCAAGCGGGTCGACGAGAAGACCCGGTCAAAGACCGGCATCAACGAACTGCTCCGGGATTGATCATGGCCGAGGAGGGGCGGCAGCCGAGCATGACCTGGCTGTTCTTCAGCCCCTCCGGCCGGATCGGCCGCCTGCCCTTCTTTCTCTCCTGGCTTTTCTGGTTCGTCGTCGGCGGCATCATCCTGATGCAGATGCTGAAATACGAGGACCAGGACGCGGCGCTGGCGCTCTGGACGCTGGCTGTGATCGGCTCCGGCATCGCCTCGACCATTTCGATCGCCATGCTGGCGATCAAGCGGCTGCACGATATCGGCTATCCGGGCCCGCTCGCGCTCTGCCTGTTCATCCCGGTATTGAGCCCCATCGTCTTCATCGCACTCTGTCTCTGGCCCGGCGCGCCAGGCGCCAACGAGTTCGGCGGGCGCCGCAACGGCCCCGCGCGTTGACCATCCGGCCCTGTACATTCCCTCTCCCAACGCGTATGTAGCCCCGCAAATGAACAGGGCCGCGACGTTGGCCGCGGCTATCGACGCCTGAGGACGACCCGAGTTATGGTCCGCTCGTCTTCGGCGCGACGACCGAAATCCGAAAGACAGGACATGACAGAGTTCGAAGGGATCGCGCCCTCGATCGCCGCGGCATTGGCGAAACGCGGCTACAACACGCTGACACCGGTTCAGGAGGCGATGCGCGACCCGGCGCTCGACGGCGCCGACGCGCTGGTTTCCGCTCAGACCGGCTCCGGCAAGACCGTTGCCTTCGGCTTGGCGCTGGCGCCGACGCTGCTCGGAACGGCAAGGCAATTCGGCACTCCGGAGGCGCCGCTGGCGCTTGTCATCGCGCCGACGCGCGAGCTGGCCCTGCAGGTCAAGCGCGAGCTTGAATGGCTCTACGAGATTGCCGGGGCGACGATCGCGTCCTGTGTCGGCGGCATGGACATCCGCAGCGAACGACGCGCGCTCGAACGCGGCGCCCACATCGTCGTCGGCACGCCGGGCCGGCTCTGCGACCATATCCGCCGCGACTCGCTCGACATCTCGGCGCTGCGCGCCGTGGTGCTCGACGAGGCGGACGAGATGCTCGATCTCGGCTTCCGCGAGGATCTGGAATTCATTCTCGAGGCGTCGCCGCCCGAACGCCGCACGCTGATGTTCTCGGCGACCGTGCCGCGCTCGATCGCCACGCTTGCCAAGAACTACCAGCGCGACGCGGTGCGGATCGGGGTTGCATCCGAGCAAAAGCAGCACGGCGATATCGAATACCGGTCGCTTCTCGTCGCTCCGAGCGATCGGGAGAACGCCATCATAAACGTGCTGCGCTACTACGAAGCCCGCAACGCGATCGTCTTCTGCTCGACCCGCGCTGCGGTCAACCACCTGACGGCCCGCTTCAACAATCGCGGCTTCTCGGTGGTCGCGCTCTCGGGCGAACTCAGCCAGAACGAGCGCACCCACGCGCTTCAGGCGATGCGCGACGGCCGTGCCCGGGTCTGCATCGCCACCGACGTCGCCGCCCGTGGAATCGACCTGCCGGGCCTCGAGCTCGTCATCCATGCGGATCTGCCGACCAATTCCGAGACGCTTCTGCACCGCAGCGGCCGCACCGGTCGGGCGGGCCAGAAGGGCGTCAGCGCATTGATCGTACCGGTCAATCAGCGGCGGAAAGCGGAGCGGCTCCTGGATGGCGCCCGCATCACCGCCGCCTGGGCGAAGCCGCCGTCGGCAGAAGACGTGACAAGCCGCGACGACGAGCGTCTGATTGCCGACGCGGCCTTCGACGAGGCGCTGCGCGACGACGAGCAAGCGATCGTCGAGGCGCTGATCGCGCGCCATGGCGCCGAAAAGCTGGCCGCCGCCTTCGTGCGGCAGTTCCGCTCGCGGCACTCCGCCCCCGAGGAGCTCTCCGAGGTCTCGCTTGCGGACGATCGGAAGAAAAGCCGCCGCGACGGTCCGGCTTTCACCGGCGACGAGGGCCCCGCGCCGCGCGCGGACTTCACAGACGGCCAGTGGTTCTCGCTCTCCGTCGGGCGCAAGCAGAACGCCGAACCGCGCTGGCTCATCCCGATGCTCTGCCGCCATGGCAAGCTCAGCAAGCGCGACATCGGCGCAATCCGCATGCAGCCGGAGGAAACCCATGTCGAGCTGACTGCCGAGGGCGCCGAGCGCTTCCTCTCCGCAATCGGCCCAAACCGGACACTGGAAAAGGGCATTCGCGTCAAGTCGCTGCCGGGCGCCCCGGACGGCTCGCGGCGGCGCGACGACAAGCAAGAATTCGCGAAAAAGCGGCCGCGGCCGGCAGAGGCTCAGCCGGAGCGTGGCCACAACGACTTTCAGCCGAAACGCAAGTACGAGAAGAAGCCGCCCGTCAGCCAGGACGCGCATCCGGAGAGGCGCGACGAAAAGGCCTGGAGCAAGAAGAAGGGGAAGCCTGACGCGAGAAAGGCGGCCGGCGACTTCAAGCCGAAAGCCAAGCGCAACAACGCCAAGAGCCGGCAAGCCTGACTTCGCATTCTCGGGTTACGCGCCGTCGAGCTGCGATTGCGCGACCACTTTCACAACCCAGTCGGCGAAGACGCGCAGCCGGCTGCTCAAATGCCGGTTCGGCGGATAGACCAGATAGATCGGCATCGGGTCGACCTGCCAATCGGCGAGCACCGGGACCATGGTGCCGGCGCGGAGATCGTCGCGCACCATGAACTGCGGCGCCTGGATGACGCCCATCCCCGCCCGCGCGGCCGCGACATAGGTCGTCGCCTCGTTCGCTGCGACTGTATAGCGGCAATTGACCTCGATTTCCTCGCTGCCGCGCCGGAAGTGGAAGGGCATCTGCTGACCGGTGGTGGGCCGGAAATAGCCGACGGCATAGCAGTTCTTCTCGAGGTCGGAGGGATGCTGCGGCGCCGGGTGCCTTTCGAGGAAATCCGGCGTGGCGCAGGTGATGAACTTCATCTCCGTGATGCGTCGGGCGATCAGCGACTGGTCCGTCAGCGCACCGCCACGGATCGCACAATCGACGTTCTCGGCCAGATAATCGACGTTGCGGTCGGACACGCCGAGATCGATCTGGATATCGGGGTACTTGCGGTGAAACTCAGGGAGCGCCGGAATGATGATCAGATTGGCGAAGGCGCTCGCGGTTTCGACGCGCAGCCGGCCCTTCGGCAGGCTCTGGGCACTCGACAGGCTGCCATCCAGTTCGTCAATGTCGGAGAGCAGGCGCGCGGCGCGTTCGTAGTAGAGCGCACCGTCCGGCGTTACCAGAACCCGCCGGGTCGTGCGATTGAGAAGCTTGGTGCGAAGATGCGCCTCCAGGCCTTGAATGAGATTGGTGACGGTCGCCTTCGGCATGTTGAGCGAGGCGGAGGCCCGGGTGAAATTGCCGGTCTCCACCACTCGAAGGAACACGCGCATGGCCGTAAGCTGGTCCATTTTCAATAGCCAATTGTTCGAAATACCGAATAGTGTAATCAACACCCACGGACTATTCCAGAAGAAAGACAATGTTAGGATGTGACCGTCGCGGGTTGTCCCTCATCTAGGGATTCACCCATTGTCGAGGCAAGAGATGGACACGCATTTTACCGAAGAGACGATGCAGACGGGCCAGGGCTCGTGCCGCGCACGCGTCTACAAGGGTGCGTCGTTGCTCGCGCCGCCGCCGGTCGTTCTGCATCTGCACGGCGGAAGCTTCACGGGAGATTCGGTCGCGGCCGGAGAGAAGGTTGCCGGGGCCCTCGCCGCTGCCGGTGCGGTCGTCGTCTCGCCGGAATATCCGTCGGCCTGCCTCAACCCGTTTCCGGCGGCTCTCGACACCGCCTATGCCATGCTGGCTTCCATGCGCAGCCGCTGCCCGCAGTTCGCGCACAAGAAGTCGCTGCTGTTCGTCGCCGGCGAGGAGGCAGGCGGCAACCTCGCCGCCGGCTTGGCGCTGATGGCGCGGGACCAGTTTCTGACCGACCTCAAGGGCCAGATCCTGCTGTCACCGCTGCTCGACCCCTGCCTGGCGACGCCGTCGTTCCGCAAATTCTGTCCGCAGAGCTCGGTCCAATCGATCGCCGACGGCTGGCAGCAATATCTCGGTGAAGGCAGCGGCCTGACCCACCCTTACGCGGCGCCCGGCCATTGCACCCGGCTCGGCGGTCTCGTTCCGGCCCTCGTGGTCACCAGTGAGGAGTGTCCGATGCGCGACGAGGCAAAGGCCTATGCCGAGCGCCTGCGCGCAGCCGGCGTTCCGGTGGAGATGCACGTCCTGCCCGGCCGTGCCGCCTGGGTCCCGGCCAATGTCTCGGCCCAGAAAAGCTGGCCCGAACAGGAAGAAATCATATCCGGCATTTTCTCCCGCTTCTTCGAGAAGGCGGGAGCGAAGGCCACACAGAAGTAAGCAGACATTTTTTAGAGCCGGCTCCCAACCGGCAAGGAGAGATCATGACGTCGAGCGTTACTCGCCGCGCCCTGTGGGGTGCCGGCCTCAGCATTCTATTGTCCGTCGCCGGCGGCGGTGCCGTCCTTCTCGGCCTGCCTGCCCGCCTGCAGGCGGATGCCACAACTGAAGCGGCGCCCGCCGCGCCGCCGGCCGTGCCGGTTTCCGTCGCCCAGGCGGAAACGCGCCGGATCACCACTTGGGAGAGCTTCTCCGGCCGGCTCGAGGCGATCGAGCGGGTCGAGGTTCGCCCGCGCGTCGGCGGGGCGATCCTCAGCGCCCATTTCCGGGAGGGTGCGCTCGTCGAGAAGGGCGACCTGCTCGTGACCATCGACCCCGAACCCTATGCGGCAGCGGTCGAGCGCGCGGAAGCGGAGGTGGCGGCCGCGGAAGCCCGGGTGGCACTCGCCAAGACCGAGCTCGAGCGCGGCCGCAAGCTGGTTTCCACCAGCGCCATTCCGCAGAGCGGCGTCGACCAGCGGCTCAGCGCCTATGACGAGGCGCAGGCGAATGTCCGGTCGGCCAAGGCGGCGCTGCGCTCCGCGCGGCTCGACCTGCAATATACCGAGGTGCGCGCGCCGATCGCCGGACGAGTCGGCAGGCTGGAGGTGACGGCCGGCAACCTCGTCGCGGCGGGCTCCGCCTCGCCGGTGCTGACCACGCTCGTCTCGGTCGACCCGATCTATGCGAGCTTCAACGTCAGCGAGGAAGTGGTCGCGGCAGCGCTCGCCAAGCTCTCCGCTTCCGCCGGTGCCGAGTCGATCGAGCAAATACCCGTACAGATCGGCACCGCCGCCGACGAGGGCACGCCGATCAGCGGCCATATCCAGTTGATCAACAACGAGGTGGATGCGGCAACCGGCACGATCCGCGTGCGGGCGGCGCTCCAAAATGCCGACGGCCGGCTGATCTCGGGCCAGTTCGTCCGCATCCGCATCGGCGATCCGGCGCCGGCAGAGAAGCTGGTGATCAGCGACCGCGCCATCGGCTCCGACCAGGACAAGAAATTCGTGCTGGTCGTCGGCTCCGACAACAAGGTCGAATACCGGCAGGTCACCCTCGGACCGACGGCGGACGGCCTGCGGATCATCGAGACCGGCCTGAAGCCCGGCGAGAGCATCGTCGTCAACGGTCTGCAGCGCGTCCGTCCGGGCGTCGTCGTCGCGCCGCAGCCGGCCGAGCAGGCAACCGCGTCGATCGCGAAACCATAGTTAGGCGCGCCCTGCCGCTGAGAGGCAGGGAAGCGCTTAGACATCCAACGGCATGCATCGGCGCGCGGCGGACGCTTTTCCGCCGCAGAAGCTCTTTGTTTGCCTGAAGTTCCCAAGGGGGATCGTTATGAACTTCTCACGCTTTTTCGTCGACCGCCCGGTCTTCGCGGGCGTTCTCTCCGTGCTCATCTTCGTCGCCGGCCTGATCGGCATGACCGGCCTGCCGATCTCCGAATATCCGGAGGTGGTGCCGCCGCAGATCGTCGTTCGCGCCCAGTATCCGGGCGCCAACCCGGCCGTCATCGCCGAAACTGTCGCCACACCGCTCGAAGAGCAGATCAACGGCGTCGAAGGCATGCTCTACATGCAAAGCCAGGCGACCGCCGACGGGCTGATGACCCTTACCGTCACCTTCGAGCTCGGCACCGATCCGGACCAGGCCCAGCAGCTGGTGCAGAACCGCGTCTCGCAGGCCGAGCCGCGGCTGCCGGAGGAGGTGCGCCGGCTCGGCGTCACCACCGTCAAGAGCTCGCCCGACCTGACGCTCGTCGTGCACCTGATCTCGCCGAACGGCCAGTACGACATCAACTACCTGCGCAACTACGGCGTCCTGAACGTCAAGGACCGGCTGGCCCGCGTCGAAGGCGTCGGCCAGGTCCAGATCTTCGGCGGCGGCGACTATTCGATGCGCGTCTGGATCGACCCGGAAAAGGCCGCCGAGCGAGGCCTTGCCGCGAGCGACATCGCCAATGCAATCCGCGGACAGAACGTCCAGGCGGCCGCCGGCGTGATCGGCGCCTCGCCCTCCGTTGCCGGCCTCGACCTGCAGCTCTCCGTGAACGCCCAGGGGCGTTTGAGGACGCCTGAGGACTTTGCCGATATCGTGCTTAAGTCGGGCGCCAATGGCGAGATCACCCGCCTCGGCGACGTCGCCCGCGTCGAAATGGGCGCGGCGGACTACTCGCTGCGCTCGCTACTCGACAACAAGGCGGCCGTCGGCATGGGCGTCTTCCAGGCGCCGGGCTCGAATGCCATCCAGATTTCCGAAAACGTCCACAAGGCAATGGCCGAGCTGAAGCAGACCATGCCGGAAGGCGTCGACTACGAGATCGTCTACGACACGACGCAGTTCGTCCGGGCGTCGATCGAATCGGTCGTCCATACGCTGCTCGAAGCGATCGCGCTCGTCGTGCTCGTCGTCATCGTCTTCCTCCAGACGTGGCGCGCCTCGATCATTCCGCTGGTCGCGGTGCCCGTCTCGATCGTCGGCACCTTCGCGGTGATGTATGTCTTCGGCTTCTCGATCAATGCGCTCAGCCTCTTCGGCCTGGTGCTGGCGATCGGCATCGTCGTCGACGATGCGATCGTCGTCGTCGAAAACGTCGAGCGCAACATCTCCCAGGGTCTCTCGCCGGTGCAGGCGACATATCGCGCCATGCAGGAGGTGTCCGGGCCGATCATCGCGATCGCGCTGGTGCTCGTCGCCGTCTTCGTGCCGCTCGCCTTCATCACCGGGCTGACCGGCCAGTTCTACCGCCAGTTTGCGCTGACGATCGCGATTTCGACGGTGATCTCCGCCTTCAACTCGCTGACGCTGTCGCCGGCGCTCGCCGCCCTTCTCCTGAAGGACCATCACGCGCCGAAGGACCGCCTGACGCGCATCATGGACGCGCTGTTCGGCTGGTTCTTCCGCGGCTTCAACCGCTTCTTCGGGGCGAGCTCGGAAGCCTATGGCCGCGGCGTCGGCGGCATTCTGACGCGCAAGTCGCTGATCATGGGCCTTTACGTCGTCCTCCTCGGCGTCACCTTCGCGCTGTTCCGCTCCGTTCCTGGCGGTTTCGTGCCGGCGCAGGACAAGCAATATCTGATCGGTTTTGCGCAATTGCCGGACGGGGCGACGCTGGACCGCTCGGAGGACGTCATCCGGCGGATGAGCGACATCGCGCTGAAGCACCCCGGCGTCGAACATGCCATCGCCTTCCCGGGCCTGTCGATCAACGGCTTCACCAATTCCTCGAACTCCGGCATCGTCTTCGTGTCGCTGAAGCCATTCGAGGAGCGGAAGACGCCGGAACTCTCGGGCGGCGCGATCGCCATGCAGCTGAACCAGGAGTTCGGCGCGATCCAGGACGCCTTCATCGCCATGTTCCCGCCGCCGCCAGTTCAGGGGCTCGGCACGACCGGCGGCTTCAAGCTGCAGATCGAGGACAAGAATGGCCTCGGCTATCGGGCGCTGGACGACGCGGCCAAGGCCTTCCTGGCGCAGGCTGCACAGACACCGGAACTGGCCGGGCTCTATTCGAGCTACCAGATCAACGTGCCGCAGCTCTATGCCGATTTGGACCGCACCAAGGCGCGCCAGCTCGGCGTCGCGGTCACCGACGTGTTCGAGACGCTGCAGATCTATCTGGGTTCGCTCTACGTCAACGACTTCAACGCCTTCGGCCGCACTTACAGCGTGCGCATCCAGGCCGACGCGAACTATCGCAGCCACGCCGACGACATCGGCAAGCTGAAGGTCCGTTCGCAGTCGGGCGAGATGATCCCGCTGTCGGCGCTCTTGAAGGTGGAGCAGACGGTCGGTGCCGAGCGGGCGATCCGCTACAACGGCTTCCTCGCCGCCGACATCAATGGCGGCCCGGCACCGGGCTTCTCCTCCGGCCAGGCGCAGGCCGCCATCGAGCGAATCGCCGCCGAGACGCTGCCGCCCGGAATCTCCTACGAGTGGACTGATCTGACCTACCAGCAGATCCTCGCCGGCAATTCGGGCATCCTGATTTTCCCGCTGGCGCTGCTGCTCGTCTATCTGGTGCTCGCGGCGCAATATGAGAGCCTGTTGCTGCCGATCTCGATCATCCTGATCGTGCCTATGGGCATCATGGCGGCGCTCACCGGCGTCTGGCTGACCGGCGGCGACAACAACGTCTTCACGCAGATCGGCCTGATCGTGCTCGTCGGCCTCTCGGCGAAGAACGCGATCCTGATCGTCGAGTTCGCCCGCGAGCTCGAGTTGTCCGGAAAGAGCGCCGTCAGCGCCGCGATCGAGGCGAGCCGGCTGCGGCTCCGGCCAATCCTGATGACGTCGATGGCCTTCATCATGGGCGTCGTGCCGCTCGTCACTTCGACCGGCGCCGGTGCTGAAATGCGCTCGGCCATGGGCGTGGCGGTCTTTGCCGGCATGATCGGCGTCACCGCCTTCGGCATCTTCATGACGCCGGTCTTCTACGTGCTGATCCGCAAGCTCTCCGGCGAGCGGCCGCTGAAGCACGCGGGAGCGCATATCGAGGCGCCGCATCTCGCCCCGGGCGAATAGCCTTCTCCCGGAACACACATCCGACGGGCCGGATGATCGTCCGGCCCGTTGCGGTCTCCAAGCGCGTCGCCCTCTCATCGGGCGTGACAGCCGGGGAGCGATCGGATAAACCAGCAAACTCAGTTCCTTGGCCCACCGGCTCCGCAGGCATTCCGTTCGATGTTCCCGACCGATCCGATCTCCAATCTCTCCGCCCTTATCCGTTGCCCCTCGGTCACCCCGGCCGAAGGCGGTGCCTTGTCGGCGCTCGAAGGCATGCTGGCGCCCCTCGGCTTCACGCTCGATCGGGTAATGGCCAGGGAGGCGGGAACGCCGGATATCGAGAACCTCTATGCCCGCCTCGGCACCGAAGGCCCGCATCTAATGTTCGCCGGCCATACGGACGTGGTGCCGGTCGGCGACGAAGCCGCCTGGACCCATTCGCCCTTTTCGGCCGTAATCGCCGGCGGCGAAATGTACGGGCGCGGCGCTGTCGACATGAAGGGCGGCATTGCCTGCTTCGTCGCGGCGGTTGCCCGCCACATCGAAAAGCATGGCCGACCCAAGGGATCGATTTCCTTCCTCATCACCGGCGACGAGGAAGGACCGGCGATCAACGGCACGATCAAGCTTCTCGAATGGGCTGCCCAAAAAGGCGAGCGCTGGGACGCCTGCCTCGTCGGTGAGCCGACCAATCCGGATAACCTCGGCGACATGATCAAGATCGGCCGGCGCGGATCCCTCTCCGGCCGGATCACCGTCCACGGCGTCCAGGGGCATGCCGCCTATCCGCACCTTGCCGACAATCCGGTGCGCGGCATTCTGCAGCTGACGCAAGCGCTGATGGACCCGCCCTTCGACACCGGCACCGAGAATTTCCAGCCGTCCAACCTGGAGGTGACGACAATCGATGTCGGCAATGCCGCCGTCAACGTCATTCCGGCCAAGGCCAGTGCCGCCTTCAACATCCGCTTCAACGACCGCTGGACGGCCGAAAGCCTGAAGGCGGAGATCGTTGCCCGCCTCGGCCGTGCCGCAAAGGACGGTGCGCTTCGGCCCGGTCGCGATCCGGTCAGATACGACATCGTCTGGAACGAGCGCCCGAGCCACGTCTTCCTGACGCGCAACAACGCGCTGATCGATTCGCTTTCCGGCGCAGTCGAGGCCGTGACCGGCCGCCGGCCGAAGCTCTCCACCACCGGCGGCACGTCGGACGCCCGCTTTATCAAGGACTATTGCCCGGTGGTCGAATTCGGTCTCGTCGGCCAGACAATGCACATGGTCGACGAGCGCGTCGCGGTCGCCGATCTCGAGACCCTGACCGAGATCTATGAAACCTTCATCGCCCGCTGGTTCGGCCATGCCGCTGCTTGACGAGGTTCTCGCCTATATCAAGGGGCTCTGGCTGCTGATCCAGGGCAACCGCGAAGGCTATAACTGGCTGGACATCAGCGAAAGCGGCTTGTGGCGCTCCTTTTCGGCGATCCTCTGGTCGCTGCCGGCCATGGCCGTTTCCTGGGCGTCCTGGCGCCTCTATTATCTTTCGGCGATGCCGAGCGGCTCGACCGTCGGCATCGGCTTTTTCCTAAAGCTGCTCGTCGTCGATCTCGTCAGTTGGCTGCTGCCGGTCATGCTCGTTGCTGGCCTTTCGCGGCCCCTCGGATTTGCCGGATTGGTCGTGCCTGTGATCGTCACCACCAATTGGCTCTCGGTGCCGCTTTCCTATGCGATGGCGATTCCGGCCGCGCTCCTCCTTCTCGCGCGTGGAGGCCATCAGCTCACTGCTCTCCTGTCGCTGATCGTCCTCATTGCGGGCGTCGTCCTGCTCTTCCGGCTGCTGCGCTCGATAACCGGCAATCAGAACCTGCTCGCTTCCGCCCTGACGGCCCTTTACCTGCTGCCGCCGATGATGCTCGCCCAATATCTTCAGCACTTCTTCGGACTGATCCCCGGCTGAGCGGGTGAGCGCGAGCGGTCAGTAATCGACCTGCATGAAGAACAGGCCATCCGGCGGGGCAACGGGTCCGCAGGCCTTGCGGTCGCGCGCCTCGAGTGCGGCCTTGAGGTCGTCTGGCGTCCACTTGCCCTCGCCGACGAGCTTCAGTGAGCCGGCGAAGGAGCGTATCTGGTTGTGCAGAAAACTTTGCGCCGTCGCGCGAATCTCGATCAATTCGCCGCTGCGGGTGACATCCAGCCGATCGATGGTGCGCAGCGGACTGGTCGCCTGGCAATGGGCGGACCGGAACGTCGTGAAATCGTGATGGCCGACGAGATGTTGTGCGGCCGCATGCATCGCCTCATGGTCGAGCGTCTTCGGCACCCACCAGGCGCGCCGTGCCTCGAGCGCCAGCGGCGAACGGCGGGAGATGATGCGGTAGAGATAATGCCTGCGGACGGCCGAAAAGCGCGCGTCGAATTCCGGCGGAACTTCGGCCGCGTCGAGGATCGACACCCGCTCGGCGGCGAGCGTCAGGTGGGCATTGAGCGCATTGCGCAGCGTGTGCGTCTTCCATTCGCGGGTCAGGTCGAGATGCGCCACCTGGCCCCTGGCGTGGACGCCGGAATCGGTGCGTCCCGCGCCGCGGATCGACACGGTCTCGCCGGTCAGGGACAGCACCGCCTTCTCGATCGCCCCTTGCACGGAGGGACCGTTCTCCTGCCGCTGCCAACCGACATAATCGGAGCCGTCATATTCGACGGTCAGCCGGTAGCGCGGCATCAGGAAATCCTCGTGCCGGCGGCGATCGGCGTGCCGCGCAGAAAGTCAGGCGCAGCAAGCGCCTTGCCGCCTGCCCGCTGCAGGCGCGTCGGCCGCACCGCCCCTTCGCCGCAGGCGATCGTCAAGCCGTCGTCCAGGATCGTGCCCGGCGTGCCGGCCCCTGTGGCAAGCTCCGACCCCAGCACCTTGATCCGCTCCATCCGCCCGGCGACCTGAAGTTCGAACCAGGCGCCCGGAAAGGGCGCGAGGCCGCGGATATGATTGTGAACGTCGGCCGCCGGCCGCGTGAAAACGATCCGCGTCTCGTCCTTCGTAATCTTGGCGGCGTAGGCGACGCCTTCCTCGGGCTGCGGTGTCAGCGTCAGTTCGCCCATTTCGAGCCGCACCATCGCCTCTTTCATGAGCGCCGCTCCGACATGCATCAGCTTGTCGTGCAGCTCGCCGGCCGTCATCGTCTCGCCGATCGGAACAGACTTGACGAGCGCCACGGGCCCGGTGTCGAGCCCCTTATCCATTTTCATCACCATCATGCCGGTCTCACGGTCCCCGGCCATGATCGCCCTCTGAATCGGTGCGGCACCCCGCCAGCGCGGCAGGAGCGAGGCATGGCCGTTATAGCAGCCGTGGCGAGTGCCCGAGAGGATCTCCTCCGGCAGCAGCAGGCCATAGGCGACGACGACTGCCACATCGGCACCGAAATCGCGAAAGATCTGCCGATCCGCGGTTTGCCTGAGGTTGACGGGTGTCAACACCGGAACACCGAGAAGTTCGGCCGCCTGATGCACCGGCGACTTTTGCAGATCGAGGCCGCGCCGGCCGCCGGGACGCGGCGGCTGCGTGTAGACGGCGACGATCTCGTGACGCGCCTCGACGAGAGCAGAGAGCGTCGGCACGGAGAATTCCGGTGTGCCCATGAAGATGATGCGAAGCGGCAAGGCGGTGAACTCCGTCTTTCTCAAATGCCCCAAGCAGGGCAGCGGCTCCGAGTCAAACGCCTCTAGGCGCGGGGCGCGACGGTCAGATGGCCTTGGCGCCGCGCGTCTTGGCCGCCTTGGCGAACTTGCGGATCACCATGTCGCGCTTGAGCTTGGAGATGTAATCGATGAACAGGACGCCGTTCAGATGGTCGATCTCGTGCTGCAGGCAGGTGGCGAGCAAGCCGTTGGCCTCAACTACCTGCTCCTTGCCGCCGCGGTCGAGATATTCGACGGTGATCGCCGCCGGTCGCTCGACTTCGGCATAATAGTCAGGGATCGACAGGCAGCCTTCCTCGTAGACGGAGCGCTCCTCGGAGGATTTCACGATCTTCGGATTGAGGAAGACCAGCGGTTTCCTCTCCTCGCCCTCCTTCGAAACGTCGAGAACCAGAAGGCGCTTCGGAACGCCGATCTGGATCGCCGCCAGTCCGATGCCGGGAGCGTCATACATGGTCTCGAGCATATCGTCGGCAAGCCGGCGAATGTCGGCGTCGATCGTCTCAACGGGCGTCGAAACCTGGCGCAGAAGCGGATCGGGAAGGATGATGAGCGGCTTGATCGTCATGCTCCCCCATAGCCGATCTTTCCGTCGCTGCGCAAGAAAATTGCCGTGTGATGAGTTGAGCCGTTTGTTCTTGTTTTGATCTAGTTTTCGGATGCGAATCTGTTTAGGCTGCGGCCATGGAGCCCACTGCCTTCGCCATCGACCAGCCGCTGTTCCTCATCGGCACCTTTCCCCTAACGGCTGGCCATCTGCTCAGCCTCGCCGCTCTCCTGTTCGTTTTGCTGGCAATTGCGTCGGCCCGCAGGGCGCGGGCGCTTCGCGCCGACGACCGGGACCAGCAGCTATCGGCGCTGCTCGCGGCACAGACCGAAATGCAGGGACGCATCGCCGCGATGGCCGATGTCTTCGGCACAAGGCAGGCGGAACTCAACCAATCGCTCAGCCAGCGCATCGACGGCATGACGCACCGGATCGGCGCGTCGATCAGCGAACAGACGAAGGCGACCCACGAGAATTTAAGGCGGCTGCAGGAGCGGCTGGCGGTCATCGACAGCGCCCAGAATAATATCCAGTCTCTCGCCAAGGACATGGCCGGGCTGCAGAGCATTCTTGCCAACAAGCAGACGCGCGGCGCCTTCGGCCAGTCGCGCATGGAGGCGATCGTTGCCGACGGCCTGCCGATGGGCGCCTTCACCTTCCAGGCGACGCTTTCGAACGGGGCGAGGCCGGACTGCATCATCCGCATGCCGAATGCCCAGCCGCCGCTCGTCATCGACGCAAAATTCCCGCTCGAAGCCTGGAATGCCATGCGTGATGCGGAAAGTGCCGAGCGGCGCCAGCAGGCGGCGCAAGCCTTCCGACGCGACATGGAGGTCCATATCCGCGATATCGCCAGCAAATATCTGCTCGCCGGCGAGACGCAGGAAACCGCCTTCCTGTTCGTTCCGTCCGAATCGATCTTTGCGGAAATCCACGAGCATTTCGAAGCGACCGTCCAGAAGGCGCACCGCCAGCGCATCGTCATCGTCTCGCCGTCGCTGCTGCTCCTTTCCATCCAGGTGATCCAGTCGATCCTGAAGGACGCCCGCATGCGCGAGCAGGCGCATCTGATCCAGGGCGAGGTGGTGCGCCTGATGGAGGATCTCTCGCGGCTCGACGAACGGGTCCGGAAGCTGCAGGGCCACTTCGCGATGACCCAGAAGGATGTCGAGGACATTCTGATCTCCTCCGACAAGCTGACGCGTCGCGGCGCCAAGATCGAGGCGCTTGAACTGGAGGCCGCACCGGCGAACCACGGCGCCAGGGAGCCGGCCGACAAGAGTGAGCGGGCAGTCGACAACCGCATCGGGCAATTGAAGCTGCGGGTGGTTGACGAAGACTGACGGCCTCGGGCACTCTCCGGCACAATCAGCAACCCGACGGGACATCTCCACATGATCACTGTTCTTGGGTCCATCAACATGGACCTGATCGCCACGACCGCACGCCTTCCGAAGCCGGGCGAAACCGTTGCCGGAACGGGCTTTTCCACCGCCGCCGGCGGCAAGGGGGCGAACCAGGCGCTGGCAGCCCGGCGCGCCGGCGCTTCCGTGCGGATGGCCGGCGCCGTCGGCTCGGACAGCTTTGCGGAAGGCGCGCTTACCCTGCTCAAGGAGGCGGGCACGGACCTTGGCCTCACCAAGACCGTGAGCGAGCCGACCGGGACCGCCCATATCCTCGTCGGCGGTGACGGCGAGAACGTCATCGTCGTCGTCGCCAGCGCCAATGCGACGGTGAGCGAGAGCGACGCGGTCACGGCCCTCGAGCAAATGGCGGCCGGCGACACGCTGATGCTGCAGCTCGAAATTCCGGCGGCCTCGGTGGAGAAGGCGCTGGTGGAGGCCAGACGCCGTGGCATCCGCTCGATCATCAACATCGCGCCGTTGACGCCGGAGGCGGCCCGCCTTGGCCGCATGGCCGACATCGTCATTGCAAACGAGACCGAGTTCGAGCTTTTGGCGGGCAAAAGCGGTATCGCCGGCGCTGAGCGTGAAGCGGCAATGAAGGACCTCCACGACGAAACCGGACAGATCGTCATCGTCACCCTCGGTGCCGAGGGTGTCGCCGCCGTCCATCAGGGCGATATTCACAGCGCCAAGGGGCTGGCGATCGAACCCGTCGATACGGTCGGAGCTGGAGATACGTTCTGCGGCTATCTCGCGGCAAGCCTCGACGCGGGCCTCGTCTTCCCCGATGCGCTGCGCCGTGCCGCCGCCGCCGGATCGCTCGCCTGCCTGAAAGCGGGAGCACAGCCGTCCATACCGCTCGCCTCCGAGGTCGCCGCGCGCCTTTGACTGCCGCAGTCTATTTTTGGTCCGTTTCGCGATCTGGATAGGATTTGGCGCGGCAACGATCCTCGCCGCGCAGAATCCACTTTGGACGGCCAGGATTTGGCCCGGATGTTGGCCTTAAATTAATCTTTGATGATCTATCCAGATTGCGAGGCAGCCCGCTCGCATCGGTCCGGCTCCTGTATGCCGGTCGGCATCACGCGCTCCATGATGGAGCTTCACCCACATTTGGAATGTCATGCCGCAGGCAAGAAACCTGCGGACCTCTCAGTGCGTGAGGATTTCATGTTCAACTTCCATGCAAAATCGCTGGCCACCAAGCTGATCGCCGTCACGGGCGGCACGATCGCTCTCGTGTTGCTCGCATCGAATTTCGTTCTCATTTCGCAGACCCAGGATCGTGTCGAAACGCTCGTCTTCGACGGCGCCAAGACGGAGGCCCGCGCGATTGCCGCCGAAATCGCCGGCAGCGTCGGAGAGCTGGCAGCCGCCGCCAACACGATGTCGGGCGTGCTCGGCCGCGGCCATGCCGGAAAATCCGTCGACCGCGCCGGCGCCATCAACCTATTGAAGGCCAACCTCGATCAGCATGACTTCGCCTTCGGCAGCTGGTTCGCCGAGGCGCCGAAGGCATTCGACGGCAAGGACGTCGTCAACAACACCGAGCTTGGCGGCAATGCGGAAGGCGCCTTCACGCCCTATTGGTCGAAGGACCGCAACGGCAAGGCACAGCTTTCGACCTTCCGCGCCGACTACGCGGCCGAATGGTACGCGCTAGCCGCGAAGAGCGGCAAGGGTGCCATCACCCAGCCCTACATGGCCGAAGGCACCGACGTTCCGACGACGATGACGTCGATCGCCTATCCGGTGCTGTCCGACGGCAAGATGATCGGCGTCTCGGGCGTCGACATCTCGCTCGCTTCGCTTGCCGACCGGCTCGCGACGTTGAAGCCCTTCGGTTCGGGCCGCGTCTACCTGCTGTCGCAGAGCGGCAAGTGGCTCGCGGCGCCAATTCCCGATCTCCTGATGAAGGATTACGAGGGCGAGGGTGAGGATATCATCCAGAAGGCGCTCTCGTCCGACGCGTCAGGCATGATCAGGAACCTGACCTATGACGGAAACGCGCCCTTCGACCGGGTCGTCTATCCCTTCAAACTGCCCAATGTGGCTGCGAACTGGCTCGTCCTCGTCGACGTGCCGCGCACCGCCATCAATGCACCGGTCAACGATCAGACCTATATGATGATCATCGGGGGCATCGTCGTTCTCGCCGCCGTGCTCGCCGGCCTCCATCTCGCCGTTCGCCGCTTCGTCCAGAAGCCGCTCGCGGGCCTCGTCCGCGACGTCGAAACGCTCAGCAATGGCGACTATGCACAGCCGATCTCCGGGCAAGACCGCTCCGACGAGACCGGCTCGGTCGCCAAGGCCCTCGAAGGTTTCCGTCATCGGTTGGCCGACGCCAAACGCCTAGAAGGCGAAGCCCGCCACGAGCGCGAACAGGCCGAGCTGGAACGCAGCCGCTCGGAGAGCGAGCGCGCCGAGACCGGGGCGCTGCAACGCGACATCGTCGCACGTCTCGGCAAGGGTCTCTCGCATCTCGCCTCCGGCGACCTCGCCTACCGGATTGCGGACGAGTTCCCGGGCGAATACTCCCAGCTGAAGCGCGACTTCAATGCGACGATGGAGAGCCTTGAAGAGACCATCCGCACCGTCAACCACTCGGTCGTCAATATCGGCAGCGGCACCAGCGAGATTTCCAACGCCGCCAACGACCTGTCGCATCGGACCGAGCAGCAGGCCGCAAGCCTGGAGGAAACCGCAGCCGCCCTCGACCAGCTGACGTCGCAGGTGGATGCCAGCGCCGAAAACGCCAAGGTCGCGGCAAAATCCGTCGAACTGGCGAGCAGCGATGCGGAGCAGTCCGGCGCGGTCGTGCAGAAGGCGATTGCGGCAATGCAGGGCATCGAGCAGTCCTCGCACGAGGTCAGCCGCATTATCGGTGTCATCGACGAGATCGCCTTCCAGACCAACCTGCTCGCACTCAATGCGGGCGTCGAGGCCGCACGCGCCGGCGAGGCCGGCAAGGGCTTTGCGGTCGTCGCGCAGGAGGTCCGCGAGCTTGCGCAGCGCTCGGCCAATGCCGCCAAGGAGATCAAGACCTTGATCAACACCTCGGCCGGACAGGTGCGCGAGGGCGTCGATCTCGTCGGCAAGACGGGCGGCGCACTCAAGAAGATCGCCGAGCAGGTGGTGCAGATCAACGGCTTGATCCGGCAGATCTCCAGCTCCGCCTCGGAGCAAGCCGTCGGCCTCAAGGAGATCAACGCAGCGGTCAACCAGATGGATCAGGTGACGCAGCAGAATGCGGCCATGGTCGAAGAGACGACGGCGGCCAGCATGACGCTGAACGAGGAGGCCCGGACACTGAGCGGGCTGGTTGCGCGGTTCCGCGTGGTCCAGCGGGAGCCGGTACAGTCTTCCGCCGAAAAGCTGCGTGGCGCCGCCGCCAGGATGCGAACCGCAGAAGCTCCCCGCCCGGCAGCGGAACCGCCGGCGGCACGCGGCTATTCGAGCTCGACGCAGCGGGTTCTCGTCCAGACCTCCGGCGCAAACGCCCTCGCTCAAGGCAATTGGGAAGAGTTCTGATCGAACCAGACAAGACTAAAGCGGCGCCCGACGGGCGCCGCTTTCATTTTCAGAGGCGCGCCAGGCGATCGGTCAGGAGCTCGAAGAATCCCTCGTCGTCGATATGGCGCATCACCTTGGCATTGTGCTTTCGGCCGGTGACCTGCCACCAGTCGACGACGGTCATGCCGGTGGTCAGCGCCGACGCCGTCTCGATCTCGACATTGCAGTCGCGGCCGGTGAAGAGCTCCGGCCGCAAGAGATAGGCGATCACCGTCGGATCGTGCAAAGGCCCGCCATCGGTGCCGTATTTCTCGATGTCGAAGCGTTCGAAGAATTCCAGCATTTCAGCGAGCGCGACCGCCGCCGGGCGGCCGATGGCGCGGATTTTCTCGACCCGGACCTTATGGGTGAGGACGCGATGCGTCACGTCGAGCGGCATCATGACGATGGGAATGCCGGAGCGGAAGACGATCTCGGCGGCTTCCGGATCGACATAGACGTTGAATTCGGCCGCCGGCGTGATGTTGCCGCCTTCAAAGAAGCCGCCGCCCATCATCACCAGCTCCCGCACCCGCGGCGCGATTTCCGGCGTCCTCGTGAGCGCCAGGGCGATATTGGTCAACGGACCCAGCGTGCAGAGCGTCACTGTGTCCGGCGCTTCGGCAAGCAGCGTCTCGATGATGAAGTCGACGGCGTGCTGCTCCTGCAGCGGCAGGGTCGGCTCGCTGAGTTCAGGACCGTCGAGGCCGGTCTTGCCGTGCACATGTTCGGCCGTCACCAGCGGCCGCGCCACGGGCCGCTCGGCCCCGGCAAAGACCTTGATGTCGGTCCTGTTGCAAAGTTCGCAGACGATCCGCGCATTGCGCGACGTCAGCGTCAACGGCACGTTGCCGGCAACCGTGGTGATGCCGAGCACGTCGATTTCCTCCGGACTGCCGAAGGCCAGCATGATGGCGGCCGCATCGTCCTGTCCCGGATCCGTGTCGATGATGATCTTTCTCGCGCTTGTCACTGTCTTCCTCCTGCGAGTCGGATGGTATCGGATCGCCAGGCCATGACCTGGTGAGGTGAGCCGGTCACGGGGAGACTTGAGCAGCCTGCGCGTGCGCCGGGGAATTGGACCTCCGCAGCGGACTATGATTTGCGTCAGCGGCCGAGGCAAGCCGCTTGCACTCGTTGCGCACAGCTACCATATTGCTGTCGCAGGATGCTGCCTGGCAGGTCCGAAAGATGGTCGCTTGAGCTCACAAGGACTTGGAATGAGCAGGATTACGCCCTTTACGAGCCCGCTGCTGGTGGGCTTCGACAGCATGGAAAAGACCCTCGAGCGGATCGCCAAGGCGAACGACGGATACCCTCCCTACAATATCGAGCGCATTCGCGGCGATAGCGCCGCCGGTACGCCGGAACGGCTGCGGATCACGCTTGCCGTCGCCGGATTCTCCGAAGAGGATCTGGAGGTCACGACGGAGGAAAACCAGCTCGTCATCCGTGGCCGCCAGGTCGAAACCGGCGAACGGGATTACCTGCATCGCGGCATCGCCGCCCGGCAATTCCAGCGGACCTTCGTGCTTGCCGACGGCATGCGGGTGCTCGGCGCCGAACTCCGCAACGGTCTTCTGTCGGTCGATCTGGTGCGCCCCGAGCCGGTCCGTATGGTAAAGAAAATTAACATTTCGGTCCCAGAATAGGATAACCGGCGGGATTTTCCTCCCGCGCCGGCGACCACGGAGCATGACCATGGGACTGAAAACCATCACCTCATCGCTGTCGAAAAACGACCTTGCGCATCTCGGCGCCGGCGAAGTCGGCTATATCCGCAAGATGCGGTCGGAGGAGGTCTCCCGCTGCTTTCCGGAAGCGCCCGAGATGGGACCGGGCATCGATCTCTGGGCCCTGTTTGCGGCGGACGGCACGCCGATCCTGTTGACCGACAACCGCTCGAGCACCTTCTTCAAGGCCGCCGAGGACGACCTTCGCACCGTCAGCCTGCATTGAGCGGCTGAGGCATTCCAGCTGAATTTGGCGCCTCATCCAGCTGCCGCCACCTTCTCCCCGCGGCGACGGGGAGAAGGAACAAGGGGCTATGTCCCACCGCCCATTTTCCGCACTAACTGGGGTAAGGCCAAAGCGCAAAGAGTCCTAAACGCGCCGAAACGTCAGATAGGCCGAACTTCTGCCTTCCCGTCGGGCCTTGGCCTCGTAGCGCGTGCTCGGCCAGCCGGCAAACGGGGTCAGCCAATCGGCCGATCTTTCCGCCGTCCAGTCGAAGGCGGCGTGGTCGCGGCAATGGATGAGCGTCCAATTGACATAGTTGTCGATGTCCGAGGCGAAGCAGAAGAGGCCGCCGGGTTTCAGGACGCGCGCGAAGCGGTCGAGATTGACCTTTGAGACGAACCGCCGCTTCCAATGCTTCCGCTTCGGCCAGGGATCGGGATAGAGCAGATCGATCTGATCGACGGAAGCCTGCGGCAGCCAGTCCAGCACCTGCGTGGCATCGTCGTCATAGAGGCGGACATTGTCGATCTCCCTCGCTTCGATCTGGCCGAGCAGCTTTGCCATGGAATTAACGAAGGGTTCGACGCCGATGAAGCCGGTGGACGGATCCTCCGCCGCCCGATGAATGAGATGCTCGCCGCCGCCGAAGCCGATTTCCAGGCGAATCCGCTTGACCTCCGCGGGAAACAGCGCCGACAGATCGTCCGGCGACGGTTGCTTGAGATCGAGCCTCAGGACCGGCAGCAGCGTCTCGAGCTGCGCTGCCTGGCGTTCCCGCAACGGCTTGCCCTTGCGGCGCCCGAAGAAGGCCTCCGTCGATCTGGCACCACGCGGTTCGGTCATATTTGTTCTTCCTTGGATCATGACGATTTTCGGTCTCATTCGACCGAAGATCACAAGCATGATCGACTTCATTATGTCCAGACGCCGGCGCCTGACCGCTCACATCTTCCCGCGCGCAAGCAGAGGGGCGGAGGCTCCTTCGAGCATCCGCCCCGATCTGCTTTTCACTTGCGTTCAACCGCGGCAACACCGTGGCGCTGACGCCAGCCTCTTCGGCCCACCCGTGTGTGAATATCAAGCGGCGCGGCTGCTGATCGGCGCAGAATCGAGCGAGATCGCTTCCTTGAGCGGCTTGACGAGGTCGAGCTTCTCCCAGGAGAAGGAGCCGTCGCGGCCAGCCTTGCGGCCGAAGTGGCCATAGGCGGAGGTCTTGGCATAGATCGGCTTGTTGAGGTCGAGGTGGCGGCGGATGCCGGTCGGCGAAAGGTCCATCGTCTTGCGGATGGCCTTCTCGACCTGGTCTTCCGAAACCTTGCCAGTACCGTGCAGGTCGACATAGATCGACAGCGGCTGGGCGACGCCGATCGCATAGGAAAGCTGGATCGTGCAACGTTCCGCGAGGTTGGCCGCCACGACGTTCTTCGCGAGATAGCGGGCGGCATAGGCGGCCGAGCGGTCGACCTTGGTCGTGTCCTTGCCGGAGAAGGCACCGCCGCCATGCGGTGCGGCGCCGCCATAGGTGTCGACGATGATCTTGCGGCCGGTGAGACCCGCGTCGCCGTCCGGTCCGCCGATGACGAACTTGCCGGTCGGGTTGATGTACCAGGTGCAGTCGTCGGCGATCTTCAGGTCGTCGAGGGCCTCGCGGATATAGGGCTCCACGACCTTGCGGACCTTGGCGGAATCCCAGCTGTCGTCGAGGTGCTGGGTCGACAGGACGATGGAGGTGACTTCGCTCGGCTTGCCGTCGACATAGCGTACCGTCACCTGGCTCTTGGCGTCCGGGCCAAGCTTGGCAACGTCGCCCTCGCCCTTCTTGCGGGCGGCGGCGAGCAGATTGAGGATGCGGTGCGAATAGTAGATGGGCGCCGGCATGAGCTCGGCGGTCTCGCGGCAGGCATAGCCGAACATGATCCCCTGGTCGCCGGCCCCCTCTTCGCCCTGCTTGTCGGCGGCATTGTCGACGCCCTGGGCGATGTGCGCCGACTGGAAGTGCAGCAGCACGTCAATCTTCGCCGTCTTCCAGTGGAAGCCGTCCTGCTCGTAGCCGATGTCGCGGATCGCCTTGCGGGCGGCCGCCTTGAACTTCGAGGGGTTGATGACGTCGTTGCCGTTCTTGTCCTTTTTCAGAAGGCTCGGCGGCAGGCGTACTTCACCGGCGATGACGACGCGGTTGGTGGTCGCCAGCGTTTCGCAAGCAATGCGCACGGTCCACGGGTCGACTCCGCATTTCGCCGCTTCGCGGTAGACCAGGTCGACGATCTCGTCGGAGATGCGGTCGCACACTTTGTCCGGATGACCTTCGGCAACGGATTCGCTGGTGAACAGGTAATTTGCGCGCATACGGGAAGTCCCCTCAATGAAAGAAGCATGTTCACTGTTAGTGGTTTTGCCACCGAAAAACAAGCGCACAAGGACATAAATATATCTTTATATCGATATCGCGACGACGATTGGAACGGCATTTCTCCAAGCCGCGCCGACCGACAAAAACAGTCTCAGGAGCCCCCGGCACCTACGAAAAAAGCGGCCCTGGGCCGCTTTTTCGTAAGGTCGGAAAGTTCTGCTATTCGCTCTCGGCTTCGGCCGCCAGTGCCTTCACCAGATCCACCAGCTTGCGGCGGACCTTCGGATCGGAAATCTTCACGAATGCCCGGTTGAGCTGCAGGCCTTCGGAAGAGGAGAGGAAGTCCACCACATAATTGGAGCTCGGCGCTTCCGCCATGCCTGATCCGGCGCCGCCCTCGCCCGGAGCATCCTCGAAAAAGAACGAGACCGGGACGTTGAGGATGGAGGAGATGTTCTGCAGCCGGCTCGCACCGACGCGGTTCGTTCCCTTTTCGTATTTTTGGATTTGCTGGAATGTGATCCCCAGACTCTCGCCGAGCTTCTCCTGGCTCATGCCAAGCATCGTCCGGCGAAGGCGAATCCTGCTACCGACATGAATGTCGATCGGGTTCGGCTTCTTCTTGTTTTCAACCATAGTCGCGTTCCTGAACACGCTGTTTCGATGGCCACAACCCATCATTGACGCAGCAATTGATGAACAGCCTGCCAGCGAAAGCAGGGCTCCAGTGGCAGGCATGGGTTGATGGTGAAATACACTATGCAATTTTAGGGGTTTTAGGTCAATTCGTCCAAAAATTAAAACCCCTGCGCGAGATTACCGCAACCAACAATAGAAACGCCGCCGTGAACCAGAAGATCCTGCCACGCATCGTGCTGTCGGTCATGGTGGGCATCTTGCCCGGCAGAATTGTGTCCGTCACTCCCTTGTAATTGTATCCTAATCCTACCACTAAAACACCACGTGCATCAACAATCGCTGATATACCGGTGTTGGCGGCTCGGATCATTGGCGTGCCGGTCTCGATTGTGCGCAGCCGAGCCTGATGGAGATGCTGGCGCGGGCCGGGCGTGTCGCCGAACCAGGCGTCATTGGTGACGTTCAGGAGAGCGTCGGAGAGCTGCGCATTGCCGTCGATTTCGTCGGCAAAGATCGCCTCGTAACAGATCAGCGGATAGAATGTCCTGCCGCCGGGCAGCGTCAGGACCGAACGGTTCGGCGCCGCCGAGAAGCCACCAGGCATATTCGCGGCAATCGAACTCAAGCCCCAGGAATTGAGGACGTCCTCGAACGGCAGATACTCGCCGAATGGAACGAGATGCACCTTGTCCGCCGCGCCGACGATCTGGCCGCGGTCGTCGATCACGTAGATCGAATTGTAGTAGCGCGGCGGCAGGCCCGCCCCCGCGTCCTCGGCCCGCACGGCGCCCGCCACGAGGATTTGCCCCTCCTGGAGAACCTCCGCGATCCGGGTCAGCGCGTCGGGATTGTCCGTCAGGATGAAGGGGATCGAGGTTTCCGGCCAGACGATGATATCCGGGCGCTTGCCGCCCGCCTGCGGCGGCGCGGCGGTCAAGGACAGATGCTCCTCGAAGATCGCCGCGCGCTCGCGGTCGTCCATCTTCTTCGCCTGGTCGATCACCGGCTGCACAAGACGAACGGTGCGTTCCGGCATCATCGGCTGCGGCGCCGGCAGGGAAAGCCGGTGATAGCCGTAGCCGATATGCGCAGCGAAGAGCAGTGCAGCGGCGGCAAGGCCGATCCGCGCGCCCCTGCCGGTGCCGACGAGGGCCGGAGCGGCAAACACGAAGACCGCAAGCATATTGATCGTCGCCACATTCAGGACGCTCGCCGATTGCATCATCAGCGGCATCGGCATTGCCGCATAGCCGATCGCATTCCAGGGGAAGCCGGTAAAGAGGAAGCTGCGCAGCCATTCAGAGAGGCCGAAGCCGACCGCAAGCGCAGCAATACGTCCGACGCCGTCTGACCAGAGGCAGCGGGCGATGATCACGGCGAGCGCATAGAACAGGGCGAGCGCGGCGGGAAGGCCGATGACGGCCAGCGGCAAGGCCCAGGCGAAGAGATCCGCCTCCACCAGGAGCGCGTTGCCGAGCCACCAAAGACCGCCGAGGAAATAGCCGAAGCCGAAACTCCAGCCGATCGCAGCCGCCGGCAGGAGCCGCCGGACGACGCCGTCGTCGGGATGGGTCGGTACCCCGTCGATCAGCCAGACGAGCATCGGAAAGGAAATGAAGGCCGCCGCGAAGATGCCGAAAGGCGGCTGGGCGAGCATCGCCAGCACGCCCGCGAGGAAGCCGACCAATGCGCGAGACGCCCCGGAGAGCAATATGATCCTGCCTGCCAGTTTTTCCATGCAGCCTCCAAGTCGCGCCGGCGAAAGGCCTCGCGCGTAAGATCAATCGAATCAGTGCCGGCAGTTTTCCAAAAAACCGCTTGCTTGTCCCGTGGCCGTGGCGGCGCCGCGCCGCTGCTGCATGGTTTGGCCTTGGGTCGGTTCCGCTTCACGAAATCATGCAGCAGATCGTGGCGAGATGAAGAGAGAGGGCAATTACCCGGATCACCGCCCGACTGGTTGAGATAGAAGCCGGATTAACCACAGCCGGCAGAATTCACGCTCCGGCCACCGCTGGTTGTTCCCTCCTGGGGACGATGCCGTTAGTCTGGTCCAACTACTCGGCACTGGGCCCATGTGACGCGTCTACTGCATCACTCCTAAAATTCGAGAATTGATTTGAGGAGGAAATCATGCAGCAATTCAAAGTGCTACAGCGACCTTTGCACGTCTCTTGACCGCGCGGCGTTGTAGGACAGGCGATCCAGAACAGCATCTCGGACAAAAAAGGGGTCCCCATGTTCGATACCCGCGAAAAGATCGCGCTTTTCATTGACGGCGCCAATCTCTACGCGACATCGAAGAGCCTCGGCTTCGACATCGATTACCGGAAGTTGTTGACCGCATTCCACAAACGCGCCTATCTGCTGCGCGCCTACTACTACACGGCGCTCATCGAAGACCTCGAATTTTCCTCGATCCGGCCCTTAATCGACTGGCTGGACTACAATGGCTACACGGTCGTGACCAAACCGGCCAAGGAATTCACTGACGCCCAGGGCCGGCGCAAGATCAAGGGGAGCATGGATGTAGAACTCGCGATCGACGCGATGGAACAGTGCCGCGTCGTCGACCATTTCGTCCTCTTCTCCGGCGACGGCAATTTCACCACCCTGGTGGACGCGTTGCAGCGCAGGGGACGCAAGGTTTCCGTCGTTTCGACGCTCACGACCCAGCCGCCGATGATCGCCGACGAACTGCGCCGCCAAGCTGATCATTTCATCGATCTCATCACATTGCGCAGCGAGATCGACCGCCATCCACAGGCGTCGCCCCAGACCGCCAAGCCGGTCGACGAAACGCTCACCACCTAAAACATATCATTCCGCCGAGCTCGGAGGCGGGGCGTTTGCCTGAGCGCCGCCATTCGCCGGCAGCGCATCGGGCAAGATTTCCTTTTCGGGCTTGACCACCCGCCGGCGTGCCGGCGGCCGCTTGCGCATGATGCGCACCCGCTTTACGCGACGCGGATCGGCGTCGAGGATTTGGAACTCGAAGCCGGGAATGGCCTGCACCACCTCGCCGCGGACCGGAATGCGGCCGAGCGATGCGAAGACCAGGCCGCCCAGCGTGTCGACGTCCTCGAGCTGCTCGCGCACGTCGAAATCCGGACCGATCGCCTCGGCAATCTCCTCGAGCTCGACACGCGCGTCCGCCACGAAAACGTCGTCCGACGAGCGGGCGAACATCACCTCGTCGTCGTCATGCTCGTCCTCGATGTCGCCGACCACCATCTCGACAATGTCTTCGAGCGAGACCAGCCCGTCGGTGCCGCCATACTCGTCGATGACGAGCGCCATCTGAATGCGTGCGGCCTGCATGCGTTGCATCAGGTCGGAAGCGAGCATCGAAGGGGGCACGAAGAGGACCTGGCGAATGATGCCCGCCTCCTCGACCGATTTGTTCAGGTCGACGCGCGATAGATCGAAGCCCGGCCTCGGCGGGCGCGGCGTCTTCTCCACCTTGTCGGCGACGACCGGATGCGCTGCCTTCCCGTTGCGGCGGCGGTTGCGGGCCTGCCGGGTCACATAGGCGAGCAGGTCGCGGATATGGACCATGCCGCGCGGGTCGTCGAGGCCCTCGCTATAGACCGGCATGCGCGAACGGCCGGATTCTTCGAAGAGAACCATGAGTTCGCCGATCGTGATGCTCTGATCGACCGCTTCGATATCGGCACGCGGCACCATCACGTCCTCAACGCGGACCTCGCGGAAGCGGAGGATGTTGTTGAGCATCGCCCGCTCTTCGGGCGAAAAGGCGGTGTTGCTGTCGGCATCCGTCATCAGCGCGTCGGCGAGATCCTCGCGCAGGCTTGACGCACCCGCACCGCGCCACAGGCGGGCCGCACGGCTCCAGAAGGATGAGGTGGATTTGTTGCCCTCTGGTCGGGCGGTGGTACTACTACTGCCCGCGTCGGCGTCGCCGGAGGCATCGGCCTCCTCGCTGGCAACCGTTGCCGGCTGTGTCTTGAAGTCGCTCATTGTTCCAAACTGTCAATCCGGGGTCCGGTCCCCGTAGGGATCAGATAGGCCAAGACGCGCCAAAATGCGAGTCTCCAACCCTTCCATTCTTTCCGCTTCGTCGTCTTCAATATGATCATAGCCGAAAAGATGGAGGAATCCATGGACGAGAAGATGCGTCAGATGCTCGTCGAAAGATTTCTCCAATTCATCGGCTTCGCGCTTCAGCGTCTCGTAGGCGACGATAATGTCGCCGAGCATCGGCCCCGGCATCCTGCCGGGCGTCACCGGGAAGGCGGGGAAGGACAACACGTTGGTCGGCTTGTCCTGGTTGCGCCATTCGGCGTTGATCTCCCGCATAGACCGATCGTCGGTGAAGACCAGCGACAGTTCCGGCGGTTCCGCCGGGAACGGCTGCTTCTCCTCGGTGGCGAGAAAATCCGCGGCCGCGCCGAGAATGCGCGCAGAAAGGGCCTGCAACCGGTCCTCCGGCGGCCAGTCTCCTTCATCGACGCTGATCTGAATATCCAAAGCCGTCATGACTGGTCGCGACCGCCTCAGCGGTCGCTCTGTTCGCTTTCGTCGTGAACGGCCGTATGGCTTTCATAGGCCCTGACGATCCGCGCCACCATCGGATGGCGCACCACGTCGGCATCCTTGAAGCGGATCACCGACACGCCTTCGACGCCCTTGAGGATCTGCAGCGCCTCGACGAGACCGGATTTCACGCCGCGCGGCAGGTCGACCTGGCTCGGATCGCCGGTGACGATCATCCGGCCGTTTTCGCCGAGGCGCGTCAGGAACATTTTCATCTGCATCGACGTCGTGTTCTGCGCCTCGTCGAGGATGACGGCGGCATTGGCGAGCGTCCGGCCGCGCATGAAGGCGAGCGGCGCGATCTCGATCACGCCGGCCGAAATCGCCCGTTCCACCTTGTCGCCCGGCATCATGTCGTAAAGCGCATCGTAGAGCGGCCTGAGATAGGGATCGACCTTCTCTTTCATGTCGCCGGGCAGGAAGCCGAGCCGCTCGCCCGCTTCGACCGCCGGCCGCGACAGGATGATGCGGTCGACGGCGCCGCGCTCCAGCAGCTGGGCCGCATGGGCGACGGCGAGATAGGTCTTGCCGGTGCCGGCCGGGCCGACGCCGAAGACGAGCTCCGCCCGCTCCATGGCCCGGATATAGGCGTCCTGCATCGGCGTGCGCGCAGCAATCGTCTTCTTGCGCGTCGAAATCTGCGCCATCGTCAACTTGGCTTTGCGCTCCATGGTCGGCAACTGCAGCTGGTCGTCGGCCGCGACCGCCATGCGGATCGCCCCTTCGACGTCGGACGTATCGATCGAAGCCCCACTTTGCAGTCTTCCATAGAGATAGTCGAGCGCGCGCCGCGCCTGGTTGGTCGCCACGATGTCGCCGGAGATCGCAACGGAATTGCCGCGCGGCCTGGCATCGACGCGCAGCCGTTCCTCAAGCAATTTCAAATTCTGGTCGAACTGGCCGAAGAGCTCGCTGGCGAACCGATTGTTCTCGAACGTGAGCACGAAGTGATTGGCGTCTGTCGCGGTTGTCTTGGAATGGCGCGATGAGGTTGAAATCATTTCGTGTCCGTTCAAGCGGTTCTGGCTCCTCACTCTCGATCTCGGCACCGCGCGTGAAATGACGCGCAGAGAATGTTCTAACGCCTTAACTCAGCAAAAGCTCCCGAGAAGGCTCTCGTGCCCCTGCTCTATTCGATCATCTCGGCAAACAGGCTGTTCGGGCCGGCCTTGGTGATTCGTACCTTGATAATGTCACCGATTTGCGATCGTTTTGCATCAACATTCACGGGCTGCAGCCAGGGCGAGCGGCCGACTAGCTGACCCGGCATGCGGCCGGGCTTTTCCAGAAGCAGGTCTATCTCTCTGCCGACGCAGGCGGCGGCAAAGTCGCGCTGCTGTTTGAAGAGCAAAGTCTGCAATCTTTCCAGCCGCTTGGCCTTTACGTCTTCGGGAACCTGGTCCTTGAGATCGGCCCCCGGCGTACCCGGGCGGCTTGAATATTTGAAAGAGAAGGCCTGTGCATAACCCACCGCCTCGACGAGACGCATCGTGTCCTCGAAATCCTGGTCGGTCTCGCCCGGGAAGCCGACGATGAAATCGCCGGAGAGCGCCAGATCGGGTTGAACGGTGCGAATCCGCTCGACAAGGGCAAGATATTCGGCCGCCGTATGGCGCCGGTTCATCACTTTCAGGATGCGATCGGACCCGGATTGGACCGGCAGATGCAGATAGGGCATCAGCTTGGCCATCGATCGGTGCGCCTCGATCAGGCTCTCGTCCATGTCGCGCGGGTGGCTGGTCGTGTAGCGCAGCCGCGCGAGGCCGTCGATCTCGGCGAGGCGCCTCAGAAGGTCGCCGAGGCCCCAGTCGCGTCCGTCAGGCCCCGTTGCATGCCAGGCATTGACGTTCTGGCCGAGCAGCGTGATCTCACGCACGCCGCCGTCGACCAGCTTTTCCGCCTCAGCGACGATCTGCGCCACCGGGCGCGAGACTTCCGAGCCGCGTGTGTAGGGCACCACACAGAAGGTGCAGAATTTGTCGCATCCTTCTTGCACGGTGAGAAAGGCGGTGACGCCGCGGGCACGGGTCTTGGCCCTGTCCGGCGCCGGCAGATGCTCGAACTTGTCCTCGATGGCGTAGTCCGTCTCGACGACGCGCTCGCCGCTCCTCGCCCGCTTCAACGCCTCGGGCAGCCGGTGGTAGGTTTGCGGGCCGATGACGAGGTCGACCGCCGGCGCACGCCGCAGTATCTCGTTGCCCTCGGCCTGGGCGACGCAGCCGGCGACGCCGATCACCATTTCGCGGCCCGCGATCGCCTTCGCCTTCTTCAGTTCGCGCAGCCGGCCCAGTTCGGAATAGACCTTTTCGGCGGCCTTCTCGCGGATATGACAGGTGTTGAGCAGCACGAAATCGGCATCTTCCAGCACGTCCGTCGCAATAAAGCCGTCCCGCGTGAGCGCGTCGGACATACGGTCGGAATCGTAGACATTCATTTGGCAGCCATAGGTCTTGACGAAGACCTTGCGCGTCGGAGCGTGTTCCTCGCCCGCCACGGGCGATTTCGGCAGAAGAGCGGTTTCCTGGGTCATGCGGGTTCTTTAGTGCAAAGCGGCCCAAAGTTGAAGCATTTTCGGCCGGCACCCAAGGCGGCGGGGCGGCTCGTTATCGCTAGGCCGCGGTCCTCTCCCGGGCCGGCGCCCGGCCTCTCAGCCGGTCCGACAACATGTTGCGGATCCGCTGCTCGACGAGGCGGCTGATGGTCTTGCGGCTGGAGTACCGGTCGTAATCCACCGCCTCGCCGAAATCCACTTCCACGTCGATCGCCCCTTCCCGAAGGACCCCGACGAGGTGCGGCAGCAGCCCGATGTCGCCCGGCCAGGCCGCGATCGGCCGGTAGTAGCGGCCCATGGGCATGCCATGGATGCCCGTATAGGAAATCGCCACCGGCTGGACATGCACGACGCCGGTCGGCGACTGCGGCACGGCCGAGGCGGCTGCGCCGAACAGCGAGGTCTTGATCTCGAGAAGGCGGTTGCCGTCCGAAGTCGTCCCCTCCGGAAAGAGCACGACGACCTCGCCGTCTGCGAGCCGGCGGCCGATCTCGCTTACCTGGTGGCCGGTTGTGCGTTTCTGCTCGCGTTCAATAAAAACCGAGGCCTGCAGGCGGGCAAGGATACCGAAGACGGGCCAGTCCCTGACGTCCGACTTGGCTACGAAAACGACATCGGCAATGGACGACAGGACCATTATGTCCTTCCAGGAGACGTGATTGGCGCTTATCAGCAGCGGCCGCCGCCGATCCAATTCCCCGTGGACCCGAACGCGAAGGCCGAGCAGACGGCAGGCGATGCGATGCCAGAACCGCGGCAGGAAGCGGCGCGGCTTCATATCCAGCCAGAGGCAGACAAGTTGGACCGGCATCAGCAGCAAAGAGACGATCGCCAGCAGGATGGCGTAGAGCGCGACCCGTATCCAGTTGATCATCCGGAAAGACTTTCTGATCCGACCACTTCGACGGGACTGGAGCGGGTGCGCTCAATGCGTCCGCGCCGCCGCTCTATCGGATTGATTTGCCGCATTTATGCGACGGCAGGTGAGTCCACCTGCCTGCAAAATGCTCTAGCGAAGATCGAGCCGCATGACAAGGGCGGCCGTGCGCGACCCGCCCGCTCCCTGATAATAGGCCTTGCGCTCGCCGACCTTCGCGAAGCCGAGCTTGCCGTAGAGTCCGATCGCTGCCAGGTTCGCCTCATCGACTTCGAGGAATAGCGTCTCAGCGCCCTTGACGATCGCCTCGCGCATCACCGCCTGCATCAGCCGCCAGCCGAGACCGGAGCGGGCAAAACGCGGATCGACGCCGATCGACAGGACCTCGGCCTCACCCGCGGCGGCACGCGACAGCACGAAGCCTCCGAATGCAGGTCGAAACGTGCCATTCGTCTGGCGGGCAGCGAAGCCGAAGACCGTTTCCTGCAGCAGGAGCGCATGAATTTCGCCGTCGCTCCAGGGCTTGGCGAAACGCTGGCTGTGCAGAGTTGCCGCCGCGATCAGGTCCGCCTCCTCCAGCGGGAAGATGTCGAATTCAGTTCGGCGCGTGAAATAGTCGGTGAAGCTCATCTCTGTCCTGCGCATCCGGCTCGACGGTACCGCGCCCTCCTCATCCAGGGCGCCGGCCGGCTGTCTCGATTGGCTGAACGGGTCTATCCTGCCGTCGCCCTCCTGACGGCGAAGCCCGCCTGAGGCTTTGCATCCGGGCCCCGCAAGTAGAGCGGTTTCGGCTTGGCCGAGGCTGGATCGGCCGTAGCGCCTAGCCGGCCGACGAGGCCGATATCGATGGCGATATCGATCTCGTCCGGCTTGCCGACCGTATCGGCCGAGGCAACGAGCGGTGCGCCGGAGCCGCAAATAACGCCGACGAAACCGTAAAAGCGGTCGCGCGCTGTGGCGAGCGGCAGGATTTCGGGCTCGCCTTGCGCCTCGCCGCACGCGCTAAAGGCCTGGACATAGAGCTCGTCCCGTTTCGCGTCGATGACCGCCAGCACCGGCTGCCCCGGCTGCTTCTCCCTGGCGCTCTCGGCAACAAGCTGGAGCGTGGTGATACCGAGGGCCGGCTTGCCGAGGGCAAGCGCCAGGCCGCGCGCCGCTGCGACGCCGACGCGAATGCCGGTGAACGACCCCGGCCCTACGGTGACGGCGATCCGGTCTATGTCCGCAAGTTCCCTGCCGGAGGCGAAGAGCGCCTCATCGACGAACTCCATCAGGCGCTCGGCATGACCGCGGCCGATGTCGGCGCCGGCATGGGCCAGCACTTCGCCCGCCGCGCCGTCATAGACTGCAGCCGCGCAACCGCTGCCCGAGGTATCGATGGCAAGGACCAACATTGTGAGACGCCATGACCTCCCTGCGCTGCTTCGCCGGCCCGCGAAGAGGCTCTTCCGCTGCAAGGCGCGACCGCAGCCGTCGCCTGTCGTCGGTGTCCGAAAATCTTGGGGCTGCAACAAGCCTAAGTCGCTATCATCCGAATCCGAGGACGGCTTCAGACCGATTCGACCGATTCGACCTCGGGCACGAAATGGCGCAGCAAGTTCTGCACGCCGTGCCTGAGCGTCGCGGTCGAGGACGGGCAACCGGAGCAGGCTCCCTTCATGTTCAGGAACACGGTGCCGTCCTTGAAACCCCGGAAGGTGATGTCGCCGCCATCCTGGGCGACGGCCGGGCGCACCCGCGTGTCGAGCAGTTCCTTGATCGTCGCGACGATCGCCTCGTCGCCCTCGTCATAGAACTCACCTTCCTGATCCGTCTCTTCGGCGCGGCCGGCGCCCGACATGATCGGCTGGCCGGACATGAAATGCTCCATGATCGAGCCAAGGACCGCAGGCTTCAGGTGCTGCCACTCCTGCCCTTCCTTGCTGACGGTGATGAAGTCGTAGCCGAAATAGACGCCGCTGACGCCGGGAATCGAAAAAAGCCGTGCTGCCAGCGGCGAACCGGCGCGCGCCTCTTCCTCGCTTCGGAATTCGGCGGTTCCGTTCTCCATCACCACCTTGCCCGGTAGGAACTTCAACGTGGCCGGATTCGGCGTGGCTTCGGTCTGGATGAACATGGTTCTCTCCGTTGCGCCGGGAGCGCTCTCAACCGGCTCTTTAGAATTGTTCAAAAATATAGGGGCATCGCTCCGGCGCCGCAAGGGCGCGTTCTGCCGCACTGTCAGGTCAGCGCGTCGATCTCCTCGTCGGTCAGAAGATCGGGAATGACCGTGACCGGAATCGGAAAGGCCGCCGCCTTGCCTGCGATCGACGATACGAGAGGGCCTGGCCCTTCCTTCGCCGATCCCGCGGCAAGCACGAGGATGGCGATATCCCGATCTTCCTCGATCAGCGCGTATATCTGCTCCGTGGCGATCCCCTCGCGAATGACGATTTCCGGCTCGATGCCGATCCTCTCGCGTACCGTCTGCGCGACCTTGGCAAGCGTCGCCTCGGCCTCCTCGCGCGCCTCCGCCCGCATGATTTCCTCCACGCCCAGCCATTGCTGGAAGTCGGCGTCGGAGATCACATAGAGCAGCACGAGACCGCCATTGGAGTTCTTGGCGCGCATGCCTGCATAGTGCACGGCACGACCGCATTCTGGCGTGTCGTCGATCACCGCCATGAACTTGCGGCGATGACCTTCCAGTCGTGAGAGTCGGGTGGAAACCATGCGGCGAACATTACATCGCCGCATGCGTCCCGCAAGCTCTCATTTCGGCGGACTACTGCAAAAAGCCGATGATCTCGCGAACCTCGCGCATGGTCTTTTCCGCCCGCGCCCGCGCCCGCTCGCCGCCATTCCTGAGGATCGAGTCGATATGCGCAGTGTCGTCCATCAGGCGACGCATCTCGCCGGTGATCGGCGACAGCACTTCGACGGCGAGATCGATAAGGGCCGGCTTGAAGACCGAGAATTGCTGACCGCCGAACTCGGCGAGGACCTGATCCTTCGTCCGGTCGGCAAGTGCGGCATAGATGCCGACGAGGTTTTCCGCCTCCGGGCGGCCCTTCAACCCTTCGGCTTCGCTCGGCAGCGCATCGGGATCGGTCTTGGCCTTGCGAATCTTCTTCGCGATCGTCTCCGGATCATCCAGCAGATTGATGCGCGACAGGTCGGACGGATCGGATTTCGACATCTTCTTCGTGCCGTCGCGCAATGACATGACGCGCGGCGCCGGTCCGCCGATCAGCGGCTCGACCGGCGGGAAATAGGCATGGATCGGTTCTTCGCCGACGACGATATCGACGCCGTAGCCGCGCGCCCTTATGTGCTCCATGAAGTCGATATTGAACTTCTGGGCAATGTCGCGGGTGAGCTCCAGATGCTGCTTCTGGTCGTCACCGACCGGAACATGGGTGGCGCGGTAGACGAGGATGTCGGCCGCCATCAGGCTCGGGTAAGCAAGCAGGCCGAGGGAGGCGTTCTCGCGGTCCTTGCCGGCCTTGTCCTTGAATTGCGTCATCCGGTTCATCCAGCCGATGCGGGCGACGCAGTTGAAGATCCAGGCAAGCTCCGCATGCTGCGGCACCGCCGACTGGTTGAAGACGATATGCTTCTCGGGATCGATGCCCGAGGCGACGAAGGCGGCCGCGATCGAGCGGATCTGGCCCGGCAGGTCGTCATGCACGAGCTGCGCGGTGATGGAGTGGAGGTCGACGACGCAATAGATGCAGTCGTTGTTCTCCTGCAGGGCGACGAATTTTCGGATCGCGCCGAGATAATTGCCGAGATGCAGATTGCCGGTCGGTTGAACGCCGGAAAATACGAGCGGCCTGAATTCGTTCATGTCGTCCTCATCGGGCTTGTGGAGGGCCCACCAATTGATATCGCCGCGCTTATGCACGGCGCGCCAAATGCAATCAAGAGGCGGGTTGCAGGAGGTCCCAACGATTGCCGAACGGATCGGTGAAGACGGCGACAATGCCGTAGGCCTCATGGCGCGGCGTCTCGAGGAATTCGACGCCGGCGGCAAGCATCGTCGCATGGTCGCGGGCAAAGTCGTCGGTGAAGAGGAAGAAGCCGACGCGGCCGCCGGTCTGATTGCCGATCGCCGCCTTCTGCCGATCGCCCTCGGCCCTGGCGATGAGCAGCGCCGTTTCGGTCGCGCCTCTCGGCCGCACCAGCACCCAACGCTTGCCATCGCCTAGATCGGTGTCCTCGATCAGATCGAAGCCCAAGCGACCGCAATAGAAGGCGATGCCCTCGACATAGTCCGGGACGAGAATGGCGACCCGGGCAATGGTCTGCCTCATGGCTCGCCGGTCCCCTCACCCGCCCTCGAGGCAGCCGCCGGAACAGCTTTGCGCTTCAAGCTGCGGCGTATCATCCCCAGGCTGGCGCCGCCGAGCCCAAAGGCGGCGGCGAAATAGATCGACATCGCAACCGCCACCAGGCCGCAGACACTTGCGGCGCGGATCGCCAGTGGCGCGGCGGAGGAAAGGGGGAAGACCAGCCACTGGATGGCGTAGTGGAGCGCCGCCGCCATGATCGCCGCGGCGATCACAAGGCGCGGAATGCGGGTGAGTAGCGGAATGTCGCGGCCCCAGTGGCCGCGCCAGGCGAGCGTCGCAAAGAGCAGGAGGGCGTTCACCCAGCCGGCGACGATCTCGGCGGTGGCGATGCCGCTGGCGCCGAGCGAGGGAAACAGCGCCAGCGCCAAGGACACGTTCACCGCCACCGAGATCGCCGCGAAGATCATCGGCGTGCGCGTGTCCTCCCGCGCGAAGAAGCCCGGGATGAAGGCCTTGATCAGCACGAAGGCCGGCAGGCCGAGACCGTAGATCGCCAGGATATGCCCGACGACGACGGTCGATTCGGGCGAGAACTTTCCGCGTTCGAAGAGCAGCCGGACGATCGGTTCCGACATGACCAGCAGCGCCGCGGCCGCCGGCAGGGTCAGGAACAGGGTGAACTCGACGGAGCGGTTCTGGAGGTTCGACGCCTCGTTGAGATTGCCGGCGCGAAGCGCCCGCGCCAGCTCCGGCAAGAGCACGGTTGCGACCGCGATGCCGACGACGCCGAGCGGAAGCTGGTAGATGCGGTCGGCATAGACGAGCGACGAAACCGCCCCTTCCTGCGCCGAGGCGATATTGGTGTTGATCAGCAGGTTGATCTGGGTGATGCCGCCGGTGATCGCCGCCGGCAGCGCCAGCACCAGCAGGCGCCGGACATTGGCGGTCAGGCGCGGACGGCGGAAGCCGATCCGGATGCCGGCGTTGCGGACGGCGATCCAGACGATCGCCAGCTGGACGAGGCCGGCCGCCATGACGCCCCAGGAGAGGCTGTAGCCGACGGCAACCGCGTCCTGGCCGCTATACCAGGCATAGGCAAGCGCGCCGATCAGGATGAAGTTGAGGAACACCGGCGCGATCGCCGCGGCGAAATAGCGGTGCAGCGAATTGAGCATGCCCGCCATCATCGCCGCCAGCGACATGCAGGCGAGATACGGGAACATGATCGTCGCGAAGGTGACGGTGCTTGCGAATTTCGCCGGATCGTCGGCGAAACCGGGAGCGATCAGTTCGCGCACGATAAACGGCATCGCCAGTTCCATGGCGATCGTCAGAAACAAAAGGACGGTGAAGAGCACGCCGAACACTTCTTCGGAAAAGCGGCGGGCGCCGTCCATGCCGCGCGCCTCGATCTCCTTGGCGAAGAGCGGCACGAAAGCCGAGTTGAACGCACCCTCGGCGAAAAGCCGGCGAAAGGTGTTGGGGAGCCGGAAGGCCGTGTTGAAAGCGTCGGCGACCGGTCCGGTGCCGAGGGCGGCCGCCATGAAGGTCTCGCGCACGAAGCCGAAGACGCGGCTTCCGAGCGTCGCGCCGCCGACGGTTGCGAATTTCTTGACGAGGCTCATGTTTCGGCTTTTGTCGTTCTGGAAGCGTGCGACGTCCGCGGCGGATGGGCGGGAGCGATGATGCCGGAGGGCATGCGCTCGCGCGCCTCGTCGACCTCGCCGGCCAGCACTGCCTTGAGGCGAGCGGCAATGTTACTCTGCCGGTTCTCATTGATGATCTTCGCGCCGACCAGGTCGGTCACATAGAAGGTGTCGATGACCTTCTCGCCGAAAGTGGTGATATGGGCCGAGGCGATATCGAGCGAGAGGTCGGAAAGCACCGCGGTGATCTCGGAAAGCAGGCCGGTCCGGTCGAGGCCCTCGACCTCGATGACGGTGAACTTGTTCGACAGCGTATTGCTGATCGTCACCTCCGGCGTCACCGTGAAGGCCTTGCTGCGCCTCTTCGCCCGGGTGCGGCTGGCGATCACCTCCGGCAGCCGCTTGCGGCCGGAGAGCACGTCCTCGATCAGCTTGCCGATGCTCGCCGCGCGCCGCATCTCGTCCTCGTCGACCGAGAACTCCCGGTTGACGAGGATCGTATCCAGCGCCCGGCCATCCGAGGTCGTATGGATCTGCGCGTCTACGATGTTGGCGCCCGCGGCGGCGCAGGCGCCGGCGATGACCGTCAGCAGCCGCGGATGGTCCGGCGAAAGCACGGTGATCTCGGTGATGGCATGGAAATGATGGGTGCGCACCATCGTCGCCAGGGTCTTGCCGGCCTTATCCGCCTCGCGGATGAATTCGGCGTGCCGCACCTGATCCTCGAGCGCCACGGTCAGGAGATAGGGCTGGTAGTGAAGCCGGACATAGGCGTCCCGCTCCTTCTTCGACCAGTCCTTGAGCGCGTCTGCAAGCATATGGGCGGCGTGCTTTGCCCGCTCCTTGCGCGACAGTTCCGAGAAGCCGCCGGAGAGAAGAAGCTCGGTTTCGTAATAGAGCGTGCGCAGCAACTGCCCCTTCCAGCCGTTCCAGACGCCGGGGCCGACCGCCCGGATGTCGCAGACGGTCAGGATGAGCAGCATCTTCAGGCGCTCGAGCGATTGCACACGCTCGGCGAAGTCGAGGATGGTCTTGCGGTCATTGAGGTCGCGGGTCTGCGCGACCATCGACATGGTCAGATGTTCCTCGACCAGCCAGACCACCGTCTCGGTCTGCTTCGGCGACAGGCCGAGACGCGGGCAGAGCTTGCGGGCAACCTTGGCGCCGGCGACCGAATGGTCCTCGGGCCGGCCCTTGGCGATGTCGTGCAGCAGCACGGCGACGTAGAGCGCCTCGCGATCCTCGATGCCGGGCATCAGCATGGCCGTCAGCGGGTGCGCTTCCTCCTCGAGGCCGCGATCGATCCGCGACAGCACGTCGACCGTGCGCAAGAGGTGCTCGTCCACCGTGTAGTGATGATACATGTTGAACTGCATCATCGAGACGATCTTGCCGAAATCCGGGATGAACCGGCCGAGCACGCCCGACTCGTTCATGCGCCTCAGGATCAGTTCCGGATTGCGGCGCGAGGTGAGGATCGACAGGAACAGCCGGTTGGCCTCGTCGCTTTCGCGCAAATGCGGGGTGATCAGGCCGAGCGAACGGGTCACCTGCTTCAGCGCGTTCGGATGGAACTCCAGCCCGTGGATATCGGCAATATGGAACAGGCGCAGCAGGTTGATCGGATCCCGTTTGAAGACGTCCGGGCTTGCGAGCGCGATGCGGCCGCCATCGTCGACGAAATCGAGCGTACCGGCAATCTTGCGCGTGCGGTGCCGGAAGCGGCTGAAGACGCCCGAGATCCCCGGCGTATCCTTGGCCTGCTGGTCCTCGAGCGCGGCGCAGAAGATGCGGGTGAGATCGCCGACGTCCTTGGCGACGAGGAAGTAATGCTTCATGAAGCGTTCGACCGCCGAGAGGCCCGGATGGTCGTGATAGCCGAGCGCTTCGGCAATCTCGCGCTGGATGTCGAAGGACAGGCGTTCCTCCGCCTTTCCGGTCAGGAAGTGCATGTGGCAGCGAACTGCCCAGAGGAAATCGTCCGATTTCTGGAAAAGCTTGTATTCCTGCCGCGACAGGACGCCGAGCTTGACGAGGTCGGCCGGATCCTTAACCCGGTAGAAATACTTGGCGATCCAGAACAGCGTGTGCAGATCGCGTAAGCCCCCCTTGCCCTCCTTGACGTTCGGCTCGACGAGATAGCGGGTGTCGCCCGCCTTGCGGTGGCGCCCGTCGCGTTCGGCGAGCTTGGCAGCGATGAATTCGGGGCCAGTGTTGCGGACGATCTCGTGATCGAAGCGCTGCTCGAGTTCGCCAGCCAGCGCCTCGGAACCGCAAATATAGCGGCATTCGAGGATCGCCGTGCGGATCGTCATGTCGGCGCGCGACAGTCGGATGCATTCGTCGATGGTGCGCGTCGCATGGCCGACCTTGAAGCCGAGGTCCCACAGGACGTAGAGTGTGAATTCGATGGCAGGCTCCGCCCAGACCGCCTTTTTGGGCGGCAACAGGAAGAGCAGGTCTATGTCCGAGCCCGGCGCCAGGGTGCCGCGGCCATAGCCGCCGACCGCGGTCACGGCGAGCCGGGAAGCCGCCGGCGCATGGGCGGCGTCGAACACCTCGTTCAGCACGAAATCGTGCAGCACGGTGATCAGTTGATCCTGCAGCCAGGATATGCGCTCGGCGCATTTGATGCCGGCCCCGTCGACGGCAAGCAGTTCGCGCGCCTTGGCTCGGCCTGCATTGTTCGCCTCCTTGAAGGCGGCGAGAAGCGCGCGGCGCATCGGCTCGCGCTGCTCGGCATGGGCCGAGGCGATGAAGCCGCACTTGGCCCGAAGTGCGGCGACGTCGAGAATTTCAGGGAAGGAAGTTTCGTGTTTGGCCATTTAGTGCCGGGAGGCGTCCTGTCCGACTGATCGTAATGGTTCGCTGCATGTGCAAGCGCCGGAATCATGCAGCATTTCAAGCACTACCGCATGCCCTCGTGAAAAGGCACGCGGCGCTGTATAGCCTTTTTGCCGGTCGATTGACAGGGAAAATCGGGGCGCTGCGCAACGGCCCGGGCGCGTCGAGACGCGCCTCTCAAGTCAGCGGCCGGCGAGGTCCTTTTTCAAGGCGTAGAGCGCATCCAATGCGTCGCGCGGCGTCATGTCGTCGGGATTGAGCGCCCTTAGCGCCTCTTCGACCCTGGAGGGGCCGGAGGCCCTCGCCGCCTCTTCGCGCCTGACCGCCACCTGGAAGAGCGGCAGGTCGTCGATCAACTGGCTCGCCGGATTCTTGCGGTCGGCATCCTCAAGCTTGGCAAGCACGTCCCTCGCCCGCGCGACGACGGAGGCGGGAAGCCCGGCAAGGCGGGCGACCTGAATGCCGTAGGATCGGTCGGCCGCGCCCGGGCCGACCTCGTGCAGGAAGATCACGTCGCCGTCCCATTCCTTGACCCGCATCGTCGCATTGGAGAGCCGCCCGAGCTTTTCCGACAGCACCGTCAGTTCATGGAAATGGGTGGCGAAGAGCCCGCGGCAGCGATTGACCTCGTGCAGATGCTCGACCGCCGCCCAGGCGATCGACAGGCCGTCGAAAGTCGCGGTGCCGCGGCCGATCTCGTCGAGGATGACGAGCGAGCGGTCGGTCGCCTGGTTGAGGATCGCCGCCGTTTCGACCATCTCGACCATGAAGGTCGAGCGGCCGCGGGCGAGATCGTCCGAGGCGCCGACCCGTGAGAACAGCCGGTCGACAATGCCGATATGGGCAGCGTTGGCGGGCACGAAGGAGCCCATCTGCGCCATGATGGCGATCAGCGCGTTCTGGCGCAGGAAGGTCGACTTGCCGCCCATGTTCGGACCGGTGAGCAGCCAGATGGCGCCGGCCTCCGGACCGTCCGGAGGCGACAGGTCGCAGCCATTGGCGACGAAAGGATTGGCCGCCTGGCGCCTGAGCGCCTGCTCGACGACCGGGTGGCGTCCGCCGTCGATCGAAAACATCCGCGAGTGATCGACGAGCGGCCGGGCATAGTTCTGCTCCTCGGCAAGCACGGCAAGCCCCGCCGAGACGTCGAGCGTCGCGAGCGCCAGCGCCGCCGCCTTGATCGCGTCGGCCTCGGCGACGACCTCGCGGGCCATCGCCTCGAAGGCCGCGAGCTCGATCGCCAGCGCCCGATCGGCGGCATTGGCGATCTTCGTCTCGAGCTCGGCAAGTTCCGTGGTAGTGAAGCGCATCGCATTCGCCATGGTCTGGCGATGGATGAAGCAGGCACGGCCGGCATCGGTGTCGGTCATGGCGCCGGCATTGCCGGCCGTCACCTCGATGAAATAGCCGAGCACATTGTTGTGCTTGATCTTCAGCGACTTGATGCCGGTCTCTTCGCAGTATTGGAGCTGCAAGCCGGCAATGACGCGACGCGACTGGTCGCGCAGCGCCCGCATCTCGTCGAGTTCGCCGCTTGCCCCTTCGCGCAGGAAGCCGCCGTCCCGCTTCAGAAGCGGCAAGTCTTCGGCAAGCATTGAATCGAGGCGCTCCAGCAGGGCTGCCGGCAAGGCGGCGAGCGCGGCTTGCGCTTCGGTAAGCTCCGACGAAAGCCGCGCCTCCGCAAGCAGCGCCGAGGTCGCCGCCGCGGCCCGAAGTCCCGCCTGAATGGCGCCGAGGTCGCGCGGGCCGCCGCGGCCGAGCGCGAGCCTAGAAAGGGCCCGCGGCATGTCCGGCGCGCGCCGCAAGGCGTCGCGGACGTCCATGGCGAAGCTTGGCTGGTCGATAAGGACCTCGATCGAATCGAGACGGTGATTGATCCGCTCCGGGTCGGTGAGCGGCGACATCAGCCGCTCGGCGAGCAACCGCGCGCCGCCGCTGGTGACTGTGCGGTCGAGGGCTCTCAACAGGCTACCGTCGCGGGAGCCGGACAGCGTCTTGACGAGTTCCAGATTGGCGCGGGTTGCCGGGTCGATGAAGAGGGTCGAGGCGGCGCTCTCCCGCTCCGGGATGCCGAGCGCCGGTCGTTCTGCGAGCTGCGTCTTCTCGACATAGGAGATCGCGGCGGAAGCGGCGGCAAGTTCGGCGCGCGAGAAGGTGCCGAAGCCGTCCAGGGTCTTTACGCCGTAGTACCGGCCGATCCGGCCTTCCGCCGTGGCACTGTCGAAGAGGACCGCCGGCTGCGGCACCGCCACCCGGCCGAGCACGTCGAAGACCGGGCGCAGTTCCGGATCGTGGAAGACGGTATCCGGCAGGATCAGCTCGCGCGGCTCGACGCGCAGAATATCGGCGAGCAGCCGGCTTTCCGCCGTCTCGGCAAGACGGAAAATGCCGGTGGAAATGTCGATCCAGGCAAGCGCATAGGCCGGATCCGAACCGCTGCGGATGCGGGCGAGCGCCATCAGATAGTTGGTTTCCGAAGGCGAGAGCAGCTTGTCCTCGGTGATCGTCCCCGGCGTTACCAGCCGCACGACATCGCGGCGTACCACCGATTTGCTGCCGCGCTTCTTGGCTTCGGCGGGGTCCTCCACCTGTTCGCAGACTGCGACCCGGAAGCCGAGCGCGATGAGCTTCTGCAGGTAGTCGTCGGCGGCGTGCACCGGCACCCCGCACATCGGGATGTCTTGTCCGAGATGCTGGCCGCGTTTGGTAAGCGTAATGCCAAGCGCGCGCGAGGCTTCCACCGCATCCTGGAAGAACAGCTCGTAGAAATCGCCCATCCGGTAGAACAACAGCGAATCCGGATTGTTCGCCTTGATCTCGATGAACTGCTCCATCATCGGCGTGGCAGTGGAGCGGCTCTCCTCGCTCGCCAGATCGGACACGGAAAGGACGTCGCCCGTGCGGCTCGATGCGTCAGGCATGAAATTCATGATTGTTCCAAAAAAAGAGATGTCACACTATCCGCAAGCATTTATAGACGACAACAACAAAGAGGCTGATCGAAAGGGTCGCCCACAGGAGGTTGAGGAAACATGCCGGCTACCGACAAGTCCGACCGCACGAGGACGAGCGTGACTGAACAGGAAGCACTCGACTTCCATTCCCAGGGTCGTCCCGGCAAGCTGGAGATCTCGCCGACGAAACCGATGGCGACGCAGCGCGACCTGTCGCTCGCCTATTCGCCGGGTGTCGCCGTTCCCGTCAAGGCAATCGCCGAGGATCCGGCGACGGCCTATGACTACACGGCGCGCGGCAACATGGTGGCGGTTATTTCGAATGGCACGGCGATCCTCGGCCTCGGCAATTTGGGGGCGCTTGCCTCGAAGCCGGTGATGGAGGGCAAGTCGGTGCTCTTCAAGCGTTTCGCCGATGTCGATTCGATCGACCTCGAGGTCGATACCGAGAATGTGGACGAATTCATCAACTGCGTGCGCTTCCTCGGTCCCTCCTTCGGCGGCATCAATCTCGAGGACATCAAGGCACCGGATTGTTTCATCATCGAGCAACGACTGCGCGAGGTCATGGACATTCCGGTGTTCCATGATGACCAGCACGGCACGGCGATCATCGCCGCCGCCGGTCTCATCAATGCGCTGACGCTGACCGGGCGCGACTTCAAGACGACCAAGCTCGTCTGCAACGGCGCCGGTGCGGCCGCCATCGCTTGCATCGAGCTGATCAAGGCGATGGGCTTCAATCCGCAAAACATCATCCTCTGCGACACCAAGGGCGTGATCTTCAAGGGCCGCACCGAAGGCATGAACCAGTGGAAGTCGGCGCATGCGGTCGAGACCGATCGCCGGACGCTGGCCGAGGCGGTCGAGGGCGCCGACGTGTTCTTCGGACTCTCGGCAAAGGGCGCGCTGTCACCCGATATGGTGCGCTCGCTCGCTCCGAAGCCGATCATCTTCGCCATGGCCAATCCGGATCCGGAAATCACCCCGGAAGAGGTCGCCCAGATTCGCGACGATGCAATCGTCGCGACCGGCCGCTCCGATTATCCGAACCAGGTCAACAATGTCCTCGGCTTCCCCTATATCTTCCGCGGCGCGCTCGACGTGCGCGCCTCGACGATCAACGACGCGATGAAGATCGCCGCGGCGGAAGCGCTTGCCAGCCTCGCCAAGGAAGACGTGCCGGACGACGTCGCCGCCGCCTACCAGGGCAACCGGCCGCGCTTCGGAGCGCAGTACATAATTCCGGTGCCCTTCGATCCGCGCCTGATCTCAGCGATCCCGATGGCGGTCGCGAAGGCAGCCATGGAGACGGGCGTCGCGCGCAAGCCGATAACCGATCTCAATGCCTACGGGCAGCAGCTTTCGGCCCGGCGCGATCCGATCGCATCGACGCTGCAGCGCATCTACGAGCGCGTCCGCCGCCAGCCGAAACGCATCGTCTTCGCCGAGGGCGAGGAAGTGCAGATGATGCGCTCGGCCATTGCCTATGCGAACCAGCAGCTCGGCACGGCCATCCTGCTCGGACGCGAGGAGCAGATGCGCGAAACCGCCGAGCGGGAAGGCATTGATCTCGACCGACCGGGCATCCAGATCGTCAATGCCCGCCTGTCGAAACGTGTCGGCGCCTATACCGACTTCCTCTATGCCCGCCTGCAGCGCAAGGGATATCTCTTCCGCGACGTGCAGCGGCTGATCAACAACGACCGCAACCACTTCGCCGCCTCGATGGTCGCGCTTGGCGATGCCGACGGCATGGTCACCGGTCTTACGCGCAATTATTCGACGGCGCTCGAGGACGTCCGCCGCTGCATCGACGCAAAGCCCGGCCACCGGGTGATCGGCGTCTCGATCGCGCTCTGCCGCGGCCGCACCGTGCTCGTCGCCGACACCGCCGTGCACGACATGCCGTCGGCCGAGGAACTGGCCGATATTGCCGAGGAGGCCGCCGGCCTCGCCAAGCGGCTCGGCTACGTGCCGCGCGTCGCGATGCTGGCCTATTCGACCTTCGGCCATCCGTCGGGCGAGCGCTCCGAGCGGGTGCGCGAGGCCGTGAAGATACTCGACCGCCGCCGTGTCGACTTCGAATATGACGGCGAAATGGCCGCCGACGTGGCGCTCAATCACCGGGTGATGGAGCAATATCCGTTCTGCCGGCTTTCCGGCACCGCCAACGTGCTGGTGATGCCCGCCTTCCACTCGGCCTCGATCTCCACCAAGATGCTCCAGGAGCTGGGCGGTTCGACGGTCATCGGCCCGCTGCTCGTCGGCTTCGACAAGTCGGTGCAGATCGTCTCCATGTCGGCCAAGGACTCCGACATCGTTAACCTGGCCGCAATCGCCGCCTACAATGCCGGGACCTGACGGGGCGGATGCGCCGTTTCGGCACGGCCCACCTTGTCGTAGTCAAGCGCATTTGTGAATCTGTACAGTAACGGTACAAAGTCTCCAAATAAAACAAGAGCCCACTTCTTGAGAAGGAAGTGGGCTCAATACATTGTGGCCAACCTACAGCTTACGTCATCAAAAATACGGAACTTTCCGCGATCGCGGCTCCCTCCAGCCGCAGCGGCGGTTGCCCCCTTCTTTTTTACACCGCTTCGTAATGAAATTGAGATCCAACCACGAGGATATATTTCCGTCTCATTATGTTAGAAGTCAAACATACACTTAATAAGTGGTTAACGGTTAAACTGCGACGTAAAAGGCATGGCTTCGCCGAGCATGATCTTCTTGAACGATCGGCGTGATGGGGAGATCAGGAGACGGATGAAGAAAAACGTCCCGCGTCGGCACCGTAGTAGTTGAGATAGCGACCGGAAATATTGCTGATCGGCAGAACGATCAGCACGTCTGTCGTGCGGAAAGCGTGATCGACCACGGCACCGTCGCCGACCATGGCACCAAGCCGCATATAGCCCTTGATCAGCGGCGGCAGGGCCGCAAGCGCCTTTTTCGGATTGACCGCCTCGGACGGCATCAGATCCATCGTGCGATAGAGCTCCGGCCGGGCGGCGACCGCCCATTCGTCGCGAGCCAGAATATTGTGGTGCAGGAAGGAGAGCGCCAACGCGTGCTCCGCCGGAACCACGCCCGGAAGCGAACCGCAGCCGAACATGGCGTCGATGCCGTGCCTCAGCGCATAGGCCCAATTGCCCTGCCAGAGCAGTTCCACCGTGCGCTTGGTCCGGTACTCCGGCAACACGCAGGATCGGCCGAGTTCCATGAAGCGCTTGTCCGGATGCCGGGCGAGAAGATCGCCGATCGCGAACTCGGAGGCCGAATAGAAGCCGCCCGCGCGCACGGCAACCTCCTGGCGCAGCAGGCGATAGGTGCCGACGATCTGCTCCTCGGCATCGCCTTCGATCGACGTGTCGAGGACGAGCAGGTGGTCGCAGATCGCATCCCAGCCGTCGACATCGCGTTTGCGCCGTTCTGCTTCGGGCGCCACCTGCGCCTTCATCTCCTCGACGAAAACCCGGTAGCGTACCGCCTGCGCCGCATCGATCTCCGCGGCCGTACGGGCAAGGCGCGTTTCGAGATTGGCGATACGGCCGAGAACATCGGTTGCCGGTGCCGCAATCGTCTTGCGGACGCAAGCCTGTGAAGTGTCAACCACGCTCGTCGAATCCAGAAGGTCGATCGTCATGCCGTGTCATCCCGAATCGTCAGTGTCCGTCGGGCTTAGACCACGTTTCTGCAACAACATAGTGACACGAAAACGCAAGACAACCCCGAGGCGGGACAATGCCGCGCGGCGGCTAGGCTTGCCCGACCCCAAGCAGCCGAGCGACTTCATTGAGGAACTGCTGCGGTTCGACCGGCTTTGTGAGAACGGCGTCGACGCCGGCCGCAAGCAACAGCCGATGAAGATCGCTACGGACGTCGGAGGTCAGAACGATCACCGGCAGGCGACGTCCCGTTCCGGGCGCTTCCTTTGCGCGAAGGCGCCGCAGCAGGGCAAGACCGTCGCCGCCCGGCATGTTGACGTCCGTCACGATGAGCGCCGGGGCACCCTTCTCTCGCAACACGGCCTCGAGCGCGGCGAAATCGCCAACAGGGTGGACGGCGTGCCCGGCTCCTTCGAGCATTTTCCGCAGGATCAGGGCGTTCACCGGATCGTCCTCGGCGAGCAGCACCGGGCGGCCGTGATCTCGGACCGTTGCCGCCTTCGGCGGCTCCGCCCTCAGGATCGGCCTGTTGTCGTTGATCCCGTCGCGCCTTTCGATGCCCGTCATGCGGCCGAGCAACACCTCGACCAGCGATTTCTCCCGCAAGGGGCGTATCAGCCAGGCCTCGTAGCCGCCCATCCTGCTGAGCGGATGGCTGCTGCGCTCTTCGGGGCTGATCAGGCAGGTCTTGCGCAATCGCTGCCGCCCGAGCGCCGGCTCCAGGGAGAGGAGTTCGCGCAACTGCGCCGCATGGCGGTGATCGACGATAATATCCGTCAGCGGCAAGCGATCGGCGAGCGCGTCGGCTGCGACAGCGCGGGCGGCCGAGAGGGATCCGGCACGGTGGCACTTGCCGCCGAGCGTCTCGATCGTCGCCGCAAGCGCCGTCGAAGCAGGACCGTCGGGAGCGAGCAAGAGTACATGGGTGTCGGCAAGGACACCGCGGCGGGGCTGAGCCGCCGAACCGGCTCCAGCGACCGGGAAGCGAATTTCGAAGCGGCTTCCCTCTCCCGCGATGCTCGACGCGGTCAGGCTGCCGCCGAAAGCCTCCATGATGCGGCGGGATATCGCCAAACCGAGACCCGTTCCCTTGGAGCGCTGGGCGTCGTCGCCGGCCTGTTCGAACTCATCGAAGACACGCGCCAGTTCGTCGGCCGACATGCCGAGGCCGCTGTCGTCGACGCGGATGCGGACGATCCCCGCTTCGAAGCCGGCCGTGACGAGGACGCCGCCGGTCTCGGTGAATTTCACGGCATTGCCGATAACGTTGAACAGCACCTGCCGCAGCCGCGCCGCATCGAAGGCCACGCCGCGCGGCACACTCGCATCGATCGCGGCGCCGATTTCGATGCCTTTCTCATGGGCACGATGCGAGAGCATCTCCACGACGTTCTCGATGACGAGGCGCAGGTCTTGCCCGGACGGATGCAATTGAAAGCGCCCAGCCGAGAGCGAGGAGAAGTCGATCAGGTCCTCGACCAGTTGCACCAGGGCGTGGCCCGACTGCTGCATGTCGGCAAGATAGTTCCGCTGCTCGGCCGACAGTTTCGTCTGGGCGAGCAGATGGCTCATGCCGAGAATGCCGGAAAGCGGCGTGCGGATCTCATGCGTGACGGTCGCAAGCAGCCGCGATTTCGCCTGGCTCGCCTCTTCGGCGCGCTGCCGCGCCTCCTCCCGCCGGCGTGCCGCCTGCGCTTCCTCCGTTATGTCGCGGGCGATGCTGTGGCGCATCAGCCGGCCGGTTGCCGGGGCGCGGATCACGACATCGTGCCAATCGAAAAGGCGCAAGCCCGCCGGCGTCGCCAAGCGGACGATGAAACGGTCGGGATCCGGCCGCGTTTCGAACTCGAGGCCCAGCGAGGAGCAGGTCAGCCCCCGCACGTCGGCTCGCCCGCACATTCGCGTGAACACCCGGTTCGCCTGGACGATCCTGCCGTCCATGCCGCGGACGAGAGCAATGTCGCCCAGCGCGTCATGGATCGTCGAAAGCAGCTTCGCCGTCTCGGAACACAGCGCATCGGCTGCGGCCCTGCCCGCCTCCGGAACCTGCCCGGAGGCCGTGCCATGGCTGGAGAGCAGCAGAAAGCCGCCAACAAGGGCACTGAGGGCCGCAAGGACCGGCAGCAGATAAAGATCGGCGCGCGCGCCGACGACCAGCAGAACGCCCGCAGCAGCGAGGCCGGCGAGCGCAAGGAGAAGTCGCCCGACGGATGCTTCGCCGCCGATCGCCGGCCGCAAGCCACCACCGAGCGTAGTCGCCTTCGAGAACGTGATTCCAGCCGCTCCGGATCGCGCGCCCGAGCCGGCTTGGTTCCGATGCTTGACCGATGGAAGCTCGCTCATGCCTTCAACCTGGCATGGCAAGCCTTCCGAATGGCTTCAACGGACGTCTAAAGTTTTAGCGACCGCGGTTTTTTCGCCTGCAACAGCTCGTCCAGAATGATCGCACCGGCCCCGACGGTGATGAAACTGTCGGCGAGATTGAAGACGGCGAAGGACCAGGTGGCGGTGTGGAACAGGATGTAGTCGATGACATAGCCGAAGAGCAGCCGGTCGACGAGGTTGCCGAGCGCGCCGGCAATGATCATCGCATAGCCGAGATGGGCGAAGAAGCGGTCCTTCGGAGTGCGGCGCCACAGCCAGAGCACGAAAGTGACGACGGCGAGACGAATGCCGACGATGAACCAGCCTTCCATGCCGGAGAGCATCGAGAAGGCGACGCCGTAGTTATAGGTGCGGTAGAGCGCGAGCATCGGGATGACCGACACCGCCTCCTGGAAGGGCAGGAAGGCTTCCACCAGATACTTGATCGCCTGGTCGGCAACGAGCGCGACGAGAATGAAAAGCGCGATCGGCAGCGGCCGGGAAAAAAGGGTGTTGCGTTCACTCATCAGCGCTCATCCAATGAAAGAAGATGGCGGCGCGCCTCGAACAGCATGATGCCGGTGGCAATCGCCAGATTGAGCGAGTCGGCCCGGCCCGCTTGCGGAATGCGCGCCAGTGCGCCGGCTTCGCGAGCGAGCTCGACGGGCAGGCCTGCCTGCTCGTTGCCCATCAGCAGGACGACCGGCTTCGACCGGTAGTCTATGGTGCGATAGTCGACGGAGCCCGCCAGATGCGTCGCCACCACCTGGACGCCGGCCGACTTCTGCCAGCGGACGAACTCCTCGGCACTGGCCCGCGCGATCGGCAAGGCGAAGACCGAGCCCATCGTTGCGCGCACCGTTTCGAGCGAGAAGGGATCGGTGGTCTCGCCGACCAGGATGATGCCGGACGCTCCGGCGGCGTCGGCGGTTCGGATGATCGTGCCGAGATTGCCGGGATCGCGCACCCGGTCGAGCGCCACGTAGGTCTCGCCCTCCTGAGGGCGGATATCCTTCAGCGGCCGGTAGCGTTGCTCGAAGATGCCGACCACCATCTGCGGGTTGTCGCGGCGGGTGATCGTCGAGATCACCTTCTCGCTGACCTCGAGGACGAGCCCGCCCTTTGCCACCGCCTTTGCCGCTATCTGCTCGACCTGCGGCTTGCCTTTGGCCGCCTTGGCATAGACGAGCGTCTTGATCTTCCAGCCGAGATCGAGCGCATCGATCACCAGCTTCAGCCCTTCGGCCATGAAGGAGCGCGTCTCGTCGCGATGCTTCTTCTGGGAGAGCGCGCGGATATCCTTGATGATCGGATTGGTGAGGCTGGTGACCTCCTTGACCTGGCCGACGCGCGACGTGCCGTGATCGCTTCTGTCAGAATTCATTTGGGTACCCAGCGGCTGAAGAGGGAGGTGGACAGCGCCCGACCGGGCGCCGTGCCGTCGAGACCGCCCTCGCGGATGATGAGCTCGCCCGATTCCACCCGGCCGGCGCGCCCGCGCATCGTCTCGCGCATGAGCTCGTGGATCGAATAGAAGCTGGCGCGGATCGAATAGGCGGTGAGCACCAGGCCGCGAGCATCCTCAGACAGGATTTCGCGGCAGATGTCGAGCATCGCCGCCAGATGGTCGAAGAGCTGCCAGACCTCGCCGTTCGGACCGCGGCCGAACTTGGGCGGGTCGGTCAGAATGATGTCGTAGCGGCTGCCGCGTCGCTCCTCGCGCTGGATAAACTTCATGGCGTCGTCGCAGATCCAGCGGATCGGCAGTTTCTCGGCGCGCGCCATGGCTTGGTTCTCGCGTGCCCAGCCGATTGCCTTCTTGGAAGCATCGACATGGGTCACCTCCGCGCCCGCCTTCGCCGCGATCAGCGAGGCGACGCCGGTATAGCCGAAGAGGTTGAGCACCTTCAGCGGCCGGCCGGCCGACGCGACCTGGTCTTTCATCCACGACCAGTGGGCAAGCTGTTCGGGGAAAACCCCGACATGCCGGAACGAGGTGAATCGGCCGAGAAAATCCGTGTCGAGAAGCTGCATCGGCCAGGTTTCCCCGAGCGCTTCCTGCGGGAAACGCCAACGGCCCATGCCATCCTCGTCGGTGTCTCCGGTGAAGATCGCATCCGCCTTTTCCCAGACGCCAGAGGGCAGCGCCTTCGGCCACAGCGCCTGGGCTTCGGGCCGGACGATACGATAGAGCCCGTACTGTTCCAGCTTCTCGCCGTCGCCGCTGTCGATCAGGTGGTAGCCGGCGGTCGGCCGCGTCTCGAGGATGAGCGGCACCGTCTCGGCCGGCTTCGCGCCGCTCCGCGGCTCCACGCGGCGCGGCGGCGTGCTCTCCTGTGCGGCCGAACGCGGCAATTTCTGCGGCGCCGCCTTTGGCGACGGCAGCCCGCCGGCCTTGCCCTTCTGAGGACCGCCCTTTGCCGAAGAATGCCTTTGCTCGTGACGACCGCCACGCGCCTCTGCGCCGCGTCCCTTGGCCGCCGTGACCGAGGCGTTCTTCGATCGCCGATCTTTTTCCTTCACGCGCTGATCCTTGGATTTCGCTCGATCACCGGCACATCCCTTTTGCCCGGCCAGCAGAGGGAATGTGCCCTGGCCGCGCGCCCGGACGGATGCGCGACTTGCTCAGTGCGTGCAATAGCATCGCGGATGCTCTTGGCAAAGCCGTTTCCGGTCTGCGAAGATCGGTGACTTCACTACAGCGTCGCGCGCCTCAGGCGCGCAAAGGTCGCTGTAGCACTTTGAATTGCTGCATGTCTTTGTCCTTAAAATCGAGGTCGATTTAGGGACACATACAGTAGAAGGGAGGAAGCTCTATGGACATTACCGGAGAGGAGCGGATCGCGGCACGGCGGGAAGCAGTTTGGCAATGCCTGAACGACCCCGAGATCTTGAAGCGGTGCATTCCCGGTTGCCAGGCGATCGAGGCGGTCTCGCCGACGGAACTCACGGCCGTCGTGAAGGTCAAGATCGGTCCGGTTTCGGCGACCTTCAACGGCACGGTCATGCTCTCCAACCTGAATCCGCCCGAAAGCTACCGGATATCGGGTGAGGGAAAGGGCGGCATCGCCGGTTTTGCCAAGGGGGGCGCGGATGTCATGCTTGCCGAAGCGAGTGACGAAACGGTGCTGCGTTACGACGTCAAGGCCGAAGTCGGCGGCAAGCTCGCTCAGCTTGGCTCCCGCCTGATCGATTCGACGGCCAAGAAGCTCGCGCAGCAGTTCTTCGCCAATCTGAACCTCGCCGTCAGCGGCGAGCCGGCGGGCTGAAGCGCGCCCGCATCTCGGCCAGTCAGTTCTGCGGCGCCGGCAGGCTCGATTGCGCCAACCTTTCGGCCTCGCTGCGGTGCTTTTCAGCCTCGCGATGCCATTTCAGCGCCTCATGGGCCTCGTTGCGCGCCCGGCGGCGGTACTTGCCCTGGCTGAACCAAACCACGGCGGCCCCAAGGAACAGGCCGAGGACGACCGCCAGAAATAGGAAGAGGAAAAACGGCGCGGATACGGAAAGCACGTTGTCGGCCGGATCGAAGGGATTGAGCGACAATGTAACGGTCTGTCGGTTGGCGACGCTCAAGGCGACAAGGATCACCCCGAGCGGTACGAGCACGACGATGTTGACGATTTTCTTGAACATGCACCGCTCCGGCTATGGCACCGGCTCGGAATGCTCTGCGGCAGGCACGGTGCGCTGTTGGAATGAGAGGGGCGACCGCCGCTTTCAAAACGTACGGCGCTGTCGTCGCTGCGCCTCTCGCTCAGTCTTCATCCTGACCGTTCATACCTGGATTGAGCCGTTCGCGCAGCTCCTTGCCGGTCTTGAAGAACGGCACCCATTTCTCCTCGACGAAGACGGAATCGCCAGTGCGCGGATTGCGGCCCGAGCGCGATGGCCGGTTCTTCACCGAGAAGGCACCGAAACCGCGCAGTTCGACCCGGTTTCCGGCCGCGAGTGCGTCAGTGATCTCATCGAGGACCGCATTGACGATATTTTCAACGTCGCGGTGATAGAGATGCGGATTGCGCGCGGCCACAATCTGCACCAGTTCTGACTTGATCACTTTCGCCCCCTGGTCTTTTGCTTTTTGTGAATGTTTGTGACGCTTGGAAGGCCTCACCGGACGCCCGGAGCATGGGTGAGGCCCCATCTCGCCTCAGGGCGGCATTTCTAGCCTTCCTTATTGAGCATCAACCTGCCAAACCGAAACAAGACCGTCAAGAAACAACTTGTCGCCGCCAATCTTTTCGATCCCGTTCATCGCCGGAAAAGCATCATATCCCAACAGCTTGAGCCAATTGGATACGACCGTCGAAAGCCCGAAGGGGAAGGAGCCGCCCGGATCCTTCCAATCGACGACGGGCAGGTCCTTCGACACCTTGCGCTCGGCCAGAAATGCCCTGATCTCGTCGTCGCCACCGATCGTGTCGACGAGTTTGTCCCTGAGAGCCTGCCGCCCGGTGAAGATCCGGCCGTCTGCCAGCGCCAGCGCCTCCGGCCGCGGCAGCTTGCGCCGCTCGGCCACGAGATCGACGAACCAGTTGTAACTGTCGTCGATCATCGTCTGGATCATCGCCCTTGCCTCGGGGCTGGGCGGGTGGAACGGCGAGGGCTCGGCCTTCAGCGGCCGCGACTTTATCGACTCCAGCGACACGCCGACCTTGTCCATCAGTTCCTTGACCTGCGGATACTGGAAGATGACGCCGATCGAGCCCGTGATCGAGGTTTCGCCGGCGACGATGCGGTCGCCGGCAAGCGCGATCATGTAGCCGGCGGAGGCGGCAAGCGTCCTGACATCGGAGACCACCGGCTTCTTGGCTGCGACTTTGCGGATCGCCTTGTAGAGCACCTCTCCGCCATAGGTGGTGCCACCCGGCGACGATATGGTCACGATCAGAGCCTTGGCGGAATTGTTGTCGGCAATGCTCTCCAGCCTCTCGACCAGCTCCCGATCGTCCTGGATGACGCCCGTCACGGTCACGCGGGCAACGTGCTCGCGGGCCCGTCCGCTGACCTCCGTCCAGCCCGAAAGGGCAACGAGCGCGAAACCGCCCAGAACGAGGATGGCAGCCGCCGCCCAGCGCCAGAAGCTCAACTTCCGGCGCAGGCTGCGGCGATCGGCAACGGCGAGTTCGTCCATGGGCATCTCCCAAATCTTGGCGCGGGTCCTGTCAGTTTCCTCAGGAACATGCTATCTGCGCCCGCGGTGGCAGGCTAGATAGGCGCGGCTGGCGACGGAGGAAAGTCGAAAGCCCGCGTTTTTCGCAGTCCCTTCAAACTTTTTGCCGCTCCATTGCCGGACGATAACAAAATAACCATATTCGCCGTGACCTACGCCATTGCATGTAAATGCGGATCTTGCGGCTATCGCAAGATCCGAACGGAACCAACAGGCTCTTGATGCTGAACCAAGCGCGTTTTCCCGATATCGTCGCCGATACGGGCACGAGCTCCGTGGATGCCTATGCATCGGCGGCGCGACACTCCGCGCGGGTGAAGCGCCTGAAGATCGTCCTGCCGCTCGCGGCCGGCGTCATCGCTCTCGTCTTCGCGGCCATTTCCTTCATCCGCGCCTTTCTGCCGGAGGAACTGCAGCTCGAAACCGCGACGATCGAAAACGGCAAGATCGTCATGCAGAATCCGGCGATTTCCGGCCGCAACCGGCAGGATATCAGCTATTCCATGAAAGCCCAGCGGGCGCTGCAGGACATTGCCAATCCGGACATCATCACGCTCGAGAAGATCCACGCCGAGATGCCGGTCAACGAGACTTTGGTGGCGACGGTCGACGCGACGAGCGGCATTTACGATCGCGGCGGAAATACGCTCGATATGAACGCGCCGTTCACTATTTCGATGAATAATGGCGTCAATGCCGATTTCCAGTCGGCATATCTGGATATCGACGCCGGCGAAATGGAGACCAAGCATCCGATTGCCATCAGCATGAACGGCGGATCGATCATTGCGCAGTCGCTGCGAATGACAGATAAGGGACGTATTGTAACATTCGAAGGCATGGTCCGGGTCAATGTCGAACCCAGCGCCATCCGCAAGAACGCCAAATAGGACCTGGTGCACCCCCATGTCGGTCACATCTACCGTTTCTTTTAAGGTATCCGCCACCCTGGCTGCCGCCGGGCTCGGCGCTTTGATCATTGCTTCCGGCGCCTTGGCGCAGGCCACATCCAGCCGCATGAAGGGCATGCAGCTTTCCAACGACCAGCCGATCCAGATCGAGAGCGACAAGCTCGAGATCAAGGATCCGGAAAGCAAGGCGATCTTCACCGGCAATGTGAAGGTCGTGCAGGGCACGACGACGCTGCAGGCCGGCAACATGACCGTCTTCTACAAGGCGACCGAAGGCGCGACGATCACCAGCGGCAACGCCGATATCGACCGGATCGAGGTCAGCAACAAGGTGTTCTTGAGCTCCGGCGCCCAACAGGCCACGGGCGATACCGGCCTCGTCAACCTGACCAACCAGACGATCGTGCTCAAGGGCGAGAAGGTCGTGCTGTCGGAGGGCAAGAACGTCTTCGTCGGCTGCCAGTTGAATGTGCAAATGGATACGGGCGAAGCCCAGCTCGAGGCCTGCGGCGGCCGCGTGCAGATTCAGCTCGATCCGCAGTCCCGCAAGCAGAATTGATGCAAGATTCGGACGTGCAGATCCCCTTTCTTCCCAAACGCAAACGGGTCAAGAAACCGTCGGCGGCAGCCGTTGCTGCGCGCACGGTCGACAAGGCGCGCTATGACGGCACGCTGATCGCCCGCGGCCTGACGAAATCCTACCGCTCGCGGCGCGTCGTCAACGGCGTCTCGCTTGTCGTGCGCCGCGGCGAGGCGGTCGGTCTGCTTGGGCCGAACGGCGCCGGCAAGACGACCTGCTTCTACATGATCACCGGATTGGTCCCCGTCGACGAGGGAGCGATCGAGATCAACGGCAACGACGTCACCACCATGCCCATGTACCGCCGGGCGCGGCTCGGCGTCGGTTACCTGCCGCAGGAAGCCTCGATCTTCCGTGGGCTGACGGTGGAGGAAAACATCCGCGCCGTGCTCGAAATCCACGACAAGAATGTCGAGCGGCGCGAAAGCAAGCTCAACGACCTGCTTGGCGAATTTTCGATCACGCATTTGCGCAAATCACCGGCCATCGCCCTTTCCGGCGGCGAACGCCGCCGCCTCGAGATCGCCCGCGCCCTTGCAACCGACCCGACCTTCATGCTGCTCGACGAACCCTTTGCGGGCGTCGATCCGATCTCGGTCGCCGATATCCAGGCGCTGGTCCGGCACCTGACCTCGCGCGGCATCGGCGTCCTGATCACGGATCACAACGTCCGCGAAACGCTGGGGCTGATCGACCGCGCCTATATCATCCATGCCGGTGAAGTGCTGACCCACGGGCGCGCCAATGACATCGTCACCAATCCGGATGTGCGCAGACTTTATCTCGGCGACAATTTCAGCCTGTAACCGTGCGTGCAGGCGAATTACCGCTTCACAACGCCTCGGCGCTTGACCAAATCCCAGTAATAAGCAATTTTTGGGCCAACTAAGAAATGGCCCGTCCACGCTAGACCGGCCCGAAGAATTGACGGGAGTTTCGCGTCTGCATGGCTTTGTCCGCCAGCCTTCATTTGCGACAGTCACAGTCGCTGGTCATGACCCCGCAACTGATGCAGTCGATCCAGCTGCTTCAGATGACGCATCTCGAACTCGGCCAATTCATCGCCCAGGAAGTCGAAAAGAACCCGCTGCTGGAGTTTCAATCGGCCGAGGAGGCAGGCTCCGGCCCAGACCGGTCCGAACGCGACGAGGCAGGCCTTGCCAGCGAGACGGGCGGCGGGGCGGAGGAGAGTGGCAGCCAAAGCGACCTCTATGACAGCACCATGTCGAGCACCGGCGAGAGGCTCAGCGAAGAACTCGACGCCGACTTCGCCAACGTCTTCCAGGACGATACGGCTCCGCAGCGCGCGGATGCGCCGGAGCTGCTCGGCCAATGGAAATCGATGCCGGGCGCCGGCGGCGGCGATGATGGCGAAGGATACGATCTCGACGATTTCGTCGCCGGCCGGAAAACGCTCCGCGAGACGCTGCTCGAGCAGATCCCCTTTGCGCTTGCCGCCGCGCGCGACCGGCTGATTGCCCAGCATCTCATCGACCAACTCGACGAAGCGGGCTATCTGCATGCGGAGATCGGGGAAACGGCGGCAAGGCTTGGCGTGGCCGCGCAGGACGTGACGCGCGTCCTTTTCGTCCTGCAGCAGTTCGATCCGCCCGGCGTCTTCGCGCGCTCGCTCAGCGAATGCCTTGCCATTCAGCTGCGCTTGCGCAACCGCCTCGACCCGGCCATGGAGGCGCTTGTCGCCAATCTCGAGCTTCTGGCGCGCCGCGACTTCGCGAACCTCAAGAAGATCTGCGGGGTGGACGAGGAGGATCTCGTCGACATGCTCGCGGAGATTCGCAAGCTCGATCCGAAGCCGGGGACAAGCTTCGAGACCAGCATCACCGAGGCGATCATACCCGATGTCGTCGTCCGCTCGGCACCCGATGGCGGCTGGCTGGTCGAGCTTAACCCTGACGCGCTGCCGCGGGTCCTCGTCAATCACGACTATTTCGCCGAGGTTTCACGCCACAGCCGGAAAAACAGCGCCGAGCAGGCTTTCCTCAGCGATTGCATGCAAAACGCCAATTGGCTGACGCGCAGTCTCGACCAGCGCGCCAGGACGATCATGAAGGTCGCGAGCGAGATCGTGCGGCAGCAGGACGCTTTCCTCATCCATGGCGTCGACTACCTGCGGCCGCTGAACCTCAGGATCGTCGCCGACGCGATCAAGATGCATGAATCGACGGTGAGCCGCGTCACCTCGAACAAATACATGCTGACCCCGCGGGGTCTTTTCGAGCTGAAATACTTCTTCACCGTGTCGATCGGCTCGGCGGAAAACGGCGACGCCCATTCGGCGGAATCCGTCAGGCACCGCATCCGCACGTTGATCAGTCAGGAAAGCGCCGATGCGGTGCTGTCTGACGACGATATCGTCGATGTCCTCAAGCAAGCCGGGGTCGACATCGCACGGCGCACCGTCGCCAAATATCGCGAAGCGATGAACATCCCCTCCTCGGTCCAGCGGCGCCGCGAGAAGCGCGCGCTTGCCAAGGCAGCCGGGTTCTGATTGGGGTTTTTTTGCGGCTGCAATTGACTCGCTGCGACGCAGGCGATATGAGGCCGCCGCGAAATGCCGAGCCAGTCACTCCACTTCGGCGGCTCCACGCGCCCCGTCCGCCCCTCGTTGAAACGCTTGGATGACGAAGGCGCTTGGAATAGACTGGATACGCAAGTCACGAACGAGAGAGGAAACTCCATGAGTGTGCGTGTATCCGGTAAACATATGGAAATCGGCGAATCGTTTCGCTCGCGCATAGGCGAGCAGGTCCGCGAGGCCGTAACCAAATATTTCGACGGAGGATATTCAAGCCAGGTCACTGTGGAAAAATCCGGCTCACGCTTCAGCGCCGACTGCAAGCTTCATCTCGACACGGGCGTGGTCTTGCAGGCAAACGGTCAGGCGAATGAACCACAGCTGGCCTTCGACGCGGCTTCGGAGCGCATCGAAAAGAGGCTCCGGCGCTACAAGCGTAAGCTCAAGGACCATCACAACGGCAATGGTCAGAATGCTACCGAGGTGGCCTACAGGGTAATGGACTCGGTTCCCTTCGAGGACGAGGAAGTTCCCGATGATTACGCACCGACCATCGTCGCCGAAAGCACGAAGCAATTGAGGACAATGTCCGTCGCCAACGCCGTCATGGCGCTCGACATGACGGACGAGCCGGTGCTGATGTTTCGCACCCCCGGCAAGGAAGATCTGAACATCGTCTATCGGCGCAATGATGGAAACATTGGCTGGATCGACGCCGCCAATATCAAAGGATGAGTGGGTTCGGGGAATGCCGGCGCGGTCGGCCTTCCCCGCCGCTCCGATCGGCGGGCCAGGAAAATTCGTCTTTTCTGTGAATGCGACCCACCAGCCTAAAGATGGTTGGAGCCATTGCGGCAAATTTGTGTTGAAGTTGTCAGGCTCTGACCGGCAAACGAGGATAAAAGAATGGCATTGGCAGGCTTGCTGCACCAAAATGCGATCATCCCGGCCATGAGGGCCAACTCGAAAAAGCAACTCCTTCTGGAATTGGCAGCAAAAGCATCGAAGCTCACCGGTCTGCCGGAACGGGAGATTTTCGACGTCATCCTGCAGCGCGAACGCCTCGGCTCGACCGGCGTCGGCAACGGCATTGCCATCCCGCACGGAAAGCTCAGCAATCTTTCTTCGCTCGTCGGCATCTTCGCGCGGCTCGAGACGCCGGTCGATTTCGAAGCCCTTGACGACCAGCCGGTGGACCTCGTCTTCCTTCTGCTCGCCCCGGAAGGCGCCGGAGCCGATCACCTCAAGGCCCTGTCGCGCATCGCGCGGGTGCTGCGCGACCATGATATGGTGACGCGCATCCGGGCGACCGATTCCGCCAGCGCCATCTATATGCTCCTCAACGAGGACACGACCTCGCACGCCGCGTGACAACCGGGCGCAGTGGAGCGGCCCGGATTCCCTTGCGACTTCGCTGACCGAAGACCGATCGTGTTTCCGTCCGCGTCCGGATTGATCAAACAATTCAAGCGTTCCGCTGCTCTCGCCCACCCGAAAAGGGCTATCGACAGCTTCCCCGTCGTCAACAATAATCCACTCCGGCATTCGATCGGCGATGCGGGGAGGACGACATCATGACGGGCAGGCTTTCGGGCAAGGTCGCGTTGATCAGTGGCGGCGCCGGCGGCTGCGGGCTGGCGGCCTCCGAGCTTTTCGCGCGCGAGGGCGCCAAGGTCGGCATCGTCGACCTGCCGAAGAGCAAAGGCGAGGAGGTTGCAGCCGCCATTCGCGCCCGGGGCGGTGAGGCCGTGTTCGCGGCCGCCGACGTCTCGGTCTCGGCCGACGTGAGTGCGGCGGTCCGCCCCGTCGAGGATGCCTTCGGCCCGATCACCGTCCTCTTCAATCATGCCGGCATTCTCGCCGTCGGACCCTTCCTCGAAACCGAAGAGGCGGAGTGGGACCGGCTGATGGCGGTGAACGTGAAGAGCATGTTCCTGATGACCAAGGCGGTGCTACCGGGCATGATCGGCGCCGGCGGCGGCAGCATCGTCTGCACCTCGTCGATCTCGGCAGTCGCGGCGACGCCGATGGAGGTGCTCTACGACACGACAAAGGGCGCCTGCCACATGTTCGCCCGGGCGATCGCCGTCGAGTTTCGCGACCGCGGCATTCGCTGCAACGCCGTCTGCCCGGGCTTCATCGCCACCGATCACGGCAAGCGCGAGCTCGCCGGCCTCACCAAACACGGCGTCGATGTGTCCGAAGCGGCAATCGCCGCCCAGCAGGGGAGGATGTGCGATCCGATGGAGGTCGCCAATGCCGCGCTGTTCCTGGCGAGCGACGAGGCGAGCTTCGTCAACGGCACGCATCTCTTCGTCGACAATTGTTTCACGGCCGTCTGAGGAGACAAGCATGCTGCAAGCGGGTGGTCATTGGCGCAACTGGGTCGGAAATCAGTCCTGCATCGTCCGTCACAGGGGCGTGCCGGAGAGCGAAGCGGAACTTGCCGAGATGGTGCGGGAAGCGACGTCCGCCGGTCTCAACGTTCGCTGCGCCGGCTCCGGCCATTCCTTCACACCGGTCGCGCTGACGAGCGGCCTGCATCTGACGCTGTCCGGCATGCAGGGCGTCACCCAAATCGACCAAGCACGCAAACGGATATCGGTCAGCGCCGGAACGACGATCAACCAGCTCGGCAAGGCGCTGAAATCGAACGGCCTGTCGCTCATCAACCAGGGTGACATCGACAGCCAGGCGCTCGCCGGCGCGCTCACCACCGGCACGCACGGCACCGGCGCGGCGCTCGGCAACATGGCGTCGCAGATCGTCGGCATGCGCCTGGTGCAGCCGGACGGCTCGATCCTCGTCGTCGACGAGACGACGCCGGATCTCCTGGAGGCCTCCCGCGTCTCCGTCGGCATGCTCGGCGTCATCTCGGAAATCACCCTTCAGGTGATGGACAGCTACAACCTTCATGAAAAGCTGTGGCGCTGCGACTTCGACGAATGCATGGAGCAGCATGACGAGCTCGCCGCGAAGCATCGCCATTTCGGCTTCTTCTGGTGCCCGGTTCCGGAAAGCCGCCATTGCTACTGTCTGCCGGATACATCATCCGTCTCGACGACGGAAAAGACCGCCGATGTCTGCGAAATGAAGGTGATCGACATCACCGAGCGCCCGCCGATGGACCGGGCCTTCGAGCGGATCGCCTATTCCTCGGAAATCTACCCGATCGAATATGTCCCGAACTTCCACGAACTCGAATATGCGGTGCCCGTCGCACACGGCAAGGAGGCCGTCCGCGCTGTGCGCCAGCTGATGCTCGAGAAGCACCCCACCTGCATCTACCCGATCGAATACCGCTTCACCGCTGGCGATTCCGGCTGGATCAGCCCATTCTTCGAGCAGGATTCGATCACGCTTTCGGTCTCCGGCGAACCGGGCACCGACTATTGGGACTATCTGAAGGACGTCGACACGATCCTGCGCCAATATGGCTCGCGCCCGCATTGGGGCAAGCTGCACTTCTTGGGCGCCGAAGACGTGACGGCGCTCTATCCGCGCTCCGGCGATTTCCGGGCGCTACGGGCGAAGGTCGATCCGGAGGGCCGCTTCCTGAACGACCATCTCCGGCAGCTTTTTGGGTAGGACCCCTGCGAGGTCGTTTGCAAGCAAGCAACGTCAAACGCCGCTTCACCTTACGCGGTCGCTCCAAACGCGGGTCGGAGGAATAGCTGCGGCACTGAGCCCGGGCAAGCAGCACACCAAAATATCAGACGCTCAATAACGACCCGTTGTACCAAACATCCTCATAATTCCCGCTAATCAGAAATCGCCATCCGGGCGGCAAAGCAAGATACTTCTGAATCTCAGGATACCAACCAGCCAAATGCCGCACATGCAGTGGTTTAAAGAAATCCGTGTCCGCAGATAGCATTTCACCGGCCCATATATACCAGCCGGTGGTGTCGCCTTCGGGCGGATGACGCAAGCCATTTATGGGCGTTTTACCATCCCAGCCGTTCAGAGCGATCCCTACCTTCATCCCTGGTGGTGAAAGGTAGTAAGCCGTGCCGTATTTCGCGCAGATTTCTTTCTGCGCATTTTCGACTGCGTCGGTCAGATCCAACCTCCTCCGCCCTCAGGCGGCAGGCGTCTCGCTTTCCGCGGCGGCGACCTTCGGGCCACCCTTGGCGACGCCGACCATGGCCGGGCGCAACACGCGCTCGCCGATCGTGTAGCCGGCCTGGACCACCTGGACGACCGTGTTGTTCGGAACCTCGGTGTTCGGAACCTCGAACATCGCCTGGTGGAAGTTCGGATCGAATTTCTGGCCGGTCGGGTCCAGCTGCTTGACGCCGTGGCGCTCGAGCGCCGCCAGCATGGAGCGCTCGGTCATCTCGACGCCTTCGATCAGCGCGGCGAGGCCGGCATCGGCGGATTCCCTTGCTTCGGCCGGAATGGCTTCCAGCGCGCGGCGCAGATTGTCGGAGACGGCCAGCATGTCACGCGCAAAGCCGGCGACGGAATAAGACTTGGCGTCCTTCACCTCGCGCTCGGTGCGCCGGCGCAGATTGTCCATCTCGGCGGCGAGGCGAAGATATTTATCGCGCAGCTCCGCACTTTCGGCCTTGGCGAGCTCCAGCGGGTCCGGCGCAGCGGCAGAAGTCTCGGCCTCCGGCTTCTCCACCGCGTCCGGCGCGGCGGCCTTTGCAACCTCTTCCGGCGCTGCGGCCTCAGCTCCGTTCTTGTTCGTTTCGTCGGTCATGACGGTCTCCGAATGTCTTGTCTTTGGCGTGTTCGGCATCATCAAACCAGCGGAAGTCGCTTTGCTTGAACGTTCTGTTGCCTGGATTTGAAGCCGATATCGAGGTTTGAGCCCGAAAAATCAAGGGTCCAATCGGTCTATTCGTCCAAAAGGATTCGCTCAGCGCGACAGTCGCGACATGAGCTGGGCGGTGTAATCGACCATGGGCACGATCCGGGAGTAATTGAGCCGCGTCGGGCCGATGACGCCGACGGCGCCGACGATCCGGTCGTCGCTGTCGCGATAGGGTGCGACGATCAGCGACGATCCGGAGAGCGAAAACAGCTTGTTTTCCGAGCCGATGAAGATGCGCACACCCGGACCGCTTTCGGCAAGATTGAGAAGCTCGATCAGGCTGTCCTTCTTTTCGAGATCGTCGAACAGCATGCGCAGCCGCTCGATGTCCTCGCTTCCTTCCAGGCCCTCGAGCAGGTTGGCACGTCCGCGCACGATCAGGCGCGCCGGCTTCTCGTCGCCCTCGCTGCCCGACCAGATCGCAAGGCCACGCTCGACCAGGTCCTGCGACAGCGCGTCGAGTTCGCCGCGCACGGTCTTCTTGACCTTTTCGAGCTGGGCGCGCAGTTCCGGAATGGTCTGCCCGGCAAGATGGGCATTGACGAAGTTCGCCGCCTCGGTGAGCTGCGCGCTGGTGACGCCCGCCGGCAGCTCGATGATGCGGTTCTCCACCTGGTCGTGATCGCCGACGAGGACCGCAAGCGCCTTGGTTGGCGCGAGCCGGATGAATTCGACGTGTTTCAGCACCGGATCGCTTTTGGTGGTGATGACGAGGCCGGCGCCGCGGGACATGCCGGAAAGCATCTGGCTTGCCTCAGTGAGAAGACTTTCGACCGGTTGGTCCCGCCGCACCTGCCGCTCGATCGAGGTCCGCTCCTCGGCGGAAAGGTTGCCGACCTGCATGAAAGCATCGACGAAGAAGCGCAGGCCTGTCTGGGTCGGCAAGCGGCCCGCACTGACATGCGGCGAATAAATGAGCCCCAGATCCTCGAGATCGCTCATCACGTTACGCACCGAGGCGGGCGACAGCGACATCGGCAGGAGGCGGGAGAGATTGCGTGAACCGAGCGGCTCGCCGCTTTCCAGATAGGTTTCCACGATGCGGCGGAAGATCTCGCCGGAGCGCTCGTCCAGCGTCGATGCGATCCCCTGCTTTTGAGGGTTGCGCAGTACCATGTCACTCCATGCAAACAACCGTTCGTGTCGCCGAAGAATATAGTGATCCGCCGGGGCAATGGCAAAAGGGAAAAATCACCGTCCCGGCCCGATATCAGGCGGTTCCCTTTGGGGGCGCCATGATCTAGAAGGCTGCTGAGAACACAGGAGTTGAAGATGCGGCCATCCGGCAGAAAAACCGACCAAATGCGCAAGGTTTCCTTCGAGCGCAATTTCTCCAAGCATGCGGAAGGGTCCTGTCTGGTGCGCTTCGGCGACACGCACGTGCTCTGTACCGCGAGTCTCGAAGAGAAGGTCCCCGCCTGGCTGCGCAACGGCGGCAAGGGCTGGATCACGGCGGAATACGGGATGCTGCCGCGGGCGACCGGCGAGCGGATGAAACGCGAGGCGGCCGCCGGCAGACAGAGCGGCCGCACACAGGAGATCCAGCGGCTGATCGGCCGTTCGCTCCGGGCCGTCGTCGATCTGCCGGCGCTCGGCGAGCGGCAGATTTCGATCGACTGCGACGTGCTCCAGGCGGATGGCGGCACCCGAACCGCCTCGATCACCGGCGCCTGGATTGCCCTGCACGACTGCCTGAAATGGATGGAAGCGCGCAACATGATCAAGGTCGAGAGGGTGCTCAAGGACCATGTCGCCGCCATCTCCTGCGGCATCTTCGCCAACCAGGCGGTGGTCGACCTCGACTATCTGGAAGACTCGGCCGCTGAAACCGACGCCAATTTCGTCATGACGGGCAGCGGCGGTCTCGTCGAGATCCAGGGAACGGCGGAAGGAAAACCCTTCAGCGAGGAAGAGTTCGCAAGCCTGATGCAACTCGCCAAGGACGGCATCGCCGAGCTCGTGGCGCTGCAGAAGCAGGCGATCGCCGGCTAGCGGTAGGCGGGGCGCGCGCGCCCGCTTTGGCTGACAGAGGAGAGGATTGGCATTGGCTCCGGCTCTTGAGGGCATCCTCGAAACCGCACTCTATGCGCACGATCTCGATGCGGCCGAGGCATTCTACGGCAACGTGCTCGGACTGACGCGAATCACCCGCGTCGGCAATCGTCACGTCTTCTTCCGCTGCGGCGACGGGGTGCTGCTGATCTTCAACCCGGCGGAAACGATAAAGCCGCCCGTGGCCGGCGCATTGCCGGTGCCGCCGCATGGCACGCAAGGCAAGGGGCACATGTGTTTCCGCGTCGGCGGACAGGCGCTCGACGCCTGGAAGGCGAAGCTGGAGGCGGCAGGGATTGCGATCGAGGCGGACATCCGCTGGCCGAACGGCGCCCGCTCCTTCTACTTCCGCGACCCGGCCGGAAACAGCCTTGAATGCGCGGAGCCCGGCCTCTGGGCCCTCGATTGATGACGCTTTGAACGTTTGGACGGAACGAAACTCGAATGCGCAAACTGGTTGACAAGACACTCGTGGTCGCAAGCCACAATGCCGGCAAGATCCGCGAAATCCGTGACCTGATCGGACCGCTCGGCTTCGAGGCAAAATCGGCCGCCGATCTCAATTTCATCGAGCCGGACGAGACCGGCACGACCTTCGAGGAGAACGCGACGATCAAGGCGCTCGCCTCTGCCAAAGCCTCCGGCCTGCCGGCACTTTCGGACGATTCGGGCCTTGCCATCGATGCGCTCGGCGGCGCTCCCGGCGTCTACACCGCCAATTGGGCGGAACGCGACGACGGCAGCCGCGACTTCGCGATGGCCATGGAAAAGGTCGAAAAAGAGCTCAGGGAGAAAGGTGCGACGGAGCCGGGCGAGCGTACCGCCCGCTTCGTCTCGGTGCTCTGCCTTGCTTGGCCGGACGGGCATGTCGAGCTCTTTCGCGGCGAAGTCGAAGGCTACGTCGTCTGGCCGCCGCGCGGCACGAGCGGCTTCGGCTACGATCCGGTCTTCCAGCCCAAGGGTTACGCCACCACGTTCGGAGAAATGAGCGCCGAAGAGAAGCACGGCTGGAAGCCGGGCGACGCGGACGCGCTCTCGCATCGCGCCCGCGCCTTCAAGCTGTTTGCCGAGACCTGCCTCGGCGCCTGAGAACGAGAATGATCCAGACGGCCCCGCTTTCGGCAATCGGTGACGGCATGGACCCGGGCTTCGGCGTCTATGTACACTGGCCGTTCTGTGCCGCCAAATGCCCCTATTGCGACTTCAACAGCCATGTCCGCCACCAGCCGGTGGACCAGCCGCGCTTCGTCGCCGCCTTTCTCCAGGAGATGGCGGCGGTGCGGGCGCTGTCAGGCCCGAGAACGGTGACCAGCATTTTCATGGGCGGCGGCACGCCGTCGCTGATGGACCCGGCGACCGTCGCCGCGATCCTCGACGGCATAGCGAAGCACTGGCATGTGCCGGATGGCATAGAGATCACCTTGGAGGCCAACCCCTCGAGCGTCGAGGCGACACGCTTCCACGGCTATCGTTCTGCCGGCGTCAACCGTGTCTCCCTCGGCGTCCAGGCGCTGAACGACCGCGACCTGAAATTCCTCGGCCGGCTGCATAATGTCGAGGATGCGCTGAAAGCGGTGCGGCTGGCGCGCGAAATCTTCCCGCGCATGTCCTTCGACCTGATCTATGCCCGGCCGGACCAGACAGTCGACGAATGGGAGCGCGAGCTGAAGGAGGCGGTTTCCTACGCCGTCGATCATCTGTCGCTCTACCAGCTCACCATCGAAGAAGGCACGCCCTTCTTCGGGCTGCACAAGGCCGGCAAGCTGATCGTTCCGGATGGCGAACAATCGGCGGTGCTTTACGAGGCGACCCAGGAGATCACGGCGGCGATCGGCATACCGGCCTACGAGGTCTCCAACCATGCCCGGCCGGGGGCGGAAAGCCGGCACAACCTCACCTATTGGCGCTATGGCGACTATGCGGGGATCGGACCCGGCGCCCACGGGCGAGTTGCGGTCGGCGGCACCAAGATCGCGACCGCAACGGAACGAAACCCGGAGGCGTGGCTGCGCCTCGTCGAAGAACGCGGCGAAGGCATCACCGAACAGGAGCCGCTCGACCTCGAAGCCCAGGCCGACGAAATGCTGCTGATGGGCTTGAGGCTTCGGGAAGGCGTCGATCTTGCCCGCTGGCAGAGCCTCTCCGGCCGGGATCCGGATCCGGAGCGCGAACAGTTCCTGATCGATCACGGCTTCGTCGAGCGGCTCGGCAATTCACGCCTGCGCTGCACGCCGGCCGGCATGCTGATCCTCGATGCGGTGGTCGCCGACCTCGCCTGCTGACGGCTGGGAGGAAGCGGAGCGCGGATTGCCCCTCTCCTCGCATGCGGCGAGGCGGGGAGAGGGGACTGATGGCGACGCGGCATAGCCCTTCGCCCCGCCTGCGGGGAGCCGGCAGGCGGATGAGGCTCGTCAGCTCTTCTTCACCGGCGCGACTATTCCCCAGGTGACTCCAAAGGGATCGAGCAGCTGACCGTAATAGTCGCCCCAGAAGGCGATCTCCAGCGGCATCGTCACCTCCGCCCCCGCCGCGACGGCCCGCTCCCACCAGAAATGGGCGTCGTCGACGAGGAGGTGCAGCACAAACCCCTCTGGCGCCTTCCAGGGAATGCCGAACTCCGGGAAGGGGTCGTTCAGCATCAGCGCGCCGCCGTTGATCGTCAGATGGCAATGGATGAGGCGCTTGCCGTCCTCGGCATATTTTCGGTCCTCCTCCTTGGCGGCAAAGGCGCGGGCATAGAATTTGGCGGTCGCGTCCGCATTCTCGACGTTGAGATAGGCGATAACGCCCGCCATCGGCGGATGCGGGGGCGCGTTCCAGTCGATCTTTGATGTGGGCTCGAGATCGACCGCCGCCTTGAGGCTGCCGTCCATGTAGAAGGGGACAGATTCGTGCTGGTGGGCGATCTTCCAGCCCTTGTCGGTGCGTTTCAGGCCGAGCGTCTGGCGATACCAGAGCGCGACTTTCAATCCGTCCTGCTTCTCGCCGGAGAGATGGGCCAAGGACGTGGCGAAGGCGACGTCGCCGCTTGCGGAAATGTCGAGCTCCTGTAGCCGGTAGCCGAGCGGCCCTCTCCAGGTCGAGAACCATTGCTCAAGTCCATCGGCGTCGGCGTCCGAGCCCTTCAGCGGCGGCGCCAGCGAAAAGACGAGACAATCCTTGGTGCCATGCGAGAGGACGCGATCGGCATCCTTCTGGCGCAATGCCTCCGCCCAGTCTTCGATCACCGCCCGAATCTCCGCGGTGCTGCTGCTCTCGGTGCTGGACATATTCCGTCCTCCGCTCAGAGTTTTGCGACAAGGGCCGCGAGCTGGTCGGCACACTGGCCCCAGCCCTCGTGAAAGCCCATCTTCTCGTGGGCCTCCCGGTCCGCGACGCTCCAGTGGCTGGCGCGGGCCGTATAGCGGGTCTTGCCGCCCTCCTCCTCGAAGGTCAGGATCGCCGTCATGAAGGGCTTTTCGGAGGGCTTCCAGGCTTCCGTATAGGCGTCGGTCATGACCAGCTTCTCGTTCGGCACGACTTCGAGATAGACGCCCTGGTTGGGATAAAGCTCGCCCTCCGGCGAGCGCATGACGAAACGGTTGGTGCCGCCTGGCCTGACATCGAGCTCCGCTTCGGTGATCGTCCACGGCAAGGGCGCGAACCATTGCTTCAGCAGCTCCGGATCCGTGAAGGCGCGATAGACTTTCTCACTCGGCGCGTCGATCAGGCGGATCAAAATCAGTTCGCGTTCGTTGGCGGCGTCGGCTGCTGCGGTCATTTGCAATTCCTCCTTGATGGGTTCGAAACCTAGGACGATGGGGGAGATCGAGTTCCGACAGCGGCGAGGATTTTTTATTGCTGGTCTTCGCGCGAGGTGCCTGCCTCTCCTGCAAGATGGTCGAGCTGCTTGCGGATATAGGCTGCCTCCGCCGCGTTGGTCGCAAGCGCGATCGCCTGGTCGAAGGCAATCCGCGCCTCGCGCGCCCGGCCCATCTGTTTGAGCAGGCCGCCGCGCAGCCCGTGGAAATAGAAATAGCCGGAGAGCCTGTCGGCGAGCGGCTCGACCAGTGCCAGCGCCGCCTCCGGCCCTTCGCGCTTCGAGACGGCCACCGCCCGGTTAAGGGTGACGACCGGGGACGGCTGCAGACGCTCGAGCGCCTGGTAGAGCAGGTCGATCTCCTCCCAATCCGTCCCTTCCGGCCGCTCGGCGCGCGCGTGCAGGGCCGCAATTGCCGCCTGGATCTGGTAGGGACCGGGGCGGCGATGGCGCATCGCCTTGTCGATCATCGCCAGCGCCTCGGTGACCATCGGCCGGCTCCACAGCGAGCGGTCCTGATCGTCGAGGAGGACGATGGCGCCATGCGCGTCGAAGCGGGCACGAGCGCGCGAATGCTGGAGAAGCAGGAGCGCCGTCAGCCCCATGATTTCGGGCTCCGCCGGAAACAGGCGCAAGAGCAGTCGGGAGAGCCGGATCGCTTCGTCGCAGAGATCCGCGGACACGCCCTCGGGGCCGTTCATGCCCGAATAACCCTCGTTGAAGACGAGGTAGATCATCGTCGCGACGGCCGCGAGCCGCTCAGCGCGGTCCGCGGCGTCCGGCGTTTCGAACGGGATGCCGGCCGCAGCGACCCGCGCCTTGGCACGGGTGATGCGCTGTTCCATCGCTGCCTCGCTGACGAGAAAGGCGCGGGCGATCTGCTTGACGGTAAGGCCGGAAACGATGCGGAGCGCCAGCGCGATCTGCTGTGTCGCCGGCAGGGCCGGATTGCTGCAGACAAAGAGCAGCCGCAGGATGTCGTCGCGATAATGCGCTCCGTCGAGACGGTCGGCAAGCTCGCTTTCCCGGTCCCCGAGGTCGGAGAGAATGTCCTCCGGCGGCAGGGGCGTCTCGCGCGCTTGCCGCCGGACCTTGTCGATACCGCTGTTGCGGCCGACGAAAATCAGCCAGGCGGCGGGATCGCGCGGCGGTCCGTTCGTCGGCCAGGTCTTCAATGCCCGGATACAGGCCTCCTGGAAGGCTTCCTCCGCCAGATCGAGATTGCGGAAATAGCGCAGCAGCGCGCCCATGGCCTGCGGCCGCGCGGAAACAAGGGCAAGGTCGATCCAGGCCGTGTCGGTCATGGGGCAAGCTCGCCCGGTTTGTAGAGAGAAAGCGGGCGGATCTCGTAGGAGCCGGCGGCCGGATTGGCGGCACTCAGCTCGCGGGCAAAATCCAGCGCCTCGTCGAGCGATGCGCAATCGATCAGGTAGAAGCCGAGCAGTTGCTCCTTGGTCTCGGCGAAGGGTCCGTCCATGACAACGGTCTCGCCCGGCCGGTGGCGCAATGTGGTGGCCGCGGTCGTCGGGAGAAGCCGTGCAACCGGGCCGAGTTTGCCGGCTTCGACATATTTGCGCTGGACCGCCGTCAGGTCGCGCATGACCTGGTCGTCCTCCTCTTTGGTCCAGGCACTGGTGACGTCTTCCGTATTGTAGCAAAGCACCGCGTAAAGCATCGAGACTCTCCCGCTTCGATTGAATAGACGAATGACGAAAGAGATAGCCGACAAGCGCGGCGAAAAAAACACGGGGCAAGCCGCATGCCACGCACACCCGCGGGTGCCGGCCAACAAAAAGCCCGGTCGAACCGGGCTTTTCGTAACTACAAGCTTACCTATCCCTATTCATTGATCAGGCGCTTGAGCAGCTCGATCTCGTGGCTGAGCTTCGTGTCGCCCGCGATCAGTTCCTCGATCTTGCGCACCGCGTGCAAGACGGTCGTGTGATCGCGGCCCCCGAAGCGGCGGCCGATTTCCGGGAAGGAGCGCGGCGTCAGCGTCTTCGAAAGATACATGGCGATCTGGCGCGGCTTGACGATGACGCGGGTGCGGCGGTTCGAGACCAGTTCCTGGCGCGAGACGTTATAATGCTTGGCGACGATGCGTTGGATGTCCTCGATGCGAACGCGGCGCGGCTCACCGGCATTGACGAGATGGCCGAGGAGCTCGTCGACGCGCTCGATCGACAGCTGCGGCTCGAAGGAGCGGCGGAAGAGGAGTTGGTTGAAGGCCCCTTCCAGTTCGCGGCCGCTGGCGGTGACGTTGCGCGCCACATGGGACAGGATTTCCTGCGGAATATCGAGCGACCCATCGTCCTGACGGGCCGCTTCGAGGCGGCGCTTCAGCATTTCGAGGCGCATCTCGTAGTCCGGGCCCTCCATCTCGATCGCCACGCCGCCCTGCAGGCGCGAGCGAACGCGGCTATCGAGCGATTCCAGTTCCCAGGGCGCCCGGTCCGCCGCCACGACCACCTGCTTGGCCGAGTCGAGCAGCATGTTCAGGAGATGGCAGAATTCGTGCTGGATCGACTTGCCCTGCAGGAACTGCATGTCGTCGATGACGAGAAGATCGATGTTGCGCAGCGATTCCTTCAGCGACAGCGCGTCGTTGTCACGGATCGCGGTGGCGAAACGCCACATGAAATATTCGGCCGTCAGATAGACGACGCGCGGCGCCCGGGCGCTCTGCAGAGCCGCAAGTGCGATCGCCTGCAGGAGATGCGTCTTGCCGAGGCCGACGCTCGAGTGAATGAACAGCGGATTGAAGCGCACGGCGCCGGCGCCGGCCTCCGCGATGGTGCGAGCGGCAGCGAGCGCAACGCGGTTGGAGGAGCCTTCGACGAAGCTCTCGAAATTGTATCGCTGGTCGAGCGGCGAGCCGAAAAGGGGCGCCTGGGCCGGCTTTGCGGCGGCGGCGACCGTGGCGGCGGCAGCGGCGACCGGCTGCGGCGAGGCCGTGCGGCGGACCGGGGCAGCGGGCGCAGGTTCGGCTGCCGCAGTCGCTGCCTCCTCGTGAACCGCCGGACGCTGGCCCCGGGTCGCGGTGCGGACGAGGATCTCCACTTTCAGGATCTCACCGTCTTCCTGCTGGAAAATATTGGTGATCAGATCGAGATAGCGATTGTTGATCCACGACTTCAGGAATGTCGTCGGCACCGACAGGCGCACGACGCTTTTCGATACCGAATGGAGCTTGAGACGCCCGAACCAGCTGGCGAAGACATCCGGACCGACCTGGGCTTTTAGACGCGCACTTACCCGCTCGAAAAGTGCGTCATGCCGCATGTCGTGCTTTTCCCCCGCCGCCTGAGACTGATTGCTTCCGGCCTGAAATCCTTCAGACGCCGTCGCCAAATTCATCTGCATGTTGCCGCCTTCCAATATCATTGTCCGATGCCGTCATTGCTGCCGGCGTCATTCTTTTATCCATCGGACACGGCCGCCTTCCGAAGCCATGCCGCGTCCGACGGACGCCCTGTCGCAGTGAATCGGGCTCCTCATAATCCCGCCCCGCTGCGCGCTGCGCGCACCCGCTCGCCTCGAACAAGCGAATGTCCCCTCGCGCCTCCTGCATGCTTCCCTGAACCGGCTTCGATTCAAGGACGGAACCATGCAGCACTCAAAACTCTACAGCGACCTTTGCGCACCGAGACGAGGTGCGTGGCGCTGTAGTCCTATCGATTCCGTGTGGCCGCTTTCAAGCCATCCGGTCCTATTCATTTCGACTACGCCGCACCCTCGTACGAAGCGGGTAGCCCGGGTCTCCTTCCTCTACACCGACACAGTACCGATCGGGGCCGCGCACGACACAACCTTAAGACGAAATGTCCTCGCCCCGCGGCGACGGATCGCCCGGTTCACCATCTCGACTTGTCTGATTGAGCGACGTGGATTTCCCCCGCCACAGGGAACAGAAAGCCCAAAGCCATCTCGTTGAAATGACTCCAAACCTCCTTGATACAGATGTGATCCGTGTCCCCTGTGGAAGCCATTTAGGCAGGATCGATGGGTAAGATCAATGGCGATTTTTACCGCTTCTTAAGCGCTGGCAGTTGACTCTCGTGCCGCGTTTTGCATGCGGGTTTGCGAGTCCCGAAAGAATCCCTGTTGAATCAAGGGTTTTAATTTTTGCTGCCGTGTTTAGCTGGCGAAAAAGAAAAAAAATAAAAATCTGCTTGACTCACTTCGCCTCGAAGAGGGCAAGCCGCCGACACCTATTCCTTGTGACAACCTCGCGCAACCGCTTGAAATCGTTTCAATAATTTTGTCACGCCACTGACACAACCACCCTTCTGGCAGGCTAGTCACGACCATGGCAGAATTATGAATCCGAAAAGCCCGGCGCACGCGCCGGGCTTTTCATCAACTGCTTATTATTTAGCCGGGTTAGGCCGAAAGCGACTTCACGCGCTGGGCCAGACGGGACACTTTGCGCGACGCCGTGTTGGCGTGCAGCACGCCCTTGGTGGCGGCGCGCATCAGTTCCGGCTGAGCTGCCTTCAGGGCAGCGGCGGCGGCTGCCTGATCGCCGGAAGCGATCGCCTCTTCAACCTGGCGGACGAAGGTGCGGACGCGCGAACGACGAGCCTTGTTCACTGCGGTACGGCGTGCGATCTTGCGGGTCGCCTTTTTCGCCGAAGTTGTATTGGCCATTGATGCCTCTCTTCGAAAACTGACATGAACTCCGCCTTCGCCGTGCCGGGTCACTGCGACCTGTCATCCAAGCAATTCGGGAGCAGTATCGGAAAGCCATGCGAGATGGCGTTTCAAACTGAGGGCGGCGTATAGCGGGAAAGTGCCCGCGCGTCAACGCGCATTTTGCGAAATCCCGCACCTTGCCGATTCACCTGTGCTTGAATTCCGCCTTGCGCTTCGCCACGAAGGCGGCCATCCCCTCCTTCTGATCCTCGGTGGCGAAAAGCGCCTGGAACAGCCGCCGCTCGAAACGCAGGCCCTCGGCGAGCGTTACTTCCAGCGAGCGGTTGACCGCTTCCTTGGCCATCATCACCGCCGGAAGCGCGAAGGAGGCAATCTTCTCGGCGGCGCCGAGCGCCTCTTCCATCAATTTGTCGGGCGCAACGATGCGCGCAACGAGGCCGGCCCGCTCCGCCTCTGCCGCGTCCATCATGCGGCCGGTCAGAATCAGGTCCATCGCCTTCGCCTTGCCGACCGCGCGCGTCAGGCGCTGCGATCCGCCCATGCCGGGAATGACGCCGAGGGTGATCTCCGGCTGGCCGAATTTCGCCGTCTCCGAGGCGATGATGAAGTCGCACATCATCGCAAGCTCGCAGCCGCCGCCAAGCGCAAAGCCCGACACGGCGGCAATCATCGGCTTGCGGGCGCCGGCGACGTGTTCCCATCCGCCGAGAAAGTCGCCGAGATAGCTGTCGACGAAATCGAGCGACTGCATTTCCTTGATATCGGCGCCGGCCGCGAAGGCCTTTTCCGAGCCGGTGATGACGATCGCGCCGACCCCCTTGTCCGCGTCGAAGGCCCTCAACGCCGCGTCAAGCTCGCGCATCAGGGTCGAGTTCAGTGCGTTCAGCGCCTGCGGCCGATTGAGAGTGATCAGGCCGACGCGCCCGCGCGTTTCGACCAGCAGCGTCTCGTAACTCATTGTCGTCTCCTCCAATTTCGAACTCGATGGGTAGGCGCTGAGGCCCTCCCCGCTTATTTCTGGCAGCGCGGGCAATGGAAGGTCGAACGCCCCGCCTGAACGATGCGAGCGACCGTACCGCCACAGCCCGGCTTGCGGCAAGCCTCGCCCTCCCGGTCATAGACGGAGAAGGCGTGCTGGAAATAGCCGAGGCTGCCATCCGCCTGGATATGATCCTTGAGCGAAGAACCGCCGGCCGCGATCGCATCGGCGATCACCGCCCGGATCGCCTCGACAAGTGCGGACAAGGTCTTTCTCGGACGACCGCGCTTGTCGACGAGCGTGCCCGCCGCGCGTTTCGGCGACAGGCCCGAGCGCCACAGCGCCTCGCACACATAGATATTGCCCAGCCCGGCAATGGTCTTCTGATCGAGGAGCGCCGCTTTCAGTGGCTGCGCCCTGCCGACGAAGCGCTGGGCCAGATAGGTGGCGTCGAGGGCATTTCCCGTCGGCTCCTCCCCGAGGCCGCGGAAGAAGGCATGCTCGGCGATCGTGTCGCGGCGTGCCAGATCCATGAAGCCGAAGCGGCGCGGATCATTGTAGATCACCCGCGCCCGGCCGGAGTGTCCGTCGAGATGGAAGACCACATGGTCGTGCTTCTGGTCCTTGCCACGCGGATGATGGAACGCGCCGGGCGTGGCTGGTGCCGCCCCGGTTTCGATCCGGAACGATCCGGACATGCCGAGATGCGCGACGATGACATCGCCGCCCTCGAGATCGATCATCAGATATTTGGCGCGGCGCGAGAGCGCAACGATGCGCCGGCCCGACACGGCGGCGGCGAAATTGTCAGGAAAGGGAAAGCGCAAGTCCGGCCGGCGCAATTCGGCGCGCACCAGCAGCGCCCCCTCCATCGTCGGCGCCAACCCGCGTTTGACCGTCTCGACCTCAGGCAATTCCGGCATCGGCCGTCTTCCTTCACTCTTTGTTCATTCCATCCGCCCGCAGGGCGAGCGCACCATTCCCATGGCAGCATCGATGGCCTATACGGATGCGCTATGTCGCAGCCATGTCCCGCGCGCTGAGATAGCGCGTGCGGGGCGATTTCGCTATGGTGCCGGCAAAATTCGTGAAGTGGAGTTTCGTATGACGGATGAGCGCGTATCGACGGATGGCGGAATGGAGACCTCCTTCGGTTTCCGCGAGGTCGGCACGGGCGAAAAGCAGCCGCTGGTCAACGACGTCTTCCATAAGGTCGCCAAGCGCTACGACATCATGAACGACGTCATGTCGGCCGGCCTCCACCGCGTCTGGAAGGATGCGATGATCGCCGCGCTCAACCCGCCGCGCCGTGAGGACTATCGCGTCCTCGACGTTGCCGGCGGCACGGGCGACATCGCATTCCGCATCGTCGAGGCCTCCGGCCGCAAGGCGCATGCGACGGTGCTCGACATCAATGGCTCGATGCTTGCCGTCGGCGCCGAGCGCGCCAGGAAAAAGGGTCTTCTCGGCAATCTCGAATTCGTCGAGGCGAATGCCGAGGACCTGCCCTTTGCGGCAAATTCGTTCGATGCCTATACGATCGCCTTCGGCATTCGCAACGTGCCGCGCATCGACGTGGCGCTCAAGGAGGCCTATCGCGTGCTGAAGCGCGGCGGCCGGCTGCTGGTGCTCGAATTCTCCGAGGTCGAGATGCCGCTGCTTGACCGCTTCTATGACGCCTGGTCGTTCAACGCGATCCCGAAATTCGGCAAGCTCATCACCGGCGACGACGCGCCCTACCAGTATCTGGTCGAATCGATCCGCAAGTTCCCGGACCAGCGCGATTTCGCCGCGATGATCCCCACTGCTGGCTTTGGCCGCGTCTCCTTCACCAACTACACCGGCGGCATCGCAGCCCTGCATTCCGGCTGGAAGATCTGACCGCATGAGCACGCCTGGAGCATATTTCCGTCTCGTGCGGATAGGCTGGGTGCTCGCGCGCGAGGACGCATTTGCAGCGGTCCCGTCCGAACACCTTCCGCCGCTGGCGCGTTTCGTACAGCGGCTCGCCGGGCTGCTTGCCCGCCGCAGGGCCCGCTTTGAGGTGCGCAGCGGCCGGCTCGCCCGGGCCGTCGAACGGCTTGGCCCCTCCTATGTCAAGATCGGCCAGTTTCTCGCCACGCGTCCCGACGTCGTGGGCGCCGAGCTTGCCGCCGACCTCTCCCTCCTGCAGGACCGGATGGCGACATTTCCCGAGAGCGAGGCGCGGGCCGCCATTGAAGGCTCGCTCGGCCGCTCCGTCGATACGCTTTTCGTCGAGTTTTCCGAAGCGATGGCGGCCGCGTCAATCGCCCAGGTCCATCCGGCAGTCGTCCTGCGCGACGGCAGGCGCGAAAGGGTGGCCGTCAAGGTCATCCGCCCGGGCGTGCGCCAGCGTTTCGCCGCCGATATCGAGGCGATGTATCTCGTTTCGCGCATGCAGGAACGGTTCCTGCCCTATACGCGCCGGCTGAGGCCGGTCGAGGTGACGAAGACGCTCGAACAGACGACCAAGGTCGAAATGGACCTCAGGCTCGAGGCCGCCGCCCTTTCCGAACTCGGCGAGAACACCAAGGAGGATTCCGGTTTTCGCGTCCCCAAGGTCGACTGGGAGCGCACCGGCCGCGACGTCGTGACGATGGAATGGATCGACGGCGTGAAGATGTCGGATATCGAGGGCCTGAAGGCCGCCGGCCACGACCTCAATACGCTCGCCGAAACGCTGATCCAGTCCTTCCTGCGCCACACGCTGCGCGACGGCTTCTTCCACGCCGACATGCATCAGGGAAATCTGTTCGTCGACGAGGCAGGCCATATCGTTGCGGTCGACATGGGCATCGTCGGCCGGCTCGGTAAGAAGGAGCGCCGCTTCCTCGCCGAGATCCTCTTCGGCTTCATCACCCGCGACTACCAGCGCGTCGCCGACGTGCATTTCGAGGCGGGCTACGTGCCCTCGCACCATGACGCGGCGAGCTTTGCCCAGGCGATCCGTGCCATCGGCGAACCGATCCACGGCCAGCCGGCCGAAACGATCTCGATGGCCAAGCTTTTGACACTGCTCTTCGAGGTGACCGAGCTCTTCGACATGCAGACGCGCCCCGAGCTCGTGATGCTGCAGAAGACCATGGTCGTCGTCGAGGGCGTCGCCCGCACGCTCAACCCGCGGTTCAACATGTGGAAGGCGTCGGAACCGGTCGTCGGGAAATGGATCCGCGACAATCTCGGCCCGAAAAGGATCGTCACGGATCTGCGCGACGGGCTGCACGCGGCACTCCGGGTCGCCGAAGCCGTTCCGGAAATCGCCGCGCGCACCGAACGTTTCTCGGCCGAAATCATGGCGATGACCGAGAATGGCCTGCGCTTCGATCCGGAGACGGCAGAAGCGATCGGCCGGGCGGAGGCAAGGCACACCCGGTCGGGTCGGCTGGCGCTCTGGGTGATCGCGGCAACGCTCATTTTCATTGCATGGCAGCTTGTTTGACCGGTGGAGTGAAGCAGGCTGCTTTGCATTTGAGCCCCTCATCCCGCTGCCGCGACCTTCTCCCCGCTCGCGGGGAGAAGGGACAAAGCCGCGCCGCTTCATTCCCCTCGCCCCGCTTGCGGGGAGAGGGTTAGGGTGAGGGGCAAAGTGCTGACGAACACCCTTCCTACATCCCGCATCCTGGAATAGTATCCGTCCATGGGCAGTCGTTTTTCGCTCGTGATGCCGGTGACCACGCAGACCTCAGGGTGTGCGGGAGACCTGTTGCACTAAGCGAGCCGTCTTCATGCCAACCCTGCCGAGGCAAGCAGGGTTCGGCTCTGTTTCCTCGGCGAGAAGAGAGAGGAAACAATGACCGCTGGTTCACCCGCACTTCATATCCGCGCCGCGTCCATCTCCGACTGGGAAGTCCTCGCCGCTTTGCGCGATCTGCCCGGCATTCGCTCCGGAACGCTACGCCTGCCCTTCGCGCCGCCGGAGCAGACGCGACGCTGGCTCGAAAGCCTTACGGAAAACGACATGGTTATCGTCGCCGAACTCGAGGGGCAGATTGTCGGGCTTGCCGGTTTGCACCGGCACAAAGGAAGGCGGCGGCATGCGGCCGACATCGGCATGTCGTTCCACGACGATTACCGCCGGCGCGGCATCGGCAAGGCACTGCTCGAGGCGCTGACCGAGGCCGCGGACCGCTGGCTCGGCATTTTACGCATCGAACTGACGGTCTTCACCGACAACGAGGCGGCGATCGGCCTCTACCGCAATGCCAGTTTCGTCACCGAAGGCGTGTTGAAATCCTATGCGCTGCGCGACGGAGCATATGCCGACGTCTTCGCGATGGCGCGTCTGCGGCCGTGATCGGAGGAAGCGTGCCTGCGGCCCCCACCGGCACGGAGTAGCTCTGACCGATTCACGGGTCCCGCGTCTTGCGATCGACCGTCGGAACTGTCATTGCCGTTCGCCAAATCGGGAGACCAGCACATGAAGCACGAAACTCCTCCTGTTGTGGCCGGCGCCGTCATCCGCCAGGGCGGAAGAACCTGCCTTCATCGCCTGACGAACACCACCCCGGTGCTTATCCATGTGCGTTCGGGAAACAAGGTCGTGGTCATCCGCGACACGCCTTTGCTGCTCACAGCCGGCGAGTTTGGCCTGTTGCCCGACCACCAACCCATGACGATGGAGAACATTCCCAAGGCACCGCAGAACTACGAAGCGCGCATCCTACCCGTACCGCGTCCGTTGTTCGAGGAAACATATGCCCGCCTGGCTTTCATCACGCCACCTCGAACCGCCCTTCCCGTGAAGGCTTTGCACCTGCCCGCCGAGGCCGTGGCTCTGTTTGACTTCTGCTGCTCCCCGGAAAATATCTCGAGGCTCCCCGCCCCCGTGGCGACGGTCCGCTTGATGGAACTCATCACCTGGTTTGCTCTGAGCGGCGCCGTATTGGGCGTCCAGGGAAATCCCCTTTTGCAGCATCGCCTGCGCCAGATGATCGAAGCCGAGCCTGCCCGCAACTGGACCCTCGGCCAGGCCGCACGCAGCTTCAACATGAGCGAGGCCACGCTTCGGCGTAAGCTGGCGGCGGAAAACACCAGTTTCACCGAAACATTGAGCGATACGCGCATGACGCGGGCGCTGGCGCTGCTGCAAACGACCACCCTGCCGATCGCCCATGTCGCCCAGGAGGTCGGCTACGACTCGCCATCGCAGTTCTCGGCAAGGTTCAAGGAGCGATTCGGCATCAATCCGCGCGAGGTACGCGGCGATCTCGGAATTTTTGAGCGGATCGGGACAGAAGTTGAGCAGATCAGGAGAGACGCTGTGTCCGTCTGGGGATAGGGTTTCTTTGTCAGATCACCTCATTGTTTCCCTGAAACACTGAACTGACCTAACCCTCTGAAACTACGCAATTCCGTACGGAAAGACCGTTGCACACTTTTCCTGGAATTGCTCCAGCAACTGCAGGAAAGATCCATGCGCTTCATCACCACACTTCTAGCCCTGAGCTTCCTCGGCGCTACCGCCGCGCACGCCGAAATGAAACTGACCTCGAACGACTTGGCGGCCGGAAGGACCATGGCCGACGCCCAGGTCTTCAACGGCTTCGGCTGCAGCGGCAAGAACATCTCGCCGCAATTGCAATGGTCGGGCGCGCCCGCGGGCACCAAGAGCTTCGCGATCATGGCCTATGATCCTGACGCCCCGACCGGCTCCGGCTGGTGGCATTGGACGGTATTCAACCTTCCGGCCGATGCGACGGAGCTCGCGAATGGGGCGAGCGGAGGCGGAAAGCTTCCGATCGGCGCGATCGAGGGCCGCACCGATTTCGGTTCGTCCAGCTATGGCGGTGCATGCCCGCCGGAAGGTCATGGACCACACCGCTACCAGTTCACGGTCTACGCGCTGTCCGTCGACAAGCTTCCTCTCGACAAGGACGCCCCCGCCGCCATGGTCGGTTTCTTTACCCGAGCGAACGCGCTGGACCAGGCGACGATCGAGGTCACCTACGAGCGCTGATCCGGCATCAGCGGCAGCACAGCGCTTTGTGCCCTGCGGCGGATTTCAGCCGCAGGGTGCAGCGTCATTCCGGCGGGCGCAGCCTTGAGCCTCCGATTGCGCGGGTCAGTCGCCTCGGATAGGCTCGCGTCATACAGCAAGGAGCGGCGAAAAGCCGAAGCGGAATGACACTGTCGGGCAAGCGTATTCTCCTCATGATTTCCGGCGGCATCGCGGCCTATAAGAGCCTGGACCTCATCCGCAGGCTGCGCGAACGCGGCGCCACGGTCCGGCCGGTAATGACTGCCGGGGCGCAGCAGTTCGTGACGCCGCTCGCGGTCGGTGCGCTTTCGGCCTCACACGTCTATACGGAGCTCTTTTCACGCGAGGACGAGCAGGATGTGGGGCATATCCGGCTGGCGCGCGAGTGCGACCTCGTCGTGGTGGCGCCGGCGACCGCCGACCTAATGGCCAAGATGGCGAGCGGCCATGCCGACGACCTTGCCTCGACGATCCTGCTCGCAACCGATCGCACCGTGCTCGTCGCCCCGGCGATGAACCCGAAGATGTGGGCGCATCCAGCGACCCGCCGCAACCGCGCGACGCTTGCCGCCGACGGCATCCGCTTCGTCGGGCCGGCCTCCGGCGAGATGGCGGAAAGCCGCGAGGCCGGCGAAGGCCGGATGGCCGAACCCTTGGAGATCGTCGCGGCGATCGAGGACTTACTCGCCGGCGCAAAGCCGCTTGCCGGGCGCAAGGCTATCGTCTCCTCCGGGCCGACGCACGAGCCGATCGACCCGGTCCGCTATATCGCCAACCGCTCATCCGGCAAGCAGGGTCATGCCATCGCCGCGGCGCTGGCGCGGCTCGGGGCCGACGTCACTCTCGTCTCCGGTCCTGTAACGATCCCCGACCCCGCGGGCGTGCGGGTCGTGCGGGTCGAGCGCGCCGATGAGATGCGCGACGCGGTCGTCGCGGCGCTGCCGGCCGATGTAGCGGTGATGGTGGCGGCGGTCGCCGACTGGCGCGTCGCTTCCGCCGCCGGCAACAAGATCAAGAAGCGGCCGGGCGAGGCACCGCCGCCGCTGCAACTTGCCGAAAATCCCGACATCCTGAAGACCATCGGCCATCATGCATCGCGCCCGAAATTGGTGATCGGCTTTGCCGCGGAGACGGAAAACGTCGCGGAGAACGGCCGGGCAAAGCTTGAAAGGAAAGGCGCCGATTACATCGTCGCAAACGACGTCTCGCCGGCAACTGGGATCATGGGCGGCGACAGGAACCGGGTGAAGCTCATCGCCCGCGACGGCACCGAGGAGTGGCCGGAAATGGGCAAGGACGAAGTGGCCGACAAGCTCGCAAGCCTGATCGCCGCGAAACTGTTGTCATAAGAAGCGCCGCTTCGATCAGGCAACAGGGCTTGCGATCTTCGCGGAAGAGGAGGCGGAGGCAACGGACTCCCGTGCCGGAAGGTCGGCGGCGCTGAAAAGGCGAACGTCGACGCCGTTTTCACCGACGATGACGGCCGAGCCATCCGGTATCTCGGCCCATGCGTTGTCGTCGTCATTGAGGGGTTCCGATACGAGGCAGTAACCGCCCTGCGCTCCCATCGGGGCGGCATAGAGCGTCGGCGCCTTGCGGTCGGAGGCGTAGCGCACCGCATAGAGATCCTCACCGTCGGAAAATGCCGCGGTGAAGCGGACGAGCACCTTAAGGCTGAGTTGTTCTGCGAGGCGCTCCACGAAGCCGAGCGCCTCGGCGACCGCGCCAAGCGGATCGCGGTCGAGGCCGAACTGCAGGGCGAGCAGGAAAAGCAGCTCCGAATCCGTCGTTCCGGTGCGGGCCGCATAGAGATCGTCGGCGAGCATGTTTTCCATCGGCCGCCGCAGATGCTCGAAATGGCCGATCTGGCCGTTGTGCATGAAGGCCCAGCGGCCATGCACGAAGGGGTGACAATTGTCGCGCCGGGTGCCGCCGCCGGTCGCAGCACGGACATGGGCCAGAAACAGGCGGGAGCGTATCTGCCGCGCAATGCTCTTCAGGTTGCAGTCGGACCAGGCGGGCAGGATGTCGCGATAGCGGCCAGGCTCGGGGCGGTCGCCATACCAGGCGATGCCGAAGCCGTCGCCATTGGTGGCGGTCTTCGCCCGTGTCGCGCAATGGGATTGCTCGATCAGCGAATGCGCCGGCGACGTCACCAGTTCCTCGAGATAAAGCGGCTCTCCACGATAGGCTGCCCAGCGGCACATGCGTCGATCACTCCGGTTCGGGTTCTTCGATAAAAGGCGATTCGCCGACGATCGTCACGGCGATGTTCCAACGGAACATGGTAAAAATGCGTTAACACTTTTCGCATGGCGTGCTTTTCAACGACAGCGGGCCTGCCGTCACATGCGCTGTCTCGCTTGATATCGGAAAGCGATTTCGAACAAACATTCCATATTGACAAGCTTCTTACATTTCATTTCATTTCCACCCGGATACGAAGGTTCGGCCGGGAGGAATGGCATGAGCGGCAAACGCAAACTGGGTGTCGGCCTGATCGGTACGGGATTCATGGGCAAGGCCCATGCGCTCGGCTTCACGATCGCTTCGCGGGTTTTCGACCTGCCCTTCGACCTGGATTTGGTTTCGGTCGCGGACGTCACCGCAGAGAGTGCCGAGGCTGCCCGCGCACGCCTCGGCTTCCGCAAGGCGACCGCCGACTGGCGCGAGCTCCTGACAGACCCGGACATCGACATCATCGACATCACCACGCCGAACCTCCTGCACAAGGAAATGGCGCTTGCAGCCATCGCCCATGGCAAGCACGTCTATTGCGAAAAGCCGCTGGCACCGACCGTTGCCGACTGCGCCGAGATGGTCGGGGCCGCCGAAAAGGCCGGTCTCGTCACCCAGGTCGGCTTCAACTACCTGAAGAACCCGCTAATCTTCTTCGCCAAGGAGATCATCGACAGCGGCGAGATCGGAGAGATCCGCTCGTTCCGCGGCATTCACGCGGAAGACTTCATGGCCGACGCCACCATTCCTTGGGCCTGGCGGCTCGATCCGAGGAGCGGCGGCGGCGCGCTTGCCGATATCGGCAGCCATATCATCGCCTGCATGCGCCACCTGGTCGGACCGATCAAATCCGTCCTGGCGGAAACGGTCATCCATATACCGGAGCGCCCGGTCTCCCGCGGCGCGGCCGAGACCCGCCCCGTCGAGGTCGACGACATCGCCCGGGCCTTCGTTCGCTTCGAAAGCGGCGCCAGCGGCAGCTTCGAGGCGAACTGGATCGCCACCGGCCGCAAGATGCAGCATGACTTCGAAATCTACGGCTCCAAGGGCAGCATCGTCTTCACCCAGGAGCGACTGAACGAAATCAAGGTCTATTCGACCGACGGCGACATCAAGAGCCGCGGCTTCCGCACCATCTGGGCCGGACCGGAACACCCGCCCTACGGCGCCTTCTGCGTGGCACCGGGACACCAGATCGGCTTCAACGACCTGAAGGCGATCGAAGTTCACGAGTTCCTGGAGGCGATCGCCAAAGGAGGGAGACCGACTACCGATTTCCGCGAGGGCTACGAGGTCCAGAAGGTGCTTTCGGCCACCTACCGCTCGGCCAGGAGCAACGAATGGGTAGAGATCGGCTGACGGCGTTTTCTTCTCGAGAGGAAACGACGCCCGGGAATCGCCCCTCACCCTAACCCTCTCCCCGCAAGCGGGGAGAGGGGACTTGGAGGGCGCGGCATATCCCTTCTTCCCGCGCGCGGGGAGAAGGTCGCGGCAGCGGGATGAGGGGCCAAACGGCTTTTCACCGCTACGGAAAATCCATAAAAATAGAACGTCCGTTCTATGCCCATATCGCCTAATCGATTAGAGTGAGGCAAATAGAACAAGCGAGCCTGGAGACGCTGAACGATGTCGACATCGGAGACGACCACGGATGCCCCGCAGGATTTCGAGGCGCTGAAGGCCGTCATCCTCGAACGCAAGGCGCAATTGCCGAAGCGGCTGAAACAGGTCGCCGCCTATTCGCTGGACAATCCGGACGAAATCGCCTTCGGCACGGCAGCGAGCATCGCCACCTCGGCCGACGTCCAACCGTCGACTCTGGTGCGCTTCGCCCAGCATTTCGGCTTCGAAGGCTTTTCGAGCCTGCAGCAGATCTTTCGGGCGCGCCTGCGTGAGCGAACACCGGGTTACGAGGACCGGTTGAAGGCGCTGCGCGGCAACGAGCACAGCAAGCTCGAAAGCGGCTCGATCTTCAACGGCTTCGTTGCTGCCGCGCATCGCTCGCTCGACAATATCGCGACATCTGTCGATCCGGAGGCCTTCGAGCAGGCGGTCGACATCCTCGCCAAGGCGGAGACGATTTATCTCATCGCCAAGCGCCGCTCCTACCCGATCTCCAGCTACATGGCCTATGCCTTCGGCAAGCTGAAGGTGAAATACCAGCATGTCGGCACGGCCGCCGGCATCGACGACGACATGCTGGCGATGGCGACGAAAGGGGATGCCGCCTTTGCCGTCAGCTTCTCGCCCTATGCGTCCGAGAGCGCGGCCCAGGCTCGGCTTTTGGCGAATCGAAGGGTTCCGGTCGTATCGCTGACAGACTCTGCCTTCTCGCCCCTCGCCGAGTCGTCGAAGGTCTGGTTCGAGCTCGTCGAGGCCGACCACGCCGGCTTCCGTTCGCTGTCGGCCAGCATGGCCTTCGCCATGGCGCTGACGGTGGCGATCGCCGAAAAACGCCGTCGCGCCGAAGATGCCGCGTCAATATAGAACGAAAATTCCATATTGACGAAAGGACGGAATTTATGTTTCATACGCTCATCGCCCAGCACCTAACGAAATCTGTCGGCGCCGGCGCGGCGTCCGCGGGGAGGAAGCAGTGAGCCAGATACCATCGGCATCGGCAAAGGGCGCCAAGCCCCTCGACATCATCACCATCGGCAGAGCCTCGGTCGACCTTTACGGTCAGCAGATCGGCACGCGGCTCGAGGACGTGGCGAGCTTTGCCAAATCGGTCGGCGGCTGCCCCTGCAATATTTCGGTTGGCACCGCGCGCCTCGGGCTGAAATCGGCGCTGCTGACGCGCGTCGGCAACGAGCAGATGGGCCGCTTCATCCGCGAACAGTTGCAACGCGAGGGCGTGGAGACGCGCGGCATCGTCACCGATCCGGAACGGCTGACCGCCCTCGCGATCCTCTCCGTCGAGAACGAAAAGTCGTTTCCGCTGCTCTTCTATCGTGACAATTGCGCCGACAACGCGCTCAATAAAGATGACATCGCGGAGGACTTCATCCGCTCCGCCCGCGCGGTCCTCGTCACCGGCACGCATTTCTCGAAGCCCAACACCGATGCCGCGCAGCGCAAGGCGATCCGGATCGCCAAGGAAAGCGGCGCGAAGATCGTCTTCGACATCGACTATCGCCCGAACCTCTGGGGCCTCGCGGGCCACGATGCGGGCGAAAGCCGCTACATCGCTTCCGACCGCGTCTCGGCGCACCTGAAGACCGTGCTCGGCGATTGCGACCTGATCGTCGGCACCGAGGAAGAGGTGCTCATCGCGTCTGGCGAGAGCGACCTGCTGCAAGCCTTGAAGACCATCCGGTCGCTGTCGAACGCGACGATCGTCTTGAAGCGCGGACCGATGGGCTGCATCGTCTATGACGGGCCGATCTCCGACGATCTCGAGGACGGCATTGTCGGCAAGGGCTTCCCGATCGAGGTCTATAACGTGCTCGGCGCCGGCGACGCCTTCATGTCCGGCTTCCTGCGCGGCTGGTTGAAGGGCGAGCCGCATGAGACCTCGGCCACCTGGGCCAATGCCTGCGGCGCCTTCGCGGTATCGCGGCTGCTCTGCGCGCCGGAGATCCCGACCTGGACTGAATTGCAGTTCTTCCTGGAGCACGGCAGCAAGGAAAAGGCGCTGCGCAAGGACGAGGCGATCAACCACGTGCACTGGGCGACGACGCGCCGCCGCGACATCCCGCTGCTGATGGCGCTCGCCATCGACCACCGCAGCCAGCTGGAGGATATCGCCGAGGGCAAGCCGGAGCTGCTGGCGCGCATCCCGGCCTTCAAGGCGCTCGCCGTCAAGGCCGCTGCTGAAGTCGCCGCCGGCCGGTCCGGCTTCGGCATGCTGATCGACGACAAATACGGCCGAGACGCCCTTTATGCCGCCGGTGCCTACCGCGATTTCTGGATCGGCAAGCCGATCGAGCTGCCGGGCTCGCGGCCGCTACAGTTCGAATTCAGCCAGGATCTCGGCAGCCGGCTTATCGACTGGCCCGTCGACCATTGCATCAAGGTGCTCTCCTTCTACCATCCGGACGATCCGGCCGAAATGAAGGCCGCGCAGATCGCCAAGCTTCGTTCGGCTTTCGAGGCGGCCCGCAAGGTCGGCCGCGAGATCCTGATCGAAATCATCGCCGGCAAGCACGGACCGCTTGAGGACGACACGATACCGCGGGCGCTGAACGAGCTCTATGATGCCGGCCTGAAACCCGATTGGTGGAAGCTCGAGCCGCAGGCGAGCCGCGGCGCCTGGGCGGACATCGACGCCGTCATCGAAAACCGTGACCCGCTCTGCCGGGGCGTCGTCCTGCTCGGCCTCGAGGCCCCTTACGACGTGCTGAAGGACGGGTTCGCGGCGGCGAGGACGTCGACGTCGGTGAAAGGATTTGCCGTCGGCCGGACGATCTTTGCCGACGCCGCCAAGAGCTGGCTCACCGGTTCGATGAGCGACGACGAGGCCGTCGCCGACATGGCGGCGAAGTTCAAGGCGCTGGTGGATCTCTGGCTGCGCTTGGGTGAAACAAAGGCTGCCTAAGCAGGAAGGACGTGGGAAGCACCCGAAGCCTGCTGTACTTATAGCCGGCCTGCGGCATTAAAAACGACAATGGGCGAAGCGGACTTCGCCACCTGGAGGAAATTCAAGATGAGCCAGAAAACCGTGCGCCTGACCGTGGCACAGGCCGTGGCGCGGTTCATGACCCGGCAGATGACGATCATCGACGGCAAGCGCGTGCCGATCTTCGGCGGCGTCTTCGCTATCTTCGGCCATGGCAACGTCGCCGGCGTCGGCGAGGCGCTCTACGCCATCCGCGAAACCCTGCCGACCTACCGCGCCCAAAACGAGCAGGGCATGGCGAACGCTGCGATCGCCTTTGCCAAGGCGAGCTTCCGCCGCCGCTTCATGGCCTGCACGAGCTCGATCGGCCCCGGCGCCCTCAACATGGTCACCTCGGCGGCCCTCGCCCATGTCAACCGCCTGCCTGTCCTGTTCCTGCCCGGCGACGTCTTCGCCAACCGCCGGCCCGATCCGGTGCTGCAGCAGGTGGAAAACTTCGGCGATGCCACCATCTCGGCCAATGACTGCTTCCGTCCGGTGTCGCGCTATTTCGACCGTATCACCCGGCCGGAACAGATCATCCCGGCGCTTCGCCGCGCCATGCAGGTGCTGACCGATCCGGCCGATTGCGGTCCCGTGACGCTGTCGCTCTGCCAGGACGTGCAGGCGGAAGCCTATGACTATCCGGAATCCTTCTTCGAAGAGAAGGTCTGGGTGCCGCGCCGCATCGAACCGGACCTCGACGAGTTGGCATCGGCGATCGAATTGCTCAAGTCCGCGAAGAAGCCGATCATTATCGCCGGCGGCGGCGTGCTCTATTCCGAAGCGACCGCAGACCTCGCTAACTTTGCAGAAAGGCACGGCATCCCAGTCGTCGAGACGCAGGCCGGCAAGTCCGCATTGCCGCATTCGCATCCGTTCAACATGGGCTCGGTCGGCGTCACCGGGACCTCCGCGTCCAACCGGCTTGCCGAGGAGACCGACCTGGTGCTCGCCGTCGGCTCGCGCCTCCAGGACTTCACCACCGGTTCCTGGGCGCTCTTCAAGAACGACGAGATGAAAATCATCGGCCTCAATGTCCAGCCCTTCGACGCCGGTAAGCACAACGGCCTGCCGCTGATCTGCGACGCGCGGGTCGGCCTCAACCGCCTGTCCGGCGGGCTCGGTGGCTACACGGTCGACCGGAGCTGGACGGAAAAGGCGAAGGCCGGCAAGGCCGAATGGATGGCCGCGGCCGACAAGGCGACGGCCACGACCAATGCGGCGCTGCCCTCCGACGCCCAGGTGATCGGTGCCGTCCAGCGCGCCCGCGGCGGCAACAAGACGACGCTCGTCTGCGCCGCCGGCGGTCTGCCCGGCGAGCTGCACAAGCTCTGGCAGGCGGAAGAGCCCGGCGGCTACCACATGGAATACGGCTTCTCGACAATGGGCTACGAGGTTGCCGGCGGCCTCGGCGTCAAGCTTGCCAGGCCCGAGCGCGACGTGATCGTCATGGTCGGCGACGGCAGCTACATGATGCTGAACTCGGAGATCGCCTCGTCGATCATGCTCGGCGCCAAGTTCACCATCGTTCTCCTCGACAATGCCGGCTACGGCTGCATCAACCGGCTGCAGATGGAGACCGGCGGCGCCAACTTCAACAATCTGCTTCAGGACACGCATCACGTAGAACTGCCGCAGATCGACTTCGCCGCGCATGCCGCCGCCATGGGAGCCGTCACCCGCAAGGTCGGCTCGATACCCGAACTCGAAGCGGCGCTTGCCGAAACCGCCAACGAGGCCCGCACCACGGTGATCGTCATCGACACCCATCCGCTGATCACGACCGAGGCCGGCGGCCATTGGTGGGACGTCGCCGTTCCGGAAGTCTCTGAGCGCGAGCAGGTGAAGGTGGCCCGCGACGGTTACGAGAAGGCACTGCAGTCGCAGCGCTTCGGTTGATCTCAATAAACCACGGGTTCCAGTACATTCAGGGGCCCCTCTCCTCGGGTTTAACCCGAGGACTAGCCCTCTCCCTAAAGCGGGGAGAGGGGACTTCGGAGGCCGCGGCATATCCCTTCTCCTCGTCCTTACGGGGAGAAGGTGGCGGTAGGTTGAGGGGCATTGCGCCAAAAGATAACGAAGCAACCGCTTCGAGCAGACAAACCAGAAAGTGAGACCATGATCCGCTACGGAACCAACCCGATCGCCTGGAGCAACGACGACGACCATTCGATCGGCGCGCATCTGACGCTCGAGGACTGCCTCTCCGATTGCCAGAAGATCGGCTTCGACGGCATCGAGAAGGGCCACAAGATGCCGTCCGATCCGGAGGCGCTGAAGCAGAAGCTCGGCTCCTACGACCTCGTCTTCGTCTCCGGCTGGCACTCGACCAATCTCTTGACCCATGACGTCGAGGCCGAGAAAAAGGCGATCCAGCCGCATCTCGATCTTTTGAAGCACAATGGCTGCAAGGTGGCGATCGTCTGCGAGACCTCGAACGCCATCCATGGCGACGATTCCAAGTCGCTCGTCAGGGACAAGCCGGTGCTGCCGGCCGATCAGTGGAAGAAGTTCGGCGCGGATCTCGAGGTGATCGCTGAGTATTGCGCCGACCAGGGCATCGACCTCGTCTATCACCACCACATGGGCACGATCGTCCAGAGCGGCGAGGAGATCGACCTGTTGATGGAAAACACAGGGCCGGCGACGAAGCTGCTGCTCGACACCGGGCACGCCTGGTTCGGCGGCTCCGATCCGGTGGAAGTGGCGAAGAAATACATGGACCGCGTCCGTCACATTCATTGCAAGAACGTCCGTCCGGCGGTCCGCAAAGTGGTTGAAGGCGAAGGACTCTCATTCCTCGAAGGCGTGCGCCGCGGCGTCTTCACGGTACCCGGCGATGCCGAAGGCGGTGTCGACTTCCTGCCGGTGCTGAAAATCGCCGCCGAACACGGCTATGATGGCTGGCTGGTGATCGAGGCCGAGCAGGATTCGGCGGTGCGCAATCCGTTCGAATACCAGTCCTTGGGCCTGAAATCGTTGAAGGCGTTTGCGAAGGAAGCGGGGCTGGACAAGTAAGCTCTTATTCGTTGGCAGCGCCCCCTCACCCGGCTGCCGCCACCTTCTCCCCGCTCGCGGGGAGAAGGGATATGCAGCGCCGCTTAAAGTCCCCTCTCCCCCTGCAGGGAGAGGGTTAGTCTTCGGGTTAAACCCGAGGAAAGGGGCGGGCCGAGACGCGGCTACAAGGAAGAAAATCAGGAGACCGTCACATGTCCAAACTGCTCGTCAAACCGAAGGCGCAAACCGGTCTGGTCCAGGACATCACGCCGGAGAGCGCCGGCTGGACCTATGTCGGTTTCGCGCTTAACCGGCTGAAGCCAGGGGAAAAGACCGGCGGCGAAGCGGGCGAGAAGGAATTCTGCCTGGTGCTCGTCAGCGGCAGGGCGAAGATCTCCGTCGACGGCGAGGATTTCGGCGAACTCGGCGAGCGCATGACGCCCTTCGAGGGTCAGCCCTATGCCGTCTATGTGCCGAAGGGCAGCGCATGGCAGGCCGAAGCCACGACCGACCTCGAGCTCGCCGTCTGCTCCGCACCCGGTGGCGAAGGCTTCGAGGCGAAGGTGATCCACCCCGGCACGCATCCGCAGATGACGCGCGGCAAGGGCACCAATACCCGCTACGTCACCAATATCATGCCGGAGGACGACGGCTCGGCTCAGTCGCTGCTGGTCGTCGAGGTGATCACGCCGGGCGGCCACACCTCCTCCTACCCGCCGCACAAGCACGACCAGGACAACCTGCCGGCCGAAAGCTATCTCGAGGAAACCTATTACCACCGCCTCAACCCGCCGCAGGGCTTTGCCATGCAGCGCGTCTACACGGACGACCGATCGCTCGACGAGACCATGGCGGTGGAAGACGGCGACGTGGCGCTCGTCCCGAAGGGCTACCATCCGGTCGCCGCCATTCACGGCTACGACTCGTATTATCTCAACGTCATGGCCGGGCCGAAGCGGATCTGGAAGTTCCACAATGCCAAGGAACACGAGTGGCTGTTCACCGGCATCTGAGCCGGGGCGGCAATACACTCGACGAAACGGGCGGGCGCCCTATCGTATCTTGCTGAGGCAAAGCGACGAGGAGCCCTCCCATGCACATCGACGGCCAGTGCCATTGCGGCTTCGTCACCTATGAGGCGGAAATCGATCCCGAGGACGTCTCGATCTGTCACTGCACCGATTGCCAGAAACTCACCGGTTCCGCCTATCGCGTGACGGCGAGCGCGCCGCGCGCCTCCTTCCGGCTCACCGGCGGCGAACCGAAGCTCTACGTCAAGATCGCCGAGAACGGGCGCAAAAGGCTGCAATTCTTCTGCCCGCAATGCGGCTCGCCGGTCTATACCACGGGCACGGATGAGGACGCGGAGGAGATCGGCATCCGTGTCGGCACGATCAACCAGCGGGCCGAACTCACGCCGCGTTCGCAGATCTGGTGCTCCTCCGCCCTGCCTTGGGTCGGCGACATAAGCGCGCTGCCGGGGCGGCCGCGGGAATAAGAGAGGGTGTTGATACCCCCTCTGCCCTGCCGGGCATCTCCCTCACAAGGGTGGAGATTGGCCAGAAGCAATGCCTTGGCCGACCTTAAATTCGACAATGCCGAGGTCGCCGAGGCAACGGCATGTCTCAGTGTAGTTGATTGAGCAGGACATCGCCGCTTGCCGATCTCCCCCCATGCGGGGTAGATGCCCGGCAGGGCAGAGGGGGGTGCGACCCAGGGGTACTCCGCAGATCCGACCCCGCGCAATCTCCGCGTACCACTACGCCACCGGATAGGGCCCCTCGGCGAACACCGTATCATGGTAGCCCTTCGAGCCGATCTCACGCGCCAAGGGACTTCGGAAATCCTCATCCCGGCGAAGGCAAGAAAGCGCGTGCCGGAAATCATATTTGGGCCGCCAGCCGAGAGACGAGATTGCCCGGGCACTCACATAAACCCGGTCGATCGACGGAAAGAGCTTCCAGCCCCGCTCTGCATAGAACGCTTCGCATTCCGGGAATCGGCTCAGGACGACGCGCGCGGCGTCCGTCCTGAGCTCGGCCAGGTCGTTAGGCGAAAAGGGCGTCGGCGCCGAGACGATATAGCGCCCGAAGCCAATCTCCTCTGCCCGCTCCACCGCCGCCAGATGCGCGCTCACCACGTCTTCGATATCGGCCCGGCGGTAGAGGAGTTCGTTCGCCTGAGCATTCTCCGTTTCATAGCGGCCCCGGATTTCCGCATCGTCGTCGGCCTCGGGAAAAAATCGGGAGGTGCGCAGAATGATGGTGGGCAGCCGGTGCCGCCGGGCGAAGAGTTCGCAGAGTCCTTCCGCCGCAAGCTTGCTTGTGCCGTAGATATTGCGTGGAATCGGCGTGACATCCTCGGTGATCCAGGCGGCCGGCGCGCCAGGCGCCGGCGTCAGCGCGGAACCGAAAGCGCTGGTGGTGCTGGTAAAGACGAAGGCGCCGACGCCCGCATCGGCTGCGGCCTCGAGCAGGTTGAGCGTCCCGGTGATATTGGTATCGACGAATTCCGAATAGCCGTGCGTCGCCACATGCGGTTTGTGCAGTGTCGCCGCATGGATGACGGCTCGCACACCCTTGACGGCGTGCCGGACGAAGGCGGGATCGGCGATCGAGCCGAGATGGTCGCTGAATTCCGAGGGCTTGATGTCGACACCGCGCACCGGGCGCCCCGCCCGGCGCAATACTCGCATCAGCGCCTCGCCGAGATGGCCAGCGCTTCCCGTCACCAGAATTGTCATCCGTTCGCTCCTCGTTTCCTGGAAGGCTAAACGCGGCCGGCGAGGAGCGACAAGGCATAAATTATACCCCCGCGATCACGTCAGCGTCGTCACCAGGCGGCCGATCGCTCCGTCCGAAAGTGGAATGCGTTCCCACAGCACGCTGCCCGCGAGGATCGGCACGTCGTCGCGGCCGTTCGGCCCCGTCGCGACGACAAGCGACGACGTCTGGCCGTGATACCAGCCAAGGTCTTGAAGCGTCGCCTCAGCCTGCTGAATGCCCTCCGACGCATAACGGAACATCGGCGTTCCGAGCATATCTCGTCGCCATTCCTTCCGCCGGGCCGGCGACGCCGCCAGCAGCCGATGCGAGTGGTCGCAAATCAGATGGACGCGCGCTGTCGAGGTTTCGACGAGCCGCCTGATGGCCGCATCGGCGGCGGATGCCTGAGGCGCGAAGAGGCGTTCGAGAGCGGCTCGCTGATCCTCGGCGGGCATCAGGACGCCGGTCTCCCAGCGCGATACCGTCGCCTGCGTGACGCCCAGGAGCTCCGCCACGTGGCTCTGCTTGATGCCGCGCATGAGGCGCAAGCGCTTCAACGCGCGTCCTGTGTAAAGCATTGCCACCTCCTCGAAGCCGAACCGCGTGCCGCTTTGCCGCAGGACAACGGAAAGGCTATACCAGCATCGGGCCCAACGAAGAACACAGACGGCGATCGGATCGTGATGAAAGGCCAATTCAGGGTGATGCCGCGCCGCATTGACGGGGTCGACGTGGTCGAAGCCGCGACACGCCATCGCTTCGCGCGCCACACCCATGAGCAATTCGGCATCGGCCTCATTCACCAAGGCGCGCAGAGTTCGCTGAGTGGGCGCGGCACCGTCGAGGCGGAAGCCGGCGACGTGATCACCGTCAATCCGGGCGAGGTCCACGACGGCGCGCCGGTCGGCGACGCCGGTCGCTCCTGGCGGATGCTCTATCTCGCGCCGTCGCTGATCGAGGCTGTCGTCAGCGACATCAGCGAAGGACGAATGCGGACCTGCGAGTTCGCCGTTCCGGTCATCCGCAACGTTGTCCTCGCGGCCCGCTTTCGCGCCCTCTTCGCGGCTGCAGCGACCGCAGACGGCGCCGAGGCGACGCTTCGCTGGGAAGAACTGGGGGTGACGTTGCTTGCCGAGGCGATGCATCTTGTCCCCCGATCCGCCACCGGGCAAAAAGTGCCCGCTTCGATCGCAGCGGCGATCAGTCTGATCGACGACGATCCGCTGACGCCGCTCACCTTGGCGGACCTCGCCCGCGAAAGCGGCTTGAGCCGCTTCCAGGTCGTGCGCGGCTTTGCCAAGGCGACCGGCCTGACGCCGCATGCCTATCTCATGCAACGGCGCATCGATATCGTCCGTCGGCTGATCGGCGAGAGCACGCCGCTTGCGGAGGCGGCGATTGCCGGCGGTTTTGCCGACCAGAGCCATATGACGCGGCTATTCGTCCGCAAATATGGGTTTTCGCCAGGCGCCTATGCGCGGGCTGTCGGCATGCCGCCCAAAAGTGCGCAGCGGTTTTGGGACATCGACATGCACAAAAACAAAGACCCAAAGCGCGTGGCATGAATATGGTTGAATGCGACGCGCTTTAGGACCTGCAATTCCGTTCAAGACCTCCGCCCCCCGATCCGATTTTCTGCCGTCAGCAATCACGGATGGCGGGCAGCATGTCGAAGCAAGCTCAGGGATACTTCTATCTTTCTCTCGCGATGGTTCTTGTGGGGAGCACGGTTGCTGCGAGCAAGATCATCGCGGCCGGCCTGCCGCCTTTCACCGCAACGGCGCTGCGTTTCGCCATCGCCTTCCCGCTCTTGCTGCTGCTGATGCGGCGAACCCGAACGCCGTGGCCGCGGCTCCCAAGGGGCGACTGGCTCATCCTTTTTCTGCAGGCCGGCGCCGGCAGCGTCGGCTATACGACCCTGCTCATTTCCGGCTTGAAGCTCACCCCCGCGGCAGATGCCGGCGTGATCATCGGTACGCTTCCCGTCGTCTCGGCGGCGATCGCCATCGTCATTCTTGGTGAAAGACCGCATCCTTCGACGCTTCTCGCGATCGCTCTTGCCGCCGCAGGCGTGCTGACGATCGTTTTTCGATCGGAGACCGGCGGCATGCATTCGCTCACCGGTAGCGTGCTGATCTTCTGCGCCGTCATCTGCGAAGGGCTGTTCATCCTCCTCAACAAGCGTTTGAAGCGCGCAATCCCACCGCTGACCCTATCCAGTCTGATGGCCGGCCTCGGCGGCGTGATCGCCGCGCCGATTGCGCTTGCGGAGGTTCCCTGGGCCGGATCGATAACCACGGCCGCCATTGCCGCCGTCGCGTATTATGCACTGGTGCCGACCGTCGGCGGCTTCCTGCTCTGGTATGCGGGGCTGGCCAAGGTGAGCGGTACCGAAGCGTCGGTCTTCACAGCGCTTGCGCCCGTATCCGCCGTGCTTTTCGCCTTTGCGGTGCTCGGCGAGCCGCTGACTCGTCATCAACTGCTCGGCATCGGCTGCGTCCTTGCCGCGGTGCTCTGCATCGGCCTTTCCAGGCCGACGACTCCGGGCAGCCTACGGATACGACCCGAACCTCATTGAACAGGAGCAGTCTCATGCATTTCCGTCACTCGACCGATATCTGGACAGAGTTCCCCGAACTTGCGGCGGGCGTCCTCCATGTCGAGGGCATCCATCGGGACGTGCCCGTCGCGGCCCATGCCACTGAGTTCGAGGCCGTCGCGAAAGCCCGACTTGCAGAAGCCGCAGAGGGTGATCTTCCCGAAATACAGGCCTGGCGCCGCGCCTTTTCGCGCATGGGGATGAAGCCGACGCAATATCGCTCAGCCTCCGAGGCGCTGCTCAGGCGGTTCAGGAAGGAGGGAACACTACCCAAAATCCATCCGCTGATCGATCTTTGCAATGCGGCTTCGCTCGCCTTTGCCATTCCGATCGCAGTCTTCGATCTCGACAAGGTGGCGGCCCATCTCGAGGTGCGGCACGCTGACGGCGACGAGGTCTACATGACATTTGCCGGCGACATCGAACATCCTGAGCCGCGGGAGGTCATCTTCACCGACGCCGAGAAACGTGCCCATGCGCGACGCTGGACCAACCGCCAGAGCGGTTATTCGGCCGTGCGCGACGAGACAAAGCGCGTGCTGGTCGTCGCCGAGGCGCTGCACGCCGGCGCGGCGGCCGACGTGAAACGGCTGACCGACGAACTCGGCGCCGCCATCCGCGCCGTCTGGTCCGTCGAGCCTCGATGCGCGATATTGGGCCGGACGGCGCCGCGTCTTGATTGCTGAACGGCCACCATTCGCTTGGTCATCGCCTCACTGCTGCCAAAAAGCTTTGAACGGCTAAGGCGCGTTCCAACCGCGACAGCGAGGATCAAATCCATGCTTGATGGAGGCGTTCCATCACTTGCTGCGCCCAACTGATTCTCGCGCTGCGAATGTCATTCTCGTGGGGGTCGATCACGCCGCCTTGGCGACGTGATATTCCTTGATCGCCACCATTTTGATCGCCGGGTAGCGTTCCGACTCGTAGCGCAGCGAGAAGCCGTCCTGGGCCATGAACACCGGGTCGCCATCGAGGTCGCGGGCGATGTCGCCGCGCCGCGCCGCGATAAACTTTTCGAGTTCGGCGGGATTGTCGGCGGAGACCCAGCGGCAGACGGAGAAACGCGACATTTCGAAGGAGACGGGCAGGCCGTATTCCGCCTGCAGGCGCTCCTTCAGCACGTCGAGCTGCAGCGCGCCGACAACGCCGACGATGGCAGGCGCACCGTCATCGGGGGAGAAGAGCTGCACGACGCCCTCCTCCGCCATCTGCTGCAGCGCCTCCTTCAGCTTCTTCGCCTTCATCGCGTCCTCGAGCCGCACGCGGCGGAGGATTTCCGGCGCGAAGTTCGGCACGCCTTGGAAAACGAGCGGCTCGCCTTCCGTCAGCGTATCGCCGATCCGAAGCGTGCCGTGGTTCGGGATGCCCACCACGTCGCCGGCAAAGGCTGTATCGGCGAGCTGGCGCTGCGAGGCAAAGAAGAACTGCGGGGCGGTAAGCCCCATCTGCTTGCCGGTGCGCGACAGGCGCGCCTTCATGCCGCGCTCGAGCTTGCCCGAGCAGACACGGACGAAGGCGATGCGATCGCGGTGGTTCGGGTCCATGTTCGCCTGGATTTTGAAGACGAAGGCGGTCATCCGGTCGTCGGTCGCCTCGACGGTGCGGATGTCGGCGACCTGGGCGCGCGGCGGCGGCGCGAAGTCGCTGAGCGCATTGATCAGGTCGCGAACGCCGAAATTGCGGAGCGCCGAGCCGAAGAAGACCGGCGTCAGATGGCCCTCGAGGAAGGCTTTGCGGTCGAAGGGCTTGCAGGCCTCGATCGCCAGCATCGTCTCCTCGATGAAGGCGTCGCGCTCGTTCTCCGGCAGGCGATGCGAGGCCATTTCCGGATCGTTGACCTTGGTCAGCCGCTCCTGCGTGTCGGCGCCGCGCACCTCGTTGGTGGCAAGATGATACGTGCCGCAGAAGGTTTTCGAACGGCCGATCGGCCAAGTGACCGGCGCACAGTCGAGTGCCAGCTTTTGCTCGACCTCGTCGAGGATCTCGAAGGGGTCGCGGCTCTCGCGGTCCATCTTGTTGACGAAGGTAATGATCGGAATGTCGCGCAGGCGGCACACCTCGAAGAGCTTGAGCGTGCGCGGCTCGATGCCCTTGGCGGCGTCGATCACCATGACGGCCGCGTCGACCGCCGTCAGCGTGCGATAGGTATCGTCGGCAAAGTCCTCGTGACCGGGCGTGTCGAGCAGGTTGAAGACCGTGTCGTCGTATTCGAAGGTCATCACCGAGGTGACGACCGAGATGCCGCGCTCGCGCTCGATCTTCATCCAGTCGGAACGGGTCTGGATGCGGTCCCTCTTGGCCTTCACCTCGCCGGCGAGCTGGATCGCGCCGCCGAAGAGCAGCAGCTTTTCGGTGAGGGTCGTCTTACCGGCGTCCGGGTGCGAAATGATCGCAAATGTGCGGCGGCGGGAAACCGCCTCGGCAATGCTTTCGGCCATGATCTGAGTATCCTGTGAGTTGCCGCGTCCTTTACAGGCTCGGACGGCAATATGCAATTGACTGCCGGGAGACCGATCCTGCTTATGGCGGAATGGCCATGCACAATTCCATAGACCACCCTGCTCTCGCTCTCGTCCGTCTGCCGCACGCGCGAGACCTCGACCTGCCTGCCTATGAGACGGCCGGGGCCGCGGGCATGGACCTGCGAGCCGCCGTGCCCGCTGATCAGCCGATGACGATTGCGCCCGGCGCTCGCGCGCTGGTGCCCACGGGCTTCATCTTCGAGATCCCCGCCGGCCACGAGGGCCAGGTGCGACCGCGCTCCGGACTTGCCTTCAAGCACGGCATCACTTGCCTCAACACGCCGGGCACGATCGACAGCGACTATCGCGGCGAAGTGAAGGTGCTGCTCATCAATCTCGGCGAGACGGATTTCATCGTCGAGCGCGGCATCCGCATCGCCCAGATGGTGATCGCCCCGGTGATCCAGGTGGCGATCCGCGAGGCAGACGGCGCCGCGCCGACCGAGCGCGGCGCCGGCGGTTTCGGCTCGACGGGAGCTAACTGATGCATGTCCGCCAAAAGTGTGCAGCGGTTTTGGGATAACGACATGCATAAACAAGAATCTATAGCGGCGGCAGGCGCCGCTTGACCGGCGTCGACTTAACGATCGAGGTGTTGGTCTGCGCCTTTTCGGCGATGCGATCGAGGATCGTGTCGAGCTCGCCCATGTCACGGACGAGCATCTTGGCGATGAAGCAATCGTCACCGGTGATCTTGTCGCATTCGACGATTTCCGGTGTCTCCTGGATCAGCTTTTCGACGATGTGCAGCATGCCCGGCATCGGCCGGACGCGGACCACCGCCTGCAGCGGATAGCCGAGCCGCGCCGGGTTGACGGAGACGGTAAAGCCGTTGATCACGCCACGCTCGTCTAGCTTGCGCAGCCTCTCGGCAGCGCTCGGCGAGGAGAGCCCCGCTTCCAGCGCGAGTTCCTTCAGCGACACGCGGGCGTTCGCGGCGAGAATTTCCAGGATACGACGGTCAAGTTCGTCCAGCATCGGCAACTCCGTAAGTCAACTTGGGAAGTTCCCCTTACACAATTAGGCATTCTCTCACAATCTCCTTCGCCAATCCATATATTCGCATCAGCAGACTCATTACTCTGGCGGTCAAGTCATCAGTGGAGCGAGAGCGATGAACAAGGATTTGCGGCGCGGAAGCGCGGAAATGACGGCGGCAATGCTGATATCGGGAACGATCGGCTGGTTCGTACTGATGTCGGGACAGCCGGTCGCCGGCGTCGTCTTTTGGCGCTGCGTCTTCGGGGCCGTGACGCTCGCAATCCTTGCCGCAGCCCTCGGCCTCATCGATCTCAGGCACTTGCGTCCGAAGGTCGTCGGGCTTTCCGTGCTCGGCGGTGTGGCGATCGTCGTCAACTGGCTGCTGCTTTTCGAAGCCTATTCGCACGCCTCGATCTCGATTGCGACGATGGTCTACAACACGCAGCCCTTCATGCTGCTCGGGCTCGGGGCGCTTTTCCTCGGCGAGAAGATCACCCCAACCAAGCTGTTCTGGCTCTCGGTCGCCTTCATCGGCATGCTGGCGATCGTCTCCGCAAAGCCGGCGGGCGGAGCCGGAACCGGTCATTATCTCGCAGGGATCGCCCTCTCGCTCGGCGCCGCCTTCTTCTACGCCATTGCGGCGATCGTCACCAAGCTGCTCAAGGGCACGCCGCCGCAGCTTATCGCGCTGATCCAGGTCTTGACCGGCGCGGCGATACTCGCCCCCTTTGCCATGACGGCGCCGCTGCCGCAGAGCGCAATCCAGTGGACCTTGCTGATCACCATCGGCGTCGTCCACACCGGCATCATGTACATCCTGCTCTATGGCGCGATCCAGCGGCTGCCGACCCATGTGACGGGCGCGCTTTCTTTCATCTACCCGATCGCCGCAATCCTGGTCGACCGCATTGCCTTCGGGCACCAATTGCAGCCCGTGCAGATCCTGGGATCGGCCGCGATCCTGCTGGCAGCGGCCGGCACCAATCTCGGCTGGACGCTTCGTTCGGCCCCACGTATCAAGCAGCACGCCGAACGGAGCGCCTGATGATCACCTGCTATTTGAAATACGTCATCGATCCTTACAAGCTCAAGGAATTCGAGCATTACGCCAAGCTCTGGATTCCGCTGGTGAACCGGCTCGGCGGCAGCCATCACGGCTATTTCATGCCGCATGAGGGCGCCAACAATATTGCGCTCGCGCTCTTCAGCTTTCCCTCGCTCGCAGCCTACGAGACCTATCGCGAGCAGATGGCCGCCGATCCTGAATGCCAAGCGGCCTTCGCCTATGCCGAGGAGACGCGCTGCATTCTAAGCTACGAGCGCAGCTTCATGCGTCCAGTGTTTGAATGAGCTCGCTTGACGCCACGGCTCGATCGCGCTCGATGCACTCCGCTACGAGCGCTTGTAGGCGCCACAAATTGCGATCTCGAATGCCCCTGGCTTCAAGATGCGTTACCGTGTTGAGGAGATACTCCGCGCCCGAGCCGACATGACCGCAGGCGCGCGCCAGGACTTCGGCGACGGCCTCGAGAGGAAGGCTTCCGGCATAGAATGACGAAGCGCGGTTCATGACGAAACCCAGAGCGGGAACGGATCCCTGCCCCGTCTCGACCTTGATCCAGCGGGGCATGCTGTTGGGCGGCTTATAGGTGAACTCACGCCGGAACAGCCTTCCGAGCTGGCCTTCGAGGTCGTCGTTCGGCAGTTCGTAGAGAACGCCGCGGCACTGCCCGCCGCGGTCGAGGGCCATCATCAGACCCGGCTCATCGGGTGTTCCCCGAAAGCGAAGCATCCGCAAGCAGAACGAACGATGCCAGCCCCGGGCGATGCCGATCTCTTCCCTGACATGCTCGATCTCCGGCCTCCAGATCAGTGATCCATAGGCGAAGAGCAAGGTTGGCAAGCCCGGAGCCGGATGGCACTTCATTATCCGCGCCACCCAGTGGTCATAGTCCGCATCTGTGTGCAGTTGCGCTCCGGATCCCGGACCGCCGTCCGCAATCGCTCTGTGGACCTGCGCAACATGGGCCGCGGTCAAGCTGAAGGATGTTGATCTGCCGGACATGGTCAAAATCTCCGCCGAAGAGGATCGCGCAACGGTCCCCCGGGTGCAAGCTGGCCTTTCACGGGTGACCTCGCCTACCGGCGCGCCTCGGCAGCCATGCTGACGGCGAGGCCGGCGAGCACGGTGCTCATCATCCAGCGCTGCACCAGCATGAAGAGGGGCCGGCCTGCGAGGAAGGCGGCGATCGACCCGGCGGTCACCGCGATCGGCGCATTGACGCTGACGCTGATTGCGATCTGCAGGCTGCCGAAAACGAGCGACTGCAGGAGCACGCTTCCGGATTCCGGTCGGATGAACTGCGGCAGCAGCGAAAGGTAGAGCGCCGCCACCTTCGGATTGAGCAGGCTGGTGACGAGGCCCATGACGAAGAGCTTGCGCGGTCCGTCCTGCGGCAGGTCGCGGACCTGGAACGGCGAGCGACCGCCGGGCTTCACGGCCTGCCAGGCGAGGAAGAGGAGATAGAGTGCGCCGGCGAAGCACAGCACGTTGTGGGCGAAGGGAACCGCGAGCAACAGGGCGGTGATGCCGAGCGCGGCGAAGACCATGTAGAAGACGAAGCCGAGTGCCACGCCGCCGAGCGAGACAAGGCCGGCGCCCGGGCCTTGGCAGATCGAACGGGAGATCAGGTAGATCATGTTCGGTCCCGGCGTCAGTACCATGCCGAGCGCAATCAGCGCGAAGCCGATGAGATTGTGAGTTTCGGGCAAGGCCGTTCCCCTTCCGCAGTTTTTCCGGAACGTGCACGGCTCAACGAGTCGCTAGCAACGCCGTTCTTGTCACCGGGTCAATTTTTGCGAGCGATGGTGCGGCGTTCTCAAGCGGAACTTTCCACGCCGTGCTATCCACCGACCGGAAAAACATGCTCCAACCGGCGGGTTTGCTATCGCTTTTTCCTCCGCCTGCCCGCATCCGGCGCTTTCCCGCTCTGGAATGGACCGTTGATTGTTCCTATTCTCATGACAACCATCTTGAGCAACGGGAGAAGCACAATGCCAGAAGCGCGCAAGCCCGGCCGCGGCCGCGTCTTTTCATCAATCACCGAAACGATCGGCGACACTCCCATCGTGCGGCTGGACAGGCTCGCCAGCGAAAAGGGCGTGAAGGCGAACCTGCTTGCCAAGCTCGAGTTCTTCAATCCGATCGCCTCGGTCAAGGACCGCATCGGCGTCGCGATGATCGAAGCGCTTGAGGCGGAGGGCAAGATCGAGCCCGGCCGGACGACGCTGATCGAGCCGACATCGGGCAATACCGGCATAGCGCTTGCCTTCGTGGCCGCCGCCAAAGGCTACAGGCTGATCCTCACCATGCCCGAAACGATGTCGGTCGAGCGGCGCAAGATGCTGTCGCTGCTCGGCGCCGAATTGGTGCTGACCGAAGGGGCAAAGGGCATGAAGGGCGCCATCGCCAAGGCGCAGGAACTCACCGAGACGCTGCCCGACGCCATCATCCCGCAGCAGTTCGAAAATCCGGCCAATCCGGAAATCCATCGCAGGACGACCGCCGAGGAAATCTGGAACGACACCGAAGGCGGCGTCGATATCCTCGTTTCCGGCATCGGCACCGGCGGCACGATCACCGGCGCCGGTCAGGTGCTGAAGGCGCGCAAGCCGTCGGTCAAGGTGATCGCCGTCGAGCCCGAGGAGTCGCCGGTCCTCTCGGGCGGCACGCCGGGACCGCACAAGATCCAGGGCATCGGCGCTGGCTTCGCGCCGCCGATCCTCGACACCTCGATCTATGACGAGGTCGTCACCGTGAATGCGGGCGAAGCGGTCGAAGTGGCACGGCTCGTCGCCACGCTCGAAGGCGTACCGGTCGGTATCTCCTCCGGCGCCGCGCTCCAGGCGGCGATCGAAGTCGGCCGGCGCGAGGAGAATGCCGGCAAGATGATCGTGGTGATCATTCCGTCCTTTGCGGAGCGTTATCTTTCGACGGTGCTTTTCGAGGGGCTGGGCGGGTAGAGGCGCGGGCACTGCGGAGCGGGATGAGAGGAGGTGCTCGGTTTTCCGCCCATACCGCGCTCGATCCCTCGCTGTTCAGCGAGACGACGATCTCGTGCCAATCGCCGGGCTTGTTCATGAGGTCGGCCTTGGTCGAAGCCGCTTTCGCACTCTCCGCACCTCCCTCATCGATCTCATCTTCGAGGCGAACTCGGCGATGAAAGGTTCATCCCGCCGTCCCTGATCGCGATCGCCTGAAAGGGCGCGGACGCTGTAGTGCAGCACGCTTCGGCGTTTCGTGGCGCTATTTCGCAATTCCGGGGCAAAGGCTTTGAAAAATTTCGAGCCTCTCGGCGTAGGAGGCAAGCGAAAGGTTTGGGAGAAAAGCCTCGTCACCGTCGCGGCGGATGAGATAGTCCGTCTCCGACAGCAGCCCTTTCTTGATCATTTCAGGAGACTGCCTGGCGGAGCCGTGAAAGGAATAGCTGGAGCCATGCATGTCCGTCCAGGTGCGCTCGACGCAATTGCCGGTGACGCGGTCAGCGAGCTTCGTCGTCGCGATCACGTCTCCAATGCAGCGCAACGAGTCATCGCGGAGATATTCGACGCAGAAGACTTTCGCGTCCTGCGGCGTGTGCTTCAGGCGGATCACAGCGTTTGCCGTTCCAATTCCCTCCTTCGAAACGATCGTCATCGTCATGCCGATTCTCGCCCCATAGGAGAGCTTGCTTGGGTCCTCGGACACTGCCGACCCCACGGCCGGTCCAAGGAGAATGCCTGCCACAAGGGCGAGCGGCATAACGAAACGGTTTGGTTGGAAGGTGCCGTTGAAGGGGAACACGATAGCGGGCCTTGAGAGATGGACTTGGATTTGTGCAACTGGGCCAGGCGAGCGCTACGCCGCTACCGGCAGGCGCTCGCCGGCGACGCGATAGGAGATCGCTTCGGCGAGATGGATCCGTCCGACGGTCGGTGCTTCGTCGAGATCGGCGAGCGTGCGGGCCACCTTCAGCACACGGTGATAGCCGCGCGCCGAGAACTTCATCTTTTCCGCGGCGTCCCTGAGGAGCTGCAGCCCCGCCGAATCGGGTTCGGCGATTCTCTCGATCATCGCCGTCGATGCCCGGGCATTGCTCGTCAATTCCGGATGGCCGAGGGCGGCGAAGCGACCCCGCTGCAACTCGCGGGCGCGGGCGACGCGGCGCGCGACGACGGCGCTTGCCTCCGCCGTGCCGGGGCGGATGAGGTTGGCGGCACTGACGGCGGGCACGTCGATGCGGATATCGATGCGGTCCATCAGCGGACCGGAAATCCGCGCCTGGTAATCGGCCATGCAGCGCGGGCCGCGGGCGCAGCTGCGGCCCGGCTCGCCGGCCATGCCGCAGCGGCAGGGGTTCATCGCGGCGACGAGCTGGATCGCCGCCGGGTAGCTCACACGGTGATTGGCGCGCGCAATGACGCATTCGGCGGTTTCGAGCGGCTGGCGCAGCGCATCGAGCACCTGCGGGGGAAACTCCGGAAACTCGTCGAGAAACAGGACGCCATGATGGGCGAGCGACGCCTCCCCGGGTTTTGCCCGCAAACCGCCGCCGATCAGCGCCGCCATGGTGGCGGAATGGTGCGGCGCACGGAACGGCCGGCGGTCGGAGAGCTTGCCGCCCGCCAATTGCCCGGCGATCGAATGGATCATCGACACTTCGAGCAGTTCGGCTGGGGAGAGCGGCGGCAGGATGGACGGCAGACGCGACGCCAGCATCGACTTGCCGGAACCGGGAGGGCCTACCATCAGGAGATTGTGATTGCCGGCGGCCGCGACCTCCAGCGCCCGTTTGGCGCTTTCCTGGCCCTTGATGTCGGCGAGATCGGGAAGATCGGCGGCGGCCGCCGGGACCGCCGGTTCGGGGCGGGAGAGCACCTGCGTGCCGCGGAAATGATTGGCGATGGCAATCAGGCTGCGCGGCGCCAGGATATTGATCTCGGCGCCGGCCCAGGCCGCTTCAGCGCCGCTTTCGGCGGGGCAGATCAGCCCCTTGCCGAGTCCATTGGCCCCGATCGCCGCCGGCAGCGCACCGGCAACTGGAGCGATCGTGCCGTCGAGATTGAGCTCGCCGATGACCACATAGCCGGAAAGTGCATCCGCTGGGATGGCGCCGAGCGCCGCCATCAGGCCGAGCGCGATGGCGAGGTCGAAATGGCTGCCTTCCTTGGGCAGGTCGGCCGGCGCCAGATTGACGGTGACCCGCTTGGCCGGCAGCGCCAGGCCCGAGGCGTGCAGCGCCGCCTGGACGCGTTCGCGGCTTTCGGCAACGGCCTTGTCCGGCAGCCCGACGATCTGCATGCCGACCTTGCCAGGAGCCACCATTACCTGGACGTCGACCGGAACGCCCTCGATACCCTGAAACGCAACCGTGCTGACGCGCGCGACCATGATGCCCCCCATTGCTCCAGCCTGCACCGCACAACCGCCGCCGGTAGCAAGCCAAATCTTGCACGGTACGCGCTTAAAAACAAGAACAATAATAGAACAAACGCGCGTGAGGTGAAATCGGCGTGCCGGCGGCATGCCGATCGGGCAGGTCGAACGTTCCTAAACGATTGCGGAGGTCAGCCGCGTTTCTTTTCGATTGCATCCCAGAGCATGCCGGCGACATCGGCGCCGCCGAACTTCTTGACCTCGCGGATTCCAGTCGGCGAAGTGACGTTGATTTCGGTCATGTAATCCCCGATGACATCAATGCCGACGAAGAGGAAGCCGCGTTCTTTCAGCGCCGGTCCGATGCGGTCGCAGATTTCCTTCTCGCGAGCGGTGAGCTCGGTCGCCTCGGCGCGGCCGCCGACATGCATGTTGGAGCGGGCGTCGTGTTCGGCCGGGACGCGGTTGATGGCGCCAACCGGCTCGCCATCGACGAGCAGGATGCGTTTGTCGCCCTTTCGGACCGCCGGCAGATATTCCTGAGCAATGAAGGGCTCGCGAAACATCTGGCCGAACATTTCAAGCAGCGACGAGAGATTGCGATCGTCGCGCGCCGAATGGAAGACTCCGGCGCCGCCATTGCCGTAGAGCGGCTTCAGGATGATGTCGCCCATCTCCTCGCGGAAGCGGGCGATCTCGCTCGCATCCCGCGTGATCAGCGTCCGCGGCATCAGGTCGGGAAATTCGGTGACGAAGATTTTCTCCGGCGAATTGCGCACCCAGGCCGGGTCGTTGACGACGAGCGTCTTCGGGTGAAGCCGCTCCAGAAGATGCGTCGAGGTGATATAGGCCATGTCGAAGGGCGGATCCTGGCGAAGCAGGATGACGTCCATGGTCGAAAGATCGATCCGCTCGGGCTCGTCCAGCGTGAAATGGTCGCCCTTGACGTCGCGCAGCGTCATCTGCTGCGCGGTCGCATAGACCTTGCCGTCACGCAGCGACAGCTTGTCGGGCGTGTAGTGGAACAGCCGGTACCCGCGCGCCTGTGCCTCGAGGCTCATGGCAAAGGTGGAATCGCCCGCAATGGTGATGCCCGAGACATGGTCCATTTGGACCCCGACATTGACGATTCCTGCCATTTTCCCGTTCCCGTTGGTTCCCCTGCCGCATCGCCCAAGGCGGAAATCGCTTCGGCGAAATCATACAGCAATTCAAAGCGCTACCGCGACGATCATGCACCCGCAACGGCGGACACCGCCACAGGAGGCCCGCCACATGTAGAATGCGCAAGGCGCTTAGGCAAGGAGACCGGCGCCTATTGGAAACCCTCGACGAGGCAGGTGATGAGGTCGTGATCGGAGAGCGGCCGCCCTGAGGTGTCGAGCGAGGGAACGATGCGGCTCTCGCCGATCTTCAGCCCCCGCGCTAAGAACCAGTCGAGCTTCATCGCCCGTTTCGGCCAACGGGTGATCAGGCTCGGACGGGTGGTCATCTGATCGAGCGGTCCGCCGTGGCGGGTGAAGCCGCGTGCAGCGCTCGCCGCAAAGAGGCCCTCCGCCTCGAAATCGCCGCCGATATGGTTTCCCGTATTGAGATCGCCGCCGGTCAGGATCGGAAGTTCGGGAAAGGTGGTGTCCAGCTGATCGATCAGTTCCTTCATCTGCCGCTCGCGATAGGCGGCGGTCGTGGCGCTTTCCAAATGCGTGGAAACGGCGACGAAGGGACCCGCTTCGGTCTCGATCACGGCACCGACGGCGCAGCGCTCGCCGAGACGCGGCTGATCGGTGTCGTCCCTGAACCACAGGCGCTCCCCGCAAAGCCGCAACAGGAAGGGACGCCGGAGGGGCACGGCGGTCAGCAAGGCATTGCCGTGGAAGCCCTTGTCGTTGAAGTCGTCCTTGCAGAATTCGCGCTCGGTATCGGAGCCGAGGCCGAGCTCGATGAACTCGACGCCGTAGGCGTATTGCATTTCCAACGCGCTCGCAATCTCGGCCGTCGTGTGGCGCTGGCCGGTGCGGGCCATGCCGTTGTCCATCTCCGAAAGCAGCACGAGCCGCGCCCCGGTCGCGCGGAGATGCTCGGCGCTTTCTTCGGGAAACAGGCAGCGCTCGAGGTTCCAGGCAGCAACAGTGAAGGGAAAGGCAAGCGGCGCTGGCGTCGTGGCGGCGCCGCCGACCTCGATCGTGTTCATCGCCTCGATCCCGGCCATGATCGCGTCATGGGTAGGGATGCTGCGTTCCGTCCGGGCAATGCCCTCGCGGTGCTCTCGCGAAGGAACAGCAAGGGTCGATACGGCTTTCTCAATCACGACACAGGCTCCAAATTCACGGCGTGCGGACGGGCCGGCGCGGCACCGGCCATGCCATCCGTCCGCTCTTGACGATGAAGCCGCTTGCCGTTCTCCGCCGAGAAGAAATGCAGGCGATCCATCGGGATGGCGATGGCAAGCTCGCTGGAAAGCGGCGTTTCCGGCGGCAACGCGACGGTCAGCGGCTGATCCTCGACCGCGCCGTGCACCAGGCGTTGTGCTCCGAGTTCCTCGACATAGTCGACGCGGAAGAGCAAGGCCTGCTCGCCGGCAGATGCCGGGCGCAAGTCTTCCGCCCTGAGCCCGACGGTCACCGGCCCCCGGGTCGGCGCCGGATAGTCGAGGTCGATCGCATGCGTGCCGATATGCAGGCGGCCGCCTTCGAGCATGCCCTTGAGGAGGTTCATCGCCGGCGAGCCGATGAAGCTCGCGACGAAAGTCGAGGCCGGTGCGTGATAGACCTCGAGCGGCCGGCCGATCTGCTCGATGCGGCCGCCGTTCAGCACCACCAGCCGATCGGCGAGCGTCATCGCCTCAAGCTGGTCGTGGGTCACGTAGAGCGAGGTGGTACCGAGCCGCTTCTGCAACCGCTTGATCTCGCCGCGCATCGAGACCCGCAGCTTCGCATCGAGGTTCGAAAGCGGCTCGTCGAAGAGAAAAGCGGCCGGCTTGCGGACGATCGCCCGACCCATGGCGACGCGCTGGCGCTGGCCGCCCGAAAGCGCCCGCGGTTTGCGGTCGAGATAGGGCTCGATCTCCAGCATCCGCGCGGCTTCCGCGACGCGCGCGTCGATCTCCGCCTTCGGCGTCTTCCTGTTCCTGAGGCCATAGGCCAGGTTCTGGTAAACCGTCATGTGCGGATAGAGCGCATAATTCTGGAAGACCATGGCGATGTCGCGTTCGGCCGGATCGACATCGTTGACGAGGCGCGTGCCGATCGTCACGCTGCCTTTCGAGATCGTCTCCAGCCCGGCGACCATGCGCAGAAGCGTGGACTTGCCGCAGCCGGAGGGGCCTACGAGCACGATGAACTCGCCGTCGGCAATGTCGATCGAGACCGACTTTACGGCCTCGACATTGCCCGAGTAGATTTTAGAGACCTCTGCGATATCGATCGCCGCCATGGCTAGCTCCGTTGGTCAATGAGGAATGCGGAGCGGGAACGGATCTAAAACCCGCCGCGCCTCCGGTCGTTCCACTTTGTGTCTGCGCATTTCCGACGGCGAACCGCTGCACACTTCGCCGGGAAATGCTCTATTTGTCGCTCTCAGTAAGTCCCTTGATGAACCAGCGCTGGAACATGACGACGATTATCACCGGCGGCAGCATGGCGAGGATGGCCAGCGCAAAGGCCTCGTTGTAATCGGGAATGTTGGAGCCGACCCAGACGAGCAGGATCTGCTTGATGCCGCGCACCAGCGTGAAGAAGCCCTCGTCCGTCGTCATCAGTGTCGGCCAGAGATACTGGTTCCAGCCGTAGACGAACATGATGATGAAGATCGCCGCCATCATGGTGCGCGACAGCGGCACCAGCACGTCGATGAAGAACTTGAACGGCCCCGCGCCGTCGATCCGCGCCGCCTCCAGGAGTTCGTCCGGTACCGACTTGAAGAATTGGCGGAAATAGAAGGTGCCGGTCGCAGAGGCGAGAAGCGGCACGATCAGCCCGGTATAGGTGTTCGTCAGCCTCAGGGCATTCATCACCTCGTAGGAGGGCAGGATGCGGACCTCGAGCGGCAGGAGCAGCGTCGTGAAGATCACCCAGAAGAACAAGCTCGCCAGCGGAAAGCGGAAATAGACGATCGCATAGGCCGCCAGCATCGAGAGCACGATCTTGCCGACGGCAAAGCCGAGGCCCAGGATCATGGAGTTCAGCATCATGTTGAAGCCGGTGACCTTGCCGGTGAAACCGCCCTCGCGGGCCAGAACCGTCTCATAAGTCTCGGCGAAATGGCCGCCCCAGGTGAGACTGAGGCCATTGCGGTGGATGTCTGCCGCCTCGTGGGTCGAGGTCATGAAGGCGACGACGACGGGCATCACCATGATGAAGACGCCGATCAGAAGAATGACGTGGTCGAGCAAACGGGTGCGATACATCGGCATCACCTCAATTATAGTGCACGCGCCGCTCGATGAAGCGGAACTGGAAGACGGTGAGCACCAGGACGATCAGCATGAGGATCACCGATTGCGCCGAGGAGCCGCCGAGATCGTTGCCGCGGAAGCCGTCCATGTAGACTTTGTAGACGAGCGTGATCGGGTTGTTGGCGGCCTTGTCCTTCACCATCACGTCGATGATGCCGAACGTATCGAAAAGCGCATAGGTGACGTTGATGATCAGCAGGAAGAAGGCAGTCGGCGCCAGCAGCGGCAGGATGACCGTCCAGAAGCGGCGCATTTCCGAGCGGCAATCGATCGCCGCCGCCTCGCGCACCGACACCGGAATGCCCTGAAGTCCCGAAAGGAAGAAGATGAAGTTGTAGGGGATTTGCTTCCAGACCGCGACGACGATCATCGCGAAGGCCGTGTCGAAATAATCGAGCCCGACTTTGATGTCCCAACCGAACCAGCGGGCGAATTCGACGAGCGGGCCGATATGCTGGTTGAAGAACATCATGCCGATCAGGCCGGCGACAGGCGGGGCGATCGCATAGACCCAGATGAGCAGCGTCTTGTAGGTCGCGTTGCCGCGAATGACGCCGTCCGCCTTGACGGCGAGCAGGAGCCCGATCGCCAGCGCGAAGAAGGTGACGAGGGCGGTGAAGATGGCCGTGAACCGCGCTATGCCGAAATACTCGGTCGACTTCAGGACGTCGGCATAGTTCGTGAGGCCGACGAAGGTGGAGCCGAAACCGAACGGATCCTCGAGATAGAAGGAGGACTGGATCGCCTGGGCAGACGGCCAGTAAAAGAACACGAAGATGATCGCGAGCTGCGGCGCGAGAAAGAGATAGGGCAGGAAAGGCGAGGCGAATTGCACGCGCTTGGCGGCTGCCTGCTGTCCTTGATCTTTGGAGCGGCCCCTCATCCGGCCTGCCGGCCACCTTCTCCCCGCACTGGCGGGGAGAAGGGACGCTCCATTGTCGGCGGCATTCCCCTTTCCCCGCGCGCGGGGAAAGGGGAATGGTGAGGGGCTCGCCTCGCTCATCGCAATCAGCCGGCGGTCTTGGCGAAACGGGCGAGCAGTTCGTTGCCTTCCTTCTCGATCGCTTCAAGGGCATCCTTCACGGTCGCTTCGCCGGAGAAGATGCGGCCGTATTCGCGCTCCATGATCTCGCGGATCTGCGGATAGAAGCCAAGGCGGTAGCCCCTGGACCAATCGCCGGCCGGCAGCAGGAGCTGCTTGATGCCGACTTCGGCGACCGGCTTTTCCTTGTAGTAGCCGTCCTTCTGGGCGAGCTCATAGGCCGCCTTGGTGATCGCAACATAGCCGGTGGCCTTGTGATAGAAGTACTGGACTTCCGGCGAGGTCAGGAACTGGAAGAAATCGGCCACGCACTTGTTTTCCTCGTCCGACTTTCCGGACATGGCAAAGAGTGCGGCGCCGCCGATGAAGGAGTTGGTGCCGGCGCCCTTGATCGCGTTCCAATAGGGCAGGAAGGTCGCCGAGAAGGGCATGGTCGCAGTCTTTTGCAGACCGCCGAAGGAGCCGGAGGAGCCGATCCAAAGGGCTGCCTTGCCTTCTTCGAAGACTTTCTGGTTGTCGTTCCAGCCGGCACCGTAGAAAGCGAAGTAGCCCTGGTCCTTCCAGGCCTTCAGCTTCTCGAACATCATCTCCAGGTTCGGGTCGGTGACCTTGAGCTTGGTATCGACGACGCTGTCGTAGCCGTTGTTGTTGGTGGCGAACTGGATGTTGTTGCGTGAGAAGAAGTTCTCGGTGAACTGCCAGGTGAGCTGCGACTGGACGAGCGGAATGAAGCCAGCCTCCTTCAGCTTCGGTGCGATAGCCTCGAACTCTTCCCAGGTCTTCGGGGCCTCGACGCCGGCCTTCTTCAGGGCCTCGTCGTTGATATACATGATCGGCGCCGAGGAATTGAACGGCATGCCGACGAACTTGCCTTCGCTATCGGCGTAGAAATAGCGCACGCCGTCGATGAAAGCGCCACGGTCGAAACTGTAGCCCGCCTTGGTGATCAGGTCCTCGGCCGGAATGACGGCGCCCTTGGCGTTGATGATGGTTGCGGCACCGGCGTCGAAGACCTGCAGGATGTTCGGCTGTTCGCCGGAGCGGAAAGCGGCGATGCCGGAGGCAAGCGCTTCCTCATAGGTGCCCTTGCTGACCGGCGTCAGGGCGCAGGCGCTCTGGGAGACGTTGAATTTCTGGGCGACCTCGTTGATCACCTCGCCGTTGCGACCGGCCATGCCGTGCCACCAGGTGATGTTGGTCGCGGCGAGCGACGTCGTCGTGGAAAATGCAAGAGCAATGGCTGCGAGCGAAATGGTTTTCAACATGGCTGGTCCCTCTCCACCGTGGTTGCGGTGGGCAGTGGACTAGTGACATTCGATGACAGGCCGGTAATGCTTTTGTGTCGGATCGATTACATTTTTGATCGTTTGATCAAAACGCGTCCGGCAGGTGCCGCGGCCAGCGCCAGGGCATGACGGCGACGATGTCGTAGCGGACCGAGAGGCGGTGAAAATCCGTCTGGCGCGACAGCCAGATATCGCTCGCCGCCCTGATCCGCCGCTGCGCCGTATCGGAGACGGCGAAGACGGCCCCGTCGAAACTCGCCCGGGCCTTGACTTCGACGCAGGCGATCAGGTCGCCGCGGCGGGCAATGATGTCGATCTCGCCGAGCTTGGTGCGATAGCGCATCGCGACGATCCGGTAGCCCTTGAGCATCAGGCAGAGCGCGGCCCGGTATTCGGCGAGATGGCCGCGCTTCAGCGCCTTGAGCTTGCGGGCAGCCGGGCGCTCAGCCTTCATGACTGTCCTTCAGGCTGAGGAGTCGATCGTAAAGCTCCTTGCGCGGCAGTCCGGTCCGGCGCGCCGCCTCAGTCGCCGCCTTGCCCATCGGCATGTCGCGGACGAGCTCCTTCAGCAGCGCGTCCACGTCCGCGGCCTCCGCGACGGGCTTTGCGTCCGGCGGACCGATCACCAGCACGATCTCGCCCTTGACGCTCGCGCCTTGGTCATAAAAGGCTTTGAGCTCGCCGAGCGTGCCGCGGCGGAACTCCTCGAAGGCCTTGGTCAGCTCGCGGCAGACAGCGGCTCTCCTCTCCTCGCCGAAAACCGCGGCGGCGGCGGCGACGGTGGCGGCGATGCGGTGCGGCGACTCGAAGAAGAGGAGCGTCGCTGGCACAGCGGCGAATTCCCTGAGCCGGTCACGCTTCGCCTTGTCCTTGGTCGGCAGAAACCCGCCAAACAGGAAGGCGTCGCTCGGAAGTCCCGACGCGACGAGGGCGGCAAGCGGCGCCGACGGGCCGGGGACGGGAACGACCTTGTGGCCGGCGTCGATCGCGAGTTGCGCCAGGCGATAGCCGGGATCGGAGACGAGCGGCGTACCGGCATCGGAAACGAGCGCCACCGATTTCCCCTCGGCGAGCCCCGCAATCAGCCGCGGCCCGGCCTCGGCGGCATTGTGTTCGTGGTAGGCGACCGGCCGATTGACGATGCCGTAGCGATCGAGCAGCACCCGCGTCACGCGCGTATCCTCGCAGGCGAGCAGATCGGCGCCGGCAATCGTCTCCAGCGCCCTCAAGGTGATATCGGCGAGGTTGCCGATCGGCGTCGCCACCAGATAGAGCGCCGGTTCCAGGGGGCGCGCCGGTACGCTTGCATTGTGCAGCCGAAAGCTGCGCTGTCTTTCCTTCTCCGCCGCCTCGGCCGATTGCTGCTTTTCCAACGCCCTGTTCCCGCTGATGCCCGGCTTGCCGATTCGCGCCCTTTATGAGTGAGCGGCCAGCGCAGGGCAAGGCCGGCCGGGACGGCAGGCTGCTGCATTTGGGAAAAGCCCGCGAAACCGCTTGCTTTCGCGGCGATTTTTCTGCCATTTTGCCCGTCCACATCGCTCCGGCCGGCCGGCCGGGACACACGCAGTTTGACGCCGCGGCAGGCGCGCCCCGCCCGTCCGGCAATGGTTGAAAGCGGTAGCATCCCATGCGCATTACTCTCGAGCGGTCCAATCTTTTGAAATCGCTGAACCATGTCCACCGCGTGGTCGAACGGCGCAACACGATCCCGATCCTCTCGAACGTGCTGCTGCGCTCCGACGGCGCCAGCCTCGAAATGAAGGCGACCGACCTCGACCTGGAGATCACCGAGGCAACACCGGCGCAGGTGGAACAGGCGGGCGCAACCACCGTTCCGGCGCATCTGCTCTATGACATCGTTCGCAAGCTGCCGGACGGTTCCGAGGTGCTGCTCGCCACCAATGCCGAGGGCACGGCGATGACCGTCGCCTCGGGCCGCTCCAAGTTCTCGTTGCAATGCCTGCCGCAATCGGACTTCCCGGACCTCACGGCCGGCAGCTTCTCGCATTCCTTCCGCGCCAAGGCGACGGATCTGAAGATGCTGATCGACAGGACGCAGTTCGCGATCTCGACGGAGGAAACGCGCTACTACCTCAACGGCATCTTCTTCCACACGGTTGAGAACAAGGGCGAGCTCAAGCTGCGGGCGGTGGCTACCGACGGCCATCGCCTCGCCCGCGCCGACATCGAGGCGCCGGCCGGCTCCGAGGGCATGCCCGGCATCATCATTCCGCGCAAGACCGTCAGCGAATTGCAAAAACTGCTCGACACTCCGGACGTGGTGGTCACGGTCGAGGTCTCGGACGCGAAGATCCGCCTGACGATCGGCTCGATCGTCATGACGTCGAAGCTGATCGACGGGACGTTCCCGGACTATCAGCGGGTGATTCCGGCCGGCAATGACAAGGAACTGCGCGTCGACTGCCAGTCCTTCGCACAGGCCGTCGACCGCGTTTCGACGATCTCCTCCGAACGCGGCCGGGCCGTCAAACTGGCGCTCTCCGACGGCCAGATGACGCTGACCGTCAACAATCCGGATTCCGGCAGCGCAACGGAAGAATTGCCGGTCGGTTATGAGAGCGATCCGCTCGAAATCGGCTTCAACGCCAAATATCTTCTCGACATCACTGCCCAGCTTACCGGCAATGAGGCGGTCTTCATGCTGGCGGATCCCGGCTCGCCGACCTTGGTGCGCGATCTTGCCGCGGACGACGCGCTCTACGTGCTGATGCCGATGCGCGTCTGAGGACAATACGTCTCGATCAGACGCACAGAGGTCGCTGCAGCACGTTTCCGGTCCGAAATCGACTGCGATTTAAAGAGGCGGGCAGCGGCGCGAAATCGGACAGAACCCGCCATGCTGCCGCCTGGCGGGTTTTTCATTGGCGGGACTGTCGCTGGTTGTTGATAAAGTGTCGCTTTCAGACGCAGGCCGACTTGTTTTCGCCGCAGATGGGAGCACATTATGAGCAGACGCTTACGCGCGGCCGCCGAATCGCGGTACCGCGCGCAAAGCCATGGGAACAATGAAGCCGAGGGGATTCGATGAGTCTGCGCCTGAAGGTGAAGGAAAAGTTCGGTCAGAAGTTCGACGAAGAGATTCGCTTCTTTAAGGGCTGGATGAGCAACACCCGCGCGGTCGGCGCGATCCTGCCGACCTCCGCGGTGACGGCGCGGCGGATGGCGAGCGTCGTCAATCCGCGTTCCGGCTTGCCGGTGCTTGAGCTCGGACCGGGGACGGGCGTGATCACCAAGGCGATCCTCGAGCGCGGCATCTCCCCTGAAAAGCTGGTATCGATCGAATACTCCACCGAATTCTTCAACCAGTTGAAGCAGGATTTCGCCGGTGTGAACTTCATCAACGGCGACGCCTTCGACCTTTCGCGCACGCTGGGCGCGCTGAACTGTCAGCAGTTCGACAGCGTCGTCTCCGCCGTACCGCTCCTTAATTTTCCGATGCACCGTCGTGTCGAGCTGATCGACGATCTGCTCTCGCGCATCCCCTTCGGCCGCCCGGTCGTTCAGATCTCCTATGGGCCGATGTCGCCGGTCGTCGCCATGCCGGATCGCTATCGCATCCAGCATTATGATTTCGTCGTGCGCAACATCCCGCCGGCACAGCTCTGGATTTACAGCAAAGCCCATTAGACGGACGGCTCGCCCGTGTTCGGCGTCTATATCACGCACCCGCAGATCCAGATCGATCCTGCTGTCCCGGTGCCGGAGTGGGGCCTGTCCGATCTCGGGCGGGAACGGGCGCGCCTGACCTCCAATCAGCCGTGGGTCCGGCTGCTTGGCCGCGTCATCTCAAGCGGAGAACGGAAGGCGCTGGAAACCGCAGCGATCCTTGCCGAGGCCGCGGGCGTTCCGGTCGAAACGGATGAGGAAACCGGCGAGAACGACCGCTCCGCGACCGGATTTCTGCCGCCAGAGGATTTCGAGAAGGCCGCGGACCGATTCTTCGCCCATCCGGAGAAAAGTTTCAGGGGCTGGGAGCGCGCCATCGACGCGCAGGCGCGGATTGTGAAGGCGGTATTCTACATCCTCGACCGCCACGATCCGGCCGTCCCGATCGCCTTTGTCGGCCATGGCGGCGTCGGCACGCTGCTCAAATGCCGGATGACCGGGACGGCGATCGCCCGCAGCGCCGACCAGTTGCCGGGCGGCGGCAATCTCTTTGCCTTCCGTCTTGCGGATCGCGGCGTCACATGCGACTGGACGCCGATGGAAATCTGGCAGGGGTGATCGACATGAGCACAAGCGCGCGTGACCGGCTGATCGTCGGCCTCGATATTCCGACGACCGCCGAGGCGGAGAAAATCGTTTCGACGCTTGGCGACGAGGTCCTCTTCTACAAGATCGGTTATCAGCTCGTCTTCGCCGGCGGCTTGGATTTCGCCCGTGATCTCGCCGCGGGCGGCAAGAAAGTCTTTCTCGACATGAAGCTGCTCGACATCGACAACACGGTGGCGAAGGGCGTCGAGAACATCGCCAGGATGGGCATGTCGATGCTGACGCTGCACGCCTATCCGAAAGCGATGAAGGCGGCCGTCGACGCCGCGAAGGGATCCGACCTCTGCCTGCTCGGCGTCACGGTGCTGACCTCAATGGACGCCCAGGATGTCGCCGATGCCGGCTATGGAACCGATCCGCATACACTGGTGCTGCGCCGTGCCGAACAGGCGCGCGCCGCCGGCATGGGCGGCATCGTCTGCTCGGCGGAAGAAGCCGCAGCCGTCCGCCGTGTCATCGGGGCGGAGATGGCGGTGGTGACGCCGGGAATCCGTCCCGCCGGTGCGGAGAAAGGCGACCAGAAGCGGGTGATGACGCCGGCCGAGGCGATCCGCGCCGGCTCGAGCCATCTCGTCGTCGGCCGGCCGATCGTCAAGGCGACCGATCCGCTGGCTGCGAGCCGCGCCATGCTCGCGGAGATGAAAAGCGCCCTCCCCGGTTGATTCCGTCGCCAGGAAGCAACCAGACTCGGCTTTTCGACTTCTCGTCTGCCGGCACGCTTGACCTCGACCAGGAATTGCCGGAAGTAACGATCCCGTCTGCACTTTTCGGAAAGACGAGGAGCTCATCATGGCCAAGGGATACTGGATTGCTCGGGTCGATATCAGAGACCCCGAACGCTACAAGGACTATGTGGCGGCCGCAAAACCCGCCTTCGTGAAATATGGTGCCACCTTCCTGGCGCGCGGCGGCGAGTTCCACCGGCTGGAGGGGGCCGTGCGCGCCCGCAACGTGGTGATCGAATTCCCCTCGGTGCAGGCCGCGATCGACTGCTACAATTCCCCCGAATATCAGATCGCCGCGGCGATCCGCCAGGAGGTCGCCGACGCCGAGATGGTGGTGGTTGAGGGCGTCTGAGGATTAGCTGGGAGCCCTGCCGCGGGCAGCGGACGGAAGGCTAACAAGCCGTGCCGTGGAATGGCCTTCACCTTGCCCGCTGCTTCGGCTATGTAGCAATCCATTCTTGCCAACGACCTCAGGAGTGCGCTTCCCATGACCTTGTCCAACCTTCCGCCGCTGGTGACGATTTTCGGCGGATCCGGATTTGTCGGCCGTCATGTGGTTCGCGCGCTTGCAAAGCGAGGCTATCGCATCCGCGTCGCGGTGCGGCGGCCGGACCTCGCGGGCCATCTCCAGCCGCTCGGCACCATGGGCCAGATTTCCTTCGTCCAGGCCAACCTGCGCTATCGCCGGTCCGTCGACCGCGCCGTCGAGGGGGCCGATCACGTGATCAATTGCGTCGGCGTGCTCTTCGAGCGCGGCCGCAACACCTTCGACGCGGTCCAGGACTTCGGCGCCCGGGCCGTCGCCGAAGCCGCCCGCGCGGCCGGTGCACAGCTGACGCACATTTCGGCGATCGGCGCCAACACGAATTCCGAATCCCAATATGCCCGCACCAAGGGCCGGGCCGAGATCGCCATCCTCGAAACGGTGCCAGAGGCGGTCATCCTGCGACCGTCGATCATCTTCGGACCCGAGGACGATTTCTTCAACAAATTCGCCAGCATGGCGCGTTTCGCGCCGGCCCTGCCGCTGATCGGCGGCGGCCACACGAAGTTCCAGCCGGTCTATGTGACGGATGTCGCCGAAGCCGTCGCCCGCTCCGTCGACGGCAAGCTCAAGGGCGGGACGATCTATGAACTCGGCGGCGCCCAGGTCCTTTCGTTCCGCGAATGTCTCGAGATCATGCTCGAAACGATCGATCGCAAGCGTTCCTTCGTCTCGATCCCCTTCGGCATCGCGTCGCTTCTCGGCAGTGTCGCATCGCTCGTGCCCTTCATCGCGCCGCCGATCACCGCCGACCAGGTCGTGTTGCTGAAATCCGACAATGTCGTTTCCCCGGCCGCCGAAGCGGAAGGCCGGACGCTCCCCGGCATCGGCATCGAGCCGACGTTGTTGGACTCGATCCTGCCGACCTATCTGGTGCGTTTTCGCCCGCAGGGGCAGTACACGCGCGGCGGTCGCGCCGCCTGATCATCCCCGCGGGCGTTGTCGTCTGATCCCAGCCGCCGGTCCCGCCGGCGGCTTTTGCTTGTGGCGCTGGCGCAACAGCGTTGCAGTTCTGCCGCAGTCGAAAACCGGAATGGTGTTTACCGCAGATTCAGCATGTCCTGATATTGATCATGACACGCCCGGCGAATAAACACCGCTCGCACCCACGGCGCGGCGAGCGCAGGCGGTGACAACTTCATACTCGAAAGGCACAACGTCCCATGGGCAAGTCGATCGCAATCTTTTTTGCGTCTGCGGCACTGATCATTCTGGCTGGCTCATTCATCGCACCGGGCACTGTGGCGAGCAGCAGCAAGGGCTGCACGCCTGCCTATGGCGTCGATCCGTGCACGACCGCGTCGATCGGCGCATCCGGCTGGTAAGCCGGGCAACTGCCTCGGCCGTGAGGCAGACATTTTGAGTTTATTGGCGGGGGCCAGGGGCCGCATGCGTTTCGCAAGAGACGCATGCGGCTTTAGTTTTTCGGGCTGCGCCTACCTCAGTAGCCAGAGGCCGATCAGGCCTGCGGTGCCGACAACAATGCGCCAGATCGCGAAAGGCGTGAAGCCGCGCTGCGAGACGAAATCGAGCAGCGAGCGCACCACGAAGATGCCCGCGACGAAGGCGGCGATGAAACCGATAGCGATCAGGCTGATGTCGTCGAAGGAGAGCGCGTTGCGGTTCTTGTAGAGATCGATGGTGAAGGCGCCGACCATGGTGGGCATAGCGAGGAAGAAGGAGAACTCGGCGGCCGAACGCTTGTCGGTTCCCATCAGCAAAGCGCCGGCGATCGTGGCGCCGGAGCGTGACGTCCCCGGGATCATCGCCAGGCACTGGAAGAGGCCGATCTTCAGCGCCAGCGAAGGCGGGTAATCGAAGACGTCAGTGTAGCGCGGCTTCAAGGGCAGCTGATCGATCACATAGAGGATGACGCCGCCGACGATCAGCACGACGCAGATCAGCATCGGCGTCTCGAACAGCACCGTCTTGATGAAGTCATGCGCCGCGGCGCCGATCAGGGCCGCCGGCAGGAAGGCGACGAGCACCGAGAAGACGAAGCGCCGCGCCTTGACGCTTGTCGGGAGCGCCAGCGCGATCGACAGCAGCTTCTTGAAATAGACGAGCAGGATCGCAAGGATGGCGCCGAGTTGGATGAGCACGGCGAAGGTATTTCCCGGCGACTTGAAGCCGAGGAAGTGTCCGGCAAGGAGCACATGCGCCGTCGACGAGACGGGGATGAACTCCGTCAGGCCTTCGATGAGCCCGAGCACGAGCGCGCTGATGATCGATTGATCGGCCATATATGAACGGTTCCTGATATTCTTGGATTTGGGAGGAAAAAGTCGATTCTCTTGTGTTTGCCACCGCAACTACCTATAGCTCGTTGTATGAAGCCGTGGCCAGTTGCATATGCCGCGATGCCTACTGCATGTTTCCTTAAATCGAGCCGATTTAAGGATCAAAACATGCAGCGATTCAAAGTGCTGCAGCGTCCTTTGTGCGTCTGAAAAGACGCACGGCGCTGTAGATCCCCGAAAACAGCTGCACCCTGATATCGATGCCGACACTGTATCATCACCCCATGTCCTCCGCCTCGCGGTTCGTACGCCTTATTCTCTCAGAATATGGCTATCAGACGGAATTGAGCGAAGAGCAGCCCTGGGAGAATCGGCGCGACTTCCTGGCGCTCAACCCGGCCGGCACCCTGCCGGTCTATGTCGACGACAGCATGCGGGCGCTTTGCGGCGCGACGATCATCTCCGAGTATCTCGACGAGACCAGCGGCATCATGAAGCGTGATCGCCGGCTCTTGGCGGAGGATCCCTTTCAGCGCGCCGAAATCCGCCGGCTCAGCGAATGGTTCCTGCAGAAGATGGAGGCCGACGTCACCCGGCCGCTGGTGCGCGAGCGCATCTACAAGCTGCAGATGACGCCGGACCAGGGCGGCGGCGCGCCGGATTCGAAGATCCTCCGGACCTCGCGCAACAATATCCGCCAGCATATGAAGTATCTCTCCTGGCTCGCCGGCTCGCGTCCCTGGCTTGCAGGCGATCGGATTTCCTACGCCGATCTCGCGGCGGCCGCGGCGGTCTCCGTCCTCGACTATCTCGGCGAAATCGACTGGTCCGACGCCCCGACCGCCAAGGAATGGTACCAGCGGCTCAAATCCCGGCCGTCCTTCCGCCCGCTGCTCGCCGAGCGGGTGCGCGGCGTTACCCCCGTTTCCCATTATGCGGACCTCGATTTCTAAGGACACGACAATGCCCGGCGACGCTGCAAAGGCGGAGAACCAGGGCAGGAAACGCCGGACGCTCACCGCCTTTCTGAAGGAGGAAGCGGCGGCCAAGGGCTTCGAGCTCTGTCGGATCACCCGGCCGGATGCCATACCGCAGGCGCCGGAGCGGCTCCGACAATTCCTGACCGCCGGCTGTCACGGCACGATGGAGTGGCTGTCCGAGACGGCGGAGCGGCGCGCCGATCCGCGTGTGCTGTGGAGCGAGGTCCGCTCGATCGTCCTCTTCGGCATGAACTACGGGCCCGACACCGATCCGCTGGAGATCCTCGCCAAGCAAGATCGCGGCGCGATCTCCGTCTATGCCCGGAACCGCGACTATCACGACGTCGTCAAGGGACGGCTCAAGGAGATCGCCACGCGCTTTGCGGCGCGCGCCAGCGAGGATGTGAAGGTCTTCGTCGACACCGCGCCGGTCATGGAGAAGCCACTGGCGGAAAAGGCCGGACTCGGCTGGCAGGGCAAGCACACCAATCTCGTCAGCCGCGAATTCGGCTCCTGGCTGTTTCTCGGCAGCCTGTTCACGACCGCCGATCTCGACATCGATGATCCTGAGCGCGACCATTGCGGCTCCTGCCGGGCGTGCCTCGACGCCTGTCCGACCCGGGCCTTCCCGGCGCCCTACCAGATCGATGCACGGCGCTGCATCTCCTACCTGACGATCGAGCACAACGGGCCGATCGACTCCGAACTCAGACCGCTGATCGGCAATCGCATCTATGGCTGCGACGATTGCCTGGCCGTCTGTCCCTGGAACAAATTCGCGCACTCGGCCGCGGAGATGAAGCTCAAAGCCAGGGAGGACCTCAGGGAACCGGAGCTCGCCGCCCTGCTCACGCTCGACGACGCCGCCTTCCGCAGCCTGTTTTCCGGCTCTCCCGTGAAACGCATCGGCCGCGACCGTTTCGTCAGAAATGTCTTGATCGCCGCCGGCAATTCCGGTGAAGAGAAGTTGCTACCCGCCTGCAAGGCATTGGCGCGTGATGCCTCCCCAACGGTCCGGGCGATGGCCGTCTGGGCGCTTTCGCGGCTGATGGCAGCTGACGAGCTCGCCGCCTTCGCTATGGAGTGCGGGCAGGAAACGGATGACGAGGTGCTTTCGGAATGGCAAATGGCGGGAGTGAGCCGATGCATGTCCTGATACTTGGTGCCGGCTATTCCGGCACGGCGATCGCGAAGGCGCTGGCGCCAGCCGCACAGTCGGTCGCGGGAACGACCCGCTCGCCGGACAAGCTGACGGCGCTCCAGGCGGCCGGCATCGAGCCGCTGCTGTTCGACGGCGACGACATTTCCCCGGGACTCGCCGAGGCGATGGGCAAGACGACGCACCTCATCCAATCGATCGCGCCGGGACGCGAAGGCGACCCGATGTTCCGCTCGGCGACGCCGCCACTCGACGACCTCATGCCGCGACTCCGTTGGGTCGGCTATCTCTCGACCGTCGGCGTCTATGGCGACCATCGCGGCGGCTGGGTCAGCGAGGAAACGCCGATAAAGCCGGTTTCGCAGCGCTCGAAGGAACGGGTCGAGGCGGAAAACGCCTGGTTGGACTATGGCGCCAGGCGGGGCGTTCCCGTCGCCGTGCTTCGACTTGCCGGCATCTACGGCCCGGGCCGCAACGCTTTCCGCAATCTTTCCGAAGGCACGGCCCGACGGGTCGTCAAGGCGAACCAGGTCTTCAACCGCATCCGCGTCGAGGATATCGGCGCGGCGGCCGCGTTCCTTGCCGACCGCGGCATGGGCGGGACCTTCAACGCGACCGACGACGAGCCGGGACCGCCGCAGGACGTGGTGGCCGAGGCCGCCCGGCTGATGGGCGTCGAACCGCCCCCGGAAATTCCCTTCGAGAGCGCGGAGATGTCGCCGATGGCGCGCTCCTTCTATGGTGAGAACAAGCGCGTTTCCAATGCGCGTCTGCGCGAGACCGGATTCGACTTAGCCTATCCGAATTATCGCGTTTCGCTTGCACAGCTATGGGCAAGCGGGACCTGGCGTGGATAGTAAAACCACCTCTCCGATACTTTTATCAGAATATCCCCCACCGCCGAAAGCATGTTGCGAGATCATCCGAAAGTAATAGATTCGGACGACTCACCTTGACTGCCTCATACTGCCCTATTTCGACCTATACTTCGCCATTCGATACAACCTGGGCGATAGATTGGGATTTTGATGAGGGAAATTCGTAGAAATTCACGCGCATCGAAATTTTAAATGATTTTTTACGTCAGCCTGGGAGTTGGGAGGAACCAAAACCCGCAGGAAACGTTTAGGCGCTGATTCAAAAGAACTTCTTGGGTCTTTCTAAAGCAATTAAAACGGCATCTCGTTTTAAATTAACAGCATTTTTCAATAAATCCTAATGAATGGTTAACGGTTGAAGCACGTTTTTGCCATGTTTTGCCCTAATTAGCTCGAACTGCAAAGGGAACTAGTCGAACATTCAATCCGAAGGGGTCACCGCTTGAAGCCCGCGAAAATCAAGACTGCTGCCGCCGCAGCGCTATTCGCCGTCGGGATGGGTCTCGTCTCGGCATCCGACAGCCAGGCAAAGGGAACGGGTTGCGGTGGCGCCTCCTGGTATGCCCTCACCTCGAAAACCGCCTCCGGCGAGCGCATGAACGCCGCGCGCCTGACGGCCGCGCACCGAAGCTTGAAATTCGGCACCAAGGTCCAGGTCACCAACAAGCGAAACGGCAAGTCCGTCGTCGTGCGCATCAATGACCGCGGTCCCTTCATTCGCGGCCGGGTCATCGATCTTTCCAAGGCGGCCGCCTCGCAGATCGGCATGGTCCGCTCGGGCACCGCCAGCATCTGCTACCAGGTCGTCAATTCCTGATCGTTCGAAGGCCGCCGGCTTGAGGCTGGACGGTTCTCTTCCGCGGGGCGATCTCTCCCGCACATAATGCGACCGCTCACTTGCTCTTCGGTGCCATCGCCGCTACCACGGCGAAAAAGGAGTTGATCGAAGATGCGATTGGGCGGACGGCTCGCCGGAGCCATAGACGTTCTTGACGATATCGAGAAGCGCAAGCGCCCGGTTGCCGACGCGCTCAAGGACTGGGGCCTGTCGCATCGTTTTGCCGGCTCGGGCGACCGTGCCGCCATCGGCAACATCGTCTATGACGCGCTCCGGATGAAGCTCTCCCACGCCTATCTGATGGATAGCGAAAGCCCGGCCGCCCTCGGCCACGCGGTCATGTACCGCCAATGGGGCTTCACGCCCGATAGGCTGGCCGCGGAACTCTCCGACGACAAGTTCGCCCCGCAGGCACCCTCGGCAGAGATGATGAGGGCGTTCCGCGAGCGCCGTATCGAAGACGCGCCGCTCCATGTGCAGGGCGATGTCCCTGAGTGGACGCAAGCCTCTTTCGAAGAAAACTTCTCGGACGACTGGCTCGACGAAGCCAGGGCGCTCGCCGGCCGGCCAACCCTCGACCTTCGCGTCAACACGCTGAAGGCAAGCCGCGACAAGGTCTTGAAGGCATTGGAGCGCAGCGGTGCCGAACCGTCGGCGATCGCCCGCCACGGCATACGCATCCCCGCCGGCGAGGGCGCCGCGCGCCTGCCGCACGTCACCGCCGAAATCTCGTTTCAGAAGGGCTGGTTCGAGGTTCAGGACGAGGGCTCGCAGATCGTCGCCGACCTGGTCTTTGCGCGCGAGGGTGAGCAGGTGCTCGACTATTGCGCCGGCGGCGGCGGCAAGACGCTCGCCATCTCCGCCGCGATGAACAACAAGGGTCAGGTGCATGCCTATGACGCCGACCGCAAGCGTCTCGCGCCGATCATCGAGCGACTGAAGCGCGCCGGCACCCGCAATGTCCAGGTGCACGAGTCGGCGGAGGCGCTCACCCCGCTTGCAGGCCGCTGCGACCGGGTGCTCGTCGACGCGCCGTGCACGGGGACCGGAACCTGGCGGCGCCGGCCCGACACGAAGTGGCGCCTGACCCAGAAGAACCTTGAGGAGCGACTGGCCCAGCAGGAGGAGGCGCTTGCCGGCGCCGCCCAGTTCGTGCGCCCCGGCGGGCACCTGATCTATGTGACCTGCTCCGTGCTTCCGGAAGAAAACGAAGCGCAGGTCTACGGCTTCTGCGAGGACAATCCGGAGTTCGAGATCCTCTCGGCCGCCGCAACATGGGCGACGCTGTTCGGTACCGACAAGCCACAGCCCTGGTCGGCCGATATGAAGACCGTCACGCTGACGCCCGCTTCAACCGGAACCGATGGGTTTTTCTTTTGCCTGATGGGCAGGAAAAGCTAGCGGCCCAGTGCATGTCGCCCACAAGCGTGCAGCGGTTATGGGGCAACGACAGGTACCGAGACGAACGCTGCAAGGGGAAGTCGCAAATTTGAAAATCTTCTAAACTATACGCTTTGACACCAGTTTGCTTTTGGTTCATGACATGAGCGCTTTACCGGCCTCGAGCCGCTTTGCTCGGCCGGTCTGCAAGAAGCGAAGGAGAGGGTCATGACCAAGAATTTCACCCGCGCCGCCGCGCTGGCACTCATGACGGCCACGTCCGTGCTGGCCCTGCAGCCGGCCAGCGCCGCGACCGACGCAGCCGCCGTCGTAAAGCATTATGCGGCGATCGCGCATGCCAAATACGAGGACGCGCTGACGACCGCCGAAGCCCTCGACAAGGCCGTCGATGCGCTGATCGTCAGCCCCAACGAGGAGGCGCTGAAGGCGGCGCGCGAGGCCTGGCTCAGGGCGCGCAACCCCTACCAGGAGACAGAGGTCTACCGCTTCGGCAATGCGATTGTCGATGAATGGGAAGGCAAGGTGAACGCCTGGCCGCTCGACGAGGGCCTGATCGACTATGTCGACCCGAGCTACGGCACCGAGAGCGACGAGAACGCGCTGTTCACCGCCAATGTCATCGCCAACAAGACGATCAAGATCGACGGCAAGGACGTCGACGCGACGAACATCACGCCGGAATTCCTGGCCGGCACCCTGCAGGAAGCCGGCGGCATCGAGGCGAATGTCGCGACCGGCTACCACGCCATCGAATTCCTGCTCTGGGGCCAGGACCTGAACGGCACCGGCCCGGGCGCTGGAAAGCGCGCCTATACCGATTTCGACACCAAGGCCTGCACCAACGGCAATTGCGACCGCCGCGCTGCTTACCTGAAGGCGGCGACCGACCTGCTCGTCTCCGATCTCAAGGAAATGGTCGCCAACTGGGCACCGGAAGGTGCCGCGGCCAAGGCGGTGGAAGCCGAACCCGAGGCCGGCCTCGCGGCGATCCTCACCGGCATGGGCTCGCTCTCCTATGGCGAACTTGCGGGCGAGCGCATGAAGCTCGGCCTGCTGCTGCACGATCCGGAAGAGGAACATGATTGCTTCTCGGACAACACCCACAATTCGCACCTGCATGACGCGATCGGCATCCAGTCCGCCTATACGGGCGAATACACCCGGATCGACGGCACGAAGCTCACCGGCCCGTCGCTTTCCAAGCTCGTCGCCGCCAAGGACGCCGCGCTCGACAAGGAGATGACGGCCAATCTCGCGACGACGGTCGAGAAGATGCAGGCGATGGCAAAGCGGGCCGAGACCGTCGAGGCCTACGACCAGATGATCGGCGAAAACAATGCGGAAGGTAACGCTACCGTCCAGGCCGCGATCGACGGGCTGATTGCCCAGGCCAAGACCGTCGAACGGGTCATCGCGGCGCTCGACCTCGGCAAGATCGAGCTTGAAGGTTCGGATAGCCTGGATAATCCTAACGCGGTTTTCCAATAAGCTGAAAAGGCGGGCCGTTCCGACAGGGCGCGGCCCGGCTCTTGCCCGATGAAAGTCCTGACCGCCCGCTTCCTCGCGCTGCCGCTCGCCGCGCTCATCGGCGTTCCCGCCGCGGCTTGGGCTACAGGCGATGGCCTCGGCGCTGCCGCCGGGGTGAAGGGTGATACCCCCCTCTGCCCTGCCGGGCATCTCCCCCACAAGGGGGGAGATTGGCCGGAAGCAAAGCCCTGCCCCATCAACGCGCAAATACCGAACCTGTCGAATTCAACCGAACACGCGCAGCCTAATTCGTTGAGCGGAACATCGGCGCTTACCGATCTCCCCCCTTGTGGGGGAGATGCCCGGCAGGGCAGAGGGGGGTGCCTCCCGGCCCGCGACGACCTTTCCGGACAGGATCTCGAACGCGTCGAAACCGTCACCCGGCCCACCCAGGACTTTTCCAAGGCCGAACAGTTCGAGGCGATGTCGGCGGGAGCCACAACGACGATCGCGCCAATCGACCAGAGAATCTTCCAGCAGTTCTCGGCCAACCTACCCTTCGAAGACGAAGAGAATTTCAAGCTCGGCAAGGCGTTGTTCGAAAAGCTTTGGGTCTCCGCCCCCTCCTCGACCCAAGCCTCCGATGGACTCGGCCCTCTCTATAACGCCCGCGCTTGCGAAAGCTGCCATCCGCGCGATGGGCGGGGCCGCCCGCCGGAGGGGGTGGATTCGACATCGACGGTCTACCGTCTCGCCCGTCCGCCCCGCGACGAAGCCGAACGGCGCTTCATCGCTGACCACCAGGCACTGAATTTCCCGGACCCCGTCTATGGCGCCCAGCTGCAGGACAGCGCCGTGCCCGGGCTTGCCGCCGAAGGCCGTCTCAAGGTCAGCTACCGGGAAGAAGCGATGCCGCTTGCGGATGGCGAGATCGTCCATCTCCGAAAGCCGCATTACGCAGTCACCGATCTCGGCTATGGCCCGATGGACCCGATGACGACCGCGTCGCCGCGCGTCGCCCCGGCGATGATCGGGCTCGGCCTCATCGAGATGATCCACGAGGCAGACATTCTTGCGAAAGCCGACCCGGACGACCGGGACGGTGACGGCGTCAGCGGACGGGCGGCAATCGCCCGGGATCGGGACAGTGGCACGATCGCGCTCGGCCGCTTCGGCTGGAAGGCTCAGAATCCGACCATTCGCCAACAGGCAGCAGACGCCTTTGCGGTCGATATCGGCATTTCCACGCCGGCCTTCGACAGCGGCTATGGCGACTGCACCAAGGCGCAGGGCGCTTGCCTGACGCTTCCGATCGGTGTCCAGGCGCGGCTCGGTCCGGTCGAGGCTCCCGACCCGGTGCTCGGCCTCGTCACCTTCTATTCCGCCAATCTCGCGGTGCCGGCCCGGCGCAAGGCGAGCTTTCCGCAAACGCTAGAGGGCAAACGGCTTTTCTATGAAGCGGGCTGTCCGGTCTGCCACACGCCGAAATACGTGACCCGGCGCGATGCGCCTCACAAGGAGCTGGCCTTCCAGCTGATCTGGCCCTATTCCGACTTCCTGCTGCACGACATGGGCGACGGGCTCGCCGACGGCCAGCAGGTCGGAATTGCCAGCGGACGCGAATGGCGCACGCCGCCGCTTTGGGGGCTGGGCTTGACGAAGACCGTCAGCGGCCACACGTTCCTGCTGCATGACGGGCGTGCCCGGAATTTCACCGAGGCCATCCTCTGGCACGGCGGCGAGGCGGAAAAGACCCGCGATGCCTTCGCCGCCATGTCGAAGGACGACCGAAACGCCCTGCTTTCCTTTCTGGAGTCGCTCTGATGCGCCTGCGCCTTCCCCTGATCCTCGGCTTGCTGCTTCTTGCAGCGATCGCGCCCGCGGCGGCCCAGGAGGGCAACGCGCTTTTGCCGCGCGTTCTCGACGAAGCCGCCCTGCCGGGCGTGATGGCGAAGGCGGTCGATGGCTTCATCATTCCCGGCTATCGCGACCTGAGGCGGGCGACGGGCGAACTTGGCGAGAAAAGCGCCGCGCTTTGTGCGACGCCGTCTGACGCTGCACTTGAGGAAACGCGAGCGGCCTTTTCGGATGTCGTGCAAAGATGGTCGACGATCGAGATCATCCGCCTCGGACCGGCCCTCGAACAGAACAGGTTCGAGCGCTTCCTGTTCTATCCGGATCGCAAGAGCACCGGCCTGAAACAGGTACAGGCTATTCTCGCCAAGCGCGACGAGAGCGCGACGCAGGCGGAAAGCCTGAAAACGAAAAGCGTCGCCGTGCAGGGCCTCGGCGCGCTTGAATATGTTCTCTACGGCACGGGAGCCGAGACGCTGACCGGCGCGGAAGGTGACTTTCGCTGCCTTTACGGAACGACGATCGCGCAGAACCTGACGACGATTGCCGGCGAGTTGCTCGCCGCCTGGGAGAAGCCCGAGGGCCTCCAGTCCGCTTGGAAGTCGCCGAGCGCTGACAATCCCCTCTTCCGCGACAACAGGGAAGCGGCAACCGAACTGCTCGGCGTTCTCGTGCACAGCGTCGAAATGATCAAGGACCAGCGGCTGCGCCCCTTCTATGCCGGCGCGATCGACGGCAAGGCTGACGAGGGCCGCCCCAAGCTCGCCATCTACTGGCGATCGGGCAATACGATGAGGTCGATCGCCGGCAACCTCAGCGGCCTGCAGACGCTGTTCAACGCTGCGGGAATGGAGAGCCTGCTTCCCGCCGACAGCCGCTCTATCGCCGGGTCGGTAAATTTCCTTTTCAAAGCATTGATCGGCATGACCGAACGCGTCGACGGCCCGCTCGACGCGGTGCTTGCCGATCAGAAACAGCGTTCCCGGCTCGACTTCATCACTCTCAACACGGCCGACCTCCTCGACCGGCTGAACCGCGACTTCGGCGGCGCGATCGGGCTTGGGGCCGGGTTTTCCTTCGCGGACGGCGATTGACACTACAGCGCCGTGCGTCCTTTCAGACGCACAAAGGACGCTGTAGCACTTTGAATTACTGCATGTTTTTGTCCTTGAATGGGCTACGATTCAAGAACACATGCAGTAGCGTGAAAAAGCCTCCGGTTGACAAGCCGCGAATATGGGAGCAAAGCGCATTTCATGCCCGTCTCGCGGGCATGCTTCACCCACGAAGGACTAACCCAAGATGAACCCCGACAGTCGAAGTCGAGTCTTCCTTGCGGCCGTGCGGACCTGATTGATCAGGGCTCCGGGCGGTCCGATGACCTCGCCCATGGAGCCCAGAATGCTGCGCATCTACACAAGCCAGAACGGCCATCTCGTGCTCGTCGATCGTGCCGCCGGTCCTGCCTTCCAGGAGCCGGTGACCTGGTTCGACCTCTTCAACCCCTCCGCAGATGAGACGCGTTTCGTCGAGGAACATCTCGGCATCGCCATTCCGACCCGCGACGAGATGCAGGAAATCGAGCTGTCCGACCGGCTCTACCAGGAGGACGGCGCGGAATTCATGACCATGACCGCGACCGCCAAGCTCGACAGCGACTACCCCGCCAAGGTGCCGGTGACCTTCGTGCTGAAGGGCGCGACGCTCGTCTCGGTGCGCCACGCCGACCCGAAGCCGTTCCAGCTCTATGCAACGCGCATCCAGAAGCCGAATGGTGCCGTCTGCGAGACGGGCGAACTGGTCATGCTGGGTCTGCTCGAGGCGATGATCGACCGGATTGCCGACGCGCTGGAGCGGGCCGGCAACGAGGTCGACGCGATTTCTCGCGAGGTCTTCCGCAAGTCGCATGCCAGCGCCACCAAGAAGACGCGCGACCTGCAGTCGCTGATCGAGCAGATCGGCCAGAAGGGCGACCTGCTGACGACCATCCGCGAAAGCCTTGTCAGCATCGGCAGGCTCGTCGCCTATCACGTCGCGGTGGAAGGGAGCGCGGCACGCAAGGCCGCCAAGGAGAGTCGGCAGCGGATCAAGCTGATCCAGCGCGACGCCGCCTCGCTCGGCGACCACGCGCTGTTCCTGTCGAACAAGATCAACTTCCTGCTCGACGCGACGCTGGGGCTGATCAATCTCGAGCAGAACCAGATCATCAAGATCTTCTCGGTCGCCTCCGTCGTGTTCCTGCCGCCGACACTGGTCGCCTCGGTCTATGGCATGAACTTCGACGCGATACCGGAACTGCACTGGCACTTGGGTTATCCCTATGCACTGGTGCTGATGGTCATGTCCGCCCTGTTGCCGTATCTCTATTTCAAGCGCAGGGGCTGGTTGTAGATGACGCAGTCGAGACCCCTCCCCAACCCCTCCCCACAAGGGGGAGGGGCTTGCCCGCCGCGGCCCGCCGAGCGCCATCTGCGACATCCGAACTCGCGGATCCGCTCTAAGCGGCCGAATCGGTCGCGGCATTGTAAATCCCTCCCCCTTGTGGGGAGGGGTTGGGGAGGGGTTGCGCTGCAGGATCGCCTCTCCGCCGAGAGACGTTCACTGTCGTCGGCCACGCGGAAAAGCGCATGAGCACCAAAACCCTCATCGATCGACGCAGCTTCGTCAAAATGGCCGGCGCCGCCTGGATGGCGACGCTCGCCCCAAGCGGGGCCTTCGCGCTCGAGCGGGCGGATGCCGTCTTCGCCTCGGCCTTCATGGCGCCGGACGGCAGCTATGGCGTGGCGACGCTGACGGAGGAGGGAGAGATCGTCGAACGGACGCTACTGCCGGCGCGGGCGCATGGCATGGCCTTCTCGCCGGCGACCCGCCGCGCCGTCGCCTTTGCGCGCCGGCCCGGAACCTATGCCATGATCCTCGCGACCGACGGCACCGCCGAGCCGGTCGTCATCTCCGCCGCCGAAGGCCGCCACTTCTTCGGCCACGGCTGCTTCTCCGCCGACGGGCGGCTGCTCTACGCCACGGAGAACGATTTCTCCGCCAATCGCGGCATGATCGGCGTTTACGACGGGACGCGCGGCTTCATCCGCACAGGCGAATTCCCCACCTATGGCATCGGTCCGCACGACATGACGCTGACCGCCGACGGCCGGACGCTCGCAATCGCCAATGGCGGCATCGAGACCCATCCGGATTTCGGCCGCACCAAGCTCAATCTCGATTACATGGAACCGAGCCTCGCCCTGGTCGATACGGCGACCGGCGCGCTCATCGAGAAACACGGCCTGCCGCCGGAGTTCAAGCAGCTTTCCACCCGCCACGTCGACATCGGCGCCGACGGCAGGATCTGGTTTGCCTGCCAGTACGAGGGCGCGCGCAACGACCTGCCGCCGCTGGTCGGGCATTTCAAAAAGGGGGAGGAGCTGAGTTTTATCCCCCTCCCCGAGCGCACGACCGCCGCCCTCGCCAATTATGTCGGCGCCATTGCCATCAACCGCCGCGAGGACCTTGTCGCGCTCACGTCGCCGAAGGGCAATGTCGCCGTGACGCTCGATGCGAAAACGGGCGCGGTCTTGAAGGAGGAACGGGTCGTGGATGCGGCGGGCGTTGCCGCCGCGAGACCCGGCTTCGCCGTCTCGACTTATGATGGCCGGTTCAAGGGTCAGAAGAGTGCCGTCGCCTGGGACCAGCACATCGTCGGGCTCGGCAAGGATTAGGACGCTTCTAAATCAGGTCGCGACATTTCCCGCACCGGAAAGCTTGACCAGGTCATCCCAGCGATAGGCGATCTGTTCGAGGCTCTCGCGGCCGACGCTGACCCGGCCCTCTCCCACCGCCCGCGCGCCGAGCCGCTCGTAGAAGGCCCGGTTCGGATTGCCCTTCAGCACCCAGGCGAAGAGCGACGAGGCCTGCAGCTCCCGGCAGTGGGCCGCGACCGTGCGCACCAGCGCCGCACCAATGCCCGCGCCATGGAACTCCGGCAGAAGATAAAGCTCGTAGAGTTCCCGGTCGAAGGCCGGCGGCATGGACCGCGCCCGACCGTAATTCGCAAAACCGACCACTCGATCTTCCGAGAGATCGACGGCGACCAGGAGGAAGGCGCCCGGTATTCGCATTCGCCGCGCATGGCCGATCGCCTGGTCCTCGACCTTCATGGCGTCGAGATAGGCATCGGAAATGATCCCGCGGAAGGTCGCGCGCCAGGTGCTCACCAGCACCGACGCGATCATCATCACGTCGTCCGGTACGGCAGGGCGGATCTCTATGCGCCTGAAGTTCCTCATCAGGATGATATATGGATGCGGCGTGCGTCCCGAAAGTCCGTCGGCACCGGGTTCGCCCGTGCGGACGATTGCGCTTGTCCTCGGTCGCGACGCATGCAACTGTCGGCGCGATCGGGCATCCCGGTCCGTTTCAGCAAGGGGCTTTTTGAATTGAGGCACGACAGCGAGCCGCACGATTTCCGCGCCCGCATCCGGGAGAGTTTCGACCGCCAGGCCGCCATGCGCACGATCGGCGCGGAACTTACCCGCGTCGAGCAGCGCACGGTGGAGATCGAATTGCCGTTCGATCTCAAGCTGACGCAGCAGCACGGGCTGCTGCATGCCGGGGTGATCTCGGCAGCGCTCGATGCCGCCGGCACCTATGCGGGCTATTCGCTCATCGATCCCGACGCATCGCTGCTGACCATCGAGTTCAAGGTCAATCTCCTTTCGCCCGGCCGCGGCGAGCGTTTTCTCTTCCGCGGCGAGGTGACGAAGCCCGGCACGACGATCATTGTCTCGGACGGCAAGGCCTATGCCGTCCGATCCGACGGACCGGCAAAGCTAATCGCCTCGATGACCGGAACGATGATGGTGGTGCGCGGCCGCGAGGGGATCGAGGGATGAGTTTCGAGTTGAAGCCGGTCGCCGGTAAGAACATCCTCTACGTGATGGCCGTCAACCTGGAATACGGCCCCTGCCTCAAGCACCGGATCAGGCCGTTGATGACCGGCGTCGGCCCGGTCGAAGCGGCCGTCGGCCTGACCAAGGCGCTTTGCGAGCTCAAGGCCGCAGGCAGGCTGCCGGATCTCGTCGTCTCGCTCGGCTCCGCCGGTTCCGCCACGCTCGAACAGACGGAAATCTACCAGGCGGCCTCGGTCGGTTATCGCGACATGGACGCCTCGCCGCTCGGCTTCGAGAAGGGCGCGACGCCCTTTCTCGATCTGCCCGCCGTCGTCAAGCTGCCGCATCGGGTCCCGGGCGTGAAGGAGGCGCGGCTTTCGACCGGCGCCGGTATCGTCTCCGGCAAGGCCTATGACGAGATCGACGCCGACATGGTCGAGATGGAGACCTATGCCGTCCTGCGCGCCTGCCAGGCCTTCGACGTGCCGCTGATCGGGCTGCGCGGCATATCGGACGGCAAGGCGGAGCTGAAGCATGTCGACGACTGGACGGAATATCTGCACGTCATCGACGAGAAGCTGGCAGACGCGGTGGGCCGGCTGGAAAAGGCGCTCGACACGGGCCAAATCCGGCTCTGACGGTTCTGCAGCAGGTCCTAAATTGTCGGGGTGCAATGAAATCGTTGCGCCAAGGGCGGCCTTTCATTAAAGGCTCGCCATGTTCAAGCTTGCCTGAAGGCCCGCCATGACCCAGACAGCCCATCCCGACACCGTCCTGATCGTCGATTTCGGCAGCCAGGTGACGCAGCTCATCGCCCGGCGTGTACGCGAGGCCGGCGTCTATTGCGAAATCGTGCCGTTCCAGTCGGCCGAAGAGGGCTTCAGGCGCCTGAACCCGAAGGCGGTGATCCTGTCCGGCAGCCCGGCCTCGACGCTCGAGATCGGCTCGCCGCGCGCGCCGTCGGTGATCTTCGAAAGCGGCCTGCCGGTCTTCGGCATCTGCTACGGCCAGCAGACCATGTGCGCCCAGCTCGGTGGCAAGGTGGAAAGCGGCCATCACCGCGAATTCGGCCGCGCCTTCCTCGAAGTCGAGAAGGATTGCGCCCTCTTTGACGGACTCTGGTCGCTCGGCTCGCGCCACCAGGTATGGATGTCGCATGGCGACCGGGTGACAGCACTGCCCGAGGGCTTCGAGGTGGTGGCGACCTCGTCCAACGCCCCCTTCGCCTTCATCGCCGACGAGAAGCGCAAATATTACGCCGTGCAATTCCATCCGGAAGTGGTGCATACGCCCGACGGCGCCAAGCTCATCTCCAACTTTGTCCACAAGATCGCCGGCATCAAGGGCGACTGGACGATGTCGGCCTATCGCGCCAAGGCGGTCGAGGCGATCCGTGAGCAGGTCGGCGACAAGAAGGTGATCTGCGCGCTTTCGGGCGGCGTCGATTCCTCCGTTGCGGCCCTCCTCATCCATGAGGCGGTCGGCGACCAGCTCACCTGCATCCTCGTCGACCACGGCCTGATGCGCAAGGACGAGGCGGCCAACGTCGTCGCCATGTTCCAAGAGCATTACAACCTGCACCTCCTCCATATCGATGCCTCCGACCGCTTCATCGGCGAACTTACGGGCGTCAGCGATCCGGAAACCAAGCGCAAGATCATCGGGCGGCTGTTCATCGAGGTCTTCGAGGAAGAGGCGAAGAAGCTCGGCGGCGCCGATTTCCTCGCCCAGGGCACGCTTTATCCTGACGTGATCGAAAGCGTTTCCTTCACCGGCGGCCCATCGGTGACGATCAAGTCGCATCACAACGTCGGCGGCCTGCCGGAGCGCATGAACATGCAGCTCGTCGAGCCGCTGCGCGAACTCTTCAAGGACGAGGTGCGCGTGCTCGGCCGCGAACTCGGACTGCCCGACAGCTTCATCGGCCGCCACCCCTTCCCCGGCCCCGGCCTTGCCATCCGCTGCCCGGGCGGCATCACCCGCGAAAAGCTCGAAATCCTGCGCGAGGCGGACGCAATCTATCTCGACGAGATCCGCAAGGCGGGCCTTTACGATGCCATCTGGCAGGCCTTCGCCGTGCTGCTGCCGGTGCAGACGGTCGGCGTCATGGGCGACGGGCGCACCTACGAATTCGTCTGCGCGCTGCGCGCCGTCACCTCGGTCGACGGCATGACCGCCGACTTCTACCACTACGACATGGAATTCTTGGGCCGCGCCGCGACCCGCATCATCAACGAGGTGCGCGGCATCAACCGCGTCGTCTACGATGTGACCTCGAAGCCGCCGGGAACGATCGAGTGGGAGTGAGGCTCAGTCCTCCAGCTTCGCCCAGCAAAGGTTTTGTGGGGTCTGCAGCGCCATCCGTCTCTTCAGATGCATGGCGCTGATGTTCACGTCCTCAAATCGACAACACCAGGAATGTTCGCTGAGGATAAGGCGGTGCGGCGGTTGCTTCAGAGCAACTCCGATATAGGCTACTTGCACCATCAAACTTCAGCGATGGGAGCACCATGCCAAGGCAAGGATGGACATGGAAAGTCGATGGCTTCCTGTTCGAACCGGGAAGCAACCGTTATCTCGGGCGCCTCCGCAAGTTCAGCCAGTGTCCCAAAGGCAAATTCGATGCCTTGCGCCAGGCTGCGGCGCAATCCCCTTCAACAAGGTCGTTGCGGGATTTACGCCGCGTGCCGACCTGTTGAAGCCGGCACGCTATGCGATGCTCTATGAGCGGGGAAAGGGAGTGCTGCGCTCCGCGCTCGACCTGCCCACGGTCGATCAGGATTGATCCGGCCAGTCAATCGGCTTGCATGGCGAGGCTCATGCAAATAACGACTTGCGCGGGTATGGCCCGAACCATTGAGGACGGCAAAGTGGAAGTTTCCGAGATCATCATCGCCGGTGATACGCCGGGCGTCGAGTGGCGTCTGCCGGTGTTCCGGTTCACTGGAACCAGAGCCGGGGCACCGCGGAGCTATATTCAGGCCGCCCTCCACGCCAACGAACTCCCGGGCACGGCACTGCTTCATTTTCTCCTGGACCGACTGCGCCAGGCCGAGAGGGAAGGCATGATCCTCGGCGACATCACCGTCCTTCCCCAGGCGAACCCGATCGGCGCTGCGCAAGCGCATTTCGGCGAGCTGCAGGGCCGCTTCGATCTCGGCACCCGCGCCAATTTCAACCGCGACTTTCCGCTGATCCGGCTTGGCGATCGCGCCGGCCTCATCGAGAATCTCGAACAGTATTCGGCGGTCGACCGGCTGAAGCGACATCTGCTGCACATGGCACTCGGCTGCGACCTAGTGCTCGACCTCCATTGCGACGACGAAGGACTGCAATACGCCTATATCGACGAGGCCTTCTGGCCGGAGGCCGCGGACCTCGCCGCCGCACTCGACATGCGGGCGGTGCTCCTCTCCGACGGGGAAAGCTCCGCCTTCGAGGAGGCCGTTGCCTACGCCTGGAAATACGGGAGCGCCGGCGAAAGGAAGACCTCGCTGCCCGGCCGGCTTTCGGTGACCGTGGAACTGCGCGGCACGCGCGATGTCTATCCTGACCTGGCCGGCAAGGATGCCGAGGGCGTCTATCGGTTTCTCGCCGGACGCGGCGGCGTCGCGGCGGACGACGATCCTCGCCCGAGCTTTGGCGGCGTGGTGGCGCCGCTCGACAATATCGAGATGATTCGCGCGCCAGCAGCCGGGGCGATCCTCTTTCACCGGGACCCCGGCGAACAGGTCAAAGCCGGGGACCTGCTGGCGACGATCCTCGCCAGGCCCGGCATGCCGGATGGAGCGATCGAGGTTCGGGCGCCGCAGGACGGCTTGATCGTCACCCGCGTCTCCACCCGCTTCGCCCGCTGCCGATCTGACCTGATGAAGATTGCCTGCCCCGGGCCGTCGCGGGCTCGGCGCAGGCCGGGGACGCTGGAGGCGTGACCCACACGCAGGCATTTCCTCAGCCGGACGATCCGGCCGCTCCTAAGGCGTCGAACCACCCTGCAGCTTCGGGCTGTCGAGCAGGATCGTCGAGCGCAGCGTCTTGATTTCGGCGATCTGCTCGAACTCGCTCCAGAGCAGGCGCTTGTAATCCGCCACATCGCGCACCGCTATCTTCAGCAGGAAATCGAAATCGCCGGCGACCGTATGGCACTCGACCACCTCCGGAATGCGTGACACCAGCTCGATGAAGCGCTGCCCGACCTTGCTGGCGGTCCGTTCCAGCGTCACCTCGACAAAGGCGTGGAAGCCGATGCCGAGTGCCTTCGGGTCGACGACGACCGTCTGGCGGATGACGCCGGTCGCGTAGAGACGCGCCAGCCGCCGCGACAGCGGCGCCGGCGACAGCCCCACCTTGGCGGCGAGTTCGTTGTTGCTCTGCGACGCATCTTCGATCAGCAGCCTGATGATCCGCCGGTCGGTCGCATCCAGCTCCGTTCGTTCGATTTCCATCATTCCCGAGTTTTCGCAAATGGGATGCAGTTGATGCCCAGTATACCGCAAAAGCACGCGCCAGCATTAGCGAAATCAGACAAATATGTCGTCGATTTTGCGCCATGCTTATCTTACAGAGGATCCGTCAAAGCCCTGATGCGGCTTGCCTTTGAACAAACCCAAGACGACTATCGACCGGTCACAGCTCCAAGGATCTCCAGCATGTTCGACGCCCTCGCCCGCCAACCCGACGATCCGTTGCTGGCCCTGATCGGCCTGTTCCGCAAGGACGAACGCCCCGGCAAGGTGGATCTTGGCGTCGGCGTCTATCGCGACGAGACCGGCCGCACGCCGATCTTCCGCGCCGTCAAGGCGGCGGAAAGGCGGCTGCTCGAGACGCAGGAGACGAAAGCTTATGTCGGCCCCGAGGGAGATCTGGTGTTCCTCGACCACCTCTGGGCCCTCGTCGGCGGCGAGACGGTCGAGCGCAGCCATGTGGCCGGCGTGCAGACGCCCGGCGGCTCCGGCGCGTTGCGGCTTGCGGCTGACCTGATCTACCGCATGGGCGGCCGGAAGATCTGGCTCGGCCTGCCGAGCTGGCCGAACCACGCGCCGATCTTCAAGGCAGCAGGCCTCGAGATCGCCACCTACGACTTCTTCGATATTCCGGCGCAATCGGTGACCTTCGACAATCTCGTCAGCACGCTCGAAGGTGCTGCCGCCGGCGACGCGGTGCTCTTGCATGCGAGCTGCCACAACCCGACAGGCGGCGTCGTGACCGAATCCCAATGGATGGAGATCGCGGCGCTCGTTGCCGAGCGCGGCCTGCTGCCGCTCGTCGATCTCGCCTATCAGGGTTTTGGGCGCGGCCTTGAACAGGACGTGGCCGGGCTCAGGCACCTCTTGACCGTCGTTCCGGAAGCGCTCGTCACGGTTTCCTGCTCGAAGTCCTTCGGACTCTATCGCGAGCGCACCGGCGCGATCTTCGCCATCACCCCCTCGTCCTCGTCCGCCGATACGGTGCGTTCCAATCTCGCCGGCCTTGCCCGCACCAGCTATTCAATGCCGCCGGACCACGGCGCGGCGGTCGTCCGCACGATTCTTGCCGATCCCGAACTTGCCCGCGACTGGGCCGAGGAATTGGAAGGCATGCGGCTGCGCATGACCGGTATCCGCAGAATGCTCGCGGAAGGCCTCAGGAGCCGCTGGCAGAGCTTGGGCGCGATCGCCGGCCAGGAAGGGATGTTCTCGATGCTGCCGCTCACCGAAGCGGAGGTGATGCGGCTCAGGACCGAGCACGGCATCTACATGCCGGGCTCGGGGCGCATCAATATTGCCGGGCTGAAGACGGCGGAGGTCGCCGGTGTCATCCAGAAATTCACCAGCCTCTGATCGGATCGCCGGAATGACAGCCGACAGCGAAGCGGTCGACGCCCCGGTCGAACGCCACAAACTATACGAGGACGTGCTCGCCATCCTGACCGGCACGCTCATCGTCTCCCTTGGGGTGGTGATCTACAGCAAGGCGGTGCTCTTGACCGGCAGCACTGCCGGGCTGGCGCTGCTCCTGCAATATGCGACCGGCACCAGCTTTTGGCTGGTGTTCTCGCTCGTCAACCTGCCCTTCTACATCCTGGCGGTGAAACGTCTCGGCTGGTTTTTCATGCTGCGGACTTTCCTCGCGGTCAGCCTCGTCTCGCTCTTCTCCAGGCTTACGACGCAATGGGTCGAGTTCGCCCGGCTCGACCCGATCTATGCGGCGGTCGTCGGCGGCGGGCTGATGGGGATGGGGCTGCTGGTGCTCTTCCGCCATCGAACCGGCCTCGGCGGCATCAACATCCTGGCGATCTACCTGCAGGAAAAGAGCGGCATCCGGGCCGGCTACTTCCAGCTGGCGGTCGACCTCGCGATCCTGGCCGCCGCTTATTTCGTGCTGCCGCCCGCCAATCTGATGCTGTCGGTCCTCGGTGCAACCGTCGTCAATATGATGCTGGCGATCAATCACAGGCCCGGGCGCTATGTCGGCGTGACCTGAGATCGACGCTTCCGGACTTTTCTCCGCCGCCGCGCGCGGCTATGTGTGATCCCGCATGCGGCGGAAGAAGGTTCGAGCAATGACGGTCACGATCTACGGCATCAAGAACTGCGACAGGATGAAGAAGGCGCGCGGCTGGCTCGACGGCCGCGGCACGACCTACCGGTTCCACGACTACAAGGCCGAGGGCATCGACCGCGCTCACCTCGAGCGCTGGTGCGCAGAGCTCGGCTGGGAAACGGTTCTCAATCGCCAGGGCATGACCTTTCGCAATTTGCCGGAGGCGGAGAGGCAGGATCTCACCGCCGAAAAGGCGATCGCGCTGATGCTCAAGCAGCCGTCGATGATCAAGCGGCCGGTGCTGGAAGCCGACGGCAAGCTCGTCGTCGGCTTCAAGGCCGAGCTCTACGAAGCGGAATTCGGCGCATAAGAGCGATGTCCAAAACGACCCGCGCCACTCAGACGCTCACTATGGCCGGCGTCTCCTTCACGGTGCACAGCTACGAGTACGATCCGGGCGCCGAGCGCGTCGGGCTGCAGGCGGCGGAGGCGCTCGGCGAGGAGCCGTCGCGCGTGTTGAAGACGCTGATGGCGGAGGTGGACGGCAAGCCGGTCTGCTGCATCGTGCCCTCCGACCGGGAAGTCAGCATGAAAAAGCTCGCCGCCGCCTTCGGCGGCAAGTCGGCGAACATGATGAAACCGGCCGACGCCGAGCGGTTCACCGGCTACCATGTCGGCGGCATCAGCCCCTTCGGCCAGAAGAAGCTCGTGCCGACGGCAATCGAGGAAGCGGCATTCGGCGAGGCGCTGGTCTATATCAACGGCGGCCAGCGCGGGCTGCAGGTGCGGCTTGCGCCCAAGGACGCGCAGGCGGTGCTCAAGGCGATCGGCGCGCCGTTAGTCGCCTGACGAGGTCAGGAGAGTCTTGAAAGCAGCGCGGCAAGCGCCTGGGCCTCTTGCTCACTAAGCTTCGTGCCGACATGCGTCTCGATCGACTGCGAATAGGTCTCCCACATGCGAGCCCGCATCGTCCTCCCCGCTTCGGTGACGGTGACCCAGCAACCGCGCGCATCCTCGTCATAGGATTCGCGGCGCACCAATCCTTCCTTTTCCAGCCGATCGATCAGACGGGAAAGATTGTATTGGGCAAGCAGCGTCCGGGCCTCGATCTCGAATGGGCGTAGTCTGCCTGCTTCGACCTTCACCAGTTCCCAGAGCACATCGTACCAGGAAAGCGGAGGGAGCCCTGCCGCCTTAAACTCCTTTTCGATGGCCGCAAGAACGCGCTGCTGCGCCCGCATGAGCCCTATCCATGCGTCGGTGGTCGCTGATGTCGGCCCGGCTATCCCTTTCATACATGCAATTACATCTATCTTGACGCAGTTGGCAAGTCGAGATATATGCAACTGCATTTACTTCTCTCACCAGCGGAGGCTCCCATGACCGCGTCACTGACCCTGATCAGCCATCATCTCTGCCCCTATGTGCAGCGCGCCGCGATTGCGCTTGCGGAAAAAGGCGTGCCGTTCGAGCGCGTCTATATCGACCTCGCGAACAAGCCAGATTGGTTCCTGAAGATCTCGCCGCTCGGCAAAGTGCCTCTGCTGCGCATTCCGCAAGACAGGGGCGGGGCGGTCCTCTTCGAAAGCACGGTCATCTGCGAATATCTCGAAGAAACTCAGCCGGGCGCGAAACTCCACCTGGCAGATCCGCTGGCGAGGGCACGGCACCGCGGCTGGATGGAGTTCGGCTCCTCCATCCTTTCCGATCTCTGGGTCTACGAGACCACGCAGGACGCCGACACGCTCGGCGCAAAGGGCAATGCCCTCAAGGCCAAGTTCGCGACGGTCGAAGCGGAGCTCGGCGACGGCCCCTATTTCGCGGGCGCCGATTTCAGCCTTGTCGATGCCGTCTTCGCGCCGATTTTCCGCTATTTCGACCTGTTCGACTTAATTGCGGAGCACGGCATCTTCGATGGTCTGCCGCGCGTCGGCGCCTGGCGCAAGGCACTGGCCGAGCGGCCGAGCGTCAGGGCGGCAGTCACCGCCGATTACGCCGAGCGGCTGATGGCGTTCCTCGAGAAGCACGACGCGGCATTGCTGAAAACGGCAAGGATCGCCGCCTGATTGGTGGAACACGGAGCCTTCTGTTTTTGCGGGAAGCGGTCTAAAACGGGCGTATCCGCATAACATCCGAGAAGGAGCTGCCATGAACGCCCCCCTCCAGTCGGCCAGAAATCCCGTCGACCCTGCCAAGCTCGACAAGCTTGCCGAGGTCGCCATCAAGGTCGGCCTGCAATTGCAGCGCGGCCAGGACCTGGTGATGACCGCGCCGATCGCCGCGCTGCCGCTGGTGCGTCTCATCACCAGGCATGCCTATATGGCCGGCGCCGGGCTGGTAACGACCTTCTATGCCGACGAGGAGGCGACGCTTGCCCGCTACGCCCATGCGCCGGACGAGAGCTTCGACCGGGCCAGCGACTGGCTCTACGAGGGCATGGCGAAGGCCTTTGCCGGCGGCGCGGCGCGTCTGGCGATCGCCGGCGACAATCCGATGCTGCTTGCGTCCGAGGACCCGCAAAAGGTCGCCCGCGCCAACAGGGCGAACTCGATCGCCTACAAGCCGGCGCTCGAAAAGATCTCCAATTTCGACATCAACTGGAACATCGTCTCCTATCCGAATCCCTCCTGGGCGAAGCAGGTGTTTCCGGACGATCCGGAGGCGATCGCCGTCGAGAAGCTGGCAAGCGCCATCTTCGCCGCCTCCCGCGTCGACGCCGACGACCCGATCGCCGCCTGGGCGGAGCACAACGCCAATCTCCGCCGGCGTTCGGCCTGGCTGAACGAGGAGCGCTTCTCCGCGCTGCATTTCACCGGCCCAGGCACCAACCTGACGGTCGGCCTCGCCGACGGCCACGAATGGCACGGCGGCGCTTCCAGCGCGAAGAACGGCATCACCTGCAACCCGAACATTCCGACCGAGGAGGTCTTCACGACGCCGCATGCCTTGCGCGTCGAGGGGCATGTGTCGAGCACCAAGCCTCTGTCGCATCAGGGCACGCTGATCGACAACATCCAGGTCCGCTTCGAGGGCGGCCGCATCGTCGAGGCCAAGGCATCCCGGGGCGAGGAAGTGCTGAAGAAGGTGCTCGACACCGATGACGGCGCCCGCCGGCTCGGCGAAGTGGCGCTGGTGCCGCATTCCTCGCCGATCTCGGCCTCCGGCATCCTCTTCTACAACACGCTCTTCGACGAGAACGCCTCCTGCCACATCGCGCTCGGCCAGTGCTACTCGAAGTGCTTCCTCGACGGCGCCAGCCTCAGCGAGGAACAGATCCGCGCCCAAGGCGGCAATTCGAGCCTGATCCATATCGACTGGATGATCGGCTCCGGCAAGGTCGACATCGAAGGCGTGCGCGCCGATGGCGGCCGCGTGCCCGTCATGCGCCAGGGCGAGTGGGCTTGAGTCTATGTAAGTCTTGCGCTGGCACCCGGCTACACCCCCCTCTGCCCTGCCGTGCAGAGGGGGGTGTAGCCGGGTGCCTCGGCTCACATGTCCAGCCATCGAAGGATGGATTTGAGCGCAGCGATGCCCCTGCATAATTCGATTGCTATGTCCTAAGGGACCCGGCACGCCGCACCATCTGCGCCTGCTGACTCATCCATACACTGGCGAACACGACGGCGATCCCGATCGCTTGCACCGACGTCACCTGCTGCCCAAGCACGCCCCAGCCAAGCAGGATCGCCACCACGGGGCTCAGGAAGCCGAGCGGCGAGACCTGGGACGGCTCCAGTCGTGACAATCCGCGGAACCATAGAAGATAGGTGAAGGCGGCGCCGATCAGGCCGAGATAGGCGAATCCCATCAAATGGGAGGCGGTGAGCGGTGGCAGCGAGGGTTCGAAGAACAATGCCACGGGCACGAGGAGAAGCCCGCCGGCCGCCAATTGCCAGGCGGTGAAGGTCAGCGGCGAGACCGGCGGCGCCCAATGCCGGCTCAGCACCGTCCCGAAGGCCATGGAGACAGCGCCGGCAAGACCGGCCGCGACGCCCAGCGGATCGAGTGCAGCCCCGGGCGTCAGCACCAGCAGCGCCACCCCGGCAATGCCGGCGATGCCGGCAATGACGCTCAGCGCCTTGACCGCCGAACCAAGCACGACACGCGACAGCATGACGACGATCAGCGGCTGGATGGCGCCGACGGTCGCGGCGACGCCGCCCGGAAGGCGGTAGGCCGAGACGAACAGCATCGCCCAGAAGAACGAGAAGTTCAGCGCGCCGAGCAGAAAGCTGCGCGGCCACCAGATGCCCTTCGGTATCTGCCGAACGACGAGCAGCAACAGCAGGCCGGCCGGCAGCGCTCTCAGCATAGCCACCGTCAGCGGGTAGCCGGCCGGCAGAAATTCGGTGGTAACCACATAGGTGCTTCCCCAGATCGCCGGGGCTATGGCGGTAAAGGCAAGGTCGAGGTTCTGCTTCATTATCTTTGCCTCAAGTAACTTGATATCAAGATAACCGTAGCGGAATTTATCTTGACGTCAAGACACCTACTTAGTAGTGCCATGGTGAAGGCGCGGAGCGGCTCCGCATGTCATGCCGTGGGTGCATATGAAACACAGCGACAAAGACCACGTGGATCGGATCCTGGCCCAGTGGCGCCGGGAGCGGCCGGAACTGGACGTCGCCGCCATGGGTCTCCTCGGACGCTTGGGGAGGCTCAGGGCCCATATCGCCCGGGAGCAGGAGGCAGTCTTTGCCGAATACGATCTCACTTCGGCAAGCTTCGACGTGCTGGCGACGCTCCGCCGTTCCGGTCCGCCGTTTCAACTTTCGCCCGGCGAACTGCTTGCGGCAACAATGGTGACCTCCGGCACCATGACCAACCGCATCGACCAACTCGAAAGAGCAGGCCTCGTCGAGCGCCTGGACAATCCCGAAGACCGACGCGGCGTGATCATCGCGTTGACGCCGAACGGCTTGAAGCGCATCGATGCAGCGGCGGCGGCGCACGTCGCCAACCAGCAGCGCCTGATCGCGGGCCTTGAGCCCGAGGAACGGGTGGCGCTCGACGCGCTGCTCCGGAAATTCCTCGCGACATTCGAATGAGCTGATCAGATCCGGCTCATCAGGGCGCGGACGCGCTCGATATGGCGCTTGCGCTTCGCCTCAGTCGCCCGATCCATATCGTGAAGGCTGACCATGCGGAACCTGACATCCTTGCTGCAGAAGGCGGCGATGCCGCGCTTCAGCAGGCGGCGAACCGGGTTGCCCATATAGAGATGGACGACCCACCAGGGCGAGCCGGTGGTCGTCAGAGCGCAAAAGAGCTTAATGTTGGTGAGCCGCGGGATGATGCATCCGCCCGCTAGATCATGGTCGAAGGCGACACCTGGAGCGAAGACCCGGTCGAAGAAGCCTTTCAGGATCGCCGGAAAATTGAACCACCATTGTGGAAAGACGAGCATCAGCCCGTCGGCCGCCTGCAGCCGCCCGATCCAGCCGGCAACTTCGGAGGCATCATATCGCTGGGAGAAATAGCTGGCGCGCTCGGCAGCGCTCAGGCACGGATCGAAACCTTCGCGATAGAGATCGAGCAGATCGACGGTGTTGCCGCGGCTTTCCAGGGTCTCCTTGGCGGCGCGCGCGACGCTCGCCGCAAAGCTGTCCTCGAGCGGGTGGGCGAGCACCATCAGAATTCGCATCGCCACCCTCTCAGAACAGGCTGCCCTGCTTTGTCGGCTCGGCCGTCCGGGCCGATCGTTTCTTCGGCGCCGGCGCCGCCGGCGAGCCGCCCTCGCCCGCTATGGCCGAGACCCGGCCGTCGGCGAATTCGAGCGACAGCGCCATGCCCTCCGTCACTGCCGCCGCCTGCTTCACCGGTTCGCCCGCCGCATCACGCACCAATGCAAAACCGCGCTGCAGGACGTTGCGATAGGACAGCGATTGCAGCACCCGGTCCTGCGCCGCGAGCGCGCCCTTCAGCCGGCGCATTTCCGCGGCCATGGCTCCATCGGCGCGCGCGCTCAAGCCCGAGACACGGTCCGACGCGCGGTGGATCTGGCTGACGAGCCGCGACGGCAGCGCACGAAGCGACGCATCGGCGGCGGAAACGCGCGCCTGCCGACGGTCGAGCTGGCGCTCCACGCAGCGCTCGGCCTTGTTCATTGCCTCCAGAAGATGCCGGCGTTGCTCGCGGATCTTCGTCGTCAGGAGTTCGGGTCGCAAATGGGCCGCGATGCGCTCGAAGCTGCGGCGCTTGTTGGCGGTGTTCATCTGCAGACCGCGGCCAAGCCCGGCGGCCGCCTCGTCGAAGCGTCTCCTTGGCAGGGCGAGCAACTGATCGAGCGACGGCAGCGCCCGGGCGACCGCCCGCAGCGCGTGGCGGCGGTGATCCATCTGCCGTGTGGCGGCCGCCTGCAGGCGAGCCGAAAGATTGGCGGTCTGCGCCTCGAGATCTGCCTTCACCGGAACCGCCATCTCGGCCGCACCGGTCGGCGTCGGCGCCCGCTGGTCGGCCGCGTAGTCGATCAGCGTCCAATCGGTTTCGTGACCGACGGCTGAGATCAGCGGAATGGCGGAGGCCGCCGCCGCGCGCACCACCGCCTCGTCGTTGAAGCACCAGAGATCCTCGAGGCTGCCGCCGCCCCGCGCGACGATCAGCACGTCCGGTCGCGGAATGGCGCCGCCAATCTCGAGCGCGTTGAAGCCGCGGATCGCCGCCTCGATCTCGTCGCACGCCCCGTCACCCTGGACGCGCACCGGCCAGACGACGACATGGACGGGGAAGCGATCGGCAATCCGGTGCAGGATGTCGCGGATGACGGCGCCTGTCGGCGAGGTGACGACGCCGATCACCTTTGGCATGAAGGGCAGCGGCCGCTTCCGTGCCGCATCGAACAGTCCCTCTGCCGCGAGCTTGCGCTTGCGCTCCTCGATCATCGCCATGAGCGCGCCGGCACCGGCGGGTTCGAGCGAGTCGATGACAATCTGGTATTTCGACGAGCCGGGGAAGGTCGTGACCCGCCCGGTCGCGATCACTTCCATCCCCTCCTCCGGCCGGAATTTCAGCCGCGCGAAGGTGCCCTTCCAGATCACCGCCTCCATCCGGGCGCGATCGTCCTTCAGCGCGAAATAGGCGTGGCCGGAGGAATGCGGCCCGCGATAGCCGGAGATCTCGCCGCGCACGCGCACATGCTCGAAGGCCTGCTCGAGCGTGCGCTTGATCGAGCCGGACAGTTCCGACACCGAATATTCGGCGACGTTGGATGAAGAATCGGATTCGAAGAACGACGTCATGAGCCCTTTGTAGCCGACCGGGCGCCGAAGATCAGCACTCCGTGGCGCCTTTCTACTGTTTTTCCGGCGAGGTGGCCTTCTCGAAAAAGCGTCGCGTCGCCTCGTCCGCCGGAAAGAAGGATTCGATCAGCACGCCCTCCACCAGTGCATCCTGGGTCGAACCGAAGGTCGACAGCGTCGTGATGAAGCGCAGTTCCGTATCGCCGACACGCAGTTCGATCGGCAGCACGGGCAAACGATCCGTCGCGGGATAGCTGTCGAGCGCCTTGACGACCGCCGGATCGGCAGTGAGCCGGTCGAGCCGGCGCTGCAGCGGACTGCGCGGCCCCTGCAGCCAGGCCTCCGTCCGAACCCGCTGGACAAGGTCCGCGGCTGCCGCCTCCCAATTCACGACGAGGGTACGGACGCTCTCGGCGCCCAGGAAGGCGTCGAGGAAATTCTCCCCCGGCCCGAACGGCGCATCGGCGACCGCGGCAAGCGCTGCAAAGGCCGGATTGGCAATTAGTACGCTGTACTGATGATCGAGGACGAGGCCCGGATACGGGTCGTGCCGGTCCAGCATCAAACGGATCGCGCCGGCGATTGCGGCCGGCATGGCATCGAGACCGGAGGCCGGACGCGTCGCCATGCGCGGCCGATAGCCGGCCGCGGAAAAGAGCGAGCCTTGGTCGCGCGCCGGAATATCGAGCACCGACGCAAGCCGGAGGATCATGCCCTCGGTCGGCCGCGAACGCCCGGTTTCGAGAAAGGAAAGATGCCGGGTGGAAATACCCGCCGCGGTCGCGAGATCCAGCTGGCTCATGCGGCGGTGACCACGCCATTCCTTTAACTGACTGCCGAATCCCATGGCGCCCTCCTCGCTGCGCGGCAAGAATGGGCCGAACACAGCGGGAAATCCATTACCTCAGAGGTAATTGGTTTGATGACCGCATCAGGCCAGCATTGCTCCATCGACAACCGAAGGAGACCGACATGCTCGCCCTTTCCCACCGCTCGCTTCTCAACAAGGCATTCCTTGCCGACGGCATCGTCTCGCTCGTCGCCGGCACGGTTTTGATCGTCGACGCCGCACCGCTGGCATCGCTCGTCAGCCCCGTCATTGCCCCGGGGGTCATCGGGCTTCTCGGTACCGGGCTGTTGCTCTGGGGCGCCTTCCATCTTGTCTCGGCAAGAAAAGGGGGCCCGAGCGCGCCGGCGGCCCGCATCAGCATCGCCGGCGACATCCTCTGGCAGGTTGCCAGTCTCGCCATTCTCGCGCTTGCCTATGCGTCGCTGACGGCAATCGGCGTTGGATTGATCGTGGCGGCGATGGTCGGCGTCGCCGACTTTCTCTTCCTGAAACTCAAAGGTGCCGCCCAGGTGGGCATACGACCGGCCACTTAGCGTCCAGGCAACGAATGCGACGGCTCGCCATTTGGCGGACCGTCTTTCAATTTACCTCAGACCGTTTCCCAACCGTCTGTCTCGCTGGCGCGGTAGATCGCGTCGATGAACTTTTGATTGAGGCGCGAGCTCTCGAGCGTCACCACCTCTTCCGCCTCTCCCTTCGCCGCACGCGCGAAGGCTTCCGCCTCGAGCTTGTACTGGCGCGCATCCTGGAAGCGGAAAAGCTGCGATTGGGCGTGGTTCTGGTTGGTGAGTTCCACTTCCTCGCGGCCGTAGCGATCCGCATTGAAGGGGGATTTCACCTCGATGAACCCCTGGTCGCCGTGGAACACCATGACCTGGCGGGCGGCGAGCTGGGTGGAGATGTAGAAGCTCAGCTCGAAATCGCCGAAATCGGCACGCACGCTCGAATAGATGTCGGTGCCGAATTCAGGATCGCGGTCGGTATTGGCCTGGACGCGCAGCGGCTCCTTGCCGGTCGTGAAGCGCGTGGTGATCGCCGGATAGACGCCGATATCCGGCAGGCCGCCGCCGCCGAGCGCCGGGACATTGCGCATGTTGCCGGGATCGCGGTTGTAATAGGTGAAAGCACCCTGAACGTGCCGGAGCTTGCCGACCGCTCCCTCGGCGATGAGCGAGCGCACCTTCCGCCAGACGGGGCTGTAGGTGACCATATAGGCTTCCGAAACCAGCACCTTGTTGCGGTCACGCGCCGCGATCACCGCGTCAATCTCCTCGGCCTTGAGCGCCAGCGGCTTTTCGCAAAGCACATGCTTGCCGGCGTCGGCCGCCTTAATCGCCCACTCGACGTGCTGCGAGGTCGGGAGCGGAATGTAGACCGCGTCGATCACGTCGCAGGCAAGCATCTCCTCATAGGAGCCGAAGGCATGCGGCACCGAAAAGCGGTCGGCCATCGCCCGTGCTTTCGCCTGGTCGCGGCTGGCGATTGCCGTGACCACGCAATTCTCGGCATCCTGAATGGCGGGCACGACGAGTTCGCGGCCGATCCTGGCCGTCGACAGAATTCCGAAGCGCAACATGGGGCAGTCTCCTTTTTCGAGCGGAACGTGAGTGAGGCTGTTGACGAGCCCGCATCCTGTTCGATTGCTGCAGGTCGGAGCGGGACGCGGGCGGAAAACGGCTCGCACCTGGCGAGGACCGATCGCGGTACGATTCCAAATCGCGCGATCAAGCGAACCGACACTATCGCCGAGGTACGTGCCTAGCAAGCCGTGCGCGGACCGGAAAATCGGCGGCAGCAGGTGTCCTTGGACCGGAAGCTGTCCTATGTTTCCCCAGCAATCCTCCCGATCGCAGCTCGTTTTCATCCAACCACATGGAGCGAAACCATGGTAATGCGCAGACTTGGCCGTACCGGTCTTTCCATTGCCCCGCTGGTCTTCGGCGGCAATGTGTTCGGCTGGACGGCGGACGAGAAAACCTCCTTCGCCCTCCTCGATACCTTTTTCGATTCGGGCTTCAATGCCGTCGATACGGCGGATGCCTATTCCTCCTGGGTGCCCGGAAACCGGGGCGGCGAGTCCGAGACGATCATCGGCAAGTGGCTGAAGCAATCCAGACGCCCGCGCGACCGGGCCGTCATCGTCACCAAGGTCGGCTCCGACCTCGGACCCGGACGCAAGGGACTCTCGCGCCGCTGGATCCTGCAGGCGGTCGAAGAGTCGCTGAAGCGCCTGCAGACCGACCATATCGACCTTTACTTGTCGCACTGGCCCGATCCGGAAGTGCCCAATGAGGAGACGCTCGCCGCCTATGACGCGCTCCTCACCCAGGGCAAGGTGCGGGCGATCGGCGCCTCGAACCTCGATGCAGGGCAACTCGGCGACGCTCTCGCCGTCGCGAAGGCGAAGGACCTGCCGCGCTATGACGTTCTGCAGCCGGAATACAATCTCTACGATCGGGCCGCCTATGACGGACCGCTGCGCGATCTCTGCATCGCCGAGGAGATCGGCGTCATCACCTATTTCAGCCTCGCCCGGGGCTTTCTTTCCGGCAAGTACCGCTCGCACAAGGATCTTGAAGGGACTGCGCGCGGTGGCGGGGTCGAAAAATATCTGGACGGGCGCGGCATGCGCATTCTCGGCGTGCTCGACGAGATCGCCGAGGAGACCGGCGCGAAACAGGCGGAGATCGCCCTTGCCTGGATCATCGCCCGCGACGGCGTCACCGCGCCGATCGCCAGCGCCACGAATCTCGATCAGCTGGTAAGCCTCGTGAGATCGGCGCATCTCAAGCTCTCGGAGGAGGCGATCCAGCGGCTGAACGATGTGAGCCAGTAATGTCCAACAACGCCCCTCCCCAACCCATCCAAGGTGGCACGGTTTGGGGAGGAGACATCGTTACGACGCCCTCACGAGCGTAGGAAACCCGGCGTAGAAATGCTGGTGGCTGCCCTCGTGGTTGGCCATGCCCGGCTTCGTCAAGAGGCCGCGCGGCTCGGCGAAGCTCCGGATTCGCCGCTGCGGCCGCTCATGCCATTGGATGTTGAAGGCCCAAAGCTTCGGGAAGAAGCAGAGCGAGGCATAGGGCAGGTGGTCATGGATCCACCAGGCCAGACTCTGCCAACCGCCCTCGCCGCGCTCCCGGTCCCATACCCAGGGAATGACGATGCAGGCGGTCGCCCCCATGCAACCGTCTGCGTCGCGCATATCCCAGATATGGTCGGCCGCCGTCGCCGCATTGGTCGAGCAGTTGAGCTTGTTCCTGTTGCCGAAGTCGTTGACAACGCGGTTGCGATAGGCGGAGCGAATGTGAAGCCGCCCGAACGTCGCCTGCAGAGGCTCGAGAAGTTCCTCGCAGAGCCTGCGACCCGCTGCGATGGCGAGCTCCGGGTCGTCCGGGATGTTCGGGAGGCGATAGAATTCGGCGATCTCAGAATGCAGGAAATCGCGCAGGAAGAAGTTTTTGGACAGGCGCACCCGGCCGAGATCCTCCAGCGACTTCATCGACCCAGGCTTCCTCATTCTTCCTTCCTTCCGCCCGTTCATGTCCTGCTGATCGAAACGCCGCCATCCACCAGCAACGCGGTACCGGTGACGAAGCTAGCACCGTCGGAGGCGAGGTAAAGCGCGGCCTCGGCAATTTCCGCCGGCTGCGCCATGCGCTTCAGCGCATGCAGACCTTCAACGAAGCCGCGCGTCTCGGGCGGAGCACCCGGCAGGTTCGCGGCATTGGACGGCGTGTCGGTGCCGCCCGGCAGCAGCGCATTGACCCGCACCCCACGCGCTCCAAACTCGACCGCCAAGGACTGCACCAGGCCGATCAGCCCCGCCTTGCTGGCCGCGTAGGCGGCCATCCCCGGGAAACCTGCCGTGTGACCGACGAAGCTCGAGGTGAAGACGAGCGAACCGCCGCCACGCGCAATCATGGCCGGAGCCTGGTGCTTGGCGGCGAGAAAGGCGCTGGTCAGGTTGGTGTCGAGCGTTTCGCGCCATCCCTCGATCGAGAGCGACACGGCCTCACCCACAGTGCCAAGTGCGCCGGCATTGTTGAAGGCGACGTCCAACCCGCCGAAGCGGGTCAGCGCCAGATCGACAAGCGCCTCGTTCAAACCTTCGTCGCGCAGGTCGCCGGAAAGCATTGCCGCTTCACCGCCCGCTTGCGCGATCTCGCAAACGAGCTGCTCGAGGGCCTCGGCGCGCCTTGCGGCGATCACGACCTTTGCGCCTTCCCGCGCAAAGAGAGAGGCGGCCGCACGGCCTATTCCCGAACTCGCACCCGTTACGATCGCCACCTTTCCTGCAAGTCTCAGCATTTGATCTTCCTCACCATTGTTATCGACGCATGGAAGATTCCAGCTGGCAGCGGTCGCGGCCACCCGATTTCAGCGCAGCGGAAGCGGACGCGCTCATTGGAGATCGACGGGAGACAAGGGCGTCCACGCATTTTCCCCGAAGAAAGGAACAAATGCCTCTGTCTGATGTTGATTGGGCGTCACAGCCAAGCTCCCCACCGGACAAGGAAGGAATTCGACAATGCCCAAGGAAAAGACAATGGACGATCTGTTCTACGACGCGCTCAAGGACATCTACTATGCCGAGCGCAAGATCCTGAAGGCTCTGCCGAAGATGGCGCGTGCCGCGCAAGCACAGGAGCTCAAGGCAGCCTTCGAAAAGCACCGCGAACAGACGGAAACCCATGTCGAGCGGCTGCAGCAGGTTTTTGAGCTGATCGGCAAGCGCGCGACAGGCAAGACCTGCGAAGCGATCGAAGGTATCATTGCCGAGGGCGAGGAAATCATGGACGAGTTCAAGGGCACGCAGGCACTTGACGCCGGCCTGATCTCCGCCGCGCAATCCGTCGAGCACTACGAGATCGCTCGCTACGGCACCCTGAAGACATGGGCGCAGACCATCGGCCTCAAGGATGCGGTCCCGCTTCTCGACGCAACGCTGAAGGAAGAAGTCGTCACCGACCAGGACCTGACGAAGCTTGCGACGGCGAAAGCGAACAGGAAGGCCGCCTGACTTGCTACCGGCGACCGGCGAAGAGGCCGGTCGCCGGTCAATGAAGTCGATGAGCGCTTTGAGCGCCGGACGCACAATCCCCGCGCGGTTCACCTATTTCCATCTCCCACCCAACCGCTGAGGCCGCTCCCGGCCCCCGAGGTATCGCAATTCCGTTGCGATACCCTAACTATCAGGTGTTCGCCTCGAATGGTTGGAGCGGCATCGGAGGCGGGAGAATGTCGACCATGCGCAGAGCGTCGGGTCTTGGCCGCTTCGGGAATGGAGGAATCAGGCATGTCCGATGAGCAGGCCATCAGCGCGGTCATCCATCTCTATGTCGACGGCATGGCTTTCGCCAATGAGGCGGCGCTGCGTAAGGCATTTCACCCGAGCGCCTCGATCGTCGGCAATTACCAAGACTCGGTCGAATGGCTCACACGCGATGCCTTCATTGCCGCCGTTTCCAAGGAAGGCTCGGCACCGCCGGAAACGCAGCCCCTGATGGAGGTGGAGTTGATCCACATCACCGGCGACGCCGCGAGCGTGAAGGTCATCGATGAATTCGGCGGCGCGCGCTATACGGACTACCTGTCGCTGCTGAAGGTCGACGGCCGCTGGCTGATCGTCAACAAGGTCTGGCATCGCCACGCATAATCCGGCAATGCCTTCGGAGCGAAAAGGCCGCCGCGGTGAAACGGCGGCCTTCGAATTCCTCAGGCGCGCAGCACGCCGCCCGTACTCTTGGCGACGTTGGCGACGATGCGCGAGGTCAGCGCCTCGAAATCCTCGTCGGTGAGCGTCCGCTCGACCGGCTGGATCGTCACCTCGATGGCGACCGACTTCTTGCCCTCGCCGAGCGAGGCCCCCTCGAAGACGTCGAAGACGTTGACCGCTGTCACCAGCTTTCGGTCGGCGCCGGATGCCGCCCGCGCGATTGCAGCGGCCTCCACCGCCTTGTCGACGACGAAGGCGAAGTCGCGCTTGACCGCCTGGAAGGGCGAGAGCTCGAGCGCCGGCTTGGTGCGCGTCGCCTTCTTCTTCGGCTCCGGCATGGCGTCGACATAGATCTCGAAGCCGGCGATCGGACCGGAAACGTCGAGCGTGTCGAGCGTCTTCGGGTGGAACTCGCCGAAGGCGCCGAGCACGATCTTCGGCCCAAGCTTGATCGTGCCGGAACGGCCCGGATGATACCAGGCCGGGCCGCCGGCCTCGAGCTGGACATTGGCCATCGGCACGCCGCAGGCTTCGAGCACGGCGATCGCATCGGCCTTGGCGTCGAAGACGTCGACCGGCTTGCCGCCGCCCTTGGCGGCATTCGACCATAGCCGGCCGGCGCCGTTGAGCGACGCGGTGCCACGGCGGACGCCGCCGGCGACGCGGCGCTGCGCCTCGGGCGTGTCGCCCTCATAGATGCCCGAGACCTCGAAGATTGCCACGTCGCTATAGCCCTTGTCGGCATTGCGCTGCGCCGCGGTCAGAAGACCCGGCAGCAGCGACGGCCGCATGTCGGACATATCGGCGGCGATCGGATTGGCGAGCTTCAGCGCCGGCCGGCCGCCGCCGAAGAGCTTCGCCTGCTCTTCCGAGATGAACGACCAGGTGACGGCTTCGAGCATGCCGCGGCTTGCAAGCGCACGTCTCGCCTGGCGGGTGCGGATCTGCAGCGTCGTGAGGATCTTGCCGTTGACGGCGTTGTGGCTCGGCAAGGCCGCGGCGACGATTTTGTCGACGCCATGGATGCGCATCACTTCCTCGACGAGGTCCGCCTTGCCGTCGACGTCCGGCCGCCAGGAGGGCACGGTGACGCGGAAGCGCTCGCCGGAGCCCTCGACGCCGAAGCCGAGTTTTTGCAGGATCGACACGCTCTCCTCGGGAGAGACCTCGAGGCCGGTGAGCCGCTTCACTTCCGAGACCGGGAATTCGACGACCTTAGGCGCGTGGCCCTCATAGCCGACGACATCCAGCCTGGCGGCCGTGCCGCCGCAGAGCTCCAGCACCAGTTCGGTCGCCCGTTCGATGCCCGGCACCATGTATTCCGGATCGACGCCGCGCTCGAAGCGGTAGCGCGCATCGGTGATGATGCCGAGGGTGCGGCCGCTTTTGGCGATGTTCATCGGATCCCAGAGCGCCGATTCGATCAGCACTTCGGTGGTCGCCTCATCGCAGCCGGAATGCTCGCCGCCCATGATGCCGCCGATCGATTCGATCCCGTCCTCGTCGGCGATCACCACGTTGGCCGGCGACAGCGTGTATTCGCGCGTATCGAGGGCCAGCACCTTCTCGCCTTCCGTGGCGCGGCGGACCGTCAGGCTGCCGGTGACCTTGGCCGCGTCGAAAACGTGCAGCGGCCGGCCCTGATCGAAGGTCAAGTAATTGGTGATGTCGACGAGCGCGTTGATCGGCCGAAGCCCGATCGCCGCCAGCCGCTGGCGCATCCAGGCCGGGCTCGGGCCGTTCTTGACGCCGCGCACAAGGCGCAGCGCGAAACCGGGGCAGAGATGCCTGTCTTCGCCAAGATCGAGTGTTACCTTGACCGGCGTTGAGCCTTCGACCGGGAAGGACGGCGCCGGCCGCGTCTTGAGAGTTCCAAGGCCGGAGGCGGCGAGATCGCGGGCAATGCCGTGAACGCTGGTGCAATCCGGCCGGTTCGGCGTCAGATTGATCTCGATGACCGGATCGTCGAGGCCCGCATAGGCCGCGTAGCTCGTGCCGACCGGCGCATCCTCGGGCAGGTCGATGATGCCGGTGTGGTCGTCGGAAATCTCCAGCTCCTTTTCCGAGCACATCATGCCGCGGCTTTCGACGCCGCGGATATTGCCGACGGAAAGCGTCGTGTCGATGCCGGGCACGTAGGTGCCGGGGCCGGCAAAGGCGCCGACGAGGCCGGTGCGCGCGTTCGGCGCGCCGCAGACGACCTGCACCGGCTCGCCGGAGCCGGTATCGACCTTCAATACCTTGAGCTTGTCGGCATTCGGGTGCTGCTCGGCGGAGACGACCTTGGCGATGACGAAGGGCTTGAAGGCCGCCTTGTCGTCGACGTCCTCGACCTCCAGCCCGATCATCGTCAGGCGGGCGCAGATGTCCTCGAGCGAGGCGTCGGTTTCGAGATGGTCCTTCAGCCAGGAAAGCGTGAACTTCATGATTTCACCTGTGTCCTAAGTTTTCACGCCAAATTAAGCAGAGAGACCGCCGAACAGCGTCGGCATGTCGAGCGGCCGGAAGCCGTAATGGGTCATCCAGCGGACATCGGCGTTGAAGAAGTCGCGCAGGTCCGGCATGCCGTATTTCAGCATGGCGATACGATCGAGGCCCATACCCCAGGCAAAACCCTGGTACTCGTCCGGATCGAGGCCGCCGGCGCGCAGCACGTTCGGGTGCACCATGCCGCAGCCGAGGATCTCCATCCAGTCCTTGCCTTCGCCGAACTTGACGATCGGGCCGGAGCGATCGCACTGGATATCGACCTCGAAGGACGGCTCGGTGAAGGGGAAGAAGGACGGCCGGAAGCGCATCGTCACCTGATCGACCTCGAAGAACGCCTTGCAGAATTCCTCCAGCACCCAGCGCATGTTTGCGACGTTCGCCGCCTTGTCGATCACCAGGCCTTCGACCTGATGGAACATCGGCGAATGGGTGGCGTCGGAATCCTGGCGATAGGTCTTGCCCGGAATGATGATGCGGATCGGCGGCTTCTGAGCCTCCATCGTGCGAATTTGCACCGGCGATGTGTGCGTCCGCAGCACCTTGCGTTCTCCCTTCTCGTCCGGCTGAAAGAAGAACGTGTCGTGCATCTCGCGGGCCGGATGGCCCTCGGGGAAATTGAGCGCGGTGAAATTGTAATAGTCCGTCTCGATGTCGGGCCCCTCGGCGATCGAGAAGCCCATGTCGCCGAAAATCGCGGTGATCTCGTCGACGATCTGGCTGATCGGATGGATGCGGCCGCGCTCGGCCGGCGAGGAGCGAACCGGCAGGCTGATATCGACCGTCTCGCGCGCCAGCCGCTCGGCGATCGCCGCATCCTTCAGCGCTGACTTACGGGCCGAAATCGCCTCTGTGACGCTGTTTTTCAGCGCGTTGATGCGGGCGCCGCGGGTCTGCCGCTCCTCCGGGCTCATCGTGCCGAGCGTCTTCAGAAGCTCCGAGATCGAACCCTTCTTGCCGAGGGCACCGACGCGCAACGCCTCGATCGCCCCCTCGTCGGCGGCGGCATCGATTTCCGCCAGCAATGTCCGTTCCAATGTTTCCAGTTCGCTCATTCTGTCTGCCTCGATGCGGAAATGGTTTGTTTTATCGGTTCAACACTGCAGCGATGTGATCGCCGGCGATCGAGCCGAACAAGAAAAACCCGCGCCAGCCCTGCCAGCGCGGGTTTCCCAACAATTTCAGAAACGGTCTTGGGAAAACGCTGGCTTAACGGACAGCGCTCTCAAACTCGTTTGCCGTGCCGGCTTCCTTGAGATAGGCGAGCGCCTTCTTGGAAGCCTCGACGAGCGCGCCGAATGCTGCCGGCTCATGAATCGCCATGTCGGACAGAACCTTGCGGTCTACTTCGATGCCAGCCTTGTTCAGGCCGTCGATGAAGCGGCCGTAGGTCAAACCGAATTCACGGACAGCAGCGTTGATGCGCTGGATCCAGAGGGCGCGGAAGTTGCGCTTGTTAACCTTGCGGTCGCGATAGGCGTACTGCTTGGAACGGTCGACCGCTGCCTTGGCGGCGCGGATCGTGTTCTTACGGCGGCCGTAGAAACCCTTGGCGGCCTTCAGCGTCTTCTTGTGCTTGGCGTGGGCGGTAACGCCGCGTTTTACACGTGCCATGTCATGATCTCCTTAACGTGTCCAATATGCCTGAAGTCTCAGAGACCGTTCGGCAGGTAGTTCTTGACGACCTTCTTGCCATCAGGCTCGGCGAGAACCATGGTCCCGCGCGCGTCGCGAATGAACTTGTTGGTACGCTTGATCATGCCGTGGCGCTTGCCGGCAGCGGCAGCGCGCACCTTGCCGGTCGCGGTTACCTTGAACCGCTTCTTGGCAGACGACTTCGTCTTCATCTTGGGCATTTTGCTACTCCATTGTTCTTGATATCTGAAACCGGCTGACGAGGCTGGTTTCCAGCGTTAAGAACGGCCACGGCATGCCCTGCCGGACCGTTCGGACCGGGGGCTTGTAGCCGAAGTCCTGCAAAAGCGCAAGCCGCGCGTCGATCCTGCGCCCACGACGTCAGACGGGATCGCGCCACGGACGCCGCACGACCCTGACAGGAAAGGTCAGCCGCGCTCTCAGCCCTCCTAGATCAGATTGATCGATGGTCAAGGAGGCGCCGTAGGCGTCGGCGATATCCGCACTGATCGCCAGACCCAGCCCGGTGCCTTCCGGCTCTCGTTCGTCGCTGCTGTCGATTCGCGCGCCGCGTTTGAGGATCGCCTCGCGGTCCTGCTCGGCAATGCCGGGCCCGTCGTCCTCAATCACGATGGTAATCGCGTCGTTCGCCCGGCGTGCCGAGAAGCGGATGAAGGAACGGGCCCATTTGGCGGCGTTATCGAGGAGATTGCCGAGGCACTCGGCGAGGTCGGCCGGATCGACGTCGAGAGAAAGCGAGCTGTCGATCGAGACCTCCCAGGCGACATTCCGCTCGGCGGTGACCGGACGAAGGACGCTGACGAGCTTGCCGCCAAGGCCCATGACCGACGTCGTCGCCATCCGCTCGACGCCCATGCGCGCGGCCTGCAGCTGCCGGTCGGCCCGCTGACGGGCGAGTTCCACCTGTCTGAGCGCGAGGGCGCGATCCTCGGGCGGAAGCCGGTCGGCAAGCTGCGCGAGCACCGTCAGCGGCGTCTTAAGGCCATGGGCGAGATCGCTGGCCCGGGCACGCGCGCGCTCGACCGCCACTTCGCGTTCCTTGAGGAGGAGATTGATCTCGCTGACCAGCGGCTGCACTTCGCTCGGGCCGGAGGTCCCGAAATCCCGTTCGCGGCCGGCGCGCACTGCGGCCGCCCGCTCGCTGAGGCGGCGGAGCGGTACGAGCCCTATGGCATTCTGGAAAAAGGCGGCGGCGGCAAGGACCCCGGCGGTGGCAAGCAGCATCAGCCGCAGCGGCGCCTGGAAATCCCCCAGCGCCTCGTCCAGTTCCCGCTGCGGAAACGCCGCCGACGCGACGAAGCGGACCGGCCGGGCATCCTCGCCGAGCGACAGCGTTTGGCTGTGCACCAGCATCAGACGACCGTCGGGACCCTCGCTGGTGGTAAACCCCTCATAGTGCGGGCTGGGCGGCGCGTCGGCATCGATCGATACGTCCCAAAGCGAGCGCGACCGCAAGATGTCGCTGCCGTCGATGGGCGAGATCTGCCAATAGCGGCCGCCGTTCGGCAGGTCGAAACGCGGATCGGCCGGCTCTCCGGTGAGCATCAGCTTGCCGTCCCGCACGGCGAGTTCGGCGGCGAGCGTGTCGACGGTCGTCATCATCTCGCTGCGGTAGCGCCCGACCACGTGGTCGGTGAACAGCCGCGTCAGGGAAAGCCATGCAACGAGCAGCACGAGGCCGATCGCGATCACCGCTCCGACCGCCAGTCGCAGCCGCAGCGAGCGCATCATGAGGGATCGTCACGCAGCAGATAGCCGAAGCCGCGACGCGTCTCGATGGCGCCGCTTTCGGTCTTGCGGCGCAGGCGGGCGATCATCGCCTCGACCGCGTTCTTGGCCGAATCGTCGTCGCGTCCCTGGACATGGCTTGCCAGTTCGAGCGAGGTCAGCACTTCGCCCTTGCGCTCGATGAAGTAGGCGACCATGCGGAATTCGAGCGGGCTGAGTTCGAGCGCCTCTCCGTCGAACGTCACCCGGCGGGTCGCCTCGTCGAGCGTAAAACGGCCCGCCGATTTGGTGATCTGGAATCGCGGGCCGGCGCGCCGCAGAAGCGCCCTCAGCCGCGCCAGCAATTCCTCGGCCCGAAACGGCTTGGGAATATAGTCGTCGGCGCCGGCCTCGAAGCCGTCGACGCGCTCCATCCAGGATCCGCGGGCGGTCAGGACCACGACGGGCGTTTCCACACCGTCGTGGCGCCACCGCTTGAGGATCGACAATCCGTCGAGACCGGGCAGACCGAGGTCGAGGATGATGGCGGCATAGCCGCCGTCTTCACCGCGCTCCCAGATGTCGGGACCGTGCGCCAGCGTATCGACCGCGTAGCCTTCGGCCTCGAGCTTGCCGCGGACATGGCCCGCGATATTGGGATCGTCTTCTGCCAGAAGTATGCGCATGTCTGCCTCAGAAATTCACGAATCTGCCGGTGCGCGCATCGATCCCGAGATCGCGGATGACGCCTGTGCCATCGCGCGTCCTCAGCCGGTAGACGTCGCTGCCCATGTATCGTACCAGCTCGACTGCGATGACCATTCCGTAGAGATCGCGATCGACCAGGGCGAGCAGCTTGCTGAGCGGCAGGATCTCTCCCCTGGCGACCGCGTCCCGCGCATCCTCCTGGCTTCTGGTTTCCCGGGTCCTGTCGTTCTCCGGGGCCGCCGTGCTGCGGTCGCCTCGGGTGCCGGTATCGCCGCTGCCGCCGGTATCCGAGGTGTCGCGGTTGTCCTTTCCGTCCTCGGCCAAAGCGGCACCGCTCGCGGACAACGGCAGGACACAGGAGGCGACCGACCAGCAAACGAATGCGGCCAGACTCCGGCGCATGAGCGAAGCGGGACGGGGCGGCGCAGCGCGCTCCAGGCAGATATGGTCTCTCATTATCCCCTCAACACAGGTCGCCGCAGCATCCGCCAGAAAAGTGACGGAAACAGGGGTGGAACTTCGATTTTCTTGCTGAAACGGGCGTGCCCCTCGCAGCAGGATGATGCAAGAGGCACGAATATGATAAGTCTGCGGCGATGGCGACAGCCACCGCCGCAGTTCAGGGCTCAGCCCGGAATCGGATCAGTTCGCCGTCGGCGTTCCGCCACCGTCTTGTCCACCGCCGGTACCAGTATCCTGTCCGCCGCTGCCGCCGCCTTCGCCGCCGCTGCCGCCGCCTTCGCCGCCGCTGCCGCCGCCTTCGCCGCCGCTGCCGCCGCCTTCGCCGCCGCTGCCGCCGCCTTCGCCGCCGCTGCCGCCGCCTTCGCCGCCGCTGCCGCCGCCTTCGCCGCCGGTGCCGCCACCTTCGCCGCCGGTGCCGCCACCTTCGCCGCCGGTGCCGCCGCCTTCGCCGCCAGTGCCGCCGCCTTCGCCGCCGGTGCCGCCGCCTTCGCCGCCAGTGCCGCCGCCTTCGCCGCCGGTGCCGCCGCCTTCACCGCCAGTGCCGCCGCCAGTGTCTTGTCCACCGCCCGTACCGGTATCCTGTCCACCGCCTGTGCCGGTGTCCTGTCCGCCGCCGGATCCACCTTCGCCACCTGTAGTGGGGCTGCTCGTGTCGAAGCCGCCATTAGGTCCGGCTTCGAAGCTGCTGGCCGCGCCGGTATCCGCAAGAGCCATCGTCACGGGTCCTCCAACGACGCCGATCAAGCTCACTGTGGAAACGAGCAGCACTTTTTTGAATGCGCTGTGCATATCTATACCCTTCCTTGTTTTGGAACGGGCAGAGACTGGCATCCGGCAACTGACAGGCGGCTGAGCGCGGCTGTCAGCATTCTGTCAGGCCCGCCAACGATGCGCCACTGCATGTCTCCTTAAATCGACCTCGATTTAAGGAGACATGCAGCAATTCAAAGTGCTACAGTGACCTTTGCGCGTCTGATAAGACGCGCGGCGCTGTAGAACGCAAAAAGCCGCCTCACGGCGGCTTTCACTTGGGATTTCGCGTGCGGCCCACGCCTTCGTGCTTACTTCGGCGCGAGCACCATCATCATCTGGCGGCCCTCGAGCTTCGGCTCGGCTTCGACCTTGGCGATCGCCTGCGTATCGTCCTTGACCTGCAGCAGAAGCTTCATGCCGAGCTCCTGGTGGGCCATTTCGCGGCCGCGGAACTTCAGCGTCACCTTGACCTTGTCGCCCTCTTCGAAGAAGCGGTTCATCGCCTTCATCTTCACCTCGTAATCATGGGTGTCGATGTTCGGGCGCATCTTGATTTCCTTGATCTCGACGATCTTCTGCTTCTTGCGCGCCTCGGCCGCCTTCTTCTGGTTGGCGTATTTCAACTTGCCAAGATCGAGAATCTTGCACACCGGCGGTTCGGAATTCGGTGCGATCTCCACCAGATCAAGACCGGCCTCTTCCGCCATGCGGAGCGCCTGGTCGATCGGCACGTTGCCCATGTTCTGGCCTTCGGCGTCGATGAGCTGAACCCGGGGAACCCGGATTTCCTTGTTTGCGCGCGGGCCTTCCTTGACTGGGGCGTCCGCTTTGAACGGTCTGCGAATGGTCGTACTCTCCTCGAGCTGTTTTCGGTAATAGTGGTCGATCAAACGATCAGCGTCATCTCAAACTAGCGCTTGAAACAGTCACTGACGGCAATGTGTGAATTGCGGCTCCAGAGTCAATAGCATGGGTCGCAAGGAAAATCACCTCTTCCAGGCTCTGGCGAATCTGTTTTTAGCGGGATATCTGAACGAAACGGGTGCTTGCGAGGAATTAAGCGATGCCAGCCATGCCGGCCGAAACCGAAGTCACGCATGTAAAGGTGGGCGCGGAAGCCTCGGCGCGCAACATCGCCGTGCGGATTTTCCGCGCCGAACTCCCCTCAAACCGCCCGGCGCTCGTCTGGCTCGGCGGCTACCGGTCCGACATGACCGGCACGAAGGCGCTCGAAGTCGAACGCCATGCGCAAGCGATCGGAACGGACTGCGTCCGCTTCGACTATTCCGGCCACGGCGCTTCCGGCGGCGACTTCAAGGAAGGCACGATCTCGCGCTGGCTCGAGGAAAGCCTTGCCGTCGTCGATCACGCGGTCGCCGGGCGCATGATCCTGATCGGCTCCTCCATGGGCGCATGGGTGGCACTGCGCCTCATCGAAGAGCTGAGAGCACGCGGTGAGGGGAAGCGCATCGCCGGCCTGGTGCTGATCGCCCCTGCCCCCGACTTCACCGCCGAGCTGATCGAGCCCAACCTGTCGCCGACCGAACGGGCTTCGCTCGCCGAACGCGGCTATTTCGAGGAGCCGTCGGAATATAGCCCGGAGCCGAATGTCTTCACCCGCGCCCTGATCGAGGACGGGCGTGAAAATCGGGTCCTTAAAGGGCCGATCGCGACCGGCTGCCCGGTGCATATTCTCCAGGGGATGCGCGATCCCGATGTGCCCTATACGCATGCGCTGAAGCTCATGGAGCACATGCCGGCGGACGATGTCGTCATGACCCTCATTCGCGACGGCGACCACCGGTTGTCGCGCGAGGAAGACGTCTTCAAACTGAAACAGGCGATCAGCGCCATGCTCGCCAAGGCCTAACTTCCGGGCCGGCACTCGTCAACAAACCGCCCCATTTTCGGAACCATTCCCGGACAGCCCGGGATGCAAGGCTTCCGCTGACTTATAGTGGATGATCTTAACCATAAAGGTCAATCAGACGAATCGGTAGATTGACTCAAACCGCCCCGCCATATTAACACTTTATTAACGATTAGAGCAGCGCTAGGGGAAGCCTACAAAAGCTGTCATCAACTTGAGATTGCGCGTGCACGCACGCGCTGCAGGGGATTTGTATGGCATTTTGGACCGGGGTAAAGGCAGGCGTCGCGGGATTCTGCGCATTTTTCATTTCGGCAAGCATGGCGGTTCCCGCTCAGTCGGGATCCACTCCCTGGATGCAGACCGGCTCTGCAACCTCGCAGCCAATCGGGCATTTCGAATTCTGTCAGAAGAACAGAAGCGAATGCGGCGTCCGGTCTCGGGCGGGCGCGCCGCCGCGCGTCACGGCGAGCGGCTGGGCGGTCATCCGGCAGGTGAACGCAGCCGTCAACCGCGAGATCTCGCCGGTCACCGACCAGGAGCTTCTCGGCCGCGACGAGGTCTGGTCCTATCCGAAGGGCCGGGGCGACTGCGAGGATTTCGCGCTTGAAAAGCGCCGGCGCCTGATGCAGCGCGGCTTCGCGGCCGGCAATCTGCTGTTGACGGTAGTGCGCAAGCCCGACGGCGAGGGTCATGCCGTTCTGACGGTGCGCACCGCCCAGGGCGATTTTATCCTCGACAATCTCGACAACGGCGTGAAGCTCTGGACCAACACGCACTACCGCTTCCTGAAGCGCCAGGCTTCGAGCAATAGCGGCCGCTGGGTGACGATCGACAACAGCGCCGAGGTGCTGGTCGGTTCGGTCGGCAACTGAACCGCCGGACAATTCGATCAAGAAAGGGCCGGTCAGCGGCCCTTTCTTCATGACGTCTCTTCCCAATTCCGCTGCGCCGTCGTCGCATCACGCATTGCCGATGACGATGCCCGCCGCGAGCACCAGGCCGCCGCCGAGCACGACCTGAAAGGCCGCCCTGAGGAACGGCGTTTCCATAAACCGGTTCTGGATGAAGGCAATGGCCCAGAGCTCGAAGAAGACGATCGCCACCGCGGTCACCGTCGCCGTCCAGAAATGCGGGATCAGATAGGGAAGCGCATGGCCAAGGCCGCCGAGCGCGGTCATCACGCCGGAGGCGAGACCGCGCTTGACCGGTGAGCCGCGGCCGGAAAGCTTGCCGTCGTCGTGGGCGGCTTCGGTAAAACCCATGGAGATGCCGGCACCGACCGAGGCCGACAGCCCGACCAAGAAGGTCTGCCAGGTATCCTGGGTTGCAAAAGCGGCGGCGAAGATCGGCGCCAGGGTCGAGACCGAACCGTCCATCAAACCTGCGAGACCCGGCTGCACATAGGTAAGGATGAACTGTCGGTGCGACGTTCGGTCTTCCTCGGCCCGCACTTGCGCCGGCGCATGACTTTCGCCGAGCCGGCGGGCGAGAGACTCATGTGCCTTCTCGGCAATCGCCAGATCCCCCAACAGCTTGCGCGTCGCCGCGTCCCGCGTGCGTGCTGCCGCCTCGAGATAGAAGCGGTGGGCAGCCTCCTCCATGGCTTCCGCCTCTGCGCGCGCTTTCTCGATCGGCATCTCGGCAATGAGCCAATCGGGCTTCCGCTCCGGGAAATCGCGCACATGCTCGCGCCGGATGAGCGGAATCCTGCTGCCGAAGCGTGCCACGTGCAGGTCGATCAGCGCCTGTCGGTGGTGGCTCTCTTCCTCGGCCATGCCTTCGAACACGCGGGCGGAATGCGGGTATTTTTCGCGCAGCGCATCCGCATAGGCGAGGTAAATGCGTCCGTCGTCTTCTTCGGAAGAAATGGCGAGTGCCAGAATATCCTGTTCGCCCAGCGACAGAAACGGACGCTTCGAGCGGGAGAAGAGACGGGAAAACATCGATAGCAGCCTTCTTTAGAATTATTCTAAAGAAATAGGCAGCGCATCCTCAGGCGTCAAGGCCGTGGGCCGGTAGGCAGCCGACGCAGCGCCGCCGCCATTCTCCGACCCGCCGGCAAGGTTTCTCCCAATTCAGGCTTGGCGCGCGGTGAGCCTCGCTTCATTCCGCGTCGGCGACGCGGAGCGTCTCGAGCGTCGGCATCGAGGTGATGTTATAGCCGGAATCCACGTAATGGATTTCACCGGTGACGCCCCGGGAAAGATCGGAAAGCAAGTAGAGCGCCGAGCTGCCGACGTCCTCGATGGTGACCGTGCGGCGCAGCGGCGAATTCTTCTGCTGCCAGGAGAGCATGGCGCGGGCGTCGGAAATGCCGGCGCCGGCGAGCGTGCGGATCGGGCCGGCGGAGATGGCGTTGACGCGGATGCTGCGGGTTCCGTAGTCGGCCGCAAGGTAGCGCACCGAGGCTTCGAGCGCCGCCTTGGCGACCCCCATGACATTGTAGTTCGGCATCACCCGCACCGAGCCGCCATAGGTGAGCGTCAGCATCGTGCCGCCATCGCTCATGAGGTCGGCGGCGCGCCTGGCGATCTCGGTGAAGGAGAAGCAGGAGATCACCATGGTGCGGCTGAAATTCTCCCGCGACGTATCCGCGTAGAGACCTTTCAACTCGCTCTTGTCGGAGAAGCCGATGGCATGGACGACGAAGTCGAGCTTGCCCCAGCGCTCCTTGATCGCGTCTATGACGGCGTCGACCGAGGCGATGTCCTCGACGTCGCAGGGGAGAAGGAAGTCGGAATTCAGCTCCGCGGCAAGCGGCTTGACGCGCTTGCCGAGCGCCTCGCCCTGATAGGTGAAGGCGAGTTCGGCGCCCTGGCTTGCGAGGGCCTTGGCAATTCCCCAGGCAATAGAATGGTTGTTGGCCACCCCCATGATGAGGCCGCGCTTTCCGTTCATCAGTCCGTTCATCTGGTTATCCGTTATAGCGCTGGAAGACGAGCGTGGCATTGGTGCCGCCGAAACCGAAGGAGTTCGAGAGAACCGTGTCGATCTTGGCGTTGTCGATGCGCTTGCGGACGATCGGCACGCCCTCGAATTCGGGATCGAGCGTGTCGATATGGGCGCTTTCGCCGATGAAGCCGGCCTGCATCATCAACAGGCCGTAGATCGATTCCTGCACGCCGGCAGCCCCGAGCGAATGGCCGGTCAACGATTTTGTCGACTGGATGTGCGGCATCTTCTCGCCGAACACCTCGCGGATGGCGCCGATCTCCTTCTGGTCGCCGACCGGCGTCGAGGTTCCGTGCGTGTTGATATAGTCGACCTCGCCCTTCACGGTCGCGAGCGCCTGGCGCATGCAGCGCACCGCGCCCTCGCCGGAGGGGGCCACCATGTCGTAGCCGTCCGAGGTCGCGCCATAGCCGACGATCTCGGCATAGATCTTGGCGCCGCGGGCCTTGGCGCGCTCCAGCTCCTCGAGCACGAGCACGCCGGCGCCGCCGGCGATCACGAAACCGTCGCGGTCGACGTCATAGGCGCGCGAGGCCGAGGCCGGCGTGTCGTTGTACTTGGAGGACATGGCGCCCATGGCGTCGAAGAGGTTCGACATGGTCCAGTCGAGATCTTCGTGGCCGCCGGCGAACATCACGTCCTGCTTGCCCCACTGGATCATTTCCGCGGCATTGCCGATGCAATGCGCCGAGGTCGAGCAGGCCGACGAGATCGAGTAGTTGACGCCGTGGATCTGGAACCAGGTGGCAAGCGTCGCGGAAGCGGTCGAGGACATCGCCTTCGGCACCGCGAAGGGGCCGATGCGCTTGGGGCTGACATTCTTGCGGGTGATCTCTGCGGCCTCGACGATGGTGCGCGTCGAGGCGCCGCCGGAACCCATGATGATGCCGGTGCGCTCATTGGTGATGTCGGCGGCATCGAGGCCCGCATCGGCAATCGCCTGCTTCATCGCCACATGGTTCCAGGCACCCGCCTGCGACAGAAATCGCATGGCACGCCGGTCGACGAGTTCGGCCGGGTCGAGCGTCGGCTGGCCCCAGACCTGGCACTTGAAGCCGTGCTCGGCGAAATCCGGGGAAAAGGTGATGCCCGACTTCGCTTCGCGCAGCGACGCGGTGACTTCGTCGGCATTGTTACCGATCGAGGAAACGATGCCGAGGCCCGTTACAACAACCCGTCTCATGGTAGATGACCTTTTCTTTATCTCGCTGGATGCGGGAGACGTCCCGCGGCTTAGTCAGCCTTGTCCTTGGACAGACCGACACGCAGATCGGTCGCCTGATAGATAGTCTCGCCATCGGCCTTCAGCCAACCGTCGGCGGTGCCGAGGACGAGGCGCCCGCGCATGACCCGCTTGAAGTCGATTCCGTATTGAAGCAGCTTGGTATGGGGACGAACCATGCCCTTGAACTTCACTTCGCCGGTCGACAGCGCCATGCCGCGGCCCGGTTCGCCGAGCCAGCCCAGGAAGAAGCCGGTCAATTGCCACATGCCGTCGAGGCCCAAGCAGCCGGGCATGATCGGGTTGCCCCGGAAATGGCATGGGAAATACCAGTCGTCCGGACTGACGTCGTATTCGGCGCGGATAAATCCCTTGTCGAAGTCGCCGCCCGTTTCGGAAATCTCCGTGATGCGATGGACCATCAGCATCGGCGGCAGCGGCAGCTGCGCATTGCCGGGGCCAAACAGTTCGCCTCGGCCGCAGGCAAGGATTTCCTCATAGCTGAAGCTGGATTGCCTGGTGGTCATGAATGGTTGCTTCCCCGAGTTCTCAAAAGTTCTCCGACCTGCTTTAGAGCAAGTTCGGCCTGAATTGAAGCGCGGCCCGTTATGGTCGCTGCCGGTTGCAGTCTGTCACCGTCGTCCAAGCAGAGCGACATGCGGGTGGAAAAACCCGTCTCGCATTGTCCTAAGCGCCGCTCCCTAGGCGATGGCGTTCCGCCGTCGCTTACAGTATGTATGTGGCCTCTGCCAGAGTTAAATGCCAGCCTTCCCTCCCTTTAGGCCGTTTTTCAGGCCTTTGCAGGTCCTTCCAGGGGCGGAATCTATTGAAAGCCTCGGCGGCAGAAGTTATATCGCAAGCTGATACTCCATAATCTTGGCAGGAATATCGGAACGGCTGCGCATGACGAAAGCAACGGAAATCTCTTCGCAGGAGAGGCTGCGCAATTCGGGCCTGCGCCCGACGCGCCAGCGCATCGCGCTCGCGGATCTGATTTTCGCCAAGGGCGACCGTCACCTGACCGTCGAGGAACTGCATGAGGAGGCGGTCGAGGCGGGCGTGCCCGTATCGCTCGCAACCGTCTACAACACCCTGCACCAGTTCACCGAAGCCGGCATGATCCGTGTTCTCGCCGTCGAGAGCGCCAAGACCTATTTCGACACGAATGTTTCGGATCACCACCATTTCTTTATCGAGGGCCAGAACGAGGTCCTCGACATTCCGGTGAGCAACATCCAGATCGGCAACCTCCCGGAGGCGCCGGAAGGCATGGAGATCTCCCATGTCGACGTGGTCGTCCGTCTGCGCCGCAAGACCCACCGCTGAGTCTACATGACCTCGTCTGGATCACGGCCTGGCCCGGCCTTGCCGGCCGGCAGCGTCCAGCCATAGCGAAGTGCCCCCCCGCGGACCGCAAAGGCAGCCGCAACGCCGAGCGCTGAACTCGCGGCAAGTGGCAGGCCGATCAGCGTCGCCACCACGAAGGCGCCGGCGCCGACGAGTGCGGCGGTGACATAGATTTCCGGCCTCAACAGCACTGACGGCTCACCGGCCAAGAGATCACGCAGGATGCCGCCGAAGGTCGCCGTCAGCATGCCGGTGACAATCGCAACCGTCGGCGAGCCGGTCGCCGCCAATCCCTTCGCCGCGCCCATGACGCAATAGGCGGAAAGCCCGACCGCATCGAGCCAGACGAGCAGCCGGTAACGCGACTCGAAACGGTGCGATGTCAGGAACACCAGGAACCCGACCGCGACGCAGACCAAGACATAGGCGGGGTTCATAACCCAGAAAACCGGCGTCGCGCCGAGGATCACGTCACGCATCGTGCCGCCGCCGATGCCGGTGACGGAGGCGAGGAACAGGTAACCGACGATGTCGAGTTGCTTGCGCGAGGCAGAAAGCGCGCCGGTCGCGGCGAACACGGCGATGCCGGCATAGTCGAGAATTTCGAGGATCGGCATGGATGCTCCGCTTGGACGACGCCCGAATTGGCAATTCAAGATCATTACCGCGGCGTCGCCGACAAGTCAGGAGGCACGCGCGCTCTCGCTGCCGTATTGCCGTCCACGCCTGTATCACTCTGGCAGCAGCGTCTGCGTGCGGCCGAGCAGATAATAGGCGAGAAGCCCCGTCCATTCCTTGGCGGCCGTCGTCGCCAGCTGCGCATTGAGCGAGGGCTGAGTGAAATCAAAGCCGAGCCGCACCTTGCCGCTCGTCCGGTAGTCCGCCGGCCAGGGAACGACCTCGATGCCGTTGGCGCGGAAGAGGCCGATCGAGCGTGGCATATGATAGGCCGAAGTGACCAAAGCACAGCGTTCGAGCCCGTTCGTCGCGAGGAGATCCCTCGTATAGCGGGCGTTCTCGAAAGTCGTGCGCGAGGCTTCCTCGCGGATCACCCGATCGGCCGCGATCCCGAAGGCGCCGAAAAAGCCTTGCGAGGCCCGCGCATCGCCTTCATAGGCGCCTGTGATCGAGCCGTCGCCGCCCGAAACCAGAACGCGCGCCGCCGGATAGGCCTTGGCGAGCCGGACCGCCTCGATGAAGCGATCGGCCGCCTGGTTGAACTCGATACCGCCGCGGCTTGCGATCACCACATTCTCAAAGGCGCCGCCGAGCACGATGATGCAGGAGATCTCCGCCGGCGGGGCCAAGGGTCGGGGAAACCGGTCTTCGAGGATCTGCAGGAAATAGGGGCCGGCGGTGGTGAACAGGCTGAGGAACAGCACCAAGAGACCGAGCGAAGCGAAGATGCCGCCGCTCCGGCGGAAGCGGGAGAAGATCAGCAGCACGCCGAAGAGGATGCTGAAGAAAGCAACGGAGAGTGGCTGGGCAATGAGCCAGAAGATTTTGGAGGCGAGAAACATGATGATCGTTCTTGTTCCGGTCGGTTAAGATTTCGCAAAGTCCTTAGGCGGCTTCACCGTCCAGACATGCCACTCTCGACTAAGTCTCTCATCAATTTGTCCGTTTTGACTCCGGATGCAAAGCGGACTTCACTCAACCTTGGGATAGCGTTGAGGGGCGTCTCGTGTTCAAACGCTTAGCTTTAGTACTTGGCTTCCTGTGGATGATGCCGCTCAATGCCGGCGCCGCACAGCTTCAAATGGAGAAGCTCTCGGAGAGCATTCATCTGATCCTTGTCGACGGCGAATTTATCGAAGGCGACGACACCCGTTTCAAGAATATGGCGATCACGGCCGAACGAGCCGTCGTTGCGTTCAACAGCCCCGGTGGCCTTGTACAAGTCGGTATTGAGATCGGCCGAACGATTGCGATCAAAGGCTTCTATACGGCCGTTGCGGATCAACATGTGTGTGCATCGTCGTGTGGGTTGGCTTGGCTGGCTGGCCACAAACGGCTGCTTTCTCCAACATCCAAGATCGGATTTCATGCAGCCTTCGTCAACGAGGCGGGTCGGCAAGATGTAAGCAGTGCGGGCAATGCCCTGGTCGGCTCATGCCTCCAGCAGCTCAACCTTAATCCGAATATCATCGTCTATGTCACCGCGACCGGCCCCTCCTCCATGCAGTGGCTGACGGCGGATGATGCGGAGCGGATCGGCCTGGATGTGAAGGTCTTGCATCTAGGTGACACCGCCGCAGGTGCACCAGTGCCCTTTGGCGGAGCCGCAGAAGAACAAGCCAATCTCTCCGTGCCGGAATCCACTGTCCCGCAGCGAAGCTGGCTCTATTTCGACTACACCGATCTTCCGGGCTACGACCTACCCGGCATGCCGCTGAAGCTCGAGACCGCCGCGCAGTGCCAGTCGGCCTGCCAAGCCACCGACCGCTGCTCTGCCTTCACCTTCAATCAAATTCACAGCGCTTGCTTCCTGAAAGGAATGGCCACCGAAGCGCTACAGTTTTCGGGCGCCGTTTCCGGCTACTATGGTCAGACGAGCGACATCAGCAGGGTCGGCCACGATCTTGGCCCTTCGGTCGCATTTCGGACGAGCAGAAACGTCGAAATCGTGGGCAAACCGTTCGCGAGGATCAAGAACTTCAGTCTGGCCGCCTGTCAGGATCAGTGCGTCCTCACTCCATCTTGCCAAGGCTTTTCGTTCTATCGAAACGGAATGTGCCTGATGTTCGAGGCGCGCAACCCCACGAAGGCAAATCTTACGTCAGTAGCCGGGGTTCGTGCGGACTGAGGGCTGCTTGGGAAATTTTGGTGGAGCTAAGCGGGATCGAACCGCTGACCTCTTGCATGCCATGCAAGCGCTCTCCCAGCTGAGCTATAGCCCCATAGAGGGTCCGGCAGTGCCGGTTCCGGGAAGTTCGTCGGGCGTCGTGCCCGGCGAGTGGCGGCTTATTACTTCTGCTTTTGGCAGATGGCAAGCCGAAAATTAAAGGCCGGAGAAATTTTATCTTCCTTTCCGGCCGGCCGCCCGGCCGCTGCATGATCGCGCGGCCAGAGCAGCTTTTATCCGACTTTTGAACGCCTTAGACGTCCTCGTCCTCGTCGGAGACGCCGATAAGGTCGCTCATGTCGTCGTCATCGTCTTCGTCGTCGGCTTCGAGGAAGGTGTCGTCGTCGTCGCCGTCGATCTCGACGTCGTCATCGCCGAGATCCGGCAGGTCGTCGCCGCCCGATGCCTCGTCGTCGGCATCCTCGAGCGAAACGAGTTCGACTTCGGTGTTCTCTGCATCGACTTCCGTGACGTCTTCCTCTTCCTCCTTCTCGAGCACCTTGGCGACGGAGGTTTCCTCGAAGAACGACAGCGGATAGGACTTGCCGGTATAGGGGGAGACGATCGGGTCACGGTTCAGATCGTAGAATTTGCGCCCCGTTTCCGGGTCGATGCGCTTTGTTCCAAGTTCCGGTTTTGCCACAGTCAAAGCCTCTTGAATGGCCGGCGAGCCGGCTCTTGCCGGTAAAGCCGGCGGTTAGAAAGGTATCAAGCTGATGATGATTAGCCGGTCCCCATAATCGTCTTGGTGTCGTCTGTCAAAGGCAAACTTCCGGGGCCGGCTGCGCCGGATTTTCTTCTTGGGGGAGGATGACCCCTATTGCTCTTTATGTTAGGGAGCGCGCAACACCGGCGGTTCCTCGTTCAACCCCAAGCAGCGCTTGTCCCTGGGCCGCCGACGAGCCGGATTGTCAGAGGTAAATATCATGTCCCATGGCCTGAGCCCGCGGCCCGCCACCGCCAAGAAGTCTGCCGATCTCAAGGGCACCGTGCGCATTCCCGGCGACAAGTCGATCTCGCACCGCTCCTTCATGTTCGGCGGACTGGCCTCGGGCGAGACGCGCATCACCGGACTGCTCGAAGGCGAGGACGTGATCAATACCGGCAAGGCCATGCAGGCGATGGGTGCGAAGATCCGCAAGGATGGCGACACCTGGATCATCAACGGCGTCGGCAACGGCGCCCTGCTGGCGCCGGAAGCGCCGCTCGATTTTGGCAACGCCGGCACCGGCTGCCGACTAACCATGGGTCTTGTCGGCGTCTATGATTTCGATTCCACCTTCGTCGGCGACGCTTCGCTGACCAAGCGGCCAATGGGCCGCGTGCTCGACCCGCTGCGTCAGATGGGCGTGCAGGTGAAGTCGGCCGAGGGCGACCGGCTGCCGGTGACGCTGCGCGGGCCGCAGACGCCGAACCCGATCACCTATCGCGTGCCGATGGCCTCCGCCCAGGTGAAATCCGCCGTTCTGCTCGCCGGCCTCAACACGCCGGGCATCACCACCGTCATCGAACCGGTGATGACCCGCGATCATACGGAAAAGATGCTGCAGGGCTTCGGCGCCAACCTGACGGTCGAGACCGGTTCAGACGGCGTGCGCACCATCCGTCTCGAGGGCCGCGGCAAGCTCACCGGCCAGGTCATCGACGTGCCGGGCGATCCCTCCTCCACCGCCTTCCCGCTGGTGGCGGCGCTGCTCGTCCCGGGCTCGGACGTCATCATCCTCAACGTGCTGATGAACCCGACCCGCACCGGGCTGATCCTGACGCTGCAGGAAATGGGCGCCAATATCGAGGTCATGAACCGGCGCCTTGCCGGCGGCGAGGACGTCGCCGATCTGCGCGTCCGCCATTCGGAGCTCACGGGCGTCACGGTGCCGGAAGAGCGCGCCCCGTCGATGATCGACGAATATCCGGTGCTCGCCGTCGCCGCCGCCTTTGCCGACGGCGCCACCGTGATGAACGGCCTCGACGAACTGCGCGTCAAGGAATCCGATCGCCTTTCGGCCGTCGCCGGCGGCCTGAAGCTCAACGGCGTCGACTGCGACGAGGGCGAAGCCTCGCTCGTCGTGCGCGGCCGCCCGGACGGCAAGAGTCTCGGTAGTGCCGCCGGCGCTCAGGTGAAAACCCATCTCGACCACCGCATCGCCATGAGCTTCCTTGTCATGGGATTGGCCTCCGAGCATCCGGTGACCATCGACGACGCAACGATGATTGCCACCAGCTTCCCGGAATTCATGGATTTGATGACGGGGTTGGGTGCGAAGATCGAGTGATCGATATAACAGGACATCGGTCGGGCTCGCGTGGAACCAAATCTCTGCAAAGCGAAGTCGCAACGAGGCTGACGTGGTGTCATGAGCTCCCCTGTAGCCGACCTTCCCCGCAGCCTCGCTTATGAGCCGTCGCCCGAAAGCGACGGCTCATACGTTACTGCGTGCCACCCGATGGGGCTTGCTGAGTACCCTGTCCTCCTGTGGGAGCGGGTTGCGTGGTTTGCCCGCCTTCAGGCGCCTGTTGCGTTCCCTGCCCACCAGCCGGTGTTTCGATGGTCGGGGCGTTGACATTGACATCCGTGTCACCTCCGCCCCCAGCACCATCGAACAGGTCGCCGCCAAAGAGGAACAAGGCGCCGACGACAAGCAGAACCAACACTATAGCCACGGCCCAGCCGCCGCCACTACCAGTATTCACAACTGTTGGACCTCTATCAGCCATTTAACTTCTCCTTATTCTTCACGCTGTGGCAAAACTCACAGGAGTGATTTAGGTTCCACCAAGAACAAGGACGGCAAAGCGGTACGATATGAGCCCGTGGACGGGCTTGAAATCACGTTTAAATAGTTAGACGCGAAATAATCGTGGTTTTCTTCAGTCGGACGAAAGAATTCCCCTATTGTTTGCCCGGCATGCAGTTGGATGTCGCTCTGAATAATACCACCGCTGACCAGCGCCCTACCCGGCCCATACGCAACAGGCCGGCGAACCGTAAATTATCGAATGATCGTGGATTCTCCGTCGATTTTGATCTAACAGGCCCCGCAGAAACGACCGCAGGACCAAATATGATCACCATCGCCATCGACGGACCCGCTGCCTCCGGCAAGGGCACGCTTTCGCGCCGCATCGCCGAGGAATACGGCTTCCACCATCTCGACACGGGGCTCACCTATCGTGCCACGGCCAAGGCGCTCCTCGATGCTGGGCTGTCGCTCGATGATGAGGCGGTGGCCGAGAGGATGGCGCGTGAGATCGAGCTTGCCGGACTCGATCGTTCGGTACTGTCCGCGCATCAGATCGGCGAGGCGGCCTCGAAGATCGCCGTCATGCCGGCGGTGCGGCGAGCGCTGGTCGAGGCGCAGCGTGGCTTTTCGCTGAGGGAGCCCGGCACCGTGCTCGACGGGCGCGACATCGGCACCGTCGTCTGCCCGGATGCGGCGGTAAAGCTCTATGTCACCGCCTCGCCGGAAGTGCGGGCCAAGCGGCGCTATGACGAGATCATTGCCGGCGGCGGCACGGCCGATTACGGGGCGATCTTCGAGGACGTCAAAAAGCGCGACGAGCGCGACATGGGCCGGGCCGACAGCCCGCTGAAGCCAGCCGAGGATGCGCACTTGCTCGACACGTCCGAAATGGGTATAGAGGCCGCATTCCAGGCGGCGAAGACGCTGATCGACGCTGCCCTGAAAGAGAAGATTTGAAGAAAGCCCTGTTTCCGGTTCCGGCCGAAACCGTCTTTCTCGAAAAGCCTGAAATTCCGTCCATGCGCCGGATTGCCCTTTAAGAAGGGCGGACTGGGTTCAGGCCCTTTTAACGCTAGCCCCCGGCGCACATGCGTCTCCGCCAGGAGATGCAGCAGGAGATTACATGTCTGCAACCACCCCCACCCGTGATGATTTCGCCGCACTTCTCGAAGAGTCCTTCGCCAAGACGGACCTCGCCGAAGGCTATGTCGCCAAGGGCGTCATCACGGCCATCGAAAAGGACGTCGCCATCGTCGATGTCGGTCTGAAGGTCGAAGGCCGCGTTCCGTTGAAGGAATTCGGCGCCAAGGCCAAGGACGGCTCGCTCAAGGTCGGTGACGAAGTCGAGGTCTATGTCGAGCGTATCGAAAACGCGCTCGGCGAAGCCGTTCTGTCGCGCGAGAAGGCTCGCCGCGAAGAGAGCTGGCAGCGCCTGGAAGTGAAGTTCGAAGCCGGCGAACGCGTCGAAGGCATCATCTTCAACCAGGTCAAGGGCGGCTTCACCGTCGATCTCGACGGCGCCGTAGCCTTCCTGCCGCGTTCGCAGGTCGACATCCGTCCGATCCGCGACGTCACGCCGCTGATGCACAATCCGCAGCCCTTCGAAATCCTCAAGATGGACAAGCGCCGCGGCAACATCGTCGTTTCGCGCCGCACGGTTCTCGAAGAGTCGCGCGCCGAGCAGCGTTCTGAAATCGTTCAGAACCTCGAGGAAGGCCAGGTTGTCGAGGGCGTCGTCAAGAACATCACCGATTACGGTGCGTTCGTCGACCTCGGCGGCATCGACGGCCTGCTGCACGTCACCGACATGGCATGGCGCCGCGTCAACCATCCGTCGGAGATCCTGAGCATCGGCCAGCAGGTCAAGGTTCAGATCATCCGCATCAACCAGGAAACCCACCGCATCTCGCTCGGCATGAAACAGCTCGAGTCCGATCCGTGGGATGGTATCGGTGCGAAGTACCCGGTCGGCAAGAAGATCACCGGTACGGTCACGAACATCACCGACTACGGTGCGTTCGTCGAGCTGGAGCCGGGCATCGAAGGCCTGATCCACATCTCCGAAATGTCCTGGACCAAGAAGAACGTTCACCCCGGCAAGATCCTGTCCACCAGCCAGGAAGTCGACGTGGTCGTTCTCGAAGTCGATCCGACCAAGCGCCGTATCTCGCTCGGCCTCAAGCAGACGCTCGAGAACCCGTGGCAGGCCTTCGCGCATAGCCATCCGGCTGGTACCGAAGTCGAAGGCGAAGTCAAGAACAAGACCGAATTCGGCCTGTTCATCGGCCTCGACGGCGACGTCGACGGCATGGTCCACCTTTCCGACCTCGACTGGAACCGTCCGGGCGAGCAGGTCATCGAGGAATTCAACAAGGGCGATGTCGTCCGTGCTGTCGTTCTCGATGTCGACGTCGAAAAGGAGCGGATCTCGCTCGGCATCAAGCAGCTCGGCAAGGACGCCGTCGGTGAAGCGGCTGCTTCCGGCGAACTGCGCAAGAACGCCGTCGTTTCGGCAGAAGTCATCGGCGTCAACGATGGCGGCATCGAAGTGAAGCTCGTCAACCACGAAGACATCACCTCGTTCATCCGTCGCGCCGACCTGTCGCGTGACCGCGACGAACAGCGTCCGGAGCGCTTCTCGGTCGGTCAGGTTGTCGACGCCCGCGTCACCAACTTCTCCAAGAAGGACCGCAAGATCCAGCTGTCGATCAAGGCTCTGGAAATCGCGGAAGAGAAGGAAGCCGTCGCTCAGTTCGGTTCATCCGACTCGGGCGCCTCGCTCGGCGACATCCTGGGTGCTGCTCTGAAGAACCGTCAGAGCAACGAGTAATCGTTGTCAGGCTGGAAATGATAAGCCCGCGGAGAGCGATCTCCGCGGGCTTTTTTTGGGCTGCGATTGCTCTTGATTCGGCGTTCAACCGAGATCGCCGAGTTTCCTGTAGAGGTCATAGGCGTCGCTTGCCTTGGCATCGACCGCATCGTCGCCGTCGCCTTCGGGATCTTGCCCTCGCCTCGCCTCTTCCCGGTCGTCTTTGCCGGTGCCGTCGTCCTCGCCCTCATCGGCTGGATGGCGGTCGGTCCGGTCGGCTTCGTCTTCCGCCTCCTCCTTTGCCGGCAGATAGGGCACCATTGCGAAGGGGATGATCTCCGGCAGACCGCTCTCGACGAGGAGAGCGACGGCCTGTTGCATGGCGACGTCTTCGCCCGCCGGCGCTTGCCCTTGAACGGCAGCCGAACCGCGCAGGGCGGCCTCCGGCTTTTCCGCAGCGACCGGTTCGGAGATGGGCTGCCCGTCCTCGGCGGCACTGTCGGGGGGCGAAGCCTCCGGCAGCCACTCGGGCAAATCAGGCGCCGGCCGCGTCCGCACAGCTTGTCGTTCGCCTTCCCCCGATGCCGGCGCCCGCCGGTCCTCCGGCACGCCTTCCGGCAGATCGAGACTTACTTGCAGGAGCGCATCGGCGGCGTCGGCGAGTGCGGACTCCGGCACGATTTTCCGAGGCGCCGCGGCCTGGACCGGTGCCCGGGCGTCGCTTCCTTTGGCGCGCGTCGGCCCGTAGGTTCCGTCCGCCTCGAATCCTTCCGACCCCCTGGTCGGCGCTTGCGCGCCGCCCGGTTCCGCTTCGCCAAAAATCTGCTCCGCCTCGCCGTCCGGCAACTCGGCGGCCCCATGCTGGGCGGCCACTTCATCGCCCTCAGCACGAACCGGCAATACGTCGTCCGTCGAAGCCGCGGCATCTTCCGAAGCCTCAGCCAAAGCGGGCTCTATCGCCTCGGCCGGCTCGAGACCGTCCTCCCTGGCCACGGCAGGAGGCGCAGACGCAGCACTATCGCCGTTGCTCGTCGATCGCGGCGTTGTGGCCGGGGCCGGCGGTTCCGCTGCCCGGGCCGGTGCAGCGGGCTCTCGCGGCACTTCTTCCAGAACCGGCTCGGCGGATGCACCGTCGTCGGCACCGTAGGTTTTCCGCAGCATCGCCTGCAGCAGCGCCAGGTCGTTGGGCGAGGGCGTCGAGGCGGCGGCAAGGTGCGGGGCGGCCGGCAGCGGCAGCGGCAAATTCCGTATTCCCGTGTGGCCGGCCGGCAACGGCGTCGTGGGGCTCGCGAATCCTGCTGATGGCCCGCTTTGCGTTAGGACAGCCAGGCGTCGCGCGAGGCCGCCGCCAAGCTGCCTCTCTATCGCCTGACGCTCCGGCAGCGGCAGGGATTCCATGAGTTCGACGAGACGCCGGACAAAGCCGCGGCCGCCTTCCTGCGGCAGCGGCGGAAACTTCAGAACACGGGCAAGATCCTCGATGAGCCGCACCAGCGCCTCGCGGGGAAGAACCTCCTTGCCCGAGAGATGACGTCCGAGCATGTCGAGCAGCTTCTGGATCGCCTCGGCGCGCTGGCCGGCAGGCGGCAGGACCCGCCGGACGGCCTGGACGAGATCGTCGCCGGGCGCGGTTGCGTTCCTGATCATGCCAATCGGTATCGGCATCCTCATCTCCAATTGCGTGCGGCACCGCCATCGCGGAGCCGCGCTCGCCATCGAACGTCCTTGCTGCTGGAGGGCGCCTCATGCGCATATCGGCCGATGGGCCGGCCCCGCGGCGGGCTAGCCGCTGGCATGGGACTTGGCATGATGACCGAATATAGAGCGAAGAAGTTTAGGAAGTGTTAACCATGGCTGCGGCAGGGGGCGCCTTTTCCGATGGCCTCGCCAACCGGATCATGCGTCCAAGGCTTCGCTCTTGCCGGAGGGCTCCCGCCGGTCCATCCTATGAGGGCCAGTCCCGATGGAGCTGCCGATGACATTCCGTCCGCCGCAAGCGCTCAGCCGTTTCGATGCCGGAAGCGGCGTGAACGTCCTCGAATACGAATTGATGGCCGAGCGCGCCGACGCCCTGGGGCGCCATGGCCTCAAGGTCGAGAAAGCGCTCGCCGCCCTTACCGGCTTCGACCGGGATCGGGGCCGGCCGGAGGAACGCCAGCGGCTGCTCGACGAGGCGGCTGACGTCGTCTGGGCCTTCCTGATCCAACGGGAAATCTGCGGATTGGGCGACAGCCGCGACGCGGTGCGCCGCTACGGCATTCCGGGGGAAGTCATGGCGCGGCTCGGGATCGTCAGGAAAAGATAGGCCGCACGTCCCAGGGGCGGGACGCGGCAGTCTGCTCGCGTCGCAGCTTCAGGCATCAGGCAGGCCCGGCGAAATCCGCCGCCGAGCCTCATTTGAACGAGCCGTTACCAGCCGTATCTGTAGTACCGATGGCCGTAGTAACCGGGACGATAATAGCGGTACGGAGCGCCGTAATACCGGTATGGATAATAGCCGGGGTAGTAGCCTGGGCCGTAATAGCGGGTGCCGTAATAATAGCGGTTCCCATAGTAATGGTGACGCGGATAGTATCCGCCCGTCCCGAAATAGAAGGTGATTCCGGCTCGCCGATAGCCATGATGGTAGCCCGGCCAGCCGCCGTAATAGCCGCCGCGCCAGCGCGGGTAATAGCCCCGACCATAGTATCCGCGGTGGGTGACAGTTTGGACGCCTGCGGGCGCCTTGATCTCTATGTCGAGCGCCGGACGCGGCATGGCCTGGACGGGCGCTGCGGGGGGGATCATGGAGGCGGCCGCCAAAGCGCAGCTCATAACGAAATTCCGAAATCCCGTCATTTTCTCCTCACTTTCCGAAAGACGTGCTTTCTGGTTCCTGCCCCTTCTCCTCAGACATTTGTTTGGTTGGTTCTATTTCATGACTCTCGGCGCGCACACGCGTACTCAGGCCCGGATCTCCGCGCGGTCCAGTCGTCCGCAGAAGCATGCGCCTCTCCGGCGCTCATGTCACTGGAATTCTTGCCTGTCGTGGCGCGTTGGAACGCTCGTCGGGATCGGCGGAAAGCGGGTTACGTCGAAGCGGCGCCGCTTGCCGGAGCTTTTTCGCGTCCTGAGGTGAAAACTTCAAAATGCCTGTTGACACTTCGCCCCCGGCCTTTTACATGCCGGTCCGTCGCCCAGATGGCGGAATTGGTAGACGCGCAGGTTTCAGGTACCTGTGCCGCGAGGCGTGGAGGTTCGAGTCCTCTTCTGGGCACCATTTCCCTTTAGAAATGCAGAAAAAGCCCGGATTCCCGGGCTTTTTGCATTTTTGCGATCAAGGCAAAAGCGGGCATGCTGACGCCCTACGCCGCCGTGCCCGCCTCTTCGCCGGGTGGCTGTCCGGCGTTCGCGGCGGTCGGCAGCACCTCGTAGATTTCCAGAGCAGTGGCTCGCCCCTTCGCCTGGGCAAGGCCGAGCGGGCGGAAGGCGATCACCTCGCTGCACTGCGCCACCACGGCGCCGCTCGCGAGAATCGTGGTGCCGTAGTCCTTGTTCATGCCCTCGAGCCGCGAGGCGACGTTCACCGTGTCGCCCATGGCGGTATATTGCAGGCGCTCCTTGGCGCCGACGCTGCCGACGACGGCCGGACCGGTATGGAGGCCGAAGCGGGTACGGAACTCCGGCAGCCCCCTCTCCCGCTGGCTGGCGTTGAAGGCGGCGAGCCGCTCTTCGACCGCCAACGCGCAGCGGCAGGCGTGTTCGGCATGGTGCGGATCGGCGACTGGCGCGTTCCACATGGCAAAGACCGAATCGCCGAGAAACTGGATGATTGTGCCTTCATGGGCGGCGACCACCTCGCTGAAGATGTCGAAATATTCCGACAGCATCGCCACCACCGCCTCCGGCGAGTGGTGTTCGCTGATCGTCGTGAAATCGTAGATGTCGGTGAACAGCGCCGTCACCTCCTGGCGCCAGCCGGCGCGACCGGCGAACTGCCCGGATTCGATGCCCTTGCGCACCAGTTCGCGCGGCACGTAAAGCGCAAAGGTGGAGATCGCATCGCGGGCCCTGTTCATCGCGCTGTTGAGGGTCGAGATTTCCGCCACGTGCGAGGAGACCTTGATCGGCGTCGCGAAATCGAGATCCTGCAGCCGATTGGCACTGGCGGTGAGCTGGTTGAGCGACTTGGTGATCAGATGCGCGAGGACTAGCGAGAAGAGGACGGCAAGCACCACCACCGAACCGGAGATGGCGAGGCCCTGGACGAGAGTCTCGTTGGCGGCGGCCATCAACTCGTCGAGCGGCGCCGCGACCACGATCCGGTGGCCCGCTAGAAGCTGCGCCGATTGGATCGGCGTCACCGCGACGAGATAGGTGCGATCGCCGACATCGACCAGGACCGCCTTGCCCGGGGCCGGCGGATTGCGCCGGATGCTTTCGACGAGCGGATCGGCCTCAGGCACCGCGACCGGCGCGGTGCTGTCCTTCGTAGCCAGAATGCGCTTCATCGCCATCGGATCCGAATGGATGATCGGCCTTCCGACAGCATCGAGAACCAGCGACACGGAGTCGGCCGTCAGCCGTTCGCGAGACAGGAAATCGGTGATCGTGTCCACGACGACGTCGGCGCCGATGACGATCTGCGGATTGCCGCGATGAGCCTGCGAAATGGTCATGCCGAGCTTGCCCGTCGTTGCCATCTCGTAGGGGCCGACCGACATCGGCGCCTTGCCATTGACGGCCGCGCGGTACCAGGGGCGCGTCCGCGGATCGTAGGCGGTCGAGGGCACGCGGCGTTCGGCAAACTGCAGGCCGCTTTCGTCGAGGAAGAGGATCCGATAAAGCCTCCTTCCCTGGTCGTCGCGCTCCATCGAACGCACCGCGAGCGTCGCGCCGCGCGGCGCGTCGAGTGCCATCCGCCAGGCAGACGAGCGAAGATCGACCACGTGGAAGAAGGCGCCGCTCGGATAGCCGACATAGACGCCGTCGATATGCGGCGAGCGGATGATGCCTTCGCGCAGCAGCGCCACCTTGTCGTTCATGCGCTGCGGCGGCGGTACCAGAAAGGCGTTGGCGACAGATGCCACGAGGCTGACCAGCGCCGACGTGTCCCCGGAAAGCATACCGAGCCGATCCACGAGGCGATCGACGAAGGCGCCCATGTTGGCCTCGGCATCCTCGATTGCGGCGTTGCGGGCGCGGCGGTAGTCGAGCCCTACGAGGGTGGCGGACACGACGACGAGCACGGCGACCATGACGAGGCTCAGCAGCGACCGGAGCGTCCAGGTATCGAGACGCTTGTTCTCCTTAGAGCCGCGCATGTCCGTGCCCCTATGCGGATTGGCTAGGTCCTGAACCTAAAATTGATCTTGGCGCTATCGCGCGGGCTTGCATAGGGCCGTTTGTTGCCGTTGTCAGCAGGGCGGCGTCAATTGACGCTGACCGGCCGGGACCGCATCCGCGCCACCGTCTCCCGTTCCGCCCGCTTGCAGCGCATCGGCGGCAGGTTGCGGTCCATCAAGTCCATGTCCTCGAGCACCATCTCGCCCATCTTCTTGAACGCCTGGTCGAGCGCGCCGGCGCGATGCGCCGAGCGCAGGAAGCCGGGAAGCCGGCGGACCGGATGGTCGAGTGGAAGCGGTTCTTCCGGGAAGACGTCGCTCGCCGCGACGATCCGGCCGCTTTCGACCGCGGCGATCAGCGCATCGAAGTCGACGACGCCGGCGCGGCTGAGCAGAATGAAGGCCGCTCCGGGCCGCATCTTGGCGAAGGCTTCGGCAGCGAGAAAACCTTCATTCTCGCTGGTGACGGCCGCGACGACGAAGACGAAATCGCTGATCGAGAGCACCGTCTCGAGCGAGGCCGGCTCAACCCCGGCGTCGGTGAGAATGGAGGCGGGCAGCCAGGGATCATGGACGCGGATCCTGGCGCGAAAACCGGAAAGCACCCGGTTCAACGCCCTTCCGAGATCGCCGAAGCCGACGATGCCGATCTCGGAGCCGGAGAGGAGCCGCGCCGAAGCGTTGCCTTCGCCGCCCCAGAGCTCGCGTCCCTCGCGGAAGGCGAGATCGGCATCGACGATGCCCCGGGCGAGATTGAGCGCCATGGCGAGCCCCAGTTCCGCCACCGGCTCGGCGAACACCTGCCCGCTCGTCACCACGTGAATGCCGCGCTGGAAAAGCACCTCATAGGGCATGTTGTTGAGGAGGTTGCTTTCGACATTGAGGATGGCGCGCAGCTGCGGCATGCGTTCGAGCGTCCGCTCGTCCAGCGGCGGCTGGCCGATGATGTAGCGAACCTCGCCAAGCGTTGCGTCATCGAGCCCGGCAATGTTTTCCGAATCGGCCTCGACGATGCGATAGCGTCGATCGAGTTCACCTCGCGCTTGCCGGCTGAAGATCAGCTCAAGCGTGCGCGGCGCCGGCGCGCTGATGACAAGCGGTCGCTTCGTCTCGGGCATTGTCTTTCCTCCCTCTCCAGTCGAGAAAGCCGCCGCATTCAATAGTTCAGGCCGCGCTTCTGCCGTTCGAGCGACGGCGGCAGTCGGCCGCTTTGAAAGACCGGCCCGTCGCCCTTGCGGCATCGGTAGATGGTATCGAAACGAGGGCGGCCATGAGAGGGTTCGAACGGCCCGTAGCGGTCGATGAAGACCTGCTCGCAGACGGTGATCTCGCCGTCCTGCAACGGGTTCACTGGCCGCACGCCGGGAAGGTCATGAAAGCTCTGGGCGAAATTGAGACGCGTCCCGTCCGCCAGGGCGGCACTGGTGAAGAGGCTCAGCACCAGGGCGGCCAGGAAAAGCGATAGTGCGGAACGGAAGGAACTCATGCCGGCGGACTCTCGGAGCACGGCGGCGGAACGCCGACGCAGGGACACGGTATCGCGGCCGACAAACTTGCGCTATAGGCCAGCTACACTCTACAGCGCCGCCCGCCGCATCAGACGCGGCGAAGTGCTGCTACTTTGAATCACTGCATGGTTCCTTAAATCGAATCCGCTTTAAGGAACCATGCAGCTCACGATCTGGGGATTCTCGATGGCGAATACAATACGGTTCCACGAAGGTGATATTTCCGCAACCGACGCGGCCCGCTACACCGGCGCGATCGCCATCGACACGGAAACGCTCGGCCTCGTTCCCCGCCGCGACCGTCTCTGCGTCGTGCAGCTTTCGCCGGGCGACGGTACCGCCGACGTGATCCGCATCGCCGCCGGACAGAAAGAGGCGCCGAACCTCGTTGCCATGCTTGCCGATCCGGCCCGCCAGAAGATTTTCCACTTCGGCCGCTTCGACATCGCCGTGCTGTTCCACACTTTCGGCGTTACCGCCACTCCGGTCTTCTGCACCAAGATCGCCTCGCGTCTGAGCCGCACCTATACGGACCGGCACGGCCTCAAGGACAACCTCAAGGAACTGCTCGACATCGATATCTCCAAGCAGCAGCAGTCCTCCGACTGGGCCGCCGAAATCCTCTCGCCGGCGCAGCTCGAATACGCCGCCTCGGATGTGCTCCACCTGCATGCGCTCAAGGACAAGCTGACGGCGCGCCTCATGCGCGACGGCCGCATCGACCACGCCGAAGCCTGCTTCGCCTTCCTGCCGACCCGCGCCAAGCTCGACCTGCTCGGCTGGGAAGAGACGGATATTTTCGCCCATAGCTAAGGGCAGGCTTGTCGGTTCTCGGGGTGAGTCTCGGGCACTGCGGTCCTTGTGCCAAATCCCGATTTTCTCCACTCCAGCGTCATCCTCGGGCTAGACCGGAGGATCCATGCCCATGCCTCAAACAGTCGAAACTTGGTTACGCCAGTTCTGAAAAGCGCGTGCACCGGTGTTTGTGTTTGGATCCTCGGGTCAAGCCCGAGGATGACCCATTGGTGGGGTGCGCCAGTGAGACGAGGCATACAGCCCGCGCACAATTCGGGGCGGCGACGCGGGGGCCGATCCCAGTCACCTCTTCAAGGCATCAGCCACAGCAGCGCGGCATAGCGGACCGCCTTGCCGATCGTCACATAGGCGAGGAAGGCGGCGAGCGGCGTCCGGAGCAAGCCCGCCCCGAGCGTCAGCGGATCGCCGACGATCGGCAGCCAGGAGAAAAGCAGCACCGGCTGGCCGTATCGCGCGAAGAGCGTTTCGGCCCTTTGCCGCGCCCGCGGCGAGACCGGAAACCAATGTCTGTCCTCGAAACGGATCGCGAAGCGGCCGAGGGCGTAATTCACCAGCGCGCCGAGCACATTGCCCGCCGTCGCTGCGAAAAACAGCGCCGCCCGGGTCGTCTCGGCTGAAAGCGCCGCAGCAACCACCGCCGCTTCCGACAGGCCGAACAGCAAGGTCGCGGAGAGAAAGGCTGCGCCGAAGACGCCGGCAAGCGTGGCGAGATCCAGGAGTTCAGCTCCTGTCGACGTGGCCGAGATCGCGCTCCGGCTCGATGACGTCGCGGATTCGCTGCTTCAATTCCTTTGGCCCCGGAAAGCCGCCGTCGCGCTTGCGCTCCCAGACGAGCTCGCCATCGACGCGGATCTCGAAATTGCCGCCGGTGCCGGGGATCAGCGCCACCTCGCCGAGCGTGTCGGCAAAGGTCGACAGCAGCTCCTGCGCCATCCAGCCGGCGCGCAGTAGCCAGTTGCACTGGGTGCAATAAAGGATCGTGACGCGCGGCTTCTCACTCATCTGACAATATCCTGTTTCGGCCACCATAGCTTTGTGGTTGGCGCGGAACAACCGGCGCCTCACCGGCTCTTCACACAATTGTCAACTCGAGCAATCATGTTTTTATCGCGCGGTCCTTGTTTTTGAAGACATGTGCGGCAAGAGACTTCGCATTGCAACACTTTGCGAGAGGGATAGCATGACCACTGCAACCAAAAGCCGCCCGCGGACGATCCTGCCGGCGCTCGAAAAGATCTACCTGCCGCTCGATACTTTCGCCGAGACGCTGCTGCGCGTTCTCGCCGGCGCGCTGCTCGTCACCCATGGCTACGGCAAGATCCTCGATCCGTTCGGCGCCGCCGGCATGGTCGAAGGGCTCGGCTTCTATCCGGGCGTCTTCTGGTCGCCGCTGCTTTCGGCCACCGAATTCTTCGGCGGCATCTTCCTCGCCATCGGCTTCCTAACCCGGCCCGCCGCCTTTGCGGCCACCATCGTGCTGCTCGTCACCGTCTATTTCCACGGCATCGTCCAGGGTGAGGGCCTCGGCGGCGCCGAGAAGTCGATCCTTTGGGCCGCGATCACCTTCTTCTTCGCCATCCGCGGCGCCAACGGCCAGTCGGTCGACGCCAAGCTCGGCAAGCAATTCTGAACCTTGTACCGAGACGCGGCCGAAGTGTTCCGGCCGCATCTCAGCCTACTTGAACGGCAGCTTCGCCCGTGGTCATCTGACGGCGGGAGGAGCGAAGCATGAGTGAAGCGATCGAAGGCGGCTGCTTTTGCGGCCGCATCCGCTACCGCCTGAAACGTCGGCCGATGTTCGTCCATTGCTGCCATTGCCGCGATTGCCAGCGCCAGCTCGGCAGCGCCTTCGTCATCAACGGCCTCGTCGAGGCGGAAAACCTCGAGCTTCTTCAAGGCGAGCCGGTCATGGTTTCGCTATCGACCGACAGCGGCCGGCCGCATGACGTCTATCGCTGCACCGATTGCCAGTCGGCGCTCTGGAGCGACTACGGCCGGCGCAAGTGGCTCTCCTTCCTGCGTCTCGCGACGCTCGACCGGCCGTCCGAATTTCCGCCGGACGTGCACATCTACACGCGCTCGAAACTCGATTGGGTGCCGCTGCCGGCGGGCGCCAGGGTCTTCGAAGCCTATTACGATACGCAGGCGGAATGGCCGCAAGAGAGCCTCGATCGCCTCAATGAGGCACGCACCAAGGCAAAAGGGCAGGCGAGGCCATGACGAAAAGCGAGCGCGAGAAGATGGCGGCGGGCGAGTGGTACACCTGCCTCGACCCGGAACTCGACGCACTGCGCGCCTCCGCCCGCCGAGCGGTTCACGAGCACAACACGATGGCACCGGACGAGCGCGGCCGCATGGCGTCGGCGCTCGAGGCGATCTTCGCAGCCGTCGCGGCGGACGTTTTCATCGAGGCGCCGTTCCATTGCTCCTACGGCATCAACATCACGCTTGGCGCCGGCGCCTACCTCAATGCCGGCTGCACCATTCTCGACAGCGCCCCGGTCGCGATCGGCGATGGCTCGATGCTGGGTCCCGGCGTCCATATCTACTGCGCCGAGCATCACAAGGACGTGGCGCTGCGCCGCGCCGGCCTGGAAATCGCCCAGCCGGTGACGATCGGCAAGGACGTCTGGATCGGCGGCGGTGCGATTGTCCTGGCCGGCGTGACGATCGGCGACGGCGCGATCGTCGGGGCGGGCGCGGTGGTGACGCGGGACGTGGCGGCGGGCGCGAGGGTTGTGGGGAATCCGGCGCGGGTTTTGCGCTGACAAAGGAAGGACGAGTCACAATGGCCGAAATAGCGATCAAAGTTCGCCCGGCGCGCTTCGCGGATGTGCCGGCGCTTTGCGCCTTCCTGAACGAGATCATCAGGATCGGCGGCACCACGGCGCATAAAGCGCCATTCACGCATGAGAGCTTCGTCGATCATTTTCTGGCAGGCCCGGGCTTCGTCAGTTGCTTCGTCGCCGAGGATGGTTCAGGCCAGCCCTGCGCCTTTCAGGCCCTAGAGCGTTTTGACAGCCTCCCCGAAGGCTGGGCAGACATCGGCACCTTCGCCCGGCCGCACGCGAAGCTTCCCGGCGCCGGCACGGCGCTATTCGCCGCGACGAAAGCGCATGCCCGCGATTCCGGGCTTACCGCAATCAATGCCACGATCCGCGCCGACAATGTCGGCGGCCTCGCCTACTACAGCAAGATGGGCTTCGTCGACTACAAGATCGACAAGGCGGTGCCGCTGAAGGACGGACGGGCGGTCGATCGGATTTCGAAGCGATATTTGTTTTGAGGCGTGTGCATGGATCCTCGGATCAAGCCCGCGGATGGCGAAGGACGAGGGACCGCAATTGACCCCGCCACGATTAGTCATGCCCAGGCTGCTTTTTGGTTGGCACCAACTCAGGCGGTCGGCGGCTTGGGCAGTCGCTACGCAGCTTCAGTGCGCCGACCTCCCCACCCGTCATCCTCGGGCTTGACCCGAGGATCCACGCACAAGCTCTCACCAAAGCTCAAAATAGAGGTCGCGCCAGTCCGGATTCATCTTCTCGATCAATTCGACCTTCCATTGTCGGTACCAGCGCTTGAGAGATTTCTCGCGCTGGATAGCGGTGCCGATCTGCAGATGTTCTTCGTACCAGACGAGTCGGTTGCAGCCGTATTTCGATGCGAAGCCCGGTGTTAGCCCTTCTCGATGCTCGAAGATGCGGCGCTCAAGATCTGACGTGACGCCGATACAGAGCGTTCCGCGCTTTTGATTCGTAACGATGTAGACGTATCCGGCCATGCCGACGATGGTGCTTGTGCATGGATCCTCGGGTCAAGCCCGAGGATGACGCGGGAGTGGGTGTGGTCGACAATTCCGCTACGTCTGGAGGCGGTAGCCGTCAATGCTCTTTGGTCGCAAATTCACTCGATCGACTATGGGCGAAATTCACCCGGCCGTGCTGAGAGTCGGAAGTCGCTCCATTTCCTCTCGGTCATACTCGGGCTTGACCCGAGTATCCATGCGCGAGCCCTCGACTTCCGAACCCCCGAAACGCGAAATCCGTGGCGGCAACAATCTTCCCGCGGTGGTGTGAAGGATCGCTCGCCAAGTCGCCGAGTTCGGTGAACGAAAATCGCAGCAAACTCATGGAACAATCACTCATCGCCCATCTTCAACGCCGCGATGAACGCCTCCTGCGGAATCTCCACCTTGCCGAACTGGCGCATGCGCTTCTTGCCTTCCTTCTGCTTTTCCAGAAGCTTGCGCTTGCGGGTGGCGTCGCCGCCGTAGCACTTGGCGGTCACGTCCTTGCGCAGCGCCCTGACCGTCTCGCGGGCGATGATGCGGCCGCCGATCGCCGCCTGGATCGGGATCTGGAACATGTGCTGCGGGATCAGGTCCTTTAACTTCTCGCACATGACGCGGCCGCGCTTTTCCGCCGCCGAGCGGTGGACCAGCATCGACAGCGCGTCGACCGGCTCGGCGTTGACGAGGATCGACATCTTGACGAGGTCGCTCTCGCGGTAGTCCGAGAGGTGATAGTCGAAGGAGGCATAGCCCTTGGAAATCGATTTCAGCCGGTCGTAGAAGTCGAAGACGACTTCGTTGAGCGGCAGGTCGTAGGTCAGCATCGCCCGGCTGCCGACATAGGTGAGTTCGATCTGGATGCCGCGCCGATCCTGGCAGAGTTTTAGGATGCCGCCGAGATATTCGTCGGGCGTCATGATCGTCGCGCGGATCCACGGCTCGCGGAATTCGGTGATCTTGACGACGTCCGGCATGTCGGCCGGGTTGTGCAGTTCCTTCTCGGTGCCGTCGGTCATGGTGAGCTGATAGACGACCGACGGGGCAGTGGCGATCAGGTCGAGGTCGAACTCGCGCGACAGGCGCTCCTGGATGATTTCTAGATGCAGCAACCCGAGGAAGCCGCAGCGGAAGCCGAATCCCAGAGCCGCGGAGGATTCTATCTCGAAGGAGAACGACGCGTCGTTGAGGCGGAGCTTGCCCATGGCGCTGCGCAATTCCTCGAAGTCGGCCGCGTCGACTGGGAAGAGGCCGCAGAAGACCACCGGCTGCGCCGGCTTGAAGCCGGGCAGCGCCGTCTCCGTCGGGCGCCTGTCGTCGGTGATCGTATCGCCGACGCGGGTGTCAGCCACTTCCTTGATCGAGGCGGTGATGAAGCCGATCTCGCCGGGGCCGAGCGAATCCATCGCCACCATCTTCGGCGTCAGCACGCCGACGCGCTCGATCGTGTATTTGGCGCCGGTGCCCATCATCCGGATCGTCTGGCCCTTCACCAGCACGCCGTCGATGATGCGCACCAGAACCATGACGCCGAGATAGGTGTCGTACCAGCTGTCGACGAGCAAGGCCTTGAGCGGCGCCTTCTCCCCGCCCGTGCTCTTCGGCGCCGGCAGCTTGTGGACGATCGCTTCGAGCACATCCGGAATGCCGAGACCGGTCTTGGCCGAGATCAGCACCGCGTCGGAAGCGTCGATGCCGATCACCTCCTCGATCTGCTCCTTGATGCGGTCGGGCTCGGCGGCCGGCAGGTCGATCTTGTTGAGCACGGTGACGAGCTCGTGATTGTTGTCGATCGCCTGGTAGACATTGGCGAGCGTCTGGGCCTCGACGCCCTGGCTGGCGTCGACGACGAGCAGCGAGCCCTCGCAGGCCGAAAGCGAGCGTGAGACTTCGTAGGCAAAGTCGACATGGCCGGGCGTGTCGATCAGGTTCAGCACATAGGTGTCGCCGTCATTCGCCTTGTAGTGCAGGCGCACCGTCTGGGCCTTGATGGTGATGCCGCGCTCGCGCTCGATATCCATGCTGTCCAGCACCTGCTCGGACATCTCGCGCTCGGCAAGCCCGCCGGTCAGCTGGATCAGCCGGTCGGCCAGCGTCGATTTGCCGTGGTCGATATGGGCCACGATCGAGAAGTTGCGGATATGCGACAGGGGCGTCTTGGAAGATGGTGTGCTCATGGGGCGCATATAGCAGCGCGATCAGGCGGCGCAAAGCGGGAAATGAAGGCTTCGTTCACTATAAATCCGGGCGTGGCGCGGCTATTTCGCCCTCGCCTCCGCCTCGGCAAGCGCGCCCGCATTCGGCACCTGCGCGCTCTTCAGTTCGAAGCTCTCGCAGAGCTGCGGCGGCACGCGCTCGCGCAGCCGCAGGCGGATGAGCACGAAGGCCGCATAGAGGACGGCGACGGCGATCGTCGCATGGATGAACAGCTGTGCGCCGAAGACCGGCGTCAGCAGCGTCACGAGCATCGGCACCAGCGTCGCCGCCGCCGACCAGGCGACCAGCATGGTGCTGGCGAGCGGCACGTAATCGGCGGGATCGGTGCGGTCGTTGGCATGGGCATTGGCGATCGAATAGACCGTCTCGACGGCGCCGGCGAAGAGCGCGAAGACGAGCATCAGCAGCGGAAGGCTTTCAAAGGAGACGACGAGCGCTGCGAGCCCCGCCGCCACGATGAGGCCGCAGGTGGCGATGAGAACGATGCGGCGGTCGATCCGGTCGGAAAGCGAGCCCATCGGATACTGAATGAGGAGCAGGCCGAACTGCATGACGAACATCAGCGTCGCCACGTCCTCTTGGCTCATCGCATTGGCGGCGGCATAGATCGGCGTGAAGCCCTGCACCAGCATCGAGAGGCCGCCGGAGGCGAGCACGCCGATGAGGGCGACGGGGGAGCTGCGCCAAGCCATGGCGATGTCGATGCTGACCTTGGCGGGCGCGGGCGGCGTCGGCAGGCGTGTGAGGCCGATCGGCAATATGGCGAGCGCCGTGAAGAAGATCGTGACGATCGGTGCGATGTTGCCGTCGACCGGGATGCGGCCGAAAAGCCAGGCGCCGGCCCCAAGCCCGATCACATAGGCCATGTAGAAAAGCGCCATGGCCTTGCCGCGCCAGTGGTTGTCGCTCGCGTGGTTCAGCCAGCTCTGGGTGATGATGAAGTTGGTGTTGGCGGCTGCGCCGTAGAGCGCGCGAGCGAAGATCCAGAGAAGGGGATGGACGCCGAGGCTGATCAGCACGGCCGCTAGGATGACGAGCGCCATCGAGCAGGAAAAGGCCCGCGCATGGCCGACGCGGCGGATCAGCGGACCAGCCATCACGCAGCCGATCAGGCCGCCGAAGGCGATTGCGGTGACCGCCGCGCCCGGTACCCACTCCGGTGCTGCGGAGCGCGTCAGCACGAAGGGAACATAGGCAAGCATCATGCCATTGCCGATGGCGACGGCGGTCATCGAGGTGACGATGCTGGCAATCGACAGGAGAGACGAACGATCGCTGCCCATGTGCTTGTCCTCTCGCAGCCGCTTCTCCGACGCAAACTAACGCGGCGCGGCCTGTCGCATTGTCGCCGGAGCGGCATGGAAGAAATTTATTTTGGGCCAACGGGGCCGCTTGACTCCACTATATGAGAAATGCAATCTCAAATAATGGAACAGGCAATCAACTCCCTCGAACGGACGATCGGCGAGCGCGTGCGTGAGATGCGGACGCTCCAGACCCTGACGCTCGACGAATTGGCGATCCGCTCCGGCGTCAGCCGGGCGATGATCTCCCGGGTCGAACGCGGCGAGGCGAGCCCGACGGCACAGCTACTGGCAAAACTGTGCAGCGCCCTCGGCACGACGCTCTCGGCGCTTTTCGCCTCTGCCGCGGACAACCCCTCGCCGATCGCGCGGCGGGCGGAGCAGCGGCTCTGGCGCGATCCGGAAAGCGGCTATCTGCGCCGCTCGGTGTCGCCGGAGGGCCTCGGCTCGCCGGTCGATATCGTCGAGGTCGAGTTCCCGCCCGGAGCCCGCGTCGTCTTCGAACGCCAGCCGGCCGACCGCGGCATCACCCAGCACCTCTGGCTTTTCTCCGGGCGGCTGGAACTGACGATGGAGAGCGGACCGCAGGTGCTGGAGGCCGGCGACTGCCTGTTCATGGGCCTCGAAGAGGCGCACATCTTCCACAATCCCTATGACGAGCCGGCGCACTACGCCGTGATCCTTTGCCGCACCAAGGTGTAACTATGCCCGACGTCACGATCCGCGTGCTTACCGAAGCAGAAACCCGCGCCGCGCTGCCGACGCTCGCCGAAATCCTCTCCGACTGCGTCGAGGGCGGCGCCTCGGTGGGCTTCATGCAGCCCTTTGGACCGGAAGACGCGGTGCCCTATTGGCAGGGGGTCGCCGCCGCCGTCGGCCGGCAAGAGACGGTGCTCCTTGTTGCCGAGCTCGACGGACGCGCTGTCGGCACCGTGCAGCTTGGGGTCGCGACGATGCCGAACCAGCCGCACCGCGCCGACATCAAGAAACTGCTGGTGCATCAGGACGCGCGCGGCCTGGGTCTTGCTCGGCGGCTGATGGACAAAGCCGAGGCCGAGGCGCAAAAGCGTGGCCGGCGCGTGCTGGTGCTCGATACCGCGACCGGCGAGCCGGCGGAGGCGATCTACGAGCGCTTCGGCTGGCTGCGGGCCGGCGTCGTTCCCGACTATGCGCTGATGCCGGACGGGCGCTATTGCGCGACGACGTTTTTCTACAAGCATTTGTCGACTTAGGCGATCGTGGCGTGCCCCTCATCCCGCTGCCGCGACCTTCTCCCCGCTCGCGAGGAGAAGGGACTCGTTGCGCTGCGTTCCCTCCTCGCAGCCGGTGCCGCTCGGGACAGGGGGAATTGAAGGCGCGCCGCACCCCCCTTCTCCCCGCCTGCGGGGAGAAGGTCGCGGCAGCGGGATGAGGGGCCGATTGTGAGCAGGAGGAGACCGACTTCGCTTCGCTCGATCGTAGAGTAGCTTGCGTCGCGAATTGCCGACAGCACCCCAATCAGGACACCCAAGATGCGCGTTTACTTCTCCGAAGACCACAAGCTCCGAGACGCCAGGACCGAACTCCATGGCGGCGAACTCGTGCCGCCCTTCGAGGCGCCGTTCCGGGCCGAATGGATTCTTGCCGCCGTCAGGGAAGCAGGCTTCGCCGACGTGGTCGCGCCCGAACGGCACGGCATGGAAACAGCGCTGAAGCTGCATTCGGTGGACTACCTCGACTTTCTCGAAACCGCCTGGCAGCGCTGGGTCGCGGACGGCTACCGCGGCGAGGCTATCCCCGCCTGCTTTCCGGCGCGGCGCATGCGCCAGCATCCGCCGAAGGATATCGACGGCGCGCTCGGCTACTATTCCTTCGCCGCCGAGACGGCGATTACCGAAGGCACCTTTGCCGCCGCGCGCGCCGCAATGGACTGCGCGATTTCGGCCGCCGACCATCTCGCTGTCGGCAATACCGCCGCCTTTGCGCTCTGCCGTCCGCCCGGCCATCACGCGGCGATCGATCTTTTCGGCGGCTACTCCTTCATCAACAATGCCGCCTGCGCCGCCCAGCGCCTGCGCGACCGCGGCGCGGCAAAAGTTGCCGTCCTGGATGTCGATTTCCACCACGGCAACGGTACCCAGGATATCTTCTACGAGCGCGGCGACGTCTTCTTCGCCTCGCTGCACGGCGATCCGGTCGATGCCTTCCCGCATTTCCTCGGCTTCGCCGACGAGGAAGGGGCCGGAGCGGGGCTCGGCACGACGAGGAACTATCCCATGCCGCGCGACACCACCTTCGACACCTGGGTAGCGGCGATGGATGACGCGCTCGCGCGCATTGCCGGTTTGGGGGCCGAGGCGCTCGTGCTCTCGCTCGGCGTCGATACGTTCGAGCGCGACCCGATCAGCTTCTTCAAGCTGAAATCGGAAGATTTTCTGAGCATGGGCGCGCGCTTGCGGAAGGCCGGCCTGCCGGTCGTCGTCTGCATGGAGGGCGGCTACGGCGTGCCGGAGATCGGCCTCAACGTCGCCAATGTCCTGAAGGGCATCGCCGGCTGATCGGCCTCAGCCGTCTAGGACACGAAGAACTGCGACAGCCCTTGGCCGGCGGCGAAGGCGAGATAGGCGAGCACGGCGAAATAGATGGTGGTGGCGACGAGGAAGAGGTAGCCGCCGGCCACCATCAGCCCGTCGCGCTGGATGATGCCGAGCGACAGAAGCAGGATGGCAATGCCCGGCAGCGTGTTCGACAGCGGGATCAACCCGAGCGGGAACATCAGCAACACGCCGCCCGCCATTATCATCAGGCCGTTGAAGCGGTTCATGACGGCGCCATGGGTGAGGAAGTGCAGCCTCGGGCGCACATAGCGGTCGAGTTTCGAAACCAGCGCCGCGCCCTTCTGCAGGGTCGGTACGAGTTTTTCGGTCTCGATCTGCCGGTCGAGAATGCGCCGCGGCAGCCAGGGCAGACGATTGAGGGTGATCGCCAGCGAAATGAGAATGATCGCCGCGCCGAAGACGGTGCTGACCCCGGGGATAGAAACCGGAATCAGGAAAGGCAGCGTCAACAGTGCACAGAGAAGCAGGAAACCGTGCTCGCCGATCTCGATCATCAGTTCGCGCAGCGTGACCGTATTGCCTCGGATCGAAGCGATCATCCCGGTCAGCGTATCGCTGAGGCTGCGCTCTGTATCATCGAACTCGATCGCCATTCATATCCCTCTCGTCTGGCCCAGCATTGGCACCGTAGCGCGAGCCTGTGAAGCTTCGGTTATCGTCCCCTCTGGACGGCAATGTGGCGAAGCAAGGTGAAATGCTGCAGTGCCGAAACATTACAGCTGCCGGTCTGTGTGGAAAGCGCCGCGCCCCTTCATCTTCCTGCCGCAATCGATAGTATGAAGCAACTTTAGCACCAATGGGGACAATTGATTCGATGATCAAGAAATGCGCCATCCTGGCTGTCGCGGCCATCTATCTTTCCGGATGCACGACCACCGATCCCTATACGGGAGAACAGAAGATGTCGAACACGGCCGGCGGCGCATTGCTCGGTGCGGGTCTCGGCGCCGCAACCGGCCTCCTGGTCGGCGGCAGTGCGGCGGGACGGCGTGACGCCGCACTCGTCGGCGCCGGCATCGGTGCGCTCGGCGGCGGCCTGATCGGCAACTATATGGATCAGCAGGAATCGGAGTTGCGCGCCCAGTTGCAGGGCACCGGCGTTTCGGTAACGCGCCAGGGCGACCGCATCATCCTCAACATGCCCTCGAACATAACCTTTGCGACCGATCGCGACCAGGTGATCCCGCCCTTCTACCCGACGCTCGATTCGGTCGCGGTCGTGTTGCGCAAGTTCAACAAGACGCTGATCGACGTCGACGGCCACACCGACTCGACCGGCAGCGCCTCCCACAACCAGGGCCTTTCCGAACGCCGCGCCGCCTCGGTCGCCAATTATCTCGGCAGCCGCGGCATCGACCAGCGTCGCATTTCGACGATGGGCTACGGCATGGAACGGCCGATCGCGTCGAACGCCAGCGAGGCCGGCCGCGCCCAGAACCGCCGCGTCGAAATCTCGATCGCGCCGATCAAGCAGGGCTGAGAGCTTTTCGATATTTCGCGAGGGCCGCGCGAGTTCTCCGGCGACGCACACCTCCCTTACGGTCGTCATCCTCGGGCTTGACCCGAGGATCCATTTGCCAATCACTCAAGCTGAGATTTTCGGAACGCCTTGCGTGTGGATCCTCGGGTCAAGCCCGAGGATGACGACTTGAGGGAGGCGCGGTCCCGGTTATCGAAAGTGCAGCGCCGCCCGCGGCTCCTCAGCCTTGCGGCGGATAGATGTGCTCATTCCCGCGGAAATCGGTGACGGTGTAGCAGCCGCCGCCTTCCGCCTCTATCGCGCTGGCGCTGATGACGGCCTTGCCGTAACCGCCGGGGATATCAAGGATATAGGTCGGTTGGCAGAGGCCCGAGACGCGGCCGCGCAGCGAGGCGACGAGCGCCTGGCCCTCTTCGATCGTCAGTCGGAAATGGCCGGTGCCGGGCGCGAGGTCCGGATGGTGCAGGTAATAGGGCTTGATCCGCGTCTCGACGAAGGCGCGCATCAGTTCGGCAAGCACGTCCGGATCGTCGTTGACGCCCTTCAGCAGCACCGATTGGCTGAGCATGACGATCCCAGCATCGATCAGCCGGGCCGCGGCGCCGCGCGCTTCGCCCGTCAGTTCGCGCGGATGATTGGCATGAAGCGCCACATAGGTCACCTTGCCGCTGCACTTGAGGGCCGCGATGAGATCCGCATCGACGCGGTGCGGCTCGACGACCGGTACGCGCGTGTGGAAGCGGACGACCTTGACGTGCTCGATCGCGCCGAGACGCTCGAGGATTTCCTGAAGCCGCCGCGGCGACAGCACCAGCGGATCACCACCGGTCAGGATCACCTCCCAGATCTCCGGATGCTCGGCTATATAGGCGATCGCCGCGTCGAGTTCGGCGGGCGTCAGCGTGCCGAGCCCCTGCGGGCCGACCATTTCGCGGCGGAAGCAGAAGCGGCAATAGACCGGACAGACGTGGACGGCCTTGAGCAGCACCCGGTCCGGATAGCGGTGGACGATGCCCGCGAAGGGACTGTGGGCGCCGTCGCCGATCGGGTCGGTGCGTTCCTCCCGCGTCGAAGTCAGCTCCGCCGTGTCGGGTACGAACTGCCTGGCGATCGGGTCATGCGGATCGGCGCGGTCGATAAGGTCTGCAACGGCGGGGCTGATGGCGATCGCGTAGCGGGAGGCGACGCGGGAAATCGCCTCCTCGGCCGAGGCGTCGACAAGGCCGGCTTCGACGAGATGGCCCGCCGTCCTGAGGGAACGATGTACTGTCATGCCCCGGCCTCCGCCACCGGCGCCCAGAGCACCTGATCGATGCGCGCGGCGCCGGTCGCCAGCATCACCAGACGGTCGAAGCCGAGCGCGATGCCGCTCGCCTCGGGCATAATGGCAAGCGCCGCCAGGAAGTCCTCGTCGAGCGGATAGGTTTCGCCATAGACCCGCGCCTTTTCCGCCATTTCGAGCCGGAAGCGGCGGCGCTGTTCCTTGGCGTCCGTCAGTTCGCCGAAGGCGTTCGCCAGCTCGACGCCGCAGGCATAGAGCTCGAAGCGCTCGGCAACGCGAGGGTCGCGTGGCGTCGGGCGGGCGAGAGCGGCCTCGGCGACGGGGTATTCGTCCAGGATCGTGGCCCGCCCGAAGCCGAGGTTCGGCTCGATCTTTTCGACGAGCACACGGCTGAAGAGGTCGGCCCAGGTGTCGTCATCGGCGACCCGCAGGCCGGCCTGCCGCATGGCCGCCGCCAGCCCCTCGCGATCGGTCGTCCCGTCCTCGGCGATCGAGGCGAGAAGCTTGATTCCGGCGAAACGCGCGAAGGCCTCGGCGACCGAAAGCCGCTCCGGTTCGAGAAACGGGTCACAAATGCGGCCCTGATAGGCGAAGGACCGCGTGCCCGTCGTCTCGGCGGCAAGCGCGAGGACTTCGGCGCAATCGCGCATCAGCGTCTCGTAGCTCTCCTCGGCGCGGTACCATTCGAGCATGGTGAATTCCGGATGGTGCAACGGGCCGCGCTCGCGGTTGCGATAGACATGGGCGAAGCAGGCGATGCGGCGTTCGCCCGCGGCCAGCAGCTTCTTGCAGGCGAACTCCGGCGAGGTGTGCAGATAGAGCGGCTGCACCGATCCATCCGGCCCGAGCGCCTCAGTTGCGAAGGCGTGGAGATGCGCCTCGTTGCCCGGCGACAGCTGCAGCGTTGCCGTATCGACGTCCATGAAGTCACGCTCGCCAAAGAAGCGGCGGAGTGCCGACTGGATGCGGTTGCGGCCGATCAGAAAGGGACGCCGGTCGGCGTGGACATCCGGTGTCCACCAGGGAGAAGCATGCGGCATGATCGGTTCGGTCCAAGCTTTCTTCCGCGCGAATGCCGCTCAGGCTGGCTATTTGCGTGGAATTAGGGTAGTGGCGGCGCGAAATCTAAAATTTTCGCTCCTTCCGGGCCGATTTCGGCCCGCGCGTGTCGCTGATACCTCTGTTACAAGGAAGACTAATGGTCAAGGTCATCGCTTCTTCGGTCCGCAAGGGCAACGTTCTCGACGTCGACGGCAAGCTCTATGTCGTGCTCACCGCCCAGAACTTCCATCCGGGCAAGGGCACGCCGGTCACCCAGGTCGACATGCGCCGCATCTCCGACGGTGTGAAGGTCTCGGAGCGCTACCGCACCACCGAACAGGTCGAGCGCGCTTTCGTTGAGGACCGCGAGCACACCTTCCTCTATGAAGATGCCGAAGGCTTCCATTTCATGAATCCGGAGAGCTACGACCAGCTCGTCATGTCGGCCGAGGACATCGGCGACCTGAAGGCTTACCTCCAGGAAGGCATGGCGGTAATGCTGTCGATCCACGAGGGCATTGCGATCGCCATCGACCTGCCGCGCCACGTCATCCTCGAGATCACCGAGACCGAACCGGTGGTCAAGGGCCAGACGGCCTCTTCCTCCTATAAGCCGGCCCTGCTTTCTAACGGCGTCCGCACCTCGGTGCCGCCGCATATCCAGGCCGGCACCCGCGTCGTCATCGCGACGGAAGACGGCTCCTACGTCGAGCGCGCCAAGGACTGAGGCACGTCCTGAGAGCGCTGTATAACAGGGGCGGCGGGTTACCTGCCGCCTTTTTTGTCGCGACTCACAACTCAGGATGCGAGTGAGCAAGACCTGCAAAATTGAGCGTGCATTTTGGAGGCGCGCTGTTTAGGGTCAACTGCCGCCCGCCTACTGCATGTCTCCTTAAATCGACCTCGATTTAAGGACAAAGACATGCAGCAATTCAAAGTGCTACAGCGACCTTTGCGCGTCTGATAAGACGCGCGGCGCTGTAGTGCATCGGCGCGAAAATCGGGATCGATTTTCGGAAAGCACGATGCATAGGTTCAAAGCGGTACAGCGTCCTTTTGCGCGTCTGAAAGGACGCGCGGCGCTGTAGGCGGGACGAGATCGAGGGATTGCATGTTTCCACTGTCGCATATGATGAAAGCCTTCATCCGCAAGGGCACGCTGACCGTGATCGATGCCGACGGCAAAAGGCACGTCTTTTCGGGCGAGCCGGGGCCGAGCGTCACGATGCGACTCACCGACAAGCGGCTCTACCGCAGCCTCGTCCTCAATGTCGAACTCGCCGCCGGCGAGGCCTATATGGACGGGACGATGCGCTTCGAGGAGGGATCGACGCTTCGAGACTTCCTCACCCTCTTCTCGATAAACCGGCTGTCGCTCGGCTCCTACCCGATCCAGAAGCTGCTGCGGGCGATCAAGATGCGGTTTCGCAAGCGCCAGCAGGCAAACCCAAAGGGCAAGGCGCAGCAGAACGTCGCCCATCACTACGATCTCGGCAACGCGTTCTACAAGCTCTTCCTCGACGAGAACATGCTCTATTCCTGCGCCTATTTCCGCGCGCCGGACGAGACGCTGGAGGCGGCACAGCGCAACAAGCTCAGGCTGCTCGCCGCGAAACTCTGCCTGAAGCCCGGCATGAAAGTGCTCGACATCGGCTGCGGCTGGGGCGACCTAGCGCTCTATCTCGCTGCGCTCGAGAATGTCGAGGTCCTCGGCGTCACACTGTCAAAGGAGCAGCAGGCGCTCGCCTCCGAGCGGGCTCGCGCCGCCGGCCTTGCCGACCGGGTGCGTTTCGAGCTGAAGGACTATCGCGATGTCGAAGGTCCCTTCGACCGCATCGTTTCGGTCGGCATGTTCGAGCATGTCGGCGTTCATCACTACGACGAATTCTTCAAGAAGCTGAACGCGCTGATGCGAGACGACGGTCTCGCGGTGCTGCATTCGATCGGCCATATGAGCCCGCCCGGCATGGCGAGCCCGTGGCTCAGGAAATACATCTTCCCGGGCGCCTATTCGCCCGCTTTGTCGGAAGTCTTCGAGGTGGTCGAGCGCAACAGCCTGTGGGTGAGCGACCTCGAATTCCTGCGCGTTCACTACGCGACGACGCTTGCCCATTGGGGCGCGCGCTTCGAAGAAAATCGCGACAAGGTGATCGCCATGTATGACGAGCGCTTCGCAAGGATGTGGGAGTTCTACCTGATCAGCGCAGAGATGATGTTCCGCACCGGCAGCCAGCTCGTCTTCCACATGCAGCTGTCGCGCTCGCGCGACGCGGCGCCGATCGTGCGCGATTACATCACCGACCAGCAGCGCGCCTATATCGAAACGGAAAAGGCGCTCGAGCTGTCGATTTGAAGCCCGCCTGCCGATGCGGTGACGCGGGCAAATGCGCCGTCAGCGCTTCGCCCAAAGCACCTTGAAGCGCGCATTCCGGCAGGTTTCGCCGCTTTCCTTGAAGGCTTCCGCCAGGACCTGTTCATAAGGCAGGCCGCGATTGGCGACCAGCATCAGCCGGCCACCCTGCTTCAGGGCCTTGGCGGCTGCCTTGATCATCGCCGCGCCGAGAGCGGGCTCCGCCGCGTGGCCCTCGTGGAAGGGCGGGTTCATGACGATCAGGTCGTATTTGTCGCGTGTTTCTTCGCTCGTCAGATCGTGCCAGTAGAAGCGCGCCGGCGTCGACGAAGCGTTCGCCGCCATGTTGGCCCGCGCCGCCTCCAGGGAATTGTGATCCGCCTCGAACAGGTCGATGCCCTTGAGGCCCGGCGAGGCCTCGGCAAGCTTTACCGAGAGATAACCCCAGCCGGCGCCGAAATCCGCAGCATGGCCGCTGAACTCGCGCGGCAGGCGGGAGGCGAGCAGTTCCGAGCCGGCATCGACGCGGTCGTGCGAGAACATGCCCGGCGCCGCCTCGAACAGGCCGTCGACGCGCACGGGGACCTTGGCGAGCTTCGACACGGCCTCGGAGGCGTCCTCCGGCCGCGTGAACCAGAAGGCGACGCCGTGATATTTCGGCATCGAATCGCCTTCCCAGCCGAACTTGTCAATCTTCTTGCGCAGCGGCTGGATACCGTCCTCCTTGCCGCCGGCGACGACGATGAGGGCGCCGTCCCGGGTGCGTTTCAGCGCCTCGGCAATGCGGTCCTCGTTCTCCCCCTTGTGCTTGCCGCAGAGCACCAGTGCTGCGTCGTAGTCCTCGCCCGAGGCGACCGGCGCCGCTTCGGCCCGTGCAGCTTCCAGAGCGCGATACAGGGATTTGAGCGGCTGGACGGCCAAGATCGACGCGGCAAAGCCTTCCGGCAGCCTGTAGCCCGCTTCCGCACCGAGAAACAGGACGCGCTCGCCCTCCCCCGGCGGATCGATGACGCCGGTCTCGAAGGGATAGAACAGGGTTTTCAGCGCGTCGCGGCTCATGGATGTTTCCGTTAGCAAATCTGTCGGTCGAGTGCGGGCCGCCTCACAGGGAGAGTCTTGTCCCGCGCTTACGAGAAAGGGCGCGAAGCGATCTGCTCCGCGCCCCGAGTTGGATTGAACTGAAGCCGGCTTATTCGGCCGCTTCGCCGCCGTCCTTCTTGTCGGACTTGTCGCCCTTTTCGGCGACGATCTCCTTGCCGGTCGCCTGGTCGACGACCTTCATGGAGAGGCGGACCTTGCCGCGCTCGTCAAAGCCCATCAGCTTGACCCAGACCTTGTCGCCTTCCTTGACGACATCGGTCGTCTTGGCGACGCGCTCGGAGGCGAGCTGCGAAATGTGGACGAGGCCGTCACGGGCGCCGAAGAAGTTGACGAAGGCGCCGAAATCGGCGGTCTTGACGACCGTGCCCTCATAGATCTGGCCGACCTCCGGCTCGGCGACGATCGAGTGGATCCACTTGCGCGCCGCCTCGATCTCCTTGCCCGACGACGAAGCGATCTTGACGGTGCCGTCGTCCTCGATGTTGATCTTGGCGCCGGTTTTCTCGACGATTTCGCGGATGACCTTGCCGCCCGAGCCGATGACTTCGCGGATCTTGTCGACCGGAATGTTCATCACCTCGATGCGCGGCGCGAATTCCCCGAGCTGGCCGCGGCTCTCGGAAATGGCCTTGGCCATTTCGCCGAGAATGTGCAGGCGGCCACCCTTGGCCTGGTTGAGCGCAACGCCCATGATCTCTTCGGTGATGCCCTCGATCTTGATGTCCATCTGCAGCGAGGTGATACCGGCTTCGGTACCGGCCACCTTGAAGTCCATGTCGCCGAGATGGTCCTCGTCACCGAGAATGTCGGAGAGAACGGCGAAGCGGTCATCTTCCTTGATCAGGCCCATGGCGATGCCGGCGACCGGCTTGGCGAGCGGCACGCCCGCATCCATCAGTGCCAGCGAGGTGCCGCAGACGGTTGCCATCGAGGAGGAGCCGTTCGACTCGGTGATTTCGGAAACGACGCGCAGCGTATAGGGGAACTGCTCCGCCGTCGGCAGCATCGGGTGGATGGCGCGCCAGGCGAGCTTGCCGTGGCCGATTTCGCGGCGGCCCGGAGAACCCATGCGGCCCGTCTCGCCGACCGAGAAGGGCGGGAAGTTGTAGTGCAGCATGAAATTTTCCTTGTACATGCCGGTCAAGGAATCGACATACTGCTCGTCTTCGCCGGTGCCGAGCGTGGCGACGACGATCGCCTGCGTTTCACCGCGGGTGAAGATCGCCGAGCCGTGGGTACGCGGCAGGAGGCCGACTTCGGCGACGATCGGGCGAACCGTGACGAGGTCGCGGCCATCGATGCGGCTCTGGGTGTCGAGGATGTTCCAGCGGACGATCTTGGCCTGCAGGTGCTTGAAGACAGAGGCGATTTCCTCGGCCGAGTGGGCCGGGTTCTCGATGCCTTCCGGCAGGAAGTGCTCCTTCACCTTGGCCTTGACGGCGTCGACGGCGGCATAGCGTGCGGCCTTCTCGGTGATCTTGTAGGCGTTGCGCAGCTCGTCCTCGGCGATTGAAAGCATGGCGTTTTCAAGCGCGGAATGGTCTTCCGGCTCGAACTCGCGCGGCTCCTTGGCGGCCACTTCGGCGAGCTTAATGATCGCGTCGATGACCGGCTGGAAGCCCTTCTGGCCGAAAACCACGGCGCCGAGCATGACGTCTTCCGGCAGCTCCTTGGCTTCGGACTCGACCATCAGCACGGCTTCCTGGGTGCCGGCGACGACGAGATCGAGCGTCGATTCCTCCATCTCGTCGAGGTGGGGATTGAGCACGTACTGGCCGTTGATGTAGCCGACGCGGGCGCCGCCGATCGGGCCCATGAAGGGAATGCCGGAGAGTGTCAGCGCCGCAGAGGCGGCCACCATCGAGACAACGTCCGGGTTGTTTTCAAGGTCATGCTGCATGACCGTGACGATCACCTGGGTGTCGTTCTTGTAGCCTTCCGGGAAGAGCGGGCGGATCGGACGGTCGATCAGGCGCGAGACGAGCGTCTCGTTTTCGCTCGGACGGCCTTCACGCTTAAAGTAACCGCCGGGGATTTTGCCGGCGGCATAGGTCTTTTCCTGGTAGTTGACGGTCAGCGGGAAGAAGTCCTGACCGGGCTTCGGCGCCTTGGCGGAAACAACCGTGGCCAAGACGACGGTTTCGCCGTAGATGGCGAGAACGGCGCCGTCCGCCTGGCGGGCGATCTTGCCGGTTTCGAGCTTGAGCGGACGCCCAGCCCATTCGATTTCTACCTTGTGGGTCTCGAACATGTTCTGTCCTTCGTGTGCGGGAGACCGTCCGCGGCTGTTGCAGCGCAGACGATCTTGTTGCCGCTTGGTGTGGCGCATCACGGGCAAGACAACGGGAGGCTTCAAACAGTACCGGCCGCTCACCGCTTTGCCGCGCTCACCCGTATGGAAGCGCTTCGGCAAGCAGGCGCCGAAGCATCCTGCAATCCTGCCCCATGACGGGCCATCGGTTGATCCGCGATACCGGCCCATCCGGCTCGCTGGACATCTCCAGACTGCGCCTACGGCGCCCGTGGAGAGAGAATTCTACAGCGCCGTGCATCCCTTTCGACGCACAAAGGCCGCAGTGGGCGGTTCAGCGCCCAAAAAAATCCGGCGGATCGCCGAGCGACCCGCCGGACAGTCGATTAGCGACGGATGCCCAGGGCACCGATCAGCTTGCTGTAGCGCGCTTCGTCTTTCTTCTTCAGATAGTCGAGGAGCGAACGACGGCTGGAAACCATCGCGAGAAGACCACGGCGGGAATGGTTGTCCTTCTTGTGGCCCTTGAAGTGTTCGGTCAGGTTGTTGATCCGTTCCGTCAGGAGCGCAACCTGGACTTCCGGAGAACCGGTATCGCCTTCGGCGGTTGCGAATTCCTTGATGAGCTGAGCCTTGCGCTCTGCAGTGATCGACATCGGCTGATCCTTTCGTTTCGAGGATTTGAGGTCGCCGGCAGCCGGGATGTCGTCCAGCCGCGGCCGTTCACACGAAGAGGCGGCGCCTTTTCGCTGGCGTGGCTATAACCGAAACGGACACAAAAGGAAAGGGTGATCGAGCCGGCTGCGGGTACCCCGCTGCGCCACATTTTTCTTCCGCATCAAGCCGCCGCGAGCATTGACGCCGGCAGGCACCGGCATCAACTGTCCGCCCCGCCTCGGGGCTCGCCGCCGCGGGGGATGCGGATGTGCCATTCGATGCCGTCGGCATGCATCTTTCTGTCGAGTTCGGCGCGCAGTGCGATGCCGAGCATGCGCTCGATCACCACCGAGCCGAACCCCCGGCGGGGCGCCTGGCCCGGCTCGGCAAGATCCGCGCCGCTCTCGCGCCAGCGAATGGTGATCGTTCCGGGCGACACCGACCACTCGAGCTTGACCGCGCCCGTCGCATTGGCAAGCGCCCCATGCTTGATCGCATTGGTCGCCAGTTCGTGAAGGACCATGCCGAGCGTCTGCGCCATTTGGGTGTCCAGCCGCAAACTTGGCCCGGCAAGCACGATGCGGTCCGGATCGTCCGGCGCAAAGGGCTGAAGCTGGTCCTCGGCAAGCTCGCGGAAATCGACACCCATTGCCGCATTGGCGATCATCAGGTCGGTCGAGCGGGCAAGCCCAGCAAGCCGCTTGCGGAACGCGTCGACGAACTCCGCGGTGTCCTCGCTCGACGCCGCGGATTGGGCAAGCATCGACTGGATGACAGTCAGCTGGTTCTTCGAGCGATGTGCGACCTCGCGCATGAGGAGGCGGATTTCCACCTCGGCCTTGGTACGGGCCGCCGCCGCGCGGGCAAGCGCTGTCGAGACGGCCTCGACTTCGGTAATGACGTAGCGGCGCGGCTCGATCACTTCGCCGGCGCCGAGACGCCGTGCGTCGAGCGCCAAGAGCTTGACCCCCTGTGTCAACAGCCGCGCGATGGTCAGGGATCCGGCAACGGCGATGCTGGCGAAAATGATGCCGCCGAGCGACAGCCAGAGAAACGACCACAGGATCGGCGCATCGACTACCTCCCGCGGAGCCCAGGCGACGATGCGCCAGCCGGTGATGACCGAGAATTCCGAGACGACGCGGTAATCCACCCCATGCTCGTTGATGTCGCTGACGCCGATGCTGATCTGAGGGAGCTTGTCCAGAAAGAACGCTTCCCCGGGACGGGCCGCGGGATCGGAGGAGGCGATCACCTTGCCTTTGCCGTCGACGAGCGCGGCATTCCACCCCGGTGAAAGCGTGTCCCGATTGACCGCCTTGGCCATCCGAGCCGCATCCTGGGTCAGGCCCAACAGATACCGTTCGCCGTCCGGCCCGTTTATCGGCAGATAGACGTTGAAGACCCAGCTCCTGGAGGTGTTCGCGAAGAAGGCGCCGGAAACGAGCGGTCCGCTGCTTTTCAGGGCCAGGTCGAGGTCCGGATCGGATCCCCGCCCCAACAGCGTCCCGAAGGGAACGCCGGTGCTCATCCGCAAATTGTGATCGCTATCGACGACGATCAGATTGGAATGGGTGCCCGCCAAAGCACTCGAAGCGCGGTGGTAGAAACCGCGCAGATCGCGAAGATCGACCGCCCCAGAGGTCGACAGGACCCGAAGCGTGGTCATCATGCCCTCGACCTCGCGCTCGACGATCCGGGTAACGGAGCCGGTCGAGGCCCTCAGCAGCGAGGTGACGACCTGCTCCTGCGCATCGACGCTGCGCTTCACGATCACGAAGGAGAAGATGAAGGAAGGGATGATGGCGATTAGCAGCAGCGAAAGCAGATAGAAGCTGAAGGGCCTGCGAAGATAGGTGCGAACAAAGGCCGCGACCGCTTGCAGTCCGCCGGATGAGACCTCGCTCTCGCTTTTCTCTGGCGCCTTGAGCATCCGTACCGCCTTTCGCCCGGGCTTCTCAACCCCGTTGCGCGCCTATACGCCGCACGCAAAGCGGCGCAATTGTTGGCCGGGCACCGGCTGCCGGTCAATGGCTGGCGAACACACGCTTCGGTCGAAATTCACCTTCGGCGACTTCACCGATCGCAACGAGCTTGCCGCGTGCGGTTGCGTAGGCCTCCGGAGCCGGCAACGGCGCGTCCCGACCACGCAGGATGATCGGGTTGCCCATTCTCAACCGGTGCGCCTGATCCTCGCTTACCGCCACATGCGGCAGATCGGAAAGCGCCTCGCCGGTGTCGATCAGATAATCGTCTAGAGCGGCAAGTCGTTCCGCATCGTCCTCGATCTTTTCCAGCGCCACGAGATCGGCGAGCGAGACCATGTCCTCCTCGCCGAAGGGCGCGACGAAGGTGCGGCGCAAGGAGGCGATGTGGCCGAAGCAGCCGAGATCGCGGCCCATGTCGCGGGCGAGCGAGCGGACATAGGTGCCCTTGCCGCACTCGATCTCGAAATGGGCGAGATGCGGCGTCGAGCCGATCAGCGAGAGGCGGAAAACCTCCACCTCGCGGGGTGGGATTTCTACGGTTTCGCCGTCCCGCGCAAGGTCGTAGGCGCGCTCGCCGTCGATCTTGATCGCCGAAAACTGCGGCGGTACCTGGCTGATCACGCCGGTATATTTCGGCAGCAGGGCACGGATTGACTCTTCGCTCGGACGCTCGGAAGACGAGCTGACGACATCCCCTTCGAGGTCGTCGGTCGAGCGTTCCTCGCCCCAGGCGACGGTGAACTCGTAGATCTTGCGGCCGTCCATGACATAGGGAACGGTCTTCGTGGCATCGCCGAGCGCGATCGGCAGCATGCCGGAGGCCAGCGGATCGAGCGTGCCGGCATGGCCGGCCTTCTGCGCCTTGAACAGCCACTTGATCTTGGACACAGCCTCGGTGGAGCCGAAATCGAGCGGCTTGTCGAGGATCAGCCAGCCCGAAATCGGGCGGCCCTTGGGTTTGCGCGGCTTGGACATGGATCTTCTATTCTTCGTCGTCGGTGTCGGGATCGAGGTCGCGGCTGACTTCCGGCGAGCGCAGCAGCGCGTCGATCTTCTGGTAGTTGTCGAAGCTGGTGTCGTCCCTGAAGCGGACGTCCGGCATGTATTTCATCTGCCTGAGCTGCGGCCCGAGCCGGCCTCGGATGAATTTCGCATGCTTGTTGAGCGCCTCGATGACCGCCGCATGATCGGCGACACCGAGCGGCGTAACATAAGCCGTCGCTATCTTGAGGTCGGGCGACATACGCACTTCGGAAATCGAAATCACCGTCTTCTCGATCAGCGGGTCGCGGACTTCGCCGCGCTGCAGGACCTGGGTGATCGCGGCGCGCACCTGTTCGCCGACGCGCAGCATGCGCTGGGACGGAGCAGAGGATGTGGATCTGGTCATTGTGCTTATCCTGGATCACGGCGATTGCGGTCACATCGACCGGACTCGAGCCGCGATCGGTTCAATAGAGACGAGACGGCCATGATCGGCATCTCGCCAGCATCTCGTCTCGTTCCGCAAAAAACAGGAGCGCCGGAGATGATCCGGCGCCCCTACAATCTGTTGCCGGATCGACTTAGAGCGTCCGCGTGATGTGCTCGACGCGGAAGCACTCGATCGTGTCGCCGGCGCGGATGTCTTCGTAGTTCTCGAAGGCCATGCCGCATTCCTGGCCGGACTGGACCTCGGAGACCTCGTCCTTGAAGCGCTTGAGCGTCTTGAGCTTGCCTTCGTGGATGACGACGTTGTCGCGCACCAGACGGACACCGACGCCACGCTCGACCTTGCCCTCGGTGACGCGGCAGCCCGCGACCTTGCCGACCTTGGTGATGTTGAACACCTCCAGGATCTCCGCATTGCCGAGGAAGGTCTCGCGCCGCTCGGGCGAGAGCAGGCCGGACATCGCCGCCTTCACGTCATCCACCAGATCGTAGATGATGTTGTAGTAGCGGATCTCGATACCGGACCGCTCGGCCGCATCGCGCGCCTGCTTGTTGGCGCGGACGTTGAAGCCGATGATCGCGGCATTCGATGCCTCGGCGAGCGAGATATCCGACTCGGTGATGCCGCCGGCGCCGGAATGCACGATGCGCGCCCGTACTTCGTCGGTTCCGAGCTTGTCGAGAGCACCGGCGATCGCCTCGATCGAGCCCTGCACGTCGCCCTTGATGACCAGCGGGAACTCCTTCAGGCCGGAAGCCTGGAGCTGGCTCATCATCTGCTCGAGCGAGCCGCGCGAGCCGGACTGGCGGGCAACCATCTTCTCGCGGGCAAGCCGCTGGCGATATTCGGAGATCTCGCGCGCACGGCTCTCGTTCTCGACGACGGCAAACTTATCCCCGGCCGCCGGCGTGCCGGAAAGGCCGAGGACCTCGACCGGCATCGAAGGACCTGCTTCCTTGACGTGTTCGCCCTTGTCGTTGACGAGCGCACGCACACGGCCCCACTGATCGCCGGCGACGATGATCTGGCCAGGCGTCAGCGTGCCCTTCTGCACGAGGACGGTGGCAACCGCACCGCGGCCGCGGTCGAGCTCGGCCTCCACAACCGTACCCTCAGCCGTCCGGTTCGGATTGGCCTTGAGGTCGAGGATTTCCGCCTGCAGCAGGATCGCTTCGAGCAGCTTGTCGAGATTGGTCTGGTTCTTCGCCGAGACCTCGACATCGAGCACCTCACCGCCCATCGATTCAACGAAGACCTCGTGCTGCAGGAGCTCGGTGCGAACCTTCTGCGGGTTCGCCGTCGGCTTGTCGATCTTGTTGATCGCAACGATGATCGGCACGCCCGCCGCCTTGGCGTGGTTGATCGATTCGATCGTCTGCGGCATCACGCTGTCATCGGCCGCGACGACGAGGACGGCAATGTCCGTCGCCTGGGCGCCGCGGGCACGCATCGCCGTGAAGGCAGCGTGGCCGGGGGTGTCGATGAAGGTGATCTTCTGACCGTTCTGTTCGACCTGGTAGGCGCCGATATGCTGGGTGATGCCGCCCGCTTCACCGGCGACCACATTGGCGTGCCGGATCGCGTCGAGCAGCGACGTCTTGCCGTGGTCGACGTGGCCCATGATCGTCACGATCGGCGGGCGGGAGATCATGGTCTCATCCAGGTCGGCAACGTTGAAGATGCCTTCCTCGACGTCCGACTCGGAAACCCGCTTCACCGTGTGGCCGAATTCGCCGGCGATGAGTTCGGCGAGATCCGCATCGATCAGGTCGCCAGGCTTCATCATCTGGCCTTCCTTCATCAGGAACTTGATGACATCGACGGCGCGCTCCGACATGCGCTGCGACAGCTCCTGAATCGTGATGGTCTCCGGCAGGACGACCTCGCGCGAAATCTTCTCGCGGGTTTCCTGCATCTGGCTGCGCCGGAACTTTTCCTGGCGGCGGCGCATCGCCGAAAGCGAACGGCCGCGCTGGCCGCCGTCCTCGTCGACGGCAGCGGTCAGCGTCAGCTTGCCCTGGCGACGGCCCTCGTCGCCCTTGGCGCGCGGAGCGGGCTTTGCCGGCTCGGGACGTACGACCTTGCCGCGGGCCGGTCCGGCACCGCTGCGCGGGCGTTCATCCTCGTCGTCACTGCTTGGCCGGCGACCGCGAAGAGCTGCCCCGGGGGCACCGGGCGCCTGAGGCGCGGCAGGCGCCGGGCGGACGGGCTGAGGAGGTGCCTCGGCGCGACGCTCGGCGACCGGGCGCTCCTCCGCGACCTCATCGGTCTTTTCGGCGACGACCGCCGGGCGAGCAGCTTCCTCGGCGGCGCGTCGGGCGGCCTCTTCCTTTTCGCGGGCGAGGCGCGCTTCTTCTTCTGCGCGACGACGCACTTCCTCTTCGGCGCGACGCTTGGCTTCCTCGGCATCACGCACCTGGGCTTCAGCCAGCGCACGACGACGGGCTTCCATCTCGCCGGCCGAGAGGTCGTTCAACACGACGCCGACCCGGGGACGGTTCTGCTCCGCGCGCGGCTGATGGGGCTGCGGCTGCGGGGCCGGGCGGCCAGCCGGGTGCGGCTGAACGGGGCGCGGCTCGGCCGGCCGCGCAACGGGCGTCGCGCTCACCGGCGTGATCGGACGCTCGTCCTTGTGGCGAGTCAGGCCGAACTTCTTCTTGGTTTCGACCACGACCGCCTTCGAGCGACCGCGGCCCATGTCCTGGCGCACAGTCCCCTGCGTCACCCCGGCGGGCTTCAGGGTCAGCGTCTTCTTGCCCGCTACGCTGAGTGTCTTGTCGTCTTTGTTGTCGGTCATTCCGTTCCGTTCCTAGCGATCAGGGCCGGATGCGTAACACCTGACCCCGTCTTCCAATTTGTCTCAAGCAGCGTTCGCGATGCCGGCCTCTGCCGGTGACGCGTGTCATTGCTGTGGCTTATCAGCGCCGCCTTCGGCCCGGACCGGGACGGATCCTCGGTACTTTTCGAGCATGATTGCGCGCTTCACTACACCCTCACCCGCCTGCCCTGCAAGCGCTGCGGCATGGATAAAAGCATTACTTCCCAAAAGCTCCTCCATTTCCGCCGCCGCAAAGGGGCGGAACGCAGGTATTTCCGTTTCATCCTCGGCGACGAAGCTCATCGCCTTGCGGGCCTGATCGATCTTGCGGACACCGTCGGCGGCCGCTTCGGTCGCATGGAACACTGCAAGCGCCGCGAGTCCGCGCACCGCCTGCTCGGTCTTGGTGGCGCCGGAGACGAACTGGCCGGCCTTGCGCGCCATGTTCATCATTCCGGCAAGCTGCTCGGCGAGCAGCCTGTCGACCTCGTCGGCCAATGCCGGCTCGGCCTTCACCTCGGCGCGCAGAGCGCGGGCGAAGAGCTTCTTCGCCACCGCCTTCTCGACGAGGCGCCGCTCCGCCCTTACCCAGCAACCGCGCCCCGGAAGCTGCCGCTTCAGGTCGGGCACGACGCGGCCGTCCGGCCCGGCCACGAAGCGGATCAGCTCATCCGGCAATCCGCTCTCGCGCGTGACGATGCAGGTCCGGCTGCTGCCGCTCCGGTCCTTCGGGCCCTTGTCTGAAGGCAGAATCTCCGAGGGCAGGATTTCGGTGGCGGCTGTCATCCTGGATCAGGCGTCCTGCTCCGAACCCTCGGCAACTTCGATCGGCTCGTCCTGATCGCTCGCGAGGTCTTCCTCGGTGATCCAGCCAGCCGCCAGACGCGCCTGGACGATCATCGCCTCGGCCTCTTCGCGGCTGACGTCGAGCTTGGAGAAGGTACCCTCGAAGCGCTTGGTCTCGCCGTCCTTGCGCTCCGTCCAGCCGACGAGGTCGTCGGCGGCGCAGCCGGCGAAGTCCTCGATCGTCTTGATGCCTTCCTCGCCGAGCGCGACCAGCATCTGGCTGGTCAGGCCCTCGATCTGACGCAGGTCGTCCGAGACGCCGAGCTCCTTGCGCCGGGCGTCCATTTCGGCCTCGATCTTGTCCAGATATTCGCGGGCGCGCGTCTGGATTTCCGTCGCGGTTTCGTCGTCGAAACCATCGATCGAGGAAATCTCGTCGAGCTCGACATAGGCAAGCTCCTCGACCTGGGCGAAGCCCTCGGAGGCAAGCACCTGGCCGACCATCTCGTCGACGTCCAGCGCTTCCATGAACAGCTGGGTGCGCTCGTTGAATTCCTTCTGGCGGCGCTCGCTCTCCTCCTGTTCGGTGAGGATGTCGATATCCCAGCCGGTCAGCTGCGAGGCAAGGCGAACGTTCTGGCCGCGGCGGCCGATCGCCAGCGACAGCTGCTCGTCCGGCACGACGACCTCGATGCGCTCCGCGTCCTCGTCGAGCACGACCTTGGTCACTTCGGCCGGCTGCAGGGCGTTGACGATGAAGGAGGCCGGATCGGGCGACCACGGGATGATGTCGATCTTCTCGCCCTGGAGTTCGCCGACGACCGCCTGGACGCGCGAGCCGCGCATACCGACACAGGCGCCGACCGGGTCGATCGACGAATCGTTGGAGACGACGGCGATCTTGGCGCGCGAGCCCGGGTCGCGGGCGACGGACTTGATCTGGATGATGCCGTCGTAGATTTCCGGCACTTCCATGGTGAAGAGCTTGACCATGAACTGCGGATGGGTGCGCGACAGGAAGATCTGCGGACCGCGCTGCTCGCGGCGCACGTCGTAGACGAAGGAACGGACGCGATCGCCGTAGCGCATGTTCTCGCGCGGGATCATCTCGTCGCGGCGAATGATGCCCTCGCCGCGGCCGAGATCGACGATGACGTTGCCGTATTCGACGCGCTTGACGGTGCCGTTGACGATCTCGCCGACACGGTCCTTGAACTCCTCGAACTGGCGGTCGCGCTCGGCCTCGCGAACCTTCTGCACGATCACCTGCTTGGCGGACTGCGCGGCGATGCGGCCGAAATCCATCGGCGGCAGCGGATCGGCGATGAAGTCGCCGAGCTTGGCGTCCGGGTTGCGGTCTCGGGCGAGCTCGAGCGGGATCTGCGTCGAGTAGTCCTCGGCCTTCTCGACGACTTCGAGAAGACGCTGGAGACGGATTTCACCGGTCTTCGAATTGATGTCCGCCCGGATGTTCGTTTCCGAACCATAGCGCGAGCGGGCCGCCTTCTGGATCGCGTCTGCCATCGCGGCCAGAACGATCTCGCGGTCGATCACCTTTTCGCGTGCCACAGCGTCCGCGATCTGCAGAAGCTCGAGCCGGTTAGCACTGACTGCCATGTCTTGTCTCCGTCTGGTTACAGGGGCCTCACAAGCGCGCCCTGGCTCATTCGATATCTCTGTCTTCGTCTTCGAAATTCTCATTGGCGGCACGCGCCGCCTTCGCCTTCTTGTCGGCCGCCAGCGCGTCGCGGATCAGATCGTCGGTCAGGATCAGCCGTGCTTCCGAAAGGGCGGTGAACGGGATGGCGACGACGGCCTCTTCGCCATAGGCGGGCTGGTCGCGCTCGAGGCGAAAACCGTCGTCGTCCACCGACACGATCTTGCCGCGGAAGCGCTTGCGCCCGTCGACCATGATCGAAGTCTCGCACTTCATCAGATGGCCCTGCCAGCGGAAGAAATCGGACTTGCGAACCATCGGGCGATCGATGCCCGGCGACGACACTTCGAGATGATACGCCTTGTCGATCGGATCTTCCACATCGAGGACCGGCGAAATGGCCTTGGAGACGTCCTCGCAATCCTCGACGGTCATGGTGCCATCGTTGCGCTCGGTCATGATCTGCAGCGTCAGGCCGTTCTGACCGGACATGCGCACGCGCACAAGGCGGAAACCCATCTGCACCAGCACGGGCTCGATGATGTCGGCAATGCGCCGGTCGAGGCCGGTCTCGGTGATCAGCCGCGATTCATTTTCAGTTCCAGCCGTTGTCGGTTCGGACAAACGATCATCTCCTCGTCGGACCGGCTAATAAAAAAGAGCGGGTCCTGACGGGCCCACTCTTCATCTACCGATCAAGAATTTGACGCTCATATACGCTGCATCGCCGGAAATTGCAAGGCTTGCGGCAGACCCGGCCGGCAGAGGAGGCAAATCCCGTCTAATGGCAAGTTTAAGCGGCTGGCGTGCCGCATTTCGAGGTTTATAACGAGACCACACCCCGCATCATCGCCAAATGAGAGAGACACGAGGTGACGAACCGCATATCGCCGCTGGCGCCCTTCCGGCACGACACGTTCAGGATCATCTGGATCGCCAGCCTCGCTTCCAATTTCGGCGGCCTCATTCAGGCGGTAGGTGCCGCCTGGCTGATGACGTCCATCTCCCAATCGGTCAACATGGTGGCGCTGGTGCAGGCCTCGACCTCGCTGCCGATCATGCTCTTCTCGCTGGTCTCCGGCGCGCTCGCCGACAATTTCGACCGGCGGCGGATCATGCTGGTCGCCCAGGCCTTCATGCTTGCCGTTTCGGCGCTCTTGACCGTCTTTGCCTATTACGGGCTGATCACCCCGTGGCTGCTCTTGCTCTTCACCTTTCTGATCGGCTGCGGCACGGCGCTCAACAACCCGTCCTGGCAGGCTTCGGTCGGCGACATGGTGCCGCGCGACGACCTGCCGGCGGCCGTCGCGCTGAACAGCATGGGCTTCAACATCACCCGCAGCGTCGGCCCGGCGATCGGCGGCGCCGTCGTCGCCGCCGCCGGAGCGGCCGCGGCCTTCGCCGTCAACGCGCTCAGCTATTTCGCCATCCTGTTCGCGATTTCCCGCTGGCGGCCGAGCATCCCACAAAGCGCCTTGCCGCGCGAGCGGCTGGGCCGAGCGGTTTCGGCCGGGCTGCGCTATGTGGCGATGTCGCCCAATATCGGCAAGGTGCTCCTGCGCGGCTTCGCCTTCGGCCTTTCGGCAAGCGCGATCCTGGCGCTGCTGCCGCTTGTCGCCCGCGACCTCGTCAAGGGTGGACCGCTCACCTACGGCATCATGCTTGGCGCCTTCGGCCTCGGGGCGATCGGCGGCGCGTTGCTCAGCGCGCGCCTCCGGGAGCGCCTGTCGAGCGAAGCGATCGTGCGGCTGGCCTTCGCAGGCTTCGCCGCAAGCGCGATCGTCACTGCGCTCAGCCCGCAGGCATGGCTGACCTCGCTCGCCCTCACCGTCTCAGGCGCCTGCTGGGTGCTGGCGCTGTCGCTGTTCAACACCACGGTGCAGCTCTCGACGCCGCGCTGGGTGGTAGGACGGGCTCTCTCGCTCTACCAGACGACGACCTTCGGCGGTATTGCCGCCGGCAGCTGGCTCTGGGGCGTCGCCGCCGAAGAATACGGCGCCGCGAATGCGCTGATCGGCTCCTGTCTTCTGATGCTTACCGGCATCGCCATCGGCCTGCGCTTCGCGCTGCCGGAGTTCACGTCGCTGAACCTCGACCCGCTCAACCGCTTCAACGAACCGCTGCTCGCTCTCGACCTGAAACCCCGCAGCGGACCGATCGTCGTGATGATCGACTATGAGATCGACGAGCCGGACATCCCCGAATTCCTGACGACCATGGCGGAGCGGCGGCGCATCCGCATCCGCGACGGCGCTGGCCATTGGGCGCTGATGCGCGACCTCGAAAACCCGATCATCTGGACCGAGACCTATCACGTGCCGACCTGGGTCGAATATGTCCGCCACAACCAGCGGCGCACGCAGGCGGACGCGGCCGTCGGCGACAAGCTGACGGCGCTCCACCGCGGCGACCAGCCGCCGCGCGTCCACCGGCTGATCGAGCGCCAGACGATCGTTCCCGGGCATTACGAGCGCTACAAGCAGCCGGCGGAGATGCATTGAGGGGGCAGATGCGAAAATCTGACGCCGAGCACCGGAGCCGAAACGGCAAAAATTGGCTCCGTGAGTCCGTTGGCGATGAGCACGCTTGGCGACTGGAAAGGTCGCCGGGCCGATCACGATCGCCGTCGAGAGTAGGCAGGTGGTCAATACGGCCCAAGTGCGATCATGCTCAATTCTGCGAACACTCATCGGCAGAACTGAAGTCAATTGAACGTATGGAGCTTGATTTTCAAACTGCCATCGGCTTGGCGCTCAAAGACATGCGTGGCAATCCCACCCCAAGGCTGGTCTTTGCCCTGGGCATCCTTGCCCTTGGCAGACCATTTAGCTGCGCCGTAAATCAACTTTCCGTCGCCATCCACCCTGATCACCTCAAGTCTGTGATCGGTGGCGCCCATGCCGAATATGCCGCTGAAGAACTTTTCAACGCCAGCAGGTCCCTCGATCAAATCATGGCTAGGAGGAAGAAGAAGCGCGTCCTCCGCATAGAAGGTGGCAACCGCCTTGGCATCCCGCTTTCCAAAGGCCTCGTCCCAAGCTGTATATGCGGCCTTCACATCTTCCATAGGACCGGCCCGAGCTTCCATTGGCGCCATGGAGATGAAGTATGCTACAAGCATGGCGATACAATCATAGCGTACCATGACATTCCTCCTTTGATTGTTGGCATGCTCCTGCAATTGCTAATGCATGTCTCCTTAAATCGACCTCGATTTAAGGACCCAAGACATGCAGCAATTCAAAATGCTACAGCGACCTTTGCGCATCAGATAAGACGCGCGGCGCTGTAGTGTATCAGATCTGGCTAAAAAGCGGCACGGAACGGCGACACGTCCACTGTAGTCCATTCAGGGTAGAGGCGAGACCGATGATCGCTAGCGCCGTGGCCGGCGGCCACGACGTCGGGGTTCGCGGACGTTTTCAAGGACTGTATCAAACACCAGACCCTGTGCGCGATGAGCTGCGCTTCCTGGCGGAACGGCTCTTTGGCCTTTCCCGAGGAATTCAGCCTTTTGCGGCCAGACCCAAAGTCAGCGCAGCTTCGCCTTCAGCGACGGATCGGGAAAGCAAGTCGGCGCCAGGCCGTTCTTCGCCTGCCAGTCGCCGAGCGAGCGGCGGGTCTTGTAGCCCGGCAAGCCGTCGACCTTGCCGACATCGTAGCCGATTGCGACCAGCGCCTTCTGCATGCCGAGCACGTCGGAGCGCAGCATCTTGCCGACATCGCCCCATTCGCCTCGGAAGGCGCCGCCGCCCGAGGCGATGCGGTCGGCAAGGTTGCCGATGAAGAGGGCGTAGAGGTCGGAATTGTTGTATTCCTTGATGACGTAGAAATTCGGCGTGACGACAAAGCCCGGCCCGTGGGTGCCGGCCGGCACCAGCATCATGCCGGAAGCCGACCGCTCAGCGGACGGAAAGGCCTTGCCGGAAACGCGGGCGATCCCCATGCCGGCCCAATCGGCAATCGGCCGCGCCAGGTCGGGGCCTTCCTGGGCGCAGGAGACGCCGTTAGGGATCGATACTTCGAAGCCCCAGTCGCGGCCGCTCTGCCAACCCTTTTCAGACAGATAATTGGCGATCGAGGCGAGGCTGTCCGGCACGGAATTCCAGATGTCGCGGCGGCCGTCACCATCGAAGTCCACCGCATATTTCAGGAAGCTCGACGGCAGGAACTGCGGTTGGCCCATGGCGCCAGCCCAGGAACCGCGCATTTCACTTTCCTTGACGTCGCCGCTCTCAAGGATGGTGAGCGCCGCGATCAATTCGCGCCGAAAAAGCTCCGGCCGCGTCGACATGAAGGCTTTGGTGGCCAGCACGTCCATGATCGGATGCGGGATCTTCGCCCGGCCGAAGCCGGATTCGCGCCCCCAGATGGCCAGCACGACCTGTCCCGGAACGCCGTAGCTCCGCTCGATCCGCTTCAAGGTCGAGGCATGCGCTGAGGCGAGGCTGCGGCCGGTCGCCGCGAGGCCCTGCAGCCTCTTCTCGGAAAAATAGGAACCGGGCGACGAGAACTCCGCCTGGCTCTGCTTGCGCTCCTTCGCCTTCGGAAAGCCCGGCGGCGCCAGATCGGGCAGGTCCCAATTGAGCTTCACATCGGCGAAGGCGGCCTTGAAAGCAGAAGCGGAAATCCCGGCCTGTCTCGCCTCCGGCCAGAGATCCTTCGCAAGCCACTGACGGAACTTTGCTTCGACATCGGCCTTGGTGGCGGCGTGGGCGGGAAGGTTGAGGGCGAGGAGTGCGGCGATGGTCGCGAGGATTAGGCGTGCGCGAGGCTTACCCCCCTCTGCCCTGCCGGGCATCTCCCCCACAAGGGTGGAGATTGGCGGGCGGCAAGGGCTTCCCCCTGCGGAAAGAGACGCGTGTGCGGCGGCGGTGTTGTGAATTTGTGCGCTCGTTCCAAACTGATCTCCCCCCTTGTGGGGGAGATGCCCGGCAGGGCAGAGGGGGGTGGACCCTGCAGGACCGGCAAACCACGAGCGAATACGAGACTTCAAACGCATCGGCATTCCTTCAGATCGTCGTGCGCGCCCGAAGCGCGGCGGTCAGCGTGCCTTCGTCGAGATAGTCGAGCTCGCCGCCGACGGGGACGCCATGGGCGAGGCGGGTGATCTTCACCTCCATGCCCGCGAGCTGGTCGGTGATGTAGTGAGCCGTCGTCTGGCCTTCGACGGTCGCATTGACGGCGATGACCAGCTCGCGCACGCCGCCCTTGGCGACGCGATCGACGAGCCCCTTGATGTTCAAATCATCCGGGCCGATGCCGTCGAGCGGCGACAGCGTGCCGCCGAGCACATGATAGGCGGCGTTCAGCGCCCCGGCGCGCTCCAGCGCCCAGAGATCGGCAACGTCCTCGACGACGATGATCACCGCCTGGTCGCGCCGCTCGTCGGTGCAGACGGTGCAGGGATCGATTGTATCGACATTGCCGCAGCAGGAGCAGATCTTCACCTTGCGATGCGCCTCGCCCATCGCCTCGGCCAGCGGACCGAGCAATTGCTCCTTCTTCTTGACGAGATGCAGCGCGGCGCGGCGCGCAGAACGGGGGCCGAGCCCCGGCACCTTTGCCAGGAGCTGAATGAGCTTTTCGATTTCGGGACCGGTGACTCGCTTTGCCATGGCCGGCTTTTAGCGCATCTCCCCGATAAACGGAATCGCTTTGACGGCGATCTCCGCCAATCAGAAGGGCAGCTTCATGCCGGGCGGGATCGGCAGGCCGGCAGTGAGTTCGCGGGTCTTTTCCGCCTGCACCGCGTCCGCCTTTTCCTTGGCGTCCTTGTGGGCGGCGACGATCAGGTCCTCGAGGATTTCGACATCGTCCTCCTTGAAGAGCGAAGGGTCGATCTTCAGGCTCTTCATATGGCCCTTGCCGTCGAGCCGGACAGTGACGAGGCCGCCGCCGGCGGTGCCGTCGACTTCGAGCGCGGCGATCTCCGCCTGCAGCTTCTCCATCTTGGCCTGCATTTCCTTGACCTTGCCCATCATGCCGATGATGTCGCGCATCGTCGTCTCCTGTCGGTTGCTATGTCTGCCTGAATTCGAAGGCGCCCCGTGTCTCGGCGCCTACTCGATGTCGTCGCCGGGTACGATATCGCCGTCCGCGGATTCGGCGGCCGCCGGGGCGAGCATTTCGGCCTCTTCCTCCGCGGCGCGGATGCGTACGTCGGTAATCCGCGCGCCCGGAAAGCGCGCGAAGATCGCGGCGACGTCCGGATCCTGGCGGGCGTCGTTGACGCGCTGTTCCTGGGCACGCTGATCGGCCTCGACCAGCGTCGGCTCGCCCGGCTCGCGGCTGTAGCTGACGACCCAGTGGATGCCGGTCCACTCCTTGAGCTTGACGGCCAGCTCATTGAGCAGCGTCTTCGGCGCATCGTCGGGGAGGTTGACGTCGAGCCGGCCGGGCTCGATATGGACGAGCCGCAGGAAGCCGCGCACCAGCGTCTTCAGCTTGATGTCGCGGTTCTTCGCGCAGAGGTCGGCGATGTCGCTTACCGAATTGACCGGGACCTTCGGCTCCGGCCTGGCGGCGGCTGCCGGCGCCGGTTTCTCCTCGATGCGGCCGACGGCGATCGGCTGGGGAGCGGCATCCGGCACGGCGCGCAGCATGGTCGCGCCGTTGCCGGACGGCCGCTGCACGGGCACCGCCTCGACGGAACGGGCCTGAACGGGGGGCTGGGCGGCCTGAGCTTGGGTACCGCTGCCATTGCCGGCCGGCGCAGGGCGCCCCTCGCCTGCCTCGCCGCCCGAAAGCTCGAGCAAACGCCGCGCAGCCTCTTCCGGCGAGGGAAGGTGAGCTGCATGGGCGAGCCGGATCAGCACCATCTCGGCGGCGCCGGCGGGACGCGCCGAGCTTTCCGCCTCGGGAATGCCCTTCAGGAGCATCTGCCAGATGCGCGACAGGGTGGTGACCGCGACGCTGCCGGCGAATTCGGCACCGCGACGGCGCTCGACCTCGCTCAAGGACTGATCGTTCGCCGCCTCGGGCACATATTTCATGCGCGTCACGAGATGGGTGAAGTCGGCAAGATCGGTAAGCACGATCGTCGGATTGGCGCCGGCCTCGTATTGCGCCGTGAATTCGGCGAGTGCCGCCGCGGCGTCGCCCTTGATGATGTGCTCGAAGAGATCGACGATCCGTGCCCGGTCGGCGAGACCGAGCATCGAGCGCACCGTTTCCATCTCGACCGAGCCGCCGCCATGGGCGATCGCCTGGTCGAGCAGCGACAGGCCGTCGCGCGCCGAACCTTCCGCCGCACGCGCTACCATGGCGAGCGCCTCCGGCTCGAAGGGCACGGCCTCCTTGCCGAGGATGGTGGAGAAGAGCCCGACCAGGTCCGAGGCGCTGATGCGCCTCAGGTCGAAGCGCTGGCAGCGCGACAGGACGGTGATCGGAACCTTGCGGATCTCGGTCGTCGCGAAGATGAACTTCACATGCTCCGGCGGCTCCTCGAGCGTCTTCAGCAGGCCGTTGAAGGCCTGGGTCGAGAGCATGTGCACTTCGTCGATGATGTAGACCTTGTAGCGCGCCGAGACAGGCCTGTAGCGCACCTGCTCGATGATCTCGCGGATGTCGTCGATGCCTGTATGGGAGGCGGCGTCCATCTCGATGACGTCGACATGGCGGCCGTCCATGATCGCCTGGCAGTGCTCGCCCGGAACGCGCAGGTCGATCGTCGGCTTGTCGATCTCGGCGGTCTTGTAGTTCAGCGCCCGCGCCAGAATGCGCGCCGTCGTCGTCTTGCCGACGCCGCGCACGCCCGTCAGCATATAGGCCTGGGCGATGCGGCCGGTCTCGAAGGCGTTGGTGAGCGTGCGCACCATCGGCTCCTGGCCGACCATCAGGTCGGAGAAATCCTTGGGGCGGTATTTGCGCGCCAGAACGCGGTAGGCGGCCGGTTTTTCGACGGATGAAACTGGGGATGAAATGGGCGCTTCGTCGCTCATCGACCCTGCCGCTGTTCGAACTCTTGTCCCGACAGGACGGAGAAGGTGGGAGGCTGGCACGATGACCCGTGCCGGGGCTCGTTAGGGCTGCTTCCTTCCGGACCTGACCCGGTTGGCGAGTGGCTCGTCCACCACCAACCTCCCGGCTTCCATATCGGCAATAACTGAAGCAAATGCAAGCCAAGCCGCCAAAAAACTGCTATCGATATAGAATACAAGGCGAATCCGCTTGATCCCGAGGGAGTTTTTCTTGACCGAATTCACGCTCGACGAGCGCCTCGAGCGCGACGGCATACCGATCGCCCCGTTCGGCCTCTGCCAGCTTCGCCTGATGAACGACCGCCGCTGGCCGTGGCTGATCCTCATCCCCCAGCGGGCCGACGTCTCGGAGGTCTTCGAGCTCACGCCGCTCGACCAGGCGATGCTAACCTTCGAGACGAATATGGCGGCAACGGCGCTCAAGAAAGTCACCGGAGCAGAGAAGATCAACATCGGCGCGCTCGGCAACATCGTCCGGCAGCTTCATGTGCATGTCATCGCCCGCCGCAAGGGCGATCCGAACTGGCCCGGTCCGGTCTGGGGCTTCGGCAAGGCCGAGCCGTGGCCCGAAGGCGAGCATCAGGTATTCGCAGCGCGTATATTGGAAAATCTTTGAAATGACGAAAACGATCTTCGATCTTCACAGCCCCCATCCGGAGCCGAGCACCTTCGTCGCCTTCGCGGAAAATCACCTCGACCGGCAATCCGAGCATCGCGCCGACGATTGCGTCGAGAAGGCGCTCAAACATCCGGGCGCGCATTTCCTCGCCTTTTCCGGGGCGAAGCTGATCGTCAAGCACGACGAGAAGATCATCGATCCGCTTTTCGCTCCCTATGAGCTCGCCGGTCTCGAACCGACGATCGACGAGGCGGTCCTGCTCGGCTTCCTGCCGAACGGCGAGCCGCGGCTCGCCGTTCCTTCCGGCCTGACCGAGGAGACCGTGCCAGGACCTTTCAAGATCGCCGATGCGCGCATGCTTTACCGGCAGCAGATGCTGCCGGAGGAGCTGCTCGGGCAGTTCGCCCAAGGGTCGAGCCTGATCACCTGGAACGCCAACAACCGCTTCTGCGGCCGATGCGGCGGGCCGATGGACGGTGCCGCCGGCGGCTACCGGCGAATCTGCACCGCCTGCGGCCACATGGTCTTTCCGCGCACCGACCCGGTCGTCATCATGCTGACGGTCGACATCGAGCGCGACCTCTGCCTGCTCGGCCGCAGCCCGCATTTCGCGCCGGGCATGTATTCCTGCCTTGCCGGTTTCGTCGAGCCGGGTGAGACCATCGAAAACGCCGTGCGCCGGGAAACGCACGAAGAATCGGGCATCCGCATCGGCCGGGTGCGCTATCACGCCTCGCAGCCCTGGCCGCTGCCGCACTCGCTGATGATCGGCTGCTATGCCGAGGCGCGATCGACCGCCATCAAGCGCGACGAGCAGGAACTCGAGGACGTGCGCTGGTTCACCCGTGCGGAGACCGAAGCGATGCTGGAGCGTTCGACAGGGGTCGCGACGACGCCGGACGAGCACATCCCGCCGCCGAAGGGGGCGATCGCCCACCAGTTGATGCGCGACTGGCTGTCCTGGCCGGAGCGCAGCTGAGCGGGTAGGGACAGGAATCGGTGTCGCGCTCGGAACGGCTCATCGATCTCATTCAGGTGCTGAGACGCCACCGCCGGCCGGTGAGTGGCCGGACACTCGCCGAGGAGACCGGCGTCAGCCTCCGCACCCTTTATCGCGATATTGCCAGCCTGCAGGCCCAGGGCGCCGGGATCGAAGGCGAGGCGGGCGTCGGCTATGTCCTCAGGCCGGGCTTTTTGCTGCCGCCGATGATGTTCTCCGAGGAGGAGATCGAGGCGCTGGTGCTCGGTTCACGCTGGGTTGCGAAACGCGGCGACAAGAGGCTTGCGACAGCGGCGGGCGACGCTCTGGCGAAGATCGGCTCGGTGCTGCCGGCCGAGCTCAAGGAGAAGCTCGACGGTTCCACACTGCTCGTGGGCCCACGTCAACCGGTCGCCGACCGGGTCGATCTCGGCCTGTTGCGCAAGGCGATCCGCTCCGAGCACAAGCTCGAGCTCAGCTATCTCGACAATGACGGCCGCGACAGCCGCCGCACGGTCTGGCCTTTTGCGCTTGGATTTTTCGAGGAGACACGGGTGCTCGCCGCCTGGTGCGAGCTCCGTCAGGGCTTCCGCCATTTCCGGACCGACCGGATCGCAGAGGCGGCACTGCTCGACAGCCGCTACCCGCGCCGGCGCCAGGCGCTGCTCAAGGACTGGCGCGCCACGCATGGCGTCGACCCTGTCGGGGTCTGAATGACTGAGAAGTTCGCCTTTCCGTCACGCTCAAACTGCTGACAAAAACTGACAGCAGGCACCGCTAGCTTGAAGGTCCCGAAAGAAGGAGACCATCATGGCAAATCCCAATCTCATCGTCCTCTATGTTGCCGATCCGCTGGTAAGCGTCGAATTCTATCGCAAGCTGCTCGGCAAGGAACCGACGGCCGCCTTTCCGACCTTCTGCTCCTTCGAGTTCAAGGAAGGCTTCACCTTGGGTCTCTGGGCACTGGAGAAGGTGCAGCCCCAGCCTGTCGGCGAAGGCAGCCGGGCCGAAGTCGCATTCATGGTGGAGGGAGAAGAGGCCGTCCGCGCTCACTATGAGGAATGGCAGGCGATGGGGCTGTTGATTGCGCAGGAACTGACGAGGATGGATTTCGGACCGACCTTCGTCGCCCTCGATCCGGACGGGCATCGCCTGCGTGTCTGCCTCTACGACGAATGATGCAAAGGCAAGTGCAGGCTTCGCTCACACCCCGCGGGAACGCCGGCGGGGTGTGGAAGACTTTCGCGCCGCGGGTAGAATGCACGCGCGGGCAATTGTATATTAGCGGCCGTAGACGGCAGCCTGGATCTGGGATCGGGAAAGACCGATGTCGCTCAGTGCGTGGTCGTCCAGAGCGTTCAGCTCGCGTACCGCACGGCGCAATTTTGCATATTCCATGATCTTCTGACGGATCTTCATTTTTGACACTCCATTTTCTTTTTCTTGACGAAGGTCAAATAGGCATTTGCCTAAGATTTCAGTAGTTCCATGATTGCAAATTAGGCATGCGCTGGACGCGTAGCCGGTTAACGATAATTCGCCGTTTTTCGAAGGTCCGGGACGTCCATCCGGCACACGCTGCCAGCAGAATTGCGGGCATCGGAGACCGCCGTACAAGGTGCTGCGGCAACCGCCTGACCGAACTGTCGACGCCGCAATGGGTCGTGACATCCCCTCAAAGCGTCATCCTCGGGCTTGACCCGAGGATCCAATCGCAAGCACCGGTTCTGGCGGTGATTTGGCCAGCGTAACATGGATCCTCGGGTCAAGCCCGAGGATGACGACGGGGATGGAGGCCCGGGCAGAAGCGCTCCTGAAGCACACCGCATTCGGCGAACTCAGGCGACCTGCCTGGGACGCTGCATATTTCTCAAATGCACGCCTCTGGCAAGCGGTCGAAAGTCCGCCCACGCATCGTTCCCGACTGGCCCTCAGAGCACCCCACGCATCGGATGCGCCTTGTACGTCCCGAGTATCCGCACGTTTTCCGAGAAGAAGCGCAGCTCGTCCATGGCGTGGCGCACGCCCTCGTCGTCCGGATGGCCCTCGATATCGGCATAGAACTGCGTCGCCACGAACTTGCCGCCGAGCTGGTAGCTTTCGAGCTTCGTCATGTTGATGCCGTTGGTGGCAAAGCCCCCCATTGCCTTGTAGAGAGCGGCCGGAATGTTACGCACGTTGAAGACGAAGGTGGTGATGATCAACTCGTCGTCCGACTTGCGCGTCGTGCGCTGCTCCTCGCGCGACAGCACAACGAAGCGGGTGACGTTGCTGTCGGTGTCTTCGACGTTTTCGGCGATGATCTCCAGCCCGTAGAGGTCGGCGGCAAGCCGCGGGGCGAGCGCTGCCATCGAGCGGTCACCGGTCTCGGCGACGAGCTTGGCGGCACCGGCCGTATCGCCGGCGACGATCGGTTTCCAGCGATTGGCGCGGACGATCTTGCGGCATTGGCCGAGCGCATGGATATGGCTGTGCACGGTGCGGATTTCGTCGTGCTTGACGCCCGGAAGCACCATCAGCTGGAAGCGGATCGGCATGAAATATTCGCCGACGATATGCAGGCGCGATTCGGGCAGCAGGTGATGGATGTCAGCGACGCGGCCGGCGATCGTGTTCTCGATCGGGATCATGCCGAGATCCGCCTCGCCGTTCTCGACCGCCAGAAAGGCATCCTCGAAGGTCTGGCAGGGCAACGGGTCCATCGACGGGAACATGTCGCGGCAAGCCATGTCGGAATTGGCGCCGAAGTCGCCCTGGAAGGCAATCCTGTTGGTCTTGACGGTCACTTTGGCTGTCCTTTCAAGCCGAGAGCATGCGGCGGGCTTTTTCGAGGTCGGCCGGCGTGTCGACGCCGAGCGGCACGGAATTGACGATCTCGACGTCGATGCGCATGCCCGCCTCGAGGGCCCGCAACTGCTCGAGCGATTCGCGCTTCTCGAGCGTCGAAGGCTCCAGCGACACGAACGTCTTAAGTGCGCTCCGCCGGTAGGCGTAAAGGCCGATATGGTGATAGAGCGGCCCGGCGCCATGGGGTGCGGTCGCGCGGGTGAAATAGAGCGCGCGCAGCCGGCTCTCCGACAGCGGCGACCCGACCACCTTGACGACGTTCGGATTGGTTTTCTCGTGCTCGTCGGTGATTTCCACCGTCAGCGTGGCGATATCGGTCGCAGCGTTTTCGAGCGGCTTCAAGGCCGCGCGGATCGGGCCGGGCTCGATTGTCGGCAGGTCGCCCTGGACATTGATGACGATTTCCGCCTCTCCGTTAGGGTCGGCCTTCTGCAGCGCCTCGTAGATCCGGTCGGAGCCGGACTGGTGATCGATGCGCGTCATGACCGCTTCGAAGCCGGCGTCGCGCACCGCCTCGTAGACCTCGTCATGATCGACGGCGACGACGATCCGGCCGACGTCTGCTTCCGCCGCGCGCCTGGCGACCTGGACGATCATCGGCAGGCCGCAGATGTCGGCGAGCGGCTTGCCCGGCAGGCGCGTCGAGGCCATGCGCGCGGGGATGAGCACGAGGGCTTTGCCCGAATTTTCACAATTCATCGTCATGCCTTCAAAAACCCCTGAGAAAGTGTCAAAAGGTCTCACTTCGGGGGCGATAATCTCTGTTGCAACGCAGAGCCAAAAGACATAGGTTCCGCGCGATTTCAAGATGGGCCGGGTTTTTGTTTGCGCCGGTGGCAAAGGGAGCGTTTGCAGATGAATCCATATGTGAACATGGGTGTGGGTGCCTTGCTGGGTACGGTCTTCGTGCTGATGACCGTGTCCATTGCTTCTGAAGGCATTTTCCATTCCGAAGCTCCCGAGAAGGAAGGTTTCGCGATCGTCGCCGAGGAGCCGACCGCCGAGGCCGGTGCGGGCGGCGGCGAAGAAGCAAAGTCGGAGCCGATCGGCCCGTTGCTCGCCAAGGCCGACGCTTCCGCCGGTGAAGCCGTGTTCAAGAAATGCGCAAGCTGTCACACCATCGAGAAGGGCGGACCGAACAAGGTCGGCCCGAATCTCTGGGGCCTCGTCAACCGTCCGGTCGCCTCGCATGAGGGCTTCGCCTACTCCGCCGGCATGAAGACCTTTGCCGAAGGCGGCAAGGTCGTCTGGGACTACGACCACCTGAGCTACTTCCTCGAGGCGCCGAAGAAACACGTGCCGGGCACGGCCATGGGCTTTGCCGGCCTGAAGAAGCCGGACGAGCGGGCGAATCTGATCGCCTGGCTTCGCGAGAAGGCCGACAGCCCGGCACCGCTGCCGGCGGCGGACGCGACCGGCGCGACGGACGCGGCACCGGCTGCCGCCCCTGCCGAAGGTGGTCAGACGGCGGCTCCTGCCCCGGCTCCGGCGGAAGCCGGTCAGGCGGCGGCTCCGGCACCGGCCCCGGCACATTAAGCGATCGATATTTCTTTTCGAAGAGCCCGGTCATCGACCGGGCTTTTTCTATCCGATCAGTCGCCGCCGGGTGAGCGCCGGAAAGCTTCGCGCCGATGCCGCGCCTATCGGATTTTTCTTTGGCGATGCTAATATCTGTGCAACTGACAATGTAACCAAATGCAATCCGATCGGAGCCTGGTCCCTCTGCGTGTGAGCGGGACGGTTGCATTCGGAGCGAAGGAGCGGACGATAGATGACCAGCGGCGGAACTTTCCTCATCGAGACACATCCGAACCCCATGGCAGCGGGCGAGCGTGAGGCCCTGCTCAAGAACCCGGGCTTCGGCCGCGTGCTGTCCGATCACATGGCGACGATCCGCTATTCCGAGGGACGCGGCTGGCATGACGCCCGGATCGAGCCGCGGAAGGCTTTCGATCTCAGCCCGTCGACGGTGGTGCTGCATTATGCCCAGGAGATCTTCGAAGGCATGAAGGCCTACCGCCTGCCGGATGGCGGCGCCACATTGTTCCGCCCGGGCGCCAATGCGCGCCGTTTCACCAACTCCGCCAATCGCCTGGCTATGGCGCCCTTGCCGGAAGAGCTGTTCGTCGAATCCGTGCGCGCCCTGGTGCGGGCGGATCGCGACTGGATTCCGGCGGCTGAAGGCGCCTCGCTCTATCTCCGGCCGTTCATGATCGCCACGGAGGCGATCCTCGGCGTGAAGCCCTCGTCCGACTACCTCTATTGCGTCATCGCCTCGCCGGTGGGCTCCTACTTCAAGGGAGGCGCTCCGGCGGTGACGCTCTGGGCCTCCGAAAACTACACGCGGGCGGCCCCCGGCGGCACCGGTGAGGCGAAATGCGGCGGCAACTATGCGGCAAGCCTCGCCGCGCAGGCAGAAGCGACCCGCGAGGGCTGCGACCAGGTCGTCTTCCTCGACGCCGTCGAAAAGCGCTGGATCGAGGAGCTCGGCGGCATGAACGTCTTCTTCGTCTTCGAGGACGGCTCGCTGCAGACGCCGCCGCTCACCGGCACGATCCTGCCGGGCATCACCCGCGATTCGCTGATCACGCTCGCACGCGACCTCGGCCTCACGGTGCGCGAAGAGCCCTATTCGATCGATCAGTGGCAGGCGGATGCCGAGAGCGGCCGGCTGGCCGAGGCCTTCGCCTGCGGTACCGCCGCTGTGGTGACGCCGATCGGCAAGGTGAAGGGCCGCACCCGCAACTTCACGATCGGCGACGGCGGCGCCGGTCCGGTGGCCGGCCAGCTGAAGGCCGCGCTGCTCGACATCCAGAACGGCCGCGCCCCGGACCGCCACGGCTGGCTCGACCGGCTGTTCTAGCGAAACGGGGGCTCCGAGCCCTCACCCCGCTGCCGCGACCTTCTCTCGTTTGTACGGGGAGAAGGGACGATGCCGCGCCGGCTTGAACCCTCTCGCCGCATGCAGGAGTAGGCTCGTCCGGTGCGGCATACCCCTTCTCCCAGCCTGCGGGGAGAAGGTCGCGGTAGCGGGATGAGCGGCAAGCGCGAGCGCGAAAACCTACATTACATCAACAGATAGGCCCAGGCCGAAACGCTCACGACGCCGAGGGCGGTGGTCAGCGTGATGGTCGAGGAGGCGAGGCCGTGGCCGACATTGAAGTGGTTGGCGATCAGCCAGGCATTGACGCCGGTCGGCACGGAAGACGTCAGGACTAGGGCGGCGGTCCAACTGTCGCTCAGGCCCAGGAGATGGCAGGCGGCGAAGACGGCGCCCGGCAGCACGACGAGCTTCAGCGTGCTGGTGACGGCGGCGAGGCCGGTATTGCCGGCGAGCCCGTATTTGTCGAGCGCCATGCCGATCGAGACGAGTGCTGCTGGGGCGGCGACGCCTGCAAGCTGATCGACCACGATCTTGGCCGGACCGCCGAGCGGCTGGCCGAGAAGATGGAAGAGCGCTCCTAAGGCAAGCCCGATCACCAGAGGATTGCGGGCGAGATTGCGGCCCACCCCGGCTAAAAGCTTGAATAGGCTCTGCCGCGGCCGGCCGCTCACCTTCTGGTCGGCGCGGTCCATCATCACGGTCCCGGCGATCATCATCACCGGCAGATGCACCGAAAGCAGGATGGAAAGTGCGACGATCCCCTCCTCCCCCACCACCCGGGACACCAAGGGCAGGCCGATGAAGACCGTGTTGGCAAACGCCGAGGAGACGCCGGCCAGCACGCCCATGCGCTGGTCGCGGCCGAAGCCGAGCGTCGCGGCCAGATGGCCGATGGTCCAGGTGACGGCGACGCCGGAGAAATAGGCGACCCAGAGCGGCCAGGGCGACCCCTCCTTGAAATCCGCCTCGGCGATGGTGCGGAACAGAAGGACCGGCACGGCAACCCGGAAGACGAAGTCGCCCAGCGCCTCGCCAACGGCCGGCTTCAGATAGCCGAATTTCACGATCAGCCAGCCGGTGAGGATCAGCACGAAGATCGGGAGCACATTCAAAAAGACTTCGGACATGCGCGAGCCTTATCACGACAGTTCGGCTTGAACCGATTGATTGCGATCGGTTCCCGAGAGCGGGTCGGAGGGGAGCGCGCCCGGAGCCGCGCATTTGTGATTCATGCAGACAGACCGACGCATAGACCCGTTTTGACGGTGGAGGCAAGGCAGCGGCCTACTGCATGTCTCCTTAAATCGACCTCGATTTAAGGACAAAGACATGCAGCAATTCAAAGTGCTACAGCGACCTTTGCGCGTCTGATAAGACGCGCGGCGCTGTAGTGCATGCTCCCTTCAACCGTACCGGATTAGGGCGCGCGACACCGTCAAGAAAAGGCCGCCGGCTGCGACCATTTACACCCGGAACATTCAGCCGTCACAAAGCGTTGCGCTTGAGGACGGGGTCAAAAGAATGTCGAGCGAGCATCCGATCTATTCGCACAAGGACGACGACCCGCATCTGACCGATGACGATCTGGCGCAGAAGGTCTTGCGCTTCCTCCGCTACGCGACTTTCATAGACACGAGCGACATGGACGTGATCGCCCTCGGCAACATGGTTGTCCTGTCCGGAACGGTGGCGCGCGAAGCGGACATTGCCTGCGCCGGCGAGGCGGCGGCCTCGGTGATCGGCGTCCAGAGCGTCGAGAACCGGCTGACGGCGCGACCCGGCGAAGCGGCGGGCTGAGCAGCACAAGGGGCGCGGAGGGCAGAGCATGAAGGACAGCATCGAAAAGCGCATCGAACTGGCGGCTCCGGTCGAGAGGGTGTGGCGTGCGCTCACCGATCACGAGGCCTTCGGCGAATGGTTTCGCGTCAAGCTCGACGGGCCCTTCGTGGTCGGTCAGGTCACCACCGGCGAAATCACCTATCCCGGCCACGAGGGCATCAAATGGACCTCGGTGACAGAGCGAATGGAGCCGTCGCAGCTCTTCGCCTTTCGCTGGCCGCATTCAGAGGATCCGAATGCCGACGTTTCGAATGCACCTTCGACGCGCGTCGAATTCCACCTCAAACCGACGACAAAGGGTACGCATCTGACGATCACCGAATCGGGCTTCGGTTCCCTGCCGCAGGAGCGGCGCGAGGAAGTGATCTGCAGCAACGAGAAGGGATGGGAAATCCAGGCCCAGAACATCAAGGCCTTCGTCGAACCCTGAACGGCGTGCCGCCATCGTCATTGACCTCGCAGACCGGCGCGATACCTTTGCTTTGAGAGAGGGCGAGGCGATGTGCGGGCGGGTCTATATCAAGAGCAATCTCGACGGTCTGTTGCGCGAATTCTCCTTTGCCGAGCGGGAAGCGGTCGAGGGGATGGCCAACCAGTTCCCGCGTTATAACGGTGCGCCGTCGCTTTACTATCCGATCATCGTCACCGAGGTGATACGCGACCCCGACGTGTTCGGCCCGAGCTTCGCGAGCGCCCGCTGGGGGCTGATCCCGCGCTTTGCGAAAACGCAGCCGGGCCGGCCGCCGCCGATCAATGCGCGCTCGGAAGGTATTTCGACCGTCGGCCTGTTCAAAGACGCCTATCGCCGGCGCCGCTGCCTGATCCCGGTCGACGGCTTCTTCGAGTGGAAGGACATTTACGGCACCGGCAAGAACAAGCAGCCCTACGCGATCGCCATGAAATCCGGCGAGCCCTTCGCGCTTGCCGGCCTCTGGGATACCTGGCGCGACCCGGAAACCGACGAGGACATCCGCACCTTCTGCGTCATCACCTGTCCGGCAAACGAGATGATCGCCAAGATCCACGACCGCATGCCGGTGATCCTGCACGGACAAGACTATGAACGCTGGCTTTCGCCGGAAGCGGATCCGGCGGAGCTGATGAGGCCGTTTCCGGCGGAGCTGATGACCATGTGGCCGATCGACCGCAAGGTCGGCTCGCCGAAATATGATGCGGCGGACATTCTGGATCCCGTCGAGCCGCCGCAAGAGGAGTGAGCTGCCCTGCAGCGATCCCCCCGACGCCAGCCGAACCTCACCCGCGCAGGCCCGGCGCCTCCTGGCCGGTGCGCTCGACATATTCCCGATAGCCGCCGCCATATTGATGAATGCCGCCCGGCGTCAGTTCCAGGACGCGGTTGGACAGTGCCGACAGGAAGCGGCGGTCGTGCGAGACGAACAGCATGGTGCCCTCATAGGCCGAGAGCGCCTTGATCAGCATCTCCTTGGTATCGAGGTCGAGGTGGTTGGTCGGCTCGTCGAGGACGAGGAAGTTCGGCGGGTCGAACAGCATTGCCGCCATCACCAGCCGCGCCTTCTCGCCGCCGGAGAGCACCCGGCAGCGCTTCTCCACGTCGTCGCCGGAAAAGCCGAAACAGCCGGCCAGCGCCCGGAGCGGCGCCTGACCGGCCTTGGGAAAGCGTTCCTCCAGCCATTGGAGGATGGTGCTGTCGCCGTCGAGCACATCCATCGCATGCTGGGCGAAATAGCCGAGCTTGACACTGGCGCCGAGCGACACACTGCCCTGGTCCGGCTGGGCGGAGCCGGTGACGAGCTTCAGCAGCGTCGATTTTCCGGCGCCGTTGATGCCCATGATGCACCAGCGTTCGCGCCGGCGCACCATGAAGTCGAGTCCGCCATAGATCGTCCGGCTCCCATAGGCCTTGTGGACGTTCCTGAGATTGACGACGTCTTCGCCGGAACGCGGCGCCGGCAGGAAATCGAAGGCGACCGTCTGGCGACGCCGCGGCGGCTCGACGCGATCGATCTTCTCGAGCTTCTTGACCCGGCTCTGCACCTGCGCGGCATGCGAGGCGCGGGCCTTGAAGCGTTCGATGAACTTGATTTCCTTTGCGAGCATGGCCTGCTGGCGCTCGAACTGGGCCTGCTGCTGCTTCTCGTTCAGCGCCCGCTGCTCCTCGTAGAAGCCATAGTCGCCGGAATAGCTCGTCAAAGCGCCGCCGTCGATCTCGATGATCCTGGTGACGATCCGGTTCATGAACTCGCGGTCGTGCGAGGTCATCAGCAGGGCGCCGTCATAGCTTTTCAGAAAATCTTCCAGCCAGATCAGGCTTTCGAGATCGAGGTGGTTGCTCGGCTCGTCGAGCAGCATGACGTCCGGGCGCATCAAGAGGATGCGGGCGAGTGCCACGCGCATCTTCCAGCCGCCCGACAGCTTGGAAACGTCGCCGTCCATCATCTCCTGGCTGAAGCTCAAGCCGGCAAGGACCTCGCGGGCACGCCCCTCCAACGCATAGCCGTCGAGCTCCTCGTAGCGCGCCTGCACTTCCCCGTAGCGCTCGATGATCGCGTCCATTTCGTCCATCCGCTCCGGATCCGACATGGCCGCCTCGAGCTCACGCAGCTCCGCCGCCACGGCGCTGATAGGCCCTGCCCCTTCCATCACCTCGGCAACCGCGGACCGCCCGGCCATCTCGCCGACATCCTGGTCGAAATAGCCGATCGTTACACCCTTCTCGACCGAGACCTGCCCCTCGTCGGGCTGTTCCTCGCCGGTAATCATCCGGAAAAGCGTCGTCTTCCCCGCCCCGTTCGGACCCACAAGGCCGATCCTTTCGCCGCGGTTCAAGGCGGCGGAGGCTTCGATATAAAGAATGCGGTGACTGTTGGACTTGCTGATATTCTCGATGCGGATCATGTGGGGGACGGCTCGGTGGGGTTGCGGGCACCCCTATGCCACGGGTCGGTGCCGCTGTCACGCGAACATCCGGCGGGGCGGGCGCTGAGGATCACAAAGGAAAATATGGCGGACAGAGAGGGATTCGAACCCTCGATACGCTTTCACGTATACACGCGTTCCAGGCGTGCGCCTTCAACCACTCGGCCACCTGTCCATCCGTCTGCAGCCGTTGGTCACTCCGGCTGGATGGGGGAGTGAACTCCACCGTGCTGCCGGCAAAACCGGCGGACGGGCGCGATATATACTGATGATTGGCGGCGGATCAACTGGTTTCTGACAGATTGTTGACATTGCGTGAGATGTTGTGGCGCGCTCCGCCATTGCGCTCGTCCGGCGGCGAGCCTATCTCTTTCCATAAGACACGCCGAGCGGGAATGGGGCGGCTGGAAACGATCGACAGGCTTTAAGGGGCGAACCCGGCCAAGGAGGGTGAATGCGGCTCTTGCTGCGCTTTGCAAGCTTCGTCGCGCTGATGGCCGCGGTGCTTGCGGGCACCATCGATTCGATCCAGTCGGTGGCCGCCTCCGAGCCAGTGCTGACGCCGCTTGCGGAAGGGATCGGGCTGCTCGGGCCGGATGCGCTCAACTGGGTGCAATCGCTGCAGCGGACCGATGCGGGGCCGGCCATCTGGCTGACCGCCCTGCACTGGATCTTCATGCAGCCGGCCTTCGCCGTCATGCTCGTCGTCGCGCTGGTCCTGTGGATGGCGGGATACAAGAAGAAGCCGGCCGCCGGGCGCTTTGCGGCCTGAATCCGCGCCGCTCAACGCTTTCGGTCATCGGAAGGAGCCGCAGATGTTTCTGATCGACATGTTCAACAAGAAGAACATCCTGCCCGACGCCGAGACCGCGCTTGCCGGCCGCGCCGAGGAAATTCCGACGGCTGCGACGCACTTCGTCTCCGGCCGGTCGCTGAAGGGCCCCTACCCGGAGGGCATGAAGAAGGTGCTTTTCGGCATGGGTTGCTTCTGGGGCGCCGAGCGGCTCTTCTGGCAGATCCACGGAGTCCACGTGACGGCCGTCGGCTATTCCGGCGGACTGACGCCGAACCCCACCTATCAGGAGACGACGACGGGGCTGACCGGCCATGCCGAAGTCGTGCTGGTCGTCTACGATCCGCAAAAACTGTCGCTCGGCCGCCTGCTCAAGACCTTTTTCGAGGAGCACGACCCGACACAGGGGATGCGGCAGGGCAACGACATCGGCACCACCTACCGCTCGGCCATCTATGTCTTCGACGAGGAACAGCTTGCCGAAGCGAATGCAGCGCGCAATACATTCAAGCGGGCGCTCAGGGCCTTCAATCACGACCGCGAGATCACCACGGAAATCGCAATTGCCGGCCCGTTCTATTTCGCCGAGGGCTACCACCAGCAATATCTCGCCAAGAATCCGGACGGCTATTGCGGCCTGCGCGGCACCGGCGTCAGCTGTCCGATCGGCTGAAGCGAAGTCCGTCCGCTTGCGCCAGCCGCCAGCGCTCCAAAGCGGGCCGGCGGCTTTTTTACCATCTGAAAAATTTTGGATGTTTTTTTGAAGAAGCCGTGCAAGGATGCGCCCACCCAAGCCTTAAACAGAAGAGGGGCGGGCTCCGCAGGCAAGGCTCACGCCGCCCGCGGAAACCCGAAAAGATCCAATTGCGACAACAGGGCTGCAAGATGAAAAAAACCATTCTCGGTCTCTTTGCTTTCTCGATGATGTCTGCGACGGCACTGGCCGCCGACGTCAAGCCGGCGCTCATCTACGATCTCGGCGGCAAGTTCGACAAATCCTTCAACGAAGCGGCCTTCAACGGCGCAGAAAAGTTCAAGGCCGAATCGGGCATCGAATACCGCGAATTCGAGATCGCCAATGATGCCCAGCGCGAACAGGCGCTGCGCCGCTTCGCCAGCGACGGCAATAGCCCGATCGTCATGGCCGGCTTCAACTGGGCCGCATCGCTCGAAAAGATCGCTGCGGAATATCCGGATACGAAGTTCGCCATCGTCGACATGGTGGTCGAGAAGCCGAACGTCAAATCGATCGTCTTCAAGGAACAGGAAGGCTCCTATCTCGTCGGCGTGCTCGCCGGGCTCGCCTCCAAGTCGAAGACTGTCGGATTCGTCGGCGGCATGGATATCCCGCTGATCCACAAATTCGCCTGCGGCTATGTCGGCGGCGCCAAGTCTGTCGGCGGAGACGTCAAGGTGCTCGAAGCCTATACGGGCACGACGCCGGACGCCTGGAACGATCCGGTCAAGGGCGGTGAAATCGCCAAGTCGCAGATCGACCAGGGCGCGGACGTCGTCTATCACGCCGCCGGCGGCACCGGCGTCGGCGTGCTTCAGGCGGCGGCGGATGCGGGCAAGCTCGGCATCGGCGTCGACTCCAACCAGAACATGCTGCAGCCGGGCAAGGTGCTGACCTCGATGCTGAAGCGAGTCGACGTCGCCGTCTATGACGCCTTCACGGCGGCTAAGGACGACAAGTTCGAGTTCGGCATCTCCAATCTCGGCCTCAAGGAGGACGGCGTCGGCTACGCGCTCGACGAGCACAACAAGCCGCTGATCACGCCGGAAATGCTCGATGCGGTGGAAAAGGTGAAGGCCGATATCATCTCCGGCAAGGTACAGGTGCACGACTACATGACGGACGAGACCTGTCCGTACTGATCGGCAAGACATTCGCAAGGCCGCCGGTTCGCAAGAGCCGGCGGCTTTTTGCTGCCCGTCTCAATAGTGCGGCGGCCGTGTCACCGGGATCGCCTCGCGCGCCTGTTCCTCGAGGGTCAGGAAACGCTCAGTCAGCCGGTCGAGCTTGGCACGCATCTGCTCGGCCACCTTCCATTGCTCGGCAAGCTGGTCGGAAAGCTCCTCGATGGTTTTTGCCTGATGCGCCACCGTTTCTTCCAAATGAACGATCCGGCTCTCCATGTCGCTCATGCGCTTCTCCATCTCTTTATTATCGACGGGCAAATTGACCAACCTGGCTGCGCCGTCAAGCATGGCAGTCAGCCCCGTGCCCCGGCTGCGACGGCGTTCACCGCGGAAAAGCCGGGATCGCGTGCCGACAGCCTCTTGTGCAGGTGCACCATCATGCCCGCGGCAAACAGCGGCGTCAGCAGGTTGATGAACGGCACGGCCAGGAAGGCCGCGATCACGAGGCCGGCAAGGAACACCGTCGCCCTGTGCTTGGCGCGGAAGAGCCGCGCCTCGGCCGGCGAGCGGTGGCGCATGGCGGCAAATTCGAAGAATTCGCGGCCGAGCAGATAGCCGTTAACCAGGAAGAAGGCGATGAGATTGATGCCCGGCACCAGCAGCAGGAAGAGCGCGACGATGTTGCCGAGAATGACGACTCCGAGGAACTTCACCGAGCTTATCATCGCCTCGGCAAGCGGCAGCGGGGTGCCCGGCGGCTCGGCCGGATAATCGCGCTTCTCGACCACCTCGGCGACATCGTCGAGAAAGAAGCCGGCGATCAGCGCTGTCACCGGAGCAAGCAGCAGCGCCAAGGCGAGAGCGAGGCCGAGGCTGGCGAAAATGCCGACGACGAACGTGATCCAGCCCGCCCATTCGGGCGTGCCGGGCATCAGCACGTCGATCCAGGGCAGCGCCAGCCAGACGAACAGCTCGCGCATAGCAAACCAGAGGGCGACGAGCGCCAGCAGCGTGAGCGCGATGACCTTCCAGAAAACCGCGCGCGTCTCGGCGGCAAAGAGATTGGCGGAGGCGAGCCGCGCCGAGTCGACGATCATGATCGATCTCCATAAAGGACAAGTGGGTTCGATGTAGGCAGCCGCGTCGCCCGCGGCAAGGCACTTGCGCCGCACTCCTTCGCGGTGCACTACGATTCAACAGGCCGGCGCTGGCAAACACCATGGACGGCGATATTCTAAAGCGGAAGCAAGTCAGGTCCGTTGCGGCGGACTGTGAGTCGACCAGGGGGAAGCCATGACCCAGCACAAGACGCTCGCCAGCCTCGCTGTTCTCGTACAGTCGGGACAATTGGATTCCCTCGCGCTCACAGAGGATACGCTGACGCGGATCGAAGGACATGCGGACCAGTCGATCTTCGTCGGGCGGACGCGAGACCGCGCGGCGCGCGAGGCGAAGTCGGCCTCCGAGCGGATCAAGGCCGGCCGTTCCCGCGGCCTCTTGGACGGCTTGCCGGTCGCCTGGAAGGATCTCTTCGATGTTGCCGGCAGCATCACGGCCGCAGGCTCGGTCGTGCTCAAGGACAATGCGCCGGCTTCTTCAGACGCGGCGGTCGTCGCCGCGGTCGGCAGCGCCGGCATGGTGAGCGTCGGCCGCACCAATATGAGCGAGTTCGCCTTTTCAGGGCTCGGCATCAATCCGCATTACGGCACGCCCCGCAATCCAGCCTCGACGGACGTGCACCGCATTCCCGGGGGCTCGTCGTCCGGCGCGGCCGCGGCGGTCGCCGCCGGGCTCGTGCCGCTGGCGATCGGCACCGACACCGGCGGTTCGGTGCGCATTCCGGCGGCAATGACCGGCATTGTCGGCTACAAGGCGACGCGCGGACGCTATGTGATGAAGGGCGTCTTTCCGCTCGCCCAGAGTCTCGATTCGCTGGGACCCCTCTGCCACAGCGTGCAGGACGCCGTCTGGGCGGATGCGGCCATGCACGGCCTGACGGCGCCGGTTATCCGCCGCGCCGAGCTTGCCGATCTTTCGCTCGTCATCCCGGAGACGATCGTCTTCGACGAGGCGGAGGCCGAGGTGGTCGCTGCCTTCGAGGCGGCGATCAAGAGACTCGAGGCAGCCGGCGTCCGGGTGCGGCGCCAGGCCTTCCCGAGCTTTGCCGCGATCTTCGAGCTGACTGCCCGCCACGGCGCCCTGGTGAACGCCGAAGCCTATGCGCTGCACCGCGAGCGGCTTGCCGGGCCGGATGCCGCCCGCATGGACCCGCGCGTCGTCGTCCGTACGCGCCTCGGCGAAAAAATCGCCGTCAGCGACTATATCGCCCTCCTCAACGCCCGCGACCGGTTGATCCACGCGACCCTCGAGAGCCTTAAGCCCGGCGAACTGATCGCCCATCCGACGCTGCCGCATGTGGCACCGCCGATCGACCCGCTGCTTGCCGACGACGATCTGTTCTTCAAGGTGAACGCGAAGACGCTGCGCAACACGTCGATAGGCAATTTCCTCGACTTCTGTGGCATCTCCATTCCCTGCGGCACCGGCGCCGCCGGCATGCCGGTCGGCTTCCTCATCTCTGCACCGCACCACCAGGACGACCGGCTGCTTGCCGCCGCGCTGGCGCTCGAGGCGCTGATCCGGAGCGAGGCATGATCGTCTCTTTCGATATCGGCGGGTCTGCGATCAAGGGTGCGATCACCCACTCGTCGGAGCGCATCTTCCCGCTGCCCCGCCGAACGACGCCGCTCAACGATTTCCGCCGCTTCGTCGAAACGATGGAATCGGTGCTCGACGAGGCGGGCGGCCTTCCCGATCGGGTCGCGATCTCGATCACCGGCGTCATCGACCCTGAAACGCGGCGGATCAAATGCGCCAACATACCCTGCATCGACGGCCGCGAACTGGCGGCCGAGCTCGAGGCAGCGCTGCATCTGCCTGTGGTGATCGCCAATGACGCCGACTGCTTCGCGCTCGCGGAAGCGGGGATCGGCGCCGGCCGTGGCCACCGCATCGTCTTCGGCGCGATCCTCGGCACCGGCGTCGGCGGCGGCCTGGTGGTCGACGGCAGGCTGATCAATGCCGATGGCGGCTTTGCCGGTGAATGGGGCCATGGACCGGTCGCCGCGACCCATGCGGGGCACCCGCCCATGGCCATTCCCACCTTCGACTGCGGCTGCGGCCAACGCGGCTGCGTCGACACGATCGGGGGCGCGCGCGGGCTCGAGCGCCTGCACGCGACGATCCATGGCAGGACGCTTTCCAGCCACGAAATCATTGGCGCCTGGCAGAGCGGAGAGGCCGAGGCGGCGCGGACGATCACCATTTTCGTCGACCTCGTCAGTTCGCCTCTGGCGCTCGTTGTCAACATCACCGGCGCGACGGTCGTGCCCGTCGGCGGCGGCCTCTCCAATTCCGAGGCGCTTCTTGCCGAGATCGACCAGGCGGTACGTCAACGCATCCTCCGTCGCTTCGACCGGCCGCTGGTGGTGCGCGGCGAATGCCGGGTGGAGCCGGGCCTGATCGGCGCCGCGCTGCTCGGCTTCGGAGGGCTGGGCCGATGAGCGGCATCCTGCTCGAGGTTTGCGTCGACGATGCCAGGGGCTTGGCGGCAGCGGTCGAGGGCGGCGCCGACCGCATCGAACTCTGCTCGGCACTCGCCGTGGGCGGGCTGACCCCGAGCGCCGGACTGATGGCGCTCGCGGCCCGCACACCGTTGCCGGCCTACGCGATGATCCGGCCGCGTCCCGGCGACTTCGTCTTCGACGCCGCCGAACTCGACATCATGCGGCGCGACGTCGATGCGGCGCGCAATGCGGGCCTCGCCGGCGTCGTGCTCGGTGCATCGCTGCCGGGCGGGCGGCTCGACGTGCCAACACTCGCCGACCTGACGCGCCATGCCTCCGGCCTCGGGCTGACGCTGCACCGGGCCTTCGATCTGGTGCCGGATTTCGCCGAGGCGATCTCGATCGCCGTCGCGCTCGGCTTCGAGCGCATCCTGACCTCGGGTGGCGCCAGGACCGCGCCGGAGGCGGTCGACACGCTGGCAGAGCTCGTGGAACTGTCAGACGGCCGGCTCTCGATCATGCCAGGATCCGGCGTCACCATCGATACGATCGATCGGCTCCTGCCGAGGCTTGGCGTCGCCGAGGTTCACTCGTCCTGCTCTATTCGTGAGCCAGCTACTGACAAGGGGTTAGTGGAGCTGGGCTTCGCGCCGCCGGAACGTCGCCACACGGATGCGACGACAGTCAGCGCGATGAAGGCGCGGCTGGACGCCATCCTGGCGAGACGCTGAAACGCATTGAATGTAAGGGGCAAGAGAGGCCGTTCTCTAGCGTCCGCCCCTCATCCGCCTGCCGGCACCTTCTCCCCGTTCTAACGGGGAGAAGGGACATGCCGCGCCCTCCGGTCCCCTCGGAGAGGGCTAGGGTGAGGGGCACTCTGCCACTGGTGGATTGACGCAACCCGCTGCATCCCGACGACACGCGTTAAGCAGTAAAGACTACCTCTCCCCCAATCCAGGTCGACTTCATGCCGAGCTCCGGCGTCAGCAGCACGAAGTCGGCGTCGGTGCCCGGCAGGAGACGGCCCTTGTGTGAGGCGATGCCCATGACGTCGGCAGGGTAGGCAGAGGCCATGCGGATCGCTTCCTCGATCGGCAGGCCGAGCTTTTCGTGCACGAAGCGGACGGAGGAGAGCATGTCGATATCGGCGCCGGCAAGGGTGCCGTCGGCGAGCGTCAGGCGCCCATCCTTGCGCAGGATCTCGCGGCCGTTCAATTGGAAGCTCGTCATGGCGGTGCCGATCGGCGACATGGCGTCGGTCACCAGGAAGATCTGCCCCGGTCCCCGTTTGCCGCGCAGCGCGATGCCCATCGATGCCGGGTCGACATGGAAGCCGTCGGCGATCATCCCGGCATGCAGCGTGCCGGTCGCAAGCGCGGCGCCGACGACGCCGGGCTCGCGGTGGCCGAGGCCGCTCATGGCGTTGAAGAGATGCGTGACGGTTCGGGCACCCGCCTTCGCATAGGCGCAGGCTATATCGAAGCCGACATCGGTGTGGCCGAGGCTGACGACGATGCCGGCTCCGGCAAGGGCGCGCACCTGTTCCTTCGTGGTGTTCTCCGGGGCGACGGTGACCATCAATGAGCCGAGCGCGTTGACGCAGGCAAGCATCTCGGCGAGATCGGCATCCTCCATTGGGCGGATCAGCGCCGGATCGTGCGCGCCCTTGCGGGCAACAGAGAGATGCGGGCCCTCCAGATGCAGGCCGAGGAAGCCGGGCATCGCCGCGGCCCTGGCCGCGACGCCGGCCTCGATCGCCTTGGTGCGCATCTCGCGCGTGTCGGTGATCAGCGTCGGCAGCAGCGCCGTCGTGCCGAATTTCGCATGCGCCGCACAGATTTGCCGGATGCCGTCGAGGGTCGGCACTTCGTTGAGCAGCGCGCCGCCGCCGCCGTTCACCTGCAGGTCGATGAAGCCCGGCACCAGCAGCAGGCCGCGGGCGTCGATCGTCTCGGCATCGCCGGGAGCGGCGCCGCTCGCGACGATACCCTTGACGTGCCCGGCCTCGATGAGAAGCGCGCATCCGTCGTGCCAGTCGATGCCGTCGAAAATCCGCGCTCCGGTGATCTTCCTTTTGCCAGTCATCGTGTCTCTGTTACCTTCTTCAGGCTCGCCGGTGCATCCGGGTTCAAGCCGCGAGAGCGCGACCAGGCTTCGACGAAGCCGTAGAACGGCAGGATCAGCGCCAGTGCGTCGGTGAGCGGGTGGCCGGTCTCGGCGAAGGGCAGGCGCTTTGCCTTTTTGGCCCGGGCCGAGGTGACATGCACCACCGCTCCCTTGGCGCTCATGCCGTCGGCGATCTCGGCGACCGAGCCCTCGGCGGCGTCGCGGGCGGCAAGCACCAGAACCGGGAAGCGGGCGCCGACGAGCGCCACCGGACCGTGCAGCACTTCCGCCGCGGAATAGGCTTCGGCATGCATGCCGGACGTCTCCTTGAACTTCAGCGCCGCTTCGCTGGCGATCGCCAATGCCGGGCCGCGGCCGAGCACATAGAGCGATTCGGCCTCGCCGAGATCGCCGGCAAAATCCTGCCAGTCGAGCTTCACCGCCTTGGCGAACTGGTTCGGCAGGTCGGCGACGGCGCGTTTCAGGCCTGCATCCCCGCTCCATTCGCCGAGCACGGCGAGGCCCGCGACAATAGAGTTAACATAGGATTTGGTCGCTGCCACGGCGAGTTCGGGGCCGGCGAGAATATCGAGCGGATGGCTGCAGGCGTCGGCGATCGGCGAAGGCAGCGTGTTCGTCAGCGCGATCGAGACGGCACCGGCCTGCGTTGCGGCCTCGGCCATTGCGACGATATCCGGACTTTTGCCGGACTGCGAGATGGCGATCGCCGCCGCACCGCCGAGCTTCAGTTCGGCGCCGTAGATCGAGGCAAGCGAGGGCCCGAGCGAGGCAACCGGGCGTCCGGCCGTGAGCTCGATCGCATATTTCAGGAACAGGGCCGCGTGATCGGATGAGCCGCGGGCGATCGTCACCAGAAAGGCCGGATCCTTGGCGCGCAGTGCGGTACCGGCGGCGGCGACGGCGGCGGCCGAGCGGTCGAGCAATCGTGCGACGGCCTCAGGAATCTCGTCGATTTCTCGCCGCATGTTGGTCTGCATCATCAGGTCCTTTCCTGAATAGGTTCAGAGCGAAGAGCGAGCCGCTTACACTTTCGCCGATAAGTCGGCTCAGCTTTCAGGGATCGTCAGCTCCGCGACAAAGTCATAAGTGTCGCCCCGGTAGAGCGAGCGGGTGAATTCCACGACGCGTCCCGAAGCAAGATAGGAGACGCGCTCGATCGACAGACCGGCCGCCCCGACGGCGACGCCGAGCATAGTCGCATCGGGGTTCTTGATGTTGCAGGCCGAGATGCGCTGCACCGCCCGCACCGGCCGGGCATGCGATTTTTCTAGCGCGGCGTACAGCGACGAGGTCACCGCCAGCGGATCGGGGACGAACTCGGCCGAAACGCAGGCGCGCTCGATGGCAAGCGGCATATCGTCGGCAAGGCGCAGCCGCCCGAGGCGGGCAACCAGCGCATCGGCGGGAAGGCCGAGCGTCATCATCTCGTCGGGTGACGGATGGAAAAGCCCCCGCTCCAGCCATTCCGCGCGGGTGTTGAGGCCACGCCGCGCCATGTCCTCGGTAAAGGAGGTGAGCCGCGACAGCGACTGCTCGACGCGGGAGACCGGCCGGACGACGAAGGTGCCGGAGCCGTGGCGACGCACGAGCAGCCCGTCGCGCACCAGGTCGTCGACGGCCTTGCGGACGGTTACGCGGCTGACATTGGCGTAGTCGGCAAGGTCGCGCTCGGCGGGCAGCGCATCGCCATGATTGAGCTTGCCCGACAGGATCGCCTCTTCCAGCGATTGCCGGAGCTTGAGGTAAAGCGGGCCGGCACCGCCCGACTGGAGGCTTTCGAGCGGCAGGATGGCGGCAAGCTGCTGGTTCATAGAACCGCCTCCGGCCCAGTTCCAAAGCGGGCGGCGGCAAGGGCAACAGCTCCGGTCAGCGCGTCGGCTTCCGCCTCGGCGAAGAGCGGCTGATGCCGTTCGGCCAGCCAGGGCCGGTAAAGCGGCGCCAATCCGCCGAGCAGGCAGATCGTCCGGCTGCCCCTGGAGACAACGGCGTCGAGCGCCTCGTCCACGGTCGTCGCGGCCGCCATCAACAGGCGTGTCGCCACGGGATCGCCGCGCCCGGCATGGTCGAAGACACGCGGGGCGAAGCGGCCGAACTCGCCGGGCTTCGCCAGCCGCGCAAAATCGACGACGTCGCGCGGATCGTTGTTGAATTCGGAGAGGACGGAATCGGTCACCGGTGAGGCTTCGTGGATCCGGTCATAGGCAAGCAGGCTCTCCTGCAGCAGGGCATGGCCGATGCGGGCACCACTGCCGTGATCGCCGATGGTAAAGCCCCAGCCGCCGATATAGCTGACCACTTCACCCTGGCGGGCGATATAGATCGTCCCGGTTCCGAGAATGGCGACGGCCCCGTCCTTGTCGCCGAGCGCGCCCTGAAGCGCGATCAGTCCATCCGATTCGATATCGGCCGCGGCGAAGGGCAAGCGCCGCTTCACATAGTGGACGGCATCGCCGACATTATGCCCCGCGACGCCGACAATCGCACGCGCCGAGATAATGCCGCCGGGGTCCAGGCGCGCATCCTCGAATGCCGCGCGGGCGGCATCGGCAATATTCTGCAGCGCCGTTTCCGGATCGCTCAGAATATTGGCGGCACCGGATTTGCCGCGGCCCAGGATACGACCGTCCGAACCGGCGACGGCCGCCCGGCAGCTCGTCCCGCCGCCATCGATTCCGATCAGATAGGATGTCATTGGCACCTCCGCCGTCTAACATACCAAAAAAATACCATTAACCAAGCGCGATTCCATGAGCACGCCGCCATTTATGTTATATGTTTGATTTTATGGATATATTTTTGGCGAGGCGTTTTTTATTTAGGCAGACGTTAAATTTCTTCTAGACAATTGGTATTTTTTTGGCATTAATTTGGAAAAGAGGAGAACGACGCGATGCCGGCAATGAAGACCGAGGAGCGCCACGACGAAGCCAAAGGCCTGGACCTGATGGACCCGGCGCTTGCGCTGCGCGTGCTCGCCTCCGGTCAGCAGGCCGCAGCCAAGGCCGTCGATGCGGCGATCGAACCGATCGCATGCGCGGCGGCACTTGCCGCAAGCATCCTTTCCGCGGGCGGCAAGCTTGCCTATGCCGGCGCCGGCAGCTCGGGCCTGATGGCCATGGCAGACGCACTCGAACTGCCGGGCACCTATGGCATTTCGCAGCAGCAGATCGTCATTCTTCTGGCGGGCGGCGCCGCGAGCCTCGGCGATCTCGCCGGCGGCTACGAGGACGACACGGAACTCGCCCGCAACGATGTCCGCGAGGCGGGGATTGCAGCCGGCGACTGCCTGATCTCGGTTTCCGCCAGCGGCTCGACGCCCTATGCGCTCGCTGCCGCCGAAGAAGCGAGGAAGCGCGGCGCCAAGGTCATTGCGGTCGCCAACAATCCCGACGCGCCGCTTTTCGAACGCGCCGATGTCGCCATCCTGCTCAAGACGCCGCCAGAGGTCATCTCCGGCTCGACGCGCATGGGCGCCGGCACGGCGCAGAAGATCGCCTTCAACATGTTCTCGACGCTGATCGGCATCCATCTCGGCCACGTGCTCGACGGCCACATGGTCAATCTCAGGGCCGACAATATCAAGCTGCGCGGCCGTGCGATCCGGATCGTCTCCGACATCACCGGCGTTCCTGCCGGCGAAGCCGAAAGGCTGATCCGTGCCGCCTCCGGATCGGTCAAGCTGGCGATCCTGCTCGCTTTTGGCGCTGAGGATCTGCCGGCGGCCGAAGCAGCGCTTGCCAATGCCAATCAGAATTTGCGCCGGGCGATCGCCATCGTCTCGACCTGAAGAAAACTGGGATCCAAACCGCGCCGTGGCGGCGCCTATAAGAGGGAGAACCTGAATGACCCGCACGACAATCAAAGGCTTGCTGCTCGCATCGAGCATTCTCGGCTCGGCCGGGCTTGCGCATGCACAGGATAAGACGCTGACGATCGAGAGCTGGCGCAATGACGACCTGGCGATCTGGCAGGAAAAGCTGATCCCCGCCTTCGAGGCCAAGAACCCCGGCATCAAGGTGGTGTTCTCGCCGTCCGCGCCGACGGAATACAACGCCGCTCTCAACGCCAAGCTCGACGCAGGCTCGGCCGGCGACCTCATCACCTGCCGCCCGTTCGACGCATCGCTCGAACTCTACAACAAGAAGCACCTCGCCGACCTCACCGGCCTGGCGGGCATGGAGAACTTCTCCGACGTCGCCAAGTCGGCCTGGACGACCGATGACGGCAAGGCGACCTTCTGCGTGCCAATGGCTTCGGTCATCCACGGCTTCATCTACAACAAGGATGCCTTTGAACAGCTCAAGCTCGCCGTGCCGACCACCGAAGAGGAGTTCTTTGCCGCCCTCGACAAGATCAAGGCGGACGGCAACTACATCCCGATGGCGATGGGCACCAAGGACCTTTGGGAAGCCGCAACCATGGGCTACCAGAACATCGGGCCGAACTACTGGAAGGGCGAGGAAGGCCGTCTGGCCTTGATCAAGGGCGAGCAGAAGCTGACCGACGAGGCCTGGGTCGAACCCTACCGCGTGCTCGCCAAGTGGAAGGACTATCTCGGCGACGGTTTCGAGGCCCAGACCTATCCTGACAGCCAGAACCTCTTCACGCTCGGCCGCGCCGCGATCTATCCGGCCGGTTCCTGGGAAATCTCCGGCTTCAACACCCAGGCGCAGTTCAAGATGGGCGCCTTTCCGCCGCCGGTGAAGAAAGCCGGCGATACCTGCTACATCTCCGACCACAACGACATCGGCATCGGCCTCAATGCCAAGAGCCCGAATGCGGATGCCGCCAAGACCTTCCTGACCTGGGTCGCCTCGCCGGAATTCGCGGAAATCTACGCCAATGCGCTTCCCGGCTTCTTCAGCCTGAACTCGACGGCGGTGAAGATGACCGATCCGCTGGCGCAGGAATTCGTCTCCTGGCGCGAGAAGTGCAAGCCGACGATCCGCTCGACCTATCAGATCCTGTCGCGCGGCACGCCGAACCTCGAAAACGAGACCTGGGTGGCATCGGCCAACGTCATCAACGGCACCAGCACGCCGGAAGACGCTGCCAAGAAGCTGCAGGAAGGTCTCGACAGCTGGTATAAGCCGGCCAAGTAAGATCGAAAAGGAGCGCGCGGCCCTGCCGGCCCGTGCGCTCCCTATGCCCCGCGCGAACCGCGCGGCAGACGACGCCGCAGTTTTGTTGATACCGGCGCCAGGCCGGGACGTGACCGACAGCCGGCTTGCCGGAGACCACAAGAGCTTTTGATGAAGCCCGTGGCGGTATGGAATGCGGCATTTCGAGCGAAATGGGGCTGCGCTCATGGAGCCAGCCATTGAGAACGGGCCAGAGGCCGATGAAACCACGCGAAACCCCAATGGAAGTCGGCGAGCTCAAGCGTCCGCGGCGCTGGCACATCCTCGTCTTTCTGCTGCCGGCGCTCATCGTCTACACGGCGGTGATGATCCTGCCGCTGATCGAGACGCTGCGGCAATCCTTCTATAACACCGTCGACGGCCAATATACCTTCGTCGGCCTGCGCAATTTCAAGGTGCTGTTCGGCGACCCGCGCTGGGCGGCGGATTTCTGGAACGCGCTCCGCAACAATTTCGTCTTCTTCCTGATCCACATGGCGGTGCAGAATCCGATCGGCATTGCGCTCGCCGCCATGCTGTCGATCCCGAAGCTGCGCTTCAGCGCCTTCTACCGCACGGCGATCTTCCTGCCGACGCTGCTCTCCTTCGTCATCGTCGGCTTCATCTGGAAGCTGATCCTTTCGCCGATCTGGGGCGTGGCGCCCTTTCTCATGGATCTCGTCGGCCTCAAATGGCTGTTCGCGCCCTGGCTCGGCCGGCCGGACTCGGCGCTCATCGCCGTGTCGCTGATCTCGGTCTGGCAATATGTCGGCATCCCGATGATGCTGATCTATGCGGCCCTCCTCAACATTCCCGACGAGGTGATCGAGGCGGCGGAGCTCGACGGCGTCACCGGCTGGAGCCAGTTTTGGAAGATCAAGCTGCCCTTGATCCTGCCGGCAATCGGTATCGTCTCGATCCTAACCTTTGTCGGCAACTTCAATGCCTTCGACCTGATCTACACGGTTCAGGGCGCGCTTGCAGGCCCGGACGGCTCGACGGACATCCTCGGCACGCTGCTCTACCGCACCTTCTTCGGCTTCCAGCTCCAGCTTGGCGACCGCTCGATGGGCGCGACGATCGCGGCGATCATGTTCCTGATCATCCTGGCCGGCGTCTCGCTCTACCTCTTCGTCATCCAGCGCCGCATGCGCCGCTATCAGTTCTGAGGGAGATCAACGATGTCGAAAGCACGTAGCTCCATAGCCCGGACCGGCGCCGTCCATGTAGCGCTGATCGCCTATACGCTGGTGGCGCTGTTCCCGGTGTTCCTGACGATCGCCAACTCGTTCAAGAGCCGAAATGCGATCTTCCGCGAACCGCTGGCGGTGCCGACACCGGAGACCTTCAGCCTGATCGGCTACGAGACGGTGCTGAAGCAGGGCGATTTCATCGGCTACTTCCAGAACAGCGTCGTCGTCACCGTCGTGTCGATCGCGCTGGTGCTGCTGTTCGGCGCCATGGCCGCCTTCGCGCTGTCCGAATACCGCTTCCGCGGCAATACGCTGATGGGCCTCTATCTGGCGCTCGGCATCATGATTCCGATCCGGCTCGGCACGGTGGCGATCCTGCAGGGCATGGTGGCGGCGAACCTTGTCAACACGCTGACGGCGCTGATTCTCGTCTATACGGCCCAGGGCCTGCCGCTCGCCGTCTTCATCCTGTCGGAATTCATGCGCACCGTCTCGGACGACCTGAAGAATGCCGGACGCATAGACGGGCTCTCCGAATATGCGATCTTCTTCCGGCTGGTGCTGCCGCTCATAAGGCCAGCCATGGCGACGGTCGCCGTCTTCACCATGATCCCGATCTGGAACGACCTGTGGTTCCCGCTGATCCTGGCACCGGCCGAAACCACCAAAACCGTCACGCTCGGTTCGCAGATCTTCATCGGCCAGTTCGTCACCAACTGGAACGCTGTCCTCTCGGCGCTGTCGCTGGCGATCTTCCCTGTCCTCGTCCTCTACGTCATCTTCTCGCGGCAGTTGATCCGCGGCATCACGGCAGGAGCGGTCAAATGAGTTCTTCCGCAAATCCGATCCGCGTGCTCGTCGCGGGCCTCGGTAATATGGGCCGCAGCCATGCGCTGGCGTATCACGAGAATCCCGGCTTCGAGATCGCCGGCCTGGTCAACCGCTCGAAGGTGGAATTGCCGGAAGCGCTTGCCGGTTACGAGATCCTGCCCTCGTTCAACGAGGCGCTGCTCGAACTCCGGCCGGAGCTCTGCTCGATCAACACCTATTCGGACAGCCACGCGGCCTATGCGGTCACCGCCATGGAGGCCGGCTGCCACGTCTTCGTGGAGAAGCCGCTGGCGACGACGGTCGCCGATGCGGAGCGGGTCGTCGCCTGCGCCCGGGCCAACGGCAGAAAGCTCATCGTCGGCTATATCCTGCGCCACCATCCATCCTGGATGCTGCTGATCGCCGAGGCCCGGAAACTCGGGCCACCTTACGTGTTCCGCATGAACCTGAACCAGCAGTCGAGCGGGGCGACCTGGGCGACGCACAAGTCGCTGATGCAGACGACGGCGCCGATCGTCGATTGCGGTGTCCACTATGTCGACGTCATGTGCCAGATCACCGACGCGAAACCCGTCGAGGTACGCGGCATGGGCCTGCGGCTCTCCAATGAGATCGCCGCCGACATGTACAATTACGGTCACCTGCAGGTGATCTTCGAGGACGGTTCGGTCGGCTGGTACGAGGCCGGCTGGGGACCGATGATCTCCGAGACTGCTTTTTTCGTGAAGGACGTGATCTCGCCGAACGGGTCGGTGTCGATTGTCATGGATCAGGCCGCCAAGTCGGACGACATCGACGTCCACACTAAGACCGCGGTCATCCGCCTGCACAGTGCGGCGACCGGTCCGGACGGACGTTTTGTCAAGGCCGACGAGGACCTCGTTATGGAGGGCGAACCGGGCCATCAGGAGCTCTGCGACAGCGAGCAGGCCTTCGTGCTCAAGGCCATTCGCGAAAACATCAATCTCGACCGGCACATGGATGATGCGGTGCAATCGCTGAAGATCTGCCTGGCGGCGGACGAAAGCGTTCGCAGCGGCAGGCCGGTCAAGCTTTAATTTGAAGAGGGCGACACGTGGGATCACTGCAACTCCAATCCATCCGCAAGGCCTATGGCGGCCATGAGGTGCTGAAGGGCATCGACCTCGAGGTGAAGGACGGCGAATTCGTCATCTTCGTCGGCCCGTCGGGCTGCGGAAAGTCGACCCTGCTCCGCACCATCGCCGGTCTCGAGGACGCGACCTCCGGCAGCGTGCAGATCGACGGCGTCGAGGTCGGCCATGTGGCGCCGGCCAAACGCGGCATCGCCATGGTCTTCCAGTCCTACGCGCTTTACCCGCACCTGACGGTGAAGGACAATATGGGCCTGGGTTTAAAGCAGGCCGGCGTGCCGAAACCCGAGATCGAGGAGAAGGTCGGCAAGGCGGCCGGCATGCTGTCGCTAGAGCCCTATCTCGCCCGCCGTCCGGCAGAGCTTTCAGGCGGCCAGCGCCAGCGCGTCGCGATCGGCCGGGCCATCGTGCGCGAGCCGAAGCTGTTCCTCTTCGACGAGCCGCTGTCGAACCTCGATGCGGCGCTGCGCGTCAACACGCGCCTCGAAATCGCCCGGCTGCACCGCAGCCTTAAGGCGACGATGATCTATGTCACCCACGACCAGGTCGAGGCGATGACGCTCGCCGACAAGATAGTGGTGCTGAACGGCGGACGCATCGAGCAGGTCGGCTCGCCGATGGAGCTCTATAACCGGCCCGCCAATCTCTTCGTCGCCGGCTTCATCGGCTCGCCGCAGATGAACTTCATCGACGGCGAGCGGTTCGGCGACGGCGAGGCCAAGACCGTCGGCATTCGCCCCGAACATATCGGCCTGTCGCGCGAGAGCGGCAAATGGAAGGCGAAGGTGATCCATGTCGAGCATCTCGGCGCCGACACCATCGTCTATCTCGAATCCGACGAGGTCGGACCGCTGACGGTGCGGCTCTTCGGCGAACACCGCTACGCGGCAGACGACATCGTCCATGCCACCCCGGTGATCGGCGGCATGCACCGCTTCGACAGCGAGGGGCGGGTGATCAATTCCGGGCAGTAGGCGCAATCCAAGTTACGCTCGAAAGCGGCTCGGGGTTCAAGAGGGAGGGGCATGCGATACCGCGCTCGCCCCGTTCAGGCGGGTCCGCATTCTCGGGGGCCTAAGACGACATTGGCGTGGCAGCAGATGCGTGCCCCTCCTGGGGAGGGTCGCTCTGAAGCAATCACACATGCGTGATCAACCGAGGGCCGAAGCGACGAAGAGCCTGGGGCAATTGGCTTTTCTGCGGTTCCCCGCCTGTCGTCCCAGGCGGTTGCACTGCGCCCGAAATTAACATACATTCCTGTTTGTATATTAGCTTTCCGGTATCTTCCTTCGATTCCGGCTCCGCTTCATCTCCTTGACCGGACCGCGCGGCAGGCGCCGCGAGACGGTCCCTTTGCACATTGGACATTGCGATGCATATGACCCGACCGATACTGGCCGCCTCGCTGACAGCCGTGCTGCTTCTCGCCGGCTGCCAGAAGAACGACGAGCAGGCCGCGGCCCCGGCTTTTCCTCCGGCGGCGGTCGCCGTTTTCACGACCGCGGCGGAGCCTTTGCCGATCACCAACGAGCTGCCCGGCCGCATCACGCCGACGCGAATCGCCGAGGTTCGGCCGCGCGTTTCCGGCATCGTCGTCGAACGGGTGTTCGAGCAGGGCACGATGGTCAAGGAAGGCGACGTGCTCTACCGGATCGATCCGGCGCCGTTCCAGGTCAAGGTCGACAGTGCCGAGGCGACGCTGAAGCGGGCAATTGCCGTGCGCGACCAGGCCAAGCAGACCGCCGATCGGCAGTCGCGGCTGAAGGAGGCGCAGGTCGCGGCCGTCCAGCAATATGACGACGCGATCGCGACGCTCGCCCAGGCCGAGGCCGACATCGGCATTGCCGAGGCGGGCCTCGCGGAGGCGAAGCTCAACCTCCAATACGCCAATGTAACTGCGCCGATCAGCGGCCGCATCGGCCGGGCGCTGATCACCGAGGGTGCGCTGGTTAGCGCGAGCGACACACAGAACCTCGCAACCATTCAGCAGCTCGATCCCGTCTATGCCGACTTCACCCAGTCGGCGACCGACCTCATCCGGCTGCGCAAGGCACTTCAGGACGGCCAGCTGATCAGCGGCAAGAACGAAGCGGAGGTGCAGTTGATCCTCGACGACGGCACGCCCTATGGCTTAAAGGGCCGGCTGCTGTTCTCCGAAGCGGCGGTCGACGCGACCACCGGCCAGGTGACGCTGCGCGGCGAGTTTCCCAATCCCAACAACGATCTGCTGCCGGGCATGTATGTGCGCGTGCAGATCCAGCAAGGGCTGGAAAAGGACGCGATCACCGTTCCGCAGCAGGCGGTACAGCGCAACAATGCCGGCCAGTCGCAGGTCTATGTCGTCACTCCCGACAAGAAGATCGAGTTCCGCAACGTCACGCTGGGACGGACCGTCGGCGAGCGGTGGCAGGTCACCGCCGGCCTCAAGGCCGGTGAAAAGGTGATCGTCGAAGGCTTCCAGAAGATCGGCCCCGGCGCTCCCGTCGAACCCACCGATTGGAAGCCGGGCGCCAAGCCCGGCACCGAGCAGCAGAGTGCCGCGGCCGCCGGCGACAAGCCCGCCACCGCAGTGAAGTGAGAGCCTATCCATGCCCAGTTTTTTCATCGACAGGCCGATCTTTGCCTGGGTGGTGGCGATCTTCATCATGGTCGCCGGCATCATTGCGATCCCGCTCCTGCCGGTTTCGCAATATCCGGATGTCGCGCCGCCGCAGATCTCGATCAACACCACCTATCCCGGCGCCTCGTCGCAGGACACCTATCAGAGCGTCACGCGGCTGATCGAGGATGAGCTGAACGGCGTCGAGGGCCTGCTGTACTTCGAATCGACCTCGAGCGCGTCGGGCTCCGTCGAGATCAATGCGACCTTCGAGCCGGGCACCGACCCCAGCCAAGCCTCGGTCGACATCCAGAACCGGGTGCAACGCGTCGAGCCGCGGCTGCCCGATTCGGTGAAGCAGCAGGGCGTCCAGGTGGACGAGGCCGGCTCCGGCTTCCTTCTGATCATCTCGCTGACCTCGACCGACGGATCGATGGACGCGATCGGTCTCGGCGACTATCTGAGCCGCAACGTCTTGAGCGAAATCCAGCGCGTCCAGGGCGTCGGCCGCGCCCAGATGTTCGCGACCGAGCGCTCGATGCGCGTCTGGCTCGATCCGGACAAGATGCTCGGCCTCAACCTGACCGCCGCCGACGTGACCGCGGCCATCCAGGCGCAGAACGCCCAGATCGCTTCGGGCTCGATCGGCGCCCAGCCGAACCCGATCACCCAGCAGATCAGCGCCCCCGTGGTGATCAAGGGCCAGCTTTCCTCGCCGGAGGAATTCGGCGCCATCGTGCTTCGGGCGAACGCCGACGGCTCCGCCGTCCGGCTGCGCGACGTCGCCCGCATCGAAATCGGCGGCGAGAGCTATTCCTTCTCGACCCGCCTCAACGGCAAGCCCTCGGCCGCCATCGCCGTGCAGCTCTCGCCGAGCGGCAATGCGATCTCGACCTCGCAGGCGATCAAGGCGCGCATGGACGAGCTCGCCGAGTTCTTCCCGCCGGGGCTCGAATATTCAATCCCCTACGACACCTCGCCCTTCGTCGCCGTCTCGATCCAGAAGGTGGTGGAGACGCTCGTCGAAGCCATGGTGCTCGTCTTCCTGGTGATGTTCCTGTTCCTGCAGAACATCCGCTACACGATCATCCCGACGCTGGTCGTGCCGGTCGCCCTGCTCGGCACCTGCGCGGTCATGCTGGCGATGGGGTTCTCGATCAACGTCTTGACCATGTTCGGCATGGTGCTGGCGATCGGCATTCTCGTCGACGATGCGATCATCGTCGTCGAGAACGTCGAGCGCATCATGTCGGAGGAAGGGCTGACGCCGAAGGAGGCGACCCGCAAGGCGATGAAGCAGATCACCGGCGCGGTGATCGGCATCACCCTGGTGCTCGCCTCGGTGTTCATTCCGATGGCCTTCTTCCCGGGTGCCGTCGGTGTGATCTATCGCCAGTTCTCGCTGACCATGGTGGTTTCGATCCTGTTCTCGGCCTTCCTCGCCCTGTCGCTGACGCCGGCGCTCTGCGCGAGCTTCCTGAAGCAGGTCCCTAAGGGCCATCATCACGCCAAGCGCGGCTTCTTCGGCTGGTTCAACCGCAGCTTCGACCGGACCTCGCGCGGCTATACCGGCATGGTCGGACGCCTGGTGACGCGCACCGGCCGCTTCATGATCATCTACCTCGCACTGCTCGGCGGCCTCGCCTGGGCCTTCATGCAGCTCCCCTCCTCCTTCCTGCCGGACGAGGACCAGGGCTTCGTCATCGTCATGATGCAGCTGCCGTCGGAAGCGACCGGAAACCGGACGACCGAGGTCATTGAACAGGCGGAGCATATCTTCGGCCAGGAGAAGGCGGTCGACACGATTGTCGCCATCAACGGCTTCTCCTTCTTCGGCACCGGCCAGAACGCGGGCCTGGCCTTCGTGACGCTCAAGGACTGGAGCGAGCGCGATGCGGACAACGCGGCGCAGTCGATCGCCGGCCGCGCGACGATGGCGATGAGCCAGATCAAGGACGCGATCAGCTTCGCGCTGTCGCCGCCGGCAATCCAGGGCCTCGGCACGACCGGCGGCTTCTCCTTCCGGCTGCAGGACCGCGCCGGGCTCGGCGAAGCGGCGCTGGCTGAGGCACGCGACCAGCTTCTCGGTCTTGCCGCCCAGAGCAAGGTGGTGACGGGCGTTCGCTTCGAGGGCATGCCGGACGCGGCCCAGGTCAGCGTCAACATCGACCGCGAGAAGGCCAACACCTTCGGCGTGACCTTTGCCGACATCAACTCGACGATATCGACCAATCTCGGCTCGTCCTATGTCAACGACTTCCCGAATGCCGGCCGCATGCAGCGCGTGACGGTGCAGGCGGACGAGAACCAGCGCATGCAGACGGCCGATCTCCTGAACCTCAATGTCCGCAACTCGAACGGCGGCATGGTGCCGCTGTCGGCCTTTGCCAATATCGAATGGGTCAAGGCACCGACGCAGACGGTCGGCTACAATGGCTATCCGGCGGTCCGCATCAGCGGCGAGGCGGCTCCGGGCTACTCCTCCGGCGATGCGATCACCGAGATGGAGCGGCTGGTGGCTGAGCTTCCGCCAGGCTTCGGCTATGAATGGACCGGACAATCGCTGCAGGAGATCCAGTCGGGCTCACAGGCACCGCTGTTGATTGCGCTCTCCTGCCTGCTCGTCTTCCTGTGCCTTGCGGCGCTCTACGAGAGCTGGTCGATCCCCGTCTCGGTCATCATGGTCGTGCCGCTCGGCGTCATCGGCGCGGTGCTGGCGGTGATGATGCGCGACATGCCGAACGACGTCTACTTCAAGGTCGGCCTGATCGCGATCATCGGGCTTTCGGCGAAGAACGCCATCCTGATCATCGAGTTCGCCAAGGAGCTGCGCGAACAGGGCAAGCCGCTGATCGAGGCGACGCTCGAAGCCGTGCATCTGCGCTTCCGCCCGATCCTGATGACCTCGCTCGCCTTCACCCTCGGCGTCTTGCCGCTCGCGATCGCGACGGGCGCGAGCTCCGGCAGCCAACGCGCCATCGGCACCGGCGTCATGGGCGGGATGATCTCGGCAACGGTGCTGGCGATCTTCTTCGTGCCGGTGTTCTTCGTGTTCGTCATGAAGATCTTCGGGTGGAGAAAAGCAAGGGGCGCGGCACCTGTGGCCGCATCCGAGAGTGCCACACCCGCCGAGTAAGCGTATCAACGGCCCGCCCTCACCGGCGGGCCGTCCAGCAAGGAGAATGACATGCGCCGAACCAAGGCCGATGCCGAGGAAACCCGAAAGAAGATCCTGAGCGCCGCCGAGCGCGTCTTTTACAAGAAGGGTGTTTCGGGCACGACCCTCGACAAGGTTGCCAGCGAAGCGGGCGTGACCCGCGGCGCCATCTACTGGCATTTCGCCAATAAGACCGATCTTTTCCTGGCGCTCTACGATGCGGTGCCTTTGCCGCAGGAAGACATGATCGCCCGTGAGATCGAGACCGAGGCCTCCGACACGCTGGCGATCGTCGAGGCAGCGACCGGCGACTGGCTCGAAATGCTTGCGGTAGACGAGCAGCGGCAGCGCGTTCTCGCAATCATGCTCCGGTGCGACTACGACAATGAAATGTCCGCCGTGCTCGACCGCCAGAAGGAGATGAAGGAGCGCCACACCGCCATGCTCGAACTCGCCTTCGCCCGCGCGCTCGAGCGCGGGCAATTGCGCGACAACTGGACGCCGACTTCCGCCGTCCGCACGTTGCACTGGATGATGACGGGCCTCTGTACCGAATGGCTGCTCTTCGGCCGCTGTTTCGATCTCGCAACCGAGGGCCGCGACGCCCTCAAGCGCCTCTTCGACAGCTTCCGGCAGACTCTTCCCGCCCAGTCCGCCGCCTGAAGCGAACAGAAACCTCAGGCCGTCAGCATGCTTGCGGCGGCGCCAACGAGGTCCTGCTGGGTAGCCGGCTTGTCGACCACCACCGCGCCGTCGCATTTCCGTTGCATCGCGTCGGGCAGAGCTTGTCCGCTGTAGAACAGGAAGGGGATGCCGCGTTCGGCCAGCAGATCGCTGACATTCTCAGTCGTCGCATTCCCGAGGCGTATATCGAGCACGGCGAGAGAGAGCGGCTCGTTTCTGGCCGCATCCAAGGCGGCTTCCAGCGTCATGCATGGCCCGACAATGTCGGCGCCGGCGTCGCGGAATGCGGCCTCCATGTCGAGCGCGATCAGAAGCTCGTCCTCGGCGACCAGAATTCTGGCGCCGGCAAGAGGCAGGTTATGATCAGCTTTCCGCTCCATTTTGCGGGCTCTCCGGGAGCTTGATCTCGATTGTGCAGACGACGCCGTCTGGCCGGAAATCACGGTGCACCGTCGCTCCTGGCAAGCTCTTTTCGATCAACACGCCGCCGAAACCCTGTTCGGCCGGCGATTCGACCGGCGGACCACCGCGTTCTTCCCAAGTAACCGCCAGCCGCCGGTCATTGTTCCCCACCTTCCAGCGGAGGCTGACCTGCCCGTCTGCCGTGGCGAAAGCGCCGTATTTGGCAGCGTTAGTGGCAAGCTCGTGAAGGACGAGACCGAAGGGCGTGGCGATATCCGGCGTCAGCATGACCGGCTCTCCCTCTATCTGCAGCCTGCGCCCGTCGGTGCCCGTGTAGGCCTCGAGCTGGCTGAGTGCCAGGGCGCCGAGCTCGGCCCCGCTCCATTCCGAATCGACGAGAAGCTTGTGAGCGCTCGCCAAGGCGTCGAGGCGCCCTTCAAAACGCTCGACGAAGTCCTCGCTCGAATGAGTGGTGCGCAAGGTCTGGCGCGCCAAGGATTGCACGACGGCGAGCGTGTTCTTCACGCGATGGCTCAATTCGTTCAGCAACAGCTGCCGGCGCCGTTCCCAGCGCTTGCGATCGGTGATGTCGCGGGTGCTTTCCAGGACGAGCCGACGGTCGCCGAGCGGAACGAGCTCGATCTGGCTTTCCACCGTCAGCACCTGGCCGTCTTTCGTCGTGTGATGCAATTCGCCGCTCCAGCGGCCGGTTTCGAGCAGGGTTTTCCTCAGCTTGTCGAAGGATGAGCCCGGAACGGCAGTCTTGAGGAGCTGTTCTTTCTGCTTGCCGAGGGCTTCCTCGCGCGAATAGCCGTAGAGCTCTTCGCTGCCGCGGTTCCACTGCTTGATGCCGTCGTCGAAGTCCCAGACGAATATTGGCGAGCGAGACAGCTCGACCAGGCGCATTTCCTGGTCGAGGCGCTGTTCGCTTTCCCTCACTGCCGCTTCGGCATGACGGCGCTCGGAAATGTCGACAAAGGTCGCGACGACGCCATCAATCTTGTCGTCGATCGTGCGATAGGGACGCATTCGCACAAGATACCAGCCGTTGCCGTTGCTCTTGATCTCGCGTTCGATCGGCGCAAGGTTCTCCAAAACCGAGCGCGCATCCTCGGCCAGGCCGTCATATTTCAGATGATGGGTAAAGTCGGTGATCGGCCGTCCTTCGTCATTCTGGGTGACGTTGAAAATCTCCATCAGGCGCGGCGTGAAACGCTTGATACGGAGCGACGGGTTGAGGAAGAGCGTCGCGACGTCTGTTGCCGACATCAGGTTCTGCAGGTCGCTATGGGCTCGCGAAACGCTTTCGAGCTTCAGCTTGAGCTCGTTGTTGACGGTCTGCAGCTCTTCGTTGATCGACTGCAGTTCCTCCTTGCTCGTCTCGAGCTCTTCCGCCGTCGACCGATACTCCTCATTCATCGACTGAAGTTCTTCGTTGGCTGCACGCAGTTCCTCCGTGGCCGCCTCCGATTCTTCCCTCGTCGCGCGAAGCCGACTTTGCGCAAGTTGCAGTTCTTCCTGCAGTTGCCGCACGGCCTGCGTGGACGGAGGATGGCCGTCCACCCTCTCGGCGGGACCTGCGGATGGGTCGATCACATCGCCTTCGATGAACAGCACCAGGGCATGCCGGGTCGGGTCGCTTCCGTGGAGGACCGGCTTCACCTGAACGTAGACACGATGCGGCTGCCCGTCGAGTTGGGCGAGGATCGGCATGCTCAGGGTCGCTTCGTTCCGCTCGAAGGCGCGGTGGAGCGCTGCCCGAAGGTCGAATCGGAACTCCTCGCGCACGAGGTCCGTCGCATCGGTACTGACCGGCCCGCCCGATGGCCGTAGAAAGCGCCCGGCGTTCTCGGAAAGATGTATGGCGCGATGGCTTTCATCCACGAGCATGCTCGGCGGAGCGATCTTCTCGAGCATCTGCCTGTGCAAAGCGACGTCGCCGATCCTGCCGGTCGGCATCGGCGGCCGCGCGCTACTCGGCGCTCGCTCCAGCCCATGGTGGGGACCGACCAAAACGGGTAGAACCGGACGCCGGTCGCCGGCGCCTGGCACCGACCTGTAGATGCGTGCCTCGCGATCGACCATGCGGAAGAGCCCGTTCGGGTTGTCGGCGCTTTCCGACGATCCGAGGAAAAGGAAGCCTCCCGGATTGAGGGCGTAGTGAAAGATGGTGCATGCCTGCTGCTGGAGCTGTCGATCGAGATAGATCATGAGGTTGCGGCAGGAAATCATGTCGAGATGGGAAAAGGGCGGGTCTCGGAGCAGACTGTGGCTGGCAAACAGAACGACATCGCGCAGTTCGCGGCGCACCCGGTAGTGATCGCCTTCACGCTGGAAGAACCGCCGCAGTCTTTCCTCGCTAAGGTCGGTTTCGATCGTCACGGGAAAGCGCCCTTCACGGGCGATCGCGAGAGCGCCTGCATCGAGATCCGAGCCGAAAACCTGAATCTCCGGCGCGAGCTCGCGACGCGCCGCCTCCTCGAGGAGGAGGATGCCAATCGTATAGGTCTCCTCCCCCGTCGCGCAGCCGGGAACCCAGACCCGGATGCTGTCACCGGCCTCCCTTCCGTCAAACAATTGCGGAATGACTTTATTCGCAAGCGATTTGAAGGCCTCCGGATCGCGAAAAAATGTCGTAACCGATATTAGAAAGTCGCTGAACAGCGCCTGCGCTTCCTCCACGTTCTCGCGCATATAGGCGTAGTAATCGGCGAGCGTCTCCTTCCTGGTCACCTGCGCCCGCCGTCCGATGCGCCGAAGAATGGTGGCGCGCTTGTACTGCGAGAAATCATGTCCGGTCCGCACGCGCACATGCGCCAGGATCCGCCCGAGGAGATCTTCATCGCCGGATAGCACATGGCCGGGAGGAAGGTGGTCGCGGCTGGCCAGCAGTTCGCTGAGCCTCTCGGGAAGTTCGCGGATGGGAAGGACGAAGTCGGCGACTTCCGTGGCGATGGCATTGCGAGGCATCGAAGCATATTCCGCCTCGCGCGGATCCTGCACGAGCACGATGCCGCCGGCCTCCTTGATGGCCTTGACGCCGATCGAACCATCCGCCCCTGCGCCGGTGAGAACGACGGCGAAACCGGTTCCGTGCTGCTCGGCAAGCGACCGAAAGAAAACGTCGATCGGAGCGCGGGCTGCACGGGGCTGCTCGAATGGAAGCGCGGAGATGGAGCCGTCGGCGATCTTCAGCCGCCGATTTGGCGGGATGACATAGACGTGGTTGCTTTCCAGTTCCGCATGGTCCTCGATCTGCGTCACAGGCATCTGCGTGCGAGACGCCAGGATGCTGGCCAGTTCGCTCCGGGATCGCGGATCAAGGTGGATGATGACAACGAAGGCCGCACCGGTATCGGTCGACATGTGTTCGAAGAAGGTCTGAAGTGCCTGCACGCCCCCTGCCGAGGCTCCGATGCCAACTATCGGCGGATCGAATTTCTGATCCATGCTCAATCTCCCCGACAACGTTGCCCGATCAGCCACGCTCTTGGCTCGACGTGTCTTCCACTCCGGATTCGGATTTTGCGGCCATTCTACTTCGAACGGCGACTCCAGCGTAATTTGTTATAACAGCGGATCAAGCGGCCCAACAGAGGTGTTGGGAAAATCTTCCCCCTTACTCCTGCCATGGGGCACGGCACAATCCGACCGTCGAACCTATCCGCACGTGGAACGTTGTGGGAAGAATGGAGCATGCCATGGGCAGCCGCGACGTAATTGCTATTGGAGGGTCGACGGGGGCAATTGGCGCCGTCAAGCAGCTGCTTCGCGCGCTTCCTCCCGAATTCGCCGCCACCCTATTCATCGTCATTCATGTCGGCGCGCGCGGAAAGAACCTGCTCTCAGAGATCTTCAAGGAACACATCGCCGTTCCAGTGACGACGGCGAGCGACGGCGAGCGGATCGAAGCCGGTCATGTCTATGTCGCGCCCACTGACCATCATCTTCTCATCGTAGACGGTATCGTCAGGCTCGGCCGAGGACCGCGCGAGAATCTGGCTCGACCGGCGGTCGACCCGCTCTTCAGATCGGTTGGCATGACTTACGGCACCCGAGCCGTCGGAGTGGTCCTGACGGGGATGTTGAACGACGGCGCGGCGGGTCTTGCCGATCTCAAGCGCTGCGGCGGCGTAACCGTGGTGCAGAACCCGCAGGATGCGGCTGCACCCGACATGCCGCTCGGAGCCCTGAAGGCGAGCGACGTCGACTATCGCGCTTCGCTTGCGGATCTGCCTCAGCTGCTCGTCCAGCTCACGAGCGAGGCGGCCGGGCCGCCGGTTGCTATACCGGATGACCTCAGACTCGAGGTCGATATTGCGCTGGGCCGGCAGATCGACCCTGAAGCGATCGCCACCATTGCCGACGCCGTTCCCCTGTCCTGCCCCGCTTGCGGAGGCGTTCTTTCACAGATGAAGAGCTGGCCGCCGCTCCGCTTCCGTTGTCAGGTCGGTCATGCCTATACGTCAGATACGCTGGCGGCCGAGTCCGAGGGTTCCGTCGACGAGGCGATGCGGGTGGCGCTGCGGATCATCGAGGAAAGGGTGACACTCTGCGAAAAGATGGCCGACGATGCGCGGCGCAGCGGTCGAGACGCCGCAGCCGCCGCCAACACCCGGCGGGCCGACGAAGGCCGCGAGCATGCGGAAACCTTGCGCCGTGCCATTCTCGGCAAGACCGCCGGCGCGGCCGACGAGGTCGAGGATGCGTAGCACTGCCACGAGGCTGCCCCTCATCCGCCTGCCGGCACCTTCTCCCCGCAGGCGGGGAGAGGGTTAGGGTGAGGGGCCCTTGTGCGGAGGGCGACCCGGCAGCGGCTGTCAAAGGCTCCTAATGCGCCTCGTCCCAATTCTGCGCGGCGCGCGCGTCGACCTTCAGCGGCACCTTCATGTTGAGCGCCGGCATTGCGGCATTCTCCATCACCGAGACGATCACCGGAAGAGTGCGCTCGATTTCGCTCTCCTCGACCTCGAAGATCAATTCGTCGTGGACCTGGAGCAGCATGCGGGCGGAAAGCTTCGCCGCTTCCAGCGCCGGTTCCATCTTCACCATCGCCCGGCGGATGATGTCGGCGGCCGAGCCCTGGATCGGCGCGTTGATCGCCGCGCGCTCGTTGAAAGCGCGGTGCGAGGGATTGGAGGAGCGGATATCTGGGTAGTGGGCGCGGCGGCCGAAGATCGTTTCGACATAGCCGTGCTCGCGGGCAAAAGCCTTGGTGTTCTCCATATAGTCGCGAATGCCGGGGAAGCGCTCGAAATATCTCTTGATGTACTCGCCCGCTTCCGAGCGCTCTATCGAAAGCTGGTTGGCGAGCCCAAAGGCCGAGATGCCGTAGATGATGCCGAAATTGATCGCCTTGGCGCGGCGGCGGATCTCGCTCGGCATCCCCTCCACCGGCACGCCGAACATCTCCGATGCGGTCATCGCATGGATGTCGACGCCATCGGCAAAGGCTTGGCGAAGCTGCGGAATCTCGGCCACATGCGCCAAGACCCGCAGCTCGATCTGGCTGTAATCGGCCGACACCAGCCTGTGGCCCGGGGTCGCGATGAAGGCAGTCCGGATCTTGCGGCCCTCGGCGGTCCTCACCGGAATATTCTGCAGGTTCGGCTCGGAGGAGGAAAGCCGCCCCGTCGTGGTGGCGGCGAGCGCGTAGCAGGTGTGGACGCGCTTCGTCTCCGGATGCACGAATCCGGGCAAGGCGTCGGTATAGGTCGATTTCAGCTTGGTGAGCTGGCGCCAGTCGACGATCTTGCGCGGCAGTTCGTGTCCGACGGCGGCAAGCTCTTCGAGCACCGAAGCGGAGGTCGACCATTGACCGGTCTTCGTCTTCGAGCCGCCCGGCAAGCCCATCTTGCCGAACAGGATGTCGCCGAGCTGCTTCGGCGAGCCGATCGTGAAGGTCTCGCCGGCCAGCCGGTAGATCTCGTCTTCGAGCGCTGCGGCGCCCTGCGCCAGTTCGCCCGAAAGGCGCGAGAGGATCTGGCGGTCGACGGTGATGCCGCGCTCCTCCATCTGCGCCAAGACAGCGACCAGCGGCCTCTCGAGGCGTTCATAGACGCGCGTCAGGCCTTTGGCGGCCAGCCGCGGCTTCAATACATGCCAGAGACGAAGCGTCACCTCCGCGTCCTCGGCGGCGTAGGCGGTCGCCTTGTCGATGTCGACGAAATCGAAGCTCACCGACGCCTTGCCGGTGCCGGTGACGTCCTTGTAGGGGATAGGCACGTGGCCGAGCCAACGCTCGGAAAGCGAATCCATGCCGTGCCCGCCATTGCCGGCATCGACCACATAGGACATCAGCATGGTGTCGTCGAAGCTCTGCAGGACGATGCCGTGCCGCTTCATGACCAGATAGGCGTATTTCAGGTTCTGGGCGACCTTGAGCACCGACGGGTCTTCCAGCAGGACCTTTAGCCGGCTCAACGCCTCGCGCGCCGGCACCTGGTTTTCCACCAGGCCGCCGCCCAACAGATCGCTGACGCCGTTCCTGTGGATCAGCGGCATATAGGCGGCGCGGATGGTGCCGCCCAGGGGATTGTTGCCGTAATCGGCAAACGCCATCGAAAGGCCGACGAGCTCCGTCCGCATCGGGTCGAGCGAGTTGGTTTCCGCATCGAAACCGAGGACGCCCGCCTCACGGGCATCGGCGATCCAGCGGTCGAGGGTTGCGAGATCGCGGATCGTCACATAGGCCGAATGGTCGAAAGGCGCCTTGGCGAAATAGTCGGCGCGCGCCTGCGCCAGCTCCTGGGGCGTCGCTCCGGTGACATAGGCGTCACCCTTGCCCGTGAGGAAGGAAACCGCAGCCTTGGCGGCAGTGCCGCGCGGCGGCGAAGCGCTCGACGATGCCGGCGTCGGCGGCGGACCGGCCGCCTCGCCGACGTCGAGATCGGGCCCGTGCGCCTCGGCGCCCCATTCGACCGGCACATGCGCCGGTTCGATCGCCTCCGCATCCGTCTCGGTCGCCGCGGCGACGCGGCGCGTCAAAGTGTTGAATTCCATCGTCTTCAGGAAGGCGATCAGCCTCGGTCCGTCCTGCGAATCGAGCCGCAGATCCTCGAGCGGCACGTCGAGCGGCGTGTCCTTCTTCAGGGTGACGAGCTCGCGCGACAGGCGCGCCTTCTCGGCATTGGCGATGATCGCCTCGCGCCGCTTCTGCTGCTTGATCTCGCCGGCCCGCGAAAGCAGCGTGTCGAGGTCGCCATATTCTTCGAGGAGCTGGGCCGCCGTCTTCGGGCCGATGCCGGGAATGCCCGGAACATTGTCGGTGGAATCGCCGGTCATCGCCTGGAGGTCGATCATCTTCTCGGGTGGCACGCCCCATTTCTCGATGACGTCGGGAATGGTGATCTGCTTGTCCTTCATGCTGTCGTACATCGACACATTGGCGGTCACCAATTGCATGAGGTCCTTGTCGGAGGAAACGATGGTGACGCCGGCGCCCGCTTCCTCGGCGAGCCGCGCATAGGTGGCGATCAGGTCGTCGGCCTCGTAGCCTTCCTTCTCGATGCAGGGCAGGTTGAAGGCGCGGGTGGCGTGGCGGATCAGCCCGAATTGCGGGATCAGGTCCTCCGGCGGCGCCGTGCGGTTCGCTTTGTACTGGTCGTAAAGCGTGTTTCGGAAGGTCTTGGAGGAATAATCGAAGATCACCGCGAAATGGGTCGGCGTCACGCCGACCGACGTGTCGCGCGCATCGGTCAGCAACTTCCAGAGCATGTTGCAGAAGCCTGCCACCGCATTGACCGGAAGCCCGTCCGACTTGCGGTTGAGCGGCGGGATGGCGTGGAACGCCCGGAAGATGAAGCCCGAGCCGTCGACGAGGAAGAGATGATCACCGTTTTTCATGCGGCCATGGATAGCGCGGGGGGAGGCAAAGGTCCATTGCGGTTTTCGCCCGAAGCCTCACGGAAACGTTACGCATTTGTAATGTGCGGGCGGGCCGGACAATCCTTGAAAAGCCACATTTGAATCCTCAAATCAGGGTGAGCGGCACTGAAACGATGCCGTCGTCTGGTGATTGGCCTGTCCCCCGCCCGCACCAGATGTGGACAAAGGCCTCATCCCCCTCTCCGGGCCTTTGTCCCGCTTTCACGAAGCCGCTACGGCGCCGCCTCCGCGCCGTGGCGGTTTTTGTTTGGGGTTACTGCATGTCTCCTTGGATCGACCGAGGAGAAAGACATGCAGCAATCCAAAGTGCTACAGCGACCTTTGCGCGGCTGATAAGACGCGCGCCGCTGTAGATCCCACTCCATCGCCTGCTTTGTAACTTGTCTTCATGCCGATTCGGGCCTACGCATGGGCATGGCCTTCGATCGTATGGACTCCGCGACATATCTGGCCAGCCTGCTGGCAAGGAGCTTCTCGCGCGCGCTGCAGCAGCGGGCACAGAAGCTCGGTTTCGCCCCGGGGCAGTTTCCCATTCTGCTGGAACTGTGGGCCGTAGACGGGCTGACTCAGAAGCAGCTTCTCGACCGCCTCGACATCGAACAGGCGACCATGGCCAATACGCTCGCCCGTATGGAGCGCGACGGACTCGTCATCCGCCGCAAGCATCCGAACGACCGGCGCTCGCAGCAGATCTTCCTGACGGAGCAGGCCCGGGGCATGGAGGCGGCGGCGAAGGAGGCGGCACTGGCGGCGGAGCAATCCCTGCTCTCCGGCTTCCGGCGCTTCGAGAAGGAGCTCATGCTCGAATATATGCGTATGGCGCTCGCCAATGCGGCGCGCAGCGGCGACGCCTCCTGACTGCCATCCGGACAATTTGTCGTTGCATCAAAAGATTTCGCTTAAAGCCGCCTCCATTCGATTCTAGGTTCGCCCGCGAAACCCACAAAGGATTCGCATGATGGCAGACATCACCCCCGTGCTCGAGCGCGCCGACGCAAACCTTCCTGAGAGCCTTGAGCGGCTATTCGATCTCGTCCGCATCCAGTCCATCTCGACCGACCCCGCCTTCAAGGCCGAGTGCCGCAGGGCGGCCGAATGGCTGGTGGCCGAACTCCAAGCTCTCGGCTTCGAAGCCGCGGTGCGCGACACGCCCGGCCATCCGATGGTGGTCGCCCATCATGCCGCCGCAAAAGCGAGCGCCCCGCATCTGCTCTTCTACGGCCACTACGACGTCCAGCCGGTCGATCCGCTCAACCTCTGGGAGGCTCCTCCCTTCGAGCCGGGGATCAAGGAACTCGAGCCCGGCCGGAAAGTGATCACCGGTCGCGGCACCTCCGACGACAAGGGGCAGCTTATGACCTTCGTCGAGGCAGTGCGAGCCTATAAGGAGACGCAGGGGGCGCTTCCCTGCCGCATCACCATTCTCTTCGAAGGCGAAGAGGAATCCGGCTCGCCCTCGCTGAAACCCTTCCTCGAGGCGAATGCCGCCGAGCTCAAGGCCGACTATGCGCTGATCTGCGACACCGGCATGTGGGACCGCGAGACGCCGGCGATCTCGGCGGGCCTGCGCGGTCTCGTGGGCGAAGAGATCATCGTCAAGGCGGCGGACCGCGACCTGCACTCGGGCCTTTTCGGCGGGGCCGCGGCCAACCCGATCCACATTCTCACCGACATCTTGGCCGGATTGCACGACAAAACCGGCCGCGTGACACTCGACAATTTCTATGACGGCGTCGAGGAGACGCCGGCCGAGATCAAGGCGAGCTGGGAAATGCTCGGCCGCACGGCGGAGAAATTCCTTGGCGATGTCGGTCTTTCCATTCCCTCCGGCGAGAACGGGCGCTCGGTGCTGGAACTGACCTGGGCGCGCCCGACTGCGGAGGTCAACGGCATCACCGGCGGATATACCGGCGAAGGCTTCAAGACGGTGATCGCCGCGCAAGCCTCCGCCAAGGTCTCCTTCCGCCTCGTCGGCGACCAGGATCCGGCAAAGATTCGCGAGAGCTTCCGCGCCTATGTCCGCTCGAAGATTCCTGCGGACTGCTCGGTCGAGTTCCTCGGCCATGGTGCTTCGCCGGCTATCCATCTTCCCTACGACTCGGCGCTTCTCACCACCGCCAAGACGGCGCTCTCCGCCGAATGGCCGAAGCCGGCGATCGTCGTCGGCATGGGCGGCTCCATCCCGATCGTCGGCGACTTCCAGAAGATGCTCGGCATGGAATCGCTGCTCGTCGGCTTCGGCCTCGCCGACGACCGCATCCACTCGCCCAACGAGAAGTACGAGCTGACATCCTTCCACAAAGGCATTCGCTCCTGGATCCGCATCCTTGATGCGCTTGCGGCATGACTCTCGTTAGCCGCTGCGAAGGCGTTCGCGGCGGCTGACCCTCAATGAAAGGACATCCAATCAGATATCCGGCCAGCGCTGCTTGACCTCACCGCGCCGGAATGCTTCCCTTTTGAAAAGCACAGAATGGGAATGGGCTGTTGGCAAGGGTGAGTATCGAGGCATCGCGTCTCCAGCGCGATTCTTTCTGCGACGGCGGATATGCCCGTTCTGGCAACGCCCTTCATGCCTGCACAAGCCGCGGTCGATCCATCGCCCTGGCGCCAGCATGACACGGCTAAAGGCATATTTCTGGCCCGCCGTGGGGCTGGCGGCAATCGTTTTTTCGGTGCGTGCGCTGGTCCATGAACTGCGTGGACTTTCACTGAACGAGTTCATTGTCAGTTTCCAAGCGATCTCGATCGGAAGCTGGTCGCTGGCCATAGGTTCGACCCTCGTCGCCTATGCGGCCCTTGCCGCCTATGACAAGCTGGCGCTCGACCATCTCGGCCACCGCATCTCGATCTGGTTCATCACGCTCTGCTCGTTCACGACCTATGCGCTGTCGCACAATCTCGGCGCCTCGGTGTTCTCCGGCGCCGTGGTGCGCTATCGCGCCTACCGTTCCAAGGGGCTGACGCCCGGCGAGATCGGCATTCTCGTCGCCTTCTGCTCCTTCACGTTCACCCTCGGCACGCTGATGCTGTCGGCAATCGTGCTGCTCGCCAAGCCGGACATCATCGAACGCTTTGCCGAGGTGCTGCCGATCGAGATGTCGCTGACGACGGGCGGCCTGCTCCTGACGTTTATCGGTCTTTACATCCTCGGGAGCCTGGTCGGGCTTCGGCCGCTGCGCACCCGATGGTTCCAGCTTCACTACCCGCGGCCGGCGATCGTGCTCCGGCAACTGGTGATCGCCCCGGTCGAACTGCTGGGCGCCGCCGGCATCATTTACTTCGCGCTGCCGGAAGCCGGCAATCCCGGCTATGTCGTCGTTCTCGGCATCTTCCTCGCCTCCTTCTCGGCGGCGCTGCTCTCCCACGCGCCGGGGGGGCTCGGCGTGCTCGAACTCGTCTTCATCGCCGCACTGCCCGAGATGGATCCGGCCGACGTGCTGGCGGCGCTGGCAATCTTTCGGCTGCTTTATCTTTTGATCCCGTTCGTCTTGGCGCTTGTCATCATCTTCGTCTTCGAGCATTCGCGCTTTCTGGAGCAGCGGGACGCGAAGGGTCGTAGCTGAGATCGCCGGATCGGGAGCCTTGCCCCTCATCCCGCTGGCGCGATCTTCTCCCTGCATGCGGGTCGAAGGGGTATGCCGCGCCGGCTTCCGTTCCCTCTCCCGTCATTACGGGTGAGCGGCAAATGCAAGCGCCCTCACGGCGCGTTGCACTCTCCCGGAATCGCCTCGTCGATCGGTCCCTCTGCCGCCTCGAGGCGCGCCGTCTCGATCTGGTAGGGTGTGAACGGCGGGACCTGCGGCGAGGGATTGATGATCCGTGCGACATAGCAGCCGGAGAAGAAGCGGATCTTGCCTTGCTGCTCGACCGACTTGATCGCCACCGGCACGGCCGAGTAGATGCTGCCGGCGGCACCCTCGGTCGTCACCTTTCCGATCCGGATGTCAACCGATTCGGTCTTGGCGTAACCATCGGCGAAGGCCTTGAACTCGCCGACCGGCTTCGAATCGCCGAAATAGGCATAGGCCCTGGCATATTCCTTGCGGTTGATGGCGTTATAGAGCGAGCGAACGAGCGCCGCCCCGTCGGAACGGTCGTCGACATAAGGGATGGATTCTTGCGCCCTGACCTCGGCGCTCACCGCCGCCAGGGCTGCTGCCAATAATGGCAGCATGATCGAACGAAGCCTCATCGTCTTCCTTTCGCAAGGATGAACATGGCCGGCCGAATCGCCGACCAAAGGCCCGTAGGATTGGTCATGATCACGACGATTTTGAGTTGAGGCGACCGAACCGTCCTATGCCGGCGGCAGTCCCGCCTTGCGCCTTGCGACCACCCGCTCGCGCCAGACGGTGAAGATGCCGGCCGCCACTACCAGCAGCGATCCGAGGATCATGTTCGCCGTCAGGGTCTCTCCGAAGATCGTCACACCCATGATCGAGGCGAAGACGAGCTGAAGATAGGTGAGCGGCTGCACCGCCACCGCATCGAGCAGGTCGTAGGCGCGGATGAGGAAATAGTGGCTCAGGCTGCCGGTGACGCAGAGGAGGATCATCCACACCCAGTCCGGATCGGACAGCGTCGCCCAGAAGAACGGGCCGACGAGGCTGATCGCCGCGGCGCCGACGACGCCGGTGTAGAAGAAGCTGGTCATCGCCGAATCCTCGCGGCTGACGAGCCGCGTCGTGATCGCATAGACCGCGAACATCAGCGCCCCGGCGAGCGGCAAGAGGAAATCGACGTCGAACGTTCCCTCTCCCGGCTTCAGGATCAAGAGTACGCCGACGAGGCCGGCCGTGATCGCCGACCAGCGGCGCCAGCCGACGCGCTCGCCGAGAAGCGGCATCGACAGCAAGGCGACGAAGATCGGCGTGGCCGCCAGGATTGCCTGCGAATGGGCAAGGCCCACGACCGTGAAGGCGGTGATCACCACGACGATCTGCGCCGGCAGCAGCACGCCGCGCGATATTTGCAGCAGCGGCCTCTTCGTCACCGCGGTGGCGCGGAGCCCTGCCGGCGACCGCCACGCCAGCGTGACGGCAAAGGCGGCAAAGGCCCAGTAGCGGATCATCGCCACGAAGACCGGCGGATAGTTGGAGCCGAGATGTTTGGAAAGCCCGTCCTGGATCGAGAAGATGACGATCGCCAGCAGCGCGAAGACGTAGCCGTTAGCCTTGGATCCCATGGGCTCGTCGATACACGCGTCCAGCAGCTTAAACCACGACTTTCTCGGGGCGCGCGCCACAGTCGCTGCGAGAAGCGGGTGCGTTGACAGAAAAAGACCCCGAGCCGGGAGGAGGTGGCGTCGGGGTCTTTCAAACTTGGCCGGTTCCTGGGAGGAGGAGTGAAACCGACCCGCATCGGGCGCCGCGGGAGGAGGTGCAGCGCTTCGATGAGGATGATCATAAGTCATTCCGGCTGATTTAATAGCGACAATGTTGCATCGCAGCATTGCAGTGAATGCAAGGCGGGCGAATCATCGGCCGCGTGACCGGCGTCTCGGCGCGCTGTTCCAGCCAGCCGCTCCCGGATACGCTCGCGATTGACTGTCATGGCCTCGGAGGTCGGATTCCAGTCATTGCACCATTCCGAGGGGAAACCGCTGAGCAGGTCTTCGGCCTCGCGATAGGTCGGCCGATAGCCACGCCGCTGCATTTCCGCGATCAGGCTCGCCTGCCGCTTGGCGAGGTAGGAAAGCCGGCTGTAGAAGAACCGGACATGGCCCTTGCCGAGCGTATAGGCGGGCGGATTTCGTGGATCGCCCGGGGTCTCGCCGCGCGCGATGGCCGCCCGCACGAGCGCAAAGACGCGCGGCAGTTCGCGATATTCGGCGAGCAGATGCGGGCCACTCAGTTCCGAAGGTGGAATGCAGTTTATTCTGGTCACTGGCGCCGATCCGTTTTCCTGGAACGCCGGGCCGCTGCCGGTCCTCGCATTCCATATCTAGTGTTATGCCTGTCGGGCACAAGGCCGCCCCAGCGGCCCTGCCAATGGCAGGAAGCGCGGCCGGCGCCGCCAAGGTTTTGAAGGCGTTGGGTTTTTCCCGAGCGTCAATTCTTAACTCCCCCTTAAATTGCCGCATTTACAGTCGAGGGATCGGCATGGAGCGGAGCGGCAGGACCGGCGCCGCACGACAATCGCGCCGCCGGTGTCGCCTGGAGCGACGATCAACCGGTTCGGCTTCAGGGGACAATCCTTCCGGCATGGCGAGCAGAAACTCAGGGCAGCGGATCGAGCCTTCCTTCGGCGGCGACTACGATGACGACGACGATCTGCGGGTCGATGCGAGCGATCGCGTCAGCGGCAGCGGACGCAAGGCCACGCGTGCACGGCCGAGCGGCAAGGGCGGCCGCGAAACGCGCAGCCGGCGCAGCCGCGGCGGCGGGTCCGGCGGCGGCTTTTTCGCCCCGCTGCGGCGGCTTGCCTATTGGTGCGTCGTGCTCGGCATCTGGGGGGCGATCGGCGTCGGCGGGCTGGTGCTCTATTACGGCGCGCGCATGCCGAGCGCGACGAGCTGGTCGATCCCGGAACGGCCGCCGAACGTCAAGATTCTCGCCGTCAACGGCGACATCGTCGCCAATCGCGGCGCCACCGGCGGCGAGGCGCTGGCGCTCGAGGACATGTCGCCTTACATCCCGCAGGCGGTGATCGCCATCGAGGACCGCCGCTTCTATTCGCATTTCGGCGTCGACCCGCTCGGGCTGGCGCGCGCCATGCTGACCAATCTGACGAGCGGCCGCATGGTTCAAGGCGGCTCGACGCTGACGCAGCAGCTTGCCAAGAACCTGTTCCTCTCGCCGGAGCGGACGCTCGAGCGAAAGGTGCAGGAGGTGCTGCTCGCCTTCTGGCTGGAGCAGAAATACACCAAGGACCAGATCCTGGCGATGTATCTCAACCGCGTCTTCTTCGGCTCCAACGCCTATGGCGTCGAGGCAGCGTCGCGGCGCTACTTCAACAAGTCGGCGCGCGACGTCAATCTCGGCGAGGCGGCGGTGCTGGCCGGCCTCTTGAAGGCGCCGTCGCGGCTTTCGCCGGCGCGCGACCCTCAAGCCGCCGAAGCGCGCGCCCAGGTGGTGCTCGGCGCCATGCGCGAGGAAGGCTTCATCAGCGATGCCGAGATCAAGACGGCGATGTCGCAGACGCCGACCCGGGCGAAGAGCTTCTGGTCGGGCGCCGAGCATTATGTCGCCGACATGGTGATGGACCAGCTTCCCGGCATGATCGGCGAGATCAAGCAGGACCTGATCGTCGATACCACCATCGATCTGACGCTCGAGAAGAAGGCCGAGGAGGTGATCGCCGCCACCCTCGACGGGGAGGGCGGCAAGCTCAACGCCTCGCAGGCGGCACTCGTGTCGATCGACGGCACCGGCGCGATCCGGGCGCTGGTCGGTGGCCGGGACTATGCGGAGAGCCAGTTCGACCGGGCTTCCAAGGCCAAGCGCCAGCCGGGCTCGGCGTTCAAGCCCTTCGTCTATGCGGCGGCGCTCGAAATCGGCCGCAGCCCCATGTCGGTCAGGAACGACGCGCCGGTCAGGATCGGCAATTGGACGCCGGAGAACTACGACCAGAAATATCGCGGCGAGGTGACCCTTGCCGATGCGCTGGCCAATTCGCTGAACACCATCGCCGCCCAGCTCGTCATGGAGGTGGGACCGCCGAACGTCGTCAAGCTCGCGCATCGCCTCGGGATCGATTCCGAAATGCAGGCCAATGCATCGATCGCGCTTGGCACGTCCGAGGTCACGCTCGTCGAGCTCACTTCCTCCTACGCACCCTTCATGAATGGCGGCTTCAAGGCGACCCCGCATGTCATCCGCCGCATCTCCACCGCCGACGGCACGGTGCTCTACGAAAACACCTATGACAACCCGCCGCGCGTGCTCGACCCGGCGATCGTCAGCGAGATGAACCGGATGATGGTGCGGGTGCTGACCGACGGCACCGGCAAGAAGGCGCGGCTGCCCGACTGGGAGGCGGCCGGCAAGACCGGCACGACGCAATCCTTCCGCGACGCGCTCTTCGTCGGCTATACGTCGAATTTGACCACCGGCGTCTGGTTCGGCAATGACGACGGCAAGTCGATGAAGAAGGTGACCGGCGGCGGGCTGCCGGCCAAGGCCTGGCACGATTTCATGGTCGCCGCCCATCAGGGACTTTCGCCTTCGCCGCTGTTCGGCACGACCGGTGTCCAGCCGGTCTTCGACGAGACCGGCCCCGTCGCCGGCGGCGAGGCCCTGCCTGACCGCTTTGGTGATCCCGCAGCCTTCCCGGAACGGCCAGCGACAATGGACGGTGCAGTCGCCGCCGATCAGTCCCGCCCGATGGAAGAGCCGGCGGGCGGCCCCATCCCGCCGGCAGGCGTCGGAGAGACGACCGGCGCGACCCGGCGTACCACGCTTTTCGAGCTCCTGACCGGGGGTTGAGCGCGGCGCACACCGCAAGGCCAGCCTGACGGATCGCTGGCGCACCTATCGCGCGCGCCGGTGCCCTGTTCAGGACCGCGGAGAGGCGGCTTGCTTTTGCCCCTGATCCGCCCGCAGAATGCCTTGCAGTCCGAAACGCCGGTCCTTATATACGCCGCATCGGCGCAGCCGCGGCTGCGATGAAATGCAAACGACCATCCCGTTAGGGGCTGTCCCATGAATGCCTGACCGGGTTCCGACAGTCCGCTGCAAGGAGAGAACGACATGGCTAAAGTTATTGGTATCGACCTCGGAACGACCAACTCCTGCGTCGCCGTGATGGACGGCAAGGACGCGAAGGTAATCGAAAACGCCGAAGGCGCACGCACAACCCCGTCTATGGTGGCTTTTTCCGACGACGGCGAACGTCTCGTCGGCCAGCCGGCCAAGCGCCAGGCGGTCACCAACCCCGAAAACACCCTTTTTGCGATCAAGCGCCTGATCGGCCGCACCTTCGAGGATCCGACCACCCAGAAGGACAAGGGGATGGTCCCCTACAAGATCGTCAAGGCCGACAATGGCGACGCCTGGGTCGAGGCGCACGGCAAGAGCTATTCCCCGTCGCAGATCTCCGCGATGATCCTTCAGAAGATGAAGGAAACCGCCGAATCCTATCTTGGCGAGAAGGTCGAGAAGGCCGTCATCACCGTCCCGGCCTATTTCAACGACGCCCAGCGCCAGGCCACCAAGGACGCCGGCAAGATCGCCGGCCTCGACGTGCTGCGCATCATCAACGAGCCGACCGCGGCAGCACTCGCCTACGGCCTCGACAAGAAGGAAGGCAAGACGATCGCCGTCTACGACCTCGGCGGCGGCACCTTCGATATTTCCGTGCTTGAAATCGGCGACGGCGTCTTCGAGGTGAAGTCCACCAACGGCGACACCTTCCTCGGCGGTGAAGACTTCGACATGCGTCTCGTCGAGTACCTGGCTGCCGAGTTCAAGAAGGAACAGGGCATCGACCTCAAGAACGACAAGCTCGCACTGCAGCGCCTCAAGGAAGCTGCCGAAAAGGCGAAGATCGAGCTGTCGTCCTCGCAGCAGACCGAGATCAACCTGCCGTTCATCACCGCCGATGCGTCCGGTCCGAAGCACCTGACGATGAAGCTATCGCGCTCCAAGTTCGAGAGCCTGGTCGAGGACCTGATCCAGAAGACCATCGCGCCGTGCAAGGCGGCCCTCAAGGATGCCGGTGTTTCGGCTGCCGAGATCGACGAAGTCGTTCTCGTCGGCGGCATGACCCGCATGCCGAAGGTCCAGGAAACCGTGAAGCAGCTCTTCGGCAAGGAGCCGCACAAGGGCGTCAACCCGGATGAGGTGGTCGCCATGGGCGCTGCCATCCAGGCCGGCGTGCTGCAGGGCGACGTCAAGGACGTGCTGCTCCTCGACGTGACGCCGCTGTCGCTCGGCATCGAAACGCTCGGCGGCGTCTTCACCCGCCTGATCGAGCGCAACACGACGATCCCGACCAAGAAGAGCCAGGTCTTCTCGACCGCCGACGACAACCAGTCCGCCGTGACGATCCGCGTCTCGCAGGGCGAGCGTGAGATGGCGGCCGACAACAAGCTGCTCGGCCAGTTCGACCTCGTCGGCATTCCGCCGGCACCGCGCGGCATGCCGCAGATCGAAGTGACCTTCGACATCGACGCCAACGGCATCGTCCAGGTCTCGGCCAAGGACAAGGGCACCGGCAAGGAGCACCAGATCCGCATCCAGGCCTCGGGCGGCCTTTCCGACGCCGACATTGAGAAGATGGTCAAGGACGCCGAGGCCAATGCCGAGGCCGACAAGAAGCGCCGTGAAGGGGTCGAAGCCAAGAACCAGGCCGAAAGCCTGATCCATTCTTCCGAGAAGTCGCTGAAGGAATATGGCGACAAGGTTTCGGAGACGGATCGCAAGGCGATCAGCGACGCGATCGCGGCGCTGAAGACCGCCGTCGAAGCGTCCGAGCCGGACGCCGAGGACATCAAGGCGAAGACCAACACGCTCATGGAAGTCTCCATGAAGCTCGGCCAGGCGATCTATGAAGCCCAGCAGGCCGAAGCGGCGCACGCGGATGCGGCCGCCGACGCCAAGCGCGACGGCGACGATGTCGTCGATGCCGATTACGAGGAAGTCAAGGACGAGGACGACCGCAAGCGGTCGGCATAGGTTCGCGTCCTCGGACGAACAGGGCCCGGGAGCGATCCCGGGCTTTTCTGTATACCGAGACCTCGCCGCGACATGAAAAGCCGGCCGACGAGGCGGGTAGGCGAAGGCATCACGAGGCGATAAGGACGGGAAATGGTGCGGGAACACCATTATTCCCGTCAAAAAACCACGCGGACGACGTTTGGGCTATGGTATCGCGCTTCAAGGTTTACTAAATCCTGTGGCAAGATAATCAGGGTCGGACCCTTCGCGCTGGCAAGCCTTGTCAACTGGACAACCGTTGAAGCATGAAACGTGATCTTTACGAAACGCTTGGCGTTCAAAAAAACGCGGACGAGAAGGAGCTGAAAAGCGCTTTCCGTAAACTGGCGATGAAATATCACCCGGACCGCAATCCCGGGGACCAGGAAGCGGAAAAATCCTTCAAGGAAATCAACGAGGCCTATGAGACGCTGAAGGACCCGCAGAAGCGGGCCGCCTACGACCGATACGGCCACGCCGCCTTCGAGCAGGGGGGCATGGGAGCCGGATTCGGCAATGGCTTTGCCGGCGGCGGCGCCGGCGGCTTCTCGGACATTTTCGAAGACATCTTCGGCGAGATGATGGGTGGCCGGCAGCGTCGCTCTTCAGGCGGCCGCGAACGCGGTGCCGATCTCCGCTACAATATGGAGATCACCCTCGAGGAGGCGTTTTCCGGCAAGACGGCGCAGATCCGCGTGCCGACTTCGGTCACCTGCGACGTCTGCACCGGTTCCGGTGCGAAGCCGGGCACCAGCCCGAAGACCTGCGCCACTTGTCAGGGCTCAGGCCGCATCCGCGCCGCCCAGGGCTTCTTCTCGATCGAACGCACCTGCCCGACCTGCGGCGGCCGCGGCCAGACGATCACCGATCCCTGCACGAAATGCCATGGCCAGGGCCGGGTCACCGAGGAGCGCACGCTGTCGGTCAACATTCCGACCGGCATCGAGGACGGCACCCGCATCCGCCTTTCCGGCGAGGGCGAAGCCGGCCTGCGCGGCGGCCCGGCCGGCGACCTCTATATTTTCCTGTCGGTCAAGCCGCATGAGTTCTACCAACGGGACGGGGCGGATCTCTACTGCAGCGTGCCGATCTCGATGACGACGGCCGCCCTCGGCGGCAAGTTCGACGTCACCACTCTCGACGGCACGAAATCGCGCGTCACCGTGCCGGAGGGAACCCAGGCCGGCAAGCAGTTCCGCCTGAAGGGCAAGGGCATGCCGGTGCTGCGCTCCAACCAGACGGGCGACCTTTATATCCAGATCCAGATCGAGACGCCGCAGAAGCTCACCAAGCGCCAGCGCGAATTGCTGCAGGAGTTCGAGCAGATCTCGTCGAAGGAAAATAATCCGCAATCGGCGGGCTTCTTCTCTCGCATGAAGGATTTCTTCGATACGCTGAGCGATTAGTTCGCCTCTCACATTTGCCCCTCTCCTCGGGTTTAACCCGGGGACTAGCCCTCTCCCGTCATGACGGGGAGAGGGGACTGGAGGGCGCGGTTTACCCCTTCTCCCCATCAAAATGGGAGAAGGTCGCGGCAGCGGGATGAGGGGCGCCACACACAACACACACCCACTCTCACATGGCAGCGGCAGGCCAGCCCAGCACCGCAGCCAATTGCCAGATACCAGAGATCACAAGCGCCGAACCGGCAATCCGCGACAGGATGCGCCCGGCCGGCAGCAGCTTTTCGGCCAGCACGAAGACAGCGATCGCGGCGATCCATAAGACATTCATGACCCCGCCGACGAACAGGAGGCCCATCAGCGCCCAGCAGCAGCCGACGCAATAGAGACCGTGGCGGAAGCCCAGCTTCGCGGCGCCGCCCGGATCGCTTCGGAAGCCGCCGTGCCGCTGCAGGAAAACGATCGGCGCCTGGCATTGGGTCAGGCAGGCGTCCTTGAGCGGCGTCCATTGGTAAAGGCCCGCGACGACCAGCACAATGCCGCTGAAGAGACGACTGGCGCTTGCGAGCGCCGGGGTCAGCAGGATGCCTTCGATCAGCCATTGCCCGAGCGTAGCGACCAGGGCAAAGCCGGCCCAGACGGCGAGATAGCCGCCGGTGAAGTAGCCAGCCGAAGCGAAAGGCTTGCCGTCGCGTAGGCTCTGCCGTCCGACACGGGCATAGAGAAGGATCATCGGCGACGCCGAAGGAAGCATCATGCCGACCATCATCACCACCCACATGGTCAAGGTGATGCCGGCCTCGACGGTGCCCCAAGGACGTGGCGACATCCCCAGCACCCAGTCGAGCGGACCGGCGCTCGTCCCGCCTCCCATGTCCATGTCCATGTCCATATCCATGTCCATGCCGGGTTCCATGGACATGGCTCCGTCGCCACCCGCCGCCGGCATCGGCATGCCGTCCATCCCGGCGGCCAGCCACAGGATGTAGATCCAGGCGATCGCTGCCAGAGCGGCGATCGCCGCCGCGACGATCGCCCGGTCGCGGCGCAACAGGGCTTCGAGCGTGGTGTCGGTCATGGTGTCAATGCACCACGCCGCGTTCGGTCATATGGATCCTGGCGAAATGGGCGTGCGAGTCCGCTAGCGAGAGCGGCAGGACACCGGTCGTGTCGGCCCAGCCCCGCCCCATCTCGCAGGTGTCGTACTCGAACCCGTTCGGCAGGTTAAGGCGGGCGCGATGCGAATCGCCGGTCACCGGATTGAGGATCGGCTCGCCGCGCGCCTCCATCCATCCCGGTACGCGGACGCGCGCCGTCCGCTTCTCGATGTCGACCTCGAAGTCGATCGGCGCGAAGACCGGATCGTGGAACGTCTCGAAGGTCGTCGAGAACACCTGGAAGAAGGTCGCACCGGGTTCGGTGTCCTGGCCGCTCATGATGCGCAGCAGCGCCTCGCGCTGGGCGTCCGAGGCGCGCTCGTCGACGATCGGCACGACTTCGCCCCTGCCCTCGTGGATGGCACCCGGCCAGGCGACGATCATCCCGCACCTCAGGCCGTCGAGTCGCGTATCGCCGTGATGGCCTTCCTCGATCTCGATCACCCCCACGGCGCTGCAATGCCCTTGCGTCGGCAGGGCATTGAACTGGCAGGGGCAGCCATAGGCGCAATTGCAATGAATGAATTCGCGGCCCTTGATCGTCCATTTGACGTCCGTCATCGTCCCCTCCAGAGACAATTCCTCAGGCTACGAATATATACACCCCGCCGGAAATACTGCCAATGTCGCGGCGGCCCCCGAGCGCCGACCATTTCGGGGCGAGTCGGTCAGTCCATGTGCTGGCGGCTGCGCGCGCTCTCTAGCCGACGAGGTCGACCGCGTAATAGGAGAGGGCCGAAATCAGCGCGGCGGCGGGCATTGTTATCACCCAGGCGACGACGATGTTTCCGGCAATCCCCCAGCGCACGGCCGAGACGCGCCGGGCCGACCCGACGCCGATGATGGCGCCGGTGATCGTGTGCGTTGTCGAGACCGGAATCCCGAGCCAGGTCGCTGCAAACAGCGTGATGGCGCCACCGGTCTCGGCACAGAAACCCTGCATCGGATTGAGCTTTGTGATCTTCGATCCCATGGTGTGGACGATCCTCCAGCCGCCGAACAGCGTACCGAGCGCGATCGCCGCCTGGCAGGTGATGACTACCCAAAAGGGCACATGGAATTCCGGCCCGAGATAGCCCTGCGAAAACAGGAGCACGGCGATGATGCCCATCGTCTTCTGGGCATCATTGCCGCCATGGCCGAGCGAATAGAGCGAGGCCGAAACGAATTGCAGGCCGCGGAACGTGCTGTCGACGGCAAACGGCGTCTGGCGCACGAACAGCCAGGAGACGATCAGCACCAGCAGGAGAGCGAGCACGAAGCCGATGCCGGGCGACATGACGATGGCGCCGGCGGTCTTCAGGAGGCCGGACCAGACGATGGAGCTGAAGCCGGCCTTTGCGAGGCCCGCGCCGACAAGGCCGCCGACGAGGGCATGCGAGGAACTCGATGGGATGCCGAAGACCCATGTCAGGATGTTCCAGGCGATTGCGCCGATCAATGCCGCAAAGATGACCTGCGGCGTAACGATGCCGGGATTGATGATCCCCTTCCCGAGCGTCTCGGCCACGTGCAGGCCGAAAAACAAAAAGGCGATGAAGTTGAAGAAAGCCGCCCACATGACGGCATATTGCGGCCGCAGCACCCGCGTCGACACGATCGTTGCGATCGAATTCGCCGCATCGTGCAATCCGTTCAGAAAGTCGAAGAACAGGGCGACTCCGATGAGGCCCACAAGCAGCGGGAAGGCGAGTGTGGCGTCCATCAGACGTTCTCGATCACGATGCCGCTGATCTCGTTGGCAACATCCTCGAAGCGGTCGACGACCTTCTCCAGCTCGCTAAAGATTTCGCTGCCGATGATATAGGCCATGGGATTGGTGCTGCCATGGCGCTTGAAGAGGTCCTTCAGGCCCTGCTCATGCAGCTCGTCGGAACGGCCTTCGACGCGGGTGACCTCTTCTGCGATCGTGCTCAGGCGATGCGCATTGACGCCGATCCGGTTGAGGAGCGGAATGGCCTCGGCGACAAGGTGGGCAGCCTCGACGACTGCGGCGCCCATCGCCCGCATGCCGGGATCGAAGCTCTGCTGCTCGTAGAGCCGGATGGTCTTCACCGTCTTGTGCATCATGTCGATCGCATCGTCCATCGACTGGATGAGATCCTTGATGTCGCCGCGGTCGAAGGGTGTGATGAAGCTGCGGCGCACAGCGAGCAGGACCTCCCGGGTGATCCCGTCGGCCTCGTCCTCGAGCTGGACGATGCGGTCGCAATGACGTTCGATGTCCGGTCCGCCGGCGAGCAACGCCTTCAGCGCCTCCGCCGCCTCCAAGACGGTGCGCGAGTGCTGCTCGAAGAGATCGAAGAACCGGTCTTCACGGGGGAGGAGCTTGCGAAACAGGCCGAGCATCAGCGATCCATACGGTTGTCGATTGTCATGCCGCTGTCATATTGTACCTGCACGCCCGTGAAAAGTTCCGAAGCAGCGGAAAAACGGGGCTTTCCCACAGCGGTTTGGCGCAGGGCCCGGCCACGTGACCGGTCCACGCCTCGGGCGAGAGCCTTTCGGCTTGCCTCGGCCGGGCTTTCGTCCTACCTGACAGGCACGTCGAACGCGGACCCGCAATGCCCCATAAGGTCTATCTCAGCCGCCTGAAACTCAGTGATTTTCGCAACTACGCGGCGCTGTCGCTCGAGCTCGACCAGCGCCATGTGGTGCTGACCGGCGAGAACGGCGCGGGCAAGACCAACCTTATGGAGGCGATCTCCTTTCTCTCGCCGGGGCGGGGGCTGCGTCGCGCGGCTTATGCGGATGTCGCCCGGGTGGGCGCGGCGGACGGTTTTTCGGTTTTCGCGGCGGTCGAGGGCATGGACGGGCCGGTGGAGATCGGCACGGGCACGGCGGGTGCGGAGGAAGGGCAGTCGCGCCGCCTGAGGCTCAACGGCACGCCGACCCGCACCGTCGACGAACTCACCGACCATCTGCGCGTGTTGTGGCTGACGCCGGCGATGGACGGGCTGTTCACCGGTCCATCCTCGGATCGGCGGCGGTTTCTCGACCGGCTGGTGCTGTCGCTCGATCCCGAGCATGGCCGGCGCGCCAGCGAGTTCGACCGAGCGATGCGCAGCCGCAACCGGCTGCTCTCGGAATTCCGGCCGGATCCCGCCTGGCTGACCGCGATCGAGCGCGAAATGGCAGGCTTGGGCGTCTCGATGGCGCTTGCGCGGCTGGAAATGCTTGGGCTTTTGACGGCACTTGTGGAACGCAGCCAAGGCGGCGGCAGCTTCCCGTCCGCCGGTCTTTCGCTTGCCGGCTTTCTCGACGATTGTCACGGCCTGCCCGCCTACGACCTCGAAGAACGCTATCTCTCGATGCTCAGCGACGGCCGCATCCGCGATGCGGCGGCGGGGCGAACGCTCGAAGGGCCGCACCGCAGCGATCTCCTGATTCGCCACCGGGAAAAGGACATGGAGGCGGAACGCTGCTCGACCGGCGAGCAGAAGGCGCTGCTCGTCGGGCTCGTGCTCGCCCATGCGCGGCTCGTCGGCGACCTGACCGGGCACGCGCCGGTGCTGCTGCTCGACGAGATCGCCGCCCATCTCGATCAGGGGCGGCGGGCGGCTCTCTTCGACCGCGTCGACGAGCTCGGCGGTCAGGCCTTCATGACCGGGACGGACCGGGCGATGTTCGAGGCGCTCGGCGGACGGGCCTGCCATCTGACGGTTGCAAACGGCCGCGTTTCGGAGTGACATCCGCCTGCTCCATGGCGTGCTTTAAAAAAAGGCGCCGACAGGCATCCACGGAGACGGACATGACCGCAGCAGCACTCGACTCATCGGAAATCGCCCGTTACGCGCGCCATATCGTGCTCCCTGAGATCGGCGGCGCCGGACAGCAGAAGCTGAAGGCCGCGCGCGTGCTGGTCATCGGCGCCGGCGGGCTCGGCGCCCCGGTGCTGCAATATCTCGCCGCGGCTGGCGTCGGCCGGCTCGGCATCGTCGACGATGACGCCGTGTCGCTGTCCAACCTGCAGCGCCAGGTCATCCACGCCACCGGCGATGTCGGCCGGCCGAAGGTCGAAAGCGCCGCCGCCGCAATTGCCAATCTCAACCCGCATGTGGAAGTCGCGCCGCACGCGTTGCGCCTCGCATCCGAAAATGCAGAGGCGATCTTCCAGCAATACGACCTCGTCGTCGACGGTTCGGACAATTTCGATACGCGCTACCTCGCGGCCGATGCGGCGGAGGCGGCGCGCCTTCCGCTCGTCACCGGCGCGGTCGGGCGGTTCGACGGTTCCGTCACCGTGTTGAAGCCTTACGAGGCGGATGCCGGCGGGCACCCCAATCCGTCTTATCGCGATCTCTTCCCGACGCCGCCTCCGCCGGGCGCGGTGCCGGCCTGCGCCGAAGCCGGCGTGGTCGGAGCGCTGACCGGCGTCGTCGGCACGCTTCAGGCGATGGAAGCGATCAAGCTCATCACCGGCATCGGCGAGCCGCTTATCGGCCGGCTGCTGCTCTATGACGGCCTCGCCGCCACTTTCAACACGATCCGCTACCGGCGCGGCCGGGCTTGAGCGACGGAATGGAAACGCTCCGCCTCGACCCGGGCTTCGATCGCTACGAGGAGCTCCTGGCGCTGATCCTGAAATCCTTTGCCTCCATGGACGGGCGGATCGACCCGCCCTCCTCCGCCCATGCGCTGACGGTCGAGTCCCTGCGCCAAAAATCGAGGGACGAGGTCGGTTTCGTCGTCGCCAACGGCGCCGATCTTCTTGGCTGCGTGTTCTTGAAGCCCGAACCGGACTGCCTCTATATCGGCAAGCTCGCCATCGATCCCGGCCATCAGGGCAAAGGTCTCGGCCGACAGCTGCTTACCGCCGCGGAGGAGACCGCCCGAAGCCTCGGACTGCCGGCGCTGAGGCTCCAGACGCGGATCGAACTCACCGAAAATCACGCCACCTTCGCGGCCTGGGGCTTCGTCGAGACCGGCCGCTCCGCCCATCCGGGCTTCACCCGCCCGACATCGATCGAGATGCGGAAGATGCTGCGATAAGGGCGGCGTCCCGTATTGCCGCTCCCCACAACGATCCCCTTGTGGGGGCGTTGCGCGGCGGCTGCACCCGAAAACACCCGGTAGCCGCCTCAATCCCGCCCCGGCAGCACCCGGTCCGGCGGGCGGTGGCCGTCGAAGAAGGTGCGGATGTTGATCACCACCTTGTCGCCCATGTCGATGCGGCCTTCGAGCGTCGCCGAGCTCATATGCGGCAAGAGAACGACCTTGCCCTCGCCGGCAAGCCGGATGAGCTTGGGATTGACGGCCGGTTCGTTCTCGAAGACATCGAGGCCGGCCCCTGCGATCTTGCCCTCCCGCAGGCTCTTGATCATCGCCGTCTCGTCGATCACGTCGCCGCGGGCGGTGTTGACGATGTAGCTGTCTGGGCGCATCAGCGCCAGCCGGCGCGCCGAGAGCAGATGATAGGTGGCGGGCGTCGACGGGCAATTGACCGAGACGATATCGACGCGGGCGAGCATCTGGTCGAGGCTGTCCCAATAGGTCGCCTCCAGCATCTCCTCGGTCTCCCGCTTGACGCGATGGCGGTTGTGATAGTGGATCGACAGCCCGAAGGCCTTGGCGCGGCGGGCGACCGCCGTGCCGATCCGCCCCATGCCGACGATGCCGATGCGCTTGCCGGCGATGCGCCGGCCGAGCATCCAGGTCGGCGACCAGCCGGCCCATTCGCCCTTGCGGTCGGTCAGCACCTGCGCGCCCTCGGCAAGCCGGCGCGGCACCGCTAGGATCAAGGCCATGGTCATGTCGGCGGTGTCTTCCGTCAGCACGTTCGGCGTGTTGGTGACGGTTATTCCCCGGCGGGCGGCGGCATCGACATCGATATTGTCGACGCCGTTCGAGAAGGCCGCGATGAGCTTCAGTTGCGGGCCCGCCTGCTCGATCAGCGCCGCATCGATCCGGTCCGTCAGCGTCGGAACCAGCACATCGACCCTCTTCACCGCAGCAACCAGCTCCGGCTGGCTGCGCGGCGTATCGTCGATGTTGAGTTCCGCGTCGAACAGCTCGCGCATGCGCGTTTCGACGACTTCCGGCAGTTTCCGGGTGATGTAGACGGTTGGCTTCTTCTTGCTTGTCATTCCTGCGAGCGGCCCTCGTTGACGGGTCCTTAACCAAGTTGGGTGATAGTTCTCCCCTATAGCCGCAATTTCTACCAGACCCGGTGGGGAAGACAATTGAAAGTCGCTGTCCGGGTAAAGGATTCGCGGCGCGCGCCCGGCGAGGCGCGTCTCTGGGTGCTTCTTCGGATCGGAACCGACCCGAGGTTTGGAATATGCGGCAATTCAACGTGCCACAGCGAGCCTTGTGCGTCTGAGAAGGCGAACGGCTCCGCTGAGACACCGCAAGGCTTCGCTTAGGATCGGAACATGGGCTTCGTCATGCGTCACTTCATTTCCAAAGCCTCTCTATTGCTGCTGGCCACGGTCCTCGCAACGGCCAGCATGAATTCCGCCGCCTTCGCCCAGGCGGCCAAGGGTCCGAGCGGTCTGCCGCTCCCCCGCTTCGTCAGCCTCAAGTCCAAGAGCGTCAATCTCAGGATCGGGCCGAGCCTCGACTACGCCGTCGCCTTCCGCTATCTGAAGAACGGCGTTCCCGTCGAGATCATCCAGGAATATGACAACTGGCGCCGCATCCGGGACGCCGACGGCACGGAAGGCTGGGTCAACCAGGCGCTGCTTTCCGGCGATCGCACCGCCGTTGCCGCACCGTGGATGCGCGGCAAGGGCGAAGGCGTCTTCGTCAACCTGCGACGCGACCCGCAGAGCACCGCACCGATCGTCGCCCGCATGCAGCCGGGCGTGCTTTTGCATATCGGCGAGTGCAATGGCGACTGGTGCCATGCCGAGACGCAAGGGGTGGAAGGCTGGATCGCCCAGAGCGAAATCTGGGGCGCCTATCCGGGCGAGGCCTTCAAGTAGCTGTCCAACCCTAGAGAAGAGCGGCTTCCCTTGCGGCACCGGCAAGCGAGACCATTGGGCGCGGGCCGATCTGGCCGATGACGATGCCGGCAGCCAGGTTGCCGAGCTTGCTGCAGTCTTCGAGCGATCTGCCGGTCGTGTAGCCGTAGAGGAAGCCGGCCGCATAGAGGTCGCCGGCGCCGGTCGTGTCGACCACCTGCGCGACGGCCGTCGCGCCGACCCGCACCCTTTCCTCGCCGCGAACGACGATCGAGCCTTCCTCGCTGAGGGTCACGGCGGCGAGCTTGCAGTCCCCGGCGAGCATTCGAAGCGCCTCATCGAAATCCTCCGTCTCGTAGAGCGCCAGCGCCTCCTGCTTGTTGGCGAAAACGATATCGACGGTGCCGGAACGCATCAGGTCGAGGAACTCGTCCCGATAGCGGTGCACGCAGAAGCTGTCCGACAGAGTCATCGCCGTTTCGCGCCCGTGCGCATGGGCAATTTTTGCCGCCTCGCGGATCGCGTCCTTGGCCCGCGGCGGGTCCCAGAGATAGCCCTCGAAATAGGTGACCGTCGATTGAGCGACGACGTCGGGCTCGACGTCTTCCGGACCGAGTTCGACACAGGCGCCGAGATAGGTGTTCATCGAGCGCTCGCCGTCCTCGGTGACGAAGATCATAGAGCGCGCGGTCGGCGGCAGGCTGTCGAGCGGCCTGGTTTGGAAATGCACCCCTTGTGCGCGGATGTCGTGGGTAAAGATCTGGCCGAGCTGGTCGCTGGCGATCTTGCCGAAATAGGCGGCGCGGCCGCCGAGGCTCGCCACACCCGCGGCGGTGTTGCCGGCGCTGCCGCCGGAGGCTTCGACAGCCGGGCCCATGCGCGAATAAAGGAGTTCCGCCCGCTCCGCATCGATGAGGTTCATCGCGCCCTTGATGATGCCGTTGTGCACGAGAAAGCTGTCATCGCAGCGCGCAATGATATCGACGATCGCATTGCCGATCGTCAGTACATCGAATTTCGTCATGAGCTCCGTCCGGTTCCTGAATGGCCGGTGTTCGTTAATAGCGGTTTTCCGACCATTTGGAAGAGCCGTACCGCCTTTGAGGCGCGCGAGTAGCGCCGGAGCTCTAACAATGCTGCGAAAATGCCGCCATCACGCCGGCAGCGCCCTTTCATCATAGGCGTCTGCGAAGGCGGCGCTCGGCGGGATCGGCTTGATCACATCGATCATCACGCCGTTCGGATCGGCGGTGATGAAATGCCGCTGGCCGAAGTCTTCGTCACAGAGGGCCTTGAGAATGGGAAGCCCAGCGTCTCGCATCTCGGCATAGAGCCGGTCGGGATCCTCGACTTCGAAGTTCAAAAGCAGACCCTGAACCGGGGCGCGACGTTGCTCCGGAACGGTCTCGTGGCGGTAGTCGAGGACGGCAAGCGTGACATGTTCGTCCTCGCTCGACTGCAGATGCATGTACCAGTCGCTCTCGAAAAGCGCCTCGAAGCGAAAATGCTTCACATAGAAATCGGCTGTAGCCCGCACATCGGCGGTCATGATCACCGGATAGTAGCTCGTGGTTTTCATGCTTTTCCTCCATCGATCATTATCATACAATCTGTATGTATCTAATTAACATACAGGCTGCATGTATGCAACAGGAAAGAAGCCGCCGGTCGAATCGCGAACGCTCGGACACGACCCGCGCCGCCATCATCGACGCGGCACACGCACTCTTCGTCGACAAGGGCTATGCCGACACGGCGACGCCGGAGATCGTCGCCGCGGCGGGGCTTACGCGCGGCGCGCTCTATCACCATTTCGAGGACAAGAAGTCGCTGTTTCGGGCGGTGATAGAAAGGGAGGCGCGCGAAGTCGCCGCAACGATCGAGCAGTTCGCTCCCGACGGCCTCGCGCCGCGCGAGGCGCTGCTCGCCGGGGCAGCCGCCTATTTCGACGCGATGGCGGTTCCCGGCCGGGTGCGCCTGCTGCTGCTCGACGGCCCGGCCGTCCTCGGCGTCACCGAGATGGCGGCGATCGACGCCGCGCATGGCGGCAGAACTCTCGAAGAAGGATTGAGCGCGGCCATGGCTCCCCACCGCCTCGAGGAGAAGGCGGTCAAGGCGATGGCCTTCCTCTTGTCCGCCGCCTTCGACCGGGCAGCGCTCGAGATCGATGCCGGTGCGGCGCGGGCCGACTATGCCTATGCGATCGACAGGCTGATCGATCGCTTGATCGACCCATGAAGAGCTGGGTCGTCAGCCGGCGACCGGAAGGACCTGTGGCGGCAATTCGACAAGCGGCGCCGGAATGTCGCAACTCTTTTCGGGCGACTTGCAGATGTCGGCGATGATGCAGCGCTCGCATTCCGGCCGGCGCGCCTTGCACACATAGCGGCCGTGCAGGATGAGCCAATGATGGGCGTGGTAGAGATATGTCTCCGGGATGACCCGCATCAGATTGGCCTCAACCTCGTCCGGCGTCTTGCCGGGTGCGAGGCGAATGCGGTTGGCGATGCGGAAGAGATGCGTGTCGACGGCAATGGTCGATTGGCCGAAGGCCATCTGCAGCACCACATTGGCGGTCTTGCGGCCGACGCCCGGCAGCGTCCTGAGCTCCTCGCGCGTCTTCGGCACCTCGCCGCCGAAATCGGCGATCAGCTTTTGGCTGAGCGCGATGACATTCTTTGCCTTGTTGCGGTAAAGGCCAATAGTCTTGATATAGTCGCGCAGTTTGTCTTCGCCGAGCGCCATCATCTTTTCGGGCGTGTCGGCGACGACAAAGAGCGGCCGCGTCGCCTTGTTGACGCCGGCATCCGTCGCCTGCGCCGAAAGCGCCACCGCCACCAGCAGCGTGAAGGCGTTGACATGTTCGAGCTCGCCCTTCGGCTCCGGCCGCTGGACCGAGAAGCGGCGAAAGATTTCCTCGATCTCCGCCTTGCTATAGACACTGCGCTGCCGCGTGGATCGGCGGGCAGCCGTTGCCGCGCGCGGTTTCGCGGGTCCCGGCGACAATTTGCGTTTCACGTTTTTCATGCTGCATCTATAGTCATTGGTTATGACCGAAGGCAACGCCGAGACAAGCATCAACGACGCGCCGATCTTTTCGGCGGAACTCACCCCCTACCGCTCGCTCGGCCTCAAAGGGTTCAAGATCCTGCTGATGATCGCGGCTGCGATGAGCGCCGTGCATGTCCTGGTGTTCCTGGTCATCGGCGCCTGGCCGATCGTGTTCTTCTTCGGCCTCGATTTCGTGCTGCTCTTCGGCGCCTTTTGGCTCAACTACCATTCGGCGCGCGCCCGCGAGGAGGTCAGCGTCTCGCGCACCGACGTGTCGGTGAGGAAGTTCGCGCCATCGGGAAACATGATCGAGCATCGCTTCAACCCCTTCTGGGCGCGCTTCAGCATCAAGCGCCACCAGGAGATCGGCATCGTCTCGATGAGGATCAGCGGCGACGGCCGGCAGACTGAGATCGGTTCGTTCCTCAACCGCGACGATCGCGAAACCTTCGCCCTCGCCTTCTCCCGCGCGCTCGCCACGGCCCGGTCGAGATGAATCAAGAATCGGGTGGTTATCCGGTCTCCCGCATGGTTTTCTGCGGCATGACAGGAGATGATCCATGAACGTCGTGACAACCATTCCCACCGACATCACCCCGGACGGCACCGATTACGACACGGTGCGCCATGTCATCGAGATGCTGACCGAGGATTACCGCGACCAGCCGTCGCTGGAAACGATCGCCCGCCGCCTCAGCCAGTCGCCGACGCAGCTCCAGAAGGTCTTTACCCGTTGGGCCGGTCTTTCGCCAAAGGCCTTCCTGCAAGCGGTGACGCTCGACCATGCCAAGCGGCTTCTGCGCCAGGAGGAGATGCCGCTGCTCGAGACCAGCATCGAGGTCGGGCTCTCCGGCCCCGGCCGGCTGCACGATCTCTTCGTCACCCATGAGGCGATGTCGCCCGGCGAGTGGAAGGCGCGCGGCGCGGGGCTGACGATCCGCTACGGCTTCCACCCTTCCCCTTTCGGCACGGCGCTGGTGATGGTGACCGAGCGCGGCCTCGCAGGCCTTGCCTTTGCCGACGCCGGCGAGGAGCGGGCGAGCTTCGAGGACATGGCCCGGCGCTGGCCGAACGCCAATTACTTCGAGGACAGCGCGGCAACGGCACGCTATGCCGCCCGCATCTTCAACCCGGAGCGCTGGTGCGCCGACGAGCCGCTCAACATCGTGCTGATCGGCTCGGACTTCCAGATCCGGGTCTGGCAGGCGCTGTTGAACATTCCGCTCGGCAAGGCGACGACCTATTCGAAGATCGCCGGCGAAATCGGCCAACCGACCGCGTCGCGCGCCGTCGGAGCGGCCGTCGGCCGCAACCCGATCTCCTTTGTCGTGCCCTGCCACCGGGCGCTCGGCAAGGGCGGCGAACTCACCGGCTATCATTGGGGGCTGACGCGAAAGCGGGCGATCCTCGGCTGGGAAGCGGGAAAGGCATGAAACAAAATGGGGCGCCGCGGCGCCCCTTTTGCTTCGATCGAGGATGTGGGCGCTCAATGCGCGGCCGACATGTCGCCGAGCACTTCCTTGGAGGCGACGGTGGAATCCGCCTTCAGCTTGTAGACCATCGGCACGCCGGTCGCGAGGTTGAGGTTCAGGACCTGTTCCTTGGTCAGGCGATCGAGCACCATGACGAGCGAGCGCAGCGAGTTGCCGTGGGCGGCGACCAGCACCTTCTCGCCGGCGAGCACGCGCGGCAGGATTTCGGTCAGGTAGTACGGCCAGACGCGGGCGCCGGTGTCGCGCAGGCTTTCGCCGCCGGGCGGCGGCACGTCATAGGAGCGGCGCCAGATATGCACCTGCTCCTCGCCCCATTTGGCGCGGGCATCGTCCTTGTTAAGGCCGGAGAGATCGCCGTAGTCGCGCTCGTTGAGCGCCTGGTCGCGGATCGTTTCCAGCGACGACTGGCCGACGGCGTCGAGCACCATCTGGCAGGTGCGCTGGGCGCGGACGAGATCGGAGGTGAAGGCGATGTCGAACTTGATGCCGTATTCGGCGAGCGCCTTGCCGCCTGCCTTTGCTTCCTCGACGCCAAGCTCGGTCAGGTCCGGATCGCGCCAGCCGGTGAAAAGGTTCTTCAGGTTCCATTCGCTCTGGCCGTGCCGGACGAGGACGAGAGTGCCGCTCATTTCGATTTCCCTTCAGCAGTTTGACGTGTCAGTTGAGCCCGAGAACATCGAGCATGGAGTAGAAGCCGGGCTTCTGGCTGCGCGCCCACAGAGCCGCCGTGACGGCGCCACGCGCGAAAATCGAGCGGTCCGTGGCGCTGTGCGACAGCGTCACCAGTTCACCTTCGCCCGCAAGAATCACGGAATGCTCGCCGATGACCGAGCCGCCGCGCAGGGTCGCAAAGCCGATCGTACCTTGCGCGCGGGGGCCGGTATGGCCGTCGCGCACACGGACGGAATGGTCCGCAAGATCGATGCCGCGTCCCTTCGCCGCTGCCTCACCGATGAGGAGCGCCGTGCCCGAAGGCGCGTCGACCTTGTGCTTGTGGTGCATCTCGACAATCTCGATGTCCCAATCGGCAGGGCCTAGCGCGCGCGCCGCCTTCTCCGTGAGCACGCCCAGGAGATTGACGCCGAGGCTCATATTGCCCGACTTGACGATGCGTGCATGGCGGGCGGCCGCGCGGATCTTCGCCTCGTCGTCTGCGGAGCATCCGGTCGTGCCAACGATATGAACGATGCGCGCCTGTGCCGCGAGGCCGGCGAATTCGACGCTAGCCGCCGGCGCGGTGAAATCGAGCACTCCCTCCGCCTCGACAAAGGCTTCGAGCGGCTTGTCGGTGACGGGGACGCCGATCGGTCCGAGGCCGGCAAGCTCGCCGGCGTCCCGGCCGATGAAAGGCGAATTCGAGCGCTCGATCGCGGCATGCAGCCGCACGCCGGCCGTCTCGTGAACGATCCGGATCAGCGTCTGGCCCATTCGACCGGCCGCGCCGACCACCACGAGCTTCATGTCCGTTTCGCTCATCGCCAGATTTCCTCGTATCTACAGGATTTTCGCTTCGTCAGGCAGGTCCGCGCCGTTGCCCTGGAGGTTGTGGAGGCGAGCGTAGAGACCGTCCGGCCGCCGCGCAAGCTCCTCATGCGATCCCTCCTCGACGACCTTGCCGTCCTTCATCACGACGATCTTGTCGGCATTGACGACGGTCGAGAGCCGGTGGGCGATGACGATCACGGTACGCCCGCTCATCGCCTGATCGAGCGCCTTCTGCACGGCGGCCTCGGACTCGGTGTCGAGGGCCGAGGTGGCCTCGTCGAGAAGCAGGATGGGCGCGTTGCGCACCAGCGCCCGGGCGATCGACAGGCGCTGCCGCTGGCCGCCGGAGAGCGTCACGCCATGCTCGCCGACCGGCGTGTCGTAGCCCTGCGGCTGAGCCAGAATGAAATCGTGCGCATAGGCAAGCCGTGCGGCCTCCTCGACTTCCTGATCCGTGGCATCGGGACGGCCGTAACGGATATTGTCGCGGATCGAGCCTTCGAAAAGATACGGCTGCTGCGAGACATAGGCGAGGCCGTTGCGCAGCGACTGCTTGGTAACGCCGGCGATGTTCTGGCCGTCGATCAGGATCTCGCCCGACTGCGGATCGTAGAAGCGCGGAATGAGGCTGATGATGGTCGACTTGCCGGCACCGGAGGGTCCGACGAGCGCCGTCGTCTTACCGCCCTCGGCGCGGAAGCTCACACCCTTAAGGATCTCGTCGCCATTGGCATAGGAAAAGCGGACATCGCGCAGTTCGACGGTCGCCCCACCGAGCTTGAGCTCGGTCGCATCGGGGCGATCGCGCTGATGCGGTATCGTGTCGAGGATCTCGTAGATCATGCGGGCATTTACGGCGGCGCGCTCCATCGACACCTGCAGCCGCGCGAGGCGGCGGGCCGGATCATAGGCCATCAAGAGCGCCGTGACGAAGGCGAAGAAAGCACCCGGGGGCACGTTGCCGTAGATCGTCCGGAAGGCGGCATAGGCAAGCACGCTGGAGATGGCGAGGCCCGCGAAGGTTTCGGTCATCGGCGCCGTGCGTTCGCTCAGGCGTGCGATGCGGTTGGCGCGGTTCTCGGCCCGATCGATGATCGTCTCGACCTTGCGGCGGAGCTCGTTCTCCATCGTGAAGGCCTTGATGATGGTGATGCCCTGGATCGTTTCCTGCATCGCCCCGAGAACCCGGCTGTTGACCTCGATGGCCTCGCGTGTCGCCAGACGCAGACGTCTGGATATGTAGCGCAGGCCGAGAAACAGCGGCGGCGCGACGAAGAAGACGATCAGCGACAGCAGCCAGTCCTTGCTGAACATGACGCCGATCAGGCCGATCAGAGTCAGGAAGTCCCGGGCGATCGACGTGACCGTCATGTTGAGCACGTCACGTATGCCACTGACGTTCTGGCTGATCTTCGCCGCAAGCTGCGCCGAGCGATGCTCGTGAAAATAGCCGACGCTGAGCGCCATGATGTGGGAGTAAAGCCGGCGCTGATAGCGCGCCACGATGTTGTTGCCGATCTTCGACAGCGCGACGGCTTGACCGTAGGTCGCCAGGCCGCGCAGGACGAAGGCGGCGAAAATGGCCGCGCAGATCACCAGGACGATATCCGCCCGCCTGTTGGCGAAGGCCTCGTTGACGACCGTTTCCATGATCCAGGCGGTGAAACCGGTCGTTGCCGCGACGACGATCAGGCAGGAAATGGCGAAGGCATAGCCCCGGATGTGGTCGCGACCGTTCTCAGCGATGACGCGCCGCAGAATTCCGGTGATCGTCTCGGAATCCATCGCGCGCTGTTTTCTGTTCGTGGCGTTCAAGAAGCCCGTTTTCCCTGGCCTGCTGTGGCACGTCGGCGCCACGTGTCGGGGGTCTATAGTGGTTTGAAGCTGCTTTGGCGAGTCCTTGCATCGGTCCGCCGCTCAGCTTCGCCAGCGCCGTCCCTCCATTGCAACACCGAAGTCTCTTGACGCGCGTGCGAAGGCGGCAAGCCCGGAAAGCGCCGCCATCGGATGGACGACCGCAAAGGTCGGTATGGTTTGCATCAGCGCCGAATGCGGTGCCTTATTCTCGAAGGCGGCGCGGAATTCCGGCTTCATCAGCGCCGGCAAGATCTTCTGCGAAATGCCGCCGGCGAGATAGACGCCGCCGCGCGCCATGAAGACCAGCGCCATGTCGCCGGCGACGCGGCCGAGATAGGTGCAGAACAGCGACACCGTCTCGACCGCCGCCGGATCCTGCCCGGAAAGCGCGCTGGTCGTCACTTCCGCCTGATCCTTGAGCGACGGCTCCAGGCCATCGGCCGCGCAGACGGCGCGGTAGAGATTCATGATGCCGCGTCCGCAAAGGATCTGCTCCCCCGCCATGCGGCCTCCGATCGGCTCGAGGAACGGCCATATGTGGAAATCGCGCTCGCTGCGCGGACCGATATCCACATGCCCGCCTTCGCCCGGTACGGGGATCCAGGTGTCCTGGGCGAAGACGAGACCGGCGACGCCGAGGCCAGTGCCGGGGCCGAGCACCGCGCGGGAACTCCGCGGCCGGGCGCTGCCGCCGCCGATCTGCACGACATCCTCTTCGGCCGGAGCGGCGATCGCGAGCGCCTGCGCCTCGAAGTCGTTGATGACCAGCACGTCCTGCAGCCCGAGCTTCGCCAGCATGTCCTTCGGCCGGATCACCCAGCCGGCATTGGTCAGCGGGATCTCGTCGCTCTTGATCGGCCCCGCCACGGCGAGGATCGCCGAACGGGGTCTTTCGGAGACATGATCGAGAATGCTCTTCTTGAGCGCCTCCTCAATCGTCTCGAAGTCTCCCGTCTTGATCGGCGGCAGCTGCAGCGGCTCGGCGAACGGGTCGGCGAGCAGTGCGAAGCGGGCGTTCGTGCCACCGATATCGCCGATCAAGATCGGAAAGGAGAAGCTCTGGTCATTCGCAGTCAGCATGGCAGATTCGTCCCGGCTCGCGCGTACAATTTCCGAAGATGTATCAGTTGCGCCTGAAGTCGATCAACTGCTCGGCGGTCGCCCGGTTGAGCGCCATCGGAATGTCGTAGACGATGGCTAGACGCATCAGCGCCTTGACGTCGACGTCGTGCGGCATGGCGGTCAGCGGGTCGACGAAGAAGATCAGGCAGTCGATGTCGCCGGTCGCGATCAAGGCACCGATCTGCTGGTCGCCGCCGAGCGGCCCGCTTTTCAGCCGCGTCACGTCGAGGCCGGGGCAGGCGTCGAGAACGCGGCCGCCGGTCGTGCCGGTGGCGACGATCTTCCAACTAGAAAGCGTGGCCTCGTGCGTCTTGGCGAAGGCGGCGAGATCATCCTTCTTCTGATCGTGGGCGATCAGGGCGAGACATCTGCGATCGGCCATGCGGCGTCCCCGGCAAGCTCACGGGGCCAGAGCGGAGAGCACGGCGCAATCCCACTTCGATCCCGATTTAAATCGATTTGAACGGCTATACAGGAGTGCCGTGAAATTGCAAAGACACTGCTACATGTTTCCTTATTGCAGCGCCGGACGCGGCAGCGGCACGGGGATCTCGGCAAACGGCGTCTCGGCCGCGGCCCCAATGACGGCTTCGATGCTCGTCGCGGCGGCGGGAATGGCGGCCGGAGCACGGTAGGCCGTGCCGAAGGTCGCCTGCTGCTCGGAGGCTGGAGCCGGGCCGTTCAGCACCAGCGCGCAGGCCTTCGGCAGGTCGGCAAGCGTCGCAAACCTCGGCTTCGGCGGCTTCTCGCCGGGTTTTTTCTTCGGCTTCGCCCAGGGTGCCTCGGTAAACCACCAGGCGAGCGACTTGTCGCAGCCGTCGCCGGCGGGCACTGCGGCCTGGTCCTTGCAGCCTTGCGAGCCGGCCGGGCATTTGATGCGGATATGGAAATGGTAGTCGTGGCCGTAGATCGGTCGCACCTTGCCGAGTGCTGCGCGATCGCCGCGCCAGGTGTCGCAGAGTTTCTTCTTGATCGCCGGATTGACGAAGACGCGCTCGACTTCGGGGTAGCTCGCCGCCAGCATGATCAGCCGCGCATGGGACGGCGTCCAGACGGAGCGGTCGATCGTCAGGAACTTGCTCTTGTCGAGCATCGAGGTCGCGGAAATCGATTCGCGCTCCTCATAGCTGAGCGTCTTCTGCGGCATCGGCGTCAGCCAGATGTCGGCGTCGAGGCCGATCTGGTGCGAGGCATGGCCGGACAGCATCGGGCCGCCGCGCGGCTGCGAGATGTCGCCGAGCAGCAGCCCTGGCCAGCCGATTTTTTCGGCCGCGTCGTTGGAGAAGCGCTCGATCAGAGCGATCATCTCGGGGTGCCCCCAGCGGCGGTTGCGCGACAGACGCATGGCCTGCCATGTGGGGCCGTCGGTCGGAATGGCGATGCCGCCGGCAAGGCAGCCCTTGGAATAGAAGCCGTAGGACGTCGGCGCCGCCGCGGTCGGCAAGGCCCTGGCACCGAAGAGCTCCTTGGCAGGCGTGCCGTCGGCCGAGGCGGCATCGGTCGCGAGAAGACCCGTGCTCGTCATCAGCGCCAGCAGTGCGGAGCCGCAGCGTCGAAGCGCGGCACGCGTGTCAAATCCCATTCCATTCCCCCATCGGCAGCGACGCGCAACAGGCGGGCTCGATCCCGCCGATACTATCCTGATTCGCCGCGGTTGCATCAGCCTTGCGACTCACCCGGATGTGACTGAATAATTTCGCCTGATTTTGGGCAAGTCCTGTCAATTGCCCAGATTTGGCCTATTCTGGTTTCAAGGATTACTGAAAATACGAGGAGAGACGACGGGATGCTGGACTGTGGCGGTTTTGGACGAATGAAGCTGGCAGCCGCTTTCCTGGCGATATCCCTGTTCACAGTGCCCTTGGCAGAGGCTCAAGAAGAGCCCGTTTGGCATCATGGTCTATCGCTCATCGGCGAACTCAAATATCCGCCCGGTTTCAAGCATTTCGACTATGCAAATCCCGATGCCCCGAAGGGGGGAGATATCAGACTCTCGCAGACCGGCACCTTCGACAGCTTCAATCCGCTCCTGGCGACAAAGGGGGAGCCGGCCGTGGGACTGTCGCTTGTCTTCGATACGCTGTTGAAGCCGGCCGATGATGAAATTTCAACAGCCTATGGCTTACTCGCCGA